>NZ_CP129137.1:3740000-4940000 GCF_030406905.1 Streptomyces sp. HUAS CB01
GCGACCTGACGGCCGTACGCCACGTTCATCCGGCGGTTGAGCCGGCCCAGGGCCGAGACGACCTTCTCCACCTGAGGGTCCAGGTCGCGGAATTCGCGCTGGTAGGCCGCGATCTGCTCGTCGAGGCCCGGCTCCTGCGACGTCCCGGGGTTCGGGGAGGCCCCCGAGGCGGCGGACGAGGAAGGAGAGGGGCGAGAGGACGAGAAAGGGGCGGCCGCGGAGTCCTGCCCCGGCTTGCCGGCCTCTTCGTCGGATGCGCCGATCGGTGCGGTCGCGGATGCCGGCGCGGTCCGCGCCGCGCGACCGGGCCTCTGCTCGGGGGTGTCGGACATGCGCCTCACTATCCCATGCCGCTGGTTTGGTTCTAAGTCCTTCGGTGTGTACTGTTGAGGTTCTAACTTTAGTTTCTAAGTCTTCAAACTTCAGTCCTCCGGACTGGCCGACCGAGGCAGGTGAGTGTGACCAAGGCGATGGGCGCAGCGATGCGCCGGATCCAGGCAGGGAACGTGCTGAGCGCGTTCGGGCTCGGGTTCACCGTTCCGTACCTCTATGTGTATGTGGCGCAGGTGCGGGAGCTGGGGGCGAGCACGGCGGGTGTCGTGCTCGCGGTCTTCGCCATGGCCGCGCTCGTGGTGCTCCCCTTCACCGGGCGGACCATCGACCGGCGCGGCCCGCTGCCCGTGCTCGTCGTGGCCGCGCTGCTGGCCTCCGGCGGTTCGCTGGCCATGGGCCTGGCCGACAGCGTGCCCGCCGCAGTGCTGTCCGCGGCGCTGCTGGGCGCCGGCACGGCCGTGATGCAGCCGGCGCTCGCGACGATGATCGTCTGGTGCTCCACCCCGGCCACCCGGACGAGGGCGTTCGCCACGCAGTTCTTCCTGCAGAACCTGGGCCTGGGCATCGGTGGTCTGGTCGGCGGACAGCTCGTCGACAAGAGCCGGCCGGGCAGCTTCACCCTGCTGTTCTCGATCGAGGCGGCGATGTTCGTCGTCCTGGCCGTGATCGCGGCGACCGTACGGATGCCGAAGGCACCCTCGATCCCCGACGCGATGCCGGAGAACACCGAGGCCAGGGCCAGGGGCGGGATCCGGGCGCTGCTCGGGCACCGCGCCATGGTGCAGCTGTGCGTGCTCGGCTTCGTGCTCTTCTTCGCCTGCTACGGCCAGTTCGAGTCGGGGCTCGCGGCCTACGGCACCGAGGCCGCGGGGATCGACCCGGCGGCACTCGGCTACGCCCTGGCCGCCAACACCGCGGTGATCGTGCTCGCCCAGTTCGTCGTCCTGCGGTTCGTGGAGCGCCGCCGTCGCTCGCGTGTGATCGCCGCCGTCGGCCTGATCTGGGCCGTCGCCTGGCTCGTCGCGGGATACGCGGGGCTCGGGCACGGCAGCCAGGCGATGGCGACCGCCGCGTTCATCGCGACGTACGCGCTGTTCGGGCTCGGGGAGGCGATGCTGTCGCCGACCGTGGCCCCGCTGGTCGCCGATCTCGCGCCGGAGTCGATGGTCGGGCAGTACAACTCGGCGTTCGCGCTGGTCAAGCAGCTGGCGCTGGCCGTCGGTCCGGCGGTGGGCGGACCCATGGGGGCCGCGCTGCACGGTCCTTACATCGTGACGTTCGTCCTCTTCTCGCTGGGCATCAGCGTGCTGGCCGTGCGGCTGGGGCGGAACCTCACGGCCGTACAGAACCAGCCCTCGCTCGCGTCCACCTCGCGGATCGTCGCCCGGCACTCGCCCGAACAGGGCAGGGTCCAGACCGCCGCCTGACGGTGAGGGCCCGGCGCCGGCCGCCCGGCCGCTAACCGGGCGGTTCGGGCAGGGCGAACTCGCACCACACCGCTTTGCCGCCGCCCGGAGTGCGGCGGCTCCCCCAGGACGAGGCGATCGTCGCGACGATGGAGATCCCGCGACCCGCCTCGTCCTCCGTTTCCGCCCGGCGGCGGCGCGGCAGATGGTCGTCGCCGTCCGTGACCTCGATGATCAGCCGGCGGTCGGTGCGCCGCAGCCGCAGCCGCATGGGGGGCGTGCCGTGCTGGAGCGAGTTCGCGACCAGCTCGCTCGCGGCGAGCACGCCGAGGTCGCGCAGCTCCACCGGGAACCGCCACGAGGCCAGCACCCCCGACGCGAACGCGCGCGCACGGGGCGCCGCCTCCACACCGCCGAGCAGCTCCAGCGCGGCGTTGTGGAAGAGCTCCGCGTCGCCGCCCGAGCGGGTCGGGTGCTGGAGCACGAGGACCGCGACATCATCGTCATGGTCCGCGGTGACCCCCAGGGAGCGGATCAGCCGGTCGCACACGACCTGGGGCGTGCCGGTCGCTCCGGCCAGTGCCCGCTCCAGCGCGGCGACGCCCTCGTCGATGTCCTCGCCCCGCCGCTCGACCAGTCCGTCCGTGTAGAGCACGGCGGTGGAGCCCGGCTGCAGCGGGATCGTGCCGGAGGAGTGCAGCCAGCCGCCGGTGCCGAGCGGCGGGCCGGTCGGCTCCTCGGCCCGGTGGATGGTGCCGTCGGCATCGCGCACGAGGATCGGCAGATGGCCGGCGGACGCGTACACGAGCCGTCCCTCGTTCGGGTCGTGCACCGCGTACACGCAGGTGGCGATCTGGCTGGGGTCGATCTCGGAGGCCAGGCCGTCGAGGAGCTGGAGCACTTCGTGCGGGGGCAGGTCGAGGCGGGCGTACGCGCGGACGGCGGTGCGCAGCTGGCCCATGACGGCGGCCGCCCGCACGCCCCGGCCCATGACGTCGCCGATGACGAGCGCGGTGCGGCCGGCGCCGAGCGTGATCACGTCGTACCAGTCGCCGCCGACCGCGGCGTCCGTGCCGCCCGGGCGGTAGTCGGCGGCGATCCGCAGGTCGTCGGGCTGTTCGAGCTCCTGCGGGAGGAGTGAGCGCTGCAGCGTGACGGCGGCCTCGCGGTGACGGCTCTCGCTGGCGCGCAGCCGCTCGGCGGCCTCGGCGTGGGCCGTGACGTCGGCGGCGAAGACGAGCACGCCCTTGACGAGTTCGCCTTCCCGGTGCGGGTCGGGAGCCTCGGCGGGCAGGCACGTGACCGTGTACGAACCGCCGCCCCGGACCCGACGGGACTTCACCGTGCGCGGCTTGCCGCTGCGCAGCACCTGGTCCAGCAGCGGGAGCAGGCCCAGCTCGGCGAGTTCGGGGCAGGCCGCTGCGGCCGCGGCACCCGTGGAGCGGGGGCCGAACGCCGACTCGTACGCCTCGTTGACGTACGAGACGCGGTGCTCGGGGCCGTGGACGAGGGCGACGAGCGCGGGCAGCCCGTCGAGCAGCCCGCGGACGGGGAAGTGCTCAAGCGCCGGAAGGCCGGATTCCGCCGGCGGTTCCTGGGCGCCGGGCGGGTCGGTGACGACGTCGGTGGCGTCGGGCTGCCGGTCCGGCCGCCGGGCGTACTCACCGCGGGCCGCGGGGACGGAACCGCGGTCCGTCCGTGCTGCGGCGCGACGCTGCGTACCGGGGAGCCGGGCGCTCCAACGCGTGAAGTTCACGGATTTTCAAGCCTCGTGGTGTCGTTGCTGTGGTCGTGCGCGGTTGCGCCCGTGTCTCTGACCGTGCCCGGGGCGGGTCCGGTTCCGGTTCGGGGGCCGCTCCTCACGGAGCGGCCAAGTCTGCTGGTCTCGGGGGCGATGGGACGGAGCGGGCGGCCGGGCGCCCGACATCACTCTGCGCTGGCCGTACGTCCACCTATCGTCACACGCCCAGTGTGGCCCACCGCGCCGACAGCGGGGTCAGCCCTCCTCGGTTCCGGGTGCCGGAGCGTCCGGGCCCTTTCTCTCCCGGTCCTCGGGCGCGGCCCCGGACGGTGCCCCGGACGCGCCGGGAGGACGGGCACCGGGAGCCTGGCCCCGCCTTCTCTCCCGGGCGCTCATGGGCGGGTCCTCATGACGTCGGGCGAGCGGCCTGGACGGGACGCCGCCCGCGGCGAGTTCGAACTCGGCACGCGGGTGCTCCAGCGACCCGAGGGAGACGATCTCACGCTTGAACAGCCCGGACAGGGTCCACTCGGCGAGGATGCGGGCCTTCCGGTTGAACGTGGGCATGCGGCTGAGATGGTACGCGCGGTGCATCAGCCAGGCGGGATAGCCCTTCAGCTTGCGGCCGTACACATGCGCCACGCCCTTGTGCAGCCCCAGCGACGCCACGGATCCGACGTACTTGTGGGCGTAGGTCTGCAGGGGCTGCCCGCGCAGGGAGGCGACGAGGTTCTCGGCGAGCACCTTCGTCTGGCGTACCGCGTGCTGGGCGTTCGGCGCGCACTCCGTGCCGGGCTCCTCGGCGGTGACGTCGGGGACGGCGGCGGCGTCGCCGGCCGACCAGGCGTGCTCGGTCCCCTCGACGGTGAGTTCCGCGGTGCACTTGAGGCGGCCGCGCTCGTTCAGCGGCAGGTCCGTGGCCGCCAGGACGGGCGCGGGCTTCACACCCGCGGTCCACACGACCGTGCGGGTCGGCAGCCTGGAGCCGTCGCTGAGAACGGCGACACGGTTCTCGCAGGAGTCGAGGCGGGTGTCGAGCCGGACGTCGATGTTGCGGGCCCGCAACTCCCGGATGGCGTACTTCCCCATCTCCTCGCCGACCTCCGGGAGGATCCGGTTGCTCGCCTCGACGAGGACCCACTTCAGGTCCTCCGGCTTGATGTTGTGGTAGTAGCGCGTGGCGTAGCGGGCCATGTCCTCGAGCTCGGCGAGCGCTTCGACGCCCGCGTAGCCGCCGCCGACGACGACGAAGGTGAGCGCCGCGTCGCGCAGTGCGGGCTCACGGGTGGAGGAGGCGATGTCCATCTGCTCGATGACGTGGTTGCGCAGGCCGATGGCCTCCTCGACGGTCTTGAAGCCGATGGCGTACTCGGCGAGTCCGGGTACGGGCAGCGTGCGCGAGACGGAGCCGGGGGCGAGTACGAGTTCGTCGTACCCGATCTGGATCGCGCCGGCGCCCTCCTCCTCGGTGGCGAGGGTGGTGAAGGTCGCGGTGCGCTTGGCGTGGTCCACGGACCGGATCTCACCGCTGACGACCTTGCATCTGTACAGGACCCGGCGGAGCGGTACGACCACGTGGCGGGGCGAGATGGAGCCAGCGGCCGCCTCGGGGAGGAAGGGCTGGTAGGTCATGTAGGGCTCGGCCGACACGACCACGATCTCGACGTCGCCGCGCTCCAGCTCTCTCTTCAGCTTCTGCTGGAGACGGATCGCGGTGTACATCCCCACGTATCCCCCGCCGGCGACGAGAATGCGCGTGCGCGGCGAGGTGCCGGGGGTCGTGTCCCGGGAGTATGCAGCCTTCACCATCCCATGACGCAACGCTCCTCGGAGTTTGTCCACAGCCCCGGCAAATTGTGTGACCGGAGGTTTTGGCCACGCTTCGGCGGGGCGGTCGCCCCCAACGGGGGAAGGTACGCAGGTCAGCGGGGAGGAAGGGGGTCCGGGGCGGGGGTGGAATCAGGAAGGTTCCGGCCCTTGCTCCGATCGGGGGGCGCACCGGACGGAACTGCCCCTTCTGAATTGACCCCGACTCAACTATGTTCGTACCTCGTCGGGGTGTTCTGGCCGGTGACTCGTCTGATTCACCCCGGCGTCACGGCGGGGAGTCTCCGGGGGGAGACGACATCATTTCCGGGGGAACATTCATGCACATTCAGGATTCGCATTGGCCGGGCGCTGTCGCCACGGAGGCCGGTGGCAACGGGCGCGTGGGAGCGGCTGCGACCAGCCGTTCGGCGCCGCTGCGCGTGGACGCGCAGCGCAATCTGGAGCACGTGCTGAGGGCCGCGCGCGAGGTGTTCGGCGAGCTCGGCTACGGCGCACCGATGGAGGACGTGGCACGTCGGGCGCGGGTGGGCGTGGGCACGGTCTACCGCCGCTTCCCGAGCAAGGACGTGCTGGTACGGCGGATAGCCGAGGAGGAGACGTCCCGGCTGACGGAGCAGGCACGTACCGCGCTCGGCCAGGAGGAGGAGCCCTGGTCCGCGCTCTCCCGCTTCCTCCGCACGTCGGTCGCCTCGGGTGCGGGCCGGCTGCTGCCGCCGCATGTCCTGCGGGTGGGAGTGGCCGACGACTCGACGGTCGTCGAGGACGCGGTCCGGGAGGAGACGCGGGTGCCGCAGCAGCGGATGGGCCTCGCGGGTCAGCCCGAACTGCGGGTGGTCGCACCGCGTCCGGTGCCCGCGGCCGAGCAGGACGACACGGGCGCGGGCGAGCTGCTCGACGTCGTGGGACAGCTGGTCGACCGGGCACGGGAAGCCGGTGAACTGCGCGGCGACGTCACGGTGGCGGACGTGCTGCTGGTGATAGCCACCGCCGCGCCGTCCCTTCCGGACGCGGCGCAGCAGGCGGCCGCCTCGGCCCGGCTGCTGGACATCCTGCTGGAGGGTCTGCGGTCGCGGCCCGTGTGACGTGCGCTCCGGCCGTCGGCTCCTGCGACCGGCCGGAGGTACGCGGTCGCTGACACGCGGGGCTCCCGCGCGTGGTCACGGATGGGCCGGCTCCCGTGCACAGATCGCTGGACCGGCTCCTGTGCCCGGCGTCGCCATGCCGGCGTCGCCATGTCGGCTCCCGTGCGCCGGTCCCTCACGCGCGGGCTCCGGTGCGCGGTCGCCGGTGCGCGGTCGCCGGTGCGCCGTCCCCGTGGCGCCGTCCCCGTGCCGGGCGAAGGCGGGCGGACTCGCGGGCGCGCTCCTCCGGAGGGCTTCGGAAGGTGCGTGGAGTCGCGGGCACGAGGTGCGTGGAGTCGCGGGCGCGGCGGAGGATCCGCGGCCTCTCGTGCAGGCGATGAGTCGTGCTTGGATTCGGATGGTCTCCCGGACGAGTGGTTGCCGTGAAGGGGAGGCTTGACGACCCAACCCCTGTGGCACTCTTGGCCGGTGTTCGGTCACTGGGTGGGTACTGGGGGCTTCCGCGATGAGCGGTGACGGTCGCAACGAGCCGCACGCCGGGGGGACCGGCGAGGAGACCGGCGGGCGGGTTCCGTCGCAGCGCGAGGGCGGCTCGTCGGGGCCCACCGCTGACGCCTCCCCCTCCCTTTCGGCGCCCTCGGACGCCGACCTGGTCGTGCGCATGCGCGGGGGCGACGACAGCGCGTACGAGGAACTCTTCCGGAGGCACGCGGAGGCCGTGCGCCGCTACGCACGCACCTGCTGCCGGGACGCCCACACCGCGGACGACCTGACGGCCGAGGTGTTCGCCAGGACGCTGCAGGCGGTGCGCGGAGGCGCCGGACCGGAGCAGGCGGTACGGGCCTATCTGCTCACCACCGTGCGCCGCGTCGCCGCCTCCTGGACGAGGTCCGCCCGCCGGGAGCAACTGGTCGAGGACTTCGCGGTCTTCGCCGACCAGGCGGCCCGCGCCACCGAGGTGCCGCGCGAGGACACGCTCGAACTCGGTGCGGACGTGCGCGCCATGCACGAGGCCGAGCGGTCCATGGCTCTGCAGGCCTTCCGCTCGCTGCCCGAACGCTGGCAGGCGGTGCTGTGGCACACCACCGTCGAGGAGGAGCCGCCGAGCGCGGTGGCACCGCTGTTCGGACTCACCGCCAACGCCACGGCTGTCCTGGCCAGCCGGGCGCGGGAAGGGCTCAAGCAGGCCTATCTGCAGGCACATGTGAGTTCCGCGCTCACCTCGGGCGGCGACTGCTCCCGCTACGCCGACCGGCTCGGCGCTTACGCCCGGGGCGGGCTCCGGATGCGGGCCGAGCGCGGACTGCGCAAGCATCTGGAGGCGTGCGTCCGGTGCCGGCTGGCCGCTGGCGAGCTGGAACAGGTCAACTCCGGTATCCCCGCGCTGCTGCCGGTCGCCGTCATCGGCTGGTTCGCGGCGGGGTACTCCCTCAAGGCCGCCGGGATCGTGGCGGGCGGTGCGGCGGGAGCGGGCGCCGCCGCGGCCGCGGCCGGGTCCGGTGCGGCGGGCGGTGCGGCGGGATCCTCCGCGGGTGGCGCGGGCGCCGCGGCCGGGTCCGGGTCGGCCTCCGGCGCCTCGGGCGTCTCGGGGGGCGCGGCCGTGGCGGAAGGGCTCGCCGCTCCCGTGAAGGCCGGGATCGCCGCTGCGGTGGCGGCCGCCGTGGGCGTGGGGCTGGTGTGGGCGCTCTCGGCGGACCCGAGCCCGGCGTCGCGGCCCCATGTTCGGCCGCCCGTGGCTCAGCCCGTCGTTCCGGCGCCTCCGGCCACGCCGGCGCCGACACCGGAGCGGCCGGACTCCCCCGCGCCCGTCGCGCCATCCGCGCCGGCGCCGCGTGGACCGGCACCCGCAGCGCCGCCGACGGTCCCGGCTCCCGCTCCGGCCCTTCCGGCGCCCGCGCCGTCGAAGCCGCCGGTACCGGTGCCCGTGCCGCCCCGGCCGCCCGGGGAGACGCCTGCGCCCTCGCCGACACCTCCCCCGCCCACGACCGTCCACCAGCTCAACCAGCTCCAGTACGGGGTGGCCGGCGACCACACGAACCCCGAGGTACGGCTCGGCGCGAGCAGTTGGATCTGGAAGCGCCACGGCATGTCCATCGGCGGAACCCGGTACGAGCACGGGGTCTCCGTCCACGCCCGGTCGTCCGTGACGATCGACCTGAACCGCGAGTGCATCGCGTACGACGCGCTCGTCGGCGTCGACGACATGACGCTGGGGCTGGGATCGGTGCGCTTCTCCGTGTACGCGGACGGGGCGCGGCAGTGGAGGTCCCCGGTGCTGCGGGGCGGTGATCCGGCGGCACCCGTGTCCGTGGACCTCACCGGCCTCGGGACGCTCCGCCTGGTCGTCGAACCGCACGGCCCACGGCCGCTCGCCGCGACGGCGATCGCCGACTGGGCGCGGTCGCGGATCACCTGCGTACAGCTCCCCCCAGGGCGCGGCGCTCCCCGACACGCGCCACGTCACGCGCCGCGCTGACACGCGCACGCGAGGACGCGTGGACGCGTGGACGCGTGGACGCGTGGACGCGCGAATGAGCCACGTGCGGCGCCGTACCACGCAGCACGACGCCGCACGACGCGCGGCACCACACTGCACGCACCGCACGCACCGCACGCACCAAGCCCACCTCGCGCACCCCGCGCACAGCCCCGCCCACGCAAGCCGGGCCACCGACCTCCCACCCACGGACACCGGCCACCCGCCCGGCCACAAGCACCCAGGGCCGCCCGCGGCGCCGCCCGCGCGGCGATCACGCGGTGCTACGCCTGGAGCGTGGGGCGGCGAGGGACGCCCGAGGCGACAGCTCGGCGGCGGGGTGCCTCCGTGCCCGTCCAGCATGTGCCGCGGCGTGCCAGCAGCCGCCGGAGCCAGAGCTCCGTGGCGACCAGGTCCGCGAGCCCGTCCAGCGGGACCGGCTCGCCCTCGGACGCCGCCCGGAGGGCCTTGCGGACGACCCGCGCCTCCACGATGCCCGCGTCGGCGAGCAACGGCGTGTCGAAGAGGTCCAGCAGGTGCGGCAGCGACAGCCGCATGCCCGCCCGTGTCGCCGCGGTCGAAGCGGTCTGGGACGGTGCGCCCCAGCCGGGCGGCAGATCGTGGACACCCGCGCCGGAGAGGACCGTGCGCAGGACGGCGGTGCGGGCGCCGGGCTGGACCCGCAGCGCCTCGGGCAGGTCCCGCGCGGCCCGTACGACCTGGTTGTCCAGGAAGGGTGCGTGCAGCCGCTGACTGCGTACTTCCGAGGCCTGTTCCATGACGCGGTGGTCCGCGGCGTACCGCGCGAGCGCCGCCCGGGCACGGGCCTCGCCGGGGCGCTGCACGGATGTCGGCCGGGTGGCCGCCTCCTGGAGGCGAACCGATACTTCGGCGAGTGCCTCGCCCGTGAGCCAGCGCGCAGCGGGCCCGGGCCGGGACCAGGCGAGGGCAGCGAGGGACGCGCCGAGGGGCCCGTTGACGGCGGGCACCCGGCGGTTGGCCTCGGGAAGGCGGGCGGCCGCCGTCTCCAGGCCCGTGCGATAGGGGGTGCGGGCGAGCCGGCGCGCGGCCCGGTAGACCGTCAGCGGCACGAGCAGCGAGCCGGCGGCGGGGCCGGAGGCACGGGCGAGTGCGGAGACGGGACGGAGCAGGGGCCGTCTCCTGCGGTCCAGCAGCAGGTCCGCCAGGCGGGCCGGGTGGGCGTCCAGGACCTGCCGGGCGCCGTGTCCCGTGAAGTGGTCGGCGCTGCCGGACGCGAGGCGCCGCCGGTTGCGTTCGGCCTCGACGAGCGAGGGACCCGGCTCGTCGGTGAGAGGGCCGTCCAGATCGGCGTAGGGAAGGGCTTCGGCCCCCGCGGCGACGACGACGTGGTGCAGCCGGGGGTTCTCGGCGATCGTCCTGGCCCGTTCCATCTCGGCCTCTCGCCCCTGCGGGGTGGCGAGGTCGTTGAAGGTGACGGCCAGCAGACGCTCCCCGGCGCCGGTGCCGTGGCCCAGGATCGTGCCCGGGGCGCCGGGCAGTCCGGCGGCGAGCAGCGCGAGGGTCCCGGAGGCGCTGCCTCCGGACAGATCGGCGCCGATACCGGGTGCGGGTGCGCCGCGGGCCGCGCGCCGCTCCGCCGGGCCCATGCCGGGCACGGGTCCCGGGTCGGGCGGCAGGGTCTCGGGCGCGTGCCGGGGCGCGGTGAGCCGTGCGCGCACGGCGTCGACGAGCGCGTCCCGCATGGCCTCCATGGCCCTCTCCGGGGCGAGTTGGGGGGCGGCGACGGCGAGGGAGGCGACGGGTTCGTAGCCGGTGATCTCGCGGGATCCCTCGCGCAGGATCAGCGCGTGGCCGGGCGGGATCCGCTTGACCCCGGCATACGGGGTGGAGTCGCGCAGCGCCTCCGGGGATTCTGGGCAGGCGAGGAGCGCGGCGAGGTGCCCGATGTCGAGCTGGGCCTCGATGAGGTCGGCCAGGGGCAGTGCGGCGGTCGCGTAGGCCGTGCCGTTGGCCCAGGGCGTGTAGAAGACGGGGCGTGCGCCTGCCAGGTCACCGGTGACGGTGACGCGGCGGCCGACCTGGACGACGGCCGTGTAGCTGCCGGCCCAGGCGGTGAGATGGCGCAGTGCGCCCCCGCGCGCCGCGAAGAGGCCGACGCGCAGCTCCTCGTCGCTGGCTGCGCAACAGCCCAGCACCGCCAGGCGGATGGTGGGGGTCCCTCCGGTGAAGCCGGGGGGCGGTCCTGCGGTGACGACGCGGACCTCGTCCGGGCGCCAGTCGCCGACGGCCCAGAGCGGATCGGGGTCGCCCCACAGGAGTTGGGCGCCGACGGGGTGGACGGTGCGGTTGTCGTCGCCGGAGGCGGAGGGGCGGGATCCGACCGCTCCCGCCGTACCGAAGCTTGCGGCGACACTGCTCCACCCCACCAGCCACCGCATCGCGCCTCCACAGCCTGTGGACAACTTTCGGCACACCCGATTCGGCACACCCCGATGAGGACATGCTGCCACGACAAGGGCGCACGGGAGGGGCTCCGGGTCGCGTGCGCGAAAAGTGAACGCGCCCCTGGCATGGGCCATATGAGGCCGTCCGGCCGCCCTGCGTCCGCGCACCGGCCACGGCCGACGCCGCGGCAGGCGAAACGCCGCCCAAGGGGCGGCATTCGGCCAATCTCAGGACCACGAAGAGTGGGGCATATCGCAATAATCGGGTGCATGCGCACGGCCCGGGAGGCGGCACTCGCCCCCCGGACCGGTCCGCCGCCCGCGGGGATTGAGGCGGCGGTGTCCCCCAGCCCATCGGATCCCTTGCCGATGGGCCGACCCACGCAGCACTCATGGAAGCGCTCCCCCGACAGCCGGAGGAGAGCGCACGGACAGGCGCACGGCCACACGCCGGGAGCACGGTCCGGGAGGGGAGTCCCACCCGAACACACAACAATCTCGCCATACGGAACACCGCCTCTTAACGGTCGGGATGCGGCGAACTACCCTGTGTGTCACTGCTGTTCTCCTCGGGGGGTGAATATTCCCGGGGGCTCGGACACCTGCTCTTGCGTCCGGCTTCCGCGGAGTTGTCCCCCTGGGGGGAGGGCGGAGCGAACGCCGGACGCGATGCCCGGCGGCCGTCTGTGTGTCGAGGGGTGGCGCATGTCCAGGGAGCAAC
The DNA here is from genome assembly GCF_030406905.1 of Streptomyces sp. HUAS CB01. Classification (NCBI taxonomy): domain Bacteria; kingdom Bacillati; phylum Actinomycetota; class Actinomycetes; order Kitasatosporales; family Streptomycetaceae; genus Streptomyces; species Streptomyces chengbuensis. The sequence continues at coordinate 3,752,016 of NZ_CP129137.1, forward strand.
GCGGGCCGAACGAAAAGCTCGGCACCGTTCTCGCCCTCGCGGGAATCAGCAACGCCGGGCTCGCCCGGCGGGTGAACGACCTCGGGGCGCAGCGCGGTCTGACCCTCCGCTACGACAAGACGTCGGTGGCGCGGTGGGTGTCGAAGGGCATGGTGCCGCAGGGTGCCGCGCCCCATCTCATCGCGGCGGCCATCGGCCAGAAGCTGGGCCGCCCGGTGCCGCTGCACGAGATCGGGCTGGCGGACGCCGACCCGGCGCCGGAGGTGGGGCTGGCCTTCCCGCGGGACGTGGGCGAGGCGGTGAAGGCCGCAACCGAGCTGTACCGGCTGGATCTTGCGGGCCGGCGCGCGGGCGGCGGCGGGATCTGGCAGTCGCTGGCCGGTTCCTTCTCGGTGAGCGCGTACGCCACTCCCGCCTCCCGCTGGCTGATCAACCCGGCCGACTCGTCCGTCGAGCGGATCCTCCGCGGCACGGAGGGCGGCGAGGGCCCGGAGAGCCCCGAGGACGGCCAGGTGCGGGTGGGCCACAGCGATGTGGCCAAGCTGCGCGAGGCCGCCGAGGACGCCCGGCGCTGGGACTCCAAGTACGGCGGCGGGGACTGGCGCTCCTCGATGGTCCCCGAGTGCTTACGGGTCGACGCGGCACCGCTGCTGCTCGGTTCGTACTCGGACGAGGTCGGCCGGGCCCTGTTCGGAGCGACGGCCGAGCTGACCCGGCTGGCGGGCTGGATGGCCTTCGACACCGGCCAGCAGGAGGCGGCCCAGCGCTACTACATCCAGGCGCTGCGGCTGGCCCGCGCGGCGGCCGACGTCCCGCTGGGGGGCTACGTGCTGGCGTCGATGTCGCTGCAGGCGACCTACCGGGGCTTCGCCGACGAGGGCGTGGACCTCGCGCAGGCGGCCGTGGAGCGCAACCGCGGCCTGGCGACGGCCCGCACGATGAGCTTCTTCCGGCTGGTGGAGGCACGGGCCCATGCGAAGGCGAGCGACGCGCTCGCCGCCGGGGCCGCGCTGAAGGCCGCGGAGAGCTGGCTGGAACGCTCCCGCGACGGCGACGCGGACCCGTCCTGGCTGGGGTTCTACTCGTACGACCGGTTCGCGGCGGACGCCGCCGAGTGCTACCGGGACCTCAAGGCGCCCCGCCAGGTGCGCCGCTTCACGGAGCAGGCACTGTCCCGGCCCACGGAGGAGTACGTCCGCTCGCACGGCCTGCGACTGGTGGTGAGCGCGGTGGCCGAGCTGGAGTCCGGCAACCTGGACGCCGCCTGCGCGGCCGGCACCCGAGCGGTGGAGGTCGCGGGCCGGATCTCCTCCGCCCGTACGACGGAGTACGTACGGGACCTGCTGCACCGGCTGGAGCCGTACGGGGACGAGCCGAGGGTGGCGGAGCTGAGGGAGCGGGCCCGGCCGCTGCTGATGGCTCCGGCGTGAGCCGTACGCGTCCCATGACACGTGTCCCACCCGGTTTAACGCGCCTGTCAGTGGGCCAGTGCATCATCGGGGGCGGGACGGTTTCCCGGGAGGCACTGCCGGGCTGGAAGGTGTGTGGTGAAGGCGGCCGCATTCGACTGCGACGTGCTGGTGATCGGCGGCGGGATCATCGGACTGTCGACGGCCTATGCCCTGACGCGTGCCGCGCCGGGCACCTCCGTGGTCGTCCTGGAGAAGGAGGAGGGCCCCGCCCGTCACCAGACCGGGCGGAACAGCGGAGTGATCCACAGCGGGATCTACTACCGCCCGGGCTCCCTGAAGGCACGTTTCGCCGTGCGCGGTGCGGCGGAGACGGTGAAGTTCTGCGCCGAGTACGGCATCCCCCACGAGGTCACCGGCAAGCTGATCGTCGCCACCGGGCGCGAGGAGCTGCCCCGGCTGCACGCGCTCGTCCAGCGCGGCAGGGAGAACGGCATCCCGGTGCGTGAGCTGGGCCCCGCCCAGATCGCGGAGTACGAGCCGGAGGTCGGCGGTGTCGCGGCGATCCGGGTCGGCACGACCGGAGTGTGCGACTTCGGGGCCGTCGCCGCCCAGCTCGCGGAGGCCTCGGCCGCCTCGGGCGCGGAGATCCACTACGGCGAGGAGGTGCGGCTCGTCGACCGGCGGCCGTGGGGGGTCGCGGTCCGTACGTCCACCGGCCGGATCGTCCGCGCCCGCACGCTGGTGAACTGCGCAGGACTGCACTGCGACCGGGTGGCCGAGCTCGCCGGGGACCGGCCCGGCATGCGGATCGTCCCCTTCCGTGGGGAGTACTACGAGCTGGCCCGCCCCGAGCTGGTGCGCGGTCTGGTGTACCCGGTGCCCGACCCCGCCTTCCCCTTCCTCGGGGTCCACCTCACGCGCGGCGTCGAGGGCGCCGTCCATGTGGGGCCGAACGCGGTCCCGGCGCTGGCCCGCGAGGGCTACGGCTGGTCCACGGTCCGTCCGGGCGAGCTGGCGGGCACGCTGACCTGGCCCGGTTCCTGGCGGATCGCCCGGCGCCACTGGCGCTACGGCGCCGGCGAGCTCCACCGCTCCTTCTCCAAGCACGCCTTCACGGCGGCCGTGCGGCGGCTCCTGCCGGCCGTCACGGAGGACGATCTGCGGCCGGTGGCCGCGGGAGTCCGGGCCCAGGCGGTCCTCCGGGACGGCACCCTGGTGGACGACTTCATGATCAAGGAGTCGCCCCGTGCGGTCCACGTCCTGAACGCCCCGTCCCCGGCGGCGACCGCCTCGCTGCCGATCGGCCGGGAAGTGGCGAGACGGGTCCTCGCCCACCTCGCGGAGGCGTGAGGCGGCCGTCCTGGGCCGGGTGCCCGCCCAGGCATGACGCGGGCCGCCCCCGCCCGTACCCGCCCAGGTGTGACACGGGCGTCCCCGAACGGCGCCCGCCGAGGAGTGACGCGGCCGCCCCGCCCGTACCCCGCCCGGTGTGACGCGGGCCGCCCCCCGCTCGTACCCGCCGCCGTACAATCGGGTCATTGTGTCTGAGTTCGAGAACGTCACCACCGAGGGTCCGCGCGGGGGCGCCCCCCGTACCGCCACCGCCGCCCGGCCGAAGGGCGAGCCCCGGTTTCCCGGAGGCCCCGCCGCCGACCCCGCGGGTTCGCACCACGAGCGGCGGATCCGCAGCTTCCAGCCGCGCCGGAGCCGGGTGACGGCCGGGCAGGCCGACGCACTGCAGCGCCTCTGGCCGGTCTGGGGGCTGGACATCGACGGACTGCGCACGCTCGACCTGGACGAGATGTTCGGCGGACTGCCGGTCGTCCTGGAGATCGGCTTCGGCATGGGCGAGGCGACCGCGCGCATGGCCGCTGCCGACCCGGCCACGGGCATTCTCGCCGTGGACGTCCACACCCCCGGCCAGGGCAATCTCCTCGGGCTGGCCGAGCGGGCGGGCCTGAGCAACCTACGGGTGGCCAACGGCGACGCGATCATCCTGCTCCGCGAGATGCTGCCCCCCGCCGCGCTGGACGGCCTGCGGGTGTACTTCCCGGACCCCTGGCCCAAGAAGCGCCACCACAAGCGCCGGCTGATCCAGCCCGAGTTCCTCACCCTGGCGGCGGGCCGGCTGAAGCCTGGCGCGGTCCTGCACTGCGCCACGGACTGGGAGCCGTACGCCGAGCAGATGCTCGAGGTGCTGACCGCCCACCCGGACTTCGAGAACACCCAGGCCGACGGCGGCTACGCGCCCCGGCCGGCCTTCCGCCCGCTGACCCGCTTCGAGGGCCAGGGCCTCGACAAGGGCCACGTGGTGCACGACCTGCTGTTCCGCCGCCGGGGCGCATGACGGGACGAGGGCGGTGCACCCGACGGCACCACACGCCGTCGCGCGTTGTCCGTGGCGCTCGTTAGGGTCGTGTGGTGTCCGACTGGTCCCCGCAGCCGCATCCGGCCGCCCGCCCCGCCGTTCCGGCGTGCGACGAGCGGCCGCTGTTCGACGCCGTACCGGAGCGTGCCCGCTGGCGCTACAAGCCGCGTCGCGACTTCTGGCGCAGCAAGGCCGTGCGCGCCTGGGCACTGATCACTCTGCTGGCGCTCTCGGGCCTGGTGATCCTCGCGCTGGTGCGCGAACAGACCGGGACCGAGGGTTTCCTGGTCGGCCTCGGTCTCGCCGTGCTGCCCGTGCCGCTGCTCATGGGGGCCTTCCGCTGGCTGGACCGGGTCGAGCCGGGCCCCTGGCGGAACCTCGTCTTCGCGTTCGCCTGGGGGGCCTGTGCGGCCGCCCTCGTGGCCATCATCGCCAACTCCTTCGCGACCCAGTGGATAGCCACCGCCACGGCCGACCCGACGCACGCGGACACGATCGGTGCGACCGTCGTCGCGCCCGTGGTGGAGGAGACCGCCAAGGCGGCGGCGTTGCTGCTGCTGTTCCTCTTCCGCAGACGGGACTTCACCGGCCTCGTCGACGGTGTCGTGATCGCCGGTTTCACCGCCGCGGGCTTCGCGTTCACCGAGAACATCCTCTATCTCGGCAACGCCTTCGGCGAGGACCAGGAGTTCGGCACCTCCGGCTTCGCCTCCGTCACGGCGGCGACGTTCTTCGTGCGGATCGTGATGTCGCCGTTCGCCCACCCGCTGTTCACGGTGCTCACGGGCATCGGTTTCGGGCTGGCGGCCGCCACCGCGCGGCACCGGAAGGTCCGCAGGGTCTCACTGCCGGTCCTCGGCCTGCTCCTCGCGATGGGCGTGCACGCGCTGTGGAACGGCTCGGGGATCTTCGGCCCCCTCGGCTTCTACGCGGTGTACGCGGCGTTCATGGTGCCCGCGTTCGGCCTGCTGACGTGGCTGGCCGTGTGGACCCGGCAGCGTGAGCTGCGCACGGTCGCGGCGGAGCTGCCGGCCTACGCCGCGGCCGGCTGGCTGGCCCCCGCCGAACCGCTCGCCCTGTCCTCCATGAAGGCCCGCACGATGGCCCGCGACCTGGCGGGCCGGACGCACGGCCCGGCGGCCGCGCGCGCCGTCTCCGAGTACGAGGTGTTCGCCACCTCCCTGGCCTTCCTCCGGCACCGGGCCGAGCGGGGCACGGCCGGGCCGGACTTCGTCGCCCGGGAGCAGGAACTGCTGCACCATCTGTGGCAGCGCAGGGATCTCGCGGGCCCTGCCCTGACGTACGCCGCCCGCGCCACGGGCCGCGCCTGGCAGCCCCCGCCGCACCTGGACTACAGCGGCTTCAACCCGTACCGGGGCTGACGCACCGCACCGGGAGCCGGCCGAACGGACGGGCCGACGCAACACTGCGCGGGTGCACGCGGGACTCCGGTCGTCCCCGTTGTCCGCGTCCGCGCCTCCCCGCTTCCGCTTTCGGGCTTCCGGGCCGCCAGGCCTCCGGCTCCGGCCGCCAAGCCGTCAGACTTCCGGGACTCCGCGACTCCGGGCACGGGACAACCGACGGCCCGGGCGTCGTGGGGACGTGTGCCGGGCCGTCGGTGGGCGGAGCGCGAGGCTCCGTACGAAGGGGCCGGAGCAGGAGGCTCCATGCGGGTGGGTCAGACGGAGAGGCCCTTGTCGCGCAGCCACGCGGCGGGGTCGATGCCGGCGCCGCCCGAGGTGTGGACCTCGAGGTGCAGATGCGGGCCGGTGACGTTGCCGGTGGCGCCGACCCGGCCGATGGTCTCGGAGGTGGAGACCTTCTGCCCCACACCGACGGTCATCGACGACAGGTGGCAGTACCAGACCTCGGTGCCGTCCTCGAGCTCCAGCACGATGCGGTAGCCGTACGAACCGGACCAGCCGGCCGACTTGATCGTGCCGCCGTGCACGGCCTTGACCGGAGTGCCCGTCGGCGCGGCGAAGTCGAGACCCGTGTGGTAGCCGGAGGACCACATGGATCCGGCCTGCCCGTAGGTGGAGGTGAGCGTGTACGACGAGGTCGGCAGGGAGTAGCTCGCGGCGAGCTTGGCGAGACGCTCGGCCTCCGCCTTGCGCGCGGCCTCCTCGGCTGCCTTGCGCTCGGCCTCCGCGGCCGCTTCGGCGGCCTGGGCCGCCTCGGTCTTCTGCTGCTTCGCCTCGGCGGCTGCCTGCTCCGCGGCGGCCTGCTCGGCGGCCGCCTGCGCCTCGGCCTCGGCCTGGGCCTGCTGCTGCTCGGCCTGCTGGAGGATCCGGGCGCGCAGGGCCTCGCCCGCGTCGCCACCCTGGGCCGCGGTGTCGGCCGTGGTGAGGGGCCCGTCCGCGACTGCCTCGTCGCCGGACTCGTCCGACATCAAGGAGCCCACACCGGGCAGCGATTCGGGGTCGGGGAGTTTGTCCGCGATGACGTCGGGAAGGGAGATGGAGACCGCGGGCTTGTCCTGGGCGGTGGCCATGCCGCCCGCGCCGACCGCGGCGATGACGCCCACACCGAGAACGGTGGAGCTCCGTGCGAGCGCGTTGCGCTGCTTGACGACGCGGTGCCTGCCACGGACGGGACGGACCGATTCCTCGGTCGGGTTCCACTCCTCCGCCCCGGGGGCGGGAGCCCACTGGTCGCTGGGGACCCACTGCGCAGTGGGGGGCTCCTGGAGGGCAGGCTCGTTGGACGCCACGGAGGCGTTCTCCTTTCCTTCCTTCTCGCCTACCGGGTTAGCTGACGGGTTCGGAGCAGGAAGGTCTCCTACGGGCACCACGAAGTGCCCGATTCACCCCAATTGGTGGTTCCCCGGTTCCCTTGCGGGATTCGGCGCGTGCGCACGGTGCCGTCTCTGGCGACGACTGGGACGACCGCGCTGCGTTATCGAACGTTAATAGAGACCGAGGCCGGATTCCAAGCTGTTCCGACTGATCGTTAAGGACGTTGGCCAGAACTTATCTGCAACAACAGGGCCGAATCGGGCAAGTTGATCGCCCCTCGTTCGAGGTTGCACTTCTGACGGTTCATCAAATGTTATGCGGAGGGCTTCCTTTCGGTTACGCTCCGTGGCATCACGCCGCTCAGGCGGCCCCGGCGCCTCGTGCGCCGCATCGGCAACGACCCGTCCCTCAGGGGAGGACGGGCATCGTCCGGCGCCGCAGCGGCTGCCGCTCCCCCTCCCGGGTGACCGCGAGCAGCGCCATGTCGTCCGTCGCCGCGCCTCCCGTGTGCCGCCGCACATCGGCGACGACCGCGTCCAGCAGTTCCTCCGGACCGGAGAAGACCCGGCCTCGGAGCCGCCGGCGCGGGTCGTACATGACCCCGTGCGCGTCCCGCGCCTCGGACAGGCCGTCGGTGTACAGGAGCAGCGTGCCGCCGGGCGGGTAGGGCGTCTGGGACGGCTGGTCCGGCCAAGTCCCCAGGCCCATCCCCAGGGGCAGCGCGCGCTCGGGCGGATCCAGCACGAGCAGCGCGCCGTCCGCCCCGAGCAGCAGGGGTGGCGGATGCCCCCGGTTCACGATCCTGATCTCCCCGCCGGCGTGCGGGATCTCGGCGAGCACGGCGGTGGTGAAGCCCTCGACGGCGTCGAACCCGGAGTCCCGCGCACCCTCCCGTGCCAGCGCCCGCTCCAGCCGCTGCGCCACCCCCGCCAGCGAGTCCTCCTGTTCGGCGGCCTCACGGAACGCACCCAGCACGACGGCCACCGTCGCGACCGCGCCCAGGCCCTTCCCCCGCACGTCCCCCACAATCAGCCGCACCCCGTACGGCGTCCTCTGGACGGCGTAGAGGTCCCCGCCGATGAACGCGTCCTGCTCGGCCGCCTCGTACCGGGCCGCGACCTGGAGGCCGTCGATCCGGTCGTCCGGCGTGGGCAGCACGGCCCGCTGCGCCGCCTCCGCGACGACCCGGGCCGACGCCAGGCGCTCACCGCTGCGGCGCACGATCTGGTTGATGAAGAGGGCCAGCACGGAGACCGTGAACACGGTCAGCAGCTCGGTGACGGCCGGGATCCTCTGGAGTCGGTCGCTGTAGACGTGGAGGCCGGTCACCGCGGCGCAGGCGGCGACGCCGGTGGCCAGCGTGTAGAGCATCGCGAAGAACGGGGCGGCGACCAGCGGCGCGGCGGTGAAGAGGGGCGCGGCAGTGAAGGTGTCGGGCGTTCCCAGGTCGTAGAAGACCCCGCCCACGATCAGCAGCCACGGGAGGACCGCGACGAAGCGGCGGCCACCGTTCTGCCGCTGTCCCTTGCCGCGCTCCCGATGCCGCACCAGTGGTCTCCTGCCGGGTCCGTCCAGGGCCGCGGACGGTACCGCGCCCCATTCAGGCTGGCCGCAGCGGCGCCGCGCCACGACTCGCCATCGGCCAACCGGCCCAGCCGCGCGGGCACCGCCACCCCCCGCGTGAGGGTCACCAGGGGGCCCTCCCGGTGACCGTGCCGCGGAGCGCGGCCGACCTTCGCCGGACTGCCGTGGACCTGCGACCTCGCGGGTCCTCGCCGCCCGTGCCACCGGTCCGGTGCGGGGCGCGGCTACCGGTCGTCACCGAGGTGGCGCTCCGCGTAGACCTTCATCGCGTCCCTCACGAAGACCGCGGTGCCCTCGCCGTGCCGGTCGTAGTTGGCCGTGAACCGCGCGTCGGCGACGTACATCTCACCCAGCCCGATCACGTACGACCTGGTCGGGGTGACCGTCTCCGACAGCCACTCGCAGTGCCGCCGTGCGATGTCCTGGGCCTCGTCGCCGTCCGGGGCGAGGCCGTCCTTGAGAGCCTGCCCGAAGTCACGGGCGATCGCGACCTGGCGGTCCTGGAAGTCCCGCTTCTCCTGCGCGCTCAGCGAGCGCCACCAGCGGTCGCCCTTCTCGTACGCCTCACGGCCCCACCACTCGGTCACCTCCTCCTCGTACCGGGTGTGGTCGAAGCCGTCGAAGACCTCTTCCGCCATCAGTTCCTCCCCTTTCTCGGTCCGGTCGAGAGTGGTCCGCACCGAGGCGATCTGCCGCCCGATGCGCTCCCGCTCCTGCTCCAGCAGCCGAAGATGCGTGCGCAGTGCGGCGGCCGTGTCCCGCTGGCCCTCCAGGGCCTGCGCGATGGCGGGCAGACCGAGGCCCAGCTCCCGCAGCAGCAGGATGCGCTGCAGCCGGACGAGGGCTTCCTGGTCGTAGTAGCGGTAGCCGTTGCTGCCGACCCGGCTCGGTACGAGCAGGCCGAGCTCCCCGTAGTGGCGAAGCGTGCGGCTCGTCGTGCCCGCCTTCCTGGCGATTTCCTGGATGGACCACTCCATGCCGGAAACGCTAGATCTTGACGTTGCGTAAAGGTCAAGGGCCGGATCCGGAAGTCAGGAGAAGGCCGGCTCCCGGACGGGCGGGAGAGGGGGCCGGGGGGCGAGGGCGCGGGGCCCGATCGGAAAGCGCAGCGGCCCGAATGCACCGAGGGCCCGGGACCATGTGGTCCCGGGCCCTCGGCCTTCAGTAGCGGGGACAGGATTTGAACCTGCGACCTCTGGGTTATGAGCCCAGCGAGCTACCGAGCTGCTCCACCCCGCGTCGGTGAACACCACCTTACGCCATGCGGAGCAAGATCAAATCCATTTTCCGCGATCACGGTGGCACCGCGAGCGGGCGAAGCGGCGCGACAGCCACCCGCCCGGCGCGCCAAACCCGCCCGCCCCGGTCCTTCCCGGCCCTCTGACCTGTGGTTACTCCGCGATTTCGGTGCGCTCCCACCACTCGTAGACGGTCAGCCGCCCCTCGGGGGCGTCCTCGTGGCGGGTCGTGGCCTTGAAGTGCTCGTAGCCGCCGCGATGCGGAATCTTCAGCTCCTGCCCCGGAGGGGTGATCGGCACGACCTGCCCTTGCAGATCGTCCGGCCCGCCCTCGAGGCGTGCCTTGCTAGCCATACCTCCAGTTTTCCCCCTCCGGGGACCAGCCCGCACGCCCGGCACCGCCGATCACCGCATACGACGGTCCGCGGAGGCGCCCGGCCGGTCCGGCCGGGCGCGCGCACGTCCCGGGAGCGAGGGGGAGCGGTGCGCCGTACGCGGCGCCGTCCGGCGGGCACGGGCCACGAGACCGGGGCGAAGCCGGGGGCAGCGGACCGGGGGCGGCAGCGCTGACGGTGCCTCACAGGCGGCCGTGCCCGGCGCCGTTCGGCGCCGGGCCCGGGCGCGGAGCCCCAACGCGCCCCGCACGAGCAGTGCCCGGCCGGACGGCGTCCGGTCGGGCACAGGGAGGTAGGCCGTGTGGGACTCGAACCCACAACCAACGGATTAAAAGTCCGCTGCTCTGCCAATTGAGCTAACGGCCCTCGGCGAGTCATCCCCGAGCATAGCCGTACGGCGCCCGGCATCCGATCGGGTATCCGTCGCAGGGTGCCGTCCGAGGCGGAACGGGGAGCAGTCCGAGCCGGGACGGGGTCCCGTCCGAGGCGGAAACCGAGAGTCGGCCGGCGTGTGCGCGCCGGTCGGAACGGTGTGCCGAGCGGGTGTACGCCGGGGCGCACGGTACGGAGCGGGGCGCCGGGGCGAGCCGGCAGCCGGGCACCCCGGTCGGCCGGCCCTCTCCCCGGGCCCAGCGCACCTCAGTACAGCGCCCGGTAGTGCTGCCAGCCCGTTCCCAGCGTCACCGTGGCGCCGAACGACCCCTTGCCGTCGCCCTTGTTGCGCAGCAGCTTGCCGTTCGTGTCGCGGGAGAGGAGGTCCGGGAGGCCGTCACCGGTGATGTCGCCGACGCCGAGGATGTCGCTGCGGCCGGCGCCCCAGTCCTTGAACACCAGGACGCGGGGCTTCAGCGTGCCGGCCCCGGTGCCCCCGTAGCGCCACAGCTCGCCGCCCGGGTCCCGGGCGACCAGGTCGGCGTGGCCGTCCCGGTCGATGTCGCCCGCGCCGACCAGGCGGTAGCCCTTCCACCCCGAACCGATGACGACGCCCGGGTCGAGACCGGCACGCGCGTTGGAGCGGTAGAGATAGAGCTTGCCGGTGGCGCTGTGACGGGACAGCAGGTCGGGGCGGCCGTCGCCGGTCAGGTCGCCGGGCGCGGCGAAGGCGTCCATGCTGTTCCAGCCCGTGCCGATCCGCACATGGGTGCTGCCCCGGCCGGACGGGAAGTACACGCCCTCGCACCGGCCGCCGACACGCCACATCCCGCCGTCCACGGTGCGCAGCAGCATGTCCTCGCAGCCGTCGCCGTCGATGTCGCCGAAGGGGACGAACCGGGTCGCCGGGTGCCAGGGCCCGGTGGCCCAGTACCCGCTCGCGCCGATCCGGTGGGCCGACAGCTTGCCGCCCGTGGTCATCGCGTAGTACTCGCCGAGCCCGTCGCCGTCGGCGTCACGGAACGCGGACGACCCACCGGTCAGCCGCATCGCACCGGAGCCGAAGCCCCGCATGCCCGCGCCGTCGCCCGCGTCGGCGGTGAGCGTCCAGGTGTACGGGCCGCCCGCCGCCGCGCGGCCGTCCTCCCTGCGCCCGTCCCAGCCGACCCGGATCGCCGCGCCGTCCCGCTCGGTGCCGGAGAGCACCCGCGCGACCTTGCCGTACGCGTCGGTGAACGTCAGCTTCCAGGAGGTCACGGGGCGGCTCATCCGCCAGTGCCCCCACCAGCGCGCCGACGCCTCGCCCAGGTCGAGCGCCGCGTCCGTACGGGCGTTCAGCAGCACGAGCGGGGAGCGCGGGACGGTCACCGGCTTGATGCGGACGGCCCCGCCCTCGTCCGTGTACGCCACGTGGCCGCCGTACTTGTCGACGGTCCAGTCCCAGAGGTACCGCCCCTCGGTGAGCAGCCGCTCGGACGTGGGCTGCCCGGCGCCGCGGTGGAAGTCGAGCAGTCGCAGTTCGGTCTTCTCGGGGTTCTCGCGGACGAGGAAGCCGTCGCCGAGTTCGGTCCGGTGCGCCACGGGCACCGGGATGCCTCGGCGGGCGGTGTGGTCCCACACCCCCGCCTTGCCCTGGTCGGTACAGCGCCAGTGGAGCCAGCGCCCGACCGCCTGGAGCACGTCCGGCCGGCATCCGGAACCGAGGTCGAGATCGGGCGAGTTGGCCTTGGTGCGCAGGTCGTACGAGTTGACCGTGCCGACGCGGGTCCCCGGCTTCCACAGCTTGTCGCCCCACACGGCGGACGCGGTGATGGAGCGGCTGTGGACGAGGCCGTCGCCGGCCGGGTCGCGGTCCGCCTTGTCGAAGGAGCCGATGAACTGCTGTGCCCGTCGGGTGTTGTTCACGACGACGTACGGCCCCGCCGCGCCGACGACCAGGTCGGGCGACTCGAACCAGCCGAGCGACGTCTGGCTCCGCGGCACCTGCCCGCCGGCCGCTTCCTGGCCCCCGAGCGGGGTGTTGTAGCCGACGCGGCCGTCGCCGAGCGCCCACAGCCGGGATTCGAAGGCGTCGCAGAGCTCCTCGGTCGAGCCGTGGCAGGGCCACTGCACCCAGAAGGCGGGGTCGGCCAGCCGGCGAGGGCCGGGCGTGGGGGTTCCGGTGGCCGGGAGGTCGTACTCGTACAGTCCCCGCCACTGCTCCGGATCGACCCAGGCCGTGACGCTGAGGCGCCCGCCGCCCAGGGCGAGGGTCTCCGGCCGTGCCGGACGGTCCCCGCGGGTGCCGAGCGTGATCACGATCTCGTCGTCCGCTGCGAGCGGCGCGGCGGGCGGGGAGGCGGGCGGGGAGGCCGCCCTGGCCGGGGAGAGAGCGAGACCGCCGGCGGCCAGCGCGACGGCGGTCCCGATCACGAGAGAGGAGTGTCCGAGCGTGCGGGTGATCATGTCAGCCCCCTGGTGGACGCGACGTCCCATCGTCGCCTCGGAAGCTATGACCCGCGGAACTCCCCCTGGGTTGTGCGCCGGTGAATGATCCCCACGAGTCTTCCAGCACTTCGACGTGATCAGCTTCGAAGGGGCGGACCCGCCCTGGGTGTTCACGTGGTACAGGGGGGCCGCGCCCGCCGCGGTCCCCCCGATGACGTCCTGGCGGCCGTCGTGGTCGAAGTCCCCCGACGTGACGACGGTCCGTTGGGGACATGAGGGACGGGCCGTCCGCCGTGACACGGCACGCGGGGGCGCTTCGTCGAGGGCTCCGGCCCGCGTCCCACCAGGGGACACGGGCCGGGGACAAGGACCTCCGAGCAGGGCTCAGAAGAGGCCCTTGTAGCCCTGCCAGCCCGTCCCGATCTTCACGGTCGAACCGAACGAACCGGCGCCGTTCCCGCTGTTGCGCAGCAGGTCCCCGGCCGCGTTCCGCGAGAGCAGGTCCGCCTTGCCGTCCTTGTTCAGATCACCCACACCGACGAACGCATTGCGGCCGGAGGCCCACTTGTTGCCGAACACCAGCACCCGCGGCTTCACGGTGCCCGCCGCCGTCCCGTCGTACCGCCACAGCGAGTTCGCCCCGTCCACCGCCAGCAGCTCGCCGATGCCGTCGCCGTTCAGATCCCCCGCGCCGAAGATCGCCCGGTACAGCTTCCAGTTCGTACCGATCTTCCCGCGGGCCTTCAGACCGCCGGCGCCGTTGTCGGCGTAGAGGTACATGTCCCCGGTCGACGCCTGCCGCGCCACCAGATCCGGGCGCCCGTCACCGGTCAGGTCCCCCGGCGACGTCAGCACGTTGAACTGCGCCCACACCGCGCCCAGGGACGTGTACGCGGTCGTCGGCGTCGGCGCCTTGCCGCAACCCGGACGGTACGCACGCAACTCACCACCCAGCCGCACCAGCACGTCGTTGCACCGGTCACCGTTCAGATCACCGAACGGAACCACCACGGCCGACGTCGACCAACCGGAGCCCGTCGTCGCCCCCGCGAGCCCGCCCGTCCCGTTGCCGTGCCGGAAGGCGATGGCGCCCGACGAACTCAACGACACCAGGTCCCCCACACCGTCAGGACCGGAGAGCCCCGCATGGTCACGGCGCACCGCACCCGCACCGGTCAGGGTCACCGTGCCGGACGCCGTGGCTGCGGCCCGGCCGTCAGCGGCCTCGGCCGTCAGCGTCCATGTGTAGGCGCCGCTGACGACCAGACGGCCGGAGTCGTCCTTGGCGTCCCAGGCGGCCGCCACCAGACCTCGCGCCGTCCCGCCGCTCAGCGTGCGCACCGCCGTGCCGCTCGTCGCGCTCCTGACGGTCAGCTTCCACGAGGCCGTCGGCGTGGACAGCCACCAGCGGGGCCGCCAGGGCGCGGCTCCGCCGTTGACCGCCTGTGCCACCGGGACGTCGGAATCCAGCACGGCGGACGCGGACGGTGCCACGCCGCTGCCCACCAGGTGGACGGCGTTCCTGGTGTCCGTCCAGGCCACCGCGCCGGTCGCCGGGTCGACGGCCCACGGCTGGTAGGACACCCGGTCGTCGGTGAGGGTCCGCACCGTGCCGCCGTCCCGGAGGTCCTTCAGCTTCAGCGAACCGCCCGCCGGGTAGACGACGAACCCGTCGCCGAGCTGCGCGCCCGCCCCGTAGCCGATTCCCAGCGGGGTGATGGTGCGCGTCTGGAGGTCGAAGATGCCCTCGTCGTTTCGCGAGCCGGCGCAGTTCCAGAGCAGCCAGCGGCCGATCGCCGTGGCCCCGTCGAGCATGCAGCCGGGGAGGTAGGCCGACTGGGTCTCCCCCCCAGTCCTGATGTCGTACCCGACGGCCGAGCTGCCCTCGGTGGTCCAGAGGGTCGTGCCCGACAGGGACAGCCCGTGCACCGGCAGCGTCCTCACCACCTTGCCGGTGTCGAGGTCGACGACCCGCGTGCTCCCCGAGCCGTCCGCCGTGCTCGCGCGGACCACGGCCCAGCGGCCCCAGGCACCCACGAAGCCCGCATAGCCCGTGCCGGTGTCGATCCTGGTGGCCGGAAGCCGGTTTCCTTCGGCCAGCCGGTGCAGCGGTACGACGGGCTCGCCCCAGACGGGGGTCCTCCCGCCGTACGCGACGCGCCCGTCCCCCGTCTCCACGAAGGTGGGGCAGTAACTCTGGAAACAGGCGACGGGCTGCTCGGGCACCCAGCCGCGGTCCTTCCGCTCGCCGGCGGCGGGTACGCCGCCGGACTGCTCGACGGTCCGCGTGTGGAGGCCGGTGAGACCGGCCGCCGCGCTCGCCTCCACGCTCGTCAGCCGGCCCTGCCGGAACGACAGCTGATGGACCGTGTTCGCCACGGCCTTCACCTGGACGGGGATCTCCCGGGACACGGTGGCCCGCCCCGCCGCGTCGGCCCGGAGCGCCTGCACGCCCCACTCGGACATGCTCGCCCCACCGTGCACCAGCAGCCCGCCGTCCGGGGTGAACGTCGCCCTGCCGCTCGACCTGGCCAGCAGTGTGCGCACGGCGCCGCCGTCCAGTGGACGCGCCTCGACCCGCCACACCGGCAGGTACTCGTCGGGTTGTCCGAGGGCGGGATCGTGCCGGGCCACGACGAGCTCGCCGCCCACCATGCCCAGCAGCCGCGCGTCGCCCTCGGGGAGCGGGACGGTCCGCTCCGGTGTGTCGAGGTCGCCGCGCGCGTACACCGACACCTGGCCGCCCGACCAGATCAGCAGCCGGTCCGGAGTCAGGGCGAATCGCCTGGTAGCCAGTTCCTCGTCGTTCCCGATCGGTACGACACGGCCCAGGGTCACGTCCAGCCACACGTTCCCGGCACCGGGCAGGGCCATGACCAGACCGCCGGCGTCACCCAGGCCCGGGAGGACGGCGTAGGAGTGGATCCCCGCGGGCACACCCTCGACGAGCCGGTCGCGCAGCTGCCCCGTCTCCATGTCGAGCACATGGAAGCGCATGCCGTCGCCGAGCGAGTCGCGGGTCAGCACGTGCCGGCCGAAGGCCCCCACATAGCTGTGATCGGCGGGCACCGGCACGGTGACGGTTCCGCCGGCGACCATGTCCCGCAGCTCGACCCGCCGCGGCGACTCCAGGAGGCGGGCGACGACGTCCGAGCCCGTACCCCGCTGGAAGTCGTCCCCCGCGTGGCTCTCGACGCTGTCGAGCTGGACGTCGGTGGCGGCGCCGTAGGCGCGCCAGACGGTGCCGCGCCCCGCCTCGTGGCGCAGATGGCCGTGCGGCCCGGTGTTGAGCAGTGTGCTGCGCACGGGCAGGTCGCTCGTCGCGGCCGGGATCACCACCTCTGCGGTGGGTGCCGCCTGGGCGGTGGACGCCGCCGGGCCTGTGGCGGCCGCGGCCGCCAGCACAGCGGCAGCGGCGATGACACGCAAGGGTCTCTTGCCGTACACGGAACTCCGCACTCTCGATCGGACGGATCGGGACCTGCGGGATGGCGTTCACCCAGGTCACGGCCTACGGCATGCCGAGCACGCGTCGGATGAACATGAGCCCCCCGGCCCCGCCTCCAGTGCCCCCCACTGCGAGGTGGACGGATCGTAACAGCGTCCGCCGACAACGCGTCAGGGCCCGTACCCCTCATCGGGGTACGGGCCCTGCTCAGCGTTCTACGCGGGTTCAGCCGTTGCGCTTCCAGCGCGGCTTGTCGTCACGACGGCCGCCCCCGAAGGAGCCGGAGTTCGAGCCGCCGCGGTGGTCGTCACGGCGGCCGAACGGGCGGTCGTGGCCGGAGCGGAAGCCGCCGCCCGAGGGACGGTCGTCACGGCGGTCACGGTTGAACGGACGGTCGCTGCCGGCGCGGTGGTCGCGGCGCTCGAAGGAACGGCCGCCACGGTCGTCACGACGGTCGTTGTCGCGGCGGAAGCCGCCGCCCGAGGGACGGTCGTCACGGCGGTCGCGGTTGAACGGACGGTCGTTGTCACGGCGCTCGAAGGAACGGCCGCCACGGTCGTCACGACGGTCGTTGTCCCGGCGGAAACCACCACGGTCGTCACGGCGGTCACGGTTGAACGGACGGTCGCTGTCCCGACGCTCGCGGCTGAACGGACGGTCGTTGTCACGGCGCTCGAAGGAACGGCCGCCACGGTCGTCACGACGGTCGTTGTCCCGACGGAAACCACCACGGTCGTCACGGCGCTCGAAGCCACGGTCGTTGTCACGACGGTCACGGCGCTCGAAGTTGCCCCGCTCGTCACGACGGTCGTCGCGGCGCTCGCGGAACTCGCGGACCGGACGCTCCTCGCGGACCTCACGCACCGGCTGCTCCGGGACGGAGACCTCGGCGGCAGCCTCGGCCTCCGCCGCCTGCGCGGCCTCGGCGACCGCGGCCTCCGGGTCCTCGCCCCGCTCGCGCGCCGCACGGGCGACGAGGCGGTCCGCCTCCTCGCGCAGCTCGACGGCACGGCGCTGCAGGCGCTCCAGCTGCTTGCTGAGCTGGTCGACCTCGCGCTCGGCCTGCTTCGCGGCGTTGCTCGCGGAGTCCGCCTGGACCTCGGTCAGCGAACGGGCGCCGGTGATCTCGGCGACCTCCGGGTCGAACGCGCCGGCCCCGCCGACGATGTGGCGCGAGGCGTCGACGCCCGCGTCCTCCATCAGCCGGAAGATCTGGCGGCGCTGGTGCGGCAGCGCCAGCGAGACGACCGTGCCGGACTGTCCGGCGCGGGCGGTGCGGCCCGAGCGGTGCAGGTAGTCCTTGTGGTCACCGGCCGGGTCCACGTTGAGGACCAGGTCGATGCCGTCGACGTGGATGCCGCGGGCGGCGACGTCGGTCGCGACCAGCACGTTCACGTAGCCGTCCTTGAAGTCGGCGAGCGTGCGCGTACGGGCGCCCTGCGTCATGCCGCCGTGCAGCGCGTCGGCGCGCACACCGGCGTCGACGAGCTGCTCGGCGACGCGGTCCGCGCCCAGCTGGGTGCGGACGAAGATGATGGTGCGGCCCTTGCGGGCGGCGATGGCGGCCGTGACCGGGGCCTTGTCCTTCGGCTTCACGACGAGGACGTGGTGGGTCATGGTCGTGACGGCACCCGCGGACGGGTCGACCTCGTGCGTCACCGGGTCGACCAGGTAGCGCTTGACGAGGCTGTCGATCTCGTTCTCCAGCGTCGCGGAGAACAGCAGGCGCTGGCCGCCCCCGGGGATCTGGTCGAGCAGCTCGGTGACCTCGGGCAGGAAGCCCAGGTCGGCCATCTGGTCGGCCTCGTCGAGGACCGCGATCTGAACGGACTCGAGCGAGCAGGCGCCGCGGTTGATGATGTCCCGCAGCCGGCCCGGGGTGGCGACGAGGATGTCGACACCGCGCTCCAGGGCGTAGATCTGGTTGCCCATGGACGTACCGCCGCAGACGACCTTCATCTTCAGGCCGAGGACGTCGCCGTACGGCTGGAGCGCGTCGGCGACCTGCATGGCGAGCTCACGGGTCGGGGTGAGGATGACGCCGCGGGGCTTCTTCTTCTCGGTGTGGCCGCCGGCCAGGGTGGCGAGCAGCGGCAGACCGAAGGAGAGGGTCTTGCCGGAGCCGGTGCGGCCGCGGCCGAGGATGTCCTTGCCGGCCAGGGCGTCCGGGATGGTCGCCGCCTGGATCGGGAACGGGACGGTGACACCGTTCTGGGCGAGCTTGCGGACGACGCCCTCGGGGAGGCCGAGGTCGCCGAAGGTCACCTCGGGCGCGTCGGACGTCTCGACGGCGTCCGCGGCCTCGTCGGTGACGTGGGCGCCGTCGGTGGTCCCGACCTCGACGATCTCGTCGTTCTCGGGCATGACGGCACGGTCAGAACTGGAAATGGACATGCGAAATGCGAAACCTTCCGGAGTCTCGGCACGCGCCCAAACTCCGTGATTCGCAATTCGACCGCCTCGATGCGGTCAGCCACGGCAAGGGAGAGTACGCGCCACACGCGGCGCGCTTCGGTGGTGGCGCCGGGCAAATGGGATCAAACGATCTACCACCATACGCACCTCCCCCCGCTCAAGGCAAACCGCTTCGGTGCGTCGCTCGTCACACCCCCGGGGACCCGGCCGACCGCCGGCGCTCCACCGGCACCCCACCCCGGCGGACCGATCCCGTCACCCACCGGAGGCCGAGGGGCGGGGACCACGTCAGCACCCAGGCTTGAGGACCACCGACCACGTCACCCGCGTGCCCCGACGAACCCGCCACCTCACCGCCGTTCCACGAGCACACCGTCACACGGGCGCCATCTGCGGTGACGCCTCCGGCTCCGCGTCGAACTCCTCCTCCTGCGCGTCGACGGCCTCCCGCATCGCGCCCATCTGGGTCTCCGCGGCCGGTGACTCCGTGGGCGGATCGGTCGGCTCCCCGGTGGGTCCGGGATCGGGATTCGACGGCGTCGGCTCGGCGGGCGGCGTCGTCTCGGCCGGGGGCGTGGGCTCGGCGGGCGGCGTCGGCTCGCCCTGCGGTGGTGTCGGCCTCTGGGGGGACGGCTGATGCGGACCGCCCGCCGCCCTGGGGGGCGAGGCCGGCGGCACCGCGGACACCCCCGGGCTCGCCGACACGTCCGCGCCGCCGCTCCTGGCTCCGGCGCCGCCGGAGGGCCCCGTACCGCCCATGCCCGTACGGCCCGTGCCCCCGGAACCGCCGGGAGCGCCCCCGCCGCCGTCCGGTTCGGCCGCCGCGCCGCGCCGCTGGGGAGACTTCGACGGCGACGGCCCGTCGGCGTCGTCACCCACGCTCACACAGCCGGCGGAGGCCACGACGGCCAGTGCGGCGGCGAACCAGACGGCACAACGGCCGGGGGCGGACAACTGGCGCACGGTGGCACCTCCGGGGCACAGGACGCGGTTTCCCTGCCCAACTCCCCGAGCCCCGCAAGGGACACGCCCCCGCGCGACCGCCCGGACCGGACGGCTAGCGCCCCAGGCCCCCCGCCAGATCCGCCCCGAGGATCACCGCCCCCAGTCCCACCAGCACGGACCCCGCCACATTCGCCAGCGCCAGGAACAGCCAGCCCCGCTCGGCCAGCCGCAGCGTCTCGTAGGAGAAGGTCGAGTACGTCGTCAGGGCGCCGCACAGTCCCGTGCCGAGCAACGCGTAGGTGCCCGACGCGACCGAGGCACCCGCCAGCAGGCCCAGGACGAAACTGCCGGACGCGTTCACCACGAACGTGCCCCACGGGAAGACCGAGTCGTGCCGCAGCTGGACCTCACGATCCATCAGATAGCGCAGCGGAGCGCCCACCATCGCGCCCACGACGACCAGCACCCAGTTCACGGGCCCGCCTCCCGCCGGTCCACCAGCCGGCGGGTCACCGACGCCCCCAGCCACACCGCCGCCACGGCCCCGGCGAGCGTCGCGACGGCGTACAGCAGCGCGGTTCCCGCCCGGTGACGCTCCAGCAGCCGGGCGAAGTCGAGTGCGTACGTCGAGAAGGTGGTGAACCCGCCCAGCACCCCGACGCCGACGAACGGCCGCACGAGCGGGCGCGTGACGACGCCGCGCTCGCTCACCAGCACCATCAGCACGCCGATGAGCAGACAGCCGAACACGTTGACGGCGAACGTCGCCCAGACGGAGGGCCACAGCAGCGAAACCCCGTACCGCGCGGACGCCCCGACCGCCCCGCCGACCGCGATCACCGCGAGGACCTTCCCCTTCCGGGGCCCCTCGACCTCGAGGCGCTGGGCCGGCACATGGAGGTCGACGTCCGGGTCGATCGCCTCCGCACGGGGGCCGTGCGAAGGGGGGTAGGGGTGCGAACTCATCGGCGCCGCGACCTCCTCGGATCCGCCGCCCCCGGCCACGCCCGCGGTCGCCGCGTCGCCCGTGCCACGGCCGCCGGCCCCCGGGCCGCCCACGGCACGACGACCGGGCGGTCCCCGGCCCGCGGCACGACCACCGGGCGTTCCCCGATCCACGGCACGAACACCGCCGTCTCCCCCGTCCGGCGCACGGCTCCCGGCCGCCTCATCCGTAACCCAGCGCGTGCAGCCGCTCGTCGTCGATCCCGAAGTGGTGCGCGATCTCGTGGACGACCGTGATCTCGGTCTCCTCGACCACGTCCTCGCGCGACTCGCACATCCGGAGCGTCGGCCCCCGGTAGATCGTGATCCGGTCCGGCAGCACGCCCGCGTACCACTCCCCGCGGTCCGTGAGCGGAGTCCCCTCGTAGAGCCCGAGCAGCTCGGGGTCGGACGGGTCGGGTTCGTCCTCGACGAACACGGCGACGTTGTCCATCAGGCGTGTCAGCTCGGGCGGGATCCTGTCCAGCGCCTCGGCGACCAGTTCCTCGAACTCCTCGCGCGTCATCTCCAGCACCCGGCCATTGTCACGCACACGCGCCCCCACCGGCGGGCATAGCCCGGCGGGGACGCGGGCATACGCGACCAATGGCCCGCGCCCACGAACTCCTCCATGCCGGCCTCGTCCGCCTCAAACGCCACTACCGATCCCACCGCACGAGCCCCGTCAGCACCCTGGTCCACAGCCCTCACCCGTACGGCCGCGCCTTCGGCCTGCTGGCCGTCGTCCTGCTGGGGGCGTGGCTGGGGCTGCTGATCGTGGGGGCCGTCCGCACCCCGGTGGGTCCCGTGGACACGAACATGGCGCTCCGTCCGTCCCTCTCCGGCGGCACGAAGATCAACGTCTCCCCGCTCGGCGCCCTCGAACTCGACTCGCACACCGCGCCGATCCGGCTCGACGTCGACATCGACCGGCTCGACCCCGTCCGCTCACAGGCGCTCGTCCAGCATCCCGAGCGTCTCGCCGGCCTCCAGGAGGAGATCGGCCAGGACGTCACGGACGGCACACGCGAGCTCGCCCTGCGCTCCTGCGTCGCCGTGGTCTCCGGCGCCACGGCCCTCGGCCTCGCCGTCTACCGCCGCCCGCGCCGCGCCCTCGCGGCGGGCGGCCTGGCCCTCGCCCTGCTGGCCGCCTCCGGAGTGAGCGCATGGGCCACCTGGAACCCGAAATCGGTCCTGGAGCCCAAGTTCTCGGGTCTGCTGAGCAGCGCCCCCTCGGTCGTCGGCAACGCGCGCTCGATCGTCACCGAATTCGACGTCTACCAGAAGGAGTTGGCACGCCTCGTCACCAACGTCACCAAGCTGTACGAGGCGACCTCCACGCTGCCGGTCTACCAGCCGGACCCGGGCACCATGCGCGTGCTCCACGTCTCCGACATCCACCTCAACCCGGCGTCGTGGCACATCGTCGGCTCGCTCGTGGAGCAGTACGACATCGACGTGATCATCGACTCCGGCGACACCATGGACCACGGCACGGCCGCGGAGAACACCTTCCTCGACCCGATCCCGGACCTCGGGGCGCCCTACGTCTGGGTGCGCGGCAACCACGACTCGCTGGTGACCCAGCGCTATCTCCAGCGCCTGAAGAACGTGCACGTCCTCGACGAGGGCCGGGCGGTGACCGTGGGCGGCCTGCGGGTGGCGGGCACCGGCGACCCCCAGTTCACCCCGGACCGCTCGACGGTCCCCGCGGGCGATCCCGCCGAACGGATGGCCGGCATCCGGCTGGCCTCGTCCCTGCGCGACCAGAGCGCGGCCGGCACCCTGGTCGACATCGCGGTCGCCCACAACCCCGTCGCCGCCCGCGAGGCCGACGGGGAGGTGCCGCTGGTCCTGGCGGGGCACGTCCACCGCCGGGACACCGAGATCCTCCCGCTCGGCACCCGTCTCAAGATCGAGGGCTCCACGGGCGGCGGCGGGCTGCGGGCGGTCGAGCGCGAGGAACCGGAGAAGGTCCGGGCCTCCGTGCTCTACCTGGACCGCGACACGCGGACCCTCCAGGCCTGGGACGAGATCACCCTCGGCGGACTGGGCCTCACGACGGCCGAGGTCAGCCGCCACCTGGCCAAGGCGCCTCCGCCGCAGGGTCCGGACGCGCCCCGGACACCGCCGCCGACGGGCCTGCCGTCCCCCGCCTCGTAAACCGTTTTGGCGATAGGTCCTCGCATCCCATATGCTTCTCACGTCCCCGACGCGCTGCGAAGCGCCCAGGCGGGCCCTTAGCCCTCATCGTCTAGTGGCCCAGGACGCCGCCCTTTCAAGGCGGTAGCACGGGTTCGAATCCCGTTGGGGGCACGCACCACCGTGTGCGAGACTGGCTCTCGCGCAATGCATCACCTCTGGTCCTGTGGAGCAGTTTGGAGTGCTCGCCACCCTGTCAAGGTGGAGGCCGCGGGTTCAAATCCCGTCAGGACCGCTGCGACTCCTCGAGTCGCGTGGCTGGGTAGCTCAGTTGGTACGAGCGTCCGCCTGAAAAGCGGAAGGTCGCCGGTTCGACCCCGGCCCCAGCCACCGCAGCCCGTCAGGGCAGAAGCCCCCGTCGAGATCATCGGCGGGGGCTTTCTCGTGCTCGGGCCCACCGACGGCCGTGGGCGTCCTGGACCAGGGCGCCGAGCTGGTTCCACCCCGCGCCGGCCCGGGACGGGTGACCGTACGCGCCCCGGCGGCACGAACGGACGGGGTCCGGTCCGCCCATCACCGCGGGCGCGCATCGTCGTCGCGCAGGGTGACGATTCCGGCACCGTGCGGGCCGGTGCGGCACCAGGGTTCCGGGCCGGCGGCGCCCAGCCCTTCAGGAGGTTGCCGGTCCGTCCCGTTTCGGCGGTGTCAGCCGAGGAGACGCACCGGGCTGCCGGCGAGATACGCCTCGATGTCCTCGACGGCCTCCCCGTAGTAGGTGCGGTAGTTGCCGCGGGAGACGTAGCCGAGGTGTGGCGTCGCGAGGAGCCGGGGTGCCGTGCGCAGCGGGTGGTCCGCGGGCAGCGGTTCGACGTCGAAGACGTCGACGCCCGCTCCCGCGATCCGCCCCTCGTGCAGCGCCGCGAGGAGGGCGTCCTGGTCGACGATGGCGGCGCGGGACGTGTTGATCAGGTACGCGGTCGGTTTGAGCAGAGCCAGCTCCGGGGCACCGAGCAGGCCCCGCGTCCGCTCACCGAGCACGAGGTGCACCAAGACGAAGTCGCTGTCGCGCAGCAGTTCCTCCAGGGAGCCCGCCAGACGGACGCCGGCCTCGTCCGCACGCTCCTGGGTGAGGTGCTCGCTCCAGGCCGTCACCTCCATCCCGAAGGCGAGACCCACCTGGGCGACCCTGCTGCCGATCCTGCCGAGGCCGAGCAGACCGAGCCGCGCGCCGTGCAGGTCCGCACCGACCGTCGACTGCCAGGGCCCTCCCGAGCGCAGGGCGTCGTTCTCGGTGACGATGCCCCGGGCGAGACCGAGGAGCAGCGCCCAGGTCAGCTCGACCGTCGGGGTGGGGGAACTGCCGGTGCCACAGACCGTCACCCCGTTGCGCCCGGCAGCCGCGTAGTCGATGACCGAGTTCCTCATGCCCGACGCGACGAGCAGCTTCAGCCGGGGGAGCCGGTCGAGCAGGGAGGCGGGGAAGCGGACCCGCTCCCGAAGGGTCACCGCGATGTCGAAGTCGGCGAGCGCGGCCGCCAGTTCGTCCTCGGTGGCGAAGTGCTCGGTGAAGCGGACGACCTGCACCCGGTCCTGGACCGGGCTCCAGTCGGCGACGCCGGTGGCGGTGTTCTGGAAGTCGTCGAGCACAGCGCAGCGAAGCCGCATGTCAGTCATCTCCGTCGGTTCTGCGAGTTCTATGAGTTCCGTGAGTTCTGTGAGTTCCGTGAGTTCCGTGAGCTGTGTGGGTGCCTGGGTCGGGTACTGCGAGTTCTGTGAGACGCGTGGGTTGCGTGAGCCCTGTCGGTTCCACGAGCCCCGTGAACGGGGTGACGCCGGTCCCCGGGCTCCGGGGCAGGGTAGGCGGGCACGGCCGGGCGCGTGCGCCGGTGCACGCCCGTCGGGCGGGACGCCCCGCCCGGGGAGTGCCTCGGAAGGGGTGACGCCGCCGGTCCGGCGGGCCCGGCAGCCGGTCACGGCACCGTGACCGTCCCGGCCGCCGCATCGGTGAACGCCACCGTACGCGGCGGGGCGTCACGGAACGTCAGCCGTGGCCGCCGACGGACGGAACGGAGGCAGGCCCGGCGCCGACCGACGACCGGCCGGCGGCCGCGAGCCTGATGACCGTGAGCCTGCGATATCCGGTGTTCTAGCCTGGGGAGTGCGATGTCCGATTCCACGCCTCCCCCGTCGTACCCCCGCGGCCCCGACCTGGACCGGCGGCTCGACGCCGTCGCCCGCCATCCGTTCCGCGGGAAGTTCCATCTGCGCGGCCCTGAACTGGCCAAGGCCCGGCTGACCGGTGCGTCCACGCTGCGATGGCACGCCTACGACCTGATCGGCAAGCGGCTCGCCCCGGCCGCGCCGTACAAGGACGGCAGGCAGACCCCGTACCGCGGCCATCCCGTCTTCGTCGCCCAGCACGCGACCGCGACGTGCTGCCGCACCTGTCTGAAGCGCCTGCACGGGATCCCCGAGGGCCGGGAGCTGAACCGCCGGGAGCGCACCTATGTGGTGGACGTGATCTGCCGGTGGATCGAACGCGAGGTGGCGGGCCCCTCCGGAGGCGGGAGCCCCCGTCCCCCCGGCGGTATCCCCGCCGACACGGAAGGGACGTCACGGGGAGGACGGCGGACCTGAGGCCGCGAGCCCGCGGTCAGCGGGAGCGACAGCCCGCTCGGAACGCGACGGGCCCGGGCACGGACGCCGTCACACCCGGTCGCGGTCCCGGTCCCGCCCTCTCAGCCCGCGTACCGCGAGGACGATCGCCACGGCCGCCACCACCAGGGCGAGCAGCGCCCAGTCGGGAACCGCCCGCCCCGCGGAGGACGCCCACTGCTCCACCGCGAAGGAGTCGTCGACCGACAACAGGCCCGGGAGGGCGGTCGTCCCGTCGAAGACGAGGAAGACGGTGCCGAGGACGATGAAGAACAGACCGGACAGGGCCGAGGTGGTGTGCAGCTCGAACCGGCCGGCGACGCGCAGGGTACGCCCGCGCAGCCAGCGCCGGCGGGACAGGTCGTAGCGCTCCCACAGCAGGGCCAGGACGAACAGCGGCACCGCCATGCCCAGGGCGTAGACGGCGAGGAGGAGCCCTCCGTACGCGGGGCTTCCGCTCAGGGCCGCCACCGTGAGGACGCTGCCGAGGATCGGGCCCGCGCAGAAGCCCGCGAGTCCGTATACCGCGCCGAGGGCGTAGACCGAGAGCGCGGTGGTGGGACGGATCCGCCCGCCGGCCTCGGTGAGACGGCGGGAGGCGAATCCGAGGCCCGCGATCTGGGCGACGCCGAGCGCGACGATCAGCCAGCCGCCGAGCGCGACCAGCAGGTCACGGTGCCCGTAGAAGAGGCGTCCCGCGAAGGAGCCCGCGGCACCGAGTGGCACCAGCGTCGTCGCCAGGCCCGCGTAGAAGACGCAGGTGCGGGCGAGGAGCCGGGACGTGGTGTCGATCGAGTACGCGAAGAAGGCCGGCAGCAGCAGCGCGCTGCACGGGCTGAGCAGGGCGAGCAGACCCCCCAGGAAGGCGGCCAGGTATCCGATGTCGCTCACTCGTCACTCACTCGCCTGCCGTCCCCGGCGCGGGGCTGCCGGGACCGGTTCCGCCGGGTGCCGGGGTCGTGGGCGCCGACTTCGGTCCCGCGGGCTCCGTGGTCACGGCCTTCCGCGCCGCCTCGATCGCGGCGACGAAGGTCGACGCCGGCTGGGCACCCGCGATCGGACGGCCGTTGACCACGAACGAGGGCGTGGACGTGGCGCCCAGCCCGTAGCCCTCCTCCTGGTCCCTCGCCACGGCCTGGCGTGCCTCCTCGCCGGCCGCGTCCCGGGTGAAGCGGGCCAGGTCCTTCACCCCGGCCTCGGCCGCCAGTTCCTCGAGCCGCTGCTCCCCGAAGCCCTTCTCCTTGGCGCCGTCGGCGTACGCGGCCTTGTGGAACTGCCAGAACCGGCCCTGCTGCCCGGCGGCCCAGGCGGCCCGGGCCGCGGCCTCCGACTCCTCGCCGAAGATCGGGAAGTTGCGCCATTCGATCCGCAGGACGCCCTTCTCCACGTACTTCCTGATCAGCGCCGGCTCGGTGTCGCGGGCGAACTTGCCGCAGTAGCCGCACTTGAAGTCGGCGTACTCGACCATCACCACGGGGGCGTCGGCGCGGCCCAGGGCGAGGGGGTCACCGGCAGCGCGCCGGGCGAGCTTCTCCAGCTCCGGGTAGACGCCCGCGTCCGGGGAGGCGGAGACGTCGGCGGAGCGCCCGCCGGTCGCGGAGTCGTCGGGCTTGGTGGCGGTGTACGAGACGAAGCCGAGCAGGACCGCGGCGGCGGCGACCGCGGCGCCGTACGCGTACGGCTTGAGGGAGCGGGCGCGGCGGGTGCCGCTGCGGGCTGGGGTACGGGACGCGGGCATGGCGGTGTTCACTCTCCGGATGGTGCAGGGGTCACGGACAGGGCGGGGCGGTACCGCGGGCCTATACGCGCAGGACGGAGAGGTCTATCGGGCCGGGAGCCGCGAGCGCGGGCGGGGCTCGCCCCGGCGCCGGGTCCAGGAGGGCATCGTCGGCCGCCGGGCAGCCGGCCGTCCCGTGGGCGGTGGTCGGCAGGGCGGGCAGGAGTTCGTGCGCGGCGGATCCGCGCGGCGGCGTGGCGGGGCTCGGCCCGCCGTCGCCGGAACCCTCGCCGCAGCCGGGGACCGGTCGGTCGTCGGCCGGGGCCGCCACCGCGGGCAGCTCCGTCGCAGCGGCACGCGGAGCCGTGCCGGTCTGCGGCCGGCCGTGCTCGGCCGTGCCGCCGGCTTCCGCGGCCGTGCCCGTCCCCGCGCAGAGAAGCGCCCCCGCCAGCACCGCCGTGAGCGCCGCCACGACCGCGAGGAAGCGGTGCCAACGGCTGCTGGGGCTGGGCATGAACGGGGGCTCCTGGAGTCGACGTGCCCGCAATCGTACGGGCCCGCCGCTCACCGGGCCGGTACGCCCTGCCCCGCACCGGCCGCACGGAGCCGTCGCACGGAGCACTCGTACGGAGCCGTCCTCCCCGCCCGGGACACGGCCCGGCGGACCCAACGGCCCTCCGCCCGGGCCCGGAACCCGCCGCCGGACCACCGGGCGATCCCCACCCCGACCGGAGCCTCTCCCCCTCACCCGCCGCACCGTCCGGCATCCACCGGCCCCCTCACCCCGGAACACCGGAAATGGGTTCGCCAGTCCCCTCGCGCGGGTGCGATCCTGGATCCCGTATGTCTACTTCCTTCGCCGATCTCCAGAAGCAGCTGGCCGAGATCTCGCTGCGCGACGCGCACCGGCTCGGGCGGCGCCTCGAGGGCACCCGCCGCATCCGCACACCCGAGGCCCGGCAGGCCGTGCTCGACGAGATCGCGGCCGAAGCCGGCAGGGCCGCCGAGCGGACCGGCCTGCGCGCGGCACGGGTGCCCGAAGTCACGTATCCCGAACAGCTCCCGGTCAGCCAGAAGAAGGACGAGATCCTCGAGGCGATACGGGACCACCAGGTCGTGATCGTCGCGGGCGAGACCGGCTCCGGCAAGACGACGCAGATCCCCAAGATCTGCCTGGAGCTCGGCCGCGGGGTGCGCGGCATGATCGGGCACACCCAGCCCCGCCGGATCGCCGCGCGGACGGTCGCCGAACGTGTGGCCGAGGAGCTGCGGACCCCGCTCGGCGAGGCGGTGGGCTGGAAGGTCCGGTTCACCGACCAGGTGAACCAGGACGAGACCTTCGTCAAGCTCATGACGGACGGCATCCTGCTCGCCGAGATCCAGACGGACCGCGAGCTGCGCGCCTACGACACGATCATCATCGACGAGGCCCACGAGCGGTCCCTCAACATCGACTTCCTGCTCGGGTACCTGGCCCAGCTGCTGCCGAGACGGCCGGACCTCAAGGTCGTGATCACGTCCGCGACGATCGACCCCGAGCGCTTCTCCCGGCACTTCGGCGACGCGCCGATCGTCGAGGTGAGCGGACGTACGTACCCGGTCGAGGTCCGCTACCGGCCCCTGCTCGAGGACGACTCCGACGAGTCCGACCGCGACCAGATCACCGCCATCTGTGACGCCGTCGACGAGCTCCAGCAGGAAGGGCCGGGCGACATCCTGGTCTTCCTCTCCGGCGAGCGGGAGATCCGCGACACCGCGGACGCGCTGAACAAGAAGAACCTCCGCCACACCGAGGTCCTCCCGCTCTACGCCCGGCTCTCGCACGCCGAGCAGCACCGCGTCTTCCAGGCGCACTCGGGCCGCCGGATCGTCCTCGCGACGAACGTGGCCGAGACGTCCCTGACGGTGCCCGGCATCAAGTACGTCATCGACCCGGGCACCGCCCGTGTCTCCCGCTACAGCCACCGCACCAAGGTCCAGCGCCTGCCGATCGAGGCGATCAGCCAGGCCAGCGCCAACCAGCGCAAGGGCCGCTGCGGCCGGACGTCCGACGGCATCTGCATCCGGCTGTACAGCGAGGACGACTTCCTGTCCCGGCCGGAGTTCACGGACGCCGAGATCCTGCGCACGAACCTCGCCTCGGTCATCCTCCAGATGACCGCGGCCGGCCTCGGCGACATCGAGAAGTTCCCCTTCATCGACCCGCCGGACCACCGGAACATCCGCGACGGTGTGCAGTTGCTCCAGGAGCTGGGCGCCCTCGACCTGGCGCAGAAGTCCCCCCAGGACGGCAGGAAGGGGCCGCGGCTCACCCAGATGGGCCGCAAGCTCGCCCAGCTGCCCGTCGACCCGCGCCTGGCCCGGATGGTGATCGAGGCCGACAAGAACGGCTGCGTCCGCGAGGTCATGGTCATCGCCGCCGCACTGT
Organism: Streptomyces sp. HUAS CB01; assembly: GCF_030406905.1. Taxonomy (NCBI): domain Bacteria; kingdom Bacillati; phylum Actinomycetota; class Actinomycetes; order Kitasatosporales; family Streptomycetaceae; genus Streptomyces; species Streptomyces chengbuensis. The sequence continues at coordinate 3,781,284 of NZ_CP129137.1, forward strand.
CCATCCAGGACCCGCGGGAGCGCCCCGCCGACAAGCAGGCCCAGGCCGACCAGCAGCACGCCCGCTTCAAGGACGAGACGAGCGACTTCCTCGCCTTCCTCAACCTCTGGCGCTACATCCGCGAGCAGCAGAAGGAGCGCGGCTCGTCCAGCTTCCGCCGGATGTGCAAGCAGGAGTACCTGAACTTCCTGCGCATCCGCGAATGGCAGGACATCTACGCCCAGCTGCGCACGGTCGCCAAGCAGATGGGGCTCCACCTCGAGGAGCCCGCTGCGGACGGCGGTGTGCCCGAGCAGTCCGTCCACGTCTCCCTCCTCGCCGGGCTCCTGTCGCACATCGGCATGAAGGACGTCAAGGACTCCGGGCGGGAGGGCGGGAAGGCCACGGGGAAGAACGAGTACCTGGGCGCCCGCAACGCCAGGTTCGCGGTCTTCCCCGGCTCGGCGCTCTTCAGGAAGCCGCCGCGCTTCGTCATGTCCGCCGAGCTGGTGGAGACGTCCCGGCTGTGGGCGCGGGTCAACGCGAAGATCGAACCCGAGTGGATCGAGCCGCTCGCCGAGCACCTGGTCAAGCGCACCTACAGCGAACCGCACTGGGAGAAGGACCAGGCGGCGGTGATGGCGTACGAGAAGGTCACCCTGTACGGCGTGCCGATCGTCGCCCAGCGCAAGGTGAACTACGGCCGCATCGACCCCGGGACGAGCCGTGAGCTCTTCATCCGCAACGCCCTGGTCGAGGGCGACTGGCGTACGCACCACAAGTTCTTCGCGGACAACCGCAGGCTCCTCACCGAGGTGGAGGAGCTGGAGCACCGGGCCCGCCGCCGCGACATCCTCGTCGACGACGAGACCCTGTTCGACTTCTACGACCAGCGGGTGCCCGAGCACGTGGTGTCCGGCGCCCACTTCGACTCGTGGTGGAAGCACAAGCGCCGTGAGCAGCCCGAGCTGCTCGACTTCGAGCGCGAGATGCTCATCAACGAGAAGGCCGGGACCGTCACCAAGGACGACTACCCGGACTCGTGGCGGCAGGGCCGGCTGAAGTTCCGGGTCACCTACCAGTTCGAGCCGGGCGCCGACGCCGACGGTGTCACCGTCCACATCCCGCTCCAGGTGCTCAACCAGGTCACGGACGAGGGCTTCGACTGGCAGATCCCGGGGCTGCGCGCAGAGGTCGTCACGGAGCTGATCCGCTCCCTGCCGAAGCCGATCCGCCGGAACTACGTGCCCGCGCCGGACTTCGCGAAGGCCTTCCTGGAGCGGGCCGTCCCGCTCCAGGAGCCGCTGCCGGTCACGCTGGCGCGGGAACTCCACCGCATGGTCGGGGTGCCCGTCTCGGCGGAGGACTTCGACCTGGCCCGGGTCCCGGACCATCTGAAGATCACGTTCCGGATCGTTGACGAGCGGCGCCGCAAGCTGGCCGAGGACAAGGACCTGGAGTCGCTGCGCCTGCGGCTGAAGCCGAAGGCGCGCAAGGCGCTGTCGGAGGCCGCCGCGGCCACGGCCGGGCGGACCGGCGGCGACGCCGTCGAGCGGACGGGGCTCAAGGACTGGACGATCGGCACCCTGACGCGGGTCTTCGAGACCCGCCGTGCGGGCCAGCCGGTCAAGGCCTATCCCGCGCTGGTGGACGATGGCGCGTCGGTCTCCGTACGCCTCTTCGACACCGAGGCCGAGCAGGCGGAGGCGATGTGGCGCGGCACCCGCCGGCTGATCATGCTGAACATCCCGGTGAACCCGGCGAAGTTCGCCTCCGACCGGATGTCCAACCAGCAGAAGCTGGCCCTGTCCGCGAACCCGCACGGTTCGGTGCAGGCGCTCTTCGACGACTGCGCGACGGCCGCCGCGGACAAGCTGATCGCGGACCACGGCGGACCGGCCTGGGACGAGGAATCGTTCCGGAAGCTGTACGACAAGGTCCGCGCGGACCTCGTGGACGCGACCGTACGGACCGTCGACCAGGTGGGGCAGATCCTGGCCGCCTGGCAGGCCTGTGAGCGCCGTCTCAAGGGGACGACCAGCGCGGCGCTCGCCGGCAACGTCCGGGACGTGCGCGAGCAGCTGGCGTGGCTCGTACCGGCGGGCTTCGTGACCCGGACCGGCCTGCGGCGGCTGCCCGACCTGATGCGCTACCTGGTCGCGGTGGACCGACGGCTGCAGCAGATGCCGACCTCCGTCCAGCGCGACACGACGCGCATGGAGAAGGTCCACGAGATGCAGGACGAGTACGCCTGGCTGCTGGAGCAGCTGCCCAAGGGCAGGCCGGTGCCGCAGGAGGTGCGCGACATCCGCTGGATGATCGAGGAGTTGCGGGTGAGCTATTTCGCCCATGCGCTGGGCACCGCGTACCCCGTCTCCGACAAGCGGATCGTCAAGGCGATCGACGCGGCGGCACCGTGACGCGGCCGTTGCCTTGAGTGAGTTCGACCGGACCCTCTGACCTGCTGTACAGTCTCTCTCGCAGCCAACGAGAGATCCGGCTGCGAAACCTGGTCCTGTGGAGCAGTTTGGAGTGCTCGCCACCCTGTCAAGGTGGAGGCCGCGGGTTCAAATCCCGTCAGGACCGCAGCAGAACGGAAGGCCCGCACCGAATGGTGCGGGCCTTCCGGCGTCTTGACGGGGGCTTCCGCCGCCGGTACCCAGTCAGGACAGGGGTTGCGGGGCCCCCGATCCGCGGAGGTGGCGCGATGGCGGCATCCACAGCGAGGCACGAGACCAGGGCGCTGCTGCGCGCCCATCTGGCGGCCGTCTCCGGCTATCGGCACCTCACCCGGCACTGTCCGGTCTGCCATCGGCTGCTGCGCCTCGCCATGGACCCGTCGGAGGCCGTCCCGGAGGAATCCGTTCCGCCGTCCTCCGCGCCTCTGGGGGGCCGTCAGGAGCCGGTCCCCGCCCCGGCCGTGGTGAGCCCCGAGAGCCGGGACAGCCGTGAGGGCACGCCGCACGCCCTGGACGTGGCGGACGCCGCGGGCACGGGTGTCACGGGAGAGGCGAGTGACACGGGTGACCCGGGTGACATGCCGGACACCGGGCGCCGCGCCCGCTCCGGTGACGAAGGTCCCGCCCGTGCATGACCATTGGCGCCTTCCTCCGCCCCCGGCGAGTGGCAGGCTCGTAGAGGGAGTGTTCGCCGTGCCCGGCAAGCCCCACGCCATGTGACGGGAGTCACCGAACGAGTTTGGAGAGCAGTCGACTTTACGCCCTCCCTACAAACGAAAAATCAAATACGTGCAATTGCACCCCCGTCTGAGCAGCCCCGGACGCCTCCGCAGGGGCTCCCGGGGCCCCCTACGGGACACGCGCTCGCCCCCTCCCCGGGAAGCGCCCGCGCACACCGCCCGAACCCGCCGGCGCACAAAAAAGATCGCGCTGGACCCGGCGGAGTCCAGCGCGATCGACGACGAAACCTGTTGGGGCAGGCGCCCGCCGTGTCGAGCTCAGTGCAGGGCTACCGGATTGGGGGTCCGGAGATGCCCTTGATCGGGGTGTCAGGCCTCGCTGCGCTGCTGCGGAATACCCGCCAGCAGTGCGCGGACCTCTGCCTCGCGGTACCGGCGGTGTCCACCGAGGGTACGGATGGACGTGAGCTTGCCTGCCTTGGCCCAGCGCGTGACCGTCTTCGGGTCCACGCGGAACATCGTGGCAACCTCAGCCGGGGTCAGCAGCGGCTCGGCATCAGGGGTGCGAGCGGTCATGAGCGGCCTCCTCGGGAGAACCGAACCTTCTCGGTTCTTTCCTCTAAATTCTGCACCTTGACCCGCGTTGCCCGAAATGGCGGACGCGGGCCGAGTCGGTTATAGGACGAACGGCTTGTCCTCGGCACTACAACTACACCATCTGTCCAGCCACGTCGGCCAAACCGATGGAATTGCCCTCTCAGGTGTTCATCAGCGGCGGAAGCCGATGGTTCATGCCATAACGGACAGTCACGTCACAGTGACGATCAGTCACAGAGCGATCAGGAGTCATCAGACCCCCCATAGAGTGCAATGCTGAGATTTCCGCCCTTAGGTAGGCGGAAGGAACCCTCCCCGGACTCCTTGTCCTATTTTGGCATGAGGGTGGGCGAGGGTTGCAAGAGACGACTTAGTGCTGTCCGTCACGCTTGAACCAAAGGCCCGGATCGGGACCTACGTCCCCTACATGCCCGGTTCGGTTCCGGGAAGGGTACGCGAACCCGAGCGTCAGTTCGCGAACTGGCGGTCCCGGACCGCACGCCAGCGGTCCGTGAGCCGGCCGTAGGCCGCACCGGCGCCCTCGCCGTCGCCGTCCCGCAGCGCCGCGATCCCGGCCGCCACATCGGCCGCCGACCGGTCCTCGGCCAACCGGTCCGCGGACAGGGCGTGAACGAGCCCGCCGTAGTCGAGCTCGACCAGGGAGCGCGGGTGGAACTCTTCCAGCCATCGCCCCACATCCACCAGCCCCTCCGTGAGCGGCCCCTCCTCGGTCGTGTCCCGCAGCGTCTTCAGGGCCCGTGCGAGTCTGCGCCTGGCCTGGACCATCGGCGTGCGGTAGCGCAGCACGGGCGGCACTCCGGGCACCTCGCCCGGCTCGTACTCGCGCTCGTCGTCCGCGAACAGCACGAACCAGCGCACCGGCACCTGCCAGACCGCGCTCCTGATCCACGGACGGGCGTCCGGGTTGCGCTCCCGCCACGCCTCGTAGTCGGCGGCGGCCTGGCCGCGCACCACCGGCGGCAGCACCGCGTCGAGCACGGCGGGCGGGAAGAGCCCGCTCAGCTCCTCGAGGGCCAGCCAGCCGCGCAGCCGGGTCCGCCAGGGGCAGACGCGGACGACGCCGTCGTCCTCGGTGACGAAGGCGTCGGCGCTCTCGTGGACCCGCACCGGCACGGGAGGGGTGGGCAGCAGGTCCGCCAGGGAGCGCCGGAGCTCGTCCTGGGCGGTGGGGGTCCGCCCCGACCGGGCATAACGGGACCAGTGGCTCCGCTCGGGCTCCGGGAAAGCCGCCAGCGGCTCGTACACCCGCAGGTAGGACGCGTACGGGACGAGCACAGAAGTGGCGGCCGTCATGTCACAGATCCTTCCACGCGCGTACTCCGGGAGAGGGTGATCCTGAGCACTGGGACCGACCTACCCCTCCGTAGGACTTACTCTCTTGCCCATCAGGTCCCTCCCCACCCGCAGGAGGGCCCTCAATCGCCGCTTCGTACTTGGGAGTCACCACCGTGACCGATGTGACCGACGGCGTCCTGCACACCCTGTTCCACTCGGACCAGGGCGGACATGAGCAAGTCGTGCTCTGCCAGGACCGCGCCAGTGGTTTGAAGGCCGTCATCGCCATCCACTCGACCGCCCTGGGCCCTGCCCTCGGCGGCACCCGCTTCTACCCGTACGCCTCCGAGGAAGCCGCCGTCGCCGACGCGCTGAACCTCTCCCGGGGAATGTCGTACAAGAACGCCATGGCCGGCCTCGACCACGGCGGGGGCAAGGCCGTGATCATCGGGGACCCCGAGCGCGTCAAGTCCGAGGAGCTGCTGCTGGCCTACGGCCGGTTCGTGGCGTCCCTCGGCGGCCGTTACGTCACGGCCTGCGACGTCGGCACGTACGTGGCCGACATGGACGTCGTCGCCCGCGAGTGCCGCTGGACGACAGGCCGCTCCCCCGAGAACGGCGGCGCCGGCGACTCCTCCGTCCTGACCGCCTACGGCGTCTTCCAGGGCATGCGCGCCTCCGCCCAGCACGAGTGGGGCGACCCCACGCTGCGCGGCCGCACGGTCGGCGTCGCGGGTGTCGGCAAGGTCGGCCACTACCTGGTCGAGCACCTGCTGGAGGACGGGGCCGAGGTCGTCGTCACCGACGTGCGCGAGGAGTCGGTGCGGCGGGTCACGGACAAGTTCCCGCAGGTGCGGGTGGCCCGCGACACGGACGAGCTGATCCGCGTGGAGGGCCTGGACATCTACGCCCCCTGTGCCCTCGGCGGCGCGCTGAACGACGAGACCGTGCCCGTGCTGACCGCCCGCATCGTGTGCGGCGCGGCCAACAACCAGCTCGCGCACCCCGGCGTCGAGAAGGACCTCGCCGACCGCCGCATCCTCTACGCGCCCGACTACGTCGTGAACGCGGGCGGGGTGATCCAGGTCGCCGACGAGCTGCACGGCTTCGACTTCGACCGGTGCAAGGCGAAGGCGTCGAAGATCTTCGACACCACGCTGGCAATATTCGCACGTGCGAAGGATGACGGTATTCCGCCGGCCGCGGCCGCGGACCGTATCGCCGAGCAGCGGATGGCGGAGGCCCGTCGCCGGTAGCACCCCGCGGGTGTTCCTCGCCGACCGGGGGAGACAAGACTCACGCCGGTCGGCGAGCCGCCCGCCGAGAAGAGGTAAAATCGCGGTTGACCAGCGAGGACGGGGCGCCTCGCGGGTCCTGCGAGGTGGCACGTGATGCGGGCGGCGTACCGTATGGCCGCGGAAGCAGGTACCGTTGAAGCCCTACGGACCGGTCTCTCCACGGAGAGCCCGCTCCGAACCATGAACGCGTGTCAAGACTCTGGGGCCGTCGAGCCCCGTCACCGAGGGGGTCGAGCCATGGGGCGCGGCCGGGCCAAGGCCAAGCAGACGAAGGTCGCCCGCCAGCTGAAGTACAACAGCGGTGGGACGGATCTCTCACGTCTGGCCAGCGAGCTGGGCGCATCGACTTCGAGTCAGCCGCCGAACGCGGAGCCGTTCGAGGACGAGGACGAGGACGACGACCCGTACGCCCGCTACGCGGAGATGTACAACGACGACGAGGACGAGGACGACGAGTCCGGTCCGTCGTCGCAGCGTCGCGGCGCTTGACGCCCGCACCTGCATTCTTCAGACCCGGTCCGGGGCCCCGCCCCGGACCGGGTTCTGTGCTGTTCAGCTCGCGTAGTCGCCGACCATCTCCGCGCCGGTGGTGTGCTCACCGCGCTCGATGACCTCACCGGCGACCCAGGCGTCCACGCCGCGGTCGGCGAGCGTCGTCAGGGCGACGTCGACCGACTCCCGCGGAACGACGGCCATCATGCCCACGCCCATGTTGAGCGTCTTCTCCAGCTCCGCGCGTTCGACCTTGCCGGCGCTGCCGACGAGGTCGAAGACCGCGCCCGGCGCCCACGTCGACCGGTCGACGACCGCGTGCAGCCCGTCCGGGACCACACGGGCCAGGTTGGCCGCGAGTCCTCCCCCGGTGATGTGGCTGAACGCGTGCACCTCGGTGGTGCGGGTCAGCGCCAGGCAGTCCAGCGAGTAGATCTTGGTGGGCTCGAGCAGTTCCTCGCCGAGGGTGCGGCCGAACTCCGGGATCTCCCGGTCGAGTGTCCAGCCCGCCCGGTCGAAGACCACGTGCCGCACGAGCGAGTACCCGTTCGAGTGAAGGCCCGAGGACGCCATCGCGATCACCGCGTCCCCCGTACGGATGCGATCGGCACCCAGTAGCCGGTCGGCCTCCACGACGCCCGTACCGGCACCGGCGACGTCGAAGTCGTCCGGACCCAGCAGACCGGGGTGTTCGGCCGTCTCGCCGCCGACCAGGGCGCAGCCGGCGAGGACACAGCCCTCGGCGATGCCCTTGACGATGGCGGCCACGCGCTCGGGGTGGACCTTGCCGACACAGATGTAGTCGGTCATGAAGAGCGGCTCGGCGCCGCACACGACGATGTCGTCCATGACCATCGCGACGAGGTCGTGGCCGATCGTGTCGTACACGCCCATCTGGCGGGCGAGGTCGACCTTGGTGCCGACGCCGTCGGTGGCGGAGGCGAGCAGGGGGCGCTCGTAGCGCTTGAGGGCGGAGGCGTCGAAGAGGCCGGCGAAGCCGCCGATGCCGCCGAGGACCTCGGGGCGGCGGGTCTTCTTCACCCACTCCTTCATCAGCTCGACGGCGCGGTCGCCCGCCTCGATGTCGACGCCCGCGGCAGCGTAGGAAGCACCTGTCTCAGACATTGCCTGGGATCTTTCGGTTGGAATGACGGGACCTGGTCAGGGGCGACGGAGCGCGTCGGCGGCGTCCGCGCCGCCCGCAAGCTCGGTCTCCAGCAGCTGCTTGCCGAGCAGCTCGGGGTCGGGCAGTTCCATCGGGTACTCGCCGTCGAAGCAGGCGCGGCACAGGTTCGGCTTGTCGATGGTCGTGGCCTCGATCATGCCGTCGATGGAGATGTACGAGAGCGAGTCGGCGCCCAGCGAGGTGCCGATCTCGTCGATCGTCATGCCGTTGGCGATCAGCTCGGCGCGGGTCGCGAAGTCGATGCCGAAGAAGCACGGCCACTTCACGGGCGGGGACGAGATCCGGATGTGGACCTCGGCGGCGCCGGCCTCGCGGAGCATCCTGACCAGGGCGCGCTGGGTGTTGCCACGGACGATCGAGTCGTCGACCACCACGAGGCGCTTGCCCTTGATGACTTCCTTGAGGGGGTTCAGCTTGAGGCGGATGCCGAGCTGGCGGATCGTCTGGGAGGGCTGGATGAAGGTCCGGCCCACATAGGCGTTCTTGACCAGGCCCGAGCCGTAGGGGATGCCCGAGGCCTCCGCGTAGCCGATGGCCGCGGGGGTGCCGGACTCCGGCGTCGCTATGACGAGATCGGCCTCGACGGGCGCCTCCTTCGCCAGGCGGCGGCCCATCTCCACGCGGGAGAGGTACACGTTCCGGCCGGCGATGTCGGTGTCGGGGCGGGCGAGGTAGACGTACTCGAAGACACAGCCCTTGGGCTTCGCTTCTGCGAAGCGGGAGGTGCGGATGCCGTTCTCGTCGATCGCGATGAGTTCGCCCGGCTCGATCTCGCGGACGAAGCTCGCGCCGCAGATGTCCAGTGCGGCGGACTCGGAGGCGACCACCCAGCCGCGCTCGAGCCGGCCGAGGACCAGCGGGCGGATGCCCTGCGGGTCGCGCGCGGCGTAGAGCGTGTCCTCGTCCATGAAGACGAGCGAGAAGGCGCCCCGGACGTCGGGGAGGACCTTGGCGGCCGCCTCCTCGACGGTGAGCGGCTTGCCGTCGTCGTCGGTCTGCCCGGCGAGCAGGGCGGTGACGAGGTCCGTGTCGTTGGTGGCGGCGACCTGGGTGGCGCGGCCGTCCTGGCGGGGCAGGTCGGCGACCATCTCGGCCAGCTGGGCCGTGTTGACCAGGTTGCCGTTGTGGCCGAGCGCGATGGAGCCGTGGGCGGTCGCCCGGAAGGTCGGCTGCGCGTTCTCCCACACGGAGGCGCCCGTGGTCGAGTAGCGGGCGTGACCGACCGCGATATGCCCCTGGAGGGAGCCGAGGGAGGTCTCGTCGAAGACCTGGGACACGAGGCCCATGTCCTTGAAGACGAGGATCTGGGAGCCGTTGCTGACCGCGATGCCCGCGGATTCCTGGCCCCGGTGTTGGAGGGCGTAGAGCCCGAAGTACGTGAGCTTGGCGACCTCTTCGCCCGGAGCCCAGACACCGAAGACGCCGCAAGCGTCCTGGGGGCCCTTCTCGCCGGGGAGCAGGTCGTGGTTGAGTCGTCCGTCACCACGTGGCACGGCACCGAGTGTAGGCGAGATCGACCACTGGTCCGAATTGGGGATGCGGCGCAGAACCGCCTCCACGGGGTCGGAGGTTCACACAAAAGCCGCGTAATGAAGCCTTTGGGGGGTCCTACGGGCGAGTAGATGGGGCGGAAGGGCGTGCCGCACATCACTCTCCGCACTCTCGGGACGGGCCGACTCGCACCCTCGGAACGGGCCGGGCCGGCGCGTCCGCCGCCGTGCGGCGGCGTCCCGCCGGCCCGCTCGTCCCGGCCCTCTCAGCCGGCCGTGGCCGCCACGCCCTTGCCGGTGTCCGCGGAGTGGAGGGTCAGGCTGCGGTGGTTCAGCTCGTACGTCACCTTGCCGGTGAGTGCGTCGGTGACGGCCTTCTCCACCATCCCGGCGGTACCGGCGCACATCTTGCGTGTGCTGGACAGCCGGCCGACGGTCAGCGTCGAGCCGGACGTCTTCGCCTCGGCCCGGAAGTCGTTGCAGCCGAGGTTGCCGCTGAGGGAGCCGTCCTTGCCGATGACGAAGTGGGCCTTGCCCTCGGTGCCGGCCGGCAGCGAGGCGGCCGTCTCCCCCTTCAGCAGGGAGGTGACGGTCCACTTGGTGCCGGCGAGCGGGGCCGCGGGCTGCGCGGTCAGCGCGATGGAGTCGCCCTCGGCGGTGGCCAGGGTCAGGTTCTTCTCCGACACCTTCGCCTTCAGCGCGCCGGAGAAGGCGGCACGCAGCGCTTCCTCGAAGCCCGCGACGCCCTGCGGGCAGCCCATCTCCGTCATCTGGCCGGGCCCGACGGTGATGATGTCGCCCTTGATCGTCACGTCCGCGCCGAAGTGGTTGCAGCCGTAGTTGCCCTCGGCGCGGCCCTTCGCGCCGTCCTTGCCCGCCTCCCCGGTCGTGAACTCGACGTGGGCTCCGGCCGGGGCTGCGGTCCTCTTGCCGTCGACGGTCACGTTCTGGACGGTCCAGTGCACGCCGGTGACGGGGGCCGCGGGCCGCACGGAGCCGCCCGCTTCGTCCCCCGCACCCTGGCCGGGGCCCTTCTCGGAGCCGCAGGCCGTGAGCGTGATCGCGGCCGTCAGCGCGGCCGCCGCGGGAACGATCAGTTGAGTACGCATGTCGTTCTGACGGGACGGGCGGGGCTGCGGTTCCCCGGGAGTCGTCAGGACATCACGGGCAGCAGCGCCGAGAGGTCCGAGCGCTCGCCGCTCGCGCTCACCCTCGCCGCGTCCCGCGCCGCCGCCCAGTCCTCGCGGCCCGTGGCCAGCCGGACCCAGGTCAGCGCGTCGGTCTCCACGACGTTCGGGGGCGTGCCGCGGGTGTGCCGCGGCCCCTCGACGCACTGCACCACGGCGTACGGCGGGATCCTCAGCTCCACCGACCCGCCGGGGGCCTTCACGGCGAGCGCGTCCGCGAGCAGCCGGACGCAGGCGGCGAGGGCCTGCCGCTCGTAGGGGATGTCGAGCCCGGTCGCCCCGGCCAGGTCGTCGGTGCGGACGACCAGTTCGACGGCGCGGGTGACGAGGAGGTCGGCGAGGCGCATCGCACCGGACCGGGCGCGGACCAGCCGCTCGCCGGAGACGCCCTCCAGCGCGCCCCCGACCTCCTCCGCCGTCCGGGCGAGCAGGGCCGGGAGGTCCTGGGGCGGGCGCGCCGCCGCGCCCGTGCCCGCGTCGACGGCGCCCGCCCGCTCGGCGGTCGAGAAGGGCCAGTCCAGGAGTGCGACCTCCGCCTTCGCCGGCTCGGGGAGGGCGAGGGCCTCGGCGACGGCACCGAACGTCTGCGCGATGTGCGCCACGAGTTCGCGGACGGTCCCGTCCCCGGACCGGGTCGGCAGCGCCAGCTGCTCGGGAGTCAGTCCTTCCACCGCCTCCCGGAGATGCCCGAACTGCGCGAGGACGGCGGCGCGGATCCTGGCGGGGTCGTAACTGCGGGTGCGCTTCCTGGCCGGTGGCATGCGGCCGAGACTAACCCGCGCCTCGGACACCGCACCGGGCCGCGGCGGCTGTCTGGCGGCCCTCCGGTGCCCGGCGGACGATGAGATGAAGGGGGGCCGTACCGGCGAGGAAGGAGAGTGGCGGACATGTCCGAGCACCCGCACAGCGCCCTGGTCCGCCGGGGCTACGAGGCGTTCGGCAGAGGCGACACGGAGACCCTCCGCTCCCTGCTGACGGCGGACTGTGTGCACCACGTACCCGGTGGCAGCCGGATCTCGGGGCACTACAAGGGCCAGGACAACATCCTGGACCTGTACCGGGAACTCGGCGAACTCACGGGCGGGACCCTGCGGGTCGAGCTCAGGGGCGCCTACCCCGACGGCCGCGGGCACGTGATGGCCGTGCACACGTACCACGCCGATCGCGGGGACCGCGGGATCGAGATGCCCGGCGGGCTCTGGTTCACGATCGTCGGCGGCAAGATCTCCGACATCGACGAGTGCGTTCAGGACATCGACGAGGCGGACGCGTTCTGGGGCGTGGCCGGCTGAGCCGTGAACGACTCCTTGTTGCGCGGTACGCCGACCCCGCGCCAGTGAACGGGATGCCGTGCGCCGCTTCGGGGTCGGGTCCGTCCATCAGCTGGAAGTGCAGATGCGGCTCGGTGGAGTTGCCCGAGTTCCCGCAGCGGGCGAGGAGCTGCCCGGCGCTCACCCGCTCGCCCTCGCGGACGGCGAGCGAGCCCCGCCGCAGATGGGCGTAGACCGCCCAGGTGCCGTCCCCGAGGTCGAGCACGAGGTGGTTGCCGAGGATCCGGCCCGTGCCCCCGAGCATCCGGACGACGCCCTCCGCGAGGAACCAGGGCAGCGCCGGCAGGGAGTTCCGGCTCATGTGATCGCGCTGCCGGTCGGTGGCGCGGACGACCGTGGCGTCCGCGACCGCGTACAGCGGGGCGTCGAAGGCGGGGAAGTCCCGGTTCCGCCGGGTCGGCGGCCACAGCGGGGCGAAACGCGGACGCGGGTGCTCCGCGGACTCGGCGACGATGTCGATCGCGAAGCTCTGGGCGCCCTCGTGGGTGCCGTGGCTGGGCACCCTGTCGGCCGGGCTGTTCAGCGCGGTCCAGCGGCCGGCGACCGGGGAGGCGGTCTCGACGGGACCGGTGTCCCGGGCGTCGATGCGGCGCCGGGCGGCCCGCCCCAGGGCGACGGTGAGCGCGATCGCTGCGGCCGCCGGCACGAAGCGCAACCAGTCGGGGTACCTCAGGTCCAGGACGCGGGTCAGGACGACCAGGGCGAAGAAGACCGCCCACAGCACGCGGACGCCGACCGTCGCCGTCTTCCGTACGGACATGACCGTTCCTCCCCCGGCTAGGGACGCGCCGCGGCGAGTGCCACCAGCAGCGGGACCACGCGGACGCCCGGCACCTCGTACCGGCCGCGGCCCGCGGTGTGCAACCAGCCCGCAGCGGTCAGCTGGCGCAGATGGTGGTAGATCTGGCCGGTCGTGCCGAGCCCTTCGAGCTCGGCGAGTCCGGCCGCGGTGCGGCGGCCGCCGACGATCTCGCGCAGCAGGCGCAGCCGCACCGGATTCCCCAGGGCGGCGAAGGCGTCGGCCAGGCCCGACCAGTCGTCCTCCAGCAGTTCCTCGGTGAGCGCGCCGACCTGCCACTCGTACCGCTCCCGCGTCGGCAGGCGCACGGCACCGGTGAAGAGCACCCCGCCCGACTCGGCGTCCGCCCGCACGAGCTGGTCCTTCAGCCCTTCGAGTGCCCAGAAGTCGGCGTCGGTGACCGCGGGCGGCGCGGGGCGGTCACCGCTCTCCAGCGCCGCCATCCGCCGTTCCAGCTCGGCGACCCGCTCCTCCAGATCCATGACTCACAGATTACGTAGTTACGTAATGCACGACAAGAGAGTCCCGCGGCCGGACACGGAGAGGCCCCCGCCCGGACCGCGTCCGGACGGGGGCCCCTGTCGTCGCCGACTCAGGCGAACAGTGCCGGCACCGTCTCCTCGTGCGCGGCGCGCAGCTCGCTCAGCGGGAGCGTGAACTCGCCCTGGACCTCCACCGCGTCTCCGTCGACCACACCGATCCGGGTGGCCGGCAGACCCCGCGCACCGCACATGTCGGTGAAGCGGAGCTCCTCGCTGCGCGGCACCGCGACGACGGCGCGGCCCGCGGACTCGGAGAGGAGGAAGGTGAAGGCGTCCAGGCCGTCCGGCACGACCAGCCGGGCACCCTTCCCGCCGCGCAGGCAGGACTCGGTGACCGCCTGGATCAGACCGCCGTCGCTCAGGTCGTGCGCCGCGTCGATCATGCCGTCGCGGGAGCCCGAGATCAGGATCTCCGCGAGCAGCTTCTCGCGGTCCAGATCGACCTTCGGCGGCAGACCGCCGAGGTGGTCGTGGACCACCTGCGACCAGGCCGACCCGCCGAACTCCTCACGGGTGTCGCCCAGCAGGTAGAGCAGCTGGCCCTCCTCGGCGAACGCGACCGGGGTACGGCGCGTCACGTCGTCGATCACACCGAGCACGGCCACGACCGGCGTCGGGTGGATCGCCGTCTCGCCCGTCTGGTTGTAGAGCGAGACGTTGCCGCCGGTCACCGGCGTACCCAGCTGGAGACAGCCGTCCGCCAGACCGCGGGTGGCCTCGGCGAACTGCCACATGACGGCCGGGTCCTCGGGCGAGCCGAAGTTCAGGCAGTCGGAGATGGCGAGCGGCTTGGCACCCGACGCGGCGACGTTGCGGTACGCCTCGGCCAGCGCGAGCTGCGCGCCCGTGTACGGGTCGAGCTTCGCGTACCGGCCGTTGCCGTCCGTCGCGACCGCGACACCGAGGTTGGTGTCCGGGTCGATCCGGACCATGCCCGCGTCCTCGGGCTGGGCGAGCACGGTGTTGCCCTGCACGAAGCGGTCGTACTGGTCCGTGATCCACGCCTTCGAGGCCTGGTTCGGGGAGCCGACCAGCTTCAGGACCTGCTCGCGCAGCTCCTCGGACGTCGCCGGGCGGGGCAGCCTGCCCGCGTCGTCCGCCTGCAGCGCGTCCTGCCACTCGGGACGGGCGTACGGGCGCTGGTACGTCGGGCCCTCGTGCGCGACGGTGCCCGGCGGCACGTCCACGATCTGCTCGCCGTGCCAGAAGATCTCCAGCCGCTCGCCCTCCGTCACCTCACCGATGACGGTGGCGATGACGTCCCACTTCTCGCAGATCTCCATGAAGCGGTCGACGTGCTGCGGCTCGACGATCGCGCACATGCGCTCCTGCGACTCGCTCATGAGGATCTCCTCGGGCGAGAGGGTCGCGTCGCGCAGCGGCACGGTGTCGAGCTCGACGCGCATACCGCCGGAGCCCGCGGAGGCCAGCTCGGAGGTGGCGCAGGAGAGGCCGGCGCCGCCGAGGTCCTGGATGCCGGCGACCAGCTTCTCCTGGAAGACCTCCAGGGTGCACTCGATGAGGAGCTTCTCCTGGAACGGGTCGCCGACCTGGACGGCGGGGCGCTTCGTGGGCTTCGTGTCGTCGAACGTCTCGGAGGCGAGCACGGACACGCCGCCGATGCCGTCGCCGCCGGTGCGGGCCCCGTACAGGATGACCTTGTTGCCCGCGCCGGACGCCTTGGCCAGGTGGATGTCCTCGTGCTTCATGACACCCACGCACAGCGCGTTGACCAGTGGGTTGCCCTGGTAGCAGGAGTCGAAGACGACCTCGCCGCCGATGTTGGGCAGACCCAGGCAGTTGCCGTAGCCGCCGATGCCCGCCACGACACCGGGCAGCACGCGCTTGGTGTCGGGGTGGTCCGCGGCACCGAAGCGCAGCGGGTCCATGACCGCGACCGGCCGGGCACCCATGGCGAGGATGTCCCGGACGATGCCGCCGACGCCGGTGGCCGCGCCCTGGTAGGGCTCGATGTAGCTGGGGTGGTTGTGCGACTCGACCTTGAAGGTGACCGCGTACCCCTGACCGACGTCCACGACGCCCGCGTTCTCGCCGATGCCGACGAGCAGCGCGTCGTTCTCCGGGGCCTTCTCGCCGAACTGCTTCAGATGGACCTTGCTGCTCTTGTACGAGCAGTGCTCGGACCACATCACCGAGTACATGGCGAGCTCGGCGCCGGTCGGGCGGCGGCCGAGGATCTCGCGGATGCGCGCGTACTCGTCCTCCTTGAGGCCGAGCTCCTTCCAGGGCTGCTCGGCCTCGGGGGTCTCGGTGGCGTGCTTGACGGTGTCGAGGGTCACGCTCGGTCGCTCCTTCGCGTGCGGATGGTGCTGCAGAGGCGGGCGAAGCGCTCAGTGGCTCCCTCGGCTGCTCCGGTGTCGAGGGTCATGCGGCGACCAGCCTCTTGATGATCGAGGTGAAGAACCCGAGGCCGTCCGTGCCGCCGGTGCCGATGAGGGGCTCCACGGCGTGCTCGGGGTGGGGCATCAGGCCGACGACGTTGCCCGCGGCGTTGGTGATGCCCGCGATGTCGCGCAGCGAGCCGTTCGGGTTCAGGTCCAGATAGCGGAAGGCGACCCGGCCCTCGGCCTCGAGCTCGTCGAGGACGCGCTCGTCGGCGACGTAGCGGCCGTCCATGTTCTTCAGCGGAACGGAGATCTCCTGGCCCTGCTCGTAGTCGGCGGTCCAGGCGGTCCCCGCGTTCTCCACCCGCAGCCTCTGGTCGCGGCAGATGAAGTGCAGATGGTTGTTGCGGAGCATCGCACCCGGCAGCAGATGGGCCTCGGTGAGGATCTGGAAGCCGTTGCAGATACCGAGGACCGGCATCCCCGACTTCGCCTGGTCGATGATCGTTTCCATCACCGGCGAGAAGCGCGAGATGGCACCCGCCCGGAGATAGTCGCCGTAGGAGAAGCCGCCCGCGAGGACGACCGCGTCGACCTGCTTGAGGTCCTTGTCGCGGTGCCACAGCGAAACGGGCTCGGCGCCCGCGAGGCGGACGGCGCGCAGTGCGTCCTGGTCGTCGAGCGTCCCAGGAAATGTGACGACACCGATACGAGCCGTCACGACTCCACCTTTACGACGAAGTCCTCGATGACGGTGTTCGCGAGGAACGTTTCCGCCATCTCATGGATACGGGCGAGGGCGGCCTCGTCGACCGGCCCGTCGACCTCGAGTTCGAAGCGCTTTCCCTGACGTACGTCCGCGATCCCCTCGAAGCCCAGGCGGGGCAGTGCGCGCTGCACCGCCTGGCCCTGCGGGTCGAGGATCTCCGGCTTGAGCATGACGTCGACTACGACGCGTGCCACTGGCACTCCCGGTGGTGTGGTGCTGAAGGCGGTTCCCTCAGCGTACCCGCCCGAAAAATCTACGCGCATAGATATACGGAGAACACGAAGGGAAAATCCAAGGAAAAACCGCGCACGCCCATTGCGGAGGACACGCGGATGCAATTGGCTGGGCTTCCCAATACGACGCCGCCCGCTGTACAAAGGAATACAGCGGAAAGCAGCATTGACCCCGCAACAGCCGGAATACCGGATTCGCCCCGTGTCAGCACTGACCTGTACTGACCCGCACGGCGGACCGCAGGAAAGGACCGACATCCGTGGCGCAGCGCGTAGTGGTGACGCTCTCCGACGACATCGACGGCGGAGCAGCAGCGGAAACGGTTTCGTTCGGGCTGGACGGGAAGTCGTACGAGATCGACCTCAATCGCGCCAATGCAAAGAAACTGCGCACCGCCCTCGCGCCGTACATGGCGGCGGGGCGCAAGGCGGCGAAGCACTCCGGCCGGCCGCACAAGGAGTACCGGCGCACCGACCTCGCCCCCGACCCCGCCGCCGTCCGCGCCTGGGCGCAGTCCAACAAGATGGACGTACCGGCGCGCGGCCGGATCCCCAAGCGCGTGTACGAGGCCTTCCGCGAGGCGAGCTGAACACCCGCCCGCACGGCGGGAGAAGACCCCCCGGACCGGCTCCGGCGAGATCCGAGTTGCGCTGCACCCCCGCAGGTGGGCTACAGTCTGGATCACGCCGAGGGGCGAGGCCGGAAGGCCGGACCTCACGGAGCGTGCGGGTGTAGTTCAGTAGTAGAACAGCCCTCTTCCAGAGGGAAGGCGCAGTGTGCAATTCCTGTCACCCGCTCCGCACCACGTACCCGACCACCTCGGTGGATCAGGTAGAGTGGTGAACGCGCCGCCCAGTGAGAGCTGAGCGGATGCAATGCGGACGTGGCTCAGTTGGTAGAGCATCACCTTGCCAAGGTGAGGGTCGCGAGTTCGAATCTCGTCGTCCGCTCGGGAATGAAGGCCCTGGTCGTCTCGACCGGGGCCTTCGTCGTGTTCACCCTTCCCTCCCGTATGCCGCCCGCCGGTTCTGACATTTGTCATGCGCGCCGATGACAGCGCGCACTCCCCGCGGCCGGGATCCGGCGGAACGCTGGAGCCATGAACACCGAAGGGCACGTGATCGAGGCAGCCGGACTGCGCCGCAGTTACCGCGGCGGGTTCGAGGCTGTGAGCGGAATCACCTTCTCCGTGGGGCGCGGCGAACTGTTCGCGCTGCTGGGGACGAACGGCGCCGGCAAGACCTCCACCGTCGAACTGCTGGAAGGACTGGCCGCCCCGAGCGACGGCGCCGTGCGCGTCCTCGGCCACGACCCGTACCGCGAACGCGCCGCCGTCCGGCCCCGGATCGGGGTCATGCTCCAGGAGGGCGGTTTCCCCTCCGACCTGACGGCCGCCGAGACGGTACGGATGTGGGCCGGATGCACCAGCGGCGCCCGTCCCGTGGCGGAGGCGCTGGAGCTGGTGGGCCTCGGCCGCCGGTCCGGCGTACGGGTCAAGCAGCTGTCCGGCGGTGAGCGGCGCAGGCTCGACCTGGCTCTGGCCCTGCTCGGCCGGCCCGAGGTGCTCTTCCTCGACGAACCGACGACCGGCCTCGACGCCGAAGGGCGCCGCGACACCTGGGAACTCGTGCGGGAACTGCGGGACACCGGCACGACCGTGCTGCTGACCACGCACTACCTGGAGGAGGCGGAGAGCCTCGCCGACCGGCTGGCGATCATGCACGCCGGACGGATCGTCGCCACCGGCACCCCGGAGGAGGTGACCGCCTCGCGGCCGTCGCGTATCCGCTTCGTCCTGCCGCGGGAGGTGCCCGCCTCCCGGCTGCCGCTCACGCTGCGGGCCGCCGCGGACGGGCAGCGCGTCGAGATCCGCACCCGTGAACTGCAGCGCTCGCTCGGCGAACTGCTGCGCTGGGCCGACGAGTCCGGCGTTCGCCTCGACCGCCTCGACGCCCGCTCCGCCTCACTCGAGGAGGCGTTCCTGGAGATCGCCCGACCGGGCACGGACTCGGAACCGGCAGGAGCCGCCCTGTGAACACGAACACCACGCACACGAACACCACGCACACGAACACCACGCGGACGGAGACGGCGGGCGCGAGCGGGACCGGGACCGGCGCCGGCGCCGGGACCACGGCCGCCGGGCGGCTGGGCGCGCTCGGCCGGGCCGAGATGACCCTCCTCGTCCGGAACCGGACCGCGCTGTTCGTCGCCCTGCTCATGCCCGTCGCGATGGTGGGCGCCCTGCGCGGGACGCTCGGCGGGATGGACCTCGCGGGAGCCGGCCTGAGCGTCGAGGAGGCCCTCGTGACCGGCGGCGTCGGCATGGTGCTGATCCTCGTCGTGTACCTCAACCTCACCTCGGCCTTCGTGGCACGGCGCGAGGAACTGGTGCTCAAGCGGCTGCGGACGGGCGAGGTGTCGGACACGGAGATCCTCGCCGGGACGGCACTGCCGGCCGCCGCGCTCGCGCTCGCGCAGAGCGTGCTGGTGGTCGTGGCCGGGGTCGCGATCCTCGGCGCCGGCGGCCCCCGGCACCCCGAACTCCTTGTCGCCGGGCTGCTGCTGGGCACCGTCGTGATGACGGCACTGGCCGCCGCGACCTCCGCGATCACCCGGACCGTGGAGAGCGCGCAGATCACCACCCTGCCGCTGTTCATGGTCTCGGCCGGCGGCTCGGGGCTGTTCATCCCGCTCGACGTCCTGCCCGACCGGGTCGCCTCGGTGTGCGAACTGCTGCCGATGACCGGCGTGATGCGCCTCGTGGAGGCCGGAGTGAGCGGCGGTGCGGACGCGGGACAGCTGACCGGCGCGGCGCTCAACGCGCTGGCCTGGACCGTCATCTCGGTGTTTGCTGTGCGACGGTGGTTCCGCTGGGAGCCGAGGCGCTGAGGACGGGACGGACGGGGGTCCGGAGTGCGGGTACGGGGCTGGAGCGGGCGCAGCGGGCTCGCCAAGGTGGATCTCTACACACGCGGCACCGTGTACCTCCTCGTCTGGGTGGCCCTGTTCGCGCTGGCGCTGCTCATGCTGACCCGTCCCGTCCGCCTCGGCACCCACCCCGTCGTGGCGGTCGGCGCCCCGCTGCTGGCGGTGGCGAACGGGGTGCTCTCCACCCTGCTGGCGCGGCACGCGATGGACGCCTACCTGGGGCAGGGCCCGGTCCCCCCGAGGCTGGTCGGCCGCGCCGCGGCGGCCGCCGCCCTGGCGACCGGCACGGCACTGTGGCTGGCGGCGACGGTCGGCATGGAAGAGATGCTGCCCATGGCCCTGTCGACGGCCCTGATCCCGTTCGTCACGGCGCACTGCCTGATCGTGCGGCGACGGACGACGGTGCTCATCCACGCGGGCGTGCTGGCCCTGCTGGCCGTGCTGGTGCCACTGACCGGCCGGGGCGCCGCGGAGACCCTGTTCACCCTCGGGACGGTCGCCTTCTCGATCGGCTGGCTCGCCTTCACCGCCCGGATCTCGATGTGGGTCCTCGCCGTGATGTGGGAGCTGCGCGAGGCCCGGGACGTGCAGGCGCGGCTCGCGGTCGCGGAGGAGCGGCTGCGGTTCGGCCGTGATCTGCACGACGTGCTGGGCCGCAATCTCGCGGTGATCGCGCTGAAGAGCGAACTGGCCGTACAGCTCGCGCAGCGCGGCGGCGAGCACCGGGCGCTGGAGCAGATGACCGAGGTGCAGCGCATCGCCCGGGAGTCCCAGCGCGAGGTCCGGGACGTCGTACGCGGCTACCGGGGCGCGGACCTGCGGACCGAACTGGACGGGGCCAGGGGCGTGTTGGGCGCGGCGGGAATCAGCTGCACGATCGAGTCGCCGGACGCCGGACCGCCGGCCGAGGAGCTGCCGGCGGAGGTCCAGTCCGCGCTGGCCTGGGTCGTCCGCGAGGCCACGACGAACGTGCTGCGCCACGGGGACGCGGCCCACTGCGCCATCGGCCTCACGACGACCGCCGGCGCCGCGGTCCTGACCGTGGAGAACGACGGAGTCCGCGGGAGCGCCCCGGGCGCTCCCGGCACCGGTCTGACCGGGCTGCGGGAGCGTCTGGCCGTACTGGACGGCACGCTGGACGCGGGCCCCGCCCCGGGCGCCCGCTTCCGCCTCACGGCACGGGTACCGGTCCCGGCGGGGGGCACGGACCTGCCGAGGCGGGAGCCGCCCGCACCGGCCGGCGGCACGGACGACCCCTCGAGGGCCGGGGGCGCGGCGGACGAACGCGCGCCGGGCGCGGAACCCGGGGGAACGGAACGGGGCGCCGTGGTGTGACGTACGGGACGAGCGGAACGAGAGGGAGGGACGGGGCGTGACGCAGGATCGCGTGCGGGTGCTGCTGGCCGACGACGAGCATCTGATCCGCGGCGCGCTCGCCGCGCTGCTCGCGCTCGAGGACGATCTGCTCGTCGTCGCCGAGGCCGCGTCCGGTTCGGAGGCGCTGGCGATGGCCCGCGCGCACCGTCCGGACGTGGCCGTCCTGGATCTCCAGATGCCCGGCGGCGACGGTGTGAAGGTCGCCACATCGCTGATGGCCGAGCTGCCCGGCTGCCGCACGATGATCGTGACCAGTCACGGCCGCCCCGGCCACCTCAAGCGCGCCCTCGCCGCCGGGGTGCGCGGCTTCGTGCCGAAGACGGTCAGCGCCCGGCGGCTCGCCGAGATCATCCGTACCGTGCACGGGGGAAACCGCTACGTCGACCCCGAGTTGGCCGCCGACGCCATCTCCGCCGGGGACTCACCGCTCACCGCGCGTGAGGCCGAGGTGCTGGAGCTCGCCGGGGACGGGGCGCCGATCGCGGAGATCGCCGCACGGGCCTCGCTGTCGTCGGGCACGGTCCGCAACTACCTGTCCTCGGCGGCGGCGAAACTGGGCGCGGAGAACCGGCACACCGCGGTGCGCCTCGCACGGGAGCGAGGTTGGGTATAGTGGGCTCCGCGCCACGGCGCATGCGGACGTAGCTCAGTTGGTAGAGCGCAACCTTGCCAAGGTTGAGGTCGCGAGTTCGAGCCTCGTCGTCCGCTCCAGTCGAGAAAGCCCCCGGCCCGAAGGCCGGGGGCTTTCTCGTGTCACGACCAGGCGGTGCCGGTCAGCAGTTCGTACGCCTCCAGGTACCGGGCGCGGGTCGACTCCACGACGTCCTGCGGAAGGGCCGGCGGGGGCTGCTCGCTCCTGCGGTCCCAGCCGGACGCCGGCGAGGTCAGCCAGTCGCGCACGTACTGCTTGTCGTACGACGGCTGGGCGCGGCCCGGCTGCCACTGGTCGGCGGGCCAGAAGCGCGAGGAGTCGGGGGTGAGCACCTCGTCCGCGACGATCAGCCGCTCGCCGTCGAAGCCGAACTCGAACTTCGTGTCGGCGAGGATGATGCCCCGCTCGCGGGCGATGTCCCGGGCCCGGGCGTAGACGTCGAGCGTCGTCCGGCGCAGCAGCGCGGCCGTCTCGGTGCCGACCTGACGGGCGACCTCCTCGAAGGACACGTTCTCGTCGTGGTCGCCGACGGCGGCCTTGGTGGCCGGGGTGAAGATCGGGGCGGGCAGCTCGGAACCGTCCACGAGCCCCTCGGGCAGGGCCAGCCCGCAGACCGTACGGCTCTCGTCGTACTCGGCGAGGCCGGAGCCGGTGAGGTAGCCGCGGGCGACGCACTCGACCGGGACCATGTCGAGGGCCCTGCAGACGAGGGTGCGGCCGGCCCAGTCGGCCGGGGCGCCGGCCGGGAGGTCGGTGGAGACCACGTGGTTGGGGACGAGGTCGGCGAGGCGGTCGAACCACCAGAGGGAGAGCCTGGTGAGCACCCGGCCCTTGTCCGGGATCTCGGTGGGCAGCACCCAGTCGTACGCGGAGATGCGGTCGCTCGCGACCATCACGAGGTCCCCGGCCTCGTTCTCGTAGAGATCGCGCACCTTGCCCGTGTGGAGATGGGTGAGGCCCGGGACCTGAAGCGGCTCGGGCTTTTCTACGAATCCGGACACGGTTCCTCCGCGTAGGTTGATCCAGGAGCGCTACCGATTCTCTCGCACCCGGGGACCGCGGCGGGCCGGAGGGTCGGCCCGTGCCCCTCCGGAGGGGGCCTCCCCCCGCGGCGGGTACTCAGTCGCGTTTGCAGATCCGGTCGAGGAGGTTGGCCGTGGCGCGCTGGATCCGCTCGTCCACATGGCCCGGACGGTCGAGCCCCGGGGACCAGGCGAACGTGCCGGACGCGAAGACGAGTGCGCCGGAGGGGGCCCGGTAGAGCGAGGTCTCCTGATGCCGGGTGGCCCCGTCGCCGTCGGTGTACGGCGAGTGGGCCAGCAGGATCCGGCCCTCGTGCTCGGGGAGCGGCGTCCGCGGGAAGTAGCGGTCGGCCTCGCCCGCGACGAGGCCGGGGATCTCGTCCCCGTCCCCGGCGCCGGTCGCCTCCCACAGCCAGTGGTCGGCGTTGCGCACCACCATCGGGTGGGGCTCGGGCACCCGGCCCGCGTACTGGATTCCGAGCAGCTGCTGCTCGGCACGGTCGATCTCGCGCCAGAGGGCGGAGCGTCCGGGCCCGCGCCGCTTGCGGCAGGTCAGCAGCCGGTCGGCGACGCCGGAGGGGGACGGGCCGAGCTCCACCTGCCAGTACATGGTGTTGGCCGAGAGGAACACGAGGGACGTGCCGTGCTCACGGGCCAGCTCGGCGGTCCGGCGCATGGGCGCGGACCAGTACTCGTCGTGGCCGGGGAAGACCAGTCCGCGGTAGCGGGTCGGGTCGACCCGGCCGGCGTGCAGATCACGGGTGTCGGCGTACGCGAGGTCGTAGCCGTACCGCTCGGCCCAGCGGATGAAGTCGTAGGCGTGCCCCACGTGCAGCGGGAGGCCCGCCCCGGCGTACGGGCGGTCGAAGGAGACCGTGGTCGCGGCGTCGTTCTCACCGAGCAGCCGGCCCTGCTCGTCCCAGGCGTGGTAGAGGCTGGCGCCGGTCCGCCCGTCCTCCGGGTAGAGGTTGTACGCCTGCCACGTGATGTCGGGCATGAGCAGCAGCAGATCGGCGGGGCGGCCGTCGCGGACCGTGAAGGGGATGTGCGACCGGTAGCCGTCCTCGGTGGTGAGGACGGCGACGTGGGCCCCGACGGACCAGTACGACGGCACCTGCAGCCGCCAGGAGAGCCACCAGTGGTGGCACGAGACCGTGCGGTCGGCGGTGAGCGGCGGCGGCTGGACGATGCCGGCGAGGCGCGGGCTGGTGATGATCTTCGCGGCGCCGTCCCCGCCGTAGTGACCG
This sequence comes from Streptomyces sp. HUAS CB01, assembly GCF_030406905.1. Taxonomy (NCBI): domain Bacteria; kingdom Bacillati; phylum Actinomycetota; class Actinomycetes; order Kitasatosporales; family Streptomycetaceae; genus Streptomyces; species Streptomyces chengbuensis. The sequence goes on from NZ_CP129137.1 coordinate 3,805,197, forward strand.
ATGCGGTACACGTCGACCGAGAACCGCTGCGGTGGGTCGACCGTGATGTGGAAGTCGATGGCCTCGCCGGGGGCGACCGCGCCGTTGGACGCGAAGCCCTTGATCTGGCGGTGCACGTCGTCGGCGGTACGGAGGCCGCGGGAGCGTCCGCCGCGGCCCGCCGCCGCGTCCGGGTCCGCGTACCAGGGCACGACCTGGCCGGTGTCGTCGAAGTAGTGCTCACTGCCGCGCAGCCAGGGCAGCGGGCCCTGGCCGAACGGATCCGTGACGGCATGGGCGAGGGCGCCCGATTCCCAGCGCCGGATCGGCTCCGTCCGACGGATCTCCTCCGCCCCCATTGCGCCCCTCCCTCGTCCCCCGGCCCGGTCCTGGCGCGCTGACCGTCAGCGCCGGTCCCAGCACATCACATAACGCACGCACTCCGTCACCGTTCGTCGTGAATTGACGTGAACGGAACGCAATATTCCGGCCTGGGATGGCGAAAACCGACCGGGGCCGCCTCACACCAGCCGGACGGGCTTCTCGGGGCGGATGCCGGCCGTGGCGAGCCAGGCCCGCAGCGGCCCCGGGTCCCCGTCCTCGACCAGGCTCAGCACTCGGGCGCCCAGGTCCCCTCGGCGCTCGCCGTTGATCAGCAGGGCCGGGCCGTCGAGCCAGTCCATGCCCGGGGTGGCGCCCGCCGTGTCCACGGCCGCGCAGCACACCATGGCGGTCACGTGGTCGGCGAGCAGTTCCCGAGCGGTGCGCGGCGGCTGGAGGGGGACGAGCGGCAGCGGGTCGGTACCCCAGGGGTCCGGTTCGTCGCCCGCGCGGTCCGCGGTCCTGGGCGGGATGGCCGAGCGCTCGCGGGCGGCTTCCTCCCGGGCGACGTCGGCGCTGATCCCGGCGGCGAGCGCGGCGCCGGGGCCGTCGGTCCCGGGCGCCTCGGGCACGGGCGGGACCTGCACGGGCGGGACCTGCACGGGGGCGTCCGTCGGCGGCTCGGGCGACGAGCCGTCCGCCGCGGGCCCGTGCGCCGCCCCGGAGCCACCGGCCAGGTGCTCCATGACCCGGGCGAGCGTGGGGCCGGCGGGAACGCCCGCGGACGGCCGTACGCCCATCGCGTCCAGGACGCGGTGCAGTCGCGCGGCCTCCGTGCGCCACTTCCGGTCGACGACCTCTTCCGGGTACTGCTGCCAGTCCACCGGCGACCAGTCCGGGCCGATCTCGGCGGGCCCTCCGTGGAACAGCCGGGCTGCCAGCAGCGACGCGGCCTCGTCCACCACCCCCGGCTCCTCCAGCAGATCGCAGGCCGGCCGCTCCCCGAGCCGGGAGGCGAAGCCCTCCGCCAGCCGGTCGCGGCGGGACAGCTCGGTGAGCGCCGAGACCACTCCCGCGTCGAGGCGGCTCGGCCACCGGCCCATGCGCCAGGCCGGCAGCGCCACCCGCGTCAGCAGGCGGTCCCATCCGGCGTAGGCGAGGCCGACCTGCTCCTGGGCCACGATCCGCAGCCCGTAGTCCACAGCCTGTGCACGCTCCGAGGCGGCGGCGGCGACCCCGCGCTCCATCTCGGCGGCATGACCCCGGCAGCTGCGCAGCAGGACCCGGGCGACCCGGCCCACGGCCCCGCACGCGAGCCTGCGCACCGGCCCGATCCCGGGACGGGAGGCGAGACCGGCCGCGGCGTCCAGACCGCGCACGAAACGACGGGCCGCGGCTATGTCGGGATGCGCCGAGGGCCCCGTACCGGCGACGACCGGTGCGAGCACGGCGCGCAGCTCGGCGACCCGCATCCACCACAGGAACGGGGAGCCGATGACCAGGACGGGAGCGCCCTCCCCGGTGGTGGGTCGGGGGCTGCGGCGCGGGCCGTGCGCCCGGTGCGTACGGTCCTCCAGCCAGCTGTCGCAGTCCGGGGTGAGAGCTATGGCCGAGGGCGCCGGCACGTCCATCCGCTCGGCCAGGTCCTCCACCAGCCGGTACAGATCGGGGGCCGCGGCCGGGGCCAGCGGCACCGTCGGGCTGACGGCGGGCCTGGCCCGGGCTATGACGGCGGCGACCACGGCGGCGACGACCAGCACGATCACGGCGGCCGGGGCCACCACCCAGCGTGCGACGTCCCAGGAGCCACCGCCGATCCGGCCGGTGGCCCCGCCGACGAGCAGCACGACGGCGACGGCCGCGGGCAGCAGCACCAGGGCCAGCGCCCTGCTGCGCACCCGCAGCACGGCGAGGGCACGGGAACGCGCGGTCAGCGCGCCCGCCTCCTCACCGACGACGGTTCCGGACACGGCCGGACTCACCCCCTCTGCCCTGCGGCGGTGTTGCTCACTCCCCCACTGTGGCACCCGCCACGGACATCGCAATGTCGGTGGGCCAAGTGCCGGAACGCTTGCGCCGCACCCTAGTTGGGGCTTTCCCGGCCGTCATCCGGATGGGGCAGCGGTCACTCGATGGAATGCCTTTGGGCAAAGCTGCTGACATTGTGACCGGGCTCTTGCAGGCGCCCGGACCTCGCCGAACGCCGGGCCGCGACCCGACGCGGGCCAGGGCACCGCCCCCGGGGGGACGGCCGCGCGGCGGTCGGACGAACGGGCCGGGAGGGGGCAGTAGGCCGGACGGGTCCGGGCTCGTGCCGCGCACGGGCCGACGAGGCCGGCTGCCGGGCCCGGGAGACCGGGGCGCAGGCGCAGGGCCGCAGGGCCGGGGGGCCACACGGCCGCGCGACCGCAGGGCCGGGGGGCCACACGGCCGCGCGACCGCAGGGCCGGGGGGCCACACGGCCGCGCGACCGCAGGGCTACAGACCCGCAGGACCGCCGTCGCAGGGCTACAGGCCGCAGGGCCGCACGCGCAGGGCTACAGGCCGCAGGGCCGCACGCGCAGGGCAGCCGGCGCAGGGCCACGGGTCCGCAGGCACACGGCCGCGCGTCCGCAGGCGCAGGGCCACGGGTCCGCAGGCACACGGCCGCGCGTCCGCAGGGCTACAGACCCGCAGGACCGCCGTCGCAGGGCAACAGGCCCGCAGGCCCACGGCCGCACGCGCAGGGCCACAGACCCGCAGGACCGCCGTCGCAGGGCAACAGGCCCGCAGGCCCACGGCCGCACGCGCAGGGCCACAGGGCCGCGGGTCCGCAAGGCCACAGGGCGGCTTTCTCCGACAGGGCGGGAGCAGGGAGCGGCCGGGGAGCGGTTTCCGCCGACGGGACCGGGCCGGGGCACGGCCTCCGCCGGCGGGCACGAGCGGTACACCGGCCGGGCGGCGCGGCCCCGCCCGCTCGTGCCGAGGGGCACGGGCCGACGGGGTCGCGCGGGGTCCCGGTCCGTCAGGAGTGCGAAGCGGCCTTCGCGGCGATGTCCTTGCGGTGGTGCGAGCCGTCCAGGTGAATGCGCCCCACGGCGGTGTACGCGCGGTCCCGGGCCTCCGTCAGGTCCTCGCCGGTCGCGGTCACCGAGAGCACGCGGCCACCCGCGCTGACGATCGCGTCGCCCTCCCGCCTGGTCCCGGCGTGCAGGACGTACGCGTGCGGGGCGTCCTGCTCGGCGACCTCGTCGAGTCCCCCGATCGGATCGCCGGTGCGGGGCGTGCCCGGGTAGTTGTGGGAGGCGATGACGACGGTCACGGCGGACTCGCCGCGCCAGTTCAGCGGCGGCTCGTCGGCGAGGGTGCCCCGGGCCGCGTGCAGCAGCACGCCCGCGAGCGGGGTCTTGAGCCGGGCGAGCACCACCTGGGTCTCGGGGTCGCCGAAACGGGCGTTGAACTCGATCACGCGCACACCGCGGCTGGTGATCGCGAGACCCGCGTACAGCAGGCCCGCGAACGGTGTGCCGCGCCGGCGGAGTTCGTCCACGGTGGGCTGGAGCACGCTCTCCATGACCTCGTCGACGAGCTTCGGGTCGGCCCACGGAAGCGGCGAGTACGCGCCCATGCCTCCCGTGTTCGGCCCCTCGTCGCCGTCCAGGGCGCGCTTGAAGTCCTGCGCGGGCTGGAGCGGCAGCACCGTCTCGCCGTCGGTGATGGCGAAGAGCGAGACCTCGGGCCCGTCCAGGTACTCCTCGATGACCACGCGACCGCAGGCCAGCGCGTGCTCCCGCGCCTGCTCCAGATCGGCCGTCACGACGACGCCCTTGCCCGCGGCGAGCCCGTCGTCCTTGACGACGTACGGCGCACCGAACGCGTCCAGGGCCTCGTCGACCTCCTCCGGGGTGGTGCAGACGTAGCTGCGCGCCGTGGGGACGTTCGCCGCGGCCATCACTTCCTTGGCGAAGGCCTTGGAGCCCTCGAGCTGGGCCGCCTCGCGGGACGGGCCGAAGCAGGCGATGCCCGCGGCCCGTACGGCGTCGGCGACGCCGGCGACGAGCGGCGCCTCGGGGCCGACGACGACCAGATCGGCCTCGAGCCTGCCGGCGAGCGCGGCCACGGCGTCGCCGTCGAGGGCGTCCACCGTGTGCAGCTCGGCGACGTCCGCGATCCCGGCGTTGCCGGGGGCGCAGTGCAGAGCGGAGACGTCGGGGTCGAGGGAGAGAGCGCGGCACAGGGCATGTTCGCGGGCGCCGCCGCCGATGACGAGGACCTTCACGGCAGCCAGGGTAGCCCGCTCGCCGCGGGTGACCTTGTGCGGGCCGCCGAAGCGGCCTCGCCTACTCGTTTGTGTATTCCTCCACAACGGTGGCGCCGAGTTCCCTCACGATCAGGTCGTGACCGGACAGAGCCGAGTCCACGAGGTCCGGATCGTCCTCCTCCGGGATGTCGTCCTCGAGCGCGACGGGCGGCGGCGGAGGCGGGGCCTGCGGGGCGGCGGCCCGTGCGGACTGCGCGGCGGACGACCCCTGCTGCGGGGCCGGACCGCCCGTCCCGCCCGCCGGGGGCGGGGAGGAGGGCGCCGCCGGCTGCTGGGACGCCCGCGGAGCCTGCGACGGCTGGGGTGCGGGCGACGAGGCGGCGGGGGACTGGGCCGGCCGACCGGCCGGTGCCCCGTGACCACCGCCGTAGCCGCCCCCGGACGAACCGCCCGGGCCGGACGGGGGCTGCCCCCCGCCGCCCGACGGATCGATGATCGCCTCGATCTTCCACTGCACGTTGAACTGCTCGGCGAGCGCCTGCCGCAGCACGTCCTCGCTGCCGCTGCTCGCGAAGTTGTCACGCGCTCCGGCGTTGATGAAGCCGAGTTGGAGGGTGGTGCCGTCGAATCCCGCCACCTGGGCGTTCTGGCTGAGGAGGATCCAGGTGAAGCGGCGGCGGTTCTTCACCGCCTCCAGGATCTCCGGCCACATGTTGCGCACCTGGGCGGCTCCCTGGGCCGCGGCGGGGGCGACGCCCTGGGGCGGGGAGGCGGGAGCGGCGGCCGCCGGCGCGGGGGCAGGGGCGGCGGCGGGGGGCTCGGGTGCCACCGACGGGCGGGCGCCCTGGCCGGGCGCGGCGGCCGACGGCCAGGCGCCGGGCCGGGTGGCGGAGCCTCCGGAGCCGGGTGCCGCGGCCCCCGGCCACGCGCCGGGCCGCGGTCCGGTGGGCTCCGGGGCGGGGGCCGGCGGCGGGCCGGCCGGCGCCTGCGGGGCCCCGGGCTCCGCGGACTCCGCCTCGACGGGCTGCTGGGGAGCCTGCGAGGGCTGGGGCTGCGGGGACTCGGCCGGTGCGGGCTGCCGGACCGGCTCCGGCCGAACGGGCTGCGACGGGGCCTGCTGTCCTTGGACGGACTGGGGCTGAGCCTGCTGGTCGGGGGCCGCTCCGCCGCCCCGTACCGCCGCACGCGCGGCGGCCGGCCCACCGCCCGGAACCATCGGCGCATGCGCCTCCGGCCCCGGCACGTAGCCCATCGTCGGCCCGGACTGCTGCGCCGGGAACGCCGTGGCGGCGCCGCGCTCCAGCCGGTCGAGCCTGGCCTGCAGGGACCGCTCGTCCCCGAAGGCCGCGGGCAGCAGCACCCGGGCGCAGATCAGCTCCAGCTGGAGCCGGGGCGAGGTGGCGCCCCGCATCTCCGTCAGACCGGTGTTGACGAGGTCCGCGGCCCGGCTGAGCTCGGCGGCCCCGAACACCTGCGCCTGCGCCTGCATCCGCTCGACCACGTCCGCGGGACCGTCGATGAGCCCCTTCTCGGCCGCGTCCGGGACCGCAGCGAGAATCACCAGGTCCCGCAGCCGCTCCAGCAGGTCCGCGACGAAACGACGCGGGTCGTTGCCGCCCTCGATGACCCGGTCCACGACCTCGAACGCCGCGGCGCCGTCGCCGGAGGCGAAGGCGTCGACGACCGAGTCGAGCAGCGATCCCTCCGTGTACCCCAGGAGGGCCGTCGCCATGGCGTACGTCACACCGTCGTCCGCTGCGCCGGCCAGCAACTGGTCCATGACCGACATCGAGTCCCGCACCGAACCCGCGCCGGCGCGCACGACCAGCGGAAGGACCCCGTCCTCGACGGGAATCCGCTCCCTGCCGCACACCTCGCCCAGGTACTCCCGGAGGGTCCCGGGCGGCACGAGGCGGAACGGATAGTGGTGCGTACGCGAGCGGATCGTCCCGATGACCTTCTCCGGCTCGGTCGTCGCGAAGATGAACTTGAGGTGCTCCGGCGGCTCCTCGACCACCTTCAGCAGGGCGTTGAAGCCCGCCGGGGTGACCATGTGGGCCTCGTCGATGATGTAGATCTTGTAGCGGCTGGAGGCGGGCCCGAAGAACGCCTTCTCCCGAAGCTCACGGGCGTCGTCCACACCACCGTGCGATGCGGCGTCGATCTCGATGACGTCGATCGACCCCGGCCCGTTGCGCGCGAGGTCCCGGCAGGACTGGCACTCCCCGCAGGGGGTGGGAGTGGGACCCTGCTCACAGTTCAGGCATCGCGCGAGGATGCGGGCACTGGTCGTCTTCCCGCATCCGCGCGGCCCGCTGAACAGGTACGCGTGATTGACCCGGTTGTTCCGCAGCGCCTGCTGCAGCGGGTCGGTGACATGCTCCTGCCCGATGACCTCGGCGAAGGACTCGGGTCGGTAGCGGCGGTACAGCGCAAGGGACGACACGCATACGAGGTTATCGGGGCGCACCGACAATCACGGAGGCCGGCGGGGGACCGGACGTCCGGGAAGCCCCGCGGGCTCCGGACGAGGACGAGGCTGCGGCCGGGATCCCGCAGCCGGCCGCGACGGGCGACCGCGGCGACCGACGCCGAACGCAAAGGGCCCCCCACGCACCCGCCAGAGCCGACCTACCCTTGCTGCCTTCCGGCCCTGGGGGAGTTCAGTCAGATAGCGCCACGTGAGGGGCTGCGCACAGACTACCTGATGGTGGGGGCGGGGAACGAGTTCGCGAGCACTCCTCCGCGTCATGTAATGTTTCCGGCGGAGGATTCGCCTAGAGGCCTAGGGCGCACGCTTGGAAAGCGTGTTGGGGGCAACCCCTCACGAGTTCGAATCTCGTATCCTCCGCCAGTGCCTCACCGGGCACGAAGTCGAAGGGCCCCACCGTTCGCGGTGGGGCCCTTCGACGTGTCTCAGCTCTCGTTGTCCTGGTTCCCGTCCACAAGGGCCGTGCCCGGGTTTCCCCGGATCGCCGTTCCGATCTTCCGGGCCACCTCCTTGAGTAGCTGGTCCGGCACGTTGGGGTACCAGGTCCGCATCCGCGCGGCACAGCCCGGCTCCCATCCCATGATCCGGTCGATGACCCGGTCCGGGACTCCCAGCAGCACGAGCACCGTCCCGCGCTGTGCGGCGGGCCTGATCGCGGTGCCGGCGAGGGTCGCGAACCTGTGCCCCTTCGAGCCGCCGCTCCCGGTCGTGGGAGTCGGCGCACGGGCTCAGCGGCACGCCCGGCAGCACGAGTCGGGAGGCGGACACCTCCCATCGACCGTCCAGGCGCCGCGTCCTGACGGCTGCGCACCACGCGGCGCGCCTCAACACCCCCTCGGTGATACTGCTTTACGGGGCAGGCGCAACGGCCCGCCCCAGCAGGACACCACGGGGGAAGCACCACATGAGCACCGCCGGACCAGGCTCCGTTCCCACACCGAGGAGGACGCTCCGCGACACGTCCCGACGCACCGCCCTCACCGTCGACGTACTTCTCACTGCGGCGGCGGCACTGGAAGTACTCACCTGGTACGGGCACCACGACATGGCATCCGCCCTGGTGTGCCCACCCGCGCTGCTCGCCCTCCTGGTGCGGCGCAGGTTCCCCGTGCCGGTGCTCCTGGCCACCCTCCCGTCCATGGCCACGGGCGACCTGTGGCTCGCCCCCATGATCGCCCTGTTCACGGTGGCGTCCGGAAGTGCCGGCCGCGCCGCCGTGATCGGTTCCACCGCGGCGGTGTTCGGGGCGGCGCTGTGGTCCGGCTACGCCGTCGACACCGGTTCCCTCGGCTGGGGCGACCACCTCTTCGCCGTCGAGGTGGCCCTCATGTTCAGTGTCGGCCCCGCCGGCCTGGGCCTCCTGGCCCGCACCCGCTCCCGGCTCCGGTCCCGCCTCGCCGACCTCACGGCCTCGCAGTCGCACGGCCGCCGGCTGGAAGCCGAACGGGCCGTCGCCCAGGAGCGCGCCCGTATGGCGCGGGAGATGCACGACACGGTCTCGTACCACCTCGGCATCATCGCCGCCCAGTCCGGAGCCCTGTGGGCGACGGCGACCGACGAGGTGATCCGTGAGGACGCCGACACGATCCGCCGCCACAGTGCCGACGCGATGGCGGAACTCCGCACCATCGTCGGGGTGCTGCGCCGCTCCTCCGGACGGACCGACGACGACTCCCCGGGCCTGGAGCGTCTGCGGACCCTGGTCCACGAGGCGCGTCTGGACGCCGGGCTCGATCTCGTCCTTCCCCCGGCGCCCTGCTCACCGGCCGTGGAGCGCGCCGCCTACCGGACCGTCCAGGAAGCACTCACCAACGTCCGCAAGCACGCCCCCGGCGCACCGGTCACCGTCACCGTGCGCCCCACCCCCCGGGGCGACGCCCTGCTCGTCGAGATCCGCAACGGCCCCGTGCCCGACGCGGTGCGGCCCGTCGTGCCCGACACGACCACGGGCGGATACGGCCTCACCGGCCTCAAGGAACGCACTGCCCTGGTCAACGGCACGTTCAGAGCGGGCGGCACCCCGGAGGGCGGCTTCGTCGTACGCTCCGAGATCCCCTTGGTCCCGGCACCGGCGAGGGGTACGACTCCTCAGCGCGCCTCCGCCCCGGGGGCTTCCGACGCGCGCTCGTACACCGACACGTGCCGCAGGCTGGACGCGGTGTAGGGGTTCCCCGCCCAGTCCTCCGTGCGCTCCACGAGGCGCAGCCCCGACAGTTCGGCAAGCAGGTCGATCTCGAAAGGGAAGGCATAGCGCAGCACGTGCTCGCGGGTCTCCGGTGCGCCGCCGTCGATGATGGTGTGCGTCGACACCATCAGTTGAAGGGACCGGTCGACGGTCAGCGTGTCCAGCATGACGGCCCGCTCGTCGAGGTGCCGTACGGAGAAGTCGGGCTTCTCCATGGTGTGGTACGGCGCCGGATCGAAGGCCTCCAGCACGAACCGCCCCCCGGGTGAGAGCTGCCGGCGGACGAGCTCCAGGCAGCCGAGCTGCTGCTCCTTGGTGATCGCCACGAAGAACGTGTTCAGTATCAGGGTCACCGTGTCGAAGGTGCGGCCCGTGCCCTCCGCGGTGAAGTCGCCGAACTGCGTGGTCACCGCGCCCTGCGGGTCCCGCCTGGCGAGTTCGGCGAGCATCGCCTCGGACCCGTCGACGCCGTGCACCGCGAAGCCGCGCTCCGCCAGGGGGACGGCGATCCTGCCGGTGCCCACCCCGAGTTCGAGGACGCTCCCGCCCGGTGGGGTCAGCGCGGCCACGAATTCGACGGCCTGGTCCGTGTCGTGGCCGATCGGGTACATGCGGTCGTACACGCTGGCCAGCTTCTGGTCGTACAGGGCGTTTCCGAGGGCCATGCAGATGTCACTCCAAGCGGGTTGCCGTCAACGGCGGGGTGGGGGTCGGTTCCTGCGGTCCGGCGGGCGGACTCAGCGGGTGCCGGCGAGCACGGGCCGGCGGTGCCGGCCCTCGGCCGACGCCGCCCGGTGCGCCAGCACGGCCGCCTGCACACGGTTGGCCAGCCTGAGCTTGGCCAGGATGGCGCTCACGTGCTCCTTGGTCGTGGACGCGCTCATCATCAGCCTGCGCCCGATGTCGGCGTTGGTGAGTCCTTCCGCCAGCAGATCCAGAACCTGGTGCTCCCGCGCGGTGAGGGTGTCCAGGCGGGGGTCCCGCGCGTCGTGCCCCGGGCCCCGGTCCAAGTAGCCGTCGACGACGACGCGCGCCGCTGCCGGCGACAGCACCGTCCCTCCCGAGGCCAGCACCCGGACCGCGTGGGCGAGTTCCTGCGGGGTCGCGTCCTTGAGCAGGAATCCCTTCGCGCCCGTTCGCAGGGCCGCCGCGATGTCCTCGTCGGCCAGGAACGTCGTGAGCACGGCCACCGCCGGCGCGGACGTGCGCTCGCCGATCCCGGCCAGGACGGCGAGCCCGTCCACCTCCGGCATGCGCAGATCGAGCAGGACGACATCGGGCCGGTGCACGTCGATCGCGGCGAGCGCCCCGCGGCCGTCGCAGGCGACCGGGACTTCGATGTCCGGCTCGCTCTCCAGAATGCGCTGCATACAGGTCCGGAGCAGCATTTCGTCGTCGACAATCATCACGCGGATCATCACGCCCCCTCAGCGCGGCCTCCCCGTTCGGCCGCATCTTGATCAAGATAGCAATCGGTGAAGGGACCCGAACGTCCGGGGTGGCGCCCCGAAGGGAATTGGGGAATTCAATTCCCTTGGCCGGCGGGGAATTTCAGGCTTCGGTGTCGATCGTCTCCCTGATCAGTGCCACCATCTCGGAGTCCCAGGTGAGCACCAGCAGTTCGACCTTGTCCCCCGTGACAGTGGTGCAGCTCACGGCGGTTCCGCCGCGCCCGCCCCCGGTCGCCGCTTCCGCCGGGCCGGCCAGCCGGACGCGGTTCACGGCCGGCCCTTCCAGAACCGCGCCCGACCCGCTGAGGGTGATTTTCCCGGGCTGCATCGAAGGGGCTGACGGACCCGTCCGGTACTTGCACCGAATCGTGACCTGCTCCCCCCGCCTGAATGCGGCGACACGACGCGCGGACCGGGACCGGTCCACTCCCTTGCCGCCTGTCCAGAGAACCAGATCCATCAGGGAATGCAGCAGGAATTCCAGCAACAGCATGCGATCGCTCGCTCCTCGGCTCGGACGACTCGTCGATGACGAGCCTCGTGTGTGTACGCGGACGCGGGGTCGTCATCGGACGCGGGCCGTCCGGTCCCGCATCGCCTCCGCGATGGCCCGTACGTCGGCCAGTGCCGCCTCGGGACCCTCGGTCAACAGGACCCCGGCACAGCTCAGCGCGATCTCCGTCGCCCCCGCCTCACCGTAGCCGGTGAGGTGTTCCGCCACTTCCTCAGGTGTGCCGTGGACGAAGACCCCGGCGTCGACCAGAGCGCCCGCTCCCGCCCAGGGGTCCGACACGTCCGCGTCGACTCCGCTCGAGCGCAGCATGGCCGCGTAGTGCTCGCCGCCCAGGTGGAGTTCGTGCGCGGCGAAGGCCAGCTTCCTGGGGTCCCGTCCGGGCCTGCGCACCGCGCAGGGAACGATCGCGGTCACCGTCGGCGCGGCCCGTCCGCGTGAGGCGGCCCCCCGGGCGAGGGCGGGCACGATCTGCTCCCTCAGGTACCCCGCCGGCGTCAGCAGGGTGATCGCCACGTCGGCCACCTGCCCCGCCGTGTAGGCCATGCGCGGCCGCAGCACGCCGACGCCGAGGGAGACCGGTGGGTGCGGCACCTGGAGCAGACCGTCGTCGATGCGTACGTACCGTCCCTGGAAGTCCTCGACCACCTCGCCGTCGAGCAGTCGCCGCATCACGGTCAGGTACTCGGCGACGGCCGTGCGCGGGCTTTCGTAGGGCCGTCCGCGCACCGACGCCACGAATGCGGGGTCGCCGGTGCTGAATCCGGCCACGCACGGTTCCCCGGTCAGCAGCGCCAGTGATCTCGCCTGCACGGCGGCGTCCAGGGGATGCCGCAGCGCGGTGAGGGCGACGCTGGTACCCGCGGGCACCCGGATGCCCCGCCCGGCCAGGTGGGCGAACGCCTGGTGCGTGTCGACGACGAGCGACTGCCCCATGTAGAGCCGGTGGAGGGCGTGTTCCCGCACCGCCTCGGCGAACGCGGCGACCTGGTCGAGGTCGTGGGCCATGAGCGGATACATGAGGGAGAGACGTGGCGGCCTACCGGCCATGGAGTCCTCCGTGTGCGTCGCGGTGGTGGTCATGGACGGACCTCGGCGTGGTCGTGGCCGCGGTCGGCGGCGTCGGTCAGATAGGCGTCGGCCTGGAGCCGGAACAGACGGGCGTAGGTCCCGTCGAGGGCCAGCAGTTCGGCATGGGTGCCTTCCTCGATGAGCGCGCCCCCCTGCATCACGAGGATCTTGTCCGCGAGACGGACCGTGGAGAACCGGTGGGAGACGATCAATGACGTGGCCCGTGCGCAGATGGTGCGCAGCCGGCCGAAGAGATCGGCCTCCGCCTCCGGGTCGATCGCCGCGGTCGGCTCGTCGAGGACCGCGACCGGCGCGTCCCTCAGGAAGGCTCGTGCCAGGGCGATCTTCTGCCACTGGCCGCCGGACAGCTGGTGTCCGCCCTCGAAGTGCCGGCCCAGCACGGTGTCGTACGTGTCGCCGAGCCCCTCGACGAACTCGGCCGCGCCGCCGGCCTCGGCGGCCGCACGGATGCGCGCCGTGTCGTCGAGGAGTTCGAGCCGGCCGAAGCCGATGTTGTGGCGTACGGGCAGCTCGTACCGGATGAAGTCCTGGAAGACGACTCCGATGTTCCGCTGCAGGTCGGTCGTGTCGTACTCCTCGATGGGCACACCGTCGACGAGGATGCGGCCGCTCGTGGGCTCGTACAGCCGGGTCAGCAGTTTGACGATGGTGCTCTTGCCCGCCCCGTTGGCGCCGACGAGGGCGCAGCAGGTGCCGGCCGGGAGGAAGCACGTGAAGCCGTCCAGAGCGGGTTCCGTGCTGCCGGGGTAGCGGAAGGTCACGTCCTGGAACTCGATGCCGTGGGTGAGGCGGCGCGGGAACGGGCGGGTGCCGCTCGCGATCCGGCCCTCGGGCAGTGACAGGTAGTCGAAGAGGTTCCCCGTGAAGAGCGTGTTCTGGTAGAGCGTCGCCACGCCCAGCAGCAGCCCCGTGGCCGCCGCGTGGACGGCGCCCAGGGCCTGGAGGTACCCCGCGAGCTCACCGAGGCGACCGGTCTCCACGGTCGACGTGAGGGCGAAGACCAGCGCGCCCGCCGAACAGGCGACGCTGACCAGCCCCAGTACCGCCGACCAGCCGTGCCGCCTGCGGGCCAGCGCGCGGTCGACGCGGAAGAACTCGCGCACCAGCGCCCCGTAGCGTTCCACGAAGTAGGGGCCGAGCTGGTAGAGCTTCACCTCCTTGTAGGAGGAGTCCGTCGTCGTCAGGTCCTGGTAGTAGAACGCACGCCGGCGGTCCTGCGCGCGGTGGTACTCGACCGCGTAGCCCTCCTTGCTGAACACGATGTGCGCGGCGAGCGCGGGCAGCGGGGCCAGCAGGATGGCGAGCGCGATCCAGGCGTTCCACGAGAACAGCACCGAACTGACCATGACGAGCGAGGCCAGCGAGGTGAGCGTGCGCAGCATCTCCTCGAAGACCTCGAACGCCGTGCCCCCGCCGCTCTCCCGCAGCGCCCGCTGCAGGCGGTCGTACGCCTCGGCGTCCTCGTAGGAACTGAGGTCCATGCGAGTCCCCTTGACCATGACCCGCTCGCCGATCTTCGCGGAGAACTCCAGTTGCAGCAGGGTGTTCAGGTACTGGGAGAAGGACGACAGGACGTGCTCGCCCAACGCCACCGCGACGAGTCCCGCGGCGGCACGGGCGAGCCGGTCCATGGCCCCCGGGACGTCCGCGAACGCGTCGGCGACGGCCTGTACGGCATCCGCGGTGAGCCAGATCCCGGCTGCCGGCACCGCGGCGGTCGACAGCGTGAGCAGCGCCAGCGCGGAGACCCGGGCGGGACTCAGTCCCCAGAAACTCCGCAGGACCAGCCACCAGTAGCGCAGGTCCCGGGAGAGTCTGCGGTGCTCGTCGGACGCGGTGCCGTCGGGTGCCGAGACGGCCGTGCCCCCGGTGTGCTCAGTGGTCACCGGGCCTCCCCCGCAGACAGTTCAGCACGTGCCCCCAGAGCAGGTAGCACCGGTTCTCGGCCGGCCGGTCCATGGGCAGCAGCCGGTTCACCTGCATGTGCGCGAGGCTCGCCAGGATGGCGTCGCGCGTGCCCCACAGGGTCCCGGCCTCCTCGGCCGCGGCTACCGCCGTCGCCGCGCGGCGCACCGCCTCGGCCTGCCCGTCGAGGGCATCCGCCAGCTTCTCGTGGTGGGCGCGGCCGAGCGGGTGCGGGCGACGGTCCCAGGGCTGGAGCAACTCGCACAGATAGTCGCGGTCCTTCCGGTACCGCTCGCGGGACTCCTTGTCCTCCGGCGGACGCGGCATGGCCGCCAGTCTCTGGTGGACGTCGAGCCCCCACTGCGTGTACAGCGCGTTCACGGCGGCGAGGGTGACGGCCTCGGGGTCCAGTCCGGGCTCCCTGTCCCAGAGGAGGCGCAGCAGCCGGCAGGAGACGGCGGAGTTCGCGGCGAAGAGGGCCTCGACGGAGTCGTACACGTCCGGGCCTCCGTAGCGGCTGATCTCCGGTCGGTACGTGGCGACTTCGAGGCGCTCGGCGGTTCCGTTCCGTACGAGTTCCCCGCCCCAGTCGAGCAGGAGCGGCAGCAGCCGGCCGTCGGCGCGGGCGGTGCGCACCCTGATGCGCAGGTGGGGGTCCGGGTCGGCGTAGCGGATGTAGAACCAACGGCCGATGTCGAGACCTGCGTCCCGTGTCCGCTCGAGCAGGGCGGGCAGCTCGACGGCCGCGATCTCGTCGTGGAGGTCCCTGGCCGCGTACAGCTTGAGGTACGACCAGTCGGATCCCGGCAGATGGCTCCGGTGCGCGGCCGGGTCCGTGCCGAGGGCCCTCCGTGCCTCGGAGGGGCGGGGCCGCCCGTCCGGCCGCGGCACGGCGTCGGGCACGGCGATGAGCGGGACGACGACCTCCGACAGGTAGCCGCGGCCCGCGCGGTCCCGCAGCCACAACCGGTCGGGCCCGGGCAGGGCTTCCTGGAGGGTGACGCGTCCGTCGGCGGTGCGCAGTTCGGCGAGGAGTTCCTCGACGCACACGGGGTGGTCGAGGTCGAGGAGCAGCCGGTTGTCGTCGTCCGCCAGGTACACGTGGCGGGGCACGCCCCAGGTGCTGCGCCAGCGGCTCAGCTCGGCCGCGGAGCGCGGAAAGTGCGCTGCCCCGGCGGTGGCGGAGCCTCGCGCCCCCACCGGGTGGAGGTTCCATTCGGCGGCGCGCACGACGACCCGGCCGCGTACGACGCGCGGGAGGTGCGGGGCGCCCTCGACGGGGCCCCAGGTGAAACCGGTGGGCACGGTGTACCGGGCGCGGGAGACCTCCAGCAGGAAACGGCAGACGTTGGGGGCGCCGAGCGGGCTGAGCATGTGGTTCTGGACGACGACCACCTCGCGCCCCAGGCGCGCCGAGTAGAGGCGGAAGCCGTCGTCGTCGGCGCCCACGTGGATGTCGGCCAGGCCGAGGACCCGGTCGGGAGCGACCGACGGGGCCACGTTCACGGGGATCTCGTACGCGTGGACGGCGGGCCGGATCGCCACGTTGGCGCCGCGGCCGTTGGGTGGCAGGTACGCCAGCTCGGCGACGACGACCTCCGGTTCCAGGGCCTCCCGGGCCCGGGCGTAGGCCCGGAGGTGTTCGCCGGCGGCCGGGCCGAGCAGAGGGAAGAACCGCCCGAAGGTGCGGCCTCCCTCGCCGAGACCGTCGGTGTTGAGGACGGCGGTCCAGTCCCCCCGGTCGATGCCGTCGGTGCTGTCCGCGGCGATCTGCACGTACGCGTCCACGCCGGGGCAGAGCGGACCGGCGGCGGCGCGCTCCGGGGGCAGCAGGCGTTCCAGCACGTCGTCGGTCAGCTTCACCTCTTCGGCACCGCGCCGCCACGCGTCGGCCGCGAGGGCGACCAACTCCCGTGCCGTGTGGGGCTCGCCCTCGTCCGCCGACTGGGTCATGGCCATGGCACGCGGCGGGTTCACATAGCCGTTGGGCGCGTCGAGGCCGTGCTCGGCGCCGAGGAGTTCGAGGACGGGGACGACGGCGTCGGTGCCGTACCGCTCCATGAACGCCTGGTGGTACGCGGCGAGATGGTCGTATCCCCCGGGCTGGGCCCGGCCGAGACGGGCCAGGCAGCCGACCGTGTCGGCGATCTCGTCGGCGACCCGGCGGTCGAGGGACCCGGCGTCGAGGCCGAGGGCGGAATCGACCTGGAACGGCTGGCCCTTGTGGTCGGGGACGAGGGCGCGCTGCACGGAGCGCAGCCGTCGGAGGGTGGTGGTGTGGCCGTGCGCGGTCCGGCCGGTCAGCTCGACGACCTCCCGCAGCGCGGCCGCGGAGGAAACGCCCGCCCCCGTGGCGTCGAGGCGGTCCAGGACGTACCGCTCGGGGTGGGGGTCGGTGACGGGAGGCCGGAGATCGGTGACGAGCAGACCGAGGCCGACCAGTTCGGTGAGGAACGCGGTGATCCGTTCGCGCCCCGTCCCGGGAAAGCCCTCCGTCAGCTCGTCGGCCAGGGCCGCGAACGGAACGGGGGCGGCGGGCGGCGCGAGTCGCAGGACGTGCGCGAGGGGTTCGGTGTGGCGTACGCGTACCGAGCGGCGGTCGGAGGCGTCGCCGTGCACACCGGACGCGGGCAGGACGACCCGGTCGCCCACCTGCCGGGCCAGGGCATTGACGGAAACGCCGAGACGGGTCAGGACTCCCGGGTCCTCCTCCAGCCGCCGTACGAGGGCGAGCAGCCAGCCCATGTCGGCCCGTACACGGGCGGAGGCGAGCGCGGTGTCGCCGAGCGCCGCGGTGGTGCTGTCGCCGAAGGTGCCGAAGCCGACTCCGGAGAAGGCCCCGAAGGGGGTCGGCCGGGTGCTCATCCGCGTGAGGTAACGGAGCGTACGCGAGTGCACGCGCCGGTCCTCCTTGCCTCCCGCCCGTCCCTGGCGCGTCCGGGCCAGACCGTCGAGCAGTCCGCTCCCGGCCGCGACGAGCGCATGCTGCACCTGTGGGTCGTCGGCCAGGGACCGCAGCCGGTCGCGGGTGAGGTTCTCGTCGCTGTCGCCGCCACGGGTGCCGTCGCCGCCCACGGCGAGCGCGTCCCGCCAGACGTCGACGGGGAGGGCCGGCGCACGCAGCAGGTGGAAGTCGAGGGCTCGGTACAGCGGCGTGCGGCGGGTCGGGTCCTTGTGGGTCACGTTCTCGGTCTCGGTCCTGTCGTCACTGGTCACGGTCAACGGGGGAGGAGCACCTTCCACCAACTGGGGCGGTGGCCCGTGGCGAGGGCGCTGAGGGTGAGGGCCACGCCTGCCGCGCCGGTGAGGAGCCCGGGGTTGTCGACGACGTGCCCGGTGGTCTCGTGGTCGCGGTAGACCAGAGGGAGGTCCGGGTCGGCAGCGTCGACCAGTCGCCGCGCCAGACCGGGGAGGGCGCGGGCGGCTCCGTCACTCCCCTTCGCCGCGAACTCCTGGGCGAGGGCGGCGATTCCGGCCAGCCCGTGACAGACGGTGGGCGAGCGCGGCACGTCGCCGCCGGCCACCCGGTCGAGCAGTCCGTCCAGCGCCGCGAACGCCTCGGTCTCCAGGGCCCGGTCGTCCAGCGCCTCGGCCACGGCCAGCAGTCCTGCGGCGACGCCCCCGGTGCCGTGGCACCAGGCCGGCCCGGCTTCGCCGGGCTCCGCCGCCGGTACGGACCGGGGCCACCTGAGCCTGCACCCACCGCCGTCACCGACCGCCAGCAGCCACTCGGTCACCTCGTCGAGCGCGGCCCGCTGCCCGGGCACCCGGTGCCCTCGCCGCCACGCGGCGGCCAAGGCCGCCGCGATCCCGGCCGCACCGTGGGACATGCCGGTGTCGAGACGTCCCTCCACGGCCCAGCGCCCGTCGGTCGCGACCCACACCAGGTACCGCAGGCTCTTCTCCAGAGCCCGCTCGACCAGCGGGGTCGTGGGGCGTACGGAGCACAGGTGGGCCACGACCCCGGCGCTGCCGTAGAGGAGGTCGTAGTGGTGATCGGCCACGGCGCCGGGACGACGCGGCCGGGGGGTGGCGAGCACCTGACGACCGAGTTGCTCGTGCAGTCCACCCAGGCTGCCGAGAAAGCGCGGTTCCTCCAGCGAAATGTCCTGGAGCACGAACGCGATCCCGGCGGTTCCCTCGAAGAGCCCGGGATGCGCGAGGGGCTTCTGCCGGGTGGCGGAAAAGGCCGCGCGCACAAAGGAAAAGCTCCGCTGGAGGGCGCGGTCCCGCTCTTCTCCGACGGCTGCACCACGGGCGGCGTGCACATGCAGGAGGGCGAGCCCCGCGTGCCCCTCGCTGAGAGAGGCGCCGTGCCAGAAGGGCGTGTCGGTCTGTTCGGCGGCACGAGCTGCGGCCGCGGCGGCCCGCTCGGGGGTGTCCAGACGTTCTCGGATCAATGCGGCCACCGCTCCGGCGCGGGCGGCCACATCGGGCGGGAGGAAAGGGGCGACGGTCATGTACTTTTCCGCGGGAACTCAGGGCTGGGCCCTCCGACCTGCGCCGGAGGGCCCATGACTCAGACTCGAGCCGGAAGCGCTGTCAGCACTTGCCGTTCGTGCGCACCGCGGCGCAAGCGGCCGTCAGCTTGATCGTCTGCCGGATGGTCTGCTTCACGACCGCCTTGCTGACGACGCGCGAAGCGATGCTGGCGACCGGCGAGAGCGACGTCTCGGCCGGGTCGGCGGAGACGGTCACACGGGCGTCGAGGTTGAACTCGTCCATGGAAAAACTGCACCTTTCATTCCGGAGGGACGCCGCTCCGCGAAAAACCGGATGGAATTCCAGCGGCGACCCGGGAATGAAATTACCGATGGGCGGTACACGAGTGAACCCACCGATCTTCCTTTTCCTCCCCACCGTTCGTCGGGTGCGGGCACCCGACTTTCGGGGTGGGTTCACCGCCCTTGCAACGCATCGAGCGCGACGGCCATGCACAGGGCCAGAACCCGGTCGAGTTCCGGATCCTGGACGCGGATCACGTAGCGGTCGCGTATTCCCCACTTCCGTTCCACGGAAAGGACGGGCCGGCCGTCCCGCACGAAGTCGAAGTGGTAGAGGAACGGCACCGGCGGCACGGGGACGACCGGCACGAAGGCGTCGACCAGATCCCACGCCCGGCGCGCCACCGCGACACCGAGCCGTCTCTCCCTCCCGACGGCGGCGGCCCGGTCCGCCTGGGTCAGATGCCACGTCGAGCGCACCAGCGAAGCCTTGAAGTCCTTGCGGAAGGAGCCGATCGGCTCGCCGTCCGGGCCGGTGACGTCGTAGGTGGCACCGAGGTCGAGGGCCTCCCTCGCCGTGAACCGGCCGATCACCCGGGCCCGGTCGTCCCCCGTCCAGAGCGTCAGGTCCTCCTTCAGGGCGAATCTCTTCTGCTCGCCGAACGCGACGACGTCCCCCCCGTCCGCAGCCGCGATCACATAGCGGTTGACCAGGGGAGTGACCTTCTGCGTCATCAGGAATTCGCTGAGTTGCTCCATGGGGGAACAGTAGGCAGCGGTGATCGCACCCCCCGTACGCCTGAGGTGGGATCACACACCCCCCGATCGGGGGGTGCTCCGCCCTCCGAAGGAGAGAGCAGGGCCGCGACGGCACCGTGGGGCGCCCCGTCCGGAGAGGGAGCTCAGCCGACCCCGCGGGGCTCGGAGGGCCCCTCCGTTGCCGGTTCGGCGTCGTCGCCGTACGCGTCGTGCCAGTTCCACCAGGCGTACGGCGGCGTCTGGGGATAGCCCTCGGGCGAGCTCTCCCACGTCTCCTGCCGTCCGAGAGCGGTCATGTCGAGGTAGCTCCAGGTGCTCCCCAGCGCCTCGTCCCCGCGGTTGTTGACGAAGTAGGTGCGGAACACCCGGTCGCCGTCACGGATGAACGCGTTCGTCCCGTGCCACTCGTCCACCCCGAAGTCGGCGTCGAAGTCGCCGGTGATCGTGTACCAGGGGATCGTCCAGCCCATCCGTGCCTTCACCCGCTCGACGTCCGGCTGCGGCGCACGCGAGACGAAGACGAGAGTGGTGTCGCGGGCGTTCAGATGGGCGAGGTGACCGACGTGGTCGGCCACCATGGAGCAGCCGCGGCAGGCGTGGTCGGGCCAGCCGGACACACCGGGCTCGAAGAACGCGCGGTAGACGATCAGCTGCCGACGGCCCTCGAAGAGGTCGAGCAGGCCCGCCTTGCCCTCGGGGCCCTCGAACTCGTACGCCTTCTCCACCGCCAGCCACGGCATCCGCCGACGCCTGGCGGCCAGTTCGTCACGAGCGCGGGTCAGCCTCTTCTCCTCGACGAGCAGTTCCTGCCGCGCGGACTCCCACTCCTGCGGCGAGACGACCGGGGGTGTCTCCATGGTGACGTTCACCTTCCCCTTCGGGTCCGGACTCGTTCCGGCACTACGAGTGCTGGGGCTCCTGCTGAGGCTGTTCCTCGGCGGGCTGCTGCGGCTGCTCTGCCGGAGGCGACTCGGGGAGCTGCTGTTCCGGCTGCCGGGGCTCGGCCGGCTCCTCGGGCTCGGGGGGCTGTGGCTGCTCGGGCTCGGGGGGCTGTGGCTGCTCGGGCTCGGGGGGCTGTGGCTGCTCGGGCTCGGGCGCGACGGGCTGGTCCTCCTCCTGCTGGGGCTGCTGCTCCTGATCCGTCTCGGGGGCCACGGGCTTCTCCGGCTCGTCGGGCGACTGCGGCTCCTCCGGGTCCGGCGCCACGGGCTCCTCCTTCTCGTCCTTCTTCTGCTCCTCCTCCTTCTGCTCCTCCTTCTTCTTCTCGTCCTCCTTCTTCTCCTCGTCCTTCTTCTTCTCCTCGTCCTTCTTCTTCTCCTCGTCCTTCTTCTCCTCGTCCTTCTTCTCCTCCTCCTTCTGCTCCTCCTCCTTCTGCTCGTCCTTCTGCTCGTCCTTCTGCTCCTCCTCCTTCTGCTCCTCCTCCTTCTGCTCGTCCTTCTTCTCCTCCTTGCCCTTCTCCTTGTCCTCGTCCGTCCGGCCGTCCTGCGTGTCCTCGTCCTCCCCTTCGGGTTCGCTCTGCTCCTCGCCCTCCGGGAACAGGTCCGAGGACTCGGTCGGCTCAGGCAGGACCGGGAAGGACGCGTCCGGCGGCTGTCCCTTGGGAGCCGGGATCCGGTGATCGCTCCGGCCCTGGACGTCTCCGTTCGGACGCTCGAACCACGCCTTGGTCTCGGGGTCGTACATCGTGACGGCCTTCATCGGCTTGGGCGCCGGGACGACCGCGACGATGGCGGCCGAGCGGAAGGAGGCCCACTTCCTGCCGGTGTACGTCTGCTCGCCCTGGACCGCCACGGCGGGCGCGAGCGGGTTGCCGCAGGCGCAGCGCACCCGCGGGACGCCCCGGTCGTCGACGAGCACCGCCGTACCCGCCTGGAGGACGGCCTGGTACTCCGTCGCCCTGCCGTCCCGGTAACCGTGATTGGTGACGCGGGTGTCCCACGTCAGCCGGACCGGCGTCAGCGACCGCAGATACGCGGGGACTTCGGCGCGCGGGATGCGCAGGGCACCCGCGAACGCGCTCCCCTTGTTCTCGTTCTCCGCGAGATACGCGATCTGCTTCTCGACGTCGCAGCTCGCGACGTTCTGCGTGCCTCCGTAGAGACCGGGATGCGCACCGCTGACGGCCACGGTGCGTGAGCCGATCCTCGATGTGCTGGGGCCGGAAGGGGTCCCGGCGCCCCGGGTGTCCGTGGCCACCGACGGGGTGAACGGGTCACGGCCGGCCGCCGAGGCGGTCTGGAGGAAGATCTCCCCGCCTCCCTGGGATCCGCCTCCCATGAGCGAGAAGGCGAGGATCACCGCCATCGCCACCACGACGGCCATGCCGGCGCTCAGCAGGGTGAGCCGGCTGCGCCGCCAGAACGGCACATTTCCGTGGCCCCGGCCCGGTTCGTCGGGTCCGCCCGGCTCGGGCGGCCCGCTCGGGGGGCTGGGCGGGGGTGGAGGTCCGGGCGGCGGAGGGGGCTTTTCCCACTCGTCGGACGACCGGCCGGTCAGCGGACCGGACGGCGGGCCCGTGGGACGTGTGGGGCGCTCGGACGGAGGAAGCTCTGACGTCACGGCATGCTCCCCAGAATCGGGGACGTCGGGGAAATGATGCTCGTCATCATTTGCCCTCCTTATCGTCATTATGGGCTTCTGGTCCGGGAATCGTGGATCTTGGAAATCTGCCGCCGCCGCACCCGTCCGGGCACTGCCGACGACGCGGCGAATACGGAAGGGCGGTGCGTTTCCACCGGCCCAGGTCCCAGGAAAGCCCGGCCGCCACCCGCGCGTCATGACGCTGCATTTCGGGACTTGACAGGGAAGGCCGCCGAGGTGCCGGCGGTCCGTACACGACACATCGTGATCACGACCTTGCCGCGCGCCCCGTGCTCCCTGAGATACCGAGGGGCCCCGGCACTCGTCCAGCGGATAGGTCCTGTCGACGACCGGAGTGACGCTTCACCGGTGTCTGCAGCACGACGAAGACGGACCTGGTCCGGTCCCTCGGCGCCGACGCCGTCATCGACTGCACGCGCGAGGACTACGCCGACCAGTACGCGCCGCCCCGCCCGTACCCGGCCCCCGTCCCGCAGCGCCTGGAGCGCGGTGACCGCGGAGAGGGGGACGGCCGCCGCCTGCACCGCCGTGAGGTTCGCTGGCCGCGCCGCGAACCGCTCCTCACCGGCGCTCACGTACTCGGCGAAGGCCCCCTCGCGGAAGCCGAACACCTCGTCGCCCGGCCGGAAGCGGCTGACCCCGGCGCCGACGGCCTCCGCCCGGCCCGCAACCTCCCGGCCGCACACGGGGACCCTGGGCGCGCGCAGGCCGTACCCCATGAGGCGAAGGAGGTACGGCAGCCCCGTCAGCAGGTGCCGGACGCCCGCGTCCACGCCGGCCGCGCGTACCCGTACGAGCACCTCACCGGCCCTTGCACCGCACCCGGCTCGCCCTCCGACTCGGCCACCGGCCCACCACCCGATCGACGACCGGCCCGGGTCAGCGGCCCGGCCGGGGCGCCGCGGTTCCATGAACACTCGGGTTATTTCGTGACATCCGTCACGCGGAATTCCGCACTAGGACGGCCGAATAGTAGAAAGCCCGGGACTGGACAAATGAGACTTGTCCGCTTTGAGAGAGACATGTCCTGCGGTGGTCATGGGGGTATTGGACCGGCTGGCCGGTTCCGCCCGTTTGTCCGGCACTCAGGGGTTCCTGACGGGTCAACAGAAGCGCGCGGCAATTCCGGAACCGGGGCCAGCACGCCTGTGGGCGCTTTTCAAGAGGTGTCCAGCCCTACGAACCGAGGTAGTAACGAGGCCCATTGCTCCGGCCGCTCGGCGCTTCTAAGAATGGCGGCCCGCAAGGCGTCTCCGCAGCTCAGCACAGGACCAGTGCCGGGTCGACCGTTCCCCGGGGGCGCTCCGCGAAAACCGAGTGAGGTCATGCATGAGGAAGCACCGCAGGAAGACGCACTACCGGAAGATAACGATCGCCGCGGTCGCCCTGGGCGCCGTGGCTGTGCCTTCCGTAGCCATGGCCTGTATGGACCAGCAGGAGAGCCCGCAACGCCAGGCGAGCCGTGACGGACGGTCCTGGGCGGACTGGAAGAACGCCTCGGCCGAGAATCCGTGGCAGCGGGGCGGCTGGGACTGGAAGAAGAAGCACGGCGACGCCGAGCAGCCCGGCGCGGAGCCGGGTGCCGCCGAGCCCGGCGGTGCCGACCCGGCACCGCAGGCCCCCGCCCCCGCCAAGCCCGCGGCGCCCAAGCCGGCGGCCCCCAAGCCCTCGGCCTCGCCGAGCACGCCCGCCTCCTCCGCTCCCGCCTCCGGCGCCGTGGCGCGTGTCGTGCAGCTCGTCAACAGCGAGCGCAGCAAGGCCGGTTGCTCCCCGGTGACCGTCAACGCCAAGCTGACCAAGGCCGCCCAGGACCACAGCACGGACATGGCGTCCCACCGCAACATGTCCCACACGGGCTCCGACGGCTCGAACCCCGGCACCCGGATCACCCGCGCCGGATACGACTGGAGCACGTACGGCGAGAACGTCGCCTACGGCTACGAGACCCCCGAGAAGGTCATGGCGGGCTGGATGTCCAGCCCCGGCCACAAGAAGAACATCCTGAACTGCGAGTTCAAGGAGATCGGCGTCGGCCTCGCACAGCCCGGGAACTACTGGACCCAGGACTTCGGCACCGCCCGCTGACCACGCCCGCGGCCGTTCGACGCCCCCGAACGAACGGACCCCCACCGCGGCCTGCGAATGGGCCCCGACCGTGCTCGGTCGGGGCCTTCGCCGTGCCCGTGGACCGGGCGGACGAGTCGCGACGGTCGTCGACGGGAGCTCCCCGTCGACGCGCTGCCCGAGGCCGCGGAGAGGCGGGGCGTGGGCGGCAGCGGCAGAGGGGTGAGAGCCGGGAAGATTTCCGCGGAAGGTGTCGAGAAGCGCGCGACGGCTCCGACGTCCCCTGTGAGAGTTGCCCACGAGGGGCGACCACGCAGCCGAGGAGCTGAAGTCATGAAGTATCTGGTGATGGTCCAGGGCTCGCAGGCCGACTACGAGGCGATGACCGGGCAGGCGTCCTCCGACAGCCCCGCCTGGGGCGAGAAGGACCTGCAGGCGATGTTCTCCCACATGGAGGCCATCAACAACGACCTGGCCGAGTCGGGGGAGCTCGTGGACGCGCAGGGGCTGGTCGAGCCCGCCAGGACCCGGCTGGTGAGCCTGGACGACGAGGGCCGGCCGGTGGTCTCGGACGGCCCCTACGGCGAGACGAAGGAAGTGCTCGCCGGCTACTGGGTGCTGGACTGCGCGAGCCTGGAGAGGGTCACGGAGATCGCCGTCCGGGTCGCCCGGTGCCCGGTCCCGGAGGGGGCGACCGACTACCCGGTCGTGATCCGGCCGATCCAGGAGGGCGGAGGCGATCTGTGCTGAGCGGGTCCGTGCCGAGGGGATCTGCGCCGAGGGGCTCTGCGCACGGGCGGTCGCGCCGGCCGGTCCTCGCGGGCCGGTCGCCGGGCCCCGGAGGACCAGGCCCGGAGAGCCGGCCGGCTGGAACGAGCCGGGCGGCTGCGAGACCGTGAGGCGGCGATCAGTGTCCCGCTTCCGTGACCGTGGGACGTCGATGCCGACCGTGGGACACCGGTGAACGTGAGGCGCGATGAGCCGTACGACCCGGGTCGAGGACCTGCTGAGGCTGCACGCCCCGCAGGTCCTCGGCGCGCTGGTGCGCCGGTACGGGCACTTCGGGACCGCGGAGGACGCCGTGCAGGAGGCGCTGCTCGCCGCCGCGCAGCAGTGGCCGGAGGCCGGTGTGCCGGACAACCCGCGCGGCTGGCTGATCCGCGTGGCCTCCCGCCGCCTCACCGACCGGTTGCGCGGCGACGAGGCGCGGCGGCGGCGCGAGGAGACCGCGGCCCGGCTCACCCCGCGCGACGCGCACACGGCGCCGCCGCCCGGGGAGGGCCGCGCCGCGTCCGAGGACGACACGCTCACCCTGCTGTTCCTCTGCTGCCACCCGGTGCTCACACCGGCCGCGCAGATCGCCCTGACGCTGCGCGCGGTCGGCGGGCTGACGACGGGGGAGATCGCGCGTGCGCTGCTGCTGCCAGAGGCGACGGCGGCGCAGCGGATCAGCCGTGCCAAGGCGAAGATCAAGGGTGTGCCGTTCCTCCGCCCGCCGGTGCCAGAGGACCGTGACGAGCGGCTGTCCGCCGTGCTCCAGGTGCTGTATCTGATCTTCAACGAGGGCTACACGGCGACCTCGGGCGCCGCGCTGCACCGCGCCGACCTCGCCCAGGAGGCGATCCGGCTGACCCGTGCGGTGCGCCGGCTGCTGCCGCGGGAGGGGCGGGTCGCCGGGCTGCTGGCGTTGATGCTGCTCACCGATGCCCGCAGCGCGGCGCGCACCGGCCCGCACGGCGAGCTGATCCCGCTCGACGAACAGGACCGGACACGGTGGGACCGGGACGAGATCGCCGAGGGCATCGCGCTGGTGGAGGAGGCGCTGTCGGAGGGGCCGGCCGGCCCGTACCAGCTGCAGGCGGCGATCGCGGCACTGCACGACGAGGCGGCACGGGCGGAGGACACGGACTGGCCGCAGGTCCTCGCGCTGTACGACGTGCTGGTGCGGCGTGCGCCCGAGCCGATGGCCGAGCTGGGCAGGGCCGTCGCGGTCGCGATGGTGGAGGGACCGGAGGCGGGGCTGGCGGAACTGGACGCGCTGGAGGACCGGCTGGCGGGACATCACCGCCTCGACGCGGTGCGCGCGCATCTGCTGGAGCGGGCCGGGGACCCCGTCGCCGCCCGCGACGCCTACCGGCGAGCCGCCTCACGCACCCTCAGCACCCCGGAGGCGCACTACCTCCGGATGCGGGCGGCCCGATTGCGCGAGGACGGCGACAGGGGCCGCGGCACGCCCTGACGCGTGACAGGACGAACCGCGACACGGCACGCGACGTGACGTGGCATGACGTGACGCGCCGCGGCGCACAACCGCCGTCGAGCGGCGTCATCACGTGCCGTCGGATGGCTGCGGCGAACGGACGGCGGCCACGGCAGGGGCGACGGGCGTCGACGGGGAGACCGGCGACGGAGAGATCGGCGGCAGGTGTCGACGGGGGATCACGGAGTCGCCGCGGAGCCCCCGGCCACTGTCGCAGGAAGTCCGGTCGGACCTCTGGTCTTTCATGTGACCCACCAGTACCTTACCGCCGGTAAGCCCCTGTCTCCCTCCTGCCCCACGCCCTCAGGAGCGCGCCGTGAAGACAGCACTTCCCCCGACCCTGGCCGGTGTCGCCGTCGCCCTCGCGGTCACCGCCGCCCTCTCCGCCCCGGCATCAGCGGCCCCGGTGTCGCCGGCTGCGGCCGCGGCGGCCGCGACCACCGCCGCGCCCGCCCCCACCGGTCTGCGCGAGGTGCTGTTCGTCGGCAACAACTGGGACGGCACCGCCGACGTGCTCGAGCCCTCCGGGTCCCTCACCAGGATCGGCCGGATCAACGTGATCCCGGACAAGGACCAGCGGATGCTGGAGATCCACCTCAACCCGGTGAAGCTCGCCTACTTCCTCGGCATCCGGATGTCCGTCGGCGAGGGGCACGACCAGTTCGTCGACGACATGTACTCGACACCGGACGGCTCGGCCGTCGTCGTCTCCCGCCCGAGTTTCGCCGACGTCGTCTCGATCGACGTGGCCACCGGCACCCTCAACTGGCGTTTCCCCGTGTCGGGTTACCGATCCGACCACATGGCCGTCTCCCCGGACGGGACCCGTGTCGCGGTCTCCGCGTCGACGTCCAACACCGTGCACGTCCTGGACATCGGGACCGGCCGGCAGACCGGCTCGTTCGCCACCGGCGACAAGCCGCACGAGAACGTCTTCACCGACGGCGGCAAGCGGATCTGGAACAGCGCGATCGGCGAGGTCAACACCGCGCTGGACGACCCCTTCTGGGACTTCACCAAGGGCGACCGCAAGCTCACCGTCGTCGACGCGGAGACGTACCGCACCGTCAAGGTCATCGACATGCGGCAGCGGCTGGACACCTTCGGCCGGAAGGACCTCTCGGACGCGGTACGCCCCGTGGCCTTCACCCCCGACGAGTCGAAGCTCTACTTCCAGGTGTCGTTCTTCAACGGCTTCCTGGAGTACGACGTGGCCGCCGACCGCATCACCCGCGAGAAGACGCTCCCGAAGAATCCGGCGACCGGCGAGGACCGCACGACCTGGGTCAACGACTCCCGCCACCACGGCATCTCGATGAGCCCCGCGGGCGACAAGATCTGCGTCGCCGGGACGATGGACGACTACGCGACCGTCGTCGACCGGGCCACCCTCGAGGAGGGTCCGCTGATCACGGCCTCGAAGCCGTACTGGGCCACGGTCAGCGGGGACGGGAAGTCCTGCGTGGTCTCGGAGAGCGGATCGGACTCGGTCACCGCGATCGACTTCGCCACCGGCCGGAAGGTGGCGAGCGTGCCGGTCGGTGACCATCCCCAGCGCGTACGGCTCGGCAGGGTGGCGGCGGACTGGACGGGCCCGTCGGCCGCACGGAAGTAGTCCCGGCCCCGGCCACCGGCGCCCACGAGGCACGGCCGGCTCCGGCAGCCGCACGCCCCCGGGGAAGGCACGGCGGACCTTCCCCGGACCGGAGGACGCCCGCCGACGGCCGCACGACGGGCCCAGGCAGCAGGCCGACGCCCGACCGGTCCGACGGCGGGACGGCGGCCCCGGCGCGGAAGGGTCGCGGCACCCGGCCAAAGGGGTGGCGGCTCCCCGGGCAGGACGGCACCATCGGTTCATGACCCGCACGTTCGACCATGTGGTGGCCGAGGCCGAATCCGTGTCCGTGGCGGGCTGGGACTTCTCCTGGCTCGACGGGCGGGCGACCGAGCAGCGCCCTTCCTGGGGTTACCAGCGGCTGATGAGCGAGCGGCTGGCGCAGGCGTCGGCCGCCCTCGACCTCCAGACCGGCGGCGGGGAGGTGCTCGCCGGCGCCCCGAAGCTGCCGCCGCTGACGGTCGCCACCGAGGGCTGGCCGCCGAACGTCGAGAAGGCCACCCGGCTGCTCCATCCGCTGGGCGCGGTGGTCGTGGTGGACCGCGACGAGCCCCCGCTGCCGTTCGGCGCCGAGGCCTTCGACCTGGTCGTCAGCCGGCATCCGGTGCGGGTCTGGTGGGACGAGATCGCGCGTGTCCTGCGGCCCGGCGGCACGTACCTCTCGCAGCAGGTCGGCCCGGCCAGCGTCTTCGAGCTGGTCGAGTACTTCCTGGGGCCCCAGCCGGAGGAGACGCGCCGGTCGCGCCATCCCGACGACGCCCGCGAGGCGGCCGAGGCGGCCGGCCTGGAGGTCGTCGACCTGCGGTCGGAGACGCTGCGGACCGAGTTCTTCGACATCGGGGCGGTGATCTACTTCCTGCGGAAGGTGGTGTGGATGGTGCCCGGCTTCACCGTGGCCCGGTACCGCGACCGGCTTCGCGAGCTGCACGAGCGGATCGAGGCGGAAGGACCCTTCGTCGCCCGGACGACCCGCTTCCTGATCGAGGCCCGCAAGCCCGGCTGACCCCCGCCGGACGCCCGGCCCCGGCACCCGTGAAAGGCCCGAAGGGCCGCCGCGGAGGTGCGGCACGCCCTGGCGGGAGAGATCATCGGGTAATGAGTCCCGAGATCCACATCGCCCAGCAGCCCGAGGCCGACGAGCTGCTCGGGCGCAGTCCGCTTGCCCTGATGATCGGCATGCTGCTGGACCAGCAGGTCCCGATGGAGTGGGCCTTCACGGGCCCCCGCACGATCGCCGAGCGCCTCGGAAAGGACGATCTCGACGCCCACGAGATCGCCGCCCAGGACCCCGAGGCGTTCGCCGCGCTGCTCTCGCGGAAGCCCGCGGTGCACCGCTATCCGGGGTCGATGGCGAAACGGATCCACCAGCTGTGCCAGTACCTGGTGGACGAGTACGACGGCGACCCGACGGCGCTGTGGGAGAGCGCGTCGTCGGGGAAGGAGGTGCTCGGGCGGCTGCTCGCCCTGCCCGGTTTCGGCAAGCAGAAGGCCCAGATCTTCCTCGCCCTGCTGGGCAAGCAGTACGGGGTGCGGCCCGAGGGCTGGCGGGAGGCTGCGGGGCCGTACGGCGAGGAGCGCGCCTACCGTTCCGCCGCGGACATCACCGGTCCCGAGTCGCTGGCCAAGGTCCGTGCGCACAAGCAGGAGCTGAAGCGCGCGGCGAAGGCGGCCAAATGACTCACAAGTACGCCCGAAGACGTACCAGTTGATGTCAATGGCGCTAAATAACGCGTGAGTTGCGGCACATGTGTTCACAGAACACTCAGAGATCGCTAGCTTCCCCTCAACCTCGTTCGCACCGGGAAGGACCTCTGTGAACGCAACCCATCGCAGAGCAGTGGCCACCGTGGCCGCAGCCGCACTCGCGACCCCGCTCCTGCTGGCATCCGCCTCGCCCGCCACCGCCCACCGGCACGACCCTGCCAAGGCGGCGGCGAAGGAAGCGGCCAAGCTCTCCAAGAAGCTGGTCCGCGAGTCGTCCGCCAAGGACGCCTTCAAGCACTTGCAGAAGTTCCAGCAGATAGCCGACAGCACCGGCGGCCACCGCGCCGCCGGTTCGCTGGGCTACGACGCCTCCGCGGCGTACGCCTACCAGCAGCTGAAGAAGGCCGGGTACGACGTCTCGTACCAGAACTTCGACTTCATCTACACCGAGACCCAGGCCGAGAAGCTGTCGGTGGTCTCCCCCGCACCGCGCGACATCGCGATATCGGCGATGACCTACACCAAGTCGACGCCCGTGGGCGGCGTCAAGGCCGATCTGGCCGCCGTGCCCGTCGACGCCGACGGCACCACGGGCTGCGAGCCCGCGGACTTCGCCTCCGGAACGTTCACCGGCAAGGTGGCGCTGATCCAGCGCGGTGGCTGCACGTTCGCCGCCAAGCAGGAGAACGCGGCCGCGGCGGGCGCGATCGGCGCGGTCATCTACAACAACACCGAGGGAGCCCTGTCCGGCACCCTCGGCGGCCCCGAGGCCGGAAAGATCCCGACCGGCGGCATCACCCAGGCCGAGGGCACGAAGCTCGCCGGGGACCTGGCCAAGGGCCCGGTGAGCATCAACTTCGAGATCCGCCAGCTCCAGGAGAAGCGGACCACGCGCAACGTCATCGCGGAGACGCGGCACGGAAACGCCGCCAACACCGTGATGCTCGGCGCCCACCTCGACTCCGTGACGGCCGGCCCCGGCATCAACGACAACGGCTCCGGCTCGGCCGGTCTGCTCGAGGTCGCGCTGGAGTTCGCCAAGGCCGAGAAGCGTCCCGCCAACAAGGTGCGGTTCGCCTGGTGGGGCGCCGAGGAGAACGGTCTGCTGGGCTCCGAGCACTACGTCGCGAACCTGAGCGACCTGGGCAAGAAGGAGATCAAGCTCTATCTGAACTTCGACATGATCGCGTCGCCGAACTACGGCCTGTTCGTGTACGACGGCGACAACTCCGACGGCGTCGGCGCGCCGGCCGGTCCGGCGGGCTCGGCCCAGCTGGAGCGCGACATCAACGAGTTCATGGACCGTGTCGGCGCGCCCCACGAGGGCACGGACTTCACGGGCCGCTCCGACTACGGCCCGTTCGTGGAGGCCGGCATCCCGTCCGGCGGCACGTTCACCGGCGCCGAGGGCATCAAGTCCGCCGCACAGGCCAAGAAGTTCGGCGGCACGGCGGGCGTCGCGTACGACGCGTGCTACCACGCCAAGTGCGACGACCTCAAGAACGTCAACATGAAGGCGTTCGACGTCAACATCGACATCATCGCCAACGCCGCCGGCACGTACGCGCACGACCTGAGCTCGCTGCGCAAGCCCGTCGCCACCGTCCCCACGGACGGCGACACGGGCAGCGGCGGCGGTCTGCACGACGGCCACGACCACGAGGTCACCGAGTAGCAGCGGGGACCTGCGTTCCCCGGACCCGCCCCGCACGACCTGCGGGGCGGGCCCCACTCCCGGCGCCGGCGGGGCTTCACCGAAGCCCCGCCGGCGTCCGCCCGTCCGGTGCCCGCCGTGCCACCACCGCGAGCCTCCGGCCGCCCTACCGGCGGCGTCGGCGGGCCGTGCCGAAGAGGGAGCGGGAGATCTCCCGGCCCAGCCGGGTGCCGACCGAGCGGGCGAGCGACGTCAACAGTCCGCTGCCCATCACCTGTCCGGCCAGGGACTCGTCCCTGCGCGGCGCGGGCCGCGCGCTCCTCCCGGCGGACGGCCTCCTCCACCTCCCGCGCGGCCTCCGCGCCGCACGCAACGCCACCTCCTCGGCCGCCTGCTGCTCCGCCGTCAGCCGCTCGTACGCCGACTCCCGGTCCACAGCCCGTGCACAGCGCGGGTACAGCACCGAGGACCTACCGCGGCGTCCAGCGCGGCGTCCAGCGCGGCGTCGCCGACCGGGCCCATCAGCGACCGCGGTGCCCGCAGCCGGGTCGCGGCGACGGGGGTCGGCGCGCCCGACTCGCCCAGCACCGTGACGACCGCCTCGCCCGTGCCCAGCCAGGTGCGGGACTCGGCGGGGAATCCCTCCGCCTGCCACTCCTGGCCCACCTGCGCGGCACGCTCCACGAGCTCCTCCCCGCCCTGGCCGGGCGCGGCGATGCCGGAGAGGTCCCCCCTTCATGTCGGCGAGGAAGACGGGAACGCCGTTCGCCGACAGCTGTTCCGCGACGAGCTGGAGCGTCTTGGTCTTGCCCGTGCCGGTCGCGCCGGCGACCAGACCGTGCCGGTTGAGCATGCCGAGCGGGATCCGGACGGGTGCCTCGGGCAGGCACCGGCCGCCGTGGAGCAGGGCGCCCAGTTCGAGGGCGGGCCCCGGAAAGGCCTAACCGGAGGCGATCTTCCGCGCCTCGGCGTCGAGATCCGCCGCCGCGGACGGGCCCGTGGACGAGGACGGCTGCTCGGGCTCAGTCATGACACGGCCCCTACTTCCGGGTTTGCGAGGCTTTTGCAGGGTTTTGTTCAGCATCCCACCGGCGTTGCCTGGCTGCGCCGACCGCCGCTTGCCCGGTAGGCTTTCCGTGTGATCTTCAAGCGCATCGGAAACGGGCGGCCGTATCCCGACCACGGCCGGGAAAGCACCCGGCAGTGGGCGGATGTCGCGCCGCGCCCGGTCCGCCTCGATCAGCTCGTGACCACCAAGGGCCAGCTGGACCTCGAGACCCTCCTCGCCGAGGACTCGACGTTCTACGGCGACCTCTTCGCCCACGTCGTGAAGTGGCAGGGCGACCTCTATCTCGAGGACGGTCTGCACCGCGCCGTGCGCGCGGCGCTCCAGCAGCGGCAGGTGCTGCACGCCCGCGTGCTGGAGCTGGACTGACCCGGACCGGCCGTCACGGGCGCCCCGTTCGGCCCCGCGCCGCGACCCCGTAAGGCGCAGTCCCGCGACCCGTTAGGCGCAGCTTCGCGCCCATACGGACGCAAGCAGATGATCGTTAAGTAGGCATAGCCACCGGACCGCATTACGCTGCGCCCATGAGCATGCTCACTCCCCCAGGCATGGGCGGAAAGTACCGCATTACGGGCAACGCCTATCCGCGTATGCGCCGCCCTCGTCGCCGCCGCAAGGTCGTGCTCGCAGTCGTCGCAGCCGTGGCCGTCCTCGGCCTCGGCGGGTGGGGAACGCTGCAGCTCATCGATGTCTTCTCGGGCGATGCCGAGAAGGCCGGCGCCAAGAGCCGGGCCGCGGCCTGCAAGCCCCGGTCCGCGCCCTCCGCCGCGCCGGCACCGCCGAGGCCGGCCCAGATCACCGTCAACGTCTACAACGCCACCCCGCGCAGCGGGCTGGCCAAGGCCACCGCCGACGAGCTGCAGAAGCGCGGCTTCAACATCGGCAAGGTGGGCAACGCCCCGGCGGAGTACGACAAGAAGGTGCCCGGCGCCGGGCTGCTGCTGGGCGCGCCGGGCGCGTACGACGGGCCCTTCGGCGTGCTGGGCACCCAGCTCGCCGGCGCCCAGGTCAAAGCCGACGCCCGCACCTCCGCGGACGTCGACCTGATCATCGGCACGGCCTTCAGGACGCTGAACACCAAGCCGGTCGCGGACAAGGCACTGGCCGCACTGGCCAAGCCGTCGCCCGCGCCGGGCGAGTGCGGCTGAACCCCGCACTCCCCGGGGGCCGTACGGCCCGGCATGCCCCGCGCACCCGCTCCGGGGACGCGCGGCCCTGCCGGGCGTCTGACGGGCCGGTGGTTCCGGGCGGTCCGGGCCCGGCCTCGGGTCCTACTCGGCCGCGCCGTACATCCGGTCGCCCGCGTCGCCCAGGCCCGGAACGATGTAGCCCTGCTCGTTCAGCCGCTCGTCGACGGAGGCCGTCACGACCGTCACCGGCGTGCCCGCGAGCTCGCGTTCCATCACCTCGACGCCCTCCGGGGCCGCCAGCAGCACGACCGCCGTCACATCGTCGGCGCCGCGCTTGATCAGCTCCCGGATCGCCGCGACCAGAGTGCCGCCCGTGGCCAGCATGGGGTCGAGGACGTACACCTGGCGGCCCGAGAGGTCCTCCGGCATGCGCGTCGCGTACGTCGACGCCTCCAGGGTCTCCTCGTTGCGGATCATGCCGAGGAAGCCCACCTCGGCGGTCGGCAGCAGCCGCACCATGCCGTCGAGCATGCCGAGGCCGGCCCGCAGGATCGGCACCACGAGGGGCCGCGGACGGGAGAGCTTCACGCCCGTGGTCGCCGACACCGGCGTCTCGATGTCGATCTGCTCGGTGCGCACGTCACGCGTGGCCTCGTACGCGAGCAGGGTCACCAGCTCGTCGGCGAGTCGCCGGAACGTGGGGGAGTCGGTGCGCCGGTCGCGCAGGGTGGTGAGCTTGTGCGCCACCAGGGGGTGGTCGACGACGTGGATCCGCATGGCCCCCACAGTAGCCGGGGCTGGCGTGGACGCGGCCTCCGGAGGGAAGGTGGGACATAGCCTTCCAGCGCCGAGGTGGTGTGGCCGATGCCGGAGCGGGATCAGCAGGACCGGGAGCAGCGGCGGGAACCGCGGCAGGAACAAGAGGAGAACGACGCCGAGCGCAGGCGCCGGCGTGCCCAGTTCCTCCGCGAACTGCACGAGGCGAAGGCCTTGCGTGACCGCGTCCAGCCCCGGCGAGCCCGCGCGGCGCGGATGCGCCAGGCCATGCGCATGCGCTCCTTCCGCTGGTGAGCCTCGGTGTCCCCTGGACGGACCCGTACGACGCCGTTCGGTGGGCCCTCTCACTGAACGCGTGCACGACGCAACGCCGGAAGACCTCTCGCGAAGCCGCTGTTTCTGCCACGATTCCGAGTGGGCGGGGCACGAGCAGCGCTCCGCCGGTCGTCACAACTCTGATCAGTGGGAGAGTCACGGTGTACTTCGCCGCACTGCTCGCGCGCACCGAAGACGGGTGGGTAGCGAGCGACACAGAGCTCGACGATGTGGAGACCCTGTCGGATCTGACCGACTTGGCCCGCGACGCCTCGGTGAACGAGGACACGGTGCTCGCCTTCATCGAGCAGGAAGACACATGGTTCGGCATCGTCCGGGTGGACGGCGAGGACGATCCTCGTGTCTTCGTCTCGGACGCCGCCTCGGCAGCACGCTCCTCCTACGGGGCGATGCTCACGGACGAGCTGCTCGGCAAGGACGAGGAGGATGACGAGCTGGACTCGCTCGACCTCGACGGTACGGAGGACGGCGAGCCGGTGACCGAGGAGGACACGTCCGACGACTCCGACGCGGTCCCGGTCGGGCCGCTCGGCGACTTCGACCTGCTCGCCGACCTCGGGATGTCCGCGAAGGAGCTCTGCTCGCTCAGCCCGGACGCGCTGACCGAGATCGCCGACACGCTCGGGGCCTCCGAGATGCTGGAGGCCGTCCGCTAGTGACGGACCCCGTACGGGCGCCGTGGGAGGCGCCCATGCGGCTCGCGCTGGACGAGGCCGCACGTGCGCCGCTGACCGGGGACGTCCCGGTCGGCGCCGTCGTGCTGGCCGAGGACGGCACGGTCCTGGCCACCGGCCACAACGAGCGCGAGCTGACCGGCGACCCCACCGGGCACGCCGAGGTCCTCGCGCTCCGGCGCGCGGCCGCGGTGCGCGGGAGCTGGCGACTGACCGGCTGCACCCTCGTCGTCACGCTGGAGCCGTGCACGATGTGCGCGGGCGCGCTGGTGCTCTCCCGGGTGGACCGGGTCGTCTACGGCGCCCGCGACGACAAGGCGGGCGCGGCGGGCTCCCTGTGGGACGTCGTACGGGACCGGCGGCTCAACCACCGCCCGGAGGTGATCCACGGGGTGCTGGAGGCCGAGTGCGCCCAGCAGCTCACGGCGTTCTTCCGGGGCTCCCGCACAGGTGCCCCGGAGCCCCCCGGGGAACGGCCGGCGAACGGTCTTCCGGACCGCTGACCGATACCGATTTCAGAGCACGCCCCACCTTGGGCTAAGCTCTCTCCCGGTAGCGTGTCCGAGCGGCCGAAGGAGCTCGCCTCGAAAGCGAGTGTGGCGCAAGTCACCGAGGGTTCAAATCCCTCCGCTACCGCTCCTGTGAGGGGCCCCGTCGCTTGTTCTAGCCCGGGGCCCCTCATCATGTACGCGTGCGCCCCCGCGCACGGGCGCCCGGACGCGGGCGGTCGGCGGGCGCGGCGCACGCATGAGGGAGCCCCGGCCGTTCGGGGGATCGGGCCGGGGCTTCCGTTCGGTCGGGGGAAGCGGGGTCGGGGGACTCGCCGCTTCCCCCGATGGGAACGCACCCGCCGGCCCGAGCGCCGCTGCCCGGGGGGAGCGCGTGGCGCGGGCCCCGCAGTGGGGGCACGGTTCCGCACCCATCGGATTCCTGCCAGATCCTCCGGGTTCACCCCCAATACTGCTGGTCGGAAAGGTCTCCACGGCCGGACGAAGGACCCCGGCAGCAGGGTCCTTGGTCCCTAAACGCTCGGTTAGACTCACGCGTCCGCACAGGGGCCACAGGGGAGGCAGGGACTAGTGGTGCAAACGAAGAAGATCGCTCTCTACGTGGTCGTCGTCTTCGTGCTGTACACGATCATCAATTCCCCGGCCCGGGCGGCCGACCTGGTCCAGGTGGGTTTCGAGGGCATATCGAGCGCCGCACAGGGCGTCGGCGAGTTCATGTCGGAGCTCGTCAACTAGGTCACCGCGGACGCCGTGCCCCACCCGGACGCCGCCGGTCGGCGGTGCGAGGCGTCACCACGCGGGTGATCACCGTCCGCGACGTCCGAGCCGCCCGCTCGTGCAGGCCCTCCAGCCCCCACCGTAGAGGTGTGGGGCTTTCTTCACTTATGCACCAACTTGCCCCCAACACGGCACTACGGGGTGCTTGAACACAGTGGACCTGTGTTGTGATGCTATGACCGCTTTTGATGGATGAGTTGACCCGGAGTTGACCCCTGGGGTTGACGTCGTTCGACCCGTGAAGGGGTGGCGTGACCGTGCCGGCCAGTACTGCGCCTCAAGTGCCGCCCCAGAACGAGAGCGAGGGCCGGACCAAGCAGAGCCGGGGCGCGGACACCAGGGCGCTGACCCAGGTGCTCTTCGCCCAGCTGAAGGACCTGGAGCCCGGCACGCCCGAGCACACCCGCGTCCGGGCCGCACTGATCGAGGCGAACCTGCCCCTGGTCCGGTACGCGGCGGCGCGTTTCCGCAGCCGCAACGAACCGATGGAGGACGTGGTCCAGGTCGGCACGATCGGCCTGATCAACGCGATCGACAGGTTCGACCCCGAGCGGGGCGTGCAGTTCCCGACGTTCGCGATGCCGACCGTCGTCGGCGAGATCAAGCGGTACTTCCGCGACAACGTGCGGACCGTGCACGTGCCGCGCCGGCTGCACGAGCTGTGGGTGCAGGTCAACGGCGCGACGGAGGACCTGACCACGACGCACGGGCGGTCCCCGACGACGGCCGAGATCGCGGAGCGGCTGAAGATCTCCGAGGACGAGGTCCTCGCCTGCATCGAGGCGGGCCGGTCGTACCACGCGACGTCGCTGGAGGCGGCCCAGGAGGGGGACGGACTGCCCGGACTGCTGGACCGCCTCGGTTACGAGGATCCCGCGCTCGCCGGGGTCGAACACCGCGACCTCGTACGCCATCTCCTCGTACAACTGCCCGAGCGCGAGCAGCGGATCCTCCTGCTGCGCTACTACAGCAATCTGACGCAGTCCCAGATCAGCGCGGAGCTGGGGGTCTCCCAGATGCATGTGTCAAGGCTCCTCGCCCGTAGCTTCGCGCGATTGAGATCCGCAAACAGGATCGAGGCGTAACCGAATCGGGTAGACCCCTTTCGGCCCATTTCGAGCGACACGAAAGCCGCATACCCCCTTTTTCCTGCGCTGTTTTGACGCTCCGTTGTCGACATGTCACTACAGCGTGTTGCCGACATGTGACATTCTGCGGGAACCGCGTTTGCCGCGGCCCCGCCTCCGGTATTCAGGTGGAGGCTGCGTTCCTCCGATGGTCGTGGCCGACGCGACCGTCCGCGACCTCCAGGGGGTGGCATGTCCGCAGAACAGGGCAGCTCGAAGGTGCTCACGCTCACGCAGAGCACTCCCTCGCCCGACGCGCTCCCGGCGCCCGAACCGGTGTCCGCACCCATGTCCGTGGACGCGTCCATGGATCTGCCGGCCGAGGCCCCCGGGGCCCTCGACACCCGCACACTCTCGCGCTCGCTCTTCCTGCGGCTGGCCGCCCTCGACGTGGACAGCCCCGAACGCACGTACGTACGCGACACCCTGATCGAGCTGAACCTGCCGCTGGTGCGCTACGCGGCGGCCCGCTTCCGCAGCCGCAACGAGCCGATGGAGGACATCGTCCAGGTCGGCACGATCGGCCTCATCAAGGCGATCGACCGCTTCGACTGCGAACGGGGCGTGGAGTTCCCGACGTTCGCGATGCCGACCGTGGTCGGGGAGATCAAGCGCTTCTTCCGGGACACGAGTTGGTCGGTCCGCGTCCCGCGCCGGCTCCAGGAGCTGCGGCTCGCGCTGACGAAGGCGAGCGACGAGCTGGCCCAGAAGCTGGACCGCTCGCCGACGGTGCCCGAACTCGCCGCGGTGCTGGGCGTGTCGGAGGAGGACGTGGTCGACGGCCTCGCCGTGGGCAACGCGTACACGGCGTCCTCGCTGGACTCACCGTCGCCCGAGGACGACGGCGGCGAGGGCTCCCTGGCGGACCGCCTCGGCTACGAGGACGGCGCGCTGGAGGGCGTCGAGTACCGCGAGTCGCTGAAGCCGCTGCTGGCCAAACTCCCCCCGCGCGAGCGGCAGATCATCATGCTCCGCTTCTTCGCCAACATGACGCAGTCGCAGATCGGCGAGGAGGTCGGCATCTCCCAGATGCACGTCTCCCGGCTGCTCACGCGGACGCTGGCGCAGCTGCGCGAGGGTCTGATCGCCGACTGACGCCGACCGGCCGGGCGCGCGCCTCCACGGCCGGCGCCCGGCTCCCCCACCGCTTCCCGCCGCGGGGTTTCTCTTTGACGGACCGTCAGACAAACTGGTCCGATGCGACGGCGACGGGTCGGATACGGGCTGGCGGGGGTCGCGCTCTGCCTCGGCGGGGTGCTCGCGGCCTCCGGGGCCGACGGGCGGGCCGGCGGATACGCGGCGGTCGGTGCCGGCGGACACGGACCGGAGGACGCGGTGCCGCCGTCCGGCGACGTCGTGCTGGTCCCCCTCGACGAGGGTTCTCCCGCCGGTTCGTCCCGGGCGGGACCGGGTGACGGGCCGGACGGGAGGGCGGACACGCGTGCGGGCGCGCCGGGCACGGCACCGGATGCGCCGGGGCACCCCACGGCGCCCGGGGCCCCGGGCGGGCAGCCCGCAGGAGGAGGAGCGGACGCCGGATCCGGTCCGGGGTCGTCGGGACCGGGGAGCACGCCCCCGGCGCCGCGCCCGAGCCGGCCGGCTCCCCCGCCGCCGGCACCGTCGCCCTCGCCGCCCGGGCCCGCCGTACTGGCGGTCGCGGAGGTGCGGAGGACGCCCGCGGACGAGCGGTGGTGCGAGAACGTCACCGTGGAGTTCCGCAACACCGGTGGATCGGCGGTGCGTTCGGGCACCGTCCTGTTCGGCACGCACATCATCGGTGCGCTCGGCGTCGACTGGGCGACGATCGATTCCACCCAGCCGCTGCCGGCGCCCATCGCCGCGGGCGCGGCGAGGACGACGACGTACCGGGTGTGCGTGGACGCCTGGCGCGTACCGCTGGGCATGCGCGTCGAGACGCAGGACGTGCGCGCGGAGCATCCGTCCTGAGCGGACGGGCCTCGGGAGGTCCGGTTCCGGCGGGTCAGCCGAGGGCGAGCCAGACGACCGCGCCGACGATCGCGACGGCCGCCACGATCCCGACGATCAGCCCGATCCGCGGACCGGCCGGCGCGGGCGCCGCCGCGGCGCGGCCGCTCTGCTGCGGGCCACCCTCGTCGACGAAGGCGCGGAACATCTGCGTGCTGCCCGCGGGGTCGTAGCCCTCGGGACCCTGGGGCGCTTGGGGGTTGTGTGCCATGGGTCAGGACCCTAGCGAACACGGGTGACCCGCCCAACCCCCGGTCGGCCGCCCTCGCGACATGCGCGCACGTCGTCCGCACCTTCCCCGCCGACATGGCCGGATCGTGACGTCGCACAGGCAAAGCCTTTGGGGTTCCTTTACCCCGAAGGGCCCCTTTTCGTTTGCCTGCAGCAACCAACCGCTTTTATGGTTGCCCTAAGCAACAAGATGGGGGTGTGTCCGTGGCAGAACGGAGTCAGTACGAGGAGCTGGGCCGCCAGATCAGCGCCATGGGCGCCGTCAAGAGGGGCATCGCCCGCCTGCTTCCCGCGGAGTGCCCGTCCGGATCCGCTGCCGTGCTGGCCCTCCTCGACCGGTACGGGGAGATGCGGATGAGCCGGCTCGCGGAGCTCCTCGCCGTCGACATGTCCGTCACCAGCCGCCATGTGGCGCACGTCGCCGGGCGCGGCTGGATCGAACGGTCACCCGACCCGGACGACGGGCGCTCGCGCATCCTGCGGCTCACCCCCGCGGGGGAGGCGCAGCTCGACGACCTCGGCCGGCGCACCACCGACCTGTTCGCCCACTACCTCGAGGACTGGTCCGACGACGACGTCGGACGGCTGAACGCGCTGCTGGCCCGCCTCCGCGAATCCGTCGGGGACTGCCGGACCGCCCGCACACCTACGTAAGAGACAAGGAAGTACATGGCTACGACCACACCGACCGGTGTGCGGGGCGGCCACGCCAGGCACGGGGGGACCTCCGCCTCCGAGGGCGGCGCGCCGATGACGCACCGGCAGATCATGGAGGCGCTGTCCGGGCTGCTGCTCGGCATGTTCGTCGCCATCCTGTCCTCGACCATCGTCTCCAACGCCCTGCCCGAGATCATCTCCGACCTGGGCGGCGGCCAGTCCGCCTACACGTGGGTGGTCACGGCGGCCCTGCTGGCGATGACCGCGACCACCCCGCTCTGGGGCAAGCTCGCCGACCTCTTCAGCAAGAAGCTGCTGGTCCAGATGGCCTTGATCATCTACGTGGCGGGTTCGGTGGTCGCCGGGCTCGCGCAGAACACGGGCACACTCATCGCCTGCCGCGTGGTGCAGGGCGTCGGTGTCGGCGGCCTCACCGCCCTGGCACAGGTCATCATGGCCGCGATGATCTCCCCGCGGGAGCGCGGCCGCTACAGCGGCTACCTCGGCGCGACGTTCGCCGTCGCCACGGTCGGCGGCCCGCTGCTCGGTGGCGTCATCACCGACACCGAGTGGCTCGGCTGGCGCTGGTGCTTCTACGTCGGCGTGCCGTTCGCGCTCATCGCGCTGCTCGTGCTGCAGAAGACCCTGAAGCTCCCCGTGGTGAAGCGGGAGGTCGAGGTCGACTGGGCGGGCGCCTTCTTCATCAGCGCCGCGGTCTCGCTGCTGCTGGTCTGGGTCACCTTCGCGGGTGACAAGTACGCGTGGCAGTCCTGGCAGACGTACGCCATGACCGGCGGTGCCGCGGCCCTGGGCGTGATCTTCCTGATCGTCGAGTCCCGGGCGAGCGAGCCGATCATCCCGCTGCGGCTGTTCCGCAACCGGACCATCACGCTGGCCTCCCTGGCGTCGCTCTTCGTCGGTGTCGCGATGTTCGCCGGCACGGTCTTCTTCGGCCAGTACTTCCAGCTGGCCCGGGGCGAGTCGCCGACGATGTCCGGCGTCATGACCATCCCGATGATCGCCGGTCTGTTCGTCTCCTCGACCGTCAGCGGACTGATCATCACCAAGACCGGCAAGTGGAAGGCGTGGCTGGTCGCCGGCGGTGTCCTGGTGACGGGCGGCCTCGGACTGCTGGGCATGATCCGCTACGACACGGAGTACTGGCGCATCGCCGTCTTCATGGCCGTCATGGGCCTCGGGCTCGGCATGATGATGCAGAACCTGGTGCTGTGCACCCAGAACCAGGTGGCCCCGCGGGACCTGGGCGCGGCGTCGTCGGTCGTCACGTTCTTCCGGTCGCTGGGCGGTGCCGTCGGTGTCTCCGCGCTCGGCGCCGTGCTCGGCAACCGCGTCACCCGCTACGTCGAGGACGGCCTCGCCGAGCTGGGTCCGCGCGGGGCGGCACCGGGTCACGGCGGCACCGGAGGCGGGGGCATCCCCGACCTGGCAGCGCTGCCCGCCCCGGTCCGCACCGTGGTCGAGAGCGCCTACGGGCACGGTGTCGCGGATGTGTTCCTGTACTCGGCCCCGTTCGCGCTGCTGGCGTTCCTGGTGACCCTGTTCATCAGGGGAGTGGCGCTGAAGGGCGCCTCGGCCACCGCTCCGGACGCGGCGTCCGAGCACACCGCGGTCACCGCGGTCACCGCGGACACCGTCTCCGTCGAGGCGTCCGCGGCCGTCGCCGGAGGGACCGCCGTGCACGGTGTGGTGCGCGGCTCCGAGGGCGCGCCCGTCGGACGGGCCGCCGTCACACTGATCTCGCCGGCCGGGCGTCAGCTGGGCCGCGCGGT
This sequence comes from Streptomyces sp. HUAS CB01, assembly GCF_030406905.1. NCBI lineage: Bacteria > Bacillati > Actinomycetota > Actinomycetes > Kitasatosporales > Streptomycetaceae > Streptomyces > Streptomyces chengbuensis. The sequence continues at coordinate 3,847,813 of NZ_CP129137.1, forward strand.
GGCGCAGGGGGACGGCGCGTACGCCCTGGACGCGCCGGGCTCCGGCTCGTACGTCCTGATCGCCTCGGCCGACGGTTTCCAGCCGCAGGCCGCCACGGTGGTCGTCGGGGACGAGCCCCTGGCCCACGACATCCTCCTCGCCGGGACCAGCGGGCTGACCGGCGCCGTCGTCGCGGCCGAGGGCGGTGCGGCGGTCGAGGGCGCGATGGTGGTCGTCACCGACGTGCGCGGCGGCGTGCTGGCCACCGGCACGTCGGGCCCGGACGGGGGCTTCGCCTTCGCCGAGCTGGTGCCGGGCGGGGTGACCGTCGCCGTCAACGCCCCCGGCTTCCGGCCGCTGGCCCTGCCCGTGGAGATCGGCGGCCAGGGTGTGACCCGGCTCGAGGTGGCGCTGCACGCGGGCGCCGTGGTCCGCGGCACCGTCCGGGCCGGGGACGGCGGGAGCCCGCTGACCGACGCCCGGGTGACGCTCGTCGACGCGGCGGGGAACGTGGTCGCGACCGCGACCACCGGCGACGACGGCGCGTACGCCTTCGCCGACCTCGACCCGGGCGAGTACACCGTCATCGCGACCGGCTACCCGCCGGTGGCGAGCACGCTCACCGTGACCGGCGGCGGCGTGGACGGCCACGACCTCGCACTCGCCCACGCGGGCGAGTGACCAGACCCCCGGGCGGCGCTCCCAGCGGAGGCACCGCCCGGGGCCGGGGCGGCGGGCAGGGGACGGCCGGCCGCCCCGGCGACTTGTCCGGACGTCCGGCAAGGAGACGAGAACGGGACGGGACTGCACGCACGGATCAGGACACAGGACGGCTGGGCCGTCCGGGACGCGGTGGTGGCGGTGACGGACACGGCCGGTACCCAGGTGCTCCGGGCCGAGGCGGACGCCGAGGGCGGTGTGCGCACGGACACGGCGCTGCCCGCCGGCCCGTACACGGTGATCGTGACCGCGCCGGGCCACGCCCCCCCCCCACGCCTCGACCGCGCTGGTCACGGCGAGCGGCCGGGCGGAGGTCGGCACGGTGGTGCTCGCCCGGCAGGGCGGCGGCGAACCTCCCTCGGCCGGCGTCTGGTCGGTGGACCCCGCCCGCTCCTCGGTCGGCACGGTGGCCCGGCACCTGGGCATCTCCAGCGTCCACGGGCGGTTCACGGAGTTCGCCGGCCGAATCGAGATCGCCCCGGACGTGTCCCGCTCCCGGGTCGAGGCGGTGATCGCCGCGGCGTCGGTCGACACCGGCAACGCGATGCGGGACGGGCACCTGAGGTCCCCGGACTTCCTCGACGTGGAGCGCTTCCCCGAGATCACGTACCGCAGCCACGGGCTGTCCCGGGCGCCCGGCCGGGACCGCTGGACGGTGCACGGGGTGCTGTCGCTGCACGGCGTGGAGCGCGAGGTGGACCTCGCTCTGGAGTACATCGGTACGGGCCCCGACCCGTGGGGCGGGGCCGTGCCGCCTTCCGCGCCACCGCCGAACTGCGCCGCGAGGACGTCGCGATGACCTGCAACCAGGTCGTCCGGGCGGGGATGACCGCCGTCGGGACGACGCTGAAGGTGAATCTCGACATCCAGGCGGTACGGGACGCGGGCCCGGCGCAGGCCCCGATCCCGGGACGGAACACCTAGGGTGCGGTCATGGCAGCGAACATCGCGAGCAACACCCCCGTGGACCTGGACCGGTTGCTGGAGTTCGTGCGGCCCCGCCACCGCGCGGTCCTGCTGACCCGCCGCTCCGACGGCTCCCCGCAGGGCTCCCCCGTGACGTGCGGCGTCGACGACGCGGGCCGGATCGTCGTCTCGACGTACCCCGAGCGAGCGAAGACGCGCAACGCCAAGCGCGACGACCGGGTCACGGTCATCGTCCTGAGCGACGACTGGAACGGCCCGTGGGTGCAGGTCGACGGCACGGCGGAGGTCATCGACGCACCCGCGTCGGTGGAGCCGCTGGTGGAGTACTTCCGCAACATCAGCGGTGAGCACCCCGACTGGGACGAGTACCGCGAGGCGATGGTCGAGCAGGGCAAGTCCCTCATCCGCGTCACCCCGGACCGGTGGGGGCCGGTGGCCACGGGCGGCTTCCCGGCACGGTCCGCACCGGAGGCATGAGGCACGTCCGCGGCCGTGCGGCACGGCGGTGGTACCGGTGCGGCCGCGGTCGGGACGTCCGGCGGCCGGCGCGGAAGGGCATGGGGCCGGCCCTCAACGGGGCCCGGCCTCGCCGGTGTCCCGGGTGCGCTCCACCATCGTCTCGATGCCCGCGACGACCAGCTCCAGGGCGTAGTCGAAGTCCCGCTCCAGCATGTCCTCCACCGTGTCCCCGCCGCGGGCCGCCATCACCTTCTCGGCTTCCTCGAACAACTCGGTGAGCTCCGGCACCTGCCGGGTCGCACCCATCGCTTCGGCGTAGTAGTCGTCGAGGGTCATCCCGGCGTCGGCGCAGCGCTTCCTGAAGTTGCCCTCGATCGTCCCCACGCCGTAGACGAACTGGAAGACGGCGGACGTGCCGGCCGACTGCCGGCTCAGCGGCAGACCGGTGCTGCGGATGACCCTCTGCACGGTGCTCGCGAAGGCCAGCGCGTTCGGGCCGATGTTGAGGTACCTGCCGATCAGCGAGGGCACCCAGGGGTGGGCGACCAGCAGCCTCCGGTAGCCGACGGCGAGTTCGCGCAACCGGTCGCGCCAGTCCGCCCCCTCCTCCGCCCGGTCCGGCACCGGGAACTCGCCGAAGACCGCGTCGAGGGCGAGCTCCAGCAGATCGTCCTTCGTGTCGACGTACCAGTACACGGACATCGCGGTGACGCCCATCTCCGCGGCCAGCCGGCGCATCGAGAACCCGGCCAGCCCCTCGGCGTCGAGCATCCGCACCGTCACCGCGGTGATCCTGTCCCGGTCGAGCCCGGTGGGCTGTTCGGCCCTGCGTCCCCTCGGCGGCGCCTTGGACTCCAGCCACACACTCGTCCGCGCCGGTCGCTTCGCGCGGTCGGCTGACGACACCATGGCGCACCCTCCTCGTTCCTGCCGGGCGGTCGCCCGGTTCAGATGCTATGCCGCGGGCCCGGCGGACTCGGTCCTCCCTCGCTTCCCGTCCGGGGCCGCCCCCTCGGCCCGGCGCAGCAGCAGCGCGGCGACCAGGCCGCCCGCCAGCACCGCCACCGCTCCGACGAGCTGACCGGTCTGCAGGCTCGAGGCGAAGGCGTCCTCGATGCGCGCCCGGTCGGCGGGGCCCTCGGCGGCGGCCAGCGCCGCCGGGAGGGAGGCCGCCGGGACGGCGACAAGGGAGGCGAAACGGGAGTTGAGGACGGCACCGAGGACGGCGACGCCGAGTCCGTTGCCGAACTCCGCCAGGGTGCCGTTGATGCCCGCGCCCACGCCCGCCTTCTCCGCCGGGATCGCGCTCATCACCGCGTTGGCCATGGCGGGCATGGACAGCGCCACCCCGGCGCCCATCACGACCAGGCCGAGGAGCGTCCCGCCGTACCCGTGCCGGCCTCCGAGCACGGCGATCGCCGCGAGCCCGGCCGCCACCAGCCCCATGCCGAGGGCGATGGTGGCGGGTGTGCCGATCCTGGACAGCAGCCGCGCGCCGAGACCGGTGAGGTTCAGCACGACGACGGTCAGGGCGAGCGGGGCCGTCCGCAGTCCGGCCTCCAGGGGCCCGTGGCCGAGCACGAACTGCAGGTGCTGGGTGAGCAGGAACAGCGAGCCGGTCATGCCGAACGCGACGAGGACCGCACCGGCGACCGCACCCACGAACCTCCGGTTCCGGAAGAAGTGCATGTCGAGCATGGGGTGTTCGGTGTGCAGCTCCCAGAGGGCGAACGCACCGAGGACGACCGCCCCGGCCAGGGACGGGACCACCACCTGCGCGGAGGTCCAGCCGTGTTCGGGGCCGGTGATGACGGCGTAGACGAGCGCCGTCATACCGACCGTCGACAGGAGCGCACCGAGCAGGTCGGGCCGGGCGCCGGCCTTGTGCCTGGACTCCGGGACGAGGGCGACCACCGCGACCAGGCCGATCACCGCGACCGGGATGTTGACGAGGAAGATCGCACCCCACCAGAAGTGGTCGAGCATCACCCCGCCGATCAGCGGCCCCGCGGCGAAGCCGAGCGAACTGACCGTGGACCAGAGGGCGATGGCCCTCACCCGCTCGCCGTCGTCGAAGATCTGCACCACGACGGCGAGGGTGGTGGTCATCAGCAGGGCGCCGCCGATGCCCATGCCCGCCCGGGCGGCGATCAGCTGACCCGAGGTCTGGGCGAGCCCGGCCGCCAGCGAGCCGACACCGAAGACCACCAGCCCGGAGACCAGCATCAGCCTGCGGCCGTAGCGGTCCGCGGCGTTGCCCGCGGTGAGCAGCAGGCCCGACTGGACCAGGGAGTAGGCGTTGATCATCCACTGGATGTCGGCGGTGGAGGCGTCGAGCTCCCTGGTGAGGGAGGGGATCGCGACGCCGAGGACGGTGTTGTCGAGCAGCACGGTCAGCTGGGCGAGACAGATGACGCCCAGGATCAGCCAGCGCTGCGGGTGTCCGCCCGGGGCGGTGGGTGCTTGCGATTCCGTGGTCGGGGCGGTCACACGACTCCTTGTACGGTGTACGGAACGGATTCCCGTACACCGTACAAGGGTTTCCCTTACGCCGTACAGCGTCAATGCGCCGAGGTGAGGTCGTAGAGCGTGGTGCCCCCCACGGTGACCTGGGTGAAGTTCGCCCGGACCCACGCCCGGATCTCGGCGCTGCCCCCGCCACCGGGCCCACCCGGCCGGCCGCCGCCGCCCGCGCCGCCGTCGATGAACCAGTGGATCCGCCCCTCGGCGACGTACTGCTGGAACCGGGCGAGCGTCGGCGACGGATCGCTGCCGTTGAACCCGCCGATCGCCATGACGGGCTTCCCGGTGGCCAGTTGGTACGCGGCCGCGTTCTGGGAGCCGATCGCGGCGGCCACCCAGGTGTGGTCGGAGGCGTTCTCCGTCAGCCTGGCCGCGACGGCGGAACCGACGTCCGGCCCGTCGAGCAGACCGCCCGCCCGGCCGGCCCCGCCCGGCCTTTCGCCCCACGCCCGGCCGCCGTGGCCCTGGCCCTGACCCGTGCCGGGCGAGAGCCCCGCGCCCTGACCGGTGCCGGGCGGCACGCCCGGCCCCCGGCCGGCCCCGCCTTGTCCCGGACCCTGCCCCGGACCCCGGCCGGCCCCCGCGCCCGGCGGGGTCATCGCGGGACCGCCGTCGCCCCGGCCTCCTGGCCCGCCGCGCGGGGACTCCGGTCCCGCCGTCACGATCGAACCCCGGTGCGCGCTCCCCAGCGTGGACAGCGTGTACGCCACGGGCCCGGCCAGCGACGCCGCGAGACCGAGGCCCGCCGCCCCCAGCGCGAGCCCGCGCCCGAGCCGCCCGGCGCACAGCAGTCCCGCCGCGGCCACGAGCCCGGCCACCGGCACCGCCGGACGCAGCCACGGCGCGAAGTCCGCGGTTCGGCCGAGCAGGACGTGGGCCCAGAGCGCCGTCAACGCCACCGCTCCGGCGAGCGCCGCACGGGCCGCGGGGTGCGCGCGCTCCTCCCAGAGCACGGTCGTGCCCATGCCGATCAGCGCCGCGAGGTACGGGGCGAGCGCCACGGTGTAGTACTCGTGGAAGATGCCGGCCATGAAGCTGAAGACCAGGAGCGTCGTCAGCAGCGCCCCGCCCCAGACGAGGAAGGCCGCGCGCGCGGTGTCGGTCCGGCCGCTCCGCCGGGTCACGACGAGGCCCGCGACGAGCAGGACCAGTGCGGCGGGCAGCAGCCAGGAGATCTGGCCTCCGACGCTCTCGCCGAACATCCGCCCGATGCCGGTCTCCCCCCAGCCGCCGCCCTGCCGGCCGCCGCCCCCCTCGCCTCCCACGCTCCCCGTCTCGTTGCCGCTGATGCGACCGAGGCCGTTGTAGCCGAAGGTGAGCTCGAGAAAGCTGTTGTTCCGGGAGCCGCCGATGTACGGGCGCGAGGACGCCGGCCACAGCTCGACGATCGCCACCCACCAGCCGCCGGACACGATCAGCGCCAGTCCCGCGAGGGCGAGTTGGCCGAACCTCCGCCGCACGGGCGCCGGCGCGCACACCGCGTACACGAGCGCGAGCGGCGGCAGCACGAGGAACGCCTGCAGGGTTTTGGTGAGGAACGCGAACCCGACCGCGACGCCCGCCCACACCAGCCAGCCGGTGCGGGCCGCTTCCAGCGCGCGCAGCACGCAGTACACGGCCACCGTCATCAGCAGCGCCAGCAGCGCGTCCGGGTTGTTGAAGCGGAACATCAGCGCGGCGACCGGAGTCAGCGCCAGCACGGCACCCGCGATCAGCCCCGCCGCCGCGCTGAAGCGCCTGCGGACCGCCGCGTGCACGACGGCCACCGCCGCCACGCCCATCAGTACCTCGGGCACCAGGATCTGCCAGGACCCGAGCCCGAACAGCCGTACCGACAACGCCATCGGCCAGAGCGCGGCGGGCGGTTTGTCGACGGTGATCGAGCTCGCGGCGTCGGACGAACCGAAGAGGAACGCCTTCCAGCTCTCACCGCCCGCCTGCACGGCGGCGGAGTAGAAGGAGTTGGCCCATCCGGAGGCGCTCAGGTCGTACAGGTACAGCGCTCCCGTCAGCGCCAGCAGGGCGATCAGGGCGGGTCGCGCCCAGACCGGGTCCTCGGCCCGGCCACGCCACAGCCGGGCGGCCCCGCCGGGCCGCGACGGCGGTCCCGGCGGTCCGGGCTCCGGGCTCCCGGCGGACGTGTGGAGATCGTGCGGTGCGGTCGTCATCGTCGGACCCCCGTGGTCGTGCCGGTCGTACGGACGTGCGGTGCCACCCCGTCCGCGGGGCGCGGGAGGTCGCGGCGGTCGGGAAAGACCCAGGCGCGGAAGAGCAGGAAGCGCAGCACGGTGGCGGCAAGGTTCGCCACGACCAGCACGGCCAGCTCGGTGCCGTGGGAGGGGCTGCCCGCGGCCGCGTCCAGCGCGGCGAGGGAACCGCTGGTGAGGGCGAGGCCGATACCGAGGACCACCAGCCCCTGCGCCTGGTGCAGCACCGCGCGCTCCCGCCCGCGCACCCCGAAGGTCAGCCTCCGGTTCGCGGCCGTGTTGGCGACGGCCGAGAGCAGCAGCGCGGCGGCGTTCGCGGTCTGCGGCCCCGCACCGGCCCGGAACACGGAGTACAGGAGCAGGTAGCAGAGCGTCGAGAGCACGCCGACGGCGCAGAAGCCGACCAGCTGCCGGGCCAGTCCGCCGGGGACGCCGCCGATCCGGCGGTCCCTCGGGTCGTCGCCGAACGGCCGAGCGAGCCGGTCCAGCGGCAGCGTCCCGACCGCCAGCGCCCGCCCGACCCGCAGCACGCCCTTCAGGTCGTCGACGGCCGTGCGCACGATGCGCACGGTGGATTCCGGGTCGTCGACCCAGTCCACGGGCACCTCGTGGATCCGCAGCCCCGCCCGCTCGGCAAGCACCAGCAGCTCGGTGTCGAAGAACCAGCCGGTGTCCTCGACCATCGGCAGCAGGAGCTCGGCCACGTCACGCCGTATCGCCTTGAACCCGCACTGCGCGTCGGAGAAGCGCGCGGCGAGCGAGCCGCGCAGGATCAGGTTGTACGTACGGGAGAGGAACTCCCGCTTCGCCCCGCGCACCACCCGCGACGACCGGGTGAGCCGGGAGCCGATCGCCAGGTCCGAGTGCCCCGAGATCAGCGGGGCGACCAGGGGCAGCAGCGCGTTGAGGTCGGTGGACAGATCGACGTCCATGTACGCCAGCACGGGCGCGTCGGACGCCGCCCACACGGCCCGCAGCGCACGGCCGCGGCCCTTCTGCTCCAGCCGGCGGACCCGGACCCCCGGCACCGAGGCCGCGAGTGCCGCCGCCACCCGGGGCGTCCGGTCGGTGCTCGCGTTGTCCGCGACGGTGATCCGGAAGCCGTACGGGAAGGTGCGGGCGAGATGGGCGTGGAGCCGGCGCACGCACGGCTCCAGGTCCTTCTCCTCGTTGAAGACGGGGATGACCACGTCGAGCACGGGCGTGCCAGCCGGGACCACGGGCAGATGTTCCCGTGCCGGCAGGGTGCCCGTGGCGGTGGTGTCCGCCGGGGTGTCGGTTCGCATGGTCCGACTCTCGACGGGTCGGCTGTCACCCTCGTGTGCCGAGGCTGTGCGCCGTCTGTGAGTCCACGGGCTCATGGGCGAGCGGGAGCCGCACGGCGAAGACCGTGCGGCCCGGCACGCTCCGCACGTGCACCGTCCCGCCGTGCGCGGTGACCACGGCGTGCACGATCGCCAGCCCGAGGCCGGTGCTGCCGGCGTGCCGGGAGCGTGAGGCGTCGCCGCGCGCGAAGCGCTCGAACACATGCGGAAGCAGGGCGGGCGGAATGCCGGGGCCGTCGTCGCGGATCTCCAGCGCGACCGCCGTCCCGCACTCCAGCGGCCGCACGGCCGCGGTCACGGTGGTGCCCGGCGGGGTGTGCGTACGGGCGTTGGCCAGCAGATTGACCAGCACCTGCTGCAACCGCTCCGGATCGGCCCGCACCACGGCCGGGTCCTCCGGCAGGTCCAGGCGCCAGACGTGCTCGGGTCCCGCGGCCCGGGCATCGCTCACCGCGTCGACGACCAGCGGGGACACATCGGTGCCGCGGTACGCCAGCGGCCGTCCGGCGTCGAGCCGTGCCAGCAGGAGCAGATCCTCCACCAGCCCCGTCATCCGGGTGGCCTCCGACTCGATCCGGGCGAGCGCGTGCCGGGTGTCGGGACCGGGCCGCTCCCGGCCGCGCCGGGTCAGCTCGGCGTAGCCGCGGATGGACGCCAGCGGGGTGCGCAGCTCATGGCCGGCGTCCGCCACGAACTGCCGCACCCTCGTCTCGCTCTCCTGCCGCGCGTGCAGGGCGGAGTGGACGTGGTCGAGCATCCGGTTGAGCGCGGCGCCCACCCGGCCGACCTCGGTCGCGGGGTCGGCCTCCGCCTCGGGCACCCGCTCGTGCAGGGCCACCTCACCGCTGTGCAGGGGCAGTTGGGAGACACGGGTGGCGGTCGCCGCGACCCTCCGCAGCGGCCGCAGCGCGACCCCGACGAGAGTGCCGCCCGCCAGTCCGGCGGCAGCCAGTCCGGCGGCGGTCACGCAGACCTCGACGACCACGAGGGTGCCCAGGGTGCTGTGGACCTCGGTGAGGGGGACACCGACGAGGAACGCGCCGTTGCCGCCCGCCCGGTACTCGACGCGGTAGCCGCCGAGTCCCGGCAGCTCCACGGTGTGCGGCTGTCCGTCGCGCGGCACGGCCGCGAGTTCGGCCTTCTCCGCACCGGTCAGGGCCCGGTCCGTTATCCACGGACCCAGTTCGTCCGAGTCCTGCTGGGTGGAGACGAGGCCGTCGCCGAGGCCACCGTCCGGGGTGACCTGGACGCCGACCGTCCCGAGCGGCGCGCCGCCGCCGGTGACGAAGCGCAGCGGCTCCGGGGGCCGCGGCCCGGCGGCCGGTGCGCCCGGAGGGGGACCGGCCGCCCGCAGCGCGACACCGTGCAGTTGCTCGTCCTTCTGCCCGTAGAGGTAGGTGCGCAGCGCGAGCGTCGTCACGGTGCCGATGACCGCCGCGACCACCGCGATGAGCACCACGGCGGACACCACGAGCCGTGTCCGCAGCGACCATCCGCCGCCCGTGCCGCCGCTCACCTAGTCACCGGGCTTGATCAGGTATCCCGCCCCGCGCCGGGTGTGGATCATCGGGGTGCGCCCCGCGTCGATCTTGCGCCGGAGATAGGAGATGTAGAGCTCGACCACATTGGCCTGGCCGCCGAAGTCGTACGACCAGACCCGGTCCAGGATCTGCGCCTTGCTGAGCACCCGCCGGGGGTTGCGCATCAGATAGCGCAGCAGCTCGAACTCGGTCGCCGTGAGGTGGATCGACGTGCCGGCCCGGGTGACCTCGTGACTGTCCTCGTCGAGCTTCAGGTCGCCGACGACGAGCAGGGACCCGTCGCGCGCGGCCGCCGCGGTGCCCGAGCGCCGGATCAGCCCGCGCAGTCGCGCCACGACCTCCTCCAGGCTGAACGGCTTGGTCACGTAGTCGTCACCGCCCGCCGTCAGACCGGCGATCCGGTCCTCGACGGCGTCCCTGGCCGTCAGGAACAGCACCGGCACGTCCGGGAGTTCGCGCCGCAGCCTGCCGAGGACGGTCAGCCCGTCCATGTCGGGCAGCATCACGTCGAGGATCACCGCGTCGGGCCGGAAATCGCGCGCCGCGCGTACGGCACCCGCTCCGTCGCCCGCGCTGCGCACCTCCCACCCCTCGTAGCGCAGGGCCATCGAGAGCAGCTCGGTGAGGGAGGACTCGTCGTCCACGACGAGCACCCGTACGGGGCCGCCGTCGGTCCTGCGCAGTCCGGTCCGTCCCCGGGCGGTGGTCGTCGTCATACCGCCCACTCTGCGAGGCAGCGCTGAGAGGGGCCTTGCCCTTCCCTGTGAATTCCCTGAGAACCGTCCGGGCCGCCTCCGGAGCACGGGGTCACGGGCCGGCGGGCCTCACCGGTTCACGCGACCCGCCGGCCGGAGGCGGTGGCGGCGGACCGGGTAGGGGCAGGGGGTAGGGCATCACGGCTCGACGCGGAACAGCGCGGCCGCGTTCCCGTGGCAGACGGCGCGCAGCCAGTCGTCGCCGAGGTCCAGCCGCTCCAGCGCCCGGAGCTGGTGCAGATAGGGGTACGGGATGTTGGGGAAGTCCGTCCCGAGCAGCACGCGGTCCCCCAGGTCCGCCAGCCGTGCCCGCTCGGCCGCGGGAAACGGGCTGAGACGCTCGCTGAAGTCGGTGAACGCCATCGTCGTGTCCAGGCGCACCTCCTCGTGGCGCTCGGCGAGGTCCAGGAAGTCCGTGTACTCCGGCATCCCCATGTGGGCGACGATCAGCGGCAGTCGGGGATGGCGCGCGAGGAGACGCCCCACCGGCTCGGGCCCCGTGTGCTTGCCGGGCGCCGGCCCGGACCCGCAGTGCATCACCACCGGCACGCCCGCCTCGGCGAGCAGCCCCCACACCGGGTCGAGGAGGGTGTCGCCGGGGTCGTACGCCCCGACCTGGACGTGCGACTTGAACACCCGGGCCCCGCTCTCGACTGCCGCGCGGACATAGCGCTCGACACCCTCCTCGGGGTACAGCGTCGCCGTGCGCAGACAGTCGGGCGTCCGGGCGGCGAAGTCCGCGGCCCATCCGTTGAGCCACTCCGCCATGCCCGGTTTGTGGGGGTACAGCATGGAGGTGAATTTCTTCACCCCGAACTCCCGCAGCAGCGCGAGCCGTCGGCCCTCCTCCTCGCGGTAGGTGATGGGCCACGCCACGCCCGTCAGCGGCCCGGCGGAGTCGAAGTACGCCCACACCTTGTCCAGGACCCGCTCGGGCATGAAGTGGGTGTGCACGTCGATGAGTCCGGGCAGCCCCAGCCTCGTCCAGAACGCCCGTACCGCCAGGGCCTCGGTCCCGTCCGCGGCCGGGCTACCGCCGGGCCCCGCCACCGCTTCGCGGGCCGCTCCCGCCGTCTCCGGCGAACAGCACGGGGAGGTGGGGAGGTTCGGTTCCGGCACGGGGTGATCGCTCATGACCCCACCCTCCGACGTACGCCGACGGGCTGTCCAGGCCCGGCTCCGGTCGCGGGCGGTGCCGGGCGGATGTCCGCGTACCGGGGCCTGGTCCGGCAGCGGCGACCGCACCGGGCCCGCGCACCGGGGCAGGACCTGCCGGTGGCCGGGCCGGACCGGCCCCGTCGACCCCGGCCGGATCCCGTCGGACCCGTCCCGGACCGGGACCCGACCGGGACCCGACCGGTCAGAAGAGCCCGTCCTGGACGCCCGTCGGCAGCTCGTCCACCGGCACGGCCGGCACGGAGCGGGGATCGGCCGCGACGAGCTCCCAGCCCGACATCAAGCGGGTGTCGAGGACCGTCACCCGGCCGTCGTCGGTGCCCAGATGCAGATCGGGGCCCGCGGCGGCGACGAGCCGCCCGGCCACGCCTCCGCCGTCCACCAGCTCCCGCACCACCCGCAGGACCGCCGGGCCCCCGGCCGCCGCGCCGGGCCGCACCGTGCGCTCCAGCCCGAACACCCGTGCGTGGTCCACCACCTCGAACCCGGTCCGCTCCAGCGCCTCGGGCCACCCCGGGAGCGCCACGGCCCGCGCGTACAGCTCCACGACCTCGGCGGCCCGCTCGTCCGCACCGGCCGGAAGCACCGGTCGCACCGCCCGCTTCCGCGCGTAGGGGACCCGGTCCGGCACGCCGAGCGCGGCACGCAGCAGTTCCTCCGTGCGGCGCGCGGCCATCAGCGGTCCGCGGCCCAGCCAGCAGAACACCACCGCGCCCTGCTCCAGCAGACGCGCCGTGCCCCGCTCCTCGGCGGTGATCCCGACCTTCACCATCCCGGGCCCGAACCAGGCCAGATACACCCGGAACGTCCGCGGGTCGTCGGCCACGGTGTCGGCCGCCACGGAGTGCGCCCGGTCCAGTCGCGCGCACTCCGGGCACTGCCCGCCGGTGCTCCTGCCGGGCACCACGGCCCCGAGCGGGCAGACATGCCCCCGCGCCCCGGCACAGTGCCTCACCCCGACCGCCCGGAAGGCGATCTCCTGTCCGGCAGCGAGCGGGCTCGGCCGCGTCTGCGTACCGCGCGCCCACCTCAGCTCAGGAGCACCCCGCCCCCAGCTCAGCCCCGGCACCGCCACCGCTCGCCGCCCATGCCCGCACTCCTCCAGCAGGTCCCGCGCATGAGGCCCCCGGATCTCCCCGGGGGCCTCTCGGCTCTGTGCACTCGGCAGGATTCGAACCCGCAACCTTCTGATCCGCAGCTCCGGCCCGGTCGGTCGTCGACGTCCGTACCGGTCGCTTCGAGGGCCCCACGAGGACGCTACCGGACGGGGTCGGGTGCCGGCCCGGGCATGGTCGGCTTCCCCCGGCGGGCACCGCCGACCCACCGCGTCCGTGCGGGTGGCGGCCGAAGGAGTGCTTCCGGCGAGCCGGCACACCACCGTGACCTGCGGAAGGACCCCGACAGCGGGTGCGGGTCCCCGGGCCCGCGGGAGCGGGCCGGACGGGAGTGTGACTTTCTGGGGGAGACAGCCGCGTCCCTCGCCCAGGAGACAGCCGAGCCATGTTCGAGTTCCGCCCGTTTGAGGACGACCGGCCGAAGACGGCTCCTGCCGGGTGCTCCGGCCGACGCCGCGCCGGTACCCGGTCGCTGACCGCACTCGCCGTCCTCGTCATCGGAGGACTGCTCGTCTTCTCCGCCTCCACCACGTCCGCCGCACCCGGACCATCGCGGCGAGGGATGGAGTCGACCGCCTCGACCACGTCCCAGGTGTCGAGGACGTCGGGCGGCTCGACCTGTGAGGACGCCAGACCCACCAAAGTGGGCACCGAGCGGAACGACGTCATCTTCGGGACCCCCGGCAACGACGTGATCTTCGCACTCGGAGGCAATGACACGGTCCACGCGTTCGGGGGGAACGACCTCATCTGCGGGGGCCCGGGCAACGACACCCTCAACGGTGACAGGGACAACGACCAGCTCTTCGGCGGCAAGGGCGACGACCAGCTCTTCGGCGGCTGGGAGAACGACGAACTCCACGGTGACTCGGGCAACGACGAGCTCCGCGGCGAAACAGGCAACGACGAGCTTTCCGGCGGCTCGGGCAACGACCGGCTCTCCGGGTTCCTGGGCAACGACGCCCTGTTCGGCGGAAGGGGCAACGACGAGCTCCGCGGCGGAAGGGACAACGACGAGCTCTACGGGGACGCGGGCAACGACCAGCTCTTCGGGGAGGCCGACGACGACGCCCTGGACGGCGGATCGGGCACGAACCGCAACAACGGCGGATCCGGAGTCAACAGCTGCGTCGACCCGAGCCGTGGCCCCGGCTGCAACGACTGAGCCCGGAACGGGCGCGGTTGCTGTATTCGCTGCCGTACCGCACGACAAAGCCCCCTCCGGGATGATCCCGAGGGGGCTTTGGTCTGTGTGCACTCGGCAGGATTCGAACCTGCAACCTTCTGATCCGTAGTCAGATGCTCTATCCGTTAAGCTACGAGTGCTTGTCTGCCCGGGCTTTTCGGCCCGGTCGGCGTTGCGGGAACAACATTACATGACCTGCGCCGCCAGGCGAAATCCATTAGCCGCACCCCATCTGACCTGCATAAATGCCCGGACGGCCGTACGGGCGCCCATCGCTGGGGCCGCGGCCCCCGGCGGTGCGGAAGCGCGCGGAGCGCCGGAGACGGACCCCCGGGCGCCGGGAGAGGGCCGCGGCGCCCGCCGGGTGCGGCACCGGCGAGGAGCAGGCGTCACCGCGGGCAGCCGCCACGGCCGGAGGCGGCCGGCGGAACGGCCGGACGCGCACCGGGAACGGCCGAAGCCCCGGCCGTCGGGCCGGGGCTTCGGTGAGGGTGCGGAGGCGGAGGGATTTGAACCCTCGATGGGCTTTAAGACCCAAACCGCATTAGCAGTGCGGCGCCATAGACCGGACTAGGCGACGCCTCCAGCCCACCCGCGCGGACGCGGGTGGTGCGTGCAGATGATGACACAGCCGGGTGGGGTGTCACCAATCGCTCCCCACGGTACTAGGCGCCCGGGCTCCTGGGCAAAGACGCGCACACCCCCCGATCGGCCCACCCAGGGTTGCGCAACGCCCCGGCACGCGGAGCGTTAGAGATGCCGGGACGCCGTCCCCCGAAGCGGGGCCCCGCCCCCAAGACCTTCGCTTCCAGGAGAACGCATGCTGCGCCGCCTCGTCCTCACCGTCGCCGCGACGGCCACGGCCTCCCTCGCCGCGCTGACCGCGGCCGTGCCGACCGCGGGTGCCGCCCCGCACACGCCGATCCCGCTGCCGCTGCTCGAACCCGGCCAGCCGGAACGTACGGACCGTTCCGCGCCCGGGGACCGGCTCACCGTGACCACCTCGGAGACCGGGAACCCCCAGGCCGACGGCACGTACGAGCTGACGTGCGGCTCGGCGGGCGGTCCGGCAGGCGGCTCGCACCCCGAGGCGCAGGCCGCCTGCGAGCGGCTGTCCGAGTTCGCGACGGACCAGCGGGACCCGTTCAGCCCCGTCGGCGAGGACACCATGTGCACGATGCAGCACGGCGGCCCCGCCACCGCGCGGATCACCGGGACCTGGCGCGGCCAGACCGTCGACGCGACGTTCGACCGCACGAACGGTTGCGAGATCCGCCGCTGGGAGACCCTGGAGCCGGTCCTCCCGACCGCACGCCAGGACGACGCCCCGGCGCCCCGGACGTGACCCACCGCTGAGGGAGTCCCGCCGGGCGCCCCGGCGGGAGCCCGGCCCTCCGCCCCCGCTGAGGCTGCCCGGGCCCCTTCCCGGCCCGGCGCTTGCCGGCCTCTTCCCGGCCCGGCTCCTTCCCTTCCCGCCCGACGCTTCCGGCCTTCCGGACGGTGCCTCCGGGCCGGCGCCCGCCGGTCCTTCCCGGATGCTGCTCCGGGCGCGGAGGCGCCCTTGAGCGCCGGCGCGGGGACCGCCGGTCCCGGGCCGGCCCCACCCGGACGGCCCCCTGTCGGGAGCCGCGCGTCATCCGTCCCGGGGGTTTCCGCCAACGCCCCGGCCCACGCCCGCTTGACGTCCCACAGCGGAACCCAGCACTCCGGGCGGCCCGGCCCCGCCCAGGTCAGAGGGCCTGCCGGGGGCCCCGGGGCGACTGTGTGTACACAGAACCTTGGTGAGAGCTCCCCCTCATCCACCGCCGCGGCCGCCTCCCCAGCCCTTAGACTCCCTCCAGTGACAGGCTGCGGCCGCGAGGGCAAGATGGCCCCGGCCGTCCGCCGCAAGATGCTGTAGGTCAGGGAGGAAGCGTCGTCGTGAGCAGCAGGCCATCCCGAGGCGCTGCTCGCCTCGCCGCCATACTCGACGCCCTCCCGGACGGGCTCGTCCTCGTCAACTGCAACGGCACGGTCGTCAACGCCAACACCATCGCCCTCGAAATGTTCGAGGCCCCCGGTACCGCGCTCGTCGGGCGCGGGCTCCTCGACCTGCTGCCGGCGTTCGACTCCAGGCTGATCCCCGGCTCGATGCGCCGCCCCGACTCCGCCGACGAACGCGGCCGCACGAAGCCGACCCGGATGGTCGCGCGCCGCACCGACGGCAGCGAGTTCCCCGTGGAGGTGACCAGCGCCAGCCTCGAGGACGGCCGTGAGGCGTACGACTCCCCCGGCGTCGGGAGCGGCTACACCGGCGACGAACTGCTGATGCTCGTCGTGCGCGACCTCTCCGGCACCGTCGACACCGAGGCCGAACTCGCGCGCTCCCAGCGGCAGACCGAGATGATCCTGCGCGCCGCCGCCGAAGGTGTCGTCGGCACGGACACGGACGGCCGCGTCGTCCTCGTCAATCCGGCGGCCGCCCAGATCCTCGGCTTCCGCGCCAGCGACCTCGGCGGCAAGGATCTGCACCCGCTGATCCTGCACTCCCGCCCGGACGGCGAACCCTTCCCGTACGAGGAGTCGCCGCTCGCCGACACGCTCAAGTCCGGGCGCAAGCACCGCGTCCGCGGGCAGGTGCTGTGGGCCAAGGACGGCAAGCCGGTGCCCGTCGACCTGACGACCGCTCCGGTGCGGGACGGGGAGCAGCTGGTCGGCGCGGTCATGACGTTCACCGACCGTCGGCCCTACGAGGAGCAGGCGGAGCGGCACGCCGCGGAGCTCGCCGAACGGGACGAGAAGTACAGCAGGGACATCGCGGAGCGCGACGAGAAGTACGCGACCGACATGGCCGAGCGGGACGAGCAGCACGCGGCCGAACTGGCGGAGCTGACCGAGAAGCACACCGCCGAGATCGCGGACAGGACCGAGCAGTACGCCGCGGAGATCGAGACCCGGGACGAGCGGGAGGCCTCGCTGGCCGCCCGGCACACCCAGCTGGCCGCGGTGCTCGGCGACGCCCTGCGCGGGCCCCTGGAGGAGCTGCGCGGCGAGCTCGGGAAGCTGGCCGCCGATCCGGCAGGGCAGCTCTGGCCGGAGGCCAACCAGGTCCTGCACCACCTGGCCGCGGGCTACGCCCGGATGACGACGCTGGTGGACAACGTCCTGGGCTTCCAGCGGCTGGACGCCGGCGCGGAGCAGCTGCACAAGGACGTCGTCCTCCTCGACGCGGTCGTGGCGGCCGGTGTCGAGGGCGCGGTCGAGCTGATCGGCCCCGGGCGGGCGCAGTTCGCGGTGCACGCCCCGCCGATCGAGGCCGAGGTGGACGGCGCTCGGCTGGCGACGGCGCTGGCCCATCTGGTCGCCGACGTCGCCGGCGTCGACTCGACGGGCAAGGCCAGGGTGGTACCCGGCGCCGGGTACGTCGACTCGACCATCGTGGTCGCGGCGGCGCAGCGCGGCGACGTCGTACGGATCGAGGTGCGCGGTCCGCACTCCGGCGGCGATCCGGTGCACGAGCCCATCGTCCGCGGCATCGTGACCGCGCACGGCGGCGTGCTGCAGACGCACGAGGTACCGGGCATGAGCGGCAGCGCCTACGTCCTGGAGTTGCCGCTCGGCAGCGGCGCCGGCACGGTGGCGCCCCCGGCGGCGGCCCCCGAGCAGCAGGGACCGACGGCCCTCCCGGCGCAGGCCACGACCGGCGGCGGGCGGCGGCGCGCGCGGCGGGCCTCGACCGACGCGTTCCTGGAGAGCCCGACGGGTCCCGACGGCGCATCGCCGTCCGCCGAGCCCTCCGGGCGGCGCCGGGCGCGCACGGACGCCGACTCGGGCGAGGGCACGAGCGGCGCAGGCGTGGCCGGCCCCGGCGGCGCCGAGCAGGCGGGGACGCCGACCAGCGGCGGAGGCACGGGGCGGCGGCGCGGCCGGCCGAGCCCCGCCGAGGCCGAGCTGGCAGCCCTCCCGGCCGCGCAGGGCGGTTCGGTCGTGACCGCGGCGGAGGCCGGAGCGGGCCGCCCGGCGCTGGGCGACACCGTCCCGCCCCAGGGCGTGGGCCCGGAAGCCGCGGCGCAGGGCACCGGGCGGCGGGCCCGGCGCGCCCAGCCGGCGCTTCCCGCTCTGCCGCCGGCCGGCCCGGCCCCGGACGCCCCCGCGGCCACGGCGCAGGGCACCGTTCAGCACGGCGGTCAGGGCATGGCCGCGCTGGAGCCCGCAAGCACGGGAGCGGGGTCCGGCACGGGTGCCGGGACCGGTGGGCAGCAGGGCGGTCGGCGGGCCCGGCGCGCGCTCGCGACGGGCAACGACCGGCAGGCCCCGGCCGAGGAGCCGAGGGGCCCGTTCGCACTGCCGCCCGCGGAGGCCGACCGTACCCCGGCGCCTTCCGCCGTCGACGAGAGCCGCCACGACCAGGTGCGCCCCGAGCCGGACGCCGATCACACCCCGCCGCAGCCGCATCCCGTGCCGACCGGGCGCCGGCGTGCCCGCCCGCCCGAGGCCGGGACGCCGGGGCAGGGCATCCCCGCGCAGGCCGGACCCGCGACACCCACCGCATCCGGTCCGGTTCCGCCAGCGGCTCCGCGGACGAACGCCGCGAACGCCGGTCCCGGCGGGGACACCGGTTCCGTACCGCTGCCTCCGGCGGCTCCGGTCCCGGCCGAGCCCGCCGCGCGCCGCGCCGCCCAGCCACTGCCCGCCGCCCAGCCACTGCCCGCCGAGGCGCCGGTGCCCGCCGAGCGGACGACGACACCGGCGAGGGGGACCACCGCTCCGGTGCCCGCCCCGGAGCCGGTCGACCCCGATGCATCCCAGGGCAGGGCGTTCAGCGTGCGCACGCTCGGTCAGGGCGTGCCGTTCGCCCAGCAGATCGCCCAGCAGCAGAACCGTCCGGTCGTGCCCGCCGCGTCCGCGTCCCCGCTGGGGGCCGCCGCCCAGAACCAGACGCTGGGCTCCGGTCGCCGCCGCAAGCTGGCCACCCGGCAGGAGGGCGAGCAGCAGGTGTCCGAGTCCGAGACGGGGGCGCGGCCTCATCCGCAGCCCCAGGCGGCGCCCGCCACCGCGCCGGGTCCTTCGCAGCGGCTCGGTGCGCCCGCCGAGGGCCGGGCGTACGCGATCGGCGCCCCGGACGAGGGCGCGGAGGGACCGGAGCCGCTGGACGGTCCCGGTGGCGCGGTCGAGGTCGCCAACCGGCCTGCGCCGCTGCCCCGGGACGACGAACTGCCTCCGGAGCCGCTGGACAACCCGCGTCGGCTGCTGGTCTGGCCGGCGCCCGACGTCGCCACGCAGCAGGCGCTGAGCGACCGCGGCTACCGGCCGGTGATCGTGCACTCCCGCGAGGAGGTGGACGCGCAGATCGCCGCCTTCCCGGCAGCGCTCTTCGTCGACCCGCTGACCGGGCCGATCACCCGTACCGCGCTGCAGTCGCTTCGCCAGGCCGCGGTGGCCGCCGAGGTCCCCGTGCTGCTGGCGGCCGGACTGGGCCAGGCGACGCGCGAGGCCGCGTACGGAGCGGACCCCGCCGTACTGCTGAAGGCCCTGGCTCCGCGCGACAGCGAACAGCATCCGTCCAGGGTCCTGCTGATCGAGCAGCACGACGACATCGCGGCCGCGCTCACGGCCACGCTGGAACGGCGCGGGATGCAGGTCGCGCGGGCCGCGACCGACGCGGACGCGGTGGCGCTCGCCCAGCAGACGCGGCCGAACCTGGTGGTGATGGACCTGATGCAGGTGCGCCGCCGCCGTGCCGGGATCATCGACTGGCTGCGCGCGAACGGGCAGTTGAACCGCACCCCGCTGGTCGTCTACACCTCGGCCGGGCTCGACCAGGCGGAGCTGCCGAAGCTCTCCTCGGGCGAGACCGTCCTCTTCCTGGCGGAGCGGTCCACGAGCGCCGAGGTCCAGGGCCGGATCGTGGACCTGCTGGCGAAGATCGGCACCAACTAGGGCGGGGCGCGGAGGCAGCTCCGTCCGCCCGCAGGGCGGGGCCTGCGGCGTCCGGTGCGTGCGATCGCACGGCGCAGGATCATCCTCGTACTGGACGTACCTGGACGACTCCGACAACGCAGCGAGCGTGCGTGCCAGGCGTCGCGGGTCGGCCTAGCGCCGGGCAGGCGGGTGGCGCCCGCCGGGCAGGGCAAGCACCGCAATCGGCGACCGGCGGCTGCGACGGGCCGCCGACGCCGGCGACCACAGCCGGGTCTTCACGACCGCCCACGCACCCGTCGTCCGGCACCCCGGAGCGCCCGGGGCACCGATCCGCCGCCGGGAGGCGAAACCGTGCCCGAGGTCCACACGCCCCCGACACCCGCCGCGCAGGGCAAGCACCGCAATCGGCGACCGGCGGCTGCGACGGGCCGCCGACGCCGGCGACCACAGCGGGGACCTCACAGCCGCCGCGTCCCGGGCGTCCGGCACCCCGGAGCGCCCGGGGCACCGATCCGCCGCCGGGAGGCAGAACGCGCCCGGGGTTCCACACGGACCCACGGCCCAGGGACGCCGGCGCACTGTGCGGACGGCGCACGGACCCGGCGCCGCACATACCCGACCACCGACGGCGACGGACCCGGCGCGGCACGGAGCGGCCTCGGCCCGCAGCGGGCGCCGCACGGAGCCGGGCACGGCGGCACCCGCGGGCGCACGCGGCCAGGCCCGGTGCGCGATGCGCTCCGGGCCGAACGCCGGGGCTGCCTACCGCACTTCGGTGACCTGGAGCTCGCCGTCCGCGTACTGCCGGCGGATCACCTTCTTGTCGAACTTGCCGACGCTGGTCTTCGGCACGGACGGGATGATGGCCCAGCGCTCGGGCAGCTGCCACTTGGCGATCCGCCCGGCCAGGAACTCCTTCAGCGACACGTAGTCGGCGGTCGAACCGTCCTTCAGCACCACCGTCGCCAGCGGGCGCTCGCCCCACTTCTCGTCCGGTACGGCCACGACGGCCGCCTCGGCCACCTCCGGGTGCGCCATCAGCGCGTTCTCCAGCTCGACGGACGAGATCCACTCGCCGCCGGACTTGATGACGTCCTTGGCCCGGTCGGTGAGCGTGAGGAAGCCGTCCGGGCCGATGACGCCGACGTCACCGGTCTTCAGCCAGCCGTCCTCGCTGAACTTGTCGGCAGGGCGCAGCGGTTCGCCGGCCGCACCGCCGTAGTACGCGCCCGCGATCCAGGGACCGCGTACCTCCAGCTCGCCCGCGGACTCGCCGTCCCACGGCAGGAACTCCCCGCCCGGGCCGCGCAGTCGTGCCTCGACACCCGCCGGGAAGCGGCCCTGGGTGAGCCGGTAGCCGAACTCCGCCTCCGTGCCGACCGCGTGGGCCGGCGGCCGGGCGATGGTGCCCAGCGGCGAGGTCTCGGTCATGCCCCAGGCGTGGCAGACCCGCATGCCCAGCGAGTCGAACGCCTCCATCAGCGACGGCGGGCAGGCCGAACCGCCGATGGTGACCTGGGTGAGCGAGCTCACATCGCGCGGCTTGGCGGTGAGTTCGGCGAGGAGGCCCTGCCAGATGGTGGGCACGGCCGCGGCGTGCGTCGGGCGCTCGGACTCGATCATCTCGGCGAGCGGGCCCGGCTGCAGGAAGCGGTCCGGCATCAGCATGTTCACGCCGGACATCAGCACCGCGTGCGGCAGGCCCCAGGCGTTCACATGGAACTGGGGAACGACGACGAGGCTCGTGTCGGCGTCCGTCAGACCCATCGACTGGGCCATGTTGACCTGCATGGAGTGCAGATAGATCGAGCGATGGGAGTACACCACTCCCTTGGGGTCGCCGGTGGTGCCGGAGGTGTAGCACATGGCGGCCGCCGAGCGCTCGTCCAGCTCCGGCCAGTCGTACGTGGCCGGCTTCCCGGCGAGCAGTTCCTCGTACTCGTGCACGCGGGCGGCGGCGCCGTCCAGCACCGAGCGGTCGCCGGGGCCCGAGACCACGACGTGCTCGACGGTGGGCAGGTGGGGCAGCAGGGGCGCCAGCAGGGGGAGCAGCGAACCGTTGACGATCACGACCCGGTCGGCGGCGTGGTTGACGATGAACACCAGCTGCTCGACCGGCAGTCGCAGGTTGAGCGTGTGCAGGACCGCGCCCATGCAGGGAATCGCGTAGTAGGCCTCGACGTGCTCGGCGTTGTTCCACATGAGGGTCGCGACCCGCTCGTCACCGGTGACGCCCAGATCGTCGCGCAGGGCGTGGGCGAGCCGGGCCGAGCGCTCGCCGATCTCACGGTAGCTGCGGCGCTGCGGCTCGCCGTCGCCCGTCCATGTGGTGACCTGTGAACTTCCGTGGATCGTCGTCCCGTGGTTCAGGATGCGGGTGACGGTCAGTGGTACGTCCTGCATGGTGCTCAGCACGGCGTCCTCCCGGTGGGCGCACAGCTCTAAGGGGTGTGCAGATTCTGCGCACATACCACTCGGTATGTCACTACCCCCGGGTAAGAAAGCTCAGCGGACCGGGGAGAGCTCCGGGTCCTCACGGAGCTTTCCGAGCGCCCGCGAGACCGCGCTCTTGACCGTGCCCACGGAGACGCCCAGCACCTCGGCGGTCTGCACCTCGCTGAGATCCTCGTAGTACCTGAGGACGACCATCGCGCGCTGCCGCTCCGGGAGCCTCATCACGGCCCGCCACATCGCGTCGTGCAGCACCTGCCGCTCGGCCGGGTCGGCCGGCGGCGGTCCGGAGGGCTCGGGCAGCTCCTCGCAGGAGAACTCGTCGACCTTGCGCTTGCGCCACTGCGACGTGCGGGTGTTGAGCAGCGCACGGCGGACGTACCCGTCGAGGGCCCGGTGGTCCTCGATGCGCTCCCAGGCGACATAGGTCTTGGCGAGCGCGGTCTGCAGCAGATCCTCGGCGTCGTTCGGGTTGGCCGTGAGGGAGCGGGCGGTCCGCAGCAGCACGGGCCCCCGCGCCCGTACGTACGACGAGAACGACGTGTAGGAGGTCGGCGGCACGGCGGCGCTGGAAGCGGTCGTGCAGACTGGCGTGGTCATGGCTCCACGCTAGGAGCGGGGCCTCCCAGCCGGATCGGCCCCAGGTCCCGAACCCGGATCCGCCTCAGGTTGTAGGGGTGAAGCGGCCCGCACCTCCTCTGGGTGGAGGAGGCCTCGACTCCGCCTCAGGGTCCCGTGGGCCGGCGTCTCATCCGTCCGCCCCGAGGACCAGCGCCGAGGTCGGAACGCCCGTACCGGCCGTGACCAGCACGTGGGCCGCCCCGGCCGTCTGGTTGACGGAGGTGCCCCGCAGCTGTCTGACCGCTTCCGCGATGCCGTTCATGCCGTGCAGATACGCCTCGCCCAGCTGGCCCCCGTGCGTGTTCAGGGGAAGCGTGTCCGCCGCGACGAACTCCGCCGCCTCACCCCGTCCGCAGAAGCCGAACTCCTCCAACTGCATCAGAACATACGGGGTGAAATGGTCATAGAGGATGCCGACGTCGATGTCGGCGGGACCCATGCCGGAGCTCCGCCAGAGCTGCCGGGCGACGACACCCATCTCGGGCAGTCCGGTGAGGTCGTCGCGGTAGTAGCTGGTCATCTGCTCCTGGGCGCGGCCCGCGCCCTGGGCGGCGGCGACCACGACCGCGGGCGGGTGCGGCAGGTCCCTCGCCCGCTCGACCGTGGTCACGACCAGGGCCTGGCCGCCGTCGGTCTCCTGGCAGCAGTCCAGCAGCCGCAGCGGCTCGACGATCCAGCGGGAGGACGCGTGGTCGTCGAGGGTGATGGGCCTTCCGTGGAAGTACGCCGCCGGGTTGCGTGCCGCATACCGCCGGGCGGTCACGGCCACCTGCCCGAACGCCTCCGGCGTCAGCCCGTGGGTGTGGAGATAGCGCCGGGCCGTCATGGCCACCCAGGACGCCGGGGTCAGCAGCCCGAAGGGGAGGTTCCAGCCGAGGGCCGCGCCCTCCGCCGAGGGTTCGCGCTGCTGCACCCCCGAGCCGAATCTCCGTCCCGACCGCTCGTTGAACGCCCGGTAGCAGACGACGACTTCGGCCACGCCGGCGGCCACGGCGAGGGCCGCCTGCTGCACGGTCGCGCACGCGGCGCCGCCGCCGTAGTGGACGCGGGAGAAGAAGGACAGCTCACCGATCCCGGCTGCCTGGGCGACGGTGATCTCGGGGCTGGTGTCCATGGTGAACGTGACCATGCCGTCGACGTCGGCGGGCGAGAGACCCGCGTCGTCGATCGCGGCCCGCACCGCTTCGACGGCCAGCTTCAGTTCGCTGCGTCCGGAGTCCTTGGAGAACTCCGTCGCGCCGATGCCGACGACGGCGGCCCGGCCGCCGAGCGAGTCGGCCCCGTGCAGGCTCACGCCACCGCCTCCCCGGGCAGGGCGACGGTCACCGTGCCGGTGACGTGGTGGCCGAGGCCGTTGGCCCCGACCACGCGCACCACCGCCGTGTCCCCGTCGGCCTCGGTGACCGTGCCGGTCAACGTCATAGTGTCGCCGGGGTGGTTGGGCGCGCCGAGCCGTATCGCCACGCGGCGGAGCACGGCCCCCCGGCCGAAGTGGTCCGTGATGTAGCGCCCGACGAGACCGTTGGTCGTCAGGATGTTCATGAAGATGTCGGGCGAGCCCTTCTCCCGGGCGAGCTCCGCGTCATGGTGCACGTCCTGGTAGTCCCGGGAGGCGATCGCACCCGCGACGATCAGCGTGCGGGTGATCGGAACCGTCAGCGGGGGCAGTTCGTCGCCCGCACGCGGGCCGCGGGCCGTGGTGCCGCTCGCAGTCATGCCGTCTCCTCCTGCTCCTCCTGGTCGCCCTGCTCCTCGTGCCCGCGCCGCTCCTCGTGCCCGGACCGCCTGCCGAGCCTGCCGGGTTCGCTGTGCCCGGCGGGTTCGTCGTGCCCGGCGGGTTCGTCGTGCCCGGCGGGTTCGTCGTGTTCCTCGTGCTCCTCGTCGGCCAGCACCGCACCGAGTTCGTCCAGCAACCGGGCGCCGCAGCCCAGATGGGCGTCGATCTGCCGGCCCCAGAGGAAGTGCCGGTGCACGGGGTGGTCCAGGTCGGCACCGATACCGCCGTGCAGATGCTGGCCGGTGTGAACGACCCGCCGTCCCGCCTCGGACGCCCACCAGCCCGCCGTGAGCACATGGGAGGCGCAGGGCAACCCCTCGTCGAACCGCCATGCCGCCTCGTACGCGGTGACCCGGATCGCCTCCGTGTCCATATGGGCGTCCGCCGCCCGGAGCTGGACCGCCTGACGGGTCGACAG
Organism: Streptomyces sp. HUAS CB01; assembly: GCF_030406905.1. NCBI lineage: Bacteria > Bacillati > Actinomycetota > Actinomycetes > Kitasatosporales > Streptomycetaceae > Streptomyces > Streptomyces chengbuensis. The sequence continues at coordinate 3,872,895 of NZ_CP129137.1, forward strand.
GGGGCGCCCGAACTGCTCCCGCACGGAGGTGTGGGCCACGGCCCGGGCGAGCGAGCCCGCGCACACCCCGGCCTGGAGCCCGGCGTACGCGACTCTGGCGGCGGCGAGCACATCCCCGTACGCCCCGACGCTCCCGAGCCGTTCGGCGGGCGTGGCCTCCAGCCGGAGCTCGGCCGCGGCCCAGGGAGCGGTGGTCACCACGGGGACGGTCCCGGCGTCCGCCACCCGCACCAGCCAGAGGCGCCGGTCCGCGTCCGGCACCAGGACGTGCGTGGCGTCCCGCAGCCAGGGCACCCAGCCCGTCGTACCCGTCAGCCGGCCGTCGGCGCCCGCCCGCACCGCTCCCCGGTCCGGGAAGGCGCCGGTCGCCACGGCCGAGCCGTCCCGGAGCGCCGGCAGCAGGCGGGCGCGCTGCTCCCGCGTGCCGTGCCGGCCCACGGCGAGCAGCCCGTACACACAGCTCACCGCGAACGGCACCTGCGCGGTCGTACGTCCCTGTTCCTCCAGCAGCAGGACCAGACCGAGCAGTCCGACGTCCTCCACTGCCGAGGTCAGTCCGGCCGCGCACAGCGCCTTCCACAGCTCGCCGTCCGTCCCCGACCCGGCGGCGGCGAGCCGCTCGGGGGTGGACAGGTCCCCGAAGATGCCCGCGGCCAGATCACGGGCCGCCGTCTGCTCCTCGGTCGGTGTGAAGTCCATGTCAGCCCGCCCCCGCGACCCGGAACACCGGCAGCTCCAGCTCCTCGTCGGCCCTCATGAACTCCAGCCGGACGGGCATCCCGATGCGCACCTTGTCGTACGGCACCCCGATCACATTGCTGACCATCCGCACGCCCTCGGCCAGCTCGATCAGTCCCACCGCGTACGGACCCCCGTCCGCACCCGCCCCGTCCGGGCCCTCGTCGGCCCCGCCGAAGGCGGGGAAGCGCGGATGGTGCATCACCACGTACGAGTAGACCGTCCCCGAGCCCTCGGCCTCGACCGTGTCCCACTCCGCCGAGCCGCAGCCGCCGCACCCCGGCAGCCAGGGGAAGCGCAGCCTCGCGCACGAGGCACAGCGCTGGATCAGCAGCCGGTGCCCGGCGACGCCCTCCCAGAATCCGGCGTTGTCACGGTTGACCACCGGGCGGGGGCGCCGGGGCACCGGCCGTCTCCCGGCCGCCGGTGCGTACTTGAGGATGCGGAATCGGTGTGTCCCCGCGAGTTCGCCGTCCGCCCGGATGTCCATCCTGGTCGTGACGAAGTAGCCCGTGCCGAGCTTGGTGGTCTTGCGCGGCGAGACCGTCTCGATCACCGAGTCGAAGGTGATCCGGTGTCCCGGCCGCAGCGGTCGCAGATACTCCTGCTCGCAGTCCGTCGCCACCACCGCGGCGAAGCCGGCGCCGTCGAGCAGCGCGAACAGCCCGTCGTGCGCGCCCGTGCGGCCCGCGTGGCCGGACAGCCCGCCCATCGTCCACGCCTGGAGCATGGTCGGCGGAGCGATGGCGTCGGGGCCCTCGTACGCCGGGTTGCGGTCGCCCATCACCTCGCACCAGTGCCTGATCATCGGCTCGTTCACCGGGTCCTTGCCCACGCCGGAGGCCGAGGCACTGCGGCCCTCGTACTCCTTCAGCCGCGGATACAGCTCGTCCTCGCTCACCGCTTCCCCCTCCGCATACCGAGCCGCATCGTGGCCACGAGCTCCCGCTGCACCTCGCTCACCCCGCCCCCGAACGTGTTGATCTGTGCCGCACGGTTCATCCGCTCCAGCTCCCCGTCCCCCACGGCGCCCGGTGAACCGGCCCTCACCAGCCCCGCCTCGCCCGTGATTTCCTGGCACATCCGATAGACCTCGACGGCCGATTCGGTTCCCATGAACTTCACGCCGCTCGCGTCGCCCGGGGCGAGCCGGCCGGCCCCGACATCCCCCACCAGACGCCAGCTGAGCAGGCGCGTCGCCGCGAGCCGGGCATGCACTTCGGCCAGCCTCGAACGCACCCAGGACTCGTCAATCGCCCGCCGGCCCGTCACCGGATCGGGTGTGCGGGCCCGCTCCAGCGCCTCGGCCGCGAAGTCCTCCGCCTGCATGCCGATCGCGGCGAGCGCCACCCGCTCGTGGTTGAGCTGGCTGGTGATCAGTCCCCAGCCGCCGTTCTCCTCGCCGACGAGGCGGGTGGCCGGCACCCGGACGCCGTCGTAGTACGTCGCCGTCGTCGTGAGCCCGCCGACCGTCTCGATCGGGGTCCAGGAGAAGCCCGGCGCATCGGTGGGCACCAGGAGGACCGAGATGCCCCGATGCCTGGGAGCCTCGGGATCGGTGCGGCAGGCCAGCCAGATCCAGTCCGCGTTCTGGGCGTTGGAGGTGAATGTCTTCTGCCCGCTGACGAGCCAGTCGCCCCCGTCCCGCACCGCCTTCGTGCGCAGCGCCGCGAGATCCGTCCCGGCCTCGGGCTCGGTGTAGCCGATGGCGAAGACGAGGTCACCGCGCAGGATCCGGGGGAGGAAGAACGCCTTCTGCTCGTCCGTCCCGTACGTCATCAGCGTCGGTCCGACCGTGTTCAGGGTGACCATGGAGACGGGCGCGCCCGCGCGGTACGCCTCGTCGAAGAAGACGAACTGCTCGTCCGGGCCCCGGCCCCGGCCGCCGTACTCGACGGGCCATCCGAGCCCGAGCAGGCCGTCGGCCCCTGTGCGCCGGAGCAGCCGGCGCTGCTCCGCGCGGTCGTCGGCCGCCGGGGGACCGTCCGGCATGAGGGCGCGGAAGTACGAGCGGAGTTCGGCGCGCAGCCGCTGCTGGCGCTGGGTCGGGGCGAGGTGCACGGCGGCGGCCTCCCGGGCGGCGCAGGGTGGGTTCTGGCGCAGGAGCAAGGTTTCTGACTGTCCGTCAGATAGGGTCGGCTGTCAAGGTCATGAGCGCCCGTCACCCTGCGGGACGGCCACCCCGGCCGCCCCGGCGCCTTCCGCAAAGGGTGCGTCGCCCCAGCCTGCCCCGGGAGAAACGCCGGCTCCGCGAACGGCGAACGGCCCGCGCGCCGATGCCGCAGCACCGCCACGCAGGCCGTCGTTCACCCTCGGTCGTCCGCTCCCCGGGCGGCGCCGCTACCAGAGCGGCAGGAAGGTGATGGCGATGTTCTCGTTCGACTGGTCGATCGCCGTGAAGGCCGACCCGTTAACACTGGCGGTGTTGTTCTGGTTGGACGCACCGGCGCCGGTGGCCACCTGCTGGGTGGTCGTCGAGTTGCCGAGGTTGTGACCGCCCACGCCACTGCCGCTGATGGTGGCCACGGCGGCGTTCGATCCGTCGCCCGCGAAGGCTCCGTTGTCGGCGTGCGCCACACCCGCGAAGAGGGCGGCGGCCAGGGGCAGCGCGGCGACGGCCGCCAGGGCGCGGGCGGTACGGATGCTTGCCATGTCGATTCCTCCGAAGCATTGGAAGTGCACCGGGCAGCGGCACACGGGACGTGCGGAACTACGGCTGGAAACAAGGCGGTTGGCCGACCGCCCCGATCGATCTTCACGACGTCGCGCATCCAGAGTTGCCCAGCGGATCCCCGGCGGACCACACCGGAAGGGGGGATTCGCCCTCAAGCGTGAGGACATGTCGACAAACCCTCACCATGGCGCGAATCTCGCAGCTCAACCGCCCGAGGGGCGCGAAACCCGCCCCCCTCAAGAGGAAAAGCGTTACGGCACATTTTCGGCCAATCTCCCCCTCTTCCCTTACTCGAACATTCGTACGAACATGGAGCCATGGCCATCACCGACCGGCACACCGCCACCCTGGCCCTCGCCCACGCGCTCTCCGCCGCCGAGCGCGGGCTCCCCGTGATTCCCCTGTCCCCCACGAAGCTGCCCGCCCTGCCGTCACCGCACCGCCTGGACCCCGAACCGGCCCGCTGCCGGGGCGAGTGCGGCCTGCCCGGCCACGGCGTGCACGACGCCACGGCCGACCCCGCCGCCGTGCGCGCGCTCTTCTCGGCCGCGCCGTGGGCCACGGGGTACGGCATCGCCTGCGGACGCCCGCCGCACCATCTGATCGGCATCGACCTGGACGTCCGGACCGCCGCCACCGGCGCGACGGACTCGGTCGCGGCGCTGCGGCAGCTGGCGCTGCGGCACCTGTTCAGGGTCCCGGAGACGGTCACCGTCGTCACGCCGAGCGGCGGCCGCCATCTGTGGCTGACCGGCCCGCCCGACGTGGTGGTGCCGAACTCGGCGAGCCGCCTCGCCCCCGGCATCGACGTCCGCGGCGCCGGCGGCTACCTCGTCGGCCCGGGCTCGGTGTCGGCGCACGGCGCGTACCGGCTCGCACCGGGCTCGGCGGAGCTGCCCCCCGCCCCGTGCCCCGACGCCCTGCTGCGGCTGATCGCACCACCGGCGCGCCCCCGCCCTCCCGCGCCCGCCCGCGCTCCGCGTGGCGAGGGCCTGGTCCACTTCGTGCTCGCCGCCCACGAGGGGCAGCGCAACACCCGGCTTTTCTGGGCCGCCTGCCGGGCCTACGAGAACGGCATCGGCGAGACCCTCGCCGACGCGCTGACGGAGGCCGCCGTGCGCACCGGTCTGACCGAGCACGAGGCCCGGGCGACGATCGCGTCTGCGGCGCGGCTGACGGGCCGCTGAAGACCGGCACCGAACCCGTGGCACCGCCGGCGCCCACTCGGCTCCGGCGGTGGCCGGCAGCGGGACACGGGCAACCCGCCCCACGCGAAGTGATATGCCTCACAGAAGAAACACGTCAATCGAGGGCAACTGCCCGAGTTGAGCACTTCGCCGGCCCTGTGAGACATCGTCAGGTCGCCCACCCCGCACGCAACTTGCTTCCGTACCGCAGGCGGCAGTCATACGATCACCACCGACCAGTCGCCTGCGTGAGGGAAACCGCGGTGGCTGCCCATGCTCCCGTACGCCGCCCCGGACCCCAGAAAAGGTGCTCGTGACACTCCGCCGCACCGTGGCAACGGCCGTCGCCGCTGCCGTGACCACGCCCGCCGTACTGTTCGGCGCCTCGCCCGCGTTCGCCGAGACCGGACCGGCCGCCGCCTCGGTCACCACCCCCGTCACCGCCGAGGACGCCGGATCGCACGCCGGCGTCCTGCGCAACGCCGCACTGGCCGGAAAGCTCCGCGCCGCCGGGGAGCGGGCCGTCACGCCCTCCCTGGAGGAACTGGAGAAGGCCGCCGCCGAGGCGCAGAAGGCGTACGACGACGCCGTCGCCGCGGAGGAGGCCGCGCTCGCCGCCATGGAGGCAGCGCTCGCCGACGACTTCCCGCTCGCCGTCGCGGCCAGGGCTGCGAAGGAGAAGGCGGCCGACGCCGCCACCGCCAAGACGAACGCCGACAAGGCCCTGGCCGACGCCGAGGCCGCGCTCGCCGCGCTGCCCGACACCGCCGGCCCGGAGGAGAAGGCCGCCGCCGAGAAGGCCGTCGCGGACGCCGCCGCCGCGGCCGGGACCGCCGCGGCCGCCAAGACCGCCGCCGACGAGAAGGCCGGGCAGGCCGCCACCGCCCTGGACGACGCCCGCGTCGCCGCCGTGCGCGCGTGGGGCAAGGCCGAGGAGGCCGTGAAGAAGGCCCTGGAGGCCAAGAAGGCCGCCGACAAGGCCCTCGAGGACGCCCTGGAGGAGCAGGACCCGGTCCCGTGCAAGCCCGAGAGCGAGCTCACCGCGACCCTCTCCGGACTGCCCGCCAAGATCACCGCCGGTTCGACCGTCGAGATGAAGCTCCGCATCACCAACGGCACGGACAGGACCCTCGACGAGGCCTGGCCGTTCGTCTACTTCCACGCGATCGAGAAGGGCGGTTACGCGCCCATCGACGACCGGATGCACCTGCAGTGGTCGACGGCCACCCAGACCTGGACGGACGCCGGCGACGACTACACCGCCGGTTCCGTCAGCCCGCTGAAGGCCGGCGCCCACGCCGACATCAAGCTGCGGCTGACGGTCGACGCCGGCACTCCCGCCGCTGCGGGCGCCGCGTTCATCGCGGCCGACTACGTCAACACGGACGGCTCCTGCGGCGGCTCGCCGAAGCTGACCCCGTACGACTTCGAGGTCACCGACAAGGCCGCCCCGTCCCCCTCCCCGTCGTCCAGCACGGGCACGGGCACGCAGACCCAGACCACGACCACCCAGCCGCTCACCACCACGAGCGGCAGCCTCGCCAGCACCGGCTCCTCCTCGGCCGTGCCGCAGCTCGCCGCCGCGGCCGGCGCGGCCGTGGCCCTCGGCGCCGGCGCGATCCTCGCGGCCCGCCGCCGGAAGGCGGACTCCGCCTCCTGACCGCGGCGACGCGGAGACGACGGAAGGGCGCTACCGACGGGCGGGGGCGCCCTTCCGCGCATGCCCTCAGCGTCTGCTGAACACGCTGACCGGACGCTGCTGCCGCTCACCGTCGACGATGACGTCGACGAACTCGTCGTAGAAGGCGATCCGGTCCTTGATGACGCCCACGGCCGGCAGCGGATCGGGATAGCTCCAGGCGATGTCCGGCCGCACGTCGCCCTCACCCGCCCACGACCAGTACTCGGTCGCCACTCCCTTGTACGGGCAGCGGGTGCTCGTGTCGGTCTGCGTGAACAGGTCGAGGCGCACGTCCTCGCGCGGGAAGTAGTAGCGCACCGGCAGATCCGTCTCGAACAGCAGCACGGGGGCCCGCGTGTCCGCGACGACCGTGCCCTCGATCTCGACCTGGACATGGCGAGTGCTGGGCAGCGCGTCGACGCGCTTGTGGGGATCACGTGGGTGCACGAAGATCTCCTCCTCCTCTTCGTACCAGTGGTCGAGGACCTCACGGCCGAACCAGGCGAAGCACACGCGGCCCGCCAGCTCCTCGCCGGGGCAGCCCCAGGCCGCGGAGCGAACGACCTCGTCGCCCACCACGAGGTCGTAGAACTCGGTCGCCCCCGCGTGACGCCGGCCCGGGGGCCGCTCGAACCTCCGCAACAGGTCCATCCGGACGTCCTCGGCCGGGAACGCGTAGACCGGCACGGGGACCCCGGGCTCCCACACCAGAACCGGACGGCGGCTGTCCACCACGGTGACGCCGCCCTTCGTGCCGCGGACCCAGCGGTCGCTGGGCTCCCAGACCAGGCTGTCGGCCGGTTCGGGACGGCGCCGGACCACGGGGGCGGTCCCCGACGTGCTCCCGGGTGTGGCCATGGCCTCCTCCTCCGGTCGGTGCGGCGCCGTCCGGACTCGCGGGACCGTGCCGCCCTTCTGACCTCTCCACCTTGGGGTTCGGCGACACCCGGCGCAACGCCGCGTCCCGGAGACGGCGGCGGGCCCGAGCACACCGTCGCCCGCGTATCCCGTCGTGCGAGTACCCCGTCGTGCGGGTGCCCTGTCGTGCGGGGGTGGCCTTCGTACGGGAGGCCCGCCCGCGCCGCCGACAGGGCGGGCTCGCCGTCCTTCCTTGATCGTCCGCCGTTACGGAACCGTCGTCTTCCCCCGTGCAACTCCCCTCTCCCCTGCGCCGTCTACCAGGCGGAACAGGGACCGCACAGGGACCACGCGCAGAAGGAGTCGACCGACGTGGGGGACATTCGCCGACGGGTAGCCGTCGCACTCGGGACCACCGCCCTGGTGGCCCCGCTCACCGTGGCGATGGGGAGCACGCCCGCGCACGCGGCGTCGTGCACGACGCAGACGGGGGCGTACCAGAAGCAGGTCGAGAAGTTCCTCGGCCGCCCGGTGGACGGGAAGCAGTCGCCGGCCGACTGCAAGGCGATCCAGGCCTTCCAGACCAAGCACTCGATCAGCCCGAACGCGGGCCTGGCGGGGCCGGTGACCTGGGGCGTCATGGACCTCATGAACAGGCAGAAGGCCGTCGGCAAGAACCCGAACAAGGCCGGCAAGTGCCCGACGAACAAGGGCCGCATCGCCTGCGTCGACCTGACGCTCCAGCTCAGCTGGATCCAGGACGGCAAGAAGCTGGCCTACGGGCCGGTGCCGGTCCGGACCGGTCGCAACGGCCACGAGACCCGCACCGGGCTGAAGAAGATCTACTGGCGCAACATCGACCACGTGTCGAGCCTGTACAACGTGCCCATGCCGTACAGCCAGTTCTTCGACGGCGGCCAGGCGTTCCACTCCGTCGGCATCAGCGTCTGGGCCCCGCCCGGCTCGCACGGCTGCGTGAACATGACCAAGAAGGACGCGGCCACGTACTGGAGCATGCTCCGCAAGGGCGACGACGTCTTCGTCTACGGCCGCAAGCCGGGCACCTGACGCACCCCGGTCCCGGGGAGCGGGCCGTCTCCCGGCGGTGACCGCGACCACCGGCTCCGGCCGGTCTCCGTGGAGCAGCCAAGGAGTCCGGGCGCCGGACGACTCTTCCCGGGCCGCCTCACGGGAGATCCCCGAGCCGGTAGGCTGTAGCCCGCTCCGCAGCAGGTGACGCGGGGCGGAGGTGGGTTGCCCGAGCGGCCTAAGGGAACGGTCTTGAAAACCGTCGTGGCGCAAGTCACCGTGGGTTCAAATCCCACACCCACCGCAAGCGAACGGCCCCTGACCGGGTGTACCGGTCCGGGGCCCTTCCGCTGTTGACGTCGTTTCCCGGAACGACACCGCGCAGAGAGTGGTGACGTACGGTACGGGAAAAGGGCGCCCGGAATATCCGGCCGCCCTTTCCGGGAAGCTCAGTCGCCGCTCGACGGCGGCTCAGTGGCTCAGCGGTCGGCGATGTCCTCGCGGAGGCCGTCGGAGAACTCCCACCACGACAGAGGAAGCCAGTCGCCGTCGACAAAGGCATCCACCGTGGCGCCACGACCGCGGACCGTCACCGTCGTACCGGCCGGGTACGTGGCTCCGGAGAGGCCCGGTACGGGGACGAGCAGGGTCCCTAGCCTTTGTGCTGCCACTTTCTCGCCCTCCATCTCGCTTTGACTCGGTGCGACACCTCAAGGCGCCACCCGGGGCGGGTATTCCTCCTGAGATTACCGGCTTGTCCGATCCCTCGGGCCGGAGAATCATGAGATGTGTGCCACAAGTGAGTCACAAGCGAAAGGAGGGCGGGGGCGGGGGGCCGCAGTCACGCACGCATCGCCCAGCGGAGGTCACAGCCATGAAAGCCGTCGTGTACAAGGAACCGTTCGAGGTGGCCATCGAGGACGTCGAGAAGCCGAGGCTTCACCACCCGAACGACGTGATCGTACGAGTCACCTCCACCGCGATATGCGGCTCCGACTTGCACATGTACGAGGGCCGTACCGCGGCGGAGCCGGGCATCGTCTTCGGTCACGAGAACATGGGGGTCATCGAGGAAATCGGTGACGGCGTCACCTCGCTCAAGCAGGGCGACCGAGTGGTCATGCCCTTCAACGTCGCCTGCGGTTTCTGCATGAACTGCGTGGAGGGTTTCACGGGGTTCTGTCTGACCGTCAATCCCGGTTTCGCGGGCGGCGCATACGGTTACGTCGCCATGGGCCCCTGGCCCGGCGGCCAGGCCGAGTACCTGCGCGTCCCCTACGCGGACTTCAACTGCCTGAAGTTGCCCGCGGGAAACGAGCACGAGACCGACTTCATCCTGCTCGCCGACATCTTCCCCACCGGATACCACGGCTGTGAACTCGCCCAGGTGCGCCCGGGCGAGAGCGTCGCCGTGTACGGCGGCGGTCCGGTCGGCCTGATGGCCGCGTACTCGGCCCTGCTGCGGGGCGCCAAGAAGGTCTTCGTCGTGGACCGGGTGCCCGAACGCCTCGAGAAGGCACGGGAGATCGGCGCGACACCGATCAACTTCGCCGAGGGCGACCCGGTGGAGCAGATCAAGGAGCAGACCGAGGGCATCGGCACCGACAAGGGCGTGGACGCGGTCGGCTACCAGGCGACGGTGCGCGACACCGGACGCGAGGAGCCCGCGACCGTGCTCAACTCGCTCATCGGCACCGTCAGGCCCACCGGAATGCTCGGCGTACCCGGGCTGTACGTACCGTCCGACCCCGGCGGCCCCGACGAGCAGTCCAAGCGCGGCATGCTCAGCGTCGCCATCGGCAAGCTCTTCGAGAAGGGCCTGAAGATGGGGACCGGTCAGTGCAACGTGAAGCGCTACAACCGGTACCTGCGCGACATGATCATCGAGGGCAGGGCGACGCCGAGCTTCGTCGTCTCCCACGAACTGCCGCTGGACCAGGCGCCGTCGGCGTACGAGAAGTTCGACAAGAGGGTCGAGGGCTACACCAAGGTGGTGCTGCACCCGTAAGCCCCGCGCGGCTCCCCCGCGGCGACCGGCCACGGGGAGACCGCCCGGGACGTCCCGCACGACGAAGGGGCTGCCGATCCGCTCGGCAGCCCCTTCGCCCCGTCCGTCCACCGGTGGTCCGACTCGCCGGGCGCCGGTGGTGCGCCCGCGTCAGCCGTCGCCCTCGCGCTCGCCCAGCGTGACCGTGGCCGTGACCTCCCGGCCGTCCCGCTCGTAGGTGATCCGGACCTTGTCGCCGGGCTTGTGGGTCCAGATCTCGCTGATGAGGGTCGGGCCGCTGTCGACCGGCTTGCCGTCGAACTCGGTGATGACGTCGCCCGGCCGGAGCCCCGCCTTGGCCGCCGGACCGTTCGGGGTGACGGACGCCGTGCCGCCCGCGCCCTCCTCGGCGATGGTCGCGCCGGCGCCCTTGTCCGTCATGTTCACCGTCGCGCCGATGACGGGGTAGACGGGCTTGCCCGTCTTGATGAGCTGGTCCGCCACGTTCTTCGCCTGGTTGACGGGGATGGCGAAGCCGAGGCCGATGGACCCCGCCTGGGACTGCTGCCCGAAGCCGTTGCCGCCGCCCGCGGACTGGATCGCGGAGTTGATGCCGATGACCGCGCCGCGCGCGTCCAGGAGCGGACCGCCGGAGTTGCCGGGGTTGATCGAGGCGTCGGTCTGCAGCGCGCTCATGTACGAGTTCCTGCCGCCCGAGCCGTCGCCGGAGGCCACCGGCCTGTTCTTGGCGCTGATGATGCCCGTCGTGACCGTGTTGGACAGGCCGAAGGGCGCGCCGATCGCGATGGTCGAGTCGCCGACCGCGACCTGGTCGGAGTTGCCGAGCGCCAGCGGGGTGAGCCCGGCGGGCGCGTTCCGCAGCTTCAGCACCGCCACGTCGTAGCCCTGGGCCCGGCCGACGACCTCGGCGTCGTACTTCTTGCCGTTGGAGAAGGTCGCGGAGAGCGTGCCGCTGTCGGCGGCGGAGGCCACCACGTGGTTGTTGGTGAGGATGTGGCCTTCCTTGTCGTACACGAAGCCCGTGCCCGTGCCGCCCTCGCCCTCGCCGCTCCCGGACTTCGCCTCGATCGTGACGACGCTGGGCAGCGCCTTGCCCGCCACCGCGGCGACCGTGCCGGGATCGCGCTTGAAGCCCGCGGGCGCGTCGCCCGCGGCCACGGTCGTCGAGACTCCGCCGTCGTTGCGCTCGGCGGCCCAGTAGCCGATGCCACCGCCCACGCCGCCGGCGACGAGCGCTGCGGCGAGGACGGACGCGATCATCCCGCCGGACCGCCTGCGCGGCCCCTGCGGAGCGGGCTCGCCCCAGTGCTGGACCGGCGGCGGGGGAGGCGGCCAGGCGCCCTGCGGGTACGGGGCTGTGGGGGAGTGGTCCCCGGGGACGGACCCGTGGGCGGTGGGCGGCGCCGGGGGCTCGGGGGGCAGCGCCCGGCCGGGCTGCGTGGGGGCGTCCGCGGCGGCGGGCGCGTGCGCGGCAGCGCTTTCGGGAGCAGCCGCCGGCACAGGAGGTACGGACGGGCCCGCGTGTGCCGGGGTGCCCTCGTTCTCAGTGCTCACAGCTTCCTCTTCCTCGATTCCACGATTCGGCGGCCCGCGGTCGCGCGGCACCGCACCGATGCGCTGCAGTCAGCTTTTCCCACAGCCTGTCAGGCCACTGTAAGCAGGACCTGTGCGTCCGTGCGCCGTTCCTTATCCCGGACATTGCGGACAGGGACGGGACGCGCGCTTTTCGACGATGACACCATGACGCGGTGACTCAGCACCGGATCCAGGTCGTGGCCCACCGAGGCGCCTCGGAGGACGCCCCCGAACACACCCTGGCCGCCTACGTGAGAGCCATAGAGGACGGGGCGGACGCCCTCGAGTGCGATGTGCGTCTCACGGCGGACGGGCATCTCGTCTGCGTCCACGACCGGCGGGTGAACCGCACCTCCAACGGCCGGGGCGCGGTCTCCGCGCTGGAACTCGCGGACCTCGCCGCTCTCGACTTCGGCTCCTGGAGGGACAGCGAGGAGAGCCCGGACTGGAGGGACCCCTGTTTCACCTCCGTGCTGACCCTGGAGCGGCTCCTCGAACTGGTGGCGGACGCGGGACGGCGGATCGAGCTCGCCATCGAGACCAAGCACCCGACCCGCTGGGCCGGACAGGTGGAGGAGCGGCTGCTCCATCTGCTGAAGCGCTTCGGCCTGGACGCACCGGCGGCACCCGACGAGTCCCCGGTGCGCGTCATGAGCTTCTCGGCCCGGTCGCTGCACCGGATCGCGGACGCGGCGCCGACCGTCCCGACCGTGTACCTGATGCAGTTCCTCCCGCTCCGTGCGCGCGAGGCGCGGCTGCCGGCGGGGGCCCGGATCGCCGGCCCGGGGATCCGGCTCGTGCGCAACCACCCCGCCTATGTCGAGCGGCTGCACGCAGCCGGTCACCAGGTGCACGTCTGGACCGTGAACGAACCGGCCGATGTGGACCTCTGCGTGGACCTCGGGGTCGAGGCGATCATCACCAACCGCCCGAAGCAGGTCCTCTCCCGGCTGGGCCGCCCCTGAGGTCGACGACCGGACCGGCCCCGGAGTCACTGCACACCGCGACCGCACCGCTACAGGGAGTGCACCGGCGCGTTCGATTCGTGGGCGAGCGTGACGAGTGCGTCACCAGACGCGGATTGGCCGGTTTCCGGTCCAGGCCGTCGGGGCATCCACACCGTGGCGTGGGGCGAAGGAGGTCTCGGGGGTGGCGTTGGTGGTGGCACAGGAGGTGCCCACGTCGTCGAGCATGGCCGTACCCCATGGCCCTGCGGGCGTGGGTGAGGCAAGGCACCGGATGCGTGAGCAACTGCGGCGCAGCGGGGTGTCCGAATCGGTGGTCGACGATGCCGTTCTGATCCTTTCCGAACTGCTGAGCAATGCCTGCCGGCACGGCAGACCGCTCGGGCACGCGGAGATCGGTGACGGCGACATCCGCGCCGCATGGCGTCTCGACCCGTCCGGCGGGCTGACCGTCGAGGTGACGGACGGAGGCGGTCCCACCCGCCCGGTTCCGTCGACGCCCTCGGTGACCGCGCACGGCGGCCGCGGACTCAACATCATCAGCGCGCTCGCCCGGGACTGGGGCGTACGGGACAGCGCGACCGGCGAGGTCACCGTGTGGGTGCTCGTCACCGAAGGGCATCGTCGCGACGATTTCGCTACGCGCGTCACCGGCCCCGGTTTCGAGTTCGCGGACGCCTACGACGACGTGGACTGAGCCCCGGGACGGCGTGGCCCGTCAGCCTGTCCGGGCAGTCGTCCGACGTACCCGGCACGGCACCGCCCGCCGCCGGTCGTCCGCGGACAGCCCGGGACCGGCTTGCCGCCGGGTCCGGCGAGTGCGGCCACGCGACGTGAAGTGCCGCTGCGACCGCTGCCACGGCCGCAACGGCTAGGCTCGCGCCCGAGACAAGCACGCCGTCATCGGGAGAAAGCCACATCATGGCCAAGAAGCGCCCCCAGACGAAGGCCGCCGCCCAGCCACAGGTCACCGACGGTGAGATCCCGGTGGTCGGCGCCCGCGAGCCCTGCCCCTGCGGTTCGGGCCGTCGCTACAAGGCCTGCCACGGGCGGGCCGCCGCACACGCCGTGACCGAGCTGGTCCAGCGCCCCTTCGAAGGGCTCCCCGGCGAGGGCGACTGGGTCGCCCTCCGCGAGTTGGTGCCCGCCGCCACCGTCGCCCTGACCCTCAAGGACGGGCTGCCCGAGGACGTCCCGTCGCTCACGCTCGCGACCGTCCTCCCCATGGCGTGGCCCGCGCTGCGCCGTGAGGACGGCTCCGTCCTGCTCGCCCTGCAGAACGACACGCCCTCCGGCGACCTCAGCCGGGACCTCGCCGACACCCTGCAGCGCGCGCTGACCACGAAGCCCGGCAACGCGGTACCGCCGGGGCGGGCCCCCGCCGACGGCCCGCGGCTGCAGGACCTGATCGCCGGGGACGCCCCGTTCGAGCCGGTCGTCCACAGCGGTTTCGAGTTCTGGATCCCGGAGTCGGTCGAGACCACGAGCGCCGAGGTGACGGCTTCGCTGGAGCGCGCCAACGCGGCCGCGATCCCGACCGCGAAGCTGTCCGGCGTGGACGCCGCCTACTGGTGCGAGACCCCGGAGAAGAACCACCTGCGCTGGGTCATGCCGCACACCGAGGAGCGGCTGCTCGACGCGCTCGCCCGGCTGCACGCGGCCGGGGCGTCGACCCTCGGGGAGGGCACGCGCCTCGTCGGGTCGTTCCGTGCGCACGGCCTGGTGGTCCCGGTCTGGGACCTCCCGAGCGGCATGGGTGCCGAGGAGTGCGAGAAGCCGGCCGCGGAGTTCGCCGAGCGGCTCGCCAAGGCGCTCGCGACGGACTCCCCGCTCACGGGCGAGGAGCGCCGGGCCCGCAGCGGCCTCACCAACCGCCAGGTCACGCTCAGCTGACCGGGGAACCCCCTCCCCGCGGTCGTCGCGCGGTCGACGACCGCGGGCGGGCGGCGGCTTCGTCCGCCGCCCGCCGGGCCATGACGCTTCCGCCCCGCAGTCAGTGATCCGTGTCACAACGGCCCCTACGGTCCGGTAATTCCCTGTCCGAATACCCGAGATCGAATTTGCGAACAGCAGATCTCTTGTTACCGTTCTGGAAGCCCGGTCGCTGGTGCATCCCCCGTCGCCAGCGACCGGGCGTCTCTATTTCCCGCAAAGCCCCTTGGCCCCGGCCGGTGTCAACTACGCCCGGCGGGAGGGGAGTTGGTCCCCGCGCGGCGTAACGGCGGACCATCGCCGGCTTCTCCGGAACGCGTGAACTCCGCGACCGCGGAATAGCCCCGCGCTTCACCACGGGGCCTTCTCACGCGCTGTTTCGCGGACCGCGGGCCCTTCTTGCGGAACGGCCGCGCATTGCGTCCGTACGACCCTTCCGCCGGGCCTCGTCGGACTCGGCGGGGACATCGCCCGTGCCCGGCGCGTTGCGGAAGTGCGTTCGCGCCCAGGCCTCCGGACCGCCGGCGAGGACGCGGTGGGTGCGCCGATGGCGTGCGGTGAGGTCATTCCGGGGGCGCGGCGTTCGCTTGTGCGTCGCCCACCCGCGGCGTCGCGATCCGGTTCGGACGTCTGCGGCGGGCCCGTCGGGGCATGTATTCCGGCCACACTTGCCGACCGCCTCGCCCTCTTGCCATCCGCCCTCGCATGGGTGCACTCCGGCACGGCGAGGCGGCGAGCGGCCGCACCGCGACACGGACGACGCGCTCGCCGGCCCGGCCCGGCGCCGCTTCCCGGGGTCGAGGGCATCGGCGTACGGAGACGCCCGGGTCCCCGGGCGGACGGGGACCCGGCTCCTACCCGGACGAGGGGGTACCCGGCCCCCGGCACAACCGCCGGTACGAGGGCGCGGCCGTCAGTAGGCGAGACGGGAGCCTTCCCCGCTCTCCGGAGGGGTCACGCCCGACGGCCCGCTGACGCTCGCCTCGACGAGGGCGTCGACCACCGCTTCCACATCCGGCAGCCAGGGCGAGGCCGAGCCGGGGAGCGGGGCGCGCTCCCAGCGGACCTGGCCCATGCCTGTCTCCGAGGGCGGCAGCATCAGATAGCCGCCGGAGCCGTGGAAACGCAGCGAACTCGGCACCCGGTCCTTGGCGTGGAGCAGTTCGCCCAGTTGCTCCATCGAGTACGGGGCGACGAGCAGGGACCACCGGGTCGGCGTGGCGACGACGGGGCCGAGTCTCGTCCCCATGCGGTCGAGCGCGGCGAGCGCCCGGGCCCCGGCGACCGCCGGCAGGCTCACCGCGCACGGAGCGCTGCCTCCCGTGGCGAGCACGATCGGGGCGGCGGGCCGCTGGGTCCACCACCAGCGCACCATCCGCTCGTCGGTGGTCGCCGCCAGCAGTCCGGGGTCGAAGGGGTGCGCGCCGGGTACGACGCACTCGTGATCGGGGCAGGCGCAGCCGCGCCCGCGGTCGGTCCGCCCTCCGGCGGCCTTGAGTCCCACACCGGGCAGCACGGGCCATTTCCACGCGGTGGCGCAGGTCAGGGCCGCATCGAGTTGAGGAGCAGGCCTCCCCTTGCGCCAGAACCGGAGCCTGCGTCGCCTTCCGAGGATCTCGCGCATGAGCGCTCGTTCCTTTCCGTTGAACGCCGAGGTCCATCACACCATGTGTGCATCACTTCACTGCGCGTACAAGACGGCGTCTCGCCGCCCCATGCGGTAGGCACGGGCGATCCCATGGGCTCTGTCCATTAAACGCGTGGCGAGGGGTGGCGCGCGCATGGCGCTTGCTCTCCCGCTGTACTCGTACCGCCACTCGGGACGGGGCGGCGGCCCACGGCGGTTAAGACGCCGGGGCTCCCCGCCAGGTTCCGGGGCGGTCCCAACTGCCCCTGGCCATCACCGTTTACGTACCCATCACGCCCGGGATGACTCCCCCCTCGGGCTTCGCCTCGGACTTCACCCTGGGTGGGATCCCCATGTCGAACGCCCTTAGTCGACCGCAAATCGCGTTCATGGGGGGCATTTTTTGGCCAAGTTAGCAACCCCACGG
This sequence comes from Streptomyces sp. HUAS CB01, assembly GCF_030406905.1. Classification (NCBI taxonomy): domain Bacteria; kingdom Bacillati; phylum Actinomycetota; class Actinomycetes; order Kitasatosporales; family Streptomycetaceae; genus Streptomyces; species Streptomyces chengbuensis. The sequence goes on from NZ_CP129137.1 coordinate 3,889,596, forward strand.
ACACCAGCGATAGCACCAGGACAATGCTGGACATCCCCCTTTGTGTGCGTGTAGATGTGGATGCAGTGATAGCGGCGCAGATTGACATGGGGGTTTGCGATGCTATTGAGCAGAACGCACCAGCCGGAAGGCCGGCTGTCATGAGCGCCCCTCACCTGCCGAAAGTGGCTGGAATCGACTCAGCGGTTCCGGCCCCCACGCACACTGCCGCCCCGCTCGCCCCCGACACCGCGCCCGGCGCGGTGATCCAGGACCGGCTGGCCGGCTGGGTCTCCGACCTCACCACGCTCCACGAGCTCACCGAACGGCTCGCCAGAACGGGCACGCTGGACGAGGCACTCGACGAACTCCTGCGCGCCGGCGCCGCCCTGGTCGGTGCCCGCCGCGGCATGCTCGTCCTGGAACCGGCCGACGGCCGCGGCCCCGCCGCCACCGTCGGGCTCGGCCTCGCCCACGCCGACCTCGGCCACATCGAGACCGTCCCCCGCGGTGCCACCGGCTACGGCCGGATCCTCGACGGCGGCACCGCCGGCGTCCCCGGTCCCGTCGCCCAGGCCGACCTCTTCCACGACGAGGCACTCGACCCGCGCCACCGCGAGGTCGCCGCCCGCCTCGGCTACGCCGCGAGCTACGCCCTGCCGCTCGCGACGGAGGAGGCCGGGAGGCTGGGCGTCGCCGTCTGGTTCTACGACGAGCCCGCCGAACCCGTGGACCGCCAGCGCCATCTCGTCGGCCTCTACGGGCGGTACGCCACCGAGCACCTGGCCCGGCTGCTGGAGCTGGAACGGGCCCGCCGCCAGATGGCCACCATCGCCGACGAACTGCTGCCCAGCAGGCTTCCGCGGATCCCCGGGGTCCGGCTCGCGGCCCGCCATCTCACCGGACCGCGCGGCGGCGGCGAGTGGTACGACGCGCTGCCGCTGCCCGAGGGCGCGCTGGGGCTGGCCGTGGGCTCGGTCTCCGGTTCGGGGCCGAGCGCGCTGGCCGCCATGGGCAGGCTGCGGGCCAGTATGCGGGCGTACGCGGTGATGGAGGGGGAGGACCCCGTCGCCGTGCTGTCCGATCTCGAGCTGCTGCTGCGGCTCACCGAACCGGCCCGTTCGGCGACCGCTCTGTTCGCCTACTGCGAGCCCGCGGCGGCACCCCACGCGGAGGGCACCGGCAGCAGGATCGTGCTGGCCGGCGCCGGGCACACCCCGCCGCTGATCGTCGGACAGCACCGCACCGAGTTCGTCGAGACCTCGCTGTCGGCGCCGCTGGGAATGCTCGCGTGCTGGGAGGCGCCCAGTGTGGAGTTCTCCCCCGCCCCCGGAGAAACGGTGCTGCTCTACACGGACGGTCTGCTCCGGCGCACCGGCGACCCGATGGACCGGGCCTTCACGCGGCTGCACACCGCCGCGGCGAGCGTCCCCAAGGCCGTGCGCCACGACCCGGGCGCCATCGCCGACCACGTGCTGCGCGCGGTGCTGCCCGGCGGGCTCGACGCCGGGGAGGACGGCGAGGACGTGGTGATGCTGGCGGCCCGGTTCGAGTGACGCTCCGGTGACGCGGGCCGGAGGCCGCAAGGCTTCCGGCACTCCTGCGGTACGACCGTACGATGGGTGGGGGTTCAGCGTCGTACCGACTAGGAGGCAGACCCGTGGCAGAGGAGCTCACCCCGGAGACCCCGGAGAACGAGTCCGACCGCACCGCCGAGGCGGAAGGGACCGAGGAGCCGATCAAGCAGCGCAAGAACGGCCTGTACCCGGAGGTCTCCGACGAGCTCGCGGAGAACATGAAGTCCGGCTGGGCCGACACCGAGCTGCACGACCTGGAGCCGATCGCGCAGGCCGCGCACACCGAGCGCCGCCGCGCCGCCCTCTCCGCCCGTTTCCCGGGCGAGCGGCTCGTGATCCCGGCCGGCAACCTGAGGACCCGCTCCAACGACACGGAGTACGCCTTCCGCGCCTCCACCGAGTACGCCTACCTCACCGGCGACCAGAGCCACGACGGCGTCCTGGTGCTGGAGCCCACCGCCGACGGCCACGAGGCGACCGTCCATCTCCTGCCGCGCTCCGACCGGGAGAACGGCGAGTTCTGGCTCGACGGCCAGGGCGAGCTGTGGGTCGGCCGCCGTCACTCGCTGGCCGAGGCGGGGCGGCTGCTGGGCATCGCGGCCGAGGACGTGCGCGAGCTTCCGCAGAAGCTGCGTGAGGCGACCGGCCCGGTCCGCGTCGTCCGCGGCCACGACGCCGGCGTCGAGTCGGCCCTAACCGACAAGGTCACCGCCGAGCGCGACGAGGAGCTGCGCGTCTCCCTCTCCGAGGCCCGTCTGGTCAAGGACGAGTTCGAGATCGCCGAGCTGCAGCGGGCCTGCGACGCGACGGCCCGCGGCTTCGAGGACGTCGTCAAGGTCCTGGACAGGGCCGAGGCCACCAGCGAGCGCTACATCGAGGGAACGTTCTTCCTGCGCGCCCGCGTCGACGGCAACGACGTCGGCTACGGCTCGATCTGCGCCGCCGGCCCGCACGCCACGACCCTGCACTGGGTCCGCAACGACGGCGCGGTCCGCTCCGGCGAGCTGCTCCTCCTGGACGCCGGTGTGGAGACCACCGAGCTCTACACCGCCGACGTGACCCGCACCCTGCCGATCAACGGCCGCTTCACCGAGCTGCAGCGCAGGATCTACGACGCCGTGTACGAGGCCCAGGAGGCCGGTATCGCCGCGGTGAAGCCCGGCGCCCCCTACCGCGACTTCCACGACGCGGCCCAGCGGGTCCTGGCCACCCGGCTCGTGGAGTGGGGTCTGCTCGGCGACCTCGACGTCGAGAAGGTGCTCGAGCTCGGTCTCCAGCGCCGCTGGACGCTGCACGGCACCGGCCACATGCTCGGGATGGACGTCCACGACTGCGCGGCCGCCCGCCGCGAGACCTACGTGGCCGGCACGCTGGAGCCCGGAATGTGCCTGACCGTGGAGCCCGGTCTGTACTTCCAGGCCGACGACCTGACCGTGCCCGAGGAGTACCGCGGCATCGGCGTCCGGATCGAGGACGACATCCTCGTCACGGAGGACGGCAACCGGAACCTCTCGGCGGCGCTGCCGCGCCAGGCCGACGAGATCGAGGCGTGGATGGCCCGGCTCAAGGGCTGATCCCGTACCGCGTCCCTGCGGGCCGCGCCGGCCCGCACGGACGGACCCCGCGACGCAGGACGGCGCCTTCGCTCACACCGCTCCGAGCAGGGCGCCGTCCCGCCATTTCAGCACCTTGTCGAAGCTCACCACCGCGCCCCGGCCGGGCCTGTTCCGCAGATGGACGTGGTCGGCGAGCTGCTCGATGAGACAGAGTCCGCGGCCGCTCTCGGCGGCGGGCCCGGCACCCGTGACATGGGCGCAGTCCGGAAAACCCGGCCCTCCGTCCACCACTTCGATACGGCACTTCTCGCCGTCCAGGTACGCCGTCACGCGGTAACCGTCGGCCGAGGACCCCGGTGCGCCGGACCCGCCGTGCTCGACGGCGTTCGCGCACGCCTCGCTCAGCGCGACGGAGAGATCGAAGGAGATGTCGGGATCGACGCCCGCGGTCTCCATGGCACCGAGCAGAAGACGTCGAGCGAGCGGCACGCTCGCAGCCTCGCGCCGCAAATGGAGAGACCACCAGATGCTCATGCTCCAGCCTCCTGGCTGCGGCTCGACATACCGTTACGTATTGCCGCGCCATCGCATGCGTAAGCGCGGAGTTGACGTGATTGCCCTCATTCGGCGGATGCGTCGATCGGCCATGCCGGTGTATGCCCACGCCAGGCGGGCGAGTGGGCCCCAAACGTGACCTTCCGGACCTGCCGCTCGGGTCCGGAGGGCGCAGTGCGATGATGTCCCGGCCATGTCTGCCCATCCGCCGGTCGCGCCCGGCGACGCGTCTGCCGCGGCCGGACCCCGGCTGCTGAGGGCCGCGGTGTTCGCCGCGGTCTGCGTCGTGCTGTCCGCGCTGGGGCATGTGCTGGCGGCCTGCGCGGCCGTCCCCTGGTGGACGCTCCTCGCCGGTTTCCTGGGAGTGTTCGCGGTCGTGGCGCCGTTCGCCGGCCGCACCCGCTCGCTCCCCGCGGTCGTCGCCGCCCTGGCCGGCGGGCAGCTCGGCCTCCACACCCTCTTCGGCCTCGGCCAGCGCCGGCTCACCGTGTCACCGAGCGCCGACGACGCCCTGATCCGGATGGCGGCCAAGCTCGTCTGCGGGGCCGGCGGCAACGCGCTGAGCCCGGCCGACGCCCACCGGATCGTCGCCGGCGCGGGCATCGACCCGGCGACCGCGGCGCAGACCGCCCACGCCGGGCACGCCGCGGCCGTGCCGAACGCCGCGCTCGGGTCCGCCGGGGCCCTGCCGAGCCTGCCCATGGTGCTCGGCCATCTGCTGGCGGCCCTCGTCACGGGCTGGCTGCTGCGCCGGGGCGACCTCGCGCTGTTCCGGCTGGCCGAACTCTCCGCCCAGGGCGCCCAGGGCGCCGGCGAGATGGTGGCCGACGGCGCGCTCGTGCGCGCGCTGCGGGCCGCCCTCGTCCTCGTACGCGAACTGCTCGCCGGGCTGCCGTCGACACCGGACGCCGGCCCCGGGCCCGTCGGGTCGCGTCCCGTCGACTCCGCGCCGCCCCCGGCGGCCGCACTCCAGCACACCGTGATCAGGCGCGGTCCGCCCGCGCACCGGGTCCTCGCAGACTGCGTCCTCGCAGCCTGAACGCGGCGCCACTCGACGACGTACCCCGCAGCGGGTGTCCCGGGTGATCGGTGCCGCGGCCCTCCCGCGCACCCGCGCGCGGACCGATCACCTTTCTGCTCACGTGGAGTGTCTCTGCCATGAACAAGTCCTCTCGTCTCGCCGTCGCCGGCGGCGTCGCCGCCACCTCCGTGCTGCTGCTGTGCGGCCCCGCCGTCGCGCACGTCAGCGTCCAGCCCCAGGGCGAGGCCGCGAAGGGCGGCTACGCCACGGTCAACTTCAAGGTCCCGAACGAGCGGGACAACGCCGCGACGGTGAAGCTCGAGGTCACCGTCCCGGCCGACCACCCGCTCTCGTCGGTGATGCCGCAGCCCGTCCCGGGCTGGAAGGCCGAGGTCACCAAGACCAAGCTGGCCAAGCCGCTGAGCGTGCACGGCAAGCAGATCACCGAGGCCGTCTCGAAGATCACCTGGACCGCGGCCGGCGGCAGGATCGGCCCCGGTGAGTTCCAGCAGTTCCCCGTGTCCCTCGGACAGTTGCCCGAGGACGCCGACAAGCTCGTCTTCAAGGCGCTCCAGACGTACGACAACAAGGAGGTCGTGCGCTGGATCGAGGAGCCGCGGGAGGGCGCGGCCGAGCCGGAGCACCCGGCGCCCGTGCTCGCCCTGTCCGCGGCGACCGGCGACCACCACGGCGGCGGCGCCGACAAGAACGGGGCGGACGACAAGAACGCGGCCCATGCCGCGGACCACGCGGACGGCGAGAGCGAGAGCACCGCGAGCCCCACGGACACCACGGCCCGGGTCCTCGCCGTGGTCGGCATCCTCGTGGGTGCCGCGGGCGTGGCCTTCGGTGTGCTGGCCGGCCGCCGTCGTACCGCCTGACAGACGCACATCCATCACATCCGGGACACATCTCCATGCGCAACAAGCTCGTGACGGCCGCCGCCCTGGCGGTGGCGGCCGTACTCTCCCTTTCCGCCTGCGGCCCCGACGGAGGCTCGGACAACGCGGACGGCTCCGTCGCCGAGGTCTCCGCCCAGCCGCGGGACAAGGCCGCGACCGTCCTCGACCGGCCCTTCGAGAAGCCCGACCTCGTCCTCACGGACACCACGGGCAAGCCGTACGACCTCCGGGAGCGGACCAAGGGCAAGCCGACCCTGATCTACTTCGGCTACACCCACTGCCCCGACGTCTGCCCGCTGACGATGAGCAACATCGCCGTCGCCAGGAAGCAGCTGCCGAAGGCGGACCAGGACAAGCTCCAGGTCGTCTTCGTCACCACCGACCCCGAGCGGGACACCGCGGCCGAACTGGCCAAGTGGCTCCCCGCCGCGGGCGATCCCTCCTTCGTCGGGCTCACCGGCGACTTCCCGACCATCCAGGCCGGGGCGCGCCAGCTGGGCATCGGCATCGAGCCCTCCACGAAGGACAAGAACGGCAAGGCCGTGTCCATGCACGGGACGCAGGTCGTGGCCTTCTCCCCCAGGACCGACCGGGGCTACGTCCTGTACGGCGAGGACACCACGCCCGAGGACTTCACCAAGGACCTCCCCAGGATCATCAAGGGGGAGAACCCGTGACCCGCCGCACGGCGACCGCCCTCGCCGCCGCCCTGGCCCTCTCCGCCGGACTGGGGCTCGCGGGCTGTTCCTCGTCCGTGCCCGAGCTCAAGGTCGGCGGGGCGTTCATGCCGCAGCCCGTCGGCGACACGGCGGGCGGTTTCCTCACCGTCACCAACACCGGTGGCACCGCGGACAGGCTGACCTCCGTCACCAGCAGCCTCTCGGACGACGTCCAGATGCACGAGACGAAGGACCGCACGATGCGGCAGGTGACGTCGCTCGACGTCCCCGCCAACGGGGAGCTGAGGCTGGAACGCGGTGGCGACCACCTCATGTTCATGGGCATCAAGAAGCAGCCGGAACAGGGCGAGAGGATCGACGTCGAGCTGCACTTCGAGAAGTCGGAACCGATCAGGGTCGAGCTCCCCGTCGAGGAGCGGACCCACAACCCGAAGCAGCACTGAGCCCCGTGAAGAGGCTCTCGGCCATTCGAGGGACTGACGAGACACCATGACCACCACCGCCCCGCGCCTCGGCACGGCGACTCTCCTGCGGCTGCTGCTGATCACCGCGGCGCTGCTCGGCACCGTGCTCACGGGCACGGCGAACGCGCACGCCGCCCTGACCGGGAGCAACCCGAAGGACGGGGCGGTGCTGGCCGTCGCCCCCAAGGACGTCACGCTCACCTTCTCCGAGCAGGTCGCCCTGGGGAACGACTCGATCCGCGTCCTCGACCCCAAGAGCAAGCGCGTCGACACCGGCAGGCTGAAGAACCTCGGCGCCGGGGACGTCGTCAGATACGGGGTGGACCTGCACTCCGGCCTGCCGGACGGCACCTACACCGTCGCCTGGCAGGCGGTCTCCGCCGACAGCCACCCCATCGCCGGCGCGTTCACCTTCTCGGTCGGCGCGCCCTCGAAGACCGCCGTGGAGCTGCCGAAGCAGGAGGCGGGCGGCGGGCTCGTGGGCGCGCTCTACGGCATCGCGCGGTACGCGGCGTACACGGGGTTCACCGTCCTGGTCGGCGGTGCCGCGTTCGTGCTGGCCTGCTGGCCGCGCGGGGCGAGCGTCCGGCCGGTGCAGCGGATCGTGGTGGGCGGCTGGGTGACGCTCACCGCGGCCACCCTCGCGATGCTGCTGCTGCGCAATCCCTACACCGGCTCGGGCGAGCTGGGCGACGCCTTCGACCTCGCCGGGCTGCAGGCCGTCCTCGCCACCAAGACCGGAGCCGCGCTCGTGTCACGGCTGCTGCTGCTCGGGGCGGCGGCGCTGTTCATCGCGGTGCTGTTCGGGGCGTACGCGAAGCGCGCGACCGAACCCGAGGGCGCCGCGGAACAGGGCGCGCCCCGCCCGGGCGGCAGGGAGGACGCAGTCGACGGGGGTGCGGACGCGTCCGGGGACGACCCGGGAACGGCCGGCGACCCGGCGAAGGAGAAGCAGGACCTGACCTTCGGTCTGGCCATCGGCGGCACGGTCGTCGCCGCCGGGATCGCCGCCACCTGGGCGCTCTCCGAACACGCCTCGGCCGGTATCCAGGCGGGCGTGGCGATGCCCGTCGACGTGCTGCACCTGCTGGCCGTCGCCGCGTGGCTGGGCGGTCTGGCCACGTTGCTCGTGGCGCTGCACCGCGCGCCCTCCCTCGGCAGGGCAGCCGTCCTCCGCTTCTCCCGGGTGGCGTTCTGGTCCGTCGTCGTCCTCGCCGCGACCGGGCTCTACCAGTCCTGGCGGCAGGTCGGCTCGTGGTCGGCCCTGACCGGCACCTCCTACGGGCGGCTGCTGCTGGTCAAGATCGGGCTGGTCGGGATGCTCGTCGGGGTCGCCTGGATCTCGCGCCGCTGGACGGCGCGGCTGTCGGAGCCCACGCCCGGCGCGGCGGTGGACGCGGAGACGAGCGGCGTGGCCGCGGACGCCGCCGAGGCCGGGGAGCCCCGTGCCGCCGAGCCGGCGCCGTCCGACGACCCCGTGCGCGCGGCCCAACTCGCCCGGCAGGACGCCGCGGTGGCCGCGGCCGCCCGCAAGCGCCTCAGGGACGCCGACCCGGAGCGCACCGGGCTCCGGCGCTCCGTCCTCGCGGAGGCCGGCGTCGCCGTCGTCCTGCTCGCCGTGACGACGGTTCTGACCTCCACCGAGCCCGGCCGGACCGAGGAGCAGGCGGCCCGGGCGGGCGGCGGGGCCACCGAGGCCGTACCGTCCAAGCCCGTGGACGTGACGATGCCCTTCGACACCGGTGGCGCTGACGGCAAGGGCACGGCCCGGCTGACCATCAGCCCCGGACGCTCGGGCGCCAACGAGCTGCACGTGTGGACCGAGCGCCCGGACAGGAAGCCCCTGGACGCCCCCGAGGTCAAGGTGGCCTTCACCCTGACCGCGGAGAAGATCGGGCCGCTCCCGCTGGTCCCGGAACGCGTCGCGGCCGGCCACTGGAGCGCGAGCAACATCCAGATCCCGCTGCCGGGCGAATGGCAGGTCCGGATCACCGTACGGACGTCGGACATCGACCAGACGACCGTCGAGAAGAACGTGAGGATCGGCTGACGTGGTCAGCCGCCGAGGCACAGTGGTAAAGGCATGAGCGACAACGAGATCTCGCGGCGCAGGCTGCTCGGCACGGTCGGCGCCGCGGGGGCGACAGGACTCGCCCTCGGCGCGGCGGGCGGCGCGGCCGGGTACGCGGTGACCGCCGCCGACCCGGCGACCGCCCTGACGACCGTCGGCTCCACGGCCGAGCCCTTCCACGGCGAGCACCAGGCGGGCATCACCACACCGATGCAGTCCCACGGCCATCTCCTCGCCTTCGACCTGGCTCCCGGGGCGGGCCGCAGGGAGGCGGCCGCGCTGATGCGACGCTGGTCGGCCACCGCGGCCCGGCTGACGGCGGGCGAGCCGGCCGACGACGACACCGGCGTCGCCCTGGACGCCGGCCCTTCCTCCCTCACGATCACCTTCGGCTTCGGCCGGACCTTCTTCGACCGCACGGGGCTGACGGCGCAGCGCCCCGTCCAGCTCGACCCGCTGCCGGCGTTCTCCGCCGACCGGCTGGATCCGCGCCGTTCGGAAGGCGACCTCTGGGTGCAGATCGGCGCCAACGACGCACTGGTCGCCTTCCACGCGCTGCGCGCCGTCCACAAGGTGGCGGGCGGGGCGGCGCGGATGCGCTGGCAGATGAACGGTTTCAACCGTTCGCCGGGCGTCACCGCCCAGCCGATGACCAGCCGCAACCTCATGGGCCAGATCGACGGCACCCGCAACCCCAAGCCGTCCGAGCCCGACTTCGACCGCCGGGTGTTCGTACCGGCCTCCGGCGCCGGACCCGACGCGCCGGAGCAGCCGGCCTGGATGGCGGGCGGCTCGTACGCCGTGGTCCGCCGCATCCGGATGCTGCTGGACGACTGGGAGAAGCTGAACCTGAAGGACCAGGAGCTGGTGATCGGCCGCCGCAAGTCCGACGGCGCCCCGCTGACCGGCGGCGGCGAGACGACCGAGCTCGCTCTGGACCGGACCGGTCCGGACGGTTCCCTGGTCATCCCGGCCAACGCCCACGCGCGGATCGCCGCCCCCGAGCAGAACGCGGGCGCGGCGATGCTGCGCAGGCCGTTCTCGTACCACGACGGCATGGCGGCGGACGGCACCCCCGACGCGGGACTGCTCTTCGTCTGCTGGCAGGCCGACCCGCTCCGGGGCTTCGTACCGGTCCAGCGGAAGCTGGACCGCGGAGACGCGCTGTCCGCGTTCGTCCGGCACGAGGCGAGCGGTCTCTTCGCCGTCCCGGGCGGCGCGGAGGAGGGCGGGTACGTCGGCCGCCGGCTGCTGGAGCCGTGAGACGAGCCGCACGGGTCCGGGGCGCACTAGGGTGACGGGTATGTCCGCCACGCGCTACACGTACCTCGGCCCCGAGGGCACCTTCACCGAGGCCGCCCTGCGCACCCTCCCGGAGGCCGCCACCCGCGAACTCGTCCCGATGGTGTCCGTGCCGGCCGCCCTGGACGCCGTGCGCAACGGTGAGGCGGCGGCCGCGCTGGTGCCGATCGAGAACTCGGTGGAGGGCGGCGTCACCGCGACCCTCGACGAGCTGGCCTCCGGCGAGCCGCTGATGATCTACCGCGAGGTGCTGCTGCCGATCACCTTCGCGCTGCTGGTGCGGCCGGGGACGAAGCTGTCGGACGTGAAGACGGTGACCGGCCACCCGGTCGCGCAGCCGCAGGTGCGGAACTGGCTGCGGGCCCATCTGCCGGACGCGGTGTGGGAGTCGGCCGCGTCGAACGCGGACGGGGCGCGGCTGGTGCAGGAGGGACGCTTCGACGCGGCCTTCGCCGGGGAGTTCGCGGCGGCGACGTACGGGCTCGAGGCGCTGGTCACCGAGATCCACGACGCGCAGAACGCGGAGACGCGCTTCGTGCTGGTGGGCCGTCCGGCGCGGCCCGCGGCCCCGACCGGTGCGGACAAGACGTCGGTGGTCATCTGGCAGCGCGACGACCACCCGGGTGCCCTGCTGGAGCTCCTCCAGGAGTTCGCGGTGCGCGGTGTCAACCTGATGCTGCTCCAGTCGCGGCCCACCGGGGCGGGCATCGGCAACTACTGCTTCGCGATCGACGCCGAGGGACACATCTCGGACCGGCGGGTGGGGGAGGCGCTGATGGGGCTGAAGCGCATCTGCCCGAAGGTGCGGTTCCTCGGGTCCTACCCGCAGGCGGGGGTGGCGGCTGGGGGCGGGCGCGCGCTGCGTCCGGGGACCTCGGACGCGGAGTTCGTGGACGCCGCGGAGTGGCTGGCGCGCTGTCAGGACGGCCGCGCGTAACCGCGGGTTCATTTCGCCGGCGCCACCGGGTCTCCCCTTCTGCTCTCCATTGCCCACAGAGTTATCCACAGGGCTGCTTCTCGATCTGGGGACAAGTCGACAACACAAACCGACATAGTCGACAAATCACCTCACTCACCCCAGTTGCCTCCACAGCACACATCGAAAGCCCATGTCAGCCCAATTCCCCTGACCGACTCTTCGGGGCGAAGAAGTGCGAGGAATTCCCACTCGAACGAGTGCGTGAGCCAGGTTTGGAGGCGCAATCCCCGGACCGCCCGCCAACTTTCGGAATGATCAATTCCGTAATCCACAGACCACTCCCACAGCCTGTGGATAACCCCCGCGAACCCCTCCCCCCTGTGGACAACGGCCCCGGGGTTCCACGGCCCACGACGGCCCGAGGCCGAGAAAAGGGGCACCCGCCCCTTTGGGCGACCGCCCCGCCTCGCCCATGGACTGCGTCCGGGATTCACCGCGCCTTTCCCTAATTCGGGCAATTCGGTCAAAGTGACACGCAACCAATATCAACTGGGGTGCCGGGAGCACGCACCGGTAGCCTGGTGGGGTGATTGACCTTCGCCTGCTCCGTGAGGACCCCGACCGTGTTCGCGCCTCCCAGCGCGCCCGTGGAGAGGACGTCGAACTCGTCGACGCCCTGCTCTCCGCCGATGAGCGGCGCAGGTCGTCCGGCGTCCGCTTCGACGAACTCCGTTCCGAGCAGAAGTCGCTCGGCAAGCTCGTCTCCAAGGCGTCCCCGGACGAGCGCGCCGAGCTGCTGAAGAAGGCCGAGCAGCTCAAGTCCGACGTCAAGGCCGCCGAGGCCGAGCAGAACGAGGCCGAGGAAGAGGCCCGCCGGCTGCTGCTCGGGCTGGGCAACCTGATCCACCCGGACGTCCCGGTCGGCGGCGAGGAGGACTTCGTCGTCCTGGAGACGCACGGCACCGTCCGCGACTTCGGCGCCGAGGGCTTCGAGCCCAAGGACCACCTGGAGCTCGGCGAGGCGCTGGGCGCCATCGACGTCGAGCGCGGCGCGAAGGTGTCCGGCTCCCGCTTCTACTACCTGACGGGTGTCGGCGCCCTGCTGGAGCTCGCCCTCGTCAACGCCGCCATGGCGCAGGCCACCGAGGCGGGCTTCACCCCGATGCTGACCCCGGCGCTGGTCCGCCCGCGCGCCATGGAGGGCACGGGCTTCCTCGGCCAGGCCGCGGAGAACGTCTACCACCTGGAGAAGGACGACTTCTATCTCGTCGGCACGTCCGAGGTCCCCCTCGCGGCGTACCACATGGACGAGATCCTCGACGCGGGCAAGCTGCCGCTGCGGTACGCCGGCTTCTCGCCGTGCTTCCGCCGCGAGGCCGGCACGTACGGCAAGGACACGCGCGGCATCTTCCGCGTCCACCAGTTCGACAAGGTCGAGATGTTCTCGTACGTCCACCCGGACGACGCCGAGAACGAGCACAAGCGGCTCCTGGAGTGGGAGAAGCAGTGGCTGACCGGCCTGGAGCTGCCGTTCCAGGTGATCGACGTGGCCAGCGGCGACCTGGGTGCCTCGGCGTCCCGCAAGTACGACTGCGAGGCGTGGATCCCGACCCAGGGCAAGTACCGCGAGCTCACGTCGGCGTCGAACTGCGACGGCTTCCAGGCCCGCCGGCTGTCGGTGCGCATGCGCGACGGCAAGCAGGTCAAGCCGCTCGCGACGCTGAACGGCACGCTGTGCGCCGTGCCGCGCACGATCGTCGCGATCCTGGAGAACCACCAGCTGGCCGACGGGTCGGTGCGGGTGCCGGAGGTCCTGCGGCCCTACCTCGGCGGCCGGGACGTCCTGGAGCCGGTCGCCAAGTGAGCTTTCCGTACCGCCTGATCGCCACGGATCTCGACGGGACCCTGCTGCGCTCCGACGAGACGGTCTCGCAGCGCACGCGCGACGCGCTCGCCGCCGCCACGGCGGCGGGCGCCGCCCACATCGTCGTCACCGGGCGGTCCGTCCCGTGGACCCGGCACATCCTCGACGACCTGGGCTACCAGGGGCTCGCGGTCTGCGGGCAGGGCGCGCAGGTGTACCACGCGGGCGAGAACAAGCTGCTCACCTCGGTCACCCTGGACCGCCAGCTGGCCGGTCTCGCCCTCGCCAAGCTGGAGGCGGAGGTCGGCCCGCTCGCGCTGGCGGCGAGCCGCGACGGCCTGGACGGGAAGGTCGTCGTCAGCCCCGACTACCGGGTCCACGACGGTCCGCTCCCGGTCGTGGTCTTCGACGACCCGGCCGAGCTGTGGGCGGCTCCGCTGAACAAGCTCTACATCCAGCACCCGTCCCTCGACGACGACGAGCTGACCCGCATCGCGCGGTCGACGGTCGGCGGTCTGGTCGACGTGGTGATGGCCGGCGAGCGCATCGTCGAGATCCTCCCCCTCGGCCTGAGCAAGGCCACCGGCCTCTCCCTGGCCGCTCGTCGGCTGGGGGTGAAGTCCACCCAGACGATCGCCTTCGGCGACATGCCGAACGACATCCCCATGTTCGGCTGGGCCGTCCACGGCGTGGCGATGGCCAACGCCCACGACGAACTGAAGGCCGTGGCGCACGAGATCACGGCGTCGAACGAGCACGACGGCATCGCGCTGGTACTGGAGGAACTGCTGGGGCGCCGGCGCTGACGTCCCCGGGTACGGTGTGCGACCCGCGCGAACGCCGCGCCGCCGGCGACCCGGGACGTGCCCGCCCGCGCGGCACCGCGCCGGGCGCCAGGCCGCCGAGCCCGCGGCACCGCCCGGCGGCGCGGCTCACGCCGTAGGCCTTACACAGCACGGGTCGTGCACTGCGGTGTCGTGCAGTGCCGATGTCGTGCACTGCGGTGTCGTGCACATTGCGGAGGATGCGCGGATCGAACGCGCGCGGGGGTCGACCCCGACCACGGCTTAGCAAGCCGGTGCCTTACCACTCGGCCAATCCTCCGGGAGGGCGGCCCGCGCGAATGCGCGCTCGAAGCGGCCGCCCGGGCAGTGTGCCGACGGCTCGACGGAGTCCGATGATTACTCCGAAGCCTGCCGTGCGCTGCCCTGCTGGGAGCTCGACGGACTCGTACTCTCGGTCATCGCCGCGCCCCTCCCCGGTCTCTGATGTCGTGACCCTGCGGCCCCGCCGCACATCCGGCGGCGACATCGACCACTCTGCCCGGTCCGGGCGTACACGTGCCACCGGATTTCTGTGCGAGGCGTTCCGCGCGGATTGTCAGGACCTGCGCCACCAGCGCCGGCGGCGGCGCCGTGCGCGCGCACGGCTCCAGAACCAGCCCGCCGGCGGCTCGTCCGAGCGCCACGGCTGTGGCTCGGGTGCGGATCCGCGCCACCGGGCGGCGAGCATCCGCGCGCGGGCCGACGGCTCGGCGGTCTCGGCGGCGCGCACGAAGTCCTCGTCGAGAACGGCCTCGTCCCAGGCGCCTTCGTGCCCACCCTCGCCGGAAGCGGAAGCGGAAGCAGAAGCGGAAGCAGAAGCAGAACCGGCGGCCCGGGCTTCGCCCCCGGGGCGGCCGCCCGTGCTGCGGCGGGCGGCGTCCCCGCGCGGCGGGCCGTCCCCGTGGCCTGCGCGGTCCGGGCCGGGCGCTCCGGACGCCGGGTCCGGCGCCGGGCCGCGCTCGTCCCGGTCCGGCCCCGCATCCGCGCCCGGGGGAAGGTTCGGCTCCTCCGGCATGGCGGCTCCTCCTCGCCCCCAGTCTCCCCGCCGCCCCGTCAGGACCGTGTGAGGACGGAAACGCCCCCGGGGAAAATCCCGGGGGCGCTCTGCCTGTGACGCGCCTACTCCTCGCCGGCGAGCGTCAGCGTCCTCAGCTTCTGCCCGGCGTACCCCGTCGCCAGCAGCGTGACCCCGACGAGCAGCGCCACCGCGAGCGGCAGCCCCACGTCGGAGGTGATCATCCCCTCGCCGCCGATCCGTTCGGCCAGGGCCAGCGACCACTGCTGCACGCTGAGCGTCCGCGCCCCGGACACCAGGCTGCCGAAGAGCGTCTCCCACACCAGCGCGTAGACCAGGCCGATCACGACCGCGTGCCGGCTGACCGTGCCGAGCAGCAGGAACAGCGCGGCGTACGCGATCGACGCGACCAGCGCCGCGACCGTGTAGGCGACCGCGATCTGCTGTCCGTTGCCGTTGAGGATGTATCCCGCGACGAACGTGGGGACCGCGGAGAACACCATGGTCACGGCGATCGCCACGATCAGCTTGGTGACGATGATCGTCGGCCGCTTCACCGGCTTGGCCAGCAGATAGACGATCGAGCCGTCGTCGATCTCGGGCCCGATCGCCCCCGTTCCGGCGATCACGCCGATCAGCGGCACCATCGTGGCGAGGGCGAAGCCGCCCAGCACGTCGGAGGCGACCTGGTCGTCGACGCCGTTGAACGCCCTCACGGCCGCGGCGATGAGCAGCAGCAGGGCGGGGAGGACGAAGAGGATCGCCGCACGGCGCCGGCCGAGGAGGGCCCGGTAGGTGAGCCGGGCGACTGTCGGGTTGTACATGTCGTTGGCTCCTTTCAGGCCGCTACGAGGTAGGAGAAGACCGATTCGAGGGACTCGTCGGAGGGCGAGACCGTGAGCAGCCGGATGGAGTGCTCACGGGCCACCTTCGGCAGGAGCTCGGTGAAGCGCCCGAAGTCGACCGCCTGGATGCGCAACGCGCCCTCCTGGACGTCCACCTCGATGCCGGCGGTGGACGGGTCCGCGATCAGCGCGGCGGCGAGCGCGCGGTCGTCGCTGGAACGCACCAGATAGCGGTGCGGCCGGTCCGTCATCAGCCGCCGGATCCTGCGGAAGTCGCCGCTCGCGGCGTGCCGTCCCGCGACGATCACCTCGATGTGGGAGGCGAGTTGCTCGACCTCCTCGAGGATGTGCGAGGAGAACAGGACCGTGCGTCCCTCGCCACCCATGCGCCGGAGCAGGTCCATGAGCTGCATGCGCTGGCGCGGGTCCATTCCGTTGAACGGCTCGTCGAGGAGCAGCACGCTCGGCTCGTGCACCAGGGCGGACGCCATCTTGACCCGCTGGCGCATGCCCTTGCTGTACGTGGCGATCTTGCGGTCCTGCGCGGGCTCCATCTCCACCGTGGCCAGGGCGCGCTGGGCCTCCTTGGCGCCGAGCCCGTGCAGTTCGGCGTTGGCGAGGACGAACTCCCGCCCCGTGAGGAAGTCGTACATCGCCTCCCGCTCGGGCACGACGCCGATCTGCCGGTAGACCGACTCGTTGCGCCAGATCGTTTCTCCGTCGAGGGTGACGGTGCCCGTCGAGGGGGCGAGGAAGCCGCCCATCATGTTGATGAGCGTGGACTTGCCGGCTCCGTTGGGGCCGAGGAGTCCGGTGACGCCGGGCCCGATGGTCATCGTCACGTCGTTGACGGCCACCACGTTGCCGAACCAGCGCGAGGCGTGGTCGATGTGGACAGTGCTCATGGTCAGAGCCCGACCTTTCGGTAGCGGCGCATCAGGACGCCGTACGAACCGGCGATGAGCGCGAGGACGGCCAGCAGATAGACCACTCCGGCGCCCGTGCCGGGCCCCTGCCCGCCGGGGAAGGAGGAGGACGCGCCGAGGAAGGCGGTCTGCACACCGTCGATGAGGGTGACGGGCGAGAAGAGGCCCAGCCACTCCACGGCGCCCTCGGACCCGGTCTCGTACGCGATGGCCTGGACCGTGGAGACCGCACCGTAGGTGATGGTCAGGGTGGCGATGACCGCCGCGACCCCGAACCCGCGGCGCGGCGTGAGTGCGGCCATGACGAGACCGAGACCGCCGAAGAGGAGCGAGAGGAGTGCCACGGAGACCAGTCCCTGTGCGAAGCCCTTCGTCTGGTCGGCGAAGTCCATCTTCGCCAGCAGCGAGCCGATCCAGAGGATCAGGAGCGGGGCGGCGGTCAGGACGAAGAGCGCCGAGGCCATCGCGCCGAACTTGGCGAGGACGTAGTCCACGCGCTCGATGGGCCGCGAGAAGTACAGCGGCACGGTCTTGAAGCGCAGGTCGCGCGAGACGGACTGCGGGGCCTGCGCCGCGAGGAAGAGTCCGATCACCGCCTGCGTGACGATCGCGTAGCGGGTGTAGTCGAGCGGCAGGTCCTTCATCTTGGTGGTCACCGCCACGGCGACCACGATCGCCGCGGGCACGCACATCACCGCGAAGAGGATCATCGGCAGCACCTTCGACCGGGCGGAGCGGCCGAGTCCGTACGCCCCGCGCAGCGACTGCGCGAAGAGCGAGCGGCGGGCGTAGGCGCGGCCGAGCCGTGCGCCGTCGTAGTTGCGGTACCCGATGTTGTGGATACGGGTGGTCTCGGTGAGCGCCGTCCCCGTGCGGGTCGTCCCGTTGCTCATCGCGCCGGCACCTCCATGGGCTGGGCCGCCGCGTCGGGGCGGAAGACCTCCGCGATGTGGTGGCGGCGCTGTTCCATCCGTACGAGTCCGAGGCCGAGGGCGGCGACGGTGTCCCGGACGGTGTCGTACGTCTCCTCGCCGGTGGCCTCCAGCAGGAGGATGTGGCCGGCGCCCGGCAGTCCGTCCTCGACCTCGGCGTGCAGGGCGACCCCGGCGGCGGCGAGCGCCTCGCGCAGCGCCGCCGTCCCGTCGGGGTGGGTGTCGGAGTCGGTGACCTCGACCGCGAGGGTCGTGGTGATCTTGGTGAAGTCGCTGGTGGAGCTGGAGCGCAGCAGCCTGCCGCCGTCGACGACCACGACGTGGTCGCAGGTGCGCTCGAGCTCGCCCAGGAGGTGCGAGGTGACCAGGACCGAGATGCCGAAGTCGGTGTGGACGCGGCGGATGAGGCCGAGCATCTCGTCCCGGCCGACCGGGTCGAGGCCGTTGGTCGGCTCGTCCAGCAGCACCAGCTGCGGGTCGTGGACCAGGGCCTGGGCGAGCTTCACGCGCTGCTTCATGCCGGTCGAGTAGCCGCCGATGGGGCGGTACCGCTCCTCGTAGAGGCCGACATGGCGCAGGGTGTCCGCGGTGCGCTCGCGCGCCGCGGTCGGCGGGAGCCCGGACATGCGCGCCATGTGGACGACGAACTCGGTGGCCGAGACGTCCGGCGGCAGGCAGTCGTGCTCGGGCATGTAGCCGACACGCTCGCGGATGGCGGCGCCGGAGGTGGCGACGTCGAGGCCGAGCACCTCGGCGCGGCCCTCCGTGGCGGGGGAAAGACCCAGCAGGATCTTGATCAGCGTGGACTTGCCGGCCCCGTTGGCGCCCACGAGTCCGGTCACACCGGGCCCGATGTCCAGGGAGAGCCGGTCAAGCGCGGTCACCCGGGGGAACCGCTTGCTCAGGCTTTCGGTCACGATCACAGTCACGGTTCGACGGTAGTGGTGCACACCACACCCGGCGTCAACCCTGGCGGCTGGTTCCGCATCCGACTCCAGGCGTACGGACCCGTAGGGGGCGACGCCGGGAGGAGGAGACGACCCCGGGGCCCCGGCGGTTGTCCACAGGCTTGCGCAGGGCCCTTGACGCAGCCGCCGGACATTGTCACATTCATCAGTGTCAAGTTACGAGCACGTACCGCACACGCACACGGACGCAACGCGTCGGATCCGGACGGGACGGTGGCATGACCTCGGCAGTGATGAGCGAACGAACCGCGGAGCTGCGGGGGTTCCGGGAAGTGCAGCGCCTGGCGTACGAGTGCGCCGAGGCGGTCGCCGCCCAGCTGAAGCCCGGGGTGACCGAGCGGGAGGCGGCGCGGATGCAGCGCCGCTGGCTGCAGGAGCGCGGGGTGCGGGACTGGTTCCACCTGCCCTTCGCCTGGTTCGGCGACCGGACCGCGTTCGCGGGCTTCCGGATTCCGCTGCAGTTCTTCCCGACCGACCGGAGGCTGGAGGCGGGCATGCCCTTCATCCTCGACATGGCACCGGTCCTCAAGGGGTTCACGGCCGACATCGGCTATTCGGGCTGCCTCGGCCCCCACCCGCTGCACGACCGGCTGCTCGCGGACCTCCGGGCGCACCGGGAGCTCATCCTGCGCGAGGTGCGCGAGCGGCGCTCCCTCCGGGAGATCTACCAGGACGTGGACCGGCTCATGGTGCGGCAGGGGTACGCCAACCGGCACCGCGCCTATCCGTTCGGCGTCATCGCCCACAAGGTCGACCGGGTCCGACAGCGGCGCTGGTCGCCGACGCTGTTCGGGTTCGGCACGCAGTCGCTGAAGGGCCTGGCGAGCGACGCGCTGCACGGTCACCGGGAGGGCTGGTCGCCCCTGTGGTCACCCCACCGTTTCTCCGACCATCCGCCGCAGCCGGGGCTGTGGGCCGTGGAACCCCACCTCGGCTTCCGCGGGACGGGCGCGAAGTTCGAGGAGATCCTGGTGGTCACGGACTCGAAGGACCCGGAGCAGAGCGCGTTCTGGCTGGACGACGACCTGCCGCACGTGCGGCGCTGGGCCGAGGAGGAGGCGGCGTGAGCACGGGGATCGAGGGAGCGCGCGAGCGCCGGGTGCGCACGGGCGGGATCGAGCTGTGCGTGGCGGAGCTCGGGGACGAGCGGCAGCCGACGGTCGTGCTGGTGCACGGCTATCCGGACAGCAAGGAAGTGTGGTCCGAGGTCGCGTCCCGGCTGGCGGAGCGCTTCCACGTGGTGCTGTACGACGTCCGGGGCCACGGCCGCTCCACGGCCCCGGTGCCGCTGCGCGGCGGCTTCACCCTGGGCAAGCTGACGGACGACTTCCTGGCGGTGGCGGACGCGGTCAGTCCGGACCGGCCGGTGCACCTGGTGGGCCACGACTGGGGCTCGGTGCAGGGCTGGGAGTTCGTGACGGTGAAACGGACCGAGGGGCGCATCGCCTCCTTCACGTCCGTGTCGGGGCCGTCGCTCGACCACTTCGGCCACTGGATCAGGAAGCGCACGGCCCGGCCGACCCCGCGCCGGGTGGCCCAGCTCCTCGGCCAGGGCGCCAAGTCCTGGTACGTGTACATGCTGCACACACCCGTGCTGCCCGAACTGGCCTGGCGGGGGCCGCTGGGCCGGCGGTGGCCGAAGATCCTGGAGCGGGTGGAGAAGGTGCCGGGAGATGGCTACCCGACCGCCTCCCTGCCCTCGGACGCGGCGCACGGGGCCTGGCTCTACCGGGACAACGTCCGCTTCCGGCTGCTCCACCCCCGCCCCGACGCGTACGCCCATGTGCCGGTGCAGCTGATCACCCCCACCGGGGACGCGTTCCTGTCCGAGCGGCTCTACGACGATCTCGCGGAGTGGGCCCCACGGCTCGTGCGCCGCACCCTGCCGGCCAAGCACTGGGTGCCCCGCACCCGTCCCGACCGACTGGCCGGCTGGATCACCGAGTTCGTGACCGCCCACGAGGAGGGGGGCGGTTCGGGTGCCTCCCTGCCGGCGCCCGCGACCGGGGCTCCGGGGCGGTACGCCGAGCGCTTCGGCGGGCAGTTGGTGCTGGTGACGGGCGCGGCCAGCGGCATCGGCCGCGCGACGGCGTTCGCCTTCGCCGAGGCCGGGGCTCGCGTGGTCGCGGTGGACCGTGACGGCGAAGGCGCCACCAGGACGGCCGAGATGGCCCGGCTGGTCGGAGCGCCGGAGGCCTGGGGCGAGACGGCCGACGTCGCCGACGAGGCCGCGATGGAGAAGCTCGCCGAGAAGGTGGCGGGCGAGTACGGCGTCGTGGACGTGCTGGTCAACAACGCGGGGATCGGTCTCTCCGGCTCGTTCCTCGACACCACGGCCGACGACTGGCGCAAGGTCCTCGACGTCAATCTGTGGGGCGTCATCCACGGCTGCCGCCTCTTCGGCAGGCAGATGGCCGAGCGCGGCCAGGGCGGCCACATCGTGAACACGGCCTCGGCGGCCGCCTATCAGCCCTCCAGGGCCCTGCCCGCGTACGCGACCTCGAAAGCCGCCGTCCTGATGCTGAGCGAGTGTCTGCGCGCCGAGCTGGCGGGCCGCGGCATCGGCGTCTCGGCGGTCTGCCCCGGCATCGTGAACACGAACATCACCGCCACGGCGCACTTCGCCGGCGTCTCCGAGGAGGAGGAGAAGCGTCGGCGGACGAGGAGCTCGAAGCTCTACGGGATGCGCAACTACCCGCCGGAGAAGGTGGCAACGGTGATCCTCCGTGCCGTCCTGGACAACCAGGCGGTGGTGCCGGTGACGCCGGAGGCCCGTGGTGCCCGGGTGCTGTCCCGGTTCGCTCCGGGGATCCTGCGGGCGACAGCGCGGTTGGAGCCTCCGCTGTGAGCGGTCATGATGTGGTCGCGCCGCGCCGGTCCCCCGGCCGGGCCGCGGCCTTCCGGTCCGGATGGGCCCGCGAGGTGCGCGCCCTGCCGGAGCGGGCCGTCATGGAGCAGTAGAGGAGTGGTCGTGTCCGGGGAGCATGCGGTGGAGTACCGGATCGAGGACCTCGCCCACCACAGCGGGGCGACGGTCCGGACGATTCGCGCCTACCAGGACCGCGGGCTGCTGCCCAAACCGGAGCGGCGCGGCCGGTCGAACGTGTACGGGGACTCCCATCTGGCCCGGCTGCGTCAGATCGCCGACCTCCTCGACCGCGGGTACACCCTCGCGTCGATCAAGGAGCTCCTGGAGGCCTGGGACACGGGCCGTGGACTGGGCGGGGTGCTGGGGCTCGTCGCGGAGGTCCACGGTCCCTGGACCGACGAAAAGGCCGACCGGATCAGTCGTGTGGAGCTCGACGCGACCTTCGGGGGGCAGCCGGACGAGGAGGCCATCGGCGAGGCCGTGGAGCTCGGTGTGCTGGAGCGCATCCCGGGCAGGGACGACGAGTTCCTGGTGCCGAGTCCCCAGGAGCTCGCCGTCGCGGCCGAGTTGTACGCCGCCGGCGTCCCGCTCCTGGCGATCGCCGGGCATCTACGGGAACTTCGCGGGCAGGTGGAACATATCGCCTCCCGCTTCCTGGAGTTCACCACCGAGCACGTCTTCGCCCGGTATCTCGGTCACCGGCCCCCGACGGACGCCGACGCGGCGGAGGCGGCCTCGATGGTGCGGCGGCTGCGGCCCCTCGCACAGCAGACCGTCGACGCCGAACTTGCGCGGGCCATGCGCCTGTTCGCGACGCGTCATCTGCAGTACCACCTCGGCGCCGAGGGCTCCCTGGAGAGTGGGGACGATGCACGCCGGGTGACTCTCCCCGCCGACACGATCCGTGCCGTGGAAGGGCTTGTTGGTGCGGAGCACACAGCCGCCTTCATCGCTGCGGCCGCCGAACGGGAGGTACATGCACGGCGATTGGACGCCCTCGCGGCAAGTCGGCTGCAATCCGTCGATGTTGATCAAAAGGCCTGACCGTGCCGAGAGTTGTCCACATCAACGTCAATTCTGTTGTGGATAAGTCGAGTTGGCTGTGGATCAAACCTGTCGGCAGTTGTCGTCCGGATGAAAATCGCGTGGCGACGCGTCGGCCTCCGGCGGCACTCTGAGGACATGGACGAACAACGCACCGTGAAGGTGTCGAAGTACCTCGCGAAACACCTGCGGCATCAACCGGAGCGCATCGGGATCGCCCTGGACGCGAACGGCTGGGTCACGATCGAGGAGCTGCTGCGCGCCACGGCCGAGAACGGCTTCCCCATCACCCGGGACGAGCTGGACCACGTGGTGGCGGCCAACGACAAGCGGCGCTTCATGATCGACGGCGCCCGGATCCGGGCGAACCAGGGCCACACCGTGGAGGTCGACCTGGAGCTGCCGGTCGCCGAGCCGCCCGCGTACCTGTACCACGGCACGGTCGCGCGCAGCCTGGACGCGATCCGGGCCGAGGGACTGCGCCCGATGGCCCGCCACCATGTGCACCTCTCCCCGGACCGCGAGACGGCGACACGGGTCGGCGCCCGCAGGGGCCGCCCCGTCGTCCTCTCCGTGGACGCGGGAGCGATGCACCGCGCCGGCCACGTCTTCCACATCAGCGCCAACGGCGTCTGGCTCACGGACACCGTCCCGCCGCGGTTCCTGCGCTTCCCCGGCTGACGGGGCCTTCCGCCACGGGAACCACGGGAAACCACGGAAAGGGGACGCGCAGGGCACCCGTACGCTGGAGGGCATGCCTCTCCCCTGCCCCTGAGCACCGTGATCCTTCCCGTGCACCGCTGGAACGAGGGGGGCCGGGCCCGGTGGCAGCGCGCCGAGGAGCTCGGTTTCCACGCCGCGTACACGTATGACCACCTGGCGTGGCGTTCGTTCCGCGACGACCCCTGGTACGGGGGCGTTCCCACGCTGACCGCCGCCGCGGCCGCGACCGACCGGCTGCGCCTGGGCACGCTGGTGACCTCAGTCAAGCCTCGATCACCCATCGCAGCCTGATCTGGGGAAACATACGTCAAGGGCGTCTTGGTCCCGCCCGAAGCGGATCAGATCGCGATGAGTCGGACGCGGCTACCGCACAGCTTGCCCATGTCGTCGACGTCCGACGTGAGCATGGCCACCGGGCCCGGCTGGCGGAGCGACAGCTCGGCGACGGTGGCATCGATCGCGTACTTGTGGCCGTGCAGTCCGGCCTCTTTCAGCAGCCCGGCGGCGGCCCTGGCCGCCTGCTCGGTCACCGCTTCGACCTTGACCTGGGAGAGGACCCAGTTCAGTCGGGCGGTGTTCACCCGGGCGTGCATGACTTCCACGATGGTGTTGGCACAGACCACGAGATCGGCAGCCATCGAGTGGAAGGATCGGATCATCGCGAGCACGGCCCGGTCCTGTGAGACCCAGGCGGACAGTCCCTGGGAGTCCAGTACAACGGTCTCGATGCGGTGGTTCACGCGGCGCTCGCCGACTCCTCGTGCTTGGCCGTGCCGAAGATCCTGGCCTGGGCCGCGGCCAGCTCCTCGTCGGTGAACGCGCCGTGCTCCTCCTCGTAGCGGCGCAGCTCCTCGCCGAGCAGCTGGTGCCTGATCTGGCGAGCGACCGCCTCCGCGACGTAGCCGGAGACGTTGTCCGTGAGCCTCTTCAGCTCCGCCACCTGCTCGGTGGGCAGAGTGACCGTGATGCGGGTCGTTTCAGCCATGGAGCCAGCATACTGCGGTATGCGCGCCAGCTGTCGGGCTTCTCCACCCACGAGCTCAGCGCCGTCCCGCATCGAGCAGCTCGCGTAGACGGTCGCCGATCACGGACACCCCGGGGCGCGGGGCGGCCTCGTAGTACCAGGGCTTGCGCCGACGCAGCAGCGCGTCACCGTGCTCGCTCCAGGTGAATCCGGGCTTCCTCAGCAGTTTCCGGAACACGGCGTCCGCTGTCTCCGGGTGAGCGGCGGCCAGCCGGCGGATCGGCAGTGGCGTGATCGACTCCTCGCGCAGGTACGTGCGCAGCAGGTCCTGGTGCTGTCTGCGGCCCGTGAGGGCGGGCTCCGCGAAGAGGTCCCGCAGCATCCCGTAGTCGGCGTAGAAGTTGAGCCCGTCGACCTGGTCGTAGATGACGCCGACGGTGTCCGAGTCCGCCAGTTCTGACGGCAGCTCGAAGAAGGGCAGGTCCAGGCCGGGGAGCCGCTTGCGTCGGGCACGGCTGGGCTGTGCGGCGACGGCGGCCTGTTGGCGGTGGCGGTAGTAGGCGTTGAGGAGGTCCTCGGCTTCGGCAGGCGGAAGGACCAGTTCGTCGCCACCGCAGAACTCGATGAACGCGGCCCGGTCCTCCCGCATACGCTGCCGTCCCTGCTCGATCTTCTCTGGGTTGCGGAAAACCAGCTCGGGGTCGTGCGTGGCCAGTTTCAGAGCTGCTTGGGCGATCTCGGTGGCGCTGGACCTGGGGTAGCTCGTCATCGCCCCGGACACCAACCACGCCCCGCCGGCCGAGTGGACGGGTACCAGGCAGGTATGGAGGAATCCCCCCTTGGACACTCCGCGGAACGCCGCCCGCCCGACGTTCGAGTACGTGCGGTACTCCAGGTCGTCGACAAGGTTCAGCAGGATGACGGCATCGCCGTCCTTGCGCCGGACCTCGAAGACGCCCTCGACCGGGTCACGCCAGCCGAGCAGCATCTCCCGGTCGGTCGCGCTCAAGTCCTTCCGGCCGGCGATGAAGCGGTCCACCACGGTCGAACCGTCCGGCAACCGGTACCGCAGGACGAAATGGTCGGTGATCCGGATCGCCTCACCCTCGTCCAACTGCCGTTCAGGTCCGGCGGCCTCCAGCAGGAGGTGCGTCAACCACCGGTCGAAGCGGGCACTCTGCGCGAAGGTGACCAGCCGCCCCTTCAATTCGGCGCTGCGCTCGATGAGATCAGCCAATGACGGTTCATGGGCACCCTGATGTGCGCCCTGTGCGGCCTCAGCCACGTTCAGCCCTTTCGTACGAGCCGGTTCCGCATGAAGCGAGAGGTGTCCGGCCTCAACCGGCCCAGTGGCGGTACGCCCCGATCCACTCCGCCCCCTCGGGCGCCGGGTTCGGCAGCGGCAGGTCCAGGATTCCGATCGCCTGCTGCACACGGCCACGCGAGCCCAGGGCGACGATCCTGCCGCCGGGCGTGATGTCGACGCCGCGCACCGTCACCTCGGCGCCGAGAACTGTGGTGGTGAAGGGCAGGGCGAGGTTCTCCTCAAGCATGGTGAACAGGCCGGTCCACTGCTCATCCTCGCCGGAGCCGTCCACCGTCACCTCGTCGATCACGGCCTCGAGCTCGGCCCTGTCCAGCGTGCCCATGACGCCACGGTAGCGGCCCGCATCGCGACGTCGGCGTGGCTTCCCGAATCTGCTCCACCGGCATATCCGTGACAGCGGGAGGCCCGCGTATCGTCGAGGCCATGCGTCTGAGCACGGTGATCCTCCCCATCCACCGATGGGCCGAAGGGCAGAAGATCTGGCGGCGGGCCGAAGACCTCGGTTTCCATGCCGCGTACACGTACGACCACCTGTCGTGGCGGTCGTTCCGGGACGGGCCGTGGTTCGGTGCCATCCCCACGCTCACAGCCGCAGCGACGGTCACACGGAGTATGCGATTGGGCACGCTGGTGACCTCGCCGAACTTCCGGCACCCGGTCACCCTCGCCAAGGAACTGATCACCCTCGACGACATCTCCGACGGCCGCGTCACGCTGGGCATCGGGGCCGGGGGCAACGGCTTCGACGCGACCACGCTGCTGAAGGGCGACGAGGAGCCCTGGACGCCCCGGGAGCGCGCCGACCGCTTCGGCGAGTTCGTGCCCCTGCTCGACAGGCTGCTGCGCGAGCCCGCCGGGACGACCCACGAGGGCCGTTTCTACTCGGCCCGGGAGGCACGCAACGTACCCGGCTGCGTACAGCGGCCCCGGCTCCCCTTCGCCGTCGCCGCCACCGGCCCCAGAGGACTGAGGCTCGCCGCCCAGTACGGGCAGGCCTGGGTGACGACCGGCGACCCGAAGCTCTTCGAGACGGGTACCCCCGAGCAGTCGGTCGAGGCCGTGTCCGGCCAGCTCACCAAGCTCGGCAAGGCCTGCTCCGAGGCAGGCCGGGACGCCTCCGAGCTGGACAGGATCCTGCTCACCGGCTTCACCCCGGACTTCAACCCCGCCCTCCCCGCGCCCGGGCGGGGCCGTCCGCTGGACTCCCTCGAGGCGTTCGTGGACTTCGCCGGCCGGTACGCGGAGCTCGGCTTCACCGAGATCGTCGTCCACTGGCCCGTCGACGACTCCGTGTTCGCCGCCGACCAGGCCGTTTTCGAGCGGATCGCCACCGAGGCCCTCTCACGGCTGGGCTGACTCCCGACGCCCTCACGCCACCCCGACTACAGGGAGCCAGCGGGCGAACACTCAGATGTGCGCCCCCCTGCACGGCCGTGCAGGGGGTACGGGAGAATGCCGGGGTGACCTCAGCTACCGATCCTCTGCCGCTTCCCCCGACCGTCCGGCTGATCGCCACCGACCTGGACGGCACCCTGCTGCGCGACGACAAGTCCGTCTCGGAGCGCACCGTCGCCGCACTCGCCGCGGCGGAGAGGGCGGGGATCGAGGTCTTCTTCGTCACGGGCCGCCCGGCGCGCTGGATGGACGTCGTCAGCGACCATGTGCACGGTCACGGGCTGGCGATATGCGCCAACGGCGCGGCGGTGGTCGATCTGCACGCCGGCGGGAAGCTGCTGGAGGTCCGCCCCCTCGCGCGCGCGAGCGCCCTCGACGTCGTCCAGCGACTGCGCGACGCGGCACCGGGCACCACCTTCGCGGTGGAGACCGCCACGGGAATCCACTACGAGCCCGGCTACCCGCCCTTCCACCTCGACCCCGGCGCCACGGTCGCCGTCGCCGAGAAGCTGCTGCACGAGGAGGAGCCCGGCTCGGCGGCCCCGGTCCTCAAGCTGCTCGCCCAGCACGGCGATCTGACGCCCGACGGCTTCCTCACCGTGGCCCGCACGGCCGCCGGGGACCTGGCCACGATCACCCGCTCCAGCCCGACGTCGCTGCTGGAGGTGAGCGGTCTCGGGGTGTCGAAGGCCTCGACGCTCGCCCTGTGCTGCGCGGAACGCGGCATCTCGTCGGACGAGGTCGTGGCCTTCGGCGACATGCCGAACGACGTGGAGATGCTGACCTGGGCGGGCACGTCGTTCGCCATGGGCAACGCGCACCCCGACGTCGTCGCCGCCGCGTCCGGCCGGACCGTGGCGAACAACGACGACGGGGTCGCGGTCGTCATCGAGCGGATCCTCGCCGCACACGGCGCCGGGCAGCAGGCGTAGCACCCGCGGCCCACCGGCGGCCTCCGGCCGGCCCCTCCGGACTACAGCCAGACTCCGCGGTTCCGCAGCCAGGTCACCGGGTCCACCGCCGATCCGAAGTCCGGGGTGAGCCGGACCTCGAAGTGGAGATGGGGCCCGGTCGAGTTGCCCGTGGTTCCGGCCTGGCCGAGCCACTGGCCGGTCCGGACCCGGTCGCCCTGGTCCACCGTGACGGACGCGAGGTGGGCGTACTGCGAGTACCAGCCGTCGTTGTGCTGGACGACGATCTGCATGCCGAAGCCGCCGCCGCAGGAGACGGACACGACCCGGCCGGCGCCGATCGAGCGCACGGGGCTGCCGATCCCGACGGCAAAGTCCTGCCCGGTGTGCCGGTTCGCCCAGCGCGTACCGGCACTGTCGAAGCCGGCCGACAGGGTGTAGCGCTGGACGGGCGTGACCCAGGCCGACCCCTCGGGGAACTCGGTCTGCGGCAGCGGGACCGAGCCGGAGCACTGCCCTGACGCCGCGCTGCGGTCAGCCTGCGCCTGCAGTGACCAGCGCGCCGAGTCGAGCTTGGTCTCGATGCCCCGTTTGATGCGCGCCAGCTCCGCCGTGCGGGCGTCCAGGCGGTACCAGGCCGCGCGGGCCTTCTTCTCCGCCACGGCCGTCAGGCGCTCGGCCTCCTTGGCGTCCTCCAGCAGCAGGTTCACCGTCATCGTGGCCTTGGCGTACATCCGCTGCCCACGCAGCAGCTCGTCCGGGTCGGAGGCGAACATCAGCTCGAGGGTGGGCGCCAGGTTCCCTCCGCTGCGGTACTGGGCCCTGGCCACGGCGCCCAGCTTGTCGTGCATCTTCCGCATCTCTCGCCGCCGGTCGGCGAGCTGCCACTGCAGCTGGTCGAGCCGGGCGCGCTCGGCGACGGACGCCTGGAGTCCCCGCTCGTACGTGGCGGTGGCCTTGGACACCTCCTCGAGCAGCTGGGCGACCTGCACGCTCACGTTGGGGCCGTCATTGGCGGACGCGGCGGGTGCGGGCAGCAGCGGGAAGGCGACCAGCAGCGCGCACAGCAATGGCCTGAACAGCCGCCGGTGGCAGTCGCGTTGTCGGTGTCCCATGCTCGGATCGTCACACCCGGGCTGACGGTCTGCCACATTTATCCGGTTCGTACGGCCATCCGGCCCAGCCGGTCCGGCCAGCCCTCGCCGGCGCCGCGCGACACGTCGCTGACGGTGTGTCGGCCCGCCGGAGGGCCCCGGGCGGGACCGCTGCCGGTGAGGCACCGGTCCTGCCGGACGTCGGGGCGGGAAAGCTGCTGACGGTGCGTCGGTCCTGCCGACCGGGCGGTGCGACGACTGCCGAGGGGACATCGGACCGCGGGTTCACTGCTCCGGCGGCTCGGTACCCGTCGTGTCGGCCGGTGGCGCGGCGGGGGCGGCCTGCGCCTGGAGCGGGGCCTCCCAGACGACCGTCGTACCGCCGCCGCCCTCCGCGAGCCCCGGTCCGCACCGGCTCGACCCACCGAGCGACTCGGCCCGCCGGCGCAGATTGCGCAGCCCGCTCCGGCGTCCGCCCTCCGGGATGCCGACGCCGTCGTCCGCGACCGTCAGCCGGACGCCGTCGACCCCGCCGGCCGGGGCGCCCTCACCCACGAGCCGTACGGTCGCGTCGACGACGACCTCGATGCGGGAGGCGTCGGCGTGCCGGAAGGCGTTCGACAGCGCCTCGCGCAGGGCGGCGATGAGGTTCTTCCCGGTGAGCTCGCCGACCACCGAGTCGACCGGCCCGACGAATCGGTGGGCGGGTTTGAACCCGAGCGGCACGGCCGCCATGTTGATCTCCCGCAGCACCCTGGTGCGCAGCCCCGACGGCGCCTCGGCCGGCCCCTGCTGGAGGGCGAAGATCGCGGTCCGGATCTCCTGGATCGTCACGTCCAGTTCGTCGACCGCCTTGCTGACGCCGTCCCGCACGGCGGGCGCGACGGACTTCCGGGAGGCGCTCTCGAGCATCATCCCCGTGGCGAACAGCCGCTGGATCACCAGATCGTGGAGGTCGCGCGCGATACGGTCCCGGTCCTCGTACACGGCGAGCCGCTCACGGTCCCGCTGGGCCTCGGCCATCATCAGCGCCAGCGCGGCCTGCGCGGCGAACTGCGTGCCGAGGGTGCGCTCGGCCTCGGTGAACTGCCGCGCCCCGCGGGCGCGCGGGGTCACGAGTGCACCGAGGATCCGTCCGCCGCTCTGCAACGGCAGCAGCATGGTCGGCCCGTAGCCGCCGGCCAGATCCGTGACCATGCGCGGGTCGGTGGAGGCGTCCGCCGCGAACACCGCCTCACCGGCGAGCAGCGCGGCGACCACCGGGCTCTCCGCCGGGGCGACCGCCCCCAGCGGTACGGCGGGCTCGGTCGCGGCGACGGCGACCACCTCCAGTCCGCCGCCGTCGGTCGGCAGCAGTACGATCCCGGCCGACGAGTCGGCCAGCCTCCGCGCCTGCTCGGCGACGACGGTCAGCGCGTCCTCCGCGTCGCCGCCGGACAGCAGCGCCGTCGTCACCGCCACCGAGCCGTCGATCCAGCGCTCGCGCTGCCGTGCCGCCTCGTACAGCCTCGCGTTGCCGATCGCGATGCCCGCCTCGGTCGCCAGGACGCGGACCATGTGCAGGTCCTCGTCGGTGAAGTCGGCCCCGTCGCGTTTCTCGGCCAGGTACAGATTGCCGAAGATCTCCCCGTGGACCCTGATCGGGACGCCGAGGAACGAGCGCATGGTCGGATGGCCGGGCGGGAAACCGCGGAAGCGCGGATCCTCGGTCAGGTCGGGGAGCCGCAACACGACGGGGTCGTGGATCAGGGCGCCGAGCAGACCCTGGTGCCCGTCGGGGAGGCGCCCGATCCGACGGGCGACTTCCTCGCTGACGCCGCAGGTCACGAAGTCCGCCAGGCCCTGACTCCCACCGTCGACGACCCCGATGGCCGCATAGCGGGCATCGGCGAGCCGCGCGGCGGTCTCACAGATCCGGTTGAGCGTGGAGTGCAGCTCCAGGCCGGTGCCGACGGAGCGCATCGCCTCCAGCAGCTGCGGCACACGCGCGGTGAGTTCCGTGGACAGCCCTTGCAGTTCCCGGGTCGCCCGGGCGGCGGCGTCGAGGTGGTCCGTGGGGCCCGTCCGGTCCCTCGGCTCCACGACGTCTCCCGGCTCCATGGAGTCCGGGTGTTCGGGCGCTGCCATGCCCCCGAGGGTAGTTAGTCCTATTTGCCAGGGAAAGCCGGATCCACGAGCCGCTCCCTGAGGAGATCACCGGCGCGCTCGCGCTCCAGCATGCGACGCAGCGGGCCGTCCGTCGCCGCCAGCTCCGCACAGGGCCCGCGCTGCACCGTGCGGCCCTCGTCCAGCACCAGCACCTCGTCGACCGCCTCGAGGCCGCGCAGCCGATGGGTGATCAGCACCGTCGTGCGCCCCTCGGTCGCGTACAGCAGGTCCGCGGTCAGGGCGTCCGCCGTGGCGAGATCCAGATGTTCGGCCGGCTCGTCGAGCAGCAGCACGGGGAAGTCGGCGAGCAGTGCACGGGCCAGGGCGAGACGCTGTCGCTGACCACCGGAGAGCTGGGCTCCGTGCTCGCCGACGAGGGTGTCGAGCCCGTCCGGGAGAGCATCGGCCCAGTCGAGCAGCCGGGCGGCGGCGAGTGCCCCGCGCAGTTCCTCCTCGGAGGCACCGGGCCGGGCGAGCCGCAGATTCTCCCGGATCGAGCTGTCGAAGAGATGGGCGTCCTGGGCGCAGAGACCGACGCTGCGGCGGACGGTGTCCCCGTCGAGCGAGGTCGCGTCGCTCCCGCCGATCGTGTACGTCCCGGCCCTGACGTCCAGGAAGCGCAGCAGCACCTGCGCGAGCGTGGTCTTGCCCGAGCCCGAGGCCCCGACGACGGCGACCCGCTTGCCGGCCGTGAGCGTCAGATCGAAGCCGGAGAGCGCGTCCTGCCGCGCGTCGGCATGGCGGGCGGTGAGCCCGCGGACCTCCAGGGGGAACGGGGAAGCGGGCTCGGGGGCCGGCTCCCGCGGCTCGCTCACCGGCACCGGGGCGTCGAGCACCTCGAAGACCCGCTGGGCGCTGCGCTTCACCCGTTGCCGGTACTGCACCGCCAGCGGGAGCCCGACGACGGCCTCGAAGGCGGCGAGCGGCGTGAGCACGACGACGGCGAGTTCGACTCCTTCGACCCGGCCGGAGTGCACGGCCGTGACCCCCGCGTACGCCGCGAAGGCGACGGTCAGGCCGCAGGCCACGGCCGACAGTCCGCCACCCAGCGCGGTGGCGGCGGCCGCGCGCGAGGCGATGCGGGTCAGCACGCGGTCTGCCTCCCGCACACCGGCCGTCCGCCGGGCCAGTGCCCCGGTGACGGTCAGCTCCGCGGTGCCCTTGAGCAGATCGACGACCTGCGTGGCCAGCGCCCCTCGGGCCGGGGCGAGTCGCCGCTCCGCCCGCCGTGCGAACGCCCCGCTCAGCATCGGCACGGCCACCCCGGCCACGAGCAGTCCCACGGCCAGTACGGCGCCGGCCTCGGGCAGCAGCCACGCGGTGAACCCGACGGACGCGGCGCCGACGACGAGCGCGGCGCCCGCCGGCAGCGTCCAGCGCAGCCAGTAGTCCTGGAGGGCGTCGACGTCCGCGACGAGCCGGGACAGCAGATCACCCCGGCGGGTACGGCGCAGCCCGGCGGGCGCGATCCGCTCCAGCCTGCGGTACACGCCGACCCGGAGATCGGCCAGCATCCTCAGCACGGCGTCGTGCGAGACGAGCCGCTCGGCGTAGCGGAACACGGCCCGCCCGATCCCGAACGCCCGCGTCGCCGTGACCGCCACCATCAGATAGAGCACGGGCGGTTGTTCCGACGCCCGTGAGATCAGCCATCCCGACACCGCCATGAGCCCCACGGCGGATCCCAGCGCGAGGCTTCCGAGCACGAGCGCCGTCACCAGCCGGCCGCGCAGCGACCCGGCCATGGCGCGCACCCGCGCGAGCACCCCGCCGTGGACCGGCCCGGACGCTTCTCGGAGGGCCCCGTCCCCGGGGTCCGTGGCGGAGGGCGACCGAGGCTCCAGCGGTTCCACGGGCGAGGTGGCCACCGCCGCTCCCGTGCCGTCGGCCGAGGGGGAGGGGCGGGGAATCCCGGCGGGGGCGAGGAGTGTCCGGGCCTCCTCACCGCCCGGAGCCTGCGGGGAGCGCAGTTCGACGACCCTGTCGGCCACAGACAGCAGCGCCGGGCGGTGGACGACGAGCAGCACCGTCCGGCCGCGCGCCAGCCTCCGCACCGCGTCGACGATGCCCGCTTCGGTCTCCCCGTCCAGCGCCGCGGTGGGCTCGTCCAGCAGCAGCAGCGGCCGGTCGGCGAGGAAGGCCCGGGCGAGCGCGATCCGCTGGCGCTGGCCCGCGGAGAGTCCCGCGCCGTCCTCACCGAGGACCGTGTGCACGCCCTGCGGGAGCGCGGCCACGAAGCCCTCCGCACCGGCTTCGCGGAGCGCCGCCAGGACCTCCGTGTCGTCCGCTTCGTGCCGTGCGAGCCGTACGTTCTCCGCGATCGTCCCCGCGAAGAGGTACGGCCGCTGCGGCACCCAGGCGATCTGCCGGTGCCAGGCCGCCCGGTCCACCGAGCCCAGGTCCACCGGCCGCGCACCCGGGGCCCCGACCCGGACCGTGCCCTCGTCCGGCGGGAGGAAGCCGAGCACGACATCGAGCAGCGTCGACTTTCCGACCCCGCTCGGACCGACCAGCGCGACGGTCTCGCCGTCCTCCACCGTCAGGGAGGCGGCGGCCGGCGAGGCGGTGGCACGGCCCTCGTGCCGCACGGTCACGCCGTCGAGCTCCAGCCGCACCCCCCGGGCGCCCGGGGCCGGCGCCGTACCGCCGGCCCGGACCGGGGTCTCCAGCACCCGGAAGATCTCCTCCGCGGCCGACAGCCCCTCCGCCGCGGCGTGGTACTGCGCGCCGACCTGCCGCAGCGGCAGATAGGCCTCCGGCGCGAGGATCAGCACCACGAGCCCGGTGTACAGGTCCAGATCGCCGTGGACGAGCCGCATGCCGATGCCGACCGCGACCAGCGCCACGGAGAGCGTCGACAGCAGTTCCAGGGCGAACGAGGACAGGAAGGCGATCCTCAAGGTCTTCAGCGTGGCCCGCCGGTACTCCGAGGTGATCTTCCGGATCGACTCGGCCTGGGCCTTCGCCCGACCGAACACCTTCAGCGTCGGCAGTCCCGCGACCACGTCGAGGAAATGACCGGACAGCCTCGACAGCAGCGCCCACTGACGGTTCATCCGGGTTTCGGTGGCCCAGCCGATCAGCACCATGAAGATCGGGATCAGCGGCAGAGTGACCACGATGACCGCAGCCGAGACCCAGTCCTCGGTGACGATCCGGGCCAGCACCGCGACCGGGACGACCACCGCCAGCCCCAACTGCGGCAGATATCGCGCGAAGTAGTCGTCGAGCGCGTCGACCCCCCGGGTGGCGAGGGCGGCCAGGGACCCGCTCCGCTGCCCGCTCAGCCACCCGGGCCCCAGCTGTGCGGCGCGCGCCAGCAACCGCAGCCGTAGTTCGGACTTGACGGCCGCGCTCGCCCGATGGGCCGCCAGCTCGGTCAGCCAGGCCACCAGTCCGCGTCCGGCGGCGACGGCGGCCAGCAGCAGCAACGGGTTCCACAGCTCAGCAGCGTCCAGCCCGCGCTGGAAGGCGCCGACCACCACCTCGGCGATGAGCATCGCCTGGGCGACGACCAGCGCCGCACCGGCAAGGCCGAGGGCCACCACGGCCGCCATGAAGAGGCGGGTGGCACGGGCGTACCGGAGCAGTCGCGGGTCGACGGGTTTCACGTGAAACATCCCTTGGTCAGGGGACCGGATGGTCCCTTCGGAACTCCGGCCTCAGTGCGGATCGGCGATGTGCTGGGTGCCGATCCGCTTCCGGAACACCCAGTACGTCCAGCCCTGGTACAGCAGCACCATGGGCGTCGCGATCCCGGCGCACCAGGTCATGATCTTCAGGGTGTAGGGACTCGATGACGCGTTGGTGACAGTCAGGCTCCATGCCTCGTTGAGCGACGACGGCATGACATTCGGGAAGAGCGTCAGGAACAGCATCGCGACCGCGGCCACGATCGTGACGCCCGAGAGGGCGAACGACCAGCCCTCACGGCCCGCCTGGTTCGCCCCGAGCGCCGCGACCAGTGCCACGACGGCGACGACCATGGCGACCAGGCTCGGACCGTCACCCTTCTCCAGCTGGGTCCAGCCGAGGAACCCGAGAGCCAGCACGGCTGTGACCAGGCCGAGGTTCCGGGCGAGCTTCCGGGCCCGCTCCCTGATGTCCCCGACGGTCTTCAGCGCCGTGAAGACCGTTCCGTGGAAGGTGAAGAGCGTCAGGGTCACCAGGCCGCCGAGGATCGCGTACGGGTTCAGCAGGTCCCCGAAGGTGCCGACGTACTCCATCTCCTGGTCGATCTTCACCCCGCGCACGATGTTCCCGAAGGCCACGCCCCACAGGAAGGCGGGGATGAGCGAGGTCCAGAAGATGGCCTCCTCCCAGTTGCGCTGCCAGTGCTCCTCGGGCCGCTTGGCCCGGTACTCGAACGCGACACCACGCACGATCAGACAGATCAGGATGATCAGCAGCGGGAGGTAGAAGCCCGAGAAGAGCGTGGCGTACCACTCGGGGAAGGCCGCGAAGGTCGCACCGCCCGCCGTGAGCAGCCACACCTCGTTGCCGTCCCAGACCGGTCCGATCGTGTTGATGAGGACGCGCTTCTCGATCCGGTTGCGGGCGAGCAGTTTCGTCAGGATGCCGACCCCGAAGTCAAAGCCCTCGAGGAAGAAGTAGCCGGTCCACAGGACGGCGATGAGTACGAACCAGACGTCGTGGAGTTCCATGCCTCAGCTCACTGTCCTCGGTCTCAGTACGAGAAGGCCATGGGCCGGTCGGCGTCACGGTCGTCGCCGCCGATCCTGGTGGGTGGATTGAGGTCGGCTTCGGTGAGCTCGGGAGGCCCGGCCTTGACGTACTTGACCAGCAGCTTGACCTCGATGACGGCGAGGATCGCGTAGATGAGCGTGAAGACGATCATCGACGTGAGCACCTCGCCCTGGGAGACGCCGGGGGAGACGGCGTCGCGGGTGCGCAGGACGCCGTACACGACCCAGGGCTGGCGCCCCATCTCCGTGAAGATCCAGCCCCACGAGCTGGCGATCAGCGGGAAGCCGAGCGTCCAGATCGCGACGAGCCAGTACAGCCGGGTGAGCTTCGCCCCGAGCGGCTTCCGGAACAGCACCACATGGGGCACCTCGTCCTCACCGACCCGCGAAGCCGCCGGCAGCATGAACTTCTTCCGGGTCAGCCACAGCCCGGCCAGGCCGATGGCGAACGACGTCATGCCGAAGCCGATCATCCACCGGAAGCCCCAGTAGGTGACCGGGATGTTCGGCCGGTAGTCGCCGGGGCCGTACTTCTCCTGCTCCGCCTTGTTGGTGTCGTTGATGCCGGGCACGTACGACGTGAAGTCGTCGTTCGCCAGGAAGGAGAGCAGACCGGGTATCTCAATGGCGACCTTGTTGTGGCCCTTGTCCACATCGCCGTAGGCGAAGACGGAGAAGGGTGCGGGTCCCTCGCCGTCCCACAGGGCCTCGGCGGCCGCCATCTTCATCGGCTGCTGCTTGAACATCACCTTGCCGAGGAAGTCACCGCTGATCGCCGTCAGCAGACCCGCGATGACCACGGTGACCAGGCCGAGCCGCAGTGAGCTCTTCATCACCGGGACGTGCTTCTTGCGCAGCAGGTGGAAGGCGGCGATGCCGACCATGAACGCACCGCCGGTGAGGAAGGCGGCGGTGAGTGTGTGGAAGACCTGCGTGAGGGTGGTGTTCTGGGTCAGCACCAGCCAGAAGTCGGTGAGCTCCGCACGGCCGTTCTCCTGGTTGATCCGGTAGCCGACCGGGTGCTGCATCCAGGAGTTGGCCGCCAGGATGAAGTACGCGGACAGGATCGTGCCGATCGAGACCATCCAGATGCAGGCGAGGTGGATCTTCTTCGGGAGCTTGTCCCAGCCGAAGATCCACAGCCCGATGAAGGTGGACTCGAAGAAGAAGGCGATCAGCGCCTCGAAGGCGAGCGGGGCGCCGAAGACATCGCCGACGAAGCGCGAGTAGTCGGACCAGTTCATGCCGAACTGGAACTCCTGCACGATGCCCGTGACGACACCCATGGCGATGTTGATCAGGAAGAGCTTGCCCCAGAACTTGGTCGCCCTGAGGTACTTCTCCTTGCCGGTGCGCACCCACGCCGTCTGCAGGCCGGCCGTCAGCGCGGCCAGCGAGATCGTCAGAGGAACGAAGAGGAAGTGGTAGACGGTGGTGATGCCGAACTGCCAGCGGGCCAGTGTCTCTGGCGCCAGAGCGAGGTCCACGTCGTCTCTCCTTACGTCGGCGTGGTCACATCGGCGTGCTCGTCGCGTATGTCACGGCAGTTTGCCCAGTAAATCCATGACATAGCGGGAGCTTCCGCTCACGCTTGTGAACGCGTTCACATTCACAAGCAATTATGACCCATACGAAATCCGAACCTGCGAGCGGGGTCCCGGTAGGAGCCCACCGGCCGGTCGGTACGTGGGGCGGGCAGCTCACCGCGACCATCGACGACACCCCGACCGGCACGGCGCTCGCGGGCGTCCTCCCGGTCTCCGCCCCCGCACGGGTCTCGGGCGAGGAGGTGCACTTCACGGTGTTCCCGGCCGGACCGATCGCCGGGGCGTCGGCCCCTCTCCCACCGGCCCTCGAGGCCGACGTCCGCCAGGTCGTCGAACCCGGCACGGTCGCGTTCTGGACGGAGGGCGACGCGCCGGCCCTCCCCTGTCCGACGCCCGTCTCCCCCGGGGACGAATGCCGGCCGGCGAGCCACTGCCACACCGTGGGCCGCCGCGTGGACGGCGACCCGCGCGTCCTCGCGACGGTACGTCCGGGCGATCCGGTCCACGTGGAAAGGGCGAAACGGACTGATCACCCTCGTCGCGCACCCGCGCCACCGGCGATGCGGGGCTCACCCGCACCCGGCCCGTCACGAACCCGGCAATGGCGCCGAGTGCCCGCCCCCGCTCCGCGCGGAACCGGCGTGCGGAACCCGCGACACGCCGATCGCCCGCACCCGGGTACCGGGGTGCGGGCGATCACGGGATCCGCGTCGGTAGGTCGGCGGCTACATCCTGCTGCGGAACGCGTCCGCCGCGTGCAGGAAGATGTCGTTCGCCTCGGACTCGCCGATGGTGACCCGCACTCCCTCGCCCGGGAACGGCCGCACCACGACCCCGGCCTCCTCACAGGCCGCGGCGAACTCGGCCGTGCGCTCCCCGAGCCGCAGCCAGACGAAGTTCGCCTGCGTGGGCGGCACCGTCCAGCCCTGCTTCACCAGCCCCTCGTACACCCGCGACCGCTCCGCCACGAGCGCGCCGACCCGGCCCAGGAGTTCGTCCTCCGCCTGCAGCGAGGCGACCGCCGCGTCCTGGGCGAGCTGGCTGACGCCGAACGGGACCGCCGTCTTGCGCAGCGCGGCGGCGACCGGCTCGTGGGCGACCGCGAAGCCGACCCGCAGCCCCGCCAGCCCGTAGGCCTTGGAGAAGGTGCGCAGGACCGCCACGTTCGGCCGCGAGCGGTAGATCTCCAGACCGTCCGGCACCTCGGCGTCCCGGATGAACTCGCGGTACGCCTCGTCCAGGACCACGAGCACGTCGGACGGGACCCGGTCGAGGAACCGCTCCAGTTCCGCCCGGTGGACCACCGTGCCCGTCGGGTTGTTCGGGTTGCAGACGAAGATCAGCCGGGTCCGGTCGGTGACCGCGTCCGCCATCGCGTCAAGGTCGTGCACATCGCCCGAGGTCAGCGGCACGGGCACCGACGTGGCCCCGCTGATCTGGGTGATGATCGGGTACGCCTCGAAGGACCGCCAGGCGTAGATGACCTCGTCGCCCGGTCCCGAGGTGGCCTGCAGCAGCTGCTGCGCGACGCCCACCGAGCCGGTGCCCGTCGCCAGGTGCGAGACCGGCACCCCGAAGCGGTCGGCGAGCTCGTTCATCAGCCCGGTACAGGCCATGTCCGGGTAGCGGTTGAAAACGCCCGCGGCCGCGACGGCCCTCTCCATCACGCCCGGGAGCGGCGGGTAGGGGTTCTCATTGGAGGAAAGCTTGAACGCGACCGGCCCGCCGGCAGCGGCGGGCTTGCCGGGCTTGTATGTGGGGATGCCGTCCAGCTCGGCGCGCAGCTTGGGGCTCGTCTCGCTCACCGCAGGTCCTCCTCGACCGTCGTGCATCGTGCTCACCAATACTGCTCACCCTATGAGGATTCCTCGCCGCCGCGCAGGGGAGAGCCGGCAACAACCCGGGAACGGACCGCGAGCGGCGACGAGGGGGAGGGGCGCTCTTCGGATCACCGCGCGCCGGTGGCTCACTCCGTGGCGCGCATCCCTCGTAGTGGTGAGTTGAGACCTCTTCGAGACCTCGACCATTCGGCAGGCCCTCACCGGTCGGCAACCATGAGACAGTCTCGAAATGCACCAACTACCTTTGTTTCCAAGGCAATTGACGCCACATGGCCTTGCAGAAACGTGCCTGTCAACGCCTGCATATGCGACCGGCTCCACCACCCCGCCTCGCCCTACTATCGGCCTGCCATGACAGCAGCAGGGAAGCACCAGGTGAGCCGGACGGAGACATCACGCCGGGGCAGCCGGCAAGGCCGGGCGGGCATCCGGGACGTAGCCGCCGCAGCCGGTGTCTCCATCACGACTGTCTCGGACGCACTGAACGGAAAGGGCCGGCTACCGGACGCCACCCGCCGCCATGTCCGCGAGGTCGCCGACCGGCTGGGCTACCGCCCGTCCGCCGCGGCGCGCACGCTCCGTACCGGCAAGTCCGGACTCATCGGCCTCACGGTGACGACGTACGGGGAAGAACCGTTCACCTTCACGGAGTTCGCGTACTTCGCGGAGATGGCGAGAGCCGCCACCTCCGCCGCGCTCGCCCGTGGATACGCACTGGTCATCCTCCCCGCCACCTCACGCCACGACGTCTGGTCCAACGTCGCACTCGACGGCACCGTCGTGATCGACCCGTCGGACCACGACCCCGTGGTCACCGAGCTCGTCCGCCAGGGCCTGCCCGTCGTCTCCGACGGCCGCCCTGCGGGTACCCTCCCCGTCACCGCCTGGGTCGACAACGACCACGAGGCCGCCGTGCTCGAACTGCTCGACCATCTGGCGGCCGGTGGCGCACGCCGGATCGGCCTGCTCACCGGGACCACCACGGACACCTACACCCGGCTCTCGACCACGGCCTATCTCAACTGGTGCGAACGCGTCGGCCAGGACCCGGTCTACGAGGCGTACCCCGCGCACGACCCGTGCGCCGGGGCGGTCGCCGCCGACCGGCTGCTCGCCCGTCCGGACCGTCCCGACGCGGTGTACGGGCTCTTCGACCCGAACGGCACGGACCTGCTCGCCGCCGCCCGCCGGTACGGACTCCGCGTCCCCGACGATCTCCTGCTCGTCTGCTGCAGCGAGTCCACCGTGTACGCCAACACGGAGCCGTCGATCACCACGCTCTCGCTCAAACCGCGGCGCATCGGCACCGCCGTGGTCCAGTTGCTGATCGACGCGATCGAGGGAGTGGACGGCGGCGGCCCGGTCGAGCAGGTGATACCGACCGAACTCATCGTGCGGACGTCGTCGCAGCGGCGTTCCCCGCGTACGACGGTGAGCGCCCCGCGGTCGCCTTCCCAGGACTAGACCAACGCAATTGGGGCGAAACGACCGGTGAACCGGTGGTGTACCCGGATTCAGCACCCCTGGTGCGTCACACAGCACGATCCGCATTCCTATGATGGGCGCACGACACCGCGGACCGTCCCCGACCAGGCCGGTCCGGCGGTGAGGGCGGTGCGACGGTGGTGGAGGGGTCGATGACTCAGGGGGCCGGTCAAGGACCCGTGGTGCGTACGGCGACGTTGCGCGACTTCCGCGTCCCGCCGTACGCACAGGTTCCGGTGCAGTCGCAGTCCTCTTCCCACGAGTACGTGCTCGCGCACCCCGAGGACTCAGTCCCACAGGCGGTTCCTCCCCGGGCCGGCGAGCCCGCCGCGCAGCCGGCACCCGCCACCGGGCCCGAGACCCCGCCCCGCACGGCTCCCGAGGCGGAGCCCGGCGGCGACCAGGCGGCCCCGGTCCGCACCGAGGACACCGTCCCCCAGGCGCCGCCGGTCCACCCCGGCAACGCCTTCCCGGACGACGAACCGCCCGAGGGCTACACCCCCACCGAACGCGACCTGCCGGTGATCAACCGCGGCGACACCGTCCAGGTGACCGTCGCCGCCGCCCCCGAACAGCCCGAACCGGCCGCCGAGGGCCTCGGCCCGCTCTATGTGGTCGGGGATGTCCACGGCTATCTGGAGGAGCTCGTCGCCGCGCTCACCGCCCAGGGCCTCGTCGACGCCGAAGGCCACTGGTCCGCGGGCAACACCCGGTTGTGGTTCCTGGGCGACTTCACCGACCGCGGCCCGGACGGCATCGGCGTCATCGACCTCGTGATGCGGCTCTCGGCCGAGGCCGCGGCGGCCGGCGGGTACTGCAAGGCCCTGATGGGCAATCACGAGCTGCTGCTCATCGGCGCCAAGCGCTTCGGGGACACGCCGGTCAACTCGGGCGCGGGCACCGCCACCTTCCAGGCGGCCTGGCTCCTCAACGGCGGCCAGAAGAGCGACATGGACCGCCTCCAGGACGTCCATCTGCAGTGGATGTCCCGGCTCGACGCGGTGGTGGAGGAGGACGGGCATCTGCTGATGCACTCCGACACGACCGCCTACCTCGACTACGGCACCACGATCGAGGACGTCAACGACAAGGTCCACGAGATCATCAACCGCAACGACGCGGACGAGTGCTGGGACCTCTTCCGCAAGTTCACCAAGCGCTTCGCCTTCCGGGACGACGACGGCCCGCAGGCCGTCCGGGAACTGCTCGCCACTTACGGCGGCGGCCGTGTCGTCCACGGCCACAGCCCCATCCCCTATCTGCTGGGCGAGGTCGGCACCGAGGACGCGGACGGCGAGGGGAACTCGGAGCCACTGGTGGAAGGACCCCACGTGTACGCGGACGGGCTCGCCATCGCCATGGACGGCGGAGTGACCATGGCCGGAAAGCTGCTGGTGGCCCAACTCCCCCTGCAGGGCTGAGCCAATCCGGCGCAGGCGATTTCCGGAAACCCCCTGTCACCCCGTGCCGTAACCGCTCTACCATCGGCTTATCCGTAGCAGGCTCTCCTCCGTTTCCGCCCAACTGCCCCCATCACGCGGGCAAACCGGCCCTACGGAGCATCGGGGGATGCACATGAACAGCGCTCCGCACCTGCTGGCCGAGGACCGCGCCGAGTACGAGCGCATCCTCGACGACGCGCTGCGCAACGCGCACGACCGTCCAGAACTCGACGGCATGGGCAAGCGGCTCAACGCCGAACAGCTGCGCACGATGGCTCTGAACGCCACCGCGCT
The DNA here is from genome assembly GCF_030406905.1 of Streptomyces sp. HUAS CB01. Classification (NCBI taxonomy): domain Bacteria; kingdom Bacillati; phylum Actinomycetota; class Actinomycetes; order Kitasatosporales; family Streptomycetaceae; genus Streptomyces; species Streptomyces chengbuensis. The sequence goes on from NZ_CP129137.1 coordinate 3,931,786, forward strand.
CATCACCAGCGCCGCCGCGGCCGAGTACGACCACTTCGTGAAGGTCCGCGAGGAGACACGCACCTCCTCGGGGACGTCCGTCGGCCAGTCGGTCCTCGGTCCGGCCGCCGAGGCGGGCGCCGGCTTCGCCGCCGTGCTCACCGTTCTGGCGCCGGTCCTCGCGGGCACCGCCGCGCTCATCTTCCTGCTCGTCGGTTACGTCCTGAAGGCCGTCAGCCCCGACGCCGCCTTCGCGGACACCCTGCTGACGGCGGGCTGGTTCTTCGGCGCGCTGACGGCGGCCGGACTCCTCGCCGCCGCGATCGGTCTGCTGATCACGGCGCTCCGGAACGGCGCGACCCAGGTCCCCGCAGAGGAAGCGACCGGAGAACTGCCCGACGAGGTGGCACGCGCCAAGGAAGCCTGGCGGCACGCGCTGCTGGAACGGGGCGTCCTCCCCTTCCTGCGCACCGCCCTCGCGGACCCCAGCGCCGATCCCGCCTCCTCGGCCCCGCCCCGCCGGGTGAACCGCTTCCCCAAGGTCGGCTACAGCGGCCCCGACTTCTCGAGCCCGAGCGACGGCACCTCGGCCGGCTCCCGGCCGACGTTCACGAGCCCGGATTTCACCAGCCCGGACTTCGGACCGCCGGAGCACCGGCCCGAGTAGCGGCACGGCGCGGCGACGGCACCGGCCCGTGACCCGTGTGGGGTCGCGGGCCGGTTCCCTCACCCGCTCAGTCCGCCAGCGGCAGGTACACCCGGTTCCCCGAGGCGGCGAACTCCTTGGACTTCTGGAGCATGCCCTCGGCGATCTCCGTGTCCGACGACGCCGGCTCGTCACCGCCGAACTGCTCCGTGATGCTCCTGCTGATCTTCATCGAGCAGAACTTCGGACCGCACATGGAGCAGAAGTGCGCGGTCTTCGCCGGCTCGGCCGGCAGCGTCTCGTCGTGGAACTCCCGTGCCGTGTCCGGGTCCAGGGCCAGGTTGAACTGGTCCTCCCAGCGGAACTCGAAACGCGCGTCCGAGAGCGCGTCGTCCCATTCCTGCGCGTCCGGGTGCCCCTTGGCGAGATCCGCCGCGTGTGCCGCGATCTTGTAGGTGATGACGCCCGTCTTGACGTCGTCCCGGTTCGGCAGGCCCAGGTGCTCCTTGGGCGTGACGTAGCAGAGCATGGCCGTGCCCCACCAGGCGATCATCGCCGCGCCGATGCCGGACGTGATGTGGTCGTAGGCCGGCGCCACGTCCGTCGTCAGCGGTCCGAGCGTGTAGAACGGGGCCTCCTCGCAGATCTCCTGCTGGAGGTCGATGTTCTCCTTGATCTTGTGCATCGGGACGTGCCCCGGGCCCTCGATCATGGTCTGCACGTTGTGGCGCTTGGCGATCGAGTTGAGCTCCCCGAGCGTCCTCAACTCGGCGAACTGCGCCTCGTCGTTGGCGTCCGCGATGGAGCCGGGCCGCAGTCCGTCGCCGAGCGAGTAGGTGACGTCGTACGCGGCGAGGATCTCGCAGAGCTCCTCGAAGTTCTCGTACAGGAACGACTCCTTGTGGTGCGCGAGGCACCAGGCGGCCATGATCGAGCCGCCGCGGGAGACGATGCCGGTCTTGCGACGGGCGGTCAGCGGCACGTACCGCAGCAGCACGCCCGCGTGGACCGTCATGTAGTCGACGCCCTGCTCCGCCTGCTCGATGACGGTGTCCTTGTAGATCTCCCAGGTCAACTCCTCGGCCCGGCCGTCGACCTTCTCGAGCGCCTGGTAGAGCGGGACGGTGCCGATCGGCACGGGGGAGTTGCGCAGCACCCACTCACGGGTGGTGTGGATGTTGCGGCCGGTGGAGAGGTCCATGACCGTGTCCGCGCCCCACCGGGTCGCCCACGTCATCTTCTCCACCTCCTCCTCGATGGAGGAGGTCACCGCCGAGTTGCCGATGTTGGCGTTGACCTTCACCAGGAACCGCTTCCCGATGATCATCGGCTCGATCTCGGGGTGGTTGACGTTGGCCGGCAGCACGGCCCGGCCTGCGGCGATCTCCTCGCGGACGACCTCCGGGGAGACGTTCTCCCGGATCGCCACGAACTCCATCTCCGGCGTGATCTCACCGCGCCGGGCGTAGGCGAGCTGGGTCACCGCCTGCCCGTCGCGGCCCCGGCGGGGCTGGCGCGGGCGGCCGGGGAAGACCGCGTCGAGGTTGCGCAGACCGCCGCGTGGGGACGTGTGCTTGATGCCGTCGTCCTCGGGCCTGACGGGGCGGCCGGCGTACTCCTCGGTGTCGCCGCGGCCGACGATCCAGTTCTCCCGCAGCGGCGGCAGCCCGCGGCGCACGTCCGTCTCGGTGTCGGGATCGGTGTACGGACCGGACGTGTCGTACAGGGTCACGTCCTTGCCGTTGGTGAGGTGCACCTGGCGGACCGGCACCCGGATGTCGGGGCGTGAGCCCTCGACGTATCCCTTGTGCCAGCCGATGGACTTCCCCGCCTCGGACGAGCCGGAGGCAGGCGTGCGCGTGTCCGATGTGGTCATGAGACCTACTCCCTACGCCGGCATTACCCGGTAACAGGTTCGGCGGTCGGCGCAGCTGTCCCGTACGGTCGTACGGCGGTCAGCGCCCTCTCAGCCCGGTGCTCCGAGCTCCCGCGTGTGCAAAGGTGTCACCACGCTAGCGCCCCGTCGGGCGTGCTGAACAGTGGGCCCCATCCGTTCTTGCGATGATCTGTCGGTGACTTCCTCTCAGCAGACACCGGAACCGGACGACCGCCCGGGCGGTCCGCCGCACTCCCACGGCCACGCCCACGCCCATGCCCACGGTCACGGCCACGGTCCTGCCGCTCCCGTCTCGCGCCATCTGCGGCGGGTCATCGCTGCGGTGCTCATCCCGTTCGCCGCCGCGGTGGTGGTCGGTCTCGTCGCGCTCTGGCCGGGCGGGGCACCGGAGCACGAGCGCACCGGTGTCGGCTTCGACCGGCAGACCGAACAGGCCCGGGTGGTCCGGGTGCAGGAGGTCGACTGCTCCGACGTGAACGCCGGACAGGTGCCGCCGACGGGGGACACCACGACCCCCGAGGGGCGCGAGGCGGTCAACTCCCAGCAGGGGAAGTGCAAGAAGGCGACCGTCGAGGTCACCACCGGAAAGGACAAGGGCCGTACGTTCGTCGAGGTCGTCCAGCCGGACGCCTCGCGCCAGCTGAAGCAGGGCCAGGAAGTGGTGGTGGCGTACGCGCCCGACGCCCCGCGCGATCTCCAGTACTCGGTGAGCGACATCAACCGGGACTTCCCGATGATGCTGCTCGCGGGGATCTTCGCGGTCGTGGTGGTGCTGGTCGGGAGGCTGCGCGGGGTGATGGCGCTGATCGCGCTGGCCCTGAGCTTCGCCGTACTGACCCTGTTCATCCTGCCGGCGATCCTGCAGGGCTCGAATCCGCTGATCGTGGCAGTGATCGGAGCCAGCGCGATCATGCTGATGGCGCTGTACCTCTGTCACGGCCTGAACGCCCGTACCTCGGTCGCGGTGCTCGGGACGCTGATCTCGCTGCTGCTGATCGGGCTGCTCGGCTCGGTGTTCATCGGCTGGGCGTCCCTGTCCGGCAACACCGACGACAACACCGGTCTGATCCACGGCCTGTTCCCGAACATCGACATGTCCGGCCTGCTGCTGGCGGGAGTCATCATCGGCTCGCTCGGCGTGCTCGACGACGTCACAGTGACCCAGACCTCGGCGGTCTGGGAACTGCACCAGGCGGACCCGGCGATGGGCCCTCGCGGCCTCTACAAGGCGGGCATCCGGATCGGTCGCGACCACATCGCCTCGGTCGTCAACACGCTCGTACTGGCGTATGCGGGCGCCTCGTTGCCCCTGCTCCTGCTGTTCTCGATCGCACAGTCGGGGGTGGGCACGGTGGCGACCAGCGAGCTGGTGGCGGAGGAGATCGTCCGGACGCTCATCGGTTCGATCGGTCTGGTGGCGTCGGTGCCGGTGACCACCGCACTGGCCGCTCTGGTCGTCTCCGCCGACCGGCCCGGCGGCACGGTGACCGGTGTGGCGGCGGGCGCGGTGCGCAGCAGGGGGCGCCGCCGGCGGGCGAAGTAGGTCCGTCGCGCACCGACGCGGCGGGCGCGGACCGGACCAGACGCGCCCGGACGTCGGTCAGCCGGTGGCCTCCTCGGCGAGGATGCGGCCCAGGGCGGCCTCCAGGTTGTCCTCGAAGTCGCCGAGCGTGCGCTCCTGTCCCAGCGGAACCAGCTTGTCGGTCCGGTCGAGGAAGGCCACCAGGGGTGCGGCGCCGGCCCGGAACAGCGCCCGGTCGACACCGACCTGGAGCCGGATGTGGACGTCGGACAGCCCCTCGGGCTCGGTCGGGGCGATGTGGACATCGCCGTCCCCGCTGGGCCCGTTGATCCCGTCGAGCAGCAGCTCGCGTCCGAACGCCCAGGTCACGGGGGCGTCGCCGGGCAGATGGAAGGTCATGCGCACCGCATAGGGGTCTCTTGTCTCGTACGTGAGCTCCACAGGGATCCGGAAGGAGAGTTCCTCGGAGACCAGGAAGCTCATCAGGACCTCTGCCTGAACCGACTCGCGCATCGTGTCAACCCCGCTGTGGATGAAGCACCTCGTGAAAACGGCCGGGAATGCTCCCCCGGGCGCACCCCGCCATCGTGCTGTAAGTGACCGATAGATCACAAGGAGTAATTTTTCAGATACTGATAGAGAAGGCGAATGAACTGAGCAGGCTGCCCACGCCACTGCGTAGTTGTTCGACCGCCGGGATCAAACGATCTTCCTGGTGGAGCGGAAGGGAAATCGCCATCGCGCCGGCGGTGGAGCCCACGGTGACGGGAATAGCCGCACAGACCGTTCCCAGGGCATATTCCTGCCGCTCGATCACCGGTTCCATCTGGCCCATCGCCCCGAGCCGTTCCAGCAGAGCTCCCCGATTGCGCACCGTATAAGGCGTGATCCGGTCCACGGGGTGCCGGGCGAGATGGTCCTTGCGGGCCCGTTCGTCGAGCTGACCGAGCAGGCACTGCCCGAGAGCGTGCGCATGACCCGTTTCCCGGAAATCCGCCCATTCGTCCACCGCGGGCGCGTACGGGGTGTCGGCCACGGCGACGAGTTCGATCTCCTCCTCCCGATAAAGGGCGAAATAGACCGGTACGCCGATGGAGTCCCGCCAGTGCGCCAGGGATTCCTCGATCTTGGTGCGACGATTCTGCATCGCCCCGCCCATCGCGAGCCGCACCGCGGCCTCGCCGAAGACGAACACGCCCTTCTCACGCCGCAGATAGCCCTCGTGCGCAAGGGTCCGCAGCAGGTGGTAGGCGGTGGGAAGGGGCAGGCCCGCCTCGCGTGCGAGCTGTTTGGCGGGGGCTCCGTCGGCGTGGGAGGCCACGGCCTCCATGAGTCTCAGCGCCCGTTGCACCGAGCCGATCAGGGTAGGAGCGGCGGGCGAGGTGGTGGGTGCGGAACTGGTAGCCAATGCCGTGGCCAAAGGTCACCCCCAGGCATGGTGACGGGCGGAGGGCCCGCGTGCGGGGGCCGCCCCCGCACGCCCGCCGCACACCCCGAGGGCCTGGGCTGCCCCGGAGACCGGCTTGGGGAACTGTCCAGGAAGTCGTGCGAACCGCTGAACACGGTGGTCATCGACCGGGGATTCCCGGGGGACGGCGGAGGACTGCCACTCTAATGGCAGCCCCCGACGGGCCGCCGGGATCGCCTGCGGCATTCCCCCGCGCGGGCTAACGGGCGTACGTACCTGCCGTTTTCCGCCCCGCGACGCCCACCGAACCGAGCCGCGCACGCGCCCCCGGCGTGCCCACGGCGGCCGCGGCCCCTGCCGTCACCAGTCGCCCTTCGACGACGACGAGCTCATGAACTTCCGTACGACGTAGATCAGTCCGCCCACTATCGCCACGAAGAACAGGACCTTGAACAGCAGCCAAATCACAAAGCCGATGAGATTCGCGATCATCCCGCCGAAGACGACAAGGGCGATCAGGGGAATGGCGACCCACTTCACCCACCAGGGCATCCCCTTCAGTATCTCCCGCACCGCCATCGTCCTACCTCGCTTCCGTGAGTTCTCCTGCTGTCGATGCTAGAGGCGGGAGCACGGTCCGCGGGGCGCCCGCGTCCCCCGAAGTCCCCTGAGCCGTCCCCTAGGGAAACCGGGGCCGGCCGGTCAGCTCTCGGGCGGGGAGAAGACGACGAGCACCCGGAGATCCTCGCTGATGTGGTGGAACCTGTGGTCCACTCCGGCGGGGACGTAGACGACGCTGCCCCGCCCCACCTGGGTCGTCTCCGTGCCGACGGTGATCGAGGCCCGGCCGCTGACGACGAGGTAGACCTCGTCCTGCTGGTGCGGCCGCTGCGGGTCCAGCGCGCCCGCGTCCAGCGCGTACAGCCCGACCGACATGTTCCGTTCGCGCAGGAACTGCAGATACGCGCCGTCGTTGGCGGCCCGCTCCGCCTCGAGCTCGTCCAGTCGGAATGCCTTCATCGTCCGTCCGCCCCTGCCATCGGTCCGATCACGTCTGCCACGATCAGACACATGAAGAATTTCCTCGTCAAGACGATCGCGAACGCCGGGGCACTCGCCGTGGCGATCTGGCTGGTCCAGGACATCACACTCACCGGCGACAGCACCGCCCGGAAGACCGTCACACTGATCATCGTGGCCCTGCTCTTCGGCCTGGTGAACTTCTTCGTCAAGCCGATAGTCAAGCTGCTGACGCTTCCCCTCTTCATCCTGACGCTCGGCCTGATCACACTGGTGGTCAACGCCCTCATGCTGCTGCTGACCTCATGGCTCGCCGACGTCCTGGACCTGAACTTCCATGTGGAGGGCTTCTGGACGGCCGTACTCGGCGGATTGATCATCTCGATCGTGTCGTGGGCGCTGAACGTGGTGCTCCCCGACGGCAAGGACTGAACGCACGATGCCCTTCTCCGTCTGTTTCGTCTGCACCGGCAACATCTGCCGGTCGCCGATGGCCGAGTCCGTGTTCCGGGCCCGGGTGGAGGACGCCGGACTCGACGGCCTCGTCGTCGTGGACAGCGCCGGCACGGGCGGCTGGCACGAGGGGGACGGAGCCGATCCCCGCACGGTCGACGTGCTGCGGGAGCACGGCTACCCGTCCGGTCACGTCGCCCGGCAGTTCCGGCCCTCCTGGTTCGCCCGGCTGGACCTGGTGATCGCTCTCGACGAGGGTCATCTGCGGGAGCTGCGCCGGCTGGCGCCGACCGCAGCGGACGCCGCGAAGGTGCGGCTGCTGCGGTCGTACGACCCGGCCGCCGGTGCCGACCTCGACGTCCCCGACCCGTACTACGGCGGGACGGACGGCTTCGAGGAGTGCCTGGACATGGTGGAGTCCGCGAGCGAGGGACTGCTCGCCGCGGTGCGCGACGCGGTGGAGGAGAAGGCGGCATGAGCACGGGTGAGGGAACGCGGGCCGTACGGGCCGGTCTGCCGGAGGCACAGAAGTACGAACCGACCCTGCCCGGGCCGGTGTTCGCCGCCCACTACCACCTGCCCGGTGAGCCGACGGGCCCGTACACCTACGGGCGCGACTCCAACCCCACCTGGACTCTGCTGGAGCAGGCCATCGGTGAACTGGAGGCACCGGGGGACGCCGGGGTCGAGACCGTCGCCTTCGCGTCGGGCATGGCCGCCGTCTCCGCCGTCCTGCTGTCGCAGGTCCGGGCGGGCGACGTGGTGGTGCTCCCCGAGGACGGCTACCAGGCCCTGCCCCTGGTGCGGGAGCAGCTGGAGGAGTACGGGGTCGAGGTCCGGACCGCGCCCACCGGCGGTGACGCCCAGCTCGACGTGCTGGACGGGGCGAAGCTGCTGTGGATCGAGACGCCCTCCAACCCGGGGCTCGACGTGTGCGACGTACGGCGGCTCGCGGACGCCGCGCACGCCGGCGGCGCCGTGGTGGCGGTCGACAACACGCTCGCGACGCCGCTGGGCCAGCGCCCGCTGGCCCTCGGCGCGGACTTCGCGGTCGCCAGCGGCACCAAGGGCCTGACGGGCCACGGCGATCTGCTCCTCGGGTACGTGGTCTGCCGGGACGCCGCGGCGGCGGCGCGGGTACGGCAGTGGCGCAAGGTCGTGGGTGCGATCCCGGGCCCCATGGAGGCCTGGCTGGCCCATCGCTCGCTGGCCACGCTCCAGCTGCGCTCCGACCGGCAGTGCGCGAACGCGCTCGCCCTGGCCCGGGCGCTGGCCGGGCGGGCGGAGGTCACCGGACTGCGCTACCCCGGTCTGCCCGAGGACCCCTCGCACAAGATCGCCTCGGAGCAGATGCGCCGGTTCGGCTCGGTGGTCTCCTTCGAGCTGCCCGACCGTGACCACGCCGAGCGCTTCCTCGCGGAGGCGCGGCTCGTCGACGACGCGACCAGCTTCGGAAGCGTCCGCTCCAGCGCCGAGCGCAGGGGCCGCTGGGGCGGGGACGCCGTGGCGGAAGGCTTCATCCGTTTCTCGGCGGGTGTGGAGGACACGGTCGACCTCGTCGCGGACGTGCTCAGGGCGCTGGACGCCGCGGCGGGCTGAGGCGCACGGAGACCCCGGCGGGCCACCGCGGCGGACATCGACCGCGGCGGGCGCGAAGGACGGTCCGAGCCTCCCCCCTCATGGCTCGGACCGTCCGTCTTCCGCATGCGGTTCCCGGGCCGGTGACACGTGGCACCACGCACACTCCGCGCGTAGCGCCGCGAACGGTGTCCCGGAGCAGGAGCCGCTCGCACAAGGCTAGTTGACTGTGCGTCAGTGTCCAATCACAGGGGCGACACAGACCTATCGACTTATTTATAGTTGGACGATGGATCTGGCCCTGCTGCGCACGTTCCTCACGGTGCACCGGGCCGGCTCGTTCACCCGCGCCGCCGCGCTGCTCGGACTCTCCCAGCCCGCGGTGACCAGCCAGATAAGGACGCTGGAACGACAGCTGGGGCGGCCCCTCTTCCTCCGTCAGGCGCGCGGGGTCACGCCCACGACCGTCGGCGACGAACTCGCCCACCGGGCCGCCCCCCATCTGGACGCGCTCGTCGAGATCGTGGAGGCGGGCCTGGACGAGGAGTCCGGCGTCCGCACCCTCCACCTGGCCGGCCCGCCCGAGTTCACCTCCGCGCGGGTGCTGCCCGCGCTGGCGTCCCTCGTCTCGCAGGGACTGGCGCTGCGGACGTCGTTCACGGGCAACGCCGAAGAGACGCTCGAGGGCCTGGCCGCCGGACACCACGACCTGGCCGTGACCACGGCCCGACCGCGCGGCGGGCTGCTCGCCTCCACCCCGCTCTGCGACGAGGAGCACGTCCTGGTCGCCTCACCGCGCTGGGCGGCCCGGCTGGGCGACGGAGCCCTGCTGCGCAAGGGCGCCGTCGTGCTGGAACAGCTGCCGGTGGTCGAGGTCCACGAGTCCCTGCCCTTCGTCTCCCGCTACTGGTCCTCGGTGTTCGACAGCCCGCCGCCCGCCGTGGCGGCCGTCATCGCGCCCGACCTGCGGGCGGCGCTGGATTCGGCCGCGGCCGGGGCCGGGCTCGCCGTGCTGCCCCGCTATCTCTGCCTGGACGCCCTGGCGAGCGGTCGGCTGGCGGCGCTGCTGGAGCCTCCCGTTCCCCCGCTGCGGACGTACTTCCTCGTCGCCCGGACGGGCACGCTCGCACTGCCGCACATCGCGCGTGCGCACGAGGAACTGTTGCGCGCCGCGGCCGCCTGGTGACGGCAGGCGACAGCACGGGGGACGGGCGTTTCAGAACGGGTGTCGTGGGCCACTCTCTGACCATGACCGAACGGCCAGTGGTCAAGCGCACCGCACGCGCCATCCTGCTCGACGGCGACGACCTCGTCCTGATCAAGCGCACCAAGCCGGGCATGGATCCGTACTGGATCACTCCGGGGGGCGGGGTCGAACCCGAGGACACGACCGTCGTCGAGGCCCTCCACCGTGAGGTGGACGAGGAACTCGGCGCCAAGATCGTCGATGTGGTGCCCTGCTTCGTGGACACCGTCGAGCACATCGTGGACGGCGGCGTCTCGGGTGTGAAGGTGCAGCACTTCTTCGTCTGCCGTCTGGTGGCCATGGACGAATCCCGCCGGCACGGCCCCGAAGTGGAGGAGCCCTGCGGCGAGTACGAGATCGTCCGGGTCCCCTTCAGCCGCGTCGGGATCGCCGCCGTGCATCTCGTCCCGCTCTCCCTGCGGCACTACCTGGACGGCAACATCGAGGGCGTCCGGGCGATGCACGCACCCGATCTGGGCTGAGCGGCGGAGCTCTCGGGGCCCGCCGCCGCGACCGGCCGGCGGCCCTAGTCGGCGGCCGCCACGAGCTCTTCGAGCGAGTCGTGACGGATGCGCTCGAAGGGGATGCCGACGCCCCTGAGAGTGTCCACTCCGCTGCGGATCATCCCGACCGGGCCGGAGAGGAACGCGTCGTACTCGTTCCACGGCCCGTACTCGAGTACCGCGTCGGGCAACTGCGCCCTGCCGTCCACGACCGGCCGTACCTGCAGCCATGGATGGCTCTGCTGGAGCCGCAGCATCGTGTCGATGTCGTACAGGTCGTGATCGCTGCGCGCCCCGTAGAACACCTCCACCGGACGGCGCTCACCGTGCTCGGCGACGTCCTCGACCAGTGCCTTGATCGGCGCGATGCCGGTTCCGCCGCCCAGGCACAGCATGCCGTTGTCGGTGGTGTGGTCGACGACCATCGATCCCGCCGGCGGACCGAGCCGGAGCACATCACCGGGTCGGGCGTGATGGACCAGGGCGTTGGAGACCCAGCCCGCCGGGACGGCCTTCACATGGAACGAGAGCAGTCCGTCGGAGCGGGGCGCCCCGGCGAAGGAGTAGTGCCGCCAGATCCTCGGCCACCACGGGGTCTCCAGGCTCGTGTACTGACCGGCCAGGAACGGGTACGGCTGGTCGGGGCGCACCGTGACGACCGCGATGTCCGGTGTTCTGAGGTCGTGGGACACCACCTCGGCATGCCACCAGGCGGGCGCGTGCCGCTCGTTCTCCGCCGCCGAGTCGATCATGATCTGGGAGATCGTCGTGTAGGTGCGGACCCACGCCGCCTCGGTCTCCTCGTTCCAGGTCGTCGTCGCGTAGCGCGTCAGCGCTCCGATGAGCGCCTCGCCGACGGCCGGGTAGTGCGCGGGCTGGGTTCCGTACTTTCGGTGGCCGCGGCCGAGGTGTTCGAGGTAGTCCACCAGGACGGGTGTGTTGTCCATGTGCTCGGCGGCAGTGAGCAGCGCCTTGAGGAGCCGGTCGCGCTGGGTGTCCATGGCGGCCGGGAAGAGGGCCCGCAGATCGGGGTGGCGGACGAACAGCAGGGCGTAGAAGTAGGACGTGACCTTGTCGGCGACCGGCGCGATCTCCTCCATGGTCCGCCGGATGAGGATCGCGTCGGGCGACGCCTTCTCGTCGGAGACTCCGGGGAACAGACCGGTGGTGCGCGTGCCGTCACCGGCAGCGGGGTCGGGCCCGGGGTGCTGGGCGGCGCCGCCGTGGTACGGGGCGGTGTGGTGCGGGTGCTGGGGCGGGACGCCCTGCTGGGGCGGGACGCCCTGGTGAGGCGCGGCGCCGCCGTGCGGCGGGGCGGTGTGCCGGGGGGACGTGCCGTGGTGCGGGGCGGTGTTCCCGTAAGGGGTGGGCGCCCCGTGTACGGCGCCGCCGCTGCCGTACGGAGCGGCCGGCGGAGCGGGCGTCCCACGCGGCGTCGCGGCCTGTGGAGGCGTCTGCGGTCCTGGGGCGGTGCGCGTCTGCGGGGCGGTCGTGCCGCGCGGCGGAGGCCCGGCCGCCCGCTCGGCACCCGTGCCGACGGGGCGGATGGAGGCGACCGGCCGGCTGGGAGTGGCTATTCGCCCGTCGTCCGCCGCTTCTTCTCCTTCACGGGCAGAGCCGTCGGCTCCGGGAGCCGGACGGCCTTCGGCAGGCTGCTTCCGGGGGGTGAACCAGCCTCCCCCGCCCCTCGCGCCGTTCTCACCTGAGGTCCCGTTGTCGGCCGACGTGGTGGTCGGAGCGTCCATTGTGTGCCTCGCCTCGAACATCTCTCGGTCGGTCTGCGCACTTCCGCTGGTCCGGAAGGTGCCTCGATTTCCCCGCTCTGCTCTCAATGACTCGTGCCCGCCCACATTAGCCTTCGCGATTATGGGATTCGGGCGAGTGGGACCGGATGGTGACGTTGCCCGCAGCGCTCGTCTTCGCAGCATGCCAGCTCCTGCGCGGCAGCGGACAAAGAGCGGAAAGTCCGGGTATCCCCACCCGCTTTCCCGTTAGGCTGCATCGCACCCATGTCCGTTTACGCGGCCAGGACTCGGGTCTCGGCGGGTATGTCCCCGCACCCGAAACCAGCAATGGAATCGCACCAGTTCGCAGGCCTCCAGCAGATCGCGTCCCGTCCGGTGTGGTGTGGCGAGCCCGGACAGATGATGGTCCGCATTCACCGCCTCCGCAACGGTCACCACGGCAAAGATCTGCACACCGGGCACCGAATCGGCAGGGACGACAGGGCCGTTCAGCCATCATCCCGATCTCTGCACAGAGCCCCTTCGCGACCTTCACGCACTTCGTAGCACGTGAATGCGGACGGGTCGCCCAAGGCGATGGACGGAATGGCCGACGCACATGAACCCCGGACGGCACATGCGCTTCGGTTCTCCGATGTCCTGGCGACGGAATCGTGCTCGCCGTGTACACCGAGGCGAGTACCCCCGGCTACTCCCCTCGTCAGACGCGAAGACGACGCGCGAGGTGCACGGTGTTTCACGTGAAACCACTCAAACGCCCCGCTCGGCGAGCACTCCTCGTCCTCCATGTGTCGGCGTCCGCGGGCTGGCTCGGACTCTCGCTCGGCCTGCTGGGGCTGAGCGTTGCCGCGGTGGTCTCCGGTTCACCGACCGCCGCCGAGGCCTCCTACCGTTCGATGGCCGTCTTCGCGAACTGGCTGATGATCCCCGTCGCTCTGCTCACCCTCGGCAGTGGGCTGCTGCTCTCCCTGGGGACACCCTGGGGCCTGGCCCGCTATCGCTGGGTCTGGACCAAGTTCTGGCTGACCCTGACGACGACCGGACTCACCGCGCTCTCGCTCCGCCCGGGGGTGAACGCGGCGGCCGAGCAGGCCGCCGCGGGGCTGCCCGTGTCCGATACCACCGGCCTGCTGGCCGCCCCCGTCGTCTCGCTGTGCGCCTACGTCTTCATGACCGCGATCTCCGTGCTCAAGCCCTGGGGGAAGACGCGCCGAGGCCGGCGCATGCCGGGCCGGGCCACTTCGACGAAAACGGTGGACGAAAGATCACTGCGTCAGACAGCCTGACCTCATGCCGACTCCGCTCAACGAGCTCCCCGTCCGCCGTCTGACTCCTGCGGACCTGCAGGCCTGCGCGAACCTCTCGGAGGACCGGGGATGGCCACGTGAGGAGCACAAATGGGGACTCCTGCTCGCGGCCGGCACCGGCTACGGCATCGACGACCCCGATGCCAAGGGTCTCGTCGCGGCGTGCGTGGTGACCTCGTACGGCCCGGAACTCTCCGCCCTCGGCATGGTGCTCGTGGCCGAGCGGCACGCCCGGCGAGGTGTCGGGCGCCGGCTGATGCGGCATGTGCTCGCGGAAGCCGCCGGGACTCCCCTGACGTTGCATGCCACGCCGAACGGCCGGCCGCTGTACGAGGAACTGGGCTTCACCCATGCCGGCCGCGCCGAGATGGTCAGGGGGCGCTTCCGCCTGTCGGGTCCGGCGCCCCGGCACGTGACCCGGCCGGCCACCGCGGAGGACCTCCCGGCGATCCTCCGGCTGGACGCGGAGGTGTTCGGCGTGGACCGTACGCACATGCTCGCCCGACTCCCCGCATTCGCCGACCAGTTGAGGGTCGCGGAGACCGACGGCGTCCTCACGGGGTATGCCGCGGCCTGGCCGAACATGGAGACCCACGTCGTCGGCCCGTTGATCGCACGGGACACGGACACGGCCAAGTCCCTGATCGCCTCGCTCGCCGCGGGGACGGAACGTCCCCTGCGCACCGACATCGATGTGCGGCACGAGGAGCTGCTCACATGGGTGAAGGCGAACGGCCTCGAGCCGATCGCCTTCAATGCCGTGATGCTCCGCGGTGTTCCCGCTCTCCCGGGCGACTGGACCCGCCGTTTCGCACCTCTGACGGTCGCTGCGGGCTGAGCCCCGGGCGGACCGGCACACACGTCCGCCCGGGGCCTCTCCGGCAGGCTCAGCCGGCGAGTGCCTCCAGCGCCGCCGTCGCGAAACCGTGGTCCTGCTCCGGGGCGCCTCCGCCGACACCGATCGCCCCGATGAGGCGACCGTCCCGCCGCACCGGGACACCGCCCGCGATGAAGAGGAGCGGGCGGTCGAGGGCGGTCGGCAGGGTGTGGAAGGGGCCGCCCGGCAGGACCGCGTCCACGAGGTCCGCCGTGGGCGCATCCAGCTGGAGGGCCGTGTAGGCCTTGCGGTTGCTGGTCTCACCGGCGATGAGCACGGCCTGGTCGTCCCGGCGGAAGGCCAGGGGATGGCCCCCGGCGTCCAGAACCGTGATCGCGACGGTCGCACCGTCCGCCTCGGCGGCGGCACGGGCGGCCTCGACGAGGGCCTCGGCGTCCTGGATCGTCAGCGGAGCGACGGCGGTGGCTGCGGTGGTGGTCATGGTGTTCTCCTGGTGCTTGCTTTCGGTGATGAGGTCGCGTCTCGGTCCCGGGCGCCGGCCGGAATCCGTGAGGGCTCCGGTGGTCGCCTCGTGTGACTCAGTGAGGAGCCGCGGCGACCGGGGCCGGCTCCGAGGTGGCCGAACCCGCGACCACGCGGCTGTCCCGTCGGACGTCCCGGCGCTCAAGGGCGCTGGAGAGCACCGCCAGTACCAGCGCCGAACCGGCGAGAAGCGCGCCCACCCAGTTCGGGGCGGTGAAGCCGAGACCGGCCGCGATGACGATGCCGCCGAGCCAGGCCGCAAGGGCGTTGCCGAGGTTGAAGGCGCCGATGTTGACGGCCGAGGCCAGTGTGGGCGCCCCCGAAGCCTGGTCCAGGACCCGCTTCTGGAGCGGCGGCACGGTGGCGAAACCCAGCCCGCCGACGAGCACGATCGTGACGGCCGCCGCGATCTTGTTCTGGGCGGTGACGGTGAACAGGGCCAGCACCAGCGCGAGGGCGCCGAGCGAGACGTAGAGCAGCGGCATCAGCGCCCGGTCGGCGAACTTCCCGCCGATCAGGTTGCCGCCGACCATGCCCAGGCCGAAGAGAACGAGCAGCCAGGTCACGGAGGAATCGGCGAAGCCGGCGACCTCGGTCATCATCGGCGTGATGTAGGTGATCGCGGCGAAGACGCCGCCGAAACCGAGCACGGTCATCGCCATGGCCAGCAGTACCTGGACATTGCGGAAGGCGGCCATCTCGTGACGCAGCCGTACCCCCTCGGGCCTGGGCTGTTCCGGAACCAGCTTGGCGACGCCCGCGAGCCCGAGCACCCCGAGCCCCGCCACGATCAGGAACGTGGCCCGCCAGCCGATGCTCTGCCCGATGAACGTGCCCAGCGGGACGCCGACGACATTGGCGACGGTCAGGCCGGTGAACATCATCGCGATGGCGCCGGCCTTCTTCTCGGGGGCCACCAGATCGGCCGCGACGACCGAGCCGATACCGAAGAAGGCCCCGTGGGCGAGCGAGGCCACCACCCGGCCAGCGAGCATCAGGCCGAAGGCGGGGGCGAGGGCCGAGAGCACGTTGCCCACGATGAAGAGGCCCATCAGCAGCATCAGCATCCGCTTGCGGGAGACCTTGGTGCCGAGGACGGTCATCAGGGGTGCGCCCAGGACCACCCCGAGGGCGTACCCGGTCACGAGGAAGCCGGCGGTCGGGATCGAGACCTGGAAGTCGTTCGCGACCTCGGGCAGCAAGCCCATGATCACGAATTCGGTGGTTCCGATACCGAATGCCCCGATGGCGAGGGCGAGGAGGGCGAGCGGCATGGGGATTCACCTTCTTGGAAGATTGCGCGTGCGCCTTACGAGCGTCGACAATAATTGCAGGCGCATTTAATTGCAAGCGCGGGCTATTGCGTTTGTCGTCTACTCTTGGAGGCGCGCGCCACTCCGCAGGGGCCGAGCCCCGGCCCGCACGGACGCTCCGCGGACGGAGGAGACATCAATGACAGCGACGGACCCGGCACTCACCGCACTCGCCCAGAGCTGGTGCGCGCTCTCGCTGCTGCACGGCAGGATCGAGGGCCACATCGAGCGGGCTCTCCAGACGCAGCACGATCTGAGCGTCCGCGAGTACTCGCTGCTGGACGTACTGAGCCGTCAGCACAGCGGTCCGGGCGGCCACCTCCAGATGAAGCAGGTCGCCGACGCCGTCGTGCTCAGCCAGAGCGCCACGACCCGCCTCGTCACCCGGCTCGAGGACCGTGGGCTGCTCAGCCGCTATCTGTGCGACACCGACCGCCGCGGCATCTACACCGATGTCACGGAGGCCGGCCTGGAGCTGCTCGCCGCGGCCCGGCCGACGAACGACGGTGCGCTGCGCGAGGCGCTCGACGAGGCAGCCAGAGACCCCGAGCTGGCTCCGCTCGTCCGGGCGGTCGAGGAGCTGAAGATTTCCCCTTCCACGGTTCCGGCACCGGCAGCCACCGCCGTCTGAAGGATCGGGCAGCCGTTCGGCCCTCGCAGGCGCATAGGGTGCGGATCATGAGCGAACTGCAGATACGGCCCGCTTCCCCGTCCGACATCCCCGCGATCGTGGCGATGCTCGCCGACGACCCGCTGGGCGCGCAACGTGAATCACTCGACGACCCGGCCCCCTACCTGGCCGCTTTCGCACGCCTCGCGGACGACCCGAACCAGCATCTCGTGGTCGCCGAACGAGACGGACGTACCGTCGGCACCCTGCAGCTCACGATCATTCCCGGGCTCTCCCGCCGAGGCGCCACCCGCTCGATCATCGAAGCGGTGCGGATCCACGCCGACGAGCGGGGCAGCGGGCTCGGCACGCAGCTCATCGAGTGGGCGGTCGAGGAGTCGCGCCGGCACGACTGCCACCTGGTTCAGCTGACGTCCGACGCCTCCCGTACCGACGCCCACCGCTTCTACGAGCGTCTGGGCTTCGAGGCCTCGCACGTGGGCTTCAAGCGGGTGCTCTGACGCCCCCGGCGGCCCCCTGCTCTCGCACAGACCCCCCGACCGGGCCTCCCCCCAGTCCGACGGCACGATCCGTAGCGGGAGGCCTCGGTCCCGCCCGGGCGAGACCTCCCCGGCTGTGTCGCAGCGGCCGGTCGGGCAGCTCACTCCGCGCAGCCCCGCGCCCCTGGGTACCGGCCCGCCCCTGAGGGGGAACGGCGTTTCACGTGAAACGGCCCCAGCTGCGCGAGACGACGGAACACGCCCGGCCACGGTGTGCGGAAGCCGACCGTCACAGGGGCAGGCCGCGCCAGCCCTCTTCGTCCACACCGCCGGGCACCTCGGCAGCCGGATCGTAGGGCTCCCGGGTGAAGACGAAGGAGCCCAGATCGAGATGGATCAGCCGCCCCTCCGGCCGGCGCACCGCGCGCAGCGTTTCACCCGCGAAGTACCCGTCCAATCCGGTCCATGTCCCGTCGGTTCGGGCGCGGAAACGCGAGCCCCGGCCCTGGCCCGACAGCGGGTACAGCTCGATGCCCCGGTCCTCGACGAGCTTCAGGCCGAAGGCGGAAGTCCCCCAGTACCAGGCGCCCGTCAGTTCCAGCAGCGCCTCGTCCACCTCCGGCATCGGACGCCAGGGCTCCGGGAAGCGGGGCTCCGCCTCCACCACGATGCGGACGAGATCCGCCGCCGCGGCGGCCGGCGTGGGCCCTGACGTCGCGTTGGCGAGCACGGTCGCGGCCACGCCCTCCTCCGCGTCCACCCACAGGCAGGCGACGAATCCGGGCAGCGATCCGGTGTGGCCGAAGAGCGTGCGCCCGTTCCTCCGGACGATCTGAAGACCGAGCCCATAGGTGCCGTCCCAGTCCCCGGGCTCCGCAGGGGCCGACGGCGTCCGCATCTCGCGCACGGAGTCCGCGCTCAGCACCCGTTCATCGCCCTCGGTGAGAAATCCGGCGAACCGGCAGAGGTCCGCGGCGGTCGACCAGAGCTGCCCGGCCGGAGCCATCAGTCCCAGATCCTCGACCGGTTCGGGCATCACCACATCCGCCCACGGATGCACCGCCCAACCACGCGCGTGAGGGTCCTGGGGGTCGCAGGTCGTACGGTGCATCCCCAGCGGCTCCAGGAGTTCACACCGCAGCACCTCCTTCCACGGCTTCCCGCGCACCGCCTCGATCAGCGAACCCAGCAGTGTGTAGCCGGTGTTGGAGTAGTGATGCCGACGACCGGACGGATGCAGCAGGGGCTGCTCTCCGAGCACATCGGCCAGCTCCGGGCGAAGCGAGCCGGGCGTGCGCTCCCACCACGGGGCGGGGCTCTCGGCCGCAAGTCCCGCGCTGTGCGACAGGAGTTGGGCGATGGTCGCCCCGCCCACGGCGGTTCCCGGAAGGTACTTGTCCAGCGGATCGTTCAGATCCAGCAGCCCTTCGTCCCGCAGTCTCAGCACGAGCACGGCGGTGAACGTCTTGGTGAGGGACCCGATGCGGTACTGGGTGTCCGCGTCCGGCTCATGTCCCTCGGTGCAGCTGCGGGCCCCGCTCCAGGCGGGGCGCCCGTCCCGGGCGACCGCCCCGACGAGCGAGGGCGTCCGCCCTTCGGACTGGGCGACGGCGACACGGTGCAGCAGGGCGCGCTCCGTGCTCGGCAGCAGCGATGCGAAAGGTGAGGTCATGCACCAGATCTATCCGACCGCCCGGTCGGGGTCGACCGCACCCCGCTCCTGAGTCAGTCGAGACAGAACTCGTTGCCCTCGATGTCCTGCATCACGATGCACGACTCGTTGACACCATCGGCGAGCAGGAGGCGCACGCGTACCGCACCGAGTTCGAGCAGGCGTGCGCATTCGGCCTCGAGTGCGGCCAGGCGCTCCTCACCCACGAGTCCCGTGCCGACACGCACGTCCAGATGAACCCGGTTCTTGACGACCTTGCTCTCGGGAACGCGCTGGAAGAACAGTCGCGGGCCCACGCCTGAGGGATCAATGCACGCGAACGCCGAATCCTGATGCTCAGGCGGCAGCGAGCGATTGAAATCGTCCCAGGTGGCGAACCCCTCCGGAGGCGGCGGTACGACGTACCCCAACACCTCGCACCAGAAGCGAGCGACGCGCTCCGGTTCTGCGCAGTCGAAGGTGACTTGGAACTGCTTGATCGACGCCATTGGCCCACCGTAGTGGCACGTGCCGGTTCACCCGAGCCCTCGAGGGCATCGCCGTCAGGTCTGTGCCATGTCGACGAAGCGCGAGTAGTGGCCCTGGAACGCGACCGTGATGGTCGCGGTCGGACCGTTTCGGTGCTTGGCGACGATCAGGTCCGCCTCGCCCGCACGCGGCGACTCCTTCTCGTAGGCGTCCTCACGGTGCAGCAGGATGACCATGTCCGCGTCCTGCTCGATGGAGCCGGACTCACGCAGGTCCGAGACCATCGGCTTCTTGTCCGTACGCTGCTCGGGACCACGGTTCAGCTGCGAGAGGGCGATCACCGGGAGCTCCAGCTCCTTGGCCAGCAGCTTGAGGTTTCGCGACATGTCCGAGACCTCTTGCTGACGGCTCTCGGCCCGCTTGGAGCCACCGGACTGCATCAGCTGCAGATAGTCGATGACGACGAGCTTCAGGTCGTTGCGCTGCTTGAGGCGCCGGCACTTCGCACGGATCTCCATCATCGACAGGTTCGGGGAGTCGTCGATGTAGAGGGGCGCCTGGGAGACATCGGGCATCCGGCGGGCGAGCCGGGTCCAGTCCTCGTCCGTCATCGTGCCGGAGCGCATGTGGTGGAGGGCGACGCGCGCCTCGGCGGACAGCAGACGCATGGCGATCTCATTGCGCCCCATCTCGAGGGAGAAGATCACGCTCGGCAGATTGTTCTTGATCGACGCGGCCCGTGCGAAGTCCAGCGCGAGCGTCGACTTGCCCATCGCGGGACGAGCGGCGATGACGATCATCTGGCCGGGATGCAGGCCGTTGGTGAGCGAGTCGAAGTCGGTGAACCCGGTCGGGACCCCGGTCATCTCGCCACTTCGGGAGCCGATCGCCTCGATCTCGTCGAGCGCGCCCTCCATGATGTCGCCGAGCGGCAGATAGTCCTCGCTGGTGCGTTGCTCGGTGACCGCGTAGATCTCCGCCTGCGCCGAGTTGACGATCTCGTCTACGTCGCCGTCTGCCGCGTATCCCATCTGCGTGATGCGCGTGCCCGCTTCGACCAGGCGTCGCAGCACGGCACGCTCGTGCACGATCTCCGCGTAGTACGAGGCGTTCGCCGCCGTCGGGACCGACTGGACGAGCGTGTGCAGATAGGAGGCGCCACCGACCCGGGTGATCTCACCGCGCTTGGTCAGCTCGGCGGCTACGGTGATGGGGTCGGCGGGCTCGCCTTTGGCGTAGAGATCGAGAATCGCCTGGTAGACGGTCTCGTGCGCCGGCCGGTAGAAGTCATGGCCCTTGATGATCTCGACGACGTCGGCGATGGCGTCCTTGGACAGCAGCATGCCGCCGAGGACGGACTGCTCGGCGTCGAGGTCCTGCGGGGGGACCCGCTCGAAGCCCGGGGATCCGTCGTCCCAGGCGACGCTCTCCCTGCCGCGCTCGTGCTGCTCGTCCCGGCCGCCACGTCCGCGGCCCTCACCTCGGCGGGGGCGGGAGACGGGGAGACGGTCACCCGGACCGATGTCGGTCCAGGGCTCGTCAAGGGGCTCGGGAACGCTCACCGGCCACCTCCTCCCGTCCGCTCCGCGGACCTCTGCGTGGCACTCTTTTTAGGACACGGCACTGACAACACGGCAGGCCCGATTCCGCTTCGCGGCACATCGGGCGCCGGTCCACGGTAGGGCCGTCGGCACCGTCAGCCAATCTGGTTATCCACAGGCCGTGTGGACGACGGAGCGGATGCTGTGGAGAACCCCGCGGAACCTGTGCACGGAGCGGGGGACAGCACTGTGGACAAAGTCATACGTCCCATTTCGCATGGGGCCTGACCTGCACGTTTTCCGTCCACCGGCTGTGGGGGAGAAAAACTTCCCCAGCCGGATCAAGATCAGAACAAACGGCGCACAGCAGAAGCCCCGCCCCATGATTCGGTAAGGATCACAAACTCATTGCATCGCTTACCTGTGGAAGATTAGATTGGTGCGCATGACACAGGCTCCCGCGACGTCGAGATCCAGCCGCCGCCGACATGATCGCGAGATCATCGCGCTCGCCGTCCCCGCCTTCGGAGCGCTCGTCGCGGAGCCCCTGTTCGTGATGGTCGACAGTGCGATCGTGGGCCACCTCGGCACCCCGCAACTCGCAGGGCTGGGCATCGCGGCTGCGCTTCTGATGACCGCGGTCAGCGTCTTCGTCTTCCTCGCCTATGCCACCACTGCCGCAGTCGCGCGCCGCGTGGGCGCGGGCGATCTGAGCGCTGCGATCCGCCAGGGCATGGACGGCATCTGGCTGGCCCTCCTGCTCGGCATAGCGGTCGTCGCCGTCACACTGCCCTCGGCACCCTGGCTGGTCGACGTCTTCGGTGCCTCCGACACGGCGGCTCCGTACGCGATTACCTATCTGCGCATCTCGAGCTTCGGCATCCCCGCCATGCTCGTGGTCATGGCCGCCACCGGGGTGCTGCGCGGTCTCCAGGACACCCGTACCCCCCTCTACGTGGCGATCGGCGGCTTCGCCGCGAATGCGGCCCTCAACCTCGGTCTCGTCTACGGCGCCGGCCTCGGCATCGCCGGCTCCGCCTGGGGCACGGTCATCGCCCAGTGCGGAATGGCTGCCGCCTATCTCGTGGTCGTCATCCGGGGCGCACATCGCCACGGCGCCTCCCTGCGGCCGGACGCCGGGGGGATACGGGCGAGCGCCCAGGCGGGTGTACCGCTGCTGATCCGTACGCTCTCGCTGCGAGCCGTCCTGCTGATCGCCACCGCCGTTGCGGCCCGTATGAGTGACACGAGCATCGCCGCGCACCAGATCATCCTCGCCCTCTGGAGCCTCACGGCCTTCGCCCTGGACGCGATCGCGATCGCCGGGCAGGCCATCATCGGCCGCTATCTGGGCGCCGACGACCCCGTAGGGGCACGTGCGGCATGCCGACGCATGGTGGAGTGGGGAATCGCCTCGGGCGTGGTGATCGGACTTCTGATCGTGGTGGCGCGTCCGCTCTTCATCCCCCTCTTCACCAGCGACCCCACGGTCAAGGACACCCTGCTGCCGGCCCTGCTCGTGGTGGCCATCTCCCAGCCCATCGCAGGTGTGGTGTTCGTCCTCGACGGTGTGCTGATGGGCGCCGGTGACGGCCCCTATCTGGCCGGAGCCATGCTCATCACGCTCGCGGTGTTCGCGCCGGTCGCCCTCCTGGTGCCGGCCCTCGGCGGCGGGCTCACCGCCCTTTGGGGGGCCATGGGCCTGATGATGACGGTCCGGATGGCGACCCTGTGGCTGCGGGCCCGCTCCGGCCGCTGGATCGTGACAGGGGCCACGCGCTGACGAGCGGAGTTTCACGTGAAACGCCTCCAGGGCCGTCTTCCGATGCGCTCGACGACGGAGCCGCCCTCGGCACCGTAACGGCGCCCTCGGAACGGCAAGAGGGCCGCACCCTGGCGGGTGCGGCCCTCTCATGCTGCTCTGCGGGCAGTCGCTCAGGCGGCGACGACCTCGACGCCGAGCTTCGCGGCAACCTCGGGGTGCAGACGCACGGACACCTGGTGCGAGCCCAGGGTCTTGATCGGCGCACCGAGCTCGACACGGCGCTTGTCGACCTCCGGGCCACCGGCGGACTTGATCGCCGAAGCGATGTCAGCCGGGGTGACGGAGCCGAACAGACGGCCGGCGTCGCCGGAGCGAACGGCCAGACGCACCTTCACGCCCTCGAGGCGGGCCTTGATCTCGTTGGCCTGCTCGATGGTCGCGATCTCGTGGATCTTGCGGGCGCGGCGGATCTGCGCGACGTCCTTCTCGCCACCCTTGGTCCAGCGGATCGCGAAACCGCGCGGGACCAGGTAGTTGCGAGCGTAGCCGTCCTTGACGTCGACGACGTCGCCGGCAGCGCCGAGACCGGACACCTCGTGGGTGAGGATGATCTTCATGTTTCGGTCACCCTTCCCTTAGCGCGCGGTGGACGTGTAGGGCAGCAGCGCCATCTCACGGCTGTTCTTGACGGCCGTGGCGACGTCACGCTGGTGCTGCGTGCAGTTGCCGGTCACGCGGCGGGCACGGATCTTGCCGCGGTCGGAAATGAACTTCCGCAGCATGTTCGTGTCCTTGTAGTCCACGTACGTGACCTTGTCCTTGCAGAAAGCGCAGACCTTCTTCTTCGGCTTGCGCACAGGCGGCTTCGCCATGGTGTATCTCCTGTGTGATCAAGAAGTGGGAGTACGAGCTCTCCCGGGAACCGCTCCCCTGAGGGGCCGGCCCCTAGAAAGGAGGCTCGTCCGAGTAGCCGCCGCCGGAGCCGCCGCCCCAGCCGCCACCGCCGCCGCCCTGCTGCTGCTGACCGCCGGCCGGCGCGCTGCTGGCCCAGGGGTCGTCGGCGGGAGCACCGCCGCCGCCCTGCTGCTGGCCGCCGCCGGGACCGCCGCCCCAGCTGCCGCCCTGCTGCTGGCCACCGCCGTAGCCGCCCTGGCCACCGCGACCGGTGGTCTTGGTGACCTTGGCCGTGGCGTTCTTGAGGCTGGGGCCGACTTCCTCGACGTCCAGCTCGTAGACCGTGCGCTTGACTCCCTCACGGTCCTCGTAGGACCGCTGCTTCAGCCGGCCCTGCACGACGACGCGCATGCCTCGCTGGAGCGACTCGGCGACGTTCTCCGCCGCCTGACGCCAGACCGAGCAGGTGAGGAAGAGGCTCTCGCCGTCCTTCCACTCGTTGGTCTGACGGTCGAAGGTGCGGGGGGTGGACGCGACACGGAACTTCGCGACCGCCGCACCGGACGGGGTGAAGCGCAGCTCGGGGTCGTCGACGAGATTGCCGACGACCGTGATGACGGTCTCGCCTGCCATGGGTGAACCTCTCGGCGGGATTGCTTCTGGCTGCTTGCTGCTACTCGAACCCGATGACCTCTGAGCTAGGTGCTCAGTGGGTCTCGGGACGGAGGACCTTGGTCCGGAGGACCGACTCGTTCAGGTTCATCTGGCGGTCGAGCTCCTTGACGACCGCAGGCTCGGCCTGCAGGTCGATGACCGAGTAGATGCCCTCGGGCTTCTTCTTGATCTCGTAAGCGAGACGACGACGGCCCCAGGTGTCGACCTTCTCCACCTTTCCGTTGCCCTCACGGACGACGGAGAGGAAGTTCTCGATCAGCGGGGAGACAGCACGCTCCTCGAGATCGGGGTCGAGGATGACCATCACCTCGTAGTGACGCATGTGGAACCCACCTCCTTTGGACTCAGCGGCCACGGTCGTTCCGTGGCAGGAGGGTCGTGATGCGTTGAGCATCGATGCCTACGCAGTAAATCAGGCGACTCTGACAATCGGCCTCGCCGTCGATCCGGGAGGGCGAGGTATCGAGAGCCGGCCTGGGCAGACACCGGTGCAGACGCTACACAGTACCCGTCCACCCGCTTCCGGTTGAAATCCGGCGTCCGCCCACCGCACCCTGTACGCATCGGGTGTGGGCGGCGTCACAGTGCGCCGCCCTCCGGGAATGCCAGGAGGTGCTTCATGGCGCAATCGCAACCGAATCCCACCGGCTCTCTCCTCGCCACGGACGGCAAGCCCCATCCACTCCAGGACACGCTGATGGCCGTGACCCTGGTCCTGGGTGTGGTGGCCTTCGTGACGGCGCAGTTCCACAGCCTCCACCTGCTCAGCTCCTGGTCCGGGCTCATCGGGATCCTCACGGGCGCGTACGGCCAGTTCATCTCGGCCACCACCCGGGAACGCTTCCTTCTGGTCATCGGGCTGGGGGCCTCGGCCGTCGGCTTCTTCCTCGGAATGGCACACGGTGGCCTCTTCGGCGGCCTGATCGGCTACTAGCCCTCCCCACGCGCACACGCGGGGCGCTTCCCGGGCCCAGTAGGCTTCGGCGCGAGAGCCGGAGCCCCTGACCCATGGGGACACACCAGCCGAGGAGCGCCCCGCATGAGCCTGACCCTGAGGACCATCAGCCGAGAGCAGCATCTGGCGTACATCCAGAGCCTGCCTTCGGCGAGTCACTGCCAGGTCCCGGCATGGGCGGACGTCAAGACCGAGTGGCGCTCCGAGAACCTCGGCTGGTTCGACAAGAGCGGGGAGCTCGTCGGCGTCGGCCTCGTGCTGTACCGCCAGCTCCCCAAGATCAAGCGCTACCTGGCCTATCTCCCCGAGGGCCCGGTGATCAACTGGTACGCCCCCAACCTGGACGACTGGCTCCAGCCGATGCTGGCGCACCTCAAGAACCAGGGCGCCTTCTCCGTGAAGATGGGTCCGCCGGTCGTGATCCGCCGCTGGGACGCTCCGGCGATCAAGGCGGGCATCCAGGACCCGGACGTGAAGCGCCTGCGGGACGTGGAGGCGAGCCACATCGAGCCCCGCGCCTTCGAGGTCGCGGACCGGCTCCGCAAGATGGGCTGGCAGCAGGGGGAGGACGGCGGCGCCGGCTTCGGCGACGTGCAGCCGCGGTACGTCTACCAGGTCCCGCTGGCCAACCGGTCGCTCGACGACGTGCTCAAGGGCTTCAACCAGCTGTGGCGCCGGAACATCAAGAAGGCCGAGAAGGCCGGTGTCGAGGTCGTCCAGGGCGGTTACGAGGACCTGGCCGAGTGGCAGCGGCTGTACGAGATCACGGCCGAGCGCGACCGCTTCCGGCCCCGCCCGCTCTCGTACTTCCAGCGTATGTGGACGGTCCTGAACTCCGAGGACCCCAACCGCATGCGGCTGTACTTCGCCCGGCACAACGGGGTGAACCTCTCGGCGGCGACGATGCTCGTCGTCGGCGGCCACGTCTGGTACTCCTACGGCGCCTCCGACAACATCGGCCGCGAGGTCCGGCCCTCGAACGCGATGCAGTGGCGGATGCTGCGCGACGCCTACGCCATGGGTGCCACCGTCTACGACCTGCGCGGCATCAGCGACTCGCTCGACGAGTCCGACCACCTCTTCGGGCTGATCCAGTTCAAGGTCGGCACCGGCGGCGAGGCCGTCGAGTACGTCGGCGAATGGGACTTCCCGCTCAACAAGCTTCTGCACAAGGCGCTCGACATGTACATGTCGCGCCGCTGATCCTGCCGCAACCTCGCTCACACCTCTGATACACCGCTGCCACCAGAAAGGTTCCGGACCCGGCCATGGCGCTCTCCCTCTACGTCGACACCGCGCGCTGGCGGGCGCACCAGAAGTCCGTGATCGACCAGTTCCCGGGGCTCGTGCCGGTCTGCAAGGGCAACGGCTACGGGTTCGGTCACGAGCGTCTCGCCGAGGAGGTGACCCGTTTCGGCGCGGACATGCTCGCCGTGGGCACCACTTACGAGGCGGCTCGGATCAAGGACTGGTTCGGGGGCGACCTCCTCGTGCTCACGCCCTTCCGCCGCGGTGAGGAACCGGTGCCGCTGCCCGACCGCGTCATCCGCTCGGTCTCGTCCGTCGACGGCGTGCACGCCCTGGTCGGCGCGCGGGTCGTCATCGAGTGCATGAGCTCGATGAAGCGGCACGGCGTCTCGGAGCACGACCTGAACCAACTGCACTCCGCGATCGAGGACGTGCGGCTGGAGGGCTTCGCCCTCCATCTGCCCCTGGACCGCA
Organism: Streptomyces sp. HUAS CB01; assembly: GCF_030406905.1. Classification (NCBI taxonomy): domain Bacteria; kingdom Bacillati; phylum Actinomycetota; class Actinomycetes; order Kitasatosporales; family Streptomycetaceae; genus Streptomyces; species Streptomyces chengbuensis. The sequence continues at coordinate 3,958,565 of NZ_CP129137.1, forward strand.
CGGACGGCTCCGACGCGGTGGAAGAGGTCATCGGCTGGATGGACCGGCTGCGGACCGCGCGGCTGCCCCTGCACACCATGTTCGTGAGCCATCTGCGGGCCGACGAACTCGCGCGGCTGCAGCAGCAGTTCCCGCAGACCCGCTTCCGTGCGCGGATCGGCACCCGGCTGTGGCTCGGCGACCACGAGGCCACCGAGTACCGGGGTGCCGTCCTCGACGTGACCCCCGTCGTCAAGGGCGACCGCTTCGGATACCGCCAGCAGAAGGCCGCCTCGGACGGCTGGCTGGTGGTCGTCGCCGGCGGCACCTCGCACGGTGTGGGCCTGGAGGCCCCCAAGGCGCTGCACGGCGTCATGCCGCGCGCCAAGGGCGTCGCCCGCGCCGGTCTGGCGACCGTCAACCGCAACCTGTCGCCGTTCGTCTGGGCGGGCAAGCAGCGGTGGTTCGCCGAGCCCCCGCACATGCAGGTCTCGATCCTCTTCGTCCCCGCCGATTCGACGGAGCCGAAGGTCGGGGACGAACTGGTCGCCCACCTGCGCCACACGACCACCCAGTTCGACCGTCTGGTCGACCGCTAGCCGCGGTCCGGCCCCCGGGGGCCACTCCGATGACCCGAGGCCCCCGGGACGGGCGCCGCGGCCCGCTCAGCGGGTCGCCGGGCCGGTCGTGCCCCACTCCACCCGCGGTCCCTCCACGGCGTGCGCCGCATGCCGCGGCGGATGGGCTGCCTGGCCGAGCACGAAGACGTCCGGGGCCCTGTCGAGAACGCCGCCGGACGGGTCGTCCGACCCGTCCTGCCGCACCACGTCCCGCTCGGGCATGAGGGCGTCCCGTACGACCACGGCGCACAGGTAGAGCGTGCCCAGCAGGTGCAGGGCGATCGCCAGCTGGTAGCCCTCCGGCGGAAGGCCCTGGTGCTTGTCCCCGCTCGTCGTGTACGCGAGGTACATCCAGATGCCCAGGAAGTACATGACCTCGCAGGCCTGCCAGATCAGGAAGTCCCGCCAGCGCGGCCGGGCCAGCACCGCCAGGGGGATCAGCCACAGCACGTACTGCGGCGAGTAGACCTTGTTGGTCAGGACGAACGCCGCCACGACCAGGAAGGCGAGCTGCGCGAACCGCGGTCTCCGGGGGGCGGTGAGGGCCAGCCCGGCGATACCGGCGCAGGCCAGCAGCATCAGCAACGTCGCATAGGTGTTGACCGTGTCGACCTCGATCGACTCGCCCGTGCGCTGCGTGATGACCAGCCAGAAGGAACCGAAGTCGACCTGCCGCTCCTGGCTGAACGTGTAGAACTTCTTCCACCCCTCGGGCGCCAGGAGCATCACGGGCAGGTTCACCACCAGCCAGGCCCCCGCCGCACCGAGGAACGCCGTCCCGTACTCCCGGTACCTGCCGGCCCGCCAGCACAGCACCAGCAGGGGCCCCAGGAGGAGCACCGGGTACAGCTTGGCCGCCGTGGCGAGCCCGATCAGGAGGCCGAAGGCCAGCGCACGCCCGCGTGACCACATGAGCATCGCCGCCGCGGTGAGAGCGACCGCCAGCAGGTCCCAGTTGATGGTGGCGGTCAGGGCGAACGCCGGTGCCAGGGCCACCAGCAGGCCGTCCCACGGCCTGCGGCGCTGGGTCCGCGCGACGCACACGGCGATGATCGCGGCGCAGATCATCAGCATGCCCGCATTGACCATCCAGTAGATCTGCTCGCGGTGCTGGACGGATCCGCCTGACGGGGTGAGCCACGCGGCGACCTGCATGAACAGTCCCGTCAGCACGGGGTACTCGAGGTACTCCATGTCGCCGTCCAGCCGGTCGAAGTACGGCACCAGACCGTCGGCGAAGCCCCGCCCGAGGAACAGATGCGGGATGTCGGAGTAGCAGGCGTGCGTGTACTGCGAGCTGGTGCCCCGGAACCACGCCCAGTCGTAGCAGGGGATCTTCTGCACCATGCCGAGTGCGAACATCCCGATCGCCACCAGGGCGACGACCCTCACAGGCGTGAGCCGGCTGCCGCCGACCCGTGCCCAGCGGCCGAGGGGGCCCCCGATGAGCTCACTGCCGGCAGCCGCGATCTCGTCCCTCTGCGTGGGACTGACCTGCGGCTCGTCGTGCTGCGGCATCGTCTTCTCCGGGCTCGGCATGGAGCACATCCTGCCGTACCGGGCCGCGCCCGCGTGCGGCCTGTGGACAACGACCTGTGGACAACGGCGAGGGCCGTGGCCCGGAGTCGTCCTCCGGGTGCCACGGCCCTCTCGGCGCGTTCAGGGGCGGATCGTCAGCCTTCCGGTCCTCCCAGCCAGCCGCCGCCGCTCCCGTTTCCTTGTGAGCCGTTGCCGTTGCCGCCTGTCGGCGGTGAGGGGCTGGTGGTCACACCGCCATCCGTGGCACCACCGTCCGTGGTGCCCGTGTCGGTCCCCCCGTTGCTCGGATCACCGTCCTGACCGGCTGTCGGGTCACACGTCCAGTCGAACCGGTCGCAGGACTCCGAGGGCTTCGGAGTCTCGGACGGGGTCTCCGAGGGCGTCTCGGACGGAGTCTCGGACGGAGTCTCCGAAGGGGTCTCGGTCGGCGTCGGCTCGGGGCTGGTGAGACCGCCGCCGTAGACGGCGTCGCCGTCGAGGGCCTCGGGCTCGGGGAAACGCTCGACTTCGGCGCCCTTGAGCGCGTCCTCCATGTAGTCGTGCCAGATCTCGGACGGGAACGACGAACCGTGGATCTTCTGCTGACCGCCCGTTCCGAACATCTCCAGGAACTTGCGGTTCTTGTTCTCCGCGTTGTCGTCCATCCTGTACATGTCGATGGCGGTCGCCAGCTGGGGCGTGTAGCCGACGAACCACGCCGACTTGTTGCCGTCGGTGGTACCGGTCTTGCCGGCGACGTCACGGCCCGGGAGGCGGGCGTTGCGGCCCGTGCCCTCGGGGTCCTCGACGACGTCCCTCAGCACGTCGGTGACATTGCTGGCGACGGCCGAGGAGAACTTCCGCTCCGACTTGTCCTCGTGCTTGAAGATCACCTTGCCGCGGTGCTCCACCTGCTTCACCGAGTACGGCTCGCGCTGCTCGCCGTTGGCGGCGAAGGTGGCGTAAGCGCCGGCCATGCGGATCGCGCTGGGGTCGGAGATGCCGATGGAGAAGGACGGGACGTCGGACTCGACGAGCGAGTCCTCTCGCAGACCGGCGTCCATCGCCGCCTCGCGCACCTTGTCGATGCCGACGTCCATGCCCAGCTGTACGAAGGGCGAGTTCGCGGAGTGGATCATCGCTTCGCGGAGGCTGATGTCCTTGTAGGACTCGTCACCGTCGTTGCGCTGCAGCCACTCCTCGCCCTTCTCGTTCCGCCAGACGGTGCCGTCGTACTTCTTGATCTTGAGCTTGTTGACGCCGTTGTACCGGCTCTTGTCCGGGTCGAGGATCCGGCGCTCCTCCGGGCCCTGGACGGGTCCGGAGTTCGGGTCGCGCACGCCGTCCCGCATCGCGGCGGCGAGCACGAACGGCTTGAAGGTCGAGCCGACCTGCGCACCGGTCTTGTCCGCGTTGTTGGTGAAGTGCTTCGTCGCGTCCTCACCGCCGTAGATGGCGACGATCGCCCCGGTCTTGGGGTTCACGGAGGCACCGCCGAACTGGACGTGGGTGTCCGTCTCCGGGCGCTTCTTCGCGTCGATGTTCTTCTTGCGGACGTTCTCGACGGCCTTGGTCAGCTTCTCGACCTTCTTCTTGTCGAAGGTCGTGTGGATCTCGTAGCCGCCCTTGGCGAGGTCCTCGGCGGTGATGCCCTGGTCGTTGTTGTTGATGAAGTAGGCCTTGGCGAGGTCGACCAGATAGCCGGTCTGACCGCCGAGCTGCGCGTTCTTCTTCGGCTTGTCGGGCTTCGGGAACTCCTTGACGGCCTCCGCGTGCTCCGCGGCGGTCAGGTAACCGTCCTTGCGCATCTCGCCGAGGATCCACGTCCAGCGCTTGGTGGCACGCTCGGTGTTGGCCTTCGGCGTGGCCTTGGCGTCGATCTCCGTGGCCCCGGCCGGGTCGTAGTACGTCGCGCCCTTGAGGAGCGAGGCCAGGAAGGCGCACTGGCTCGCGGTGAGTTCCTTGGCGTTCACGCCGTAGTAGGTGCGGGCGGCGGCCTGGATCCCGTAGGCGCCCCGACCGTAGTACGACGTGTTGAGGTAGCCCTCCATGATCTTGGGCTTGTCGACCTCGGTGCCGACCTTCATGGAGATGAAGAGTTCCTTGACCTTGCGGCTCAAGGTCTGGGACTGGTCGCCGAGCATGGCGTTCTTCACGTACTGCTGCGTGATGGTGGAGCCGCCCTGGGTCTGGCCGCCCTTCGCCATGTTGACCACGGCACGGGCGATACCCATCGGGTCGATGCCCTTGTCGGTCTCGAACGTCTTGTTCTCGGCCGAGATCACCGCGTTCTGCATGTGGGAGGGGATGTTGTCGATCGAGATGATCTGGCGGTTGACCTCACCACCGGTCGCGGCCAGCTGCGACCCGTCGGCGTAGTAATAGACGTTGTTCTGCGCACCGGCGGCCTTGTCCTGCTCCGGGATCCCCACCACCGCGTACGCGATGGTGCCGGCGGTCATCAGGCTGCCGAGGAACGCGAGACAGAGCCCGGCCACGAGCTTCCACGACGGCACCCAGCGGCGCCAGCCGTACTTGTCGTGACGCGGATAGTCGATCAGCCGCTTCTTTCCGGGCCCACCTCCCCGGCCGCGCCCAGGTCCTCCCGGACCGCCGCCGCCGCGGCGGCCGCCTCCGTGGCCGCCGATCCCGGCGCCGCCGGCCTCCGAGGCCCTTCTGCGGCCACCCCCGCCACGCTGGGCGGCCCGCCGGGCGGCAGCCCGGCCTCCGTACGGTTGCTCGTCTCCGTGCGACGCGGAGGGAGAGCTGGTGCTTGCGCCTCGGGCTGCGCGGCGGCCAGTCGGAGACTGTTGGGCGGCGCGCCGGGCCGCGGCACGTCCGCCGCCCTCGGGCTGCGGCGGTTTGCGACGGTGCTCGCTCATCGAACGACTACTCCTCGAGCAGGCGCGAACGCCTGGAAGCGGCAGTTGAGATCCGGTCCCCCCGACATCAATACGGACCAGCCCGGCGGAGGGCTCATCCGCAATGCATCCAGGACGAGGACGCCTCCTGGTGTCACACGGTTCCCGGTGGTCTGCATGGCGCACAGACTACGCACGAGCAAAAGCCCCCCAGGTCGACAATTCACTCCAAATCAGACAAGTTGCTTGCGGTGAATTGGGGATGTGACGCCGGTCACAAGGGTCACCCTTGTCGCAGCAGCAGCGTCGCTCTATCGTCTGGATGTATCGAGTCGATACATCAGCACGGCATAGACATCCGCGAAGGCAGAGGAGGCGATCGATGAGCCGACGTTCCGGCATCCTCGAATTCGCCGTTCTCGGCCTGCTCCGCGAGGCCCCCATGCACGGGTACGAGCTGCGCAAGCGGCTCAACACGTCGCTGGGGATCTTCCGGGCCTTCAGTTACGGGACCCTCTACCCCTGCCTCAAGACGCTGGTCGCCAACGGCTGGTTGATCGAGGAGCCGGGCAGCGCTCCCGAGGACGCCCTCGCCGCCTCGCTCGCGGGGCGCCGAGCCAAGATCGTCTACCGGTTGACGGCGGAAGGTAAGGAGCACTTCGAGGAGCTCCTGTCCCACACCGGCCCCGATACCTGGGAGGACGAGCACTTCGCAGCCCGGTTCGCCTTCTTCGGCCAGACGGAGCGCGACGTGCGGATGCGGGTGCTGGAAGGCCGGCGCAGTCGGCTGGAGGAGCGTCTGGAGAAGATGCGCGCCTCCCTCGCCCGCACACGCGAGCGCCTCGACGACTACACGCTGGAGCTTCAACGGCACGGCATGGAATCCGTCGAGCGCGAGGTGCGCTGGCTGAACGAACTCATCGAGAGCGAGCGGGCGGGGCGGGACCAGCGACGGTCCACGGCCTCCGGGGAAGCCGCTCGGCAGGACCACACATCTGGAGAGTCGGGCGGCCTGCCCCGGCGCGGGGACGAAGCGTCCCCCGGTGGTGCCGCCTCGCGGCACACCACCCCGCCGGATCCGTCCGAAGACACCACCAACTGAGATCCCGCGTCGAAGCAGGGTCTCGCACGAGAACACACAGGGAGCAGCCGGAATGGGTTCGGTTCGCGTAGCCATCGTCGGCGTGGGCAACTGCGCCGCCTCGCTGGTGCAGGGCGTCGAGTACTACAAGGACGCAGACGCGGGCACCAAGGTGCCGGGTCTGATGCACGTCCAGTTCGGCGACTACCACGTCCGTGACGTCGAGTTCGTCGCCGCCTTCGATGTCGACGCGAAGAAGGTCGGCCTCGACCTCGCGGACGCCATCGGTGCCAGTGAGAACAACACCATCAAGATCTGCGACGTCCCGTCCACCGGCGTGACCGTCCAGCGCGGTCACACTCTCGACGGTCTCGGCAAGTACTACCGCGAGACCATCGAGGAGTCCGCCGAGGCCCCGGTCGACATCGTCCAGGTCCTCAAGGACAAGCAGGTCGACGTCCTCGTCTGCTACCTGCCCGTGGGCTCCGAGGACGCCGCCAAGTTCTACGCCCAGTGCGCCATCGACGCCAAGGTCGGCTTCGTCAACGCCCTCCCGGTGTTCATCGCGGGCACCAAGGAGTGGGCGGACAAGTTCACCGCCGCCGGCGTGCCGATCGTCGGTGACGACATCAAGTCGCAGGTGGGCGCCACCATCACGCACCGTGTGATGGCGAAGCTCTTCGAGGACCGGGGCGTCATCCTGGACCGCACGATGCAGCTGAACGTCGGCGGCAACATGGACTTCAAGAACATGCTCGAGCGCGAGCGCCTGGAGTCCAAGAAGATCTCCAAGACGCAGGCCGTCACCTCGCAGATCCCCGACCGTGAGCTCGGGGAGAAGAACGTCCACATCGGCCCGTCCGACTACGTGGCCTGGCTGGACGACCGCAAGTGGGCCTACGTCCGCCTGGAGGGTCGCGCCTTCGGTGACGTCCCGCTGAACCTGGAGTACAAGCTCGAGGTCTGGGACTCCCCGAACTCGGCCGGTGTCATCATCGACGCGCTGCGTGCCGCGAAGATCGCCAAGGACCGCGGCATCGGCGGCCCGATCCTCTCGGCGTCCTCCTACTTCATGAAGTCCCCGCCGGTCCAGTACTTCGACGACGAGGCCCGCGAGAACGTCGAGAAGTTCATCAAGGGCGAGGTCGAGCGCTAACTCGACACAGGGCCGCGCACTCCGCGTCCTTCTGCTCCGTCGAGAGTCCCCGTGGCATCTGCCCGGGGACTCTCTGCGTATGTGACGCTTGCCCACATGCCTGTCGTACGTGATCTGCGCGTACTCCTGCGCCTGACGAACTTCCGCCGTCTCCTTGCCGTACGGCTGCTGTCGCAGTCGGCCGACGGGGTGTTCCAGGTCGCACTCGCCACGTACGTCGTCTTCTCGCCGGAGAAGGAGACCTCTCCGGGAGCGATCGCTGCTGCGATGGCGGTGCTGCTCCTGCCCTACTCCCTCGTCGGTCCGTTCGCCGGTGTCCTTCTGGACCGATGGCCTCGCCGGCAGGTATTCCTCCACGGGAATCTCCTACGGGCCGTCCTCGCCTGCTGCACGGCCATGCTGATGCTGGCACCGGTACCCGAATGGCTCTTCTACGCCTCCGCGCTCTGCGTCACGGCGGTCAACCGCTTCGTGCTGGCCGGTCTCTCCGCGGCCCTTCCGCGGGTCGTCGACGAGGAGCGCCTCGTCATGGCCAACTCCCTCTCACCGACGGCGGGCACGCTCGCGGCCACCGTCGGCGGCGGCCTGGCGTTCGCCGTACGCATCGCCGCCTCCGACTCGGACGTGGTCGTCGTACTCCTCGGCGCAACGCTCTATCTCTGTGCGGCGATGGCGTCGCTTCGCATGGGGCGGGAACTACTCGGCCCCGACCCGGAGTTGGTCCAGCCGCGTCTGTTCGCGGCCCTGGCCTCGACCGCCCGTGGCCTCGTCAGCGGGCTGCGCCATCTGGGGGAGCGCCGCACCGCCGCCCACGCTCTCGCCGCGATGACCCTGCTGCGTTTCTGCTACGGCGCCTTGACCGTGATGGTCCTCATACTGTGCCGGTACACCTGGTCCGAGACGGAGTCGGAGGGCCTGAAGCTTCTCGGCCTGGCCGTGGCCCTCTCCGGAGCCGGATTCTTCGCCGCCGCCGTCATCACACCGTGGGCGGTCGGCCGGCTCGGCCAGTACGGGTGGATGGCGGCCCTCTCAGGCGCGGGCGCGCTTCTGGAACCGGCCCTGGGCCTGACGTTCGCGCCTGCACCGATCCTCACCGCCGCATTCGCCCTCGGGACGGTCACCCAAGGGGCCAAGATCGCGACAGACACGGTAGTGCAGACCTCCGTCGACGACGAGTACCGAGGCCGGATCTTCTCCCTCTACGACATGCTCTTCAACGTCGCCTTCGTCGGCGCCGCCGGGGTGACGGCCCTGATGCTGCCTCCGGACGGCCGCTCCGCCCCCCTGGTCGTCCTGCTGGCCGCGCTCTACGGGCTGACTGCCGCGATGCTTCTGCACTGGCGCCGCGGCGGGGCCGGCCCCTGAAAGGGGATGGGCGATGTTTCACGTGAAACATCGCCCATCGATCCCCGTCACGCGGTCATGTTTCACGTGAAACATGACCCTCGTTCCACGGTCAGCCCTGCGTCGCCCACCACTCCTTGAGTGCCGTCACCGCGTCAGCATGTTCCATCGGCCCGTTCTCGAGTCGCAGCTCGAGCAGGAACGCATACGCCTTGCCGATGACGGGTCCAGGGCCGACCCCCAGGATCTCCATGATCTGGTTGCCGTCCAGGTCCGGCCGGATCGCGTCCAGCTCCTCCTGCTCCTGGAGCTGAGCAATCCGCTCCTCAAGCCCGTCGTACGTGCGGGAGAGAGCGGCCGCCTTCCTCTTGTTGCGTGTGGTGCAGTCCGAGCGGGTCAGCTTGTGCAAGCGCTGGAGCAACGGGCCGGCATCCCGCACATAGCGACGCACGGCCGAGTCGGTCCACTCTCCGGTGCCGTAGCCATGGAAGCGCAGATGCAGCTCCACGAGACGAGCGATGTCCTTGACCATGTCATTGGAGTACTTGAGCGCCGTAAGGCGCTTCTTCGTCATCTTGGCCCCCACCACCTCGTGGTGGTGGAAGGAGACACGGCCGTCCGACTCGAAGCGCCGGGTCCTGGGCTTGCCGATGTCATGGAGAAGCGCGGCGAGCCTCAGGACGAGGTCCGGCCCGTTCTCCTCCAGAGCGATCGCCTGCTCCAGCACGATCAGCGAGTGGTCGTAGACATCCTTGTGGCGGTGGTGCTCGTCACTCTCCAACCGCAGCGCCGGCAGTTCCGGGAGGAAGCGGTCGGCCAGCCCCGTGTCCACGAGGAGCGCGAGGCCCTTGCGCGGGTTCGGAGCGAGGATCAGCTTGTTGAACTCATCACGGACCCGCTCGGCCGAGACGATGTCGATACGGTCGGCCATCTCCTTCATCGCCGTGACGACCTCCGGGGCGACCTCGAAGTCGAGCTGAGCGGCGAAGCGTGCCGCACGCAACATGCGCAGCGGATCGTCGGAGAACGACTCCTCCGGGGTCCCAGGGGTCCGCAGCACACGGGACGCAAGGTCCTGCAACCCTCCGTGAGGGTCGATGAACTCCTTCTCGGGAAGTGCGACGGCCATCGCGTTCACCGTGAAGTCGCGACGGATCAGGTCTTCCTCGATGGAGTCGCCGTAGGAGACCTCCGGCTTCCGCGAGGTCCGGTCGTAGGCCTCGGAACGGTAGGTCGTGACCTCGATCTGGAAGCGCTGCAGCCCGTCCCCGACCCGGCCGTCCTTCTGGCAGCCGACCGTGCCGAAGGCGATCCCCACTTCCCACACGGCATCCGCCCAGGGGCGGACGATCTTCAGGACGTCCTCGGGGCGGGCATCGGTGGTGAAGTCGAGATCATTGCCGAGCCGGCCGAGCAAGGCGTCCCGTACGGAGCCACCGACCAGTGCCAGACGGAATCCGGCATCCTGGAATCGACGGGCGAGATCATCGGCGACCGGGGACACGCGCAGCAGCTCGCTCACGGCGCGGCGCTGCACCTGGCTCAGTTCGGTGAGATTGTCATCGTTGGCGTTCGGCACAACAGAAAAGGGTACGTGCACCTACGGCCCGTGGCTTCCCTGTTTCCGCCTGCCGGCACCGCCCTTCCGATCATGTGGAGCAGTCCCGAGCACTTCGTCACAGCGCGCCTCGTTACCATGCGGGGACGCACCTAGCGACACCCACCAACGGCAAGAGACGACGAGGGACGGACGAACGCGTGGCCGAGGCGGCAAAATCCCAGGGGATGGCTATCTCTCCTGCCCGCCGGTGGTTGCGACGCGCAGCTGCCCTCCTTGCGGGAACCCCGTTGCTCGCCGGTCTGCTGTACCTGCCGGCGACGCCGGTCGCCCATGCCGCGGAGAAGGCGAGCGACGCCGACACCGTCGATGTGGCGCTGAACAGCCTCTCTCCCAGCGTCCCTGTGAAGGACGACACTCTCACCATCTCGGGCACCGTCACCAACAAGGGCAAGAAGGCCATCACGGACGCAGAGGTCGACCTGCGCGTCGGACCCCGTCTGTCGGGCCGTCCGGACATCGACGAGGCCGCGAAGGCCACCGGCTACACCCCCGGCACAGACGCCGGGGCGCTCGGCGGCCCCTACAGCGTCAAGATCGACCGCCTGGCCACCGGGATCAGCGAGGACTTCACGCTGACCGTCCCGGTCAGCAAGCTGAAGCTGGACGACGCAGGGGTCTATCAGCTCGGTGTGTCCCTCTCCGGGCAGACGGCCGGCAGCTCCTACGACAGGGTGCTCGGCATCGAGCGCACCTTTCTCCCCTGGCAGCCGGAGGCCGTGAGCAAGAGGACCCAGCTCACCTTCCTCTGGCCGCTGATCTCCACCACCCACCTGTCGGCGGAGACCGGCTCGGACGAGCAGCAGACCCCGGTCTTCGAGAACGAGGCACTCGCCTCGGAGCTCGCACCCGGCGGCCGGCTGGACCAGCTCGTCTCGCTCGGCAGCCAGCTCCCGATCACCTGGGTCATCGATCCCGATCTGCTCGCGACGGTCGACGCCATGACCCGGAACTACGAGGTCAGAACCGCCACGGGAGACACGGTGCCGGGCCGGAACCAGGCCGTGGCCAAGCAGTGGCTGAGCACCCTCGAGAAGGCGGTCCAGGACCGCCAGGTCGTCGCTCTTCCCTTCGCGGACCCGGACCTGGCGTCTCTCGCGCACCGCGGCAAGGACGTCTCCGGGTCGCTCAGCCATCTGCAGCCGGCGACGGCGGTGGCCGAGACGACGGTGGAGACCATCCTTCACGTGAAGCCTTCGACCGACTTCGCCTGGCCCGTGGAAGGCGCCATCGACCCGTCGATCGTCGACGTCGCCACCTCGGCGGGCGCCCACAACATCATCGCCCGCAGCGACAGCCTCAGGGAGACCGGATCGGTCTCGTACACGCCATCCGCGGCCCGCCCCATCGGCGGCGGCACGACGGCCGTGGTCGCGGACGCACGGCTCTCCAAGGCCTTCTACGGCGATCTGAGCACGGCCGGTACCTCCACGCTCGCGATCCAGCAGTTCCTGTCCCAGTCGCTGGCGCTCACCCAGCAGGCGCCTGACGCCCAGCGGAGCATCGTGGTCGCACCCCAGCGGATGCCGACGGCAAGCCAGGCACAGACGATGGCCAAGGCACTGCAGGGGCTGGCGGGCCAGCGCTGGACCCAGCCACTGGACCTGATCGGGGCCGCGGAGGCCAAGCCCGACCCGGACGCCACGACCCGGGTGCCGGCTGTCTCCCAGTACCCCAAGAACCTCAGGGTCCGCGAGCTTCCCGTTCAGACCTTCCAGGACATCAAGGGCACGCAGGAGACCCTGGACAGCTTCAAGGTCATCCTCACGTCCCCCGACCGGGTCGTGACGCCGTTCGGCAACGCGATCAACCGCGAGATGTCGACGTCCTGGCGCGGCAAGGCAGGTGTGGCGGCCCAGTACCGCAATGGCGTGCAGACCTATCTGGAGGACCTCACCACCGAGGTGCGGCTGATCCAGAAGTCTGCCCTGACCCTGTCGGGACGCAGCGCCACCATTCCCGTGACGGTGCAGAACAAGCTGGTCCAGGGGGTCGACCACCTCGTCCTCCGGCTGAAGTCCTCCAATCCGACCCGGCTCAAGCTCGACGACGGCAGCGTCGTCGCCGAGCAGCCCATCAAGATCAACGGTGGCCACAGCCAGTCGGTGAAGTTCGCCGCGGCCGCCAATGCCAACGGTCCGGTTCAGGTCACGGCTCAGCTGTACACCGAGGACGGCAAGCTGTACGGCGGGCCGATGACCTTCACGGTCAAGGCTTCCGAGATCACTCCGACCGTGATGCTTGTCATTGCCGGCGGAGTGCTGCTGCTTGTCCTCGCAGGCGTCAGGATGTACACCCAGCGCAAGCGGGCGGCGGCCCGGGAGGCTGCCACCGCGGGCGAAGCGGCTGATGGGACCCGCGAGAGTGCGGTCGCCGACACCCCGGAGCAGCCGAGTGACCCGACACCGGACACCGCACCGGAAAGCACCGACCCGTCGGGTGCGGGTGAGAAGGTGGACCGTTGAGCGATGTCGTGGCCGGCGGGCCGGACGATGAGGTGGGGTAACCATGAACGCGCCGTACGACGGTGACCGCGGGCAGGGCGCGGACGGCACCGCGCCCTCCTCGGGCACTCCGTACCCCTCGCACGGCCCTCAGCAGGCGGAGCGGCCGTCGACGGGCCAGGTGCCGCCGCAGGCCGGCGAGGCAGCCGACGACCCGTACATCCAGGATGCCTACGACCACGATCCGTACCGGTCCCGGGACCTCACGGCCCAGGACCCCGTGTCGGAGGCCCTCTACGACCGCGCCGCGCATCCCCCGCCGCCGCCGGGCAGCTTTCAGCAGCCCCAGTCGCTGTACCAGCAGCCTCCCGCCCAGCAGCATGCTCCGGATCCCCGGATCTGGGCCCAGACGCCACCGCCCGAGCCGGACGGACCGTCGCGTCATCTGCCCTACGGGGACGATGCCCGGACCGTGCAGTTCACCGGCGTCGACGACCTGGTGACCAGGGCGGGCGAGGACACGTCGGAGCCTGACGCGTTCGCCCACCTCTACCGGGACCAGCAGGCCACCGGCCGTCCGGCAGTACCGGCCGAGCCGGAGCCGGAGCCGGCGCCTGCTCCCGCCCCCAAGAAGGGCGGCGGGGGTCGCGCCTCGAGCCTGCTGAAGTCCAGCGCCGTCATGGCCGCCGGAACCCTGGTGTCCCGTCTCACCGGATTCGTCCGCAGCCTGGTGATCACCGCCGCGCTCGGTGCCGCACTGCTCGGTGACGCCTACACGATCGCCCTGACCCTGCCGACGATGATCTACATCCTCACGGTGGGTGGCGGACTGAACTCGGTGTTCGTGCCGCAGCTGGTCCGCGCCATGAAGAACGACGAGGACGGCGGCGAGGCGTACGCCAACCGGCTGCTGACCCTCGTCATGGTCGCGCTCGGCGTGATCGTCCTCGTCGCCGTGTTCGCGGCCCCACTGCTGATCAAGGCCCTGTCACCGACGATCGCGGCTGAACCCCCTGCGAACAGCGTCGCCGTGACGTTCGCCCGCTTCTGTCTGCCCACGATCTTCTTCATGGGCGTGCACGTGGTCATGGGTCAGATCCTCAATGCCCGCGGCAGGTTCGGCGCGATGATGTGGACGCCGGTCCTCAACAACATCGTCATCATCTTCACCTTCGGACTCTTCATCTGGGTCTACGGCAGCTTCGCCGAGTCCCAGATGAGCGTGCGGACGATCCCGCCGGAGGGCGTGCGGCTGCTGGCCATCGGCACGCTGCTGGGTCTGGTCGTCCAGGCGCTCGCGATGATCCCGTATCTCCGCGAGACGGGCTTTCGTTTCCGCCCCCGCTTCGACTGGAAGGGGCAGGGCCTCGGGAAGACCATCAAGCTCGCCAAGTGGACCGTGCTCTTCGTCCTCGCCAACCAGGCCGGCGTGCTCGTGGTCACCCAGCTCTCCACGGCCGCCGGCGCGGCCTCCGGCAAGGACGGAGCGGGTTTCCTCGCCTACTCGAACGCCCAGCTGATCTGGGGCATGCCCCAGGCGATCATCACCGTGTCGGTGATGGCCGCTCTGCTGCCGAGGATCTCCCGGGCCGCCCACGACGACGACCCGGGCGCGGTCCGGGACGACATCTCCCAGGGCCTGCGGAACTCGGCCGTCGCGATCGTGCCGGTCGCGTTCTCCTTCCTGGCGCTGGGTGTCCCGATGTGCACGCTGCTGTACGCGTCCGCGGGCAACGAGGCGGCCCGGTCCATGGGCTTCATCCTGATGGCGTTCGGCCTCGGCCTGATCCCCTACTCGGTGCAGTACGTCGTCCTCCGCGGTTTCTACGCCTACGAGGACACCCGCACACCCTTCTACAACACCGTCATCGTCGCCGCGGTGAATGCGGCCGCCTCCGCCGCCTGCTACTTCCTCCTGCCGGCCCGATGGGCCGTGGTCGGGATGGCCGGCTCCTACGGCCTCGCGTACGCGGTCGGTGTAGGGGTCGCGTGGCGCCGGCTCCGGAACAGGCTGGGCGGCGACCTCGACGGCACCCAGGTGGTGCGCACCTACGCCCGGCTGTGCCTGGCTTCGCTGCCTGCTGCCGCGGCGGGCGGTGCCGTGGCCTACTTCGTGCTGAAGGCTCTCGGCGAGGGTGCGCTGGGGTCGCTCGTCGCACTCGTCGCGGGTGGTGCGATCCTGCTCGGGGTCTTCTTCGTCGCCGCGAGAAGGATGAGGATCCAGGAACTCAACACCCTGGTCGGCATGGTGCGCGGCCGACTCGGTCGCTAGGGACCGCCGTCCCCGCACAACCATCGTCCGCCACCGTGTGTCGTGCATAGCAGCGGACTGTGGGCACAATTGGCATGGCTGTTGGATATGGCGCAACGGATGGGGAGGCAGGGAACGACGGTGGCGGAACGTAGCACGGCTGCCGTCGACGTGGCCGACAACAGCGGTGACGAACCGCTGGCCGCCCAGGCGGACAAGGCCGCGACCGACGGGGAGGCGCACGCCGACGAGGCGGCGGAGCAGGGCGCTCAGGACACGGGCGGCGAACGGAAGACCCGTGAGCAGAGCGCCATCGACACGCCCGAACTGCACAGTGGCCACAAACTCGCCAGACGCTATCGCCTCGAGGAGTGCGTCACCCGTCTGGACGGATTCAGCAGTTGGCGTGCTGTCGACGAGAAACTGCGCCGCGCCGTCGGCGTGCACATCCTGCCCGCGGAGCATCCCCGTGCGCGGTCCGTACTGGCCGCGGCCCGCTCGGCGGCGCTGCTGGGCGACCCCAGATTCGTGCAGGTGCTGGACGCAGTCGAGGAGAACGACCTCGTCTACGTCGTCCACGAGTGGCTGCCGGACGCCACCGAGCTCACCGCGCTGCTCGCTGCGGGGCCGATGGAAGCGCATGACGCCTACCAGCTGGTGAGCCAGCTGTCCCAGGCCATGGCAGCGGCACACCGGGAGGGCCTCGCTCATCTCAGGCTCACTCCGGGCGCCGTGCTGCGCAGCTCCACGGGGCAGTACCGGATCCGCGGCCTCGCCGTGAACGCCGCGCTGCGGGGCATCAGCGCCGAACGTCCCCAGCGCACGGACACCGAGGCCATCGGCGCCCTGCTGTACGCCGCGCTGACCCAGCGCTGGCCCTACGAGAGCGACGCGTACGGCCTCTCGGGGCTCCCCAAGGGCGTCGGGCTGATCGCCCCGGACCAGGTGCGCGCAGGCGTCCACCGTGGGCTGTCCGAGCTGGCCATGCGTGCCCTGGTCAATGACGGTGCCACCGCATCCCGCCAGGAGCCGCCCTGCACGACTCCGGACGAGTTGGCCAAGGCCGTCGCGGCGATGCCGCGTATCCGCCCGCCGGAGCCGCTCTTCACCGCGCCCCCCGAGTACCAGCGCACCACGTACCAGCAGGGCACGTACGGACGTAAGGCGAACCAGGCCGGGCATCCGGCCCCCCAACCCGTCGTGCTCCCGCCCGCCCCTTTGGAGAGCCGCACCGGAAAGGCTCTCAAGTGGGCCGTGGCCGCGTTGCTGATCGCCGCCCTGGGCCTCGGTAGCTGGCAGGTCGCCGACAAGCTCCTGGACAATCGGAACCCCTCGGGGGGCGACCCCAAGAGCCCGACCCAGACCGAGGGCGGCAACGGCAAGGACGACAAGGGGCCCATCTCTCCGGGGAAGCCGCTGAAGATCAGCGCGGCGGCGGAGTTCAAGCCCGGCGGCTCCGGGATCCAGGAGGATCAGGTACCGCTGGCAGTGGACGGCAAGACGGACACCGCCTGGATCACACCCGAGTACCTGGGCTATCCGAATTTCGGAAACCTGCCTCAGCGCAAGGACGGCAGCGGCATAGTCGTTGACCTGGGATCCGTGCAAACCGTCACGGGGTTCGACATTGCCATGACCACCGGCGGACAGACGATAGAGGTGCTCGCTGCGGACGAGAACGCATCGAGTCCTACGTCCCTCGGCGACTTCCCGCAGCGGCTCAGCCAGTCCGAGAAGGTCGGTGAGCAGGTGAAGAAGACGCTGGAGCGCCCGGTGCACACCCGGTACGTGCTGATCCATCTGACCGAGCTGCCCGCGGCAGGCTCGGACAGTTACAGGGGCGGCATCTCGGAGATCAACGTCCTGAGCTGACGCCTGCAGGGGGCCAGCGCACGTCGCCGGTCGTGTCCGCGGTGGCTGGAGAGGGAAGGCGGCGATGGAGGACCACACGCTCGGCAACGTCAGTGACCGGGATTTGCTGGCTCGGCACGTTGCTGGTGATCCGGACGCCTTCGGCGAGCTCGTACGGCGCCACCGCGATCGCCTCTGGGCGGTGGCTCTGCGCACGCTGGGGGACCGGGAGGAAGCCGCGGACGCCGTGCAGGACGCCTTCGTCTCCGCCTTCCGGGCCGCGCACACGTTCCGGGGACAGTCCGCTGTGACGACCTGGCTCCACCGCATCACCGTCAACGCGTGTCTCGACCGGGCCCGCAAGGCTGCGTCCCGCAAGACATCGCCGGTGGACGACACCGAACGGCTGGAGCAGCTTCTCGAGCCGCATGAGTCGGCCGAGGTCCCCGCGGAGCGCCAGGACCTGCACCGCGAGCTCCTGGCCGCCCTCGCCACACTACCCGTCGACCAGAGGGCCGCGCTGGTGCTGGTCGATATGCAGGGCTACCCGGTCGCGGAGGCGGCCCGGGTGCTCGACGTCCCGACGGGCACCGTGAAGAGCAGGTGCTCACGCGGCCGTGCCCGCCTGGTTCCTCTGCTGACACATCTACGCGGTGATGCGAGGGATAACGGTGACTCCGGAGGGGGAAGGAACCGGACGCCTGGGACATCCGTCCCACCGGCGACCGAAGAAAGGGATGCAGGGCCTCATGGTCCTGCTGCTGTGAAGGGCGGAGGTGGACGCACGTGACCTCCTCGACCGGCACGGCTCAGCACCCGGATGTGTCCGAGATCGCCGATCTCGCTGAGGGGCTTCTCCCACCGACCCGCCAGGCGGCCGTGAGGAGGCATCTCGAGGGCTGCGAGCTGTGTGCCGATGTTCGTGCCTCGCTGGAGGAGATCCGCGGCCTGCTCGGTACCCTGCCCGGCCCGCAGCGCATGCCCGCCGACATCGCCGGCCGTATCGACGCGGCCTTGGCGGCCGAAGCGCTGCTGAACGCCACCGCTCCGGACGGGGAGCCGACCGACGTTTCACGTGAAACAGCGCTGACACCGCAGAAGCCCGAGACCTTGGTCTCCGATCGGCCCGCAGGGCACGCCCAGGCGGCCACCGGACCAGGCCGGAGGCCCTCGGGTCGCCGACGGAGGCGCGTCGCCGCTCTCACTGCCGCGTTCAGCGCTGCCGCTGTCGGCCTGAGTGCTTTGCTCCTTCAGTCTCTTGGGGGCACGAGCAGCGACACGTCCGAGAAGAAGGCGGACACCGCGGCGAGCGCTGCGTCAGGCGGTCGCGACTTCACGGCAGCCACTCTGCAGACGCGGGTGAACTCGCTTCTGTCCTCCGAGGGGACGCCGAAGGATGCGGAGCGCTGGACGGCGACCAGCCCGCGCGTGGAGAAGGACGCCTCCGTCGGCGCTGAAGCCACGCCCCTGCGCTCGCCGGCCGTGACGGTGCCCCCCTGCGTCCAGAAGGGCACGGGCCGCACCGACACCGCGATCGCGGTCGACCAGGGCGTGTTCGAGGGAACGCCTGCCTTTCTGGTCGTCCTGCCGCACCCCGAGGACACCTCCCGGGTTCAGGCATACGTGGTGGCAGCGACATGCGTGGAAACAGCTCCCGCAGGCAAGGGAGAGCTGCTCGTCACGCATGCCTATCCTCGCCCCTGAAACAGCCTCCGTGCCGCTCGGTCACCGCGGGAATGCACGCCCCGTAGGATCCGTTGGGTGGGGTGAGAGTCGTTGACCGGCCCCAGTAGGCAGTAGGCAGTCTGCAGAGACGAGGAAGAAACCCGTGAGCGACGTCCGTAACGTGATCATCATCGGCTCCGGGCCGGCCGGCTACACGGCCGCGCTGTACACCGCGCGTGCGTCGCTGAACCCGCTGGTGTTCGAGGGCGCCGTCACTGCCGGTGGCGCGCTGATGAACACCACCGATGTGGAGAACTTCCCCGGCTTCCGCGACGGGATCATGGGCCCGGACCTGATGGACAACATGCGGGCGCAGGCGGAGCGCTTCGGCGCCGAGCTCGTCCCGGACGATGTCGTCGCCGTCGATCTGACCAGTGAGATCAAGACGGTCACGGACACCGCCGGTACGGTGCACCGCGCCAAGGCCGTCATCGTCACCACCGGCTCGCAGCACCGCAAGCTCGGTCTGCCGAACGAGGACGCCCTGTCGGGGCGCGGTGTCTCGTGGTGCGCCACCTGCGACGGGTTCTTCTTCAAGGACCAGGACATCGCCGTCATCGGCGGCGGCGACACTGCCATGGAGGAAGCGACCTTCCTCTCCCGCTTCGCCAAGTCCGTCACCATCGTCCACCGCCGTGACAGCCTCCGTGCCTCCAAGGCCATGCAGGAGCGCGCCTTCGCGGACCCCAAGATCAAGTTCGCCTGGGACAGCGAGGTCGCCGAGATCCACGGCGATCAGAAGCTCACGGGCCTGACCCTGCGCAACACGAAGACCTGCGAGACCAGCGAGCTGCCCGTCACGGGATTGTTCATCGCCGTGGGGCACGACCCGCGCACCGAGCTCTTCAAGGGTCAGCTGGATCTGGACGAAGAGGGCTACCTGAAGGTGGACGCCCCGTCGACGCGCACGAACCTCACCGGTGTCTTCGGCGCCGGCGACGTGGTGGACCACACCTACCGGCAGGCCATCACCGCTGCAGGCACCGGCTGCTCCGCAGCCCTGGACGCCGAGCGCTTCCTCGCCGCCCTCGCGGACGAGGAGAAGTCCGCAGCGGCAGCCGTCTGACCTCATCTCGACCCACACCCCACACCCGCAAGTGAAGGAGTCCACAGTGGCCCTCAAGACCGTGACCGATGCGACCTTCGAAGAGGAAGTCCTCAAGAGCGACAAGCCTGTGCTCGTCGACTTCTGGGCCGAGTGGTGCGGGCCGTGCCGCCAGATCGCCCCTTCCCTGGAGGCCATCGCTGCCGAGCACGGCGAGAAGCTTGAGGTCGTCAAGCTCAACATCGATGAGAACCCGGCCACGGCCGCCAAGTACGGCGTCATGTCCATCCCGACGCTGAACGTCTACCAGAACGGCGAGGTGGCCCAGACCATCGTCGGCGCCAAGCCGAAGGCCATGCTCGTCCGTGAGCTCGACGCCTTCATCGGCGATGAGGCCAAGGCCTGACGCTCTTCGTTTCACGTGAAACACGAATGGGCCAACCCCGCGGGTTGGCCCATTCGGCGTCTCTGTGCGTCTCGCTCGTCGGAACCCCTACAGCGGTCGGAGAGCGGGCTCCTTCTGTACCGCGCCCAGTAGCCGGTCGAGAGCCAGCTCCACATCTTCCTTCCAGGAAAGCGTTGTGCGCAGCTCCAGCCGCAGCCTGGGATGGGTCGGATGCGGGCGGACCGTCTTGAACCCCACCGCCAGGAGGTGATCGGCCGGCAGCACGCAGGCCGGCTCGGTCCAGCGGGCGTCCCCGAAAGCCTCGATCGCCTTGAAGCCTCGGCGGAGCAGGTCCTTGGCCACGGTCTGCACCATCACTCGCCCCAGTCCCTGCCCCTGGTAGCCGGGGGTGATCCAGGCAGTCATCAGCTGCACGGCATCGGGGGAGACCGGGCTCGTGGGGAAGGCGGTGGAACGAGGAACATACGCGGGCGGCGCGTAGAGCACGAAACCGACGGGAACGTCGTCTACGTAGACGACCCGGCCGCACGATCCCCACTCGAGCAGGACGGCGGAGATCCAGGCCTCCTTCTCGAGCTCCGGTCTGCCTGCCTTTACTGCTGCTTCTCCGCTGACTGGATCAAGCTCCCAGAAGACACAGGCTCGGCAGCGCTTGGGGAGGTCTGAAAGGTTGTCCAGCGTGAGCGGTACGAGCCGACGGCCCATGAAGGCTGTTCCTCACTTCCTTCGACTGCCGCGCCCAGAGCAGCGGACAGCGCGCTCCGCTCCCGGAGCAGGCTGCCGATGAATCCGCCGACCGCGCCAATGCCCAGTCCGGCTGTCAGTAGGTGGCCGCGGCTCACCGATCGCATGGCTCGCCTTCCTCTGAGATAGGTCAAGGTGGATGCGCCATACCAGAACGCATCGTATCCACCCAGCGAGGACACGCCTACTGTGAGACGGCAAAGGGCGGATCGTGTCCTCTGACATCGGACACGATCCGCCCTGAACGACTGGAGCGGGTTCTCAGGCCTGCTCGTCCTCGGCCTCCTCGGAGAGCCCCTTCTCCATGACCCGCCCCTCGCCCGGGGCGAGCGTGCCGAGGATACGGTCGAGATCCTCTATCGAGGCGAACTCAACGACGATCTTGCCCTTCTTCTGACCGAGGTCGACCTTCACCCGGGTCTCGAAACGGTCCGAGAGGCGAGAGGCAAGATCGGTGAGCGCGGGGGACAGCCGCGCGCCGGCCCGAGGACCCTTGGACTTCGGGGCGCTCTTCGGGCGCGAGCCCATCAGGGTCACGATCTCTTCCACAGCCCGGACCGAGAGGCCCTCGGCCACGATCCGGTGAGCCAGCCTGTCCTGCTCCTCCGAGTCCTCCACCGAGAGCAGGGCCCTGGCGTGACCGGCGGACAACACTCCGGCAGCCACGCGGCGCTGCACCGGCGGGGACAGACGCAGCAGACGCAGGGTGTTGGAGACCTGAGGCCGTGAACGTCCGATGCGATCGGCCAGCTGGTCGTGCGTGCAGTTGAAGTCCTTGAGCAACTGGTCGTAGGCAGCGGCCTCTTCCAGCGGGTTCAGCTGTGCCCGGTGGAGGTTCTCCAGGAGGGCGTCCAGCAGGAGCTTCTCGTCGTCGGTAGCCCGCACGATGGCCGGGATACGCTCAAGGCCCGCCTCCCGGCAGGCCCGCCAGCGGCGCTCTCCCATGATGAGCTCGTACCGCTCCGGACCCAACCGCCGCACGACGACCGGCTGAAGAAGCCCCACCTCCTGGATGGAGGTCACCAGCTCAGCGAGAGCATCCTCATCGAACACCTCACGCGGCTGCCGAGGGTTCGGCGTGATGGCGTCGAGCGGCAGCTCAGCGAAGTGCGCACCGGCAGGGGCCGCCAGCTCGGACAGGGCCTCTGACTCGGGCTCTGCCACACGCTGCTCAGGCGGCAGGGGGCCGGAGGAAAGCGCGGTGACCCTTGCCGCGGCCACACCGCGCTCCGTCGTCAGGACCGGGGATCCCGATGCCGCATCCGAAGGCCCCGGCGTTTCCTGTGGAGCTGCCGGGATCAGTGCACCGAGCCCACGCCCCAGACCTCTACGTCGCTCGCTCACTGGATCCCCTCCGACACACTCTGCTGGCTGTTCTGGCTGAGCGCATGCGCGGGTTGGGCTTCATAGTGAATCCCCACACCGCGCAGCGCGATCTCACGGGCAGCCTCAAGATACGACAGGGAGCCGCTGGAGCCCGGGTCGTAGGTGAGGACGGTCTGCCCATAGCTGGGCGCCTCGGAGATACGGACCGACCGCGGGATGCTCGTGCGCAGTACCTCGTCACCGAAGTGGCTGCGTACCTCCTCGGCGACCTGGGAGGCGAGCCGGGTGCGACCGTCGTACATGGTCAGCAGGATCGTCGAGACATGGAGCGCGGGGTTGAGGTGTCCACGCACCAGGTCGACGTTCCTGAGGAGCTGCCCCAGCCCTTCCAGTGCGTAGTACTCGCACTGAATCGGGATCAGCACCTCCGCACCCGCCACGAGCGCGTTGACGGTCAGCAGACCGAGCGACGGCGGACAGTCGATGAGGATGTAGTCCAGCGGCTGTTCATACGCCTGGATCGCTCGCTGCAGCCTGCTCTCCCGTGCCACCAGAGACACCAGCTCGATCTCCGCACCGGCGAGATCGATGGTGGCTGGGGCACAGAAGAGTCCTTCGACGTCCGGGACCGGCTGGACCACATCGGAGAGCGGCTTGCTCTCAACGAGGACGTCATAGATCGAGGGCACTTCGGCGTGGTGGTCGATGCCGAGGGCGGTGGAGGCATTGCCCTGGGGGTCGAGGTCGATCACCAGGACGCGTGCGCCGTGCAGCGCCAGCGAAGCAGCAAGGTTGACGGTTGTCGTCGTCTTGCCCACTCCGCCCTTCTGGTTGGCGACGACCATGACGCGCGTCTGCTCAGGTCGGGGAAGACCCTCACCGGCACGGCCCAGAGCCTCCACCGCCAGTTGGGCAGCACGACCAATGGGGGTGTCGTCCATCGGCGGCGGTGTTTCACGTGAAACATCCTCCCCCGCCGACTCGGTACGGGGACCAGGGACCGGATCGGTCATCGGTCCCGCGATGTTGGCGTCGGACCGCAAGGATTCACTCTCCTCGACTTCAGGCTCGCAATGAACAGAGCCTGCCATGGTTTCGGGGTCCCGAACCAGCGAGGTCGGCGGTTCTGTGGAGAATTCCACCTCTGTGGACAAGTCCGTAACCCTCGCGAGCGGCTTGCGGTCGCGCGGCGCGGCGGCCGCACGGCCACGGCTGATGATTCCCTGCAGCAGTGAGCGACGTTTCACGTGAAACACGATGCACACGTCACGAGGTCAGATCGTTACGACACTCCGAAATGCGTACGTACCGGGGACGCCGGGCCGCAATCGGACAGCAGTGACAGCACAGCTTAACGGCGACGGCGGACGCGGCCGGCCCGGGCGGCCTTGGCCCTCTTGGCAGCGAACCGTACCCCGCCAGGGCTCTCCCCGACCTCGACACGGACCACGGTGGACAAGGGATCGACGATTCCCTGTCCGACCTGGACCACGGAGGTCTCCACGACGCCGAGCTTGCTCAGCGCCGCCCGGGCCCCGTCGAGCTCGTCCTGCGCGGTGTCGCCCTTGAGAGCCAGCATCTCCCCGTAGGGCCGCAACAGCGGTACACCCCAACCGGCCAGCCGGTCCAGGGGAGCCACGGCGCGTGCGGTGACCACATGCACGGGGGGCAGCTTGCCGAGCATCTCCTCGGCCCGGCCGCGCACCACCGTGACATGGTCCAGACCCAGCAGCTCCACGACTTCCTGCAGGAAGTTCGTGCGACGGAGCAGCGGCTCCAGAAGCGTGATCTTGAGATCGGGCCGGACAAGAGCCAGCGGAATGCCCGGCAGCCCCGCGCCGGACCCCACGTCGCACACCGTGACCCCCTCCGGGACGACCTCGGAGAGCACCGCACAGTTCAGCAGGTGCCGCTCCCACAGCCGCGGCACCTCACGGGGGCCGATCAGACCGCGCTTGACTCCCGCATCCGCGAGCAGTTCCGCGTACCTGACGGCCTCGGGGAAGAACTCACCGAACACCGTCCGCGCCTCTTCTGGCGCTTGGGGAAGCTCTGCTGCCTCCGTCACCGGAACCGTCCTTCCGTACCGCACTGCGCTGTGGTGGCTGAATTATCAGGCTGACAAAATTCGGCCCCGCCTGCGAACAGACGGGGCCGACAGAACGCTGCGGTCAGGCAGGGAGGACGACGACGAAGCGCTGCGGCTCCTCGCCCTCGGACTCGCTGCGCAGACCGGCGGCCGCGACCGCGTCGTGAACGACCTTCCGCTCGAACGGGG
This sequence comes from Streptomyces sp. HUAS CB01, assembly GCF_030406905.1. NCBI lineage: Bacteria > Bacillati > Actinomycetota > Actinomycetes > Kitasatosporales > Streptomycetaceae > Streptomyces > Streptomyces chengbuensis. The sequence goes on from NZ_CP129137.1 coordinate 3,982,812, forward strand.
TCATCGGCTTCAGCTTCACGGGCTCACCCGTGTTCTTGACCTCAGCCGCAGCCTTGGCACCGAGCTCCGCGAGCTCGGCGCGCTTCTTGGCGCGGTAGCCGGCGATGTCCAGCATCAGCCGGCTGCGGTCCCCGGTCTCCCGGTGCACGGCGAGCCGGGTCAGCTCCTGAAGCGCCTCCAGCACCTCGCCGTCGCGGCCCACGAGCTTCTGAAGGTCACGGCCGCCCGAGTCGCTGATGATCGATACCGAGGCCCGGTCCGCCTCGACGTCCATGTCGATGTCGCCGTCGAGATCGGCGATGTCGAGCAGGCCCTCGAGGTAGTCAGCGGCGATCTCACCCTCCTGCTCCAGGCGGGTCAGGGTGTCGCCACCCTCGGCGGCGGCGGAGGTGGTGCCTTCCGTCACGGATGGACTCCTTCTTACTTCTTGGACGACGGGTGCTTGGGCCGCTGCGAGCCCTTGCGCTGTCCGGACTTGGCTTGGCGAGGGGTGCCAGGGGCGGTCTTGCCCGCCGGCTTCGGCTTGGCGTCCTGCGGCTGGTCCCGCTTCTCCAGCGACGGCCTGTCCTCACCGCTCTGCTGGACACCGCCCGACTGGCGCTGGGCCTTGCTCTGGCGCTTGGGCTGCTGGCGCCGGGCCGTGGCAGCGCCCTCGGCCTCCGCCGTGACCGTGTCGCTCTTGATCACGGTGCCGTCGGCCTGGGCCGCGAAGCCCGCCTTGGCCAGGCCGGCGAAGAACTTGCGCTCGTTGTCGTTGCGGTCGGCGCCCTTGGCGACGATGGCCTGGACGACCGCACGCCTGCGACGACCGCGGACCTCACCGCTGGAGATGACGCTCTTCAGCAGACGCTGCAGGTAGTTGTCCTGCGCCTTGGAGCCGGGCGTCGGGTTCTGGTTGATCACGTACATCTGCTGGCCCATGGTCCACACGTTGGTGGTCAGCCAGTAGACGAGGACACCGACCGGGAAGTTGATGCCCGTGACGGCGAAGATCACCGGGAAGATGTACATCAGCATCTTCTGCTGCTGCATGTACGGCGTCTTCACCGTGAGGTCCACGTTCTTCTGCATCAGCTGGCGCTGCGTGTAGAACTGCGACGCGGACATCAGGACGATCATGATCGCGGTGACGACCCGGACGTCCGTCAGCGAGGCGTTGAGCGCCGCGACCTTCTCCTCGGAGTCCATGAACTTCGCGGCGATCGGGGCACCGAAGATGTGGGCCTCACGGGCGCTGTTCACCAGCTCCTGGTTGAGGACGCCGATGGTGTCGCCCGAGGCGATCTTGCTCAGCACGTGGTAGAGGGCGAAGAAGAACGGCGACTGCGCGAGGATGGGCAGGCACGAGGACAGCGGGTTGGTACCCGTGTCCTTGTACAGCTTCATCATCTCTTCGGACTGACGCTGTCGGTCGTTCTTGTAGCGCTCCTGGATCGCCTTCATCTTGGGCTGGAGCGCCTGCATGTTCCGCATCGACTTGATCTGCTTGACGAAAAGCGGGATCAGACAGATACGGATGACCACCACCAGGGACACGATGGACAGTCCCCATGCCCAGCCCGTGTCCGGGCCGAAGAGCGCCCCGTACAAGCTGTGGAACTGGACGATGATCCAGGAGACGGGTGTGGTGATAAAGCTGAAGAGACTGGCAATCGTGTCCACTAATCAGGCTCCTTGAGCATTGGGCGAGGTCTCTGCGGCCGGGCTGGTCTCAGGGGGTTGCCCGCCCTTGCCACCGCGCACGGAGTCGCGCAGCAGCTCGTGCCAACGAGGTCGTTTACGGGGAGGGACATGGTCCACACCGCCCGGCGACCACGGATTGCACCGCAGGATGCGCCAGGCAGTCAGTGCCGTGCCTTTCACCGCGCCATGCCGGTCGATGGCGGTGTACCCGTAGTGGGAGCACGACGGGTAGTACCGGCAGACGGGGCCCAGCAGTGGGCTGATCGTCCACTGGTACAGCTTGATCAGAGCCAGCAGCGGGTACTTCATCGCGCGCCCCCTCCCTGCAACCGCTGGAGAGCGGCGTCCAGGTCTCGGGCCAGCTGTGCATGATCGGCGTCACCCGCTCCGGGCAGCGCCCGTACGACCACCAGGCTACCGGGGGGGAGCTCGGACAGTCGTTCGCGCATCAGATGGCGAAGTCTCCGCTTCACCTGGTTCCGCACGACCGCACCACCTACCGCCTTGCTCACGACGAAACCCGCACGCGTCAGGGGAGCGCTCTCCCCAGGCGCGTGCGGGTCCGTTGAACCGCTGCGAAGATGGACGACGAGAAGCGGGCGTCCGGCCCGGCGTCCCCGGCGTACCGCGGTCGCGAAGTCCTCGCGCCGCCTCAGCCGATTTTCGGTAGGCAGCACGTCATGACCTGTGCTGCAGATCAGGCGGACAGACGGGCGCGACCCTTGCTACGGCGGGACGCGAGAATCGCGCGGCCGGCACGGGTGCGCATCCGCAGCCGGAAGCCGTGGGTCTTCGCGCGACGACGGTTGTTCGGCTGGAAGGTGCGCTTGCTCACTCGGGGGCTCCAGTAATGATTCGTGGGTGGCGGGGCATCGCCTGGCTGTCACCGTGCGCCCACGAGTAGCTCGCAATACGCCCGAGTGCACCGCTTCACAATCACCGATCGTGATCTACTGATCGTGATGTTTGCCCATCGGAGGCAGGCGGCAGCAGCCATCGACAACTCGACCTGGTTACGGTACGCGCGGCTACGCCATCCGGTCAAACCAGGGTCACCGCGACGCCGGCTGTACACAGGCTGTGGACAACAACTTGAACCGCACGGGTCGCCCTGACTACCGTGACTGGACTCGAATTCCTTTCCTACCCGCCTGCCGGGCCTGACCGACCCGTCCCGAGAACCACACATTCGTGGGACCTGTGAGAGAGCGTGCCTTGTGGCTGACGTACCTGCCGATCTTGCCGCAGTGTGGCCACGAGTGCTGGAACAGCTTCTCGGAGAGGGCCAGCAGGGCATCGAGCCCAAGGACAAGCAGTGGATCGAGCGCTGCCAGCCGCTGGCGCTGGTGGCCGACACCGCTCTCCTCGCCGTCCCCAACGAATGGGGCAAGCGCGTCCTCGAGGGCCGGCTGGCCCCGCTGATCAGCGACACCCTCAGCCGCGAGTGCGGCCGTCCGATCCGGATCGCGATCACCGTCGACGACTCCGTCGCCGAGCCCGTCGCCCCGCCGGCACCGCCCGTGCACCAGCCTCCCCGCTACCAGGGCCCGCAGCACGACGAGTCGCGCCACAGCGACGCCTACGACGGATACGGCCATCGGTCAGGGGAGGACGACGGACTGCCGAGCGTCCGCCCCGCCTACCCCGAGTACCAGCAGCAGCGCCCGGAGCCCGGCGCCTGGCCGCGCACCCAGGAGGACCTGTCCTGGCAGCAGCCGCGGCTCGGCGGCTTCCAGGAGCGCGACCCCTACGCCACGGCCCGCCCTCAACAGCCGCAGCACGACTACCGCTCGCCGATGCCCGACCGCGGGCAGTACGACCACCAGCGCCCCGACCGGCAGGATCTGCCGGAGCCCGGGGCACCGCGGCGCGGCGGTCCGGGGAGCGGACCCGCCGGAGGCCCGGTTCCGGGTGCGCCCGGCAGCGGCGCCCCCGGGCCCCTCGGCGCGCAGCCCGCGCCGGCTCCGGGGCCCGGTGAGCCGCACGCCCGGCTGAACCCCAAGTACCTCTTCGACACCTTCGTCATCGGCGCGTCCAACCGGTTCGCCCACGCGGCCGCCGTCGCGGTGGCCGAGGCGCCGGCGAAGGCCTACAACCCCCTCTTCATCTACGGGGAGTCGGGCCTCGGCAAGACCCATCTGCTCCATGCCATCGGGCACTACGCGCGCAGCCTCTATCCCGGCACCCGGGTCCGGTACGTGAGCTCGGAGGAGTTCACCAACGAGTTCATCAACTCGATCCGCGACGGCAAGGGCGACACCTTCCGCAAGCGCTACCGCGATGTGGACATCCTGCTGGTCGACGACATCCAGTTCCTCGCGAGCAAGGAGTCGACGCAGGAGGAGTTCTTCCACACCTTCAACACGCTCCACAACGCAAACAAGCAGATCGTGCTGTCCTCCGACCGGCCGCCGAAGCAGCTGATGACCCTGGAGGACCGGCTGCGGAACCGCTTCGAGTGGGGACTCACCACCGATGTGCAGCCGCCGGAGCTGGAGACGCGCATCGCGATCCTGCGCAAGAAGGCGGTGCAGGAGCAGCTGAACGCCCCGCCGGAGGTGCTGGAGTTCATCGCCTCGCGGATCTCCCGGAACATCCGCGAGCTGGAGGGCGCGCTGATCCGGGTCACGGCCTTCGCGAGCCTGAACCGGCAGCCGGTGGACCTCGGCCTCACCGAGATCGTCCTCAAGGACCTGATCCCGGGCGGGGAGGACACCGCCCCGGAGATCACCGCGAGCGCGATCATGGCGGCGACCGCCGACTACTTCGGCCTGACGGTGGAGGACCTCTGCGGATCCTCGCGCAGCCGTGTCCTCGTGACCGCGCGTCAGATCGCCATGTACCTGTGCCGGGAGCTCACGGATCTGTCGCTGCCGAAAATCGGTGCGCATTTCGGCGGGCGGGACCACACGACGGTGATGCACGCCGATCGCAAGATCCGCGCGCTGATGGCCGAGCGGCGCTCCATCTACAACCAGGTCACCGAGCTCACCAACCGCATCAAGAACGGCTGAGCCCGGGCGGTCCCGCCCCGCAGCCGGGAGCCCGGCCGTGTGAGCGCTCAGGGACGGCCGCGGGCCGCTCAGCGTCCCCAGGACCGGTCCGCGGTGGCCGCAGCTCCCTCCGTGCACGCGGCTCTCTCCGCACCCGTCGCTCGCTCTGCACCCGGCCCGTCTCCCCACGGGCGCTCGGGACCGCCTGCGCGTGGCGCATGCGGCGGTGCGCGGCTCCGACTCCGCGCGGCCGTCGGACACCTCTCTTCGAAGGGCGTCCCGGGCTTCTTCCCGGGGCGTCCTCGGCGTATCCGGCCCTCTCCACCGTGCCCATCGCCGGCCCGATGCCGGCCCGAGGGCCACCGCGCTGTTCGAATAGGTTCCGCGACGAGGCCGTTCTCCACAGAAGTGGGGAGGACTTTCCGTCCACAGCCTGGGGACCTGTGAGTTGTCCAGACTGCGTCCACAGGTGGCACCGCCGGGACTTGATCTTGGCTGGTCAGCAGGGTGTGGATTTGTGTCCAACCGTGCTCCACAGACTGTGGACGCGCGAGCCGTCCACAGGGTGGGATCCGTGTTGTCCCCACCCGGCCCACAGGCACGGCGGCGTTGCCCACAGCTTCTCCACACGCCTGTCCACTGTTCGGCAACGAAACACCCGAGCTCACTGGAGCGAGTGAAAGGCGTCACACCGAGGCGCCGGGTTGGGCTGTGGGGAACGTGGGTAAAGCTGGGGACGGCACTGGGGAGAAGTCCCCGTGACCTGTGCATCGGGTGTGCAGAACTTTCCGGCGTCCACAGCGAGCCCCGGTTGTCCACCGGTCCCACCCACAGGGCCAGTGGACAAAAATCAGTGCCTGACCTGCGCGGATGCCGTTATCCACGGTTTCCACAGGCCCTACTACTACTCCCACTCAGAGATACCGGGGAATTCGCTTCGAAGCGGGGCCTGTGCACAACTCGCCGCCGGACCCCCGGCCGCCTCTTGTCTCGACTTGACCCCGAGCCGCACCGAGTGTCGGCGCGGTGCGTCAGACTGGTCTCCGGCATCGGACCCCACCACCGGTCGGGGTACCGGGTGCCGACGAAGGCCGGCAGGGCGAGCGAGCAACAGCAGGAGGCGGTTCCGGTGAAGATCCGGGTGGAGCGCGACGTACTCGCGGAGGCGGTGGCGTGGGTGGCCCGGAGCCTCCCGGCACGTCCGCCGGCGCCCGTTCTCGCGGGCCTTCTTCTGAAGGCGGAGGACGGCGCTCTCAGCTTCTCCAGCTTCGACTACGAGGTCTCCGCACGGGTCTCGGTCGAGGCGGAGGTCGAGGAGGACGGGACGGTGCTCGTCTCCGGCCGCCTCCTCGCCGACATCTGCCGCGCCCTCCCCAACCGCCCGGTGGAGATCTCCACAGACGGTGTACGGGCGACGGTGGTCTGCGGCTCCTCGCGCTTCACGCTCCACACCCTCCCTGTGGAGGAGTACCCGGCGCTGCCGCAGATGCCCACCGCGACCGGCACCGTCCCCGGCGAGGTCTTCGCCTCCGCCGCCGCCCAGGTCGCCATCGCCGCCGGCCGCGACGACACGCTGCCCGTCCTCACCGGTGTGCGGATCGAGATCGAGGGCGACACCGTCACCCTGGCCTCCACCGACCGCTACCGCTTCGCGGTCCGCGAGTTCCTGTGGAAGCCGGAGTCCCCGGAGGCCTCCGCGGTCGCCCTGGTGCCTGCCAAGACCCTGCTCGACACCGCGAAGGCCCTGACCAGCGGCGACACCGTCACCCTGGCGCTGTCCGGCTCGGGTGCCGGTGAGGGCCTGATCGGTTTCGAGGGCGCGGGCCGGCGGACGACCACGCGTCTGCTCGAGGGCGACCTGCCGAAGTACCGGACGCTCTTCCCCACCGAGTTCAACTCGGTCGCCGTGATCGAGACCGCCCCGTTCGTCGAGGCTGTCAAGCGCGTCGCCCTCGTCGCCGAGCGAAACACCCCCGTGCGGCTCAGCTTCGAGCAGGGCGTGCTGATCCTGGAGGCGGGTTCCAGCGACGACGCACAGGCTGTGGAGCGTGTGGACGCCCAGCTGGAGGGCGACGACATCTCCATCGCCTTCAACCCGACGTTCCTGCTGGACGGCCTCAGCGCCATCGACGCCCCGGTCGCGCAGCTCTCCTTCACCACCTCCACCAAGCCGGCGCTGCTCAGCGGCAAGCCGGCCGTGGACGCGGAGGCGGACGAGGCCTACAAGTACCTGATCATGCCGGTGCGCCTCAGCGGCTGAGGCCGGGTCCGGCCCGTCGGCCGGACCTCTTCGGCCCTTGTCCGGCCTGTACTTATGAGCGGCCGACCCCACAGGTGTGTGCCCGTGTCCCGGCGTAGGCTCGGACGCGGGTACGAAACACCACACCGTAAGGATTCTTTCTGATGGAGCTCGGTCTCGTCGGCCTCGGCAAGATGGGCGGCAACATGCGCGAGCGCATCCGCCGCGCAGGCCACACCGTCATCGGTTACGACCGCAACCCGGACCTCTCCGACGTCCCCAGCCTCGAGGCGCTTGTGGACAGGCTCGAGGGCCCGCGGGTGGTGTGGGTGATGGTTCCCGCCGGTGCCGCGACCCAGGCCACGATCGACGAGCTGGCCGGACTGCTGTCGCCCGGAGACGTGGTCGTCGACGGCGGCAACTCCCGGTGGACGGACGACGAGAAGCACGCCGTCGAGCTGGGCATCAAGGGCATCGGTTTCGTCGACTGCGGTGTGTCGGGCGGTGTCTGGGGCCTGGAGAACGGCTACGCGCTCATGTACGGCGGCGCGCCTGAGAACGTCGCCAAGGTGCAGCCGGTCTTCGACGCGCTCAAGCCCGAGGGCGAGTACGGCGCGGTGCACGCGGGCAAGGTCGGCGCCGGCCATTTCGCGAAGATGGTCCACAACGGCATCGAGTACGCCATGATGCAGGCCTACGCCGAGGGCTGGGAGCTGCTGGAGAAGGTCGACTCCGTCACCGATGTGCGCGAGGTCTTCCGCTCCTGGCAGGAGGGCACGGTCATCCGTTCCTGGCTGCTCGACCTCGCCGTCAACGCGCTGGACGACGACGAGCACCTGGAGAAGATCCGCGGTTACGCACAGGACTCCGGCGAGGGCCGGTGGACCGTGGAGGCCGCGATCGACAACGCGGTGCCGCTGCCGGCGATCACCGCGTCCCTGTTCGCGCGGTTCGCGTCCCGGCAGGACGACTCCCCGCAGATGAAGATGATCGCGGCCCTGCGGAACCAGTTCGGCGGGCACGCGGTCGAGACCAACTGACAATCCACAGACCGTGGCAAACGGTCTGTCCGCGGAGCGGTGAAACGGTAGGCCGGGGGAGGTCGGCGTCCATATGCATGTCACGCATCTGTCGCTGGCCGACTTCCGCTCGTACGCCCGGGTCGAGGTCCCGCTCGAGCCGGGCGTCACCGCTTTCGTGGGGGCCAACGGGCAGGGCAAGACCAATCTGGTGGAAGCCGTCGGCTATCTGGCGACGCTCGGCAGCCACCGGGTCGCCTCGGACGCCCCGCTGGTGCGGATGGGTGCGGAACGGGCGGTCATCAGGGCCGCGGTCACCCAGGGCGAGCGGTCCCAGCTGGTCGAGCTGGAGCTCAATCCGGGAAAGGCGAACCGGGCGAGGATCAACAGATCCTCGCAGGTCAAACCCAGGGACGTACTGGGGATCATCAGGACCGTGCTGTTCGCGCCGGAGGACCTTGCCCTGGTGAAGGGCGACCCCGGCGAGCGCAGGCGCTTCCTGGACGAGCTGATCACGGCGCGCTCCCCCCGGATGGCCGGGGTGCGGTCGGACTACGAGCGCGTGCTCAAGCAGCGCAACACCCTGCTGAAGTCGGCGGCGATGGCACGCCGGCACGGCGGCCGCTCGATGGACCTGTCGACCCTGGACGTCTGGGACCAGCACCTGGCCGGCGCCGGGGCGGAGCTGCTGGCACGGCGGCTGGATCTGATCGCCACCCTGCAGCCGCTGACCGACAAGGCGTACGAGCAGCTGGCGCCGGGGGGCGGCCCGGTCACGCTGGAGTACCGCGGGTCCGCGGGCGGCAGCCCGGCGGATTCGCGCGAGGAACTGTACGAGCGGCTCGTCGCCGCGCTGGGCGAGACGCGCAAGCAGGAGATCGAGCGCGGGGTCACGCTCGTCGGGCCGCACCGCGACGAGCTGCTGCTCAAACTGGGCGAGATGCCGGCGAAGGGCTATGCCAGCCATGGCGAGTCCTGGTCCTACGCGCTGGCCTTGCGGCTGGCCTCGTACGACCTGCTGCGGGCCGAGGGCAACGAGCCGGTGCTGGTGCTCGACGACGTGTTCGCCGAGCTCGACGCCCGGCGGCGGGAGCGCCTTGCGGAGCTGGTGGCCCCGGGAGAACAGGTGCTGGTGACGGCGGCCGTGGACGACGACGTTCCGGGGGTGCTGGCGGGGGCGCGGTACCGGGTCGCGGACGGAGCGGTGGAGCGCGTATGAGCGAGCACGAGATCCGGCGGGCGTCCGGGACGGCGCCGCTGTCCCCCTCCCCGCTCTCCCCGCCGTCCCTGTCCCCGTCCGCGCCGTCGTCGAACGCGGCGCCCGAACCCTCGGGTGTCGATCTCGCACGCGTGGCGTTGCGGGCGGCCAAGGAGCAGGCCAGGGCCCGGGGAGCGGCCGCGCAGGAGAAGCGCCAGGCCAGGCGCGGGGGCGGGCTGAGGTCCGGGGCGCGTGCGGACGGCCGGGACCCCTTGCCGCTGGGTGCGGCGATCAACCGGCTGATCACCGAGCGCGGCTGGGAGACACCCGCGGCGGTCGGCGGCGTGATGGGCCGCTGGCCGCAGATCGTGGGCGAGGACCTGGCCAAGCACTGCGTTCCGCTGCGCTACGACGAGGATCCGGACGAGCGCGTGCTCACGGTCCAGTGCGACTCGACGGTGTGGGCGACCCAACTGCGGCTGCTCGCGCCGCGGCTCGTCGCCCGGCTGAACGAGGACCTCGGCCAGGGCACGGTCCGCATGATCAAGGTTCTGGGCCCCGGGGGGCCGGCCCGCCGCTTCGGTCCTCTGCGCGCTCCCGGCAGCACGGGCCCCGGCGACACCTACGGCTGACGGCCCCGCGTACGGCGGCTCCGGGCGCAGCCGGTCCCGTCGACCGCTCGCGGTTCCCGACCCCGCCTCGGAGTGGTCCGCGTCACACATGTGGGCGGCTCTCGAACGCGCCCGCACCGTGCCGGGGCCGGACCTCTCCCGGACCGGGCGCAATCCCCAGCCTGTGGACAACTGATCCGGATGCCTGCCGTCGCTGCGCGGCCCCCGGTTTCCCCAGGGCCGGACGGGACGCACGCGACGGCACACGGCGCTCATCCGCCGAGGCGTTCCGCGTGCGGCCGCATGCAAGCCGGTTCGACGACGATCGTCGTCGCAGGTCAGAGGGTATTTCCAGGCTTCGGCCCGCCGTGACCCCGCCCGTGTCCGGCGTGCTCTCGCGGGCGGTGGGACTCGTGGGGCGCACGAGGCGTCCCTCACCGTAGCCGGAGGTTGACAGGCCGAAGCGCTCAAAGCCCGTGTGAGCCTCCTGGGGGCCCTTCCCGAATATGGGGAGTCGGCAGCCGCCCGTTGAGGGCGGCACATGCGGACTCAGGTACCGGCAAACCCCCATTCGTGTCAGAGGTACCGGTAGACTGGTAGAGAATCCCGCCACCGTGCGGGACACGTCGATTACAGCCGAACGACGCAACCGGTCCCGCTTGCCCGGAGAACGGTTTGTGCTGTGCCAGAAAGGGCGCTTCGTGGCCGATTCCGGCAACCCCAACGAGAACATTCCTTCCACTGCCGCCGGCGCGACCGGCGAGGGCCTGGGGCCCTCGTCGTACGACGCCAGCGCGATCACCGTCCTCGAGGGTCTGGACGCGGTCCGCAAGCGCCCCGGCATGTACATCGGGTCGACCGGTGAGCGTGGTCTTCATCACCTTGTCCAGGAGGTCGTCGACAACTCCGTCGACGAGGCCCTGGCCGGGCACGCGGACACGATCGACGTGACGATCCTGGCCGACGGCGGCGTCAGGGTCGTGGACAACGGCCGTGGCATCCCGGTGGACATCCACCCCGTGGAGAAGAAGCCGGCCGTCGAGGTCGTCCTCACCGTCCTGCACGCGGGCGGCAAGTTCGGAGGCGGCGGCTACGCCGTGTCCGGCGGTCTGCACGGCGTCGGCGTCAGCGTCGTCAACGCGCTCTCGACCAGGGTGTCGGTGGAGATCAAGCGCGACGGCCACCGCTGGACCCAGGACTACAAGATGGGCGTCCCGACGGCCCCGCTGGCGAAGCACGAGCCGGTCGAGGACTCGGGCACCACGGTCACGTTCTGGGCCGACCCCGACATCTTCGAGACGACGGAGTACTCCTTCGAGACGCTCTCGCGCCGCTTCCAGGAGATGGCCTTCCTCAACAAGGGCCTGACCCTGACGCTGACGGACGAGCGCGAGTCCGCGAAGGCGACGGTAGGCGCCGACGACCCGGACGCGGAGGCGGCGGCAGAGCCCCAGGCGCGCACGGTCACGTACCACTACGAGGGCGGCATCGTCGACTTCGTGACCTACTTGAACTCGCGCAAGGGCGAGCTGATCCACCCCACGGTCATCGACATCGAGGCCGAGGACAAGGAGCGGCTGCTCTCGGTCGAGGTCGCGATGCAGTGGAACTCGCAGTACAGCGAGGGTGTGTACTCCTTCGCGAACACGATCCACACGCACGAGGGCGGTACCCACGAGGAGGGCTTCCGCGCCGCGCTCACCGGCCTGGTCAACCGCTACGCGCGGGACAGGAAGCTGCTGCGGGAGAAGGACGACAACCTCACCGGTGAGGACATCCGCGAGGGTCTGACCGCGATCATCTCGGTCAAGCTGGGCGAGCCCCAGTTCGAGGGCCAGACGAAGACCAAGCTGGGCAACACGGAGGCGAAGACCTTCGTCCAGAAGGTCGTCAACGAGCACCTCACCGACTGGTTCGACCGCAACCCGAACGAGGCCGCGGACATCGTCCGCAAGGGCATCCAGGCCGCCACGGCCCGTGTCGCCGCTCGCAAGGCCCGCGACCTCACGCGCCGCAAGGGCCTGCTGGAGAGCGCCTCGCTGCCGGGCAAGCTGTCCGACTGCCAGTCGAACGACCCGACCAAGTGCGAGATCTTCATCGTCGAGGGTGACTCCGCAGGCGGCTCGGCCAAGTCCGGCCGCAACCCGATGTACCAGGCGATCCTGCCGATCCGAGGCAAGATCCTGAACGTCGAGAAGGCACGGGTCGACAAGATCCTCCAGAACACCGAGGTCCAGGCGCTGATCTCGGCCTTCGGTACCGGTATCCACGAAGACTTCGACATCGAGAAGCTCCGCTATCACAAGATCATTCTGATGGCGGACGCCGACGTCGACGGCCAGCACATCAACACCCTGCTGCTGACCTTCCTCTTCCGCTTCATGCGGCCGCTGGTCGAGGCGGGCCACGTGTTCCTCTCCCGCCCCCCGCTCTACAAGATCAAGTGGGGCCGCGACGACTTCGAGTACGCGTACTCGGACCGTGAGCGCGACGCCCTCGTGGAGCTCGGCAAGCAGCAGGGCAAGCGGATCAAGGAGGACTCGATCCAGCGCTTCAAGGGTCTGGGCGAGATGAACGCCGAGGAACTGCGCGTCACCACGATGGACATCGAGCACCGCGTCCTCGGCCAGGTCACGCTGGACGACGCCGCGCAGGCGGACGACCTGTTCTCGGTGCTGATGGGCGAGGACGTCGAGGCACGGCGCTCCTTCATCCAGCGCAACGCCAAGGACGTCCGCTTCCTCGACATCTGAGTCGGTCTCAGCTGACCGCTCGAAAGGACTGAAGACCAGCAATGGCCGACGAGACCCCTGTCCCCAACGGCGACACCCCCGCTCCCGTCACCACCGGAACCGAAGAGGAAGGACCGCAGCTGCGGATCGAGCCCGTCGGGCTCGAGACGGAGATGCAGCGCTCCTACCTCGACTACGCGATGTCCGTCATCGTGTCGCGTGCGCTGCCCGACGTGCGGGACGGCCTGAAGCCCGTCCACCGCCGTGTGCTGTACGCGATGTACGACGGCGGCTACCGGCCCGAGAAGGGCTTCTACAAGTGCGCCCGTGTCGTGGGTGACGTCATGGGTACGTACCACCCCCACGGCGACTCCTCGATCTACGACGCCCTGGTCCGCCTCGCGCAGCCGTGGTCGATGCGGATGCCGCTGGTCGACTCGAACGGAAACTTCGGCTCCCCGGGCAACGACCCCGCGGCCGCCATGCGCTACACCGAGTGCAAGATGGCGCCGCTGTCCATGGAGATGCTCCGGGACATCGACGAGGACACCGTCGACTTCCAGGACAACTACGACGGCCGCAACCAGGAGCCGACGGTCCTGCCGTCGCGCTTCCCGAACCTGCTGGTCAACGGCAGCGCCGGTATCGCCGTCGGTATGGCCACGAACATCCCGCCGCACAATCTGCGCGAGGTCGCGGCCGGCGCCCAGTGGGCGCTGGAGCACCCGGAGGCCACCCACGAGGAGCTCCTCGACGCGCTGATCGAGCGGATCAAGGGCCCGGACTTCCCGACCGGTGCGCTGGTCGTGGGCCGCAAGGGCATCGAGGAGGCGTACCGCACCGGCCGCGGCTCCATCACGATGCGCGCGGTCGTCGAGGTCGAGGAGATCCAGAACCGCCAGTGCCTGGTGGTCACGGAGCTTCCGTACCAGGTCAACCCGGACAACCTCGCGCAGAAGATCGCCGACCTGGTGAAGGACGGCAAGGTCGGCGGCATCGCCGACGTCCGCGACGAGACCTCGTCCCGCACGGGTCAGCGCCTCGTCATCGTGCTGAAGCGCGACGCCGTCGCCAAGGTCGTCCTCAACAACCTGTACAAGCACACCGACCTGCAGACGAACTTCGGCGCCAACATGCTGGCCCTGGTCGACGGGGTGCCGCGCACGCTGTCGCTCGACGCGTTCATCCGCCACTGGGTGACGCACCAGATCGAGGTCATCGTCCGCCGGACGAAGTTCCGGCTGCGCAAGGCCGAGGAGCGCGCCCACATCCTGCGCGGTCTGCTCAAGGCGCTCGACGCGATCGACGAGGTCATCGCGCTGATCCGGCGCAGTGACACGGTCGAGGTCGCGCGCGAGGGCCTGATGGGCCTGCTGGAGATCGACGAGATCCAGGCCAACGCGATCCTCGAGATGCAGCTGCGACGGCTGGCCGCCCTGGAGCGCCGGAAGATCGTGCAGGAGCACGACGAGCTGCAGGCGAAGATCAACGAGTACAACCAGATCCTGGCCTCCCCCGAGAAGCAGCGCGGCATCGTCAGCGAGGAGCTGGCCGCCCTCGTCGAGAAGTTCGGCGACGACCGGCGTTCCAAGCTCGTCCCCTTCGACGGCGACATGTCCATCGAGGACCTGATCGCCGAGGAGGACATCGTCGTCACCATCACGCGTGGCGGCTACATCAAGCGCACCAAGACCGAGGACTACCGCTCGCAGAAGCGAGGCGGCAAGGGCGTGCGCGGCACGAAGCTGAAGCAGGACGACATCGTCGACCACTTCTTCGTGTCGACCACGCACCACTGGCTGCTGTTCTTCACGAACAAGGGCCGGGTCTACCGCGCGAAGGCGTACGAGCTGCCGGACGCCGGCCGGGACGCCCGCGGCCAGCACGTCGCCAACCTGCTGGCCTTCCAGCCGGACGAGCAGATCGCCGAGATCCTCGCGATCCGCGACTACGAGGCCGTGCCCTACCTGGTCCTCGCCACCAAGGCGGGCCTGGTGAAGAAGACCCCGCTGAAGGACTACGACTCCCCGCGCTCCGGCGGTGTCATCGCGATCAACCTCCGTGAGACGGAGGACGGCCGCGACGACGAGCTGATCGGTGCCGAGCTGGTGTCGGCCGAGGACGATCTGCTGCTGATCAGCAGGAAGGCCCAGTCGATCCGTTTCACCGCGACGGACGAAGCGCTCCGCCCGATGGGGCGTGCCACTTCGGGTGTGAAGGGCATGAGTTTCCGCGAGGGCGACGAACTCCTCTCGATGAATGTGGTGCGGCCCGGTACTTTCGTGTTCACTGCCACGGACGGCGGGTACGCCAAGCGGACCGCCGTCGACGAGTACCGCGTCCAGGGTCGCGGCGGCCTCGGCATCAAGGCCGCCAAGATCGTCGAGGACCGTGGTTCCCTGGTCGGCGCGCTGGTGGTCGAGGAGACCGACGAGATCCTCGCCATCACGTTGTCCGGTGGTGTGATTCGTACGCGAGTCAATGAAGTCAGGGAGACGGGCCGTGACACCATGGGCGTCCAACTGATCAACCTCGGCAAGCGGGATGCCGTCGTCGGTATCGCGCGGAACGCCGAGGCCGGTCGCGAGGCCGAGGAGGTCGACGGGACCGAGGACGCCGAAGGGGGCGCCGAGGCCGGGACCTCCGAGGTCACCGAGGCCGCCGAGGCCGCAGAGAACGGCCGGGGCGCGGAGCCCTCGGCCGGAGAGCACGACGAGGAGTAGAGCGTGAGTGGAGCCACCGGCGCCGGACCGGCCGATGCCGGCGACGCTTCTGGAGCGGATGGCGCCAGTGGCTCCGCCTCGTACTCCCAGGCTGGGGGCGCCCCCGCCGACCGCAGGGGGATGACCGTGACCGACACCCGGGGGCCGCAGCCCCCGCACGAAACCTATGGTGGGGAGCAAGCGGTGCAGCAGGGAACCCAGCCGTACCACCCGCCCCAGGCGTACCCCTCCCCTCCTGGGGGGACGCAGGGCGGCCAGCAGCATCCTGGACAGCAGACTGCCGCGGGTGCGGCCGTCCGCCGGCCGCGTACCGGCGCGACCACACAGCCCCGGACAAGGAAGGCGCGCCTGCGGGTGGCCAAGGCCGACCCGTGGTCGGTGATGAAGGTCAGCTTCCTGCTCTCGATCGCCCTGGGCATCTGCACGATCGTCGCTGCGGCGGTGCTGTGGATGGTCATGGACGCCATGGGCGTCTTCTCGACGGTCGGCGGGACGATCAGCGAGGCCACGGGTTCGAACGAGAGCAACGGCTTCGACCTCCAGTCCTTCCTCTCGCTCCCCCGTGTGCTCCTCTTCACGTCGGTGATCGCGGTCATCGACGTGGTGCTGGCCACGGCGCTGGCGACCCTGGGCGCCTTCATCTACAACCTCTCCGCCGGGTTCGTGGGCGGAGTCGAGCTGACGCTGGCCGAGGACGAATAGTCCGAGGTCCCGGGGGGCGGAGAACCGATTTTGGGACTGCCCCCCACGTGCGCTAACCTTCAGGGGTCAGCGCGCAGCGCGGCGGGGCTATAGCTCAGTTGGTTAGAGCGCATCCCTGATAAGGATGAGGCCACAGGTTCAAATCCTGTTAGCCCCACCAGCACGAAGACCCCCGGTCGAACACGACTGGGGGTCTTCGGCATTTCCACGGTCGACACAGGACGTGATCCGTGGACGGGGCCTGTCACCAGCACGTCCGTCGACCAAGGCCCGGGCCGAAGCGCCCTGCGGTTTCGTCCGCCATGAATTCGCTCGTGTACGACATACGACTCGCGCGGAGCGGACCGAGGCGTGGGGCTTCCTGCTGCTCGTCGCGTACGACTCCGACGGCCGCGCGTGCGAGTCGCGGCTGTTCACGGACGGTCCCACAGCCAACGCGGGACCGATTCTCCGCCAGCCGGGGCCCGGTCGGCGTGACTGGCCCGAACTGCTCGGCATTCTCGGGCTGTCGGTGCCCGGGTCCGTCGCGGGACCGGTACTCCACGTCAGCGGCAAGGGCGGCATCGGGATGAGCGAGCTCGCGGACGAGATCGCGCGTCTGAACAAGGCGGTGGACCAGGGGGGCCGCCTGGTGGTCCGGTGACGGGCCTTCTCGCCCTCGCCGAGGAATCGCGGACGGAGGCCCGCCCGTGGCCCCGCCCCACGCGCGGGCGGTACGCGGGCCCGAGGAGCCGTCTCCTGCGCCGTGCTGCGTCCCGCGGGCCCATGGCGGCTCCGGGCGGCCCGGAGGGCGGGAGAGAGGCGCCGGGGCACGGCCACCGGTTCACATCCTGTGATCCCGCGAGGCCGGGGAACGCGCCGTCCTCACGAGGGCGATCCCTGGTCGCGGGAGGGGGAGTTGGCCGCTCGGGGGTCTCGGGCCGGGGCCTACGCAGGTCACCGATCGGTATCGATCGGTGTGTATAGTCGGGCGCCAGAAGTCCCCTACGTCAAGGAAAGACGAGGTCGCGCGGTGAAGAAGCTTCTCCTGGTCGCACTGGCCGCCATCGGCGGGCTCCTCGTGTACCGCCAGATCCAGGCGGATCGCGCCGAGCAGGATCTGTGGACGGAGGCGACCGACTCCGTGCCCGCAGGTTCGGGTGTGTGAGACGCAGACAGTCCGAGAGTGACGGAGCCCTGGCCGCCGAGCGGCCGGGGCTCTGTGCTGTTCAGGCCGCTGCGCGGACACGACACCAGGGCCACCGAGTTCGCTTGAGCAAATGAATTGCTTGCATGAGTGAAGGTGGTGTGCTGGGCGGTACCTCTGCGGGCCGCGGGCGACGACGGCGGTGTTTCGCTGCCCGTGCCGAGACAGTGGCCCGGACGGCGGGGCAGGATGGACCGGCACCAAGACCGCCCCGGCGGCAGGCGGTCCGGCCCTGCGGGCCGCGACCTGGATCCGTGAGCGCCGGAAGGGCCGTACGGGCTCGCCGTCGTCCCCGGGGACGACGGCGGAGACGACAAGGGGAAGCGCGGGGATGAGGCAGCGCAGCAGGGGACGGACGGCGCCGGTCGTGGCGGCGGTGGTGTGCGCGGCGGCGGCGCTGACCAGCGTCCCGGCCCGGGCGGCCGATCAGCCGGACCCCTATGTCTTCGGCGCGGGCGCGCAGCGGATCGAGGGCGCGGAGAGCAGCGCCGACGCCGAGGCCCTGAGGGCGGGCACGACCTACCGCTCCTCGATCGGACCGGGCGAGAAGCTCAACTTCCGTGTCGATCTGGACGCCGCGCGGAACGCCTATGTCTCGGTCGTCGCCGTCCCCCGGCCGGGAACCGGACTCGCGTACAACGACGGCATCGAGGTCACCCTCCAGGACGGCCAGGGAACCAGCTGCGGCAGCGCCGACGACAAGGTGGGCCCGGGCAGGTTCGCCAGGCCGCTGGCCGCCGCCGCGCACCGCACGATCGGGAAAGGCGGCCCCGCCTGCCAGGAGGCCGGTGCCTTCAACGTGCTCGTGGAGCGGCTCGGATCCGCGGCCTCCACCTCGGCCGGCGCCCCCGACCCCCGGGACTGGGAGTTGGAGATCCGCCATGTCACCGAGCCCGGGCTGAAGCAGACGGGACCGACCGAGGCCCCCACGGAGTGGCCCTCCGCCTCACCCGGCCTGCCCGCGGGCGGGAAGAAGGAAGCCGCGGGCGGAACGGGCTTCAACGACGCGGCCGAGATCTCCGAGGGCGAGTGGAACAGCCGGATGGAGGCGGGTCGCACGTACTTCTACCGGGTGCGGGTCGACTGGGGGCAGCGGATCTTCGCGACGGCCTCCCTGGGGAGCATTGACACCAAGCGCTTCACCTTCGTCGGCGAGGCCCTGACCATGCGGCTGTACAACCCGGTGCGCGGACTGGTCGAGGACGGCGGGACGGGGCCGTACGACGGCCGGCAGAAGCAGGCCGCGCTGGACCCGCTGCCGGAGGTCGCCTACGAGAACCGCTTCGGCAGCGGCGACAAGGTGACGGGCATGCGGCTCAAGGGCGACTACTACCTCGCCGTCAGCCTGAATCCGCAGCTCGCGGAGAAATTCGCCAGGCAGCGCTTCGGCGTGACGCTCCGGGTCAACGTCGAGGGCGACGCCCAGGCCGCGCCGCCCTACGCGGAACCGGTCGGCGACCTCGGTGTCTCCGAGGGCGAGAAGGCCGATGGAAGCGGCACGATGCGGCTCGTGGGCGTGGCCGGCGTGGGCACGGGGACGGTGCTGGTCCTGGGGCTCGGCGCCTGGACACTGCTGGCACGCCGGCGCGCTGCCGCAGTGCCGCAGGGCGGGCCTTCCGACAGCGCCGGGCCGGGGCACGGCACCCCTCAGGCGCCGACGGGCGCTGCGGCCCCCGCCCCCGGCCTTCCGCCCGGTCCCGGTGCCCCGCACGGTCCGGGTGCCGGCTCTCCGCACGGCCAGGGTGCAGGTTCTCCGTACGGCCAGGGGTACGGGTACGGCCCCGCCGGCGGGGCCGGGCACCCCAGGGGCGCGGGGCAGGCCGACAGCACGGCACGGACGGAGTACGGCCCGCCTCCCGCCTGGTGAGACCGTCCGCCGAGCGCGCGACGCGCTCAGGCCTGGACGAGGGCCCAGATCCCGACCGCGAAGCAGATCAGCGCGACGACGAGCACCGGGACCGCCACCTTCGGGGGCGGTCCCGGTCGTTTCCGTGCGGCGGGCGGAGGCGCGGCCGCAGGGGCGTAGGACGGCGCGTACGGCACCGGCTGCGCCTGACCCGGAACCTGCGGGCCCTGGGCGGTGTACTGACGAGTGAGGGGTTGTTCGTACGGAACCGCGGCCGTCGGCGCCTGGGCGAAGTCCTGTGCCGGCCGCTGTTGCGGTTGACGGGGTCGATGGGGGGAGTCGGTGTGCGCGGGCACGGGCGTGGGGGACACCGGCTGTCCGGTGGCGGACTGCCGAGCGGGGGCGGACGGCGCGTCCCCGGTGAGCGGTGGCGCCGGCAGGTGGGGCGGCGGGGGCAGATGGAAGGAGCCGGTCTCCGAGGGCGACGGCAGGGGGGATCCCTGCGAGCCGGGGCTGCCGGGCATCCCCTGGGGGGCCCGCGTGGCCTGTCCGCTCCGTCCGGGCCGAGGATGTGGCTGCGGATCCGGCTGTTCCGCGCCGGCCGGGTGCGGCCAGGAGCCCGTGCCGTCCGGTGCGGCCTGCTGCGCCTGTCCGGTGTGGCCTGTGCGGCCGCCGGCCGGCTCCTCGTCCTCGGACGGTACGGCGTCGGCCCGCGGCCCGCCCGGACCGCGCCCCGCGGGGCCGTCGGGCCCGAAACCGGAGGGCAGCGGGCCCAGTTGGTCGAACACCTCGACCGGCTCGTCGTCGATGGTGGGTTCGGGCAGCAGCTCCACGGCCGAGGTGAGAGCCTTCCGCGCACCGGTCGCCGTGCGGAAGCGGGCCTGCGGATCCGGCTGGAGCAGCCCCGCGAGGACCTGCCACAACGGCTCGGGAATGCCCTGCGGCGCGCCCGGTGTGCCGTGCGCGGCGAAATGCTCGACCAGGGCGCGGGAGTCGGGCTTCTGGCCCTGGAGCAGATACAGGGCCACGAGCCCCACGGCGAACAGGTCGGCGGGGAAGTCCGGTTCCGCGCCGAGCATCTGCTCGGGCGCGAAGTAACCGGGCGTCCCCACCACGTAGTTCGTCTCGGTCAGCCGCGGTTCGCCCTTCCGCATGGAGATGCCGAAGTCGGACAGCCGAAGATGCGGCCGCCCGGTGCCGGTGGCCTCCAGCAGGATGTTCGCGGGCTTGATGTCGCGGTGCACGACCCCCTCCGCGTGCACCGCGGCGAGCCCCGACAGCAACTGGTCCAGCAGGGTGCAGACGAACCGCGGCGGCAGCGGGCCGTAGTCGCCGATGACGTGCGCCAGCGACCCGCCGCTCACCAGGTCCATGGTGAACAGCACCTTGTCGTCGTCCGCGGCCCAGCTGGCCGGGGCGAGGACATGCGGGTGATCGATGCGGAGGGCCTGCTCACGGACGAACCGCAGCAGCGAGTGGGCGTCGCTCTGCTGCAGGACCTTGGCGGCGACATAGCGCCGCCGCCGGTGGTCCCAGGCACGCCATACGGCGCCGACCCCACCGCGACCGATCGGGTCGATCAGCTCATACCGTCCGGCGAAGACCTCACCCATGCGCTGCGCCCGCTCCCGGTTCCCTGGTCCGGCGTCCTGCTTCGTCCGGTGTGCTTCCCTGCCCCGGCCGCCCGCCGCCCGCGCCTGCCTCGATCAGTTCTGGTGCGACTCGTAGTGGGCGACCGCCTCCGCGGTCCGCCCGGCGCCGTACACCCGGAGGAACTCTGCCAGTTCCGGATGGGTGGGGGCGAGCGTGTCCGCCGCGTCGATGATGTCGCCGGCCGCCGCCACCGAGCGGAGCAGCGACTGGATCTCCCGTACCACCCGGCGCACCGTCGGCGCGCCCGAGCTGGTCGTGGACTGCCCGGTGCCGGTGAGCACGGAGCCGCCCTGGGACTTCTTGATCTCGTCCATGCGGTCCGTCGCCTCGGCCGCGCTGGCGCTGCCGTCGGCGACCTGACTGGCCAGCTCCTGGAGGGCCTGGACGCGCTGGACGACCGCCGGGTTGCCGATCTTGGCACGCTGGCCGCTCATCAGCTGGGAGAGCATCGGAGCCGACAGCCCGAGCACCGCAGCAAGACGGGCCTGGTTGAGGCCCAGGTCGTCGATGAGCCGGCGGAAGAGCGCCCCCAGTGGCTCCCCGTACCAGCTGCGCTGGAGCTCTCTGGCTCTCGCCGTCGCGTCCTGCTGTGCTGCATCCATGTTGCGTCTCCCCATCGCTACCCCTGGCGTGGCTTCGCTGGTGCGAACCCGACGAGCATCTTACGGAGCGTGGTCGGATACCGGGAGCCCCAATCCTTTTGGAAGATCCCGGGGGTTACCCGGTACTCTGGTCTCCGTTCCGGGGCCTTAGCTCAGTTGGTAGAGCGCTGTCTTTGCATGGCAGATGTCAGGGGTTCGACTCCCCTAGGCTCCACCCGGTGAATGCCCTCTGACCTGCGAAAGTGCAGGTTCAGGGGGCTTTTCCGTGCCCGCCGTCCCGGGCGCCGGAGCGGGGGCCGCCGGCCGGTACCGGTGCCCCCGGCAGCCCGCGGACGGGCACCCGCCGGCCCGCTCTGGCCGCCGGCAGACGACTCGTCCTTGTCGTGGACGCGGAACCCCGCACGTCGATCCCGTCGGCCGGGCTGCCGGCTTCCCCGCCGTGGCTCCGCTCCGATGCCCGTCCGGAGCAGCGGGCGGTTTCCCTTCCGGGTTGCGCGATGCGTGCCGCCGTGTCAGTGCCGTCCGCGGTCGGTGGCGCGGCCTGTTTCCGCAGGCGGGAGGGGCGGTGACACGGCCGTTCCCGCATGACGGTGGCTCAGGGCGCCTGGGCCGCACGGGTGGTGTTCATCGGAAGATCCGCCGACCCGACGCCGAGGTCCCACGATTTTCGAGATGCGTCCACATCATGAGGAACGTATGTAAAACGCCCAATCGGAAAGCGAGGAGCCATGGCCGCCGTCAAGGTCACCTCTGTGTGGACCGCCTTCGTCGCCCTGATCGTCACCCTGCTCACCTCCCTGGGGTTCGCCCCCTCCGCCAAGGCCGCCGAGCAGTCGGCCGGTCCCCTTCAGCCGGAGGGCCCCGCGGAGCCGAAGCCCACCGTCCCCGGTGCGCGGAGCGCGGGGAGCAGAGCGGGAGCCCATGACCATCCCACCGGACCCCGCCCGGCGCCCGCCCCTGCCGCGAGTACGTACGGAAGCCTGGCCATGCACGGCTTCTGGTACGAGGTGGTGCGCCAGAGGACGCCTCGCGACCGCGCTCTGCCGCCGACCATCAAGCAGCGGATCCGCGCCGAGGCCCACGGTGCCTCCCCCGCCGTGCGCAAGGTGCCCAGCCTCAACGACGCGGGCGATTCTCAGCGGGAGCCCTCGTCCGTCGAGGACGAGGAGCGCGTTCCGGCGGCAGCATGAGGCGCCGGGAAGCTTTCGGCCCGCCCGGCGCCGGTTGTCCGGTATCACGCGTCGTCAGCGATGTCGTGCGTGGTCGGGACGGAGACTGGTGGTCGGAACCCCCGCAGCCCAGCCCGATCGGTGAAGGACGGCCGGCAGTGTCCGGACCGGTGACGTCGCAGGAAGCGCGCCCGAGGCCCCCCGAGGCCGGCCGGCGGGGATCCTCCGACAACCGCCGGCGACGGCACTCGGGGAACGGTCGGCGACGAGCTCCGAAGGCCGGTCAGCCACCGTCCTCCGGGAATGCTCGGCACGGTTCCACGAGCCCGGTCACCGACGGCCCGTCCGGGGACGGCCGATGACAGACTTCCCGAGCACGATGTGCCGGCGGCCCTGCGCGGCCACGTACCGACGGTCCTCAGGGGACACGGACGTGCGGTCCTCCCGGGCCACCCACCGACGGTCCTCCGGGCAACGGTCTTCCCAGGCCACCCACCGGCGGCCCTCCGAGGCCATCCGGCAGCGGCCCTCCGGGGACACCGGGCGACGGTCCTGCGAGACCGTCCGGCCCTTCGGAACCACGCACCAGCGGTACGGCAAGGCCATCACCAGCGGCCCCTCAGGGACAGCCGGTGACAGCCACAGCCCTCCCAGGGAGTACGCCATGACGGGCGTCCACCCAGAACCGGCAGGTCCGGAGTGTCAGCGACGGTCCTCACGGTCCGTGTCGGCCTCGCTCTCGGTCTGCTTGGCCTGGACATCCGGGTCCAGCAACGACTGATCGCTCCCGTCGACCGACGACAGCGTGCGGTCCGGGACCTCGGTCGCGGCCGGAGGCTCCACCAGCCAGTCCGGGTTGGCCTGCTTGTCCCACCACTTCCACACGGCGAACAGCCCAGCGGCGACGGCGCCGACGACCACAGCACCCTTCGCGGCGCGACCGCACTTCGCACGCCGCTCGTTCTTCTTCGCGAGCTTCTTGATGTCCTCGGCGGTGACCGAGCCGCGCAGCGCGGCCAGCGCGGCGGCGGACCGCGTGACGGCCTCCTGCCCCACGGGCTGGGCCACCGCGACGGCGTGCTCGAGGCGCGGAGCCGTGTAGTCCGCCGCCTGACGTGCGGCATTCCGGGTCATGACGGCGGCCCGGTGAGCCGCGTCGTCCACCTGCGGCGGAACATGCGGTGCGACATGGCACTTGTACTGGACGCGGGCCTGATGACGCGCCTGGCGTGCGGCCTTCTTCACCTTCGGCTCGAGAGCGACACGAGCCTGGTGGGCGTAGAGCGCGGCCTGGTCCTTGGCCGTGCCGGCGTATGGCGCCACCACGTCCGCGGCGTGGAGCACGCCCTCCTTGGCCGTGTCCGTCGCGGCGCGCACGCTGTCCATGCGGGTCACGGGATCCTCCTCCTCGGTGGCGTTCGCGGGCGTCTGGGGCGTTTGTCGACCCAGCAAAGGCACCATCCGCCTTTCCACCCTTTTCGAAATCATGCCCGTTGAGGGCTGCCTCGGCATGCGGGACGGGCATCCGGGTCATTTTCCGTGTCCACGGTCGTCCCGTGGGAGGATCTGGGACGTCACAGAGGACTTACGGAAGGCAGACCGTGGCCGAGCAGCTCCACGCCACCCTGAAGACCAACCACGGCGACATCGACATCCGGCTTCTGCCGAACCACGCGCCGAAGACGGTGAAGAACTTCGTCGAGCTCGCCACGGGTGAGCGGGAGTGGACCAATCCGGCTACCGGGAAGAAGTCGACGGACAGGCTGTACGACGGCACGGTCTTCCACCGGGTGATCAGCGGCTTCATGATCCAGGGCGGCGACCCGCTGGGCAACGGCACCGGCGGCCCGGGCTACGAGTTCGCCGACGAGTTCCACCCGGACCTGGCCTTCGACCGCCCGTACCTGCTGGCCATGGCCAATGCCGGCCCGGGCACCAACGGCTCGCAGTTCTTCATCACCGTCGCCCCCACCGGCTGGCTGACCCGCAAGCACACGATCTTCGGCGAGGTCACCGACGAGGCCGGCCGGAAGGTCGTGGACGCGATCGCCGGCGCGCCGACCAACCCGCGCACCGACCGCCCGCTGAACGACGTGGTGATCGAGTCCGTCGTGATCGAGACCCGCCAGGGCTGATCCCGCGGGGAGCCGCAGGGCGATCCTCCTGCGGAGGCCGGGTTCCGTACGGGAACCTTTACGCCCCGCTCGTCCGTAAGACGAGCGGGGCGAAGCATTGCGCGGAGCCCGCGCGGAAGACGAGGGGACCTCATGGATCAGGCGCCAGGAAGCCCGGACCGGCCCCAGGCGGCGCACGGGCTGCCGGGCTGCTACCGGCACCCCGGCCGGGAGACCGGCATCAGCTGCACCCGCTGCGAGCGGCCGATCTGTCCCGAGTGCATGGTCAGCGCGTCGGTCGGCTTCCAGTGCCCGGAGTGCGTGCGCACGGGGTCGGGCACCGGGCACGCCCCGTCCGCGAACCGTCCCCGGACGATCGCCGGAGCCGAACTCACCTCGGGTGACCCGCGGCTCGTCACCAAGATCCTTCTCGGCGTCAACGTCGCGGTGTTCCTCGCCGTGCTCGCCGACCGGACGATCGCGGACCAGCTCGATCTGATCGGGCTCGCGTTCAACCCCCGGATCCAGGAGGTCGTGGGAGTCGCCGACGGCGAGTGGTACCGCCTGGTGACCTCGATGTTCCTGCACCAGGAGATCTGGCACATCGCCTTCAACATGCTGGGGCTCTGGTGGCTCGGCGGCCCGCTCGAGGCGGCGCTCGGCCGGGTGCGCTATCTCGCGCTCTACCTGCTCTCCGGACTTGCGGGAAGCGCGCTGGTCTATCTGCTGGCGGCGCCGAACCAGGGTGCCCTCGGTGCCTCCGGGGCGATCTGGGGTCTGCTCGGCGCCACCGCCGTGCTCCTGCGCCGGCTCGACTACGACCTGCGTCCGGTGATCGCGCTCCTGGCGCTGAACCTGCTCATCACCTTCACCATGAGCGGCATCTCCTGGGAGGCCCACGTCGGCGGTCTGGTCGGCGGCACGGTGATCGCGTTCGGCATGGTGCACGCGCCCCGTGAGCGGCGGACCCTGGTGCAGGTCGGGGTCTGTGCCCTCGTCCTGGTCGTCTCGGTCGTGGCCATCGTTCTGAGGACGCAGTCGCTGCTCACCTGAGCAGAGCTTTCCCCAAAGTTGTCCACAGCGTGTGGCGGATCTTGTGCGCCTTGTGGGGAACAGCTGTGCCCCTTGTCCCTGACCTGGGTTTTCCCAGGAGGGACAAGGGGCGTAAGGGGAAGCTCGCTGTCGCTGGAACGGCCCCAGTGGTCACATCGGCGTCAACAGCCGGAGGGTTATCCACAGATCGTCAGACCTTTTCCTCATCTGTGGACGACGCTGTGGATAACTTAGGGGCAGGGCTTGACAGCGACCGGTTCGCCCGCTTCGTCGGTAGCCGCTACTTCCACTGTGTGGAGACGGCGAAGCCCCCGGCGATGAAGCCGAAGCCGACCACGATGTTCCAGTTCCCGAGCGACTTCACGGGAAGCGAGCCGTCGGTGACGTAGAAGACGACGATCCACGCCAGTCCGATCAGGAACAGCGCCAGCATCACGGGAGCGACCCAGCTGCGGTTCGTCAGCTTGATGCTGGTCGCCTGCTTCGAGGACGGCGGGGGCGTGAAGTCGGCCTTCTTGCGGATACGTGACTTCGGCACGAGGGACTCTCCTGTCGATGCGCTGCGTGACCGCGCAGGGGAAACAAACTGTGGCTGGCGCCGGCGGGGGGTGAGGGGGACCTGGTCCTCCCCCGGGCGTCCGTTAGCGTAGTCCTTCCGCGGCGCCTGAAGGGTAAGGGTACGTTGAGCAATTCCGCCGACTCCCCCGGTGGGCCGGTCCGTCGCTTCTCGTGGCGACCGATCCGGCTGCTGACGGCTGCCGTCTTCGCGCTCGCCGGGCTGATCTTCGTCACCAGCTTCAACACGGCCAAGGGCACCAACCTCCGCACCGACGACTCGCTGCTGAAGCTCTCCGACCTGATCCAGCAGCGCAGCCACAAGAACGCCGAACTGGACGAGTCCACCTCGGCGGTGCGCCAGGACGTCGACGCCCTGGCCCGGCGCGACGACGGCTCCACCAAGGCCGAGGACGAGAAGCTGAGGGCGCTCGAAACCGCCGCGGGGACCGAGGAGCTCAGCGGTCAGGCCGTCTCCGTCACCCTCAATGATGCTCCCCCCAACGCCCAGGCGGCACCCGGCTACCCGGAGCCCCAGGCCAACGACCTGGTCATCCACCAGCAGGATCTGCAGGCGGTGGTCAACGCCCTCTGGCAGGGCGGCGCCCGCGGCATCCAGGTCATGGACCAGCGGCTGATCTCCACCAGCGCCGTGCGCTGCGTGGGCAACACGCTGATCCTGCAGGGCAGGGTGTACTCGCCGCCGTACAAGGTCACCGCAGTCGGCGACCCGGACAGGCTCAAGAAGGCGCTGACCGCCTCGCCCGCGATCCAGAACTACCAGCTGTACGTGAAGGCGTACGGGCTGGGCTGGAAGGTCGACGAGCGCGAGGCGGTGACTCTCCCCGGCTACTCGGGCACAGTGGATCTCCACTACGCGAAGCCCGTGCAGTAACCCCGGGAGGCCGGCCCGTGTCGGTGCGACTGATCGTCCGGACGTTCAGTGAGATATGCATCACCATCGGCGCCGCGATCGTCCTGTTCGTGGCGTACCTGCTGTTCTGGACCGGTGTGAAGGCCGGCGACGCGACGGACGCCGAGATCGTCCGGCTCCAGGAGGAGTGGGCCCGGCAGCCGGTCGTCCCGCCGCCGACGCCGGAGGCGACCGGGCCCGCCGTCCCACCCCCGCCCGCCCCGCAGGCGAAGCCGTACGAGAGCGGCAGGCCCTTCGCGGTCATGTACGTCCCGCGGTTCGGCGCCGGCTGGGACTGGCCGGTGCTGGAGGGCACGGAGGCCGGAACGCTCAAGAAGGGACTCGGGCACTATGCGGGAAGCGCCCGGCTCGGTGCGACGGGCAACTTCTCGGTGGCCGGCCACCGCCGCACGTACGGGGACCCGTTCAAGGACTTCCCGCGGCTGCGCCCCGGTGACGCGGTCGTCCTCAACGACGGGACGACATGGTTCACCTACCGGATACGGAACAAGCCCCACCGGACCGTGCCCGGCGATGTGGGCGTCGTCGACGCCGTCCCGGTGAAGTCCGGATTCGACGGGCCGGGCCGCTATCTGACCCTCACCACCTGCGATCCCGAGTGGGGCAGCAGCCACCGGCTGGTCGTCTGGGCGCACCTCGACGCCACACAGCCTGTGACCGACGGCAAGCCGGAAGCTTTCCACAGCTGACCCACAGGCCCCCCGCGCCCTTTAATCTGGTCCCGTACCGAAAGGAAAGGGACGGCATGTACGGCTGGATCTGGCGGCATCTGCCGGGCAACGCATGGGTGCGGGCGTTCATCTCGCTCGTGCTGGTCCTCGCGGTCGTGTACGTGCTCTTCCAGTACGTGTTCCCCTGGGCGGAGCCTCTGCTTCCGTTCAACGACGTGACGGTGGACGGCCAATGAGCGCACGGATTCTCGTCGTCGACAACTACGACAGCTTCGTCTTCAACCTCGTCCAGTACCTCTACCAGCTGGGCGCGGAGTGCGAGGTCGTGCGCAACGACCAGGTGTCCACGGCCCATGCGCAGGACGGCTTCGACGGCGTGCTGCTGTCCCCCGGGCCGGGCGCGCCCGAACAGGCCGGTGTCTGCATCGAGATGGTCCGTCACTGCGCCGACACCGACGTCCCCGTCTTCGGCGTCTGCCTCGGCATGCAGTCGATGGCCGTGGCCTACGGCGGCGTCGTCGACCGGGCGCCCGAGCTGCTCCACGGCAAGACCTCGCTCGTACGGCACGAGGGCACGGGCGTGTTCGCCGGGCTGCCGTCGCCCTTCACGGCGACCCGCTACCACTCTCTGGCGGCGGAGCCGGCGACCGTCCCGGACGAGCTCGAGGTCACGGCGCGCACGGAGGACGGGATCATCATGGGACTGCGCCATCGGCGGAAGCGGGTCGAGGGTGTGCAGTTCCACCCCGAGTCGGTGCTCACGGAGCACGGCCATCTGATGCTGGCCAACTGGCTGGTGGAATGCGGTGACACGGGCGCGGTGGGCCGGTCGGCAGGGCTCGCGCCGGTGGTGGGCAAGGCCCTGGCGTGAACGGCGAGGGGGGATCGCCGTGGTACCGCGCTCCGGACGTTCCCGGACAGCGCGGACCGCAGCAGTCCCCGTCGCAGGAGTGGGCAGACCACGGCCAGTACCCCCCGGCGGCGTACCAGGACGACTGGTACGGGCAGCAGGCGTATCCCCAGGCGCAGGAACGGTCCCAGGGCCGGGCCGGGCACCGGACCGAGTCCCTGACGGAGCCCGGGTACCCGCCGCGGCACTCACCGGGAGCCGACCACCCGACCGCTGCGCTGCCGTCGCCGTTCTTCCCGCCCGAGGACGGGACCGCGGGGGTGCGGACGCCGGGGACCGGCCCGTCGGAGGCCGAGCGGCCCACCGGGGGCCGTGCGGAGCGCCGCAAGGCGGCCAAGGCCCGGGGCCGGGGCCGCAGACGCCGGGCACCGACGGCCCCGCCCGCGGCACCGAAACCCTCGGAGGCGGGCGCCCCGCTCTCGCGCGTCGAGGCGCGCCGGGCGGCCAGGGCCGCCAAGGACAGCCCGGCCGTCATCGCCAGCCGGGCCTTCGGCGAGCTGTTCATCACCATCGGCGTCCTGATGCTGCTGTTCGTCACGTACCAGCTCTGGTGGACGAACATCCTGGCCGGCCAGCAGGCCAACGCCGCGGCGAGCAAGATCCAGGACGAGTGGGCGAAGGGCCGTGCCCCGGGCGCTTTCGAGCCGGGCCAGGGGTTCGCCATCATGCACATCCCCAAGCTCGATGTCGTCGTGCCGATCGCCGAGGGCATCGACAAGCAGGCGGTGCTGGACCGCGGCATGGTCGGCCACTACGCCGAGGGCAGGCTCAAGACGGCGATGCCCGAGGACAAGCAGGGGAACTTCGCGGTGGCCGGGCACCGCAACACCCACGGCGAGCCGTTCCGGTACATCAACCAACTCACCCAGGGCGACCCGATCGTCGTCGAGACGCAGGACACGTACTACACGTACGAGATGCGGAGCATCCTGCCGCAGACGTCGCCGTCGAACGTCGCGGTGATCGCGCCGGTGCCGGCCGGCTCCGGATTCACCGGGCCGGGCCGCTACATCACGCTGACGACGTGCACGCCCGAGTTCACGAGTACGTACCGCATGATCGTGTGGGGCAAGATGGTCGATGAACGCCCGCGCAGCAAGGGCAAGCCGGACGCGCTCGTCGGCTGACGGACGGGCGCCGCGCCGGACGACAGAACAACAGGGACTGGGACAGGGACAGGTGCAGTGGCACGTGCGCGCAGCCGGATCGCCGGCGTCATCAGTGTCTTCGGCGAGCTGCTGATCACCGCGGGGCTGGTGCTGGCCCTCTTCGTCGTCTACTCACTGTGGTGGACGAACGTTCTCGCCGACCGCGAGGCGGCGGCACAGAGCGAGCGTGTCCGCGACCGCTGGGCCGGGGGCCCCGGTGCGCTGGACACCAAGGACGGCATCGGCTTCCTGCACGTGCCCGCCATGAGCGACGGCGAGGTCCTGGTCAAGAAGGGCACCGATCCCAAGACGCTCAACAACGGTGTGGCGGGCTACTACGTCGACCCCATCGCGTCGGCGCTTCCGTCCGACCGGCAGGGCAACTTCACGCTGGCCGCCCACCGGGACGGCCACGGAGCGAAGTTCCACAACATCCACAAGATCAAGTCGGGTGACTCGATCGTCTTCGAGACCGTGGACACCTGGTACATCTACAAGGTCTTCAAGGACCTCAAGGAGACGTCCAAGTACAACGTGGACGTGCTCCAGCCCGTGCCGAAGGAGTCGGGCAGGACGAAGCCCGGCCGGTACATCACGCTGACGACCTGCACGCCCGTCTACACCTCGGACTACCGCTACATCGTGTGGGGCGAACTCGAGCGCACGGAGAAGGTCGACCGGGACCGCACGCCGCCCGCGGAGCTGCGGCAGTCGTGACGCGTCACGGCGCAGTGTCGGGCGCGGGACCACGACCCGTGCCACCCGGTCCACGGCTCCGGGCCGCGCGGGCCTGAGCCGGGCACCGTACTCCTCCCGACCGTGCGCGGCACCGGGCCCACGCAGCCACGGCGGCGGAGGCGGCCCGGACACGAGGCCCCGACGGCCCGGGCACATCCGGACGCCGGACACGGAAAGGCCCCGGCACCTGATGGGTGCCGGGGCCTTCACCGTTGCGGGGCTGTCACCGTGCGGTGGGCGGGAGGCTAGTCGCCGCCCCCGCCGATGAAGCCGCCTCCGCCGTTGTTGCCTCCGCCGTTGTTGCCGTCACCACCGGGGAGGGTGAACAGCACCACCTGGGTCTGCGCGGGGTCTCCCTGGGTTCCGGGCTGCGGGGTCTGCTGGATCACC
This sequence comes from Streptomyces sp. HUAS CB01, assembly GCF_030406905.1. Lineage (NCBI taxonomy): Bacteria > Bacillati > Actinomycetota > Actinomycetes > Kitasatosporales > Streptomycetaceae > Streptomyces > Streptomyces chengbuensis. The sequence continues at coordinate 4,013,681 of NZ_CP129137.1, forward strand.
CGGGCGTTGTCGTTCTGGTCGCCCTGCACCTGGATGTTGGTGAATCCGGCCTGCTGCAGCATGGCCCTGGCCTCGCCCAGGGTGCGGTTCCGCACCTCCGGCACCTGGGCCTGCGGCGTCTGCGGACCCTTGGAGACCTTCAGGGTGATGGTGATGCCCTTGGCCTCCTTGGAGCCCGCCGTCGGGTCCTGCGCGATGATCTGGCCCGCCGGCTCGGCCCCGTCGACGTCCTGCCGCACGACCGTGTACCCGAGGGTCGTCAGCTGCTGGTTGGCCTGGTCGAACTGCTGACCGACCACGTCCGGTACGGGCTTCGTCTCCTGCTTGGCGATCTTCAGGGTGACGGTCTCACCCTTCTCCACCCGGGTGCCGCCCGCGGGGTCCTGCTCGACGACCGTGCCGCGCTCCTGGTCGGACTCGACCGACTCGGTCTCGACCTCGAAGCCCTTGTCCTTCAGCTCCTTGACGGCGTCCTCTTCGGAGTCCTTCGTGACGTCCGGCACCTTCACCAGCGGCGCACCCTCGGAAACGACCACCTGGACGGTGTCGCCCTGGTTCATCTGGCCGCTGTTCGGGTTCTGGCTGCAGACGCTGCCCTTGGGCTGGTCGCAGCGGTCCGTGCCGGACTCGGCGACCTTGACCTTGGCGTTCTCGCCGAGCTCCTTGGCCTCAGCGAGCGGCTTGCCGACCAGCTGGGGCACGTCGACCTTGCCCCCGCCCTCGCCCGGGCCGAAGACCGACTTGCCGATCAGGATGGCGCCGACGAGCACGAGGATGCCGGCGACCACGAGCAGGATCGTGGACGTGTTCGACTTCTTCTGCCGCCGGCGGTCCGGGCGGTCGTCGTACCCGCCGAAACCGCCGTCGTCCGGGTTCATGGGCGGCAGCATCGACGTCTGGCCGCCCGGGTCCGCCTGCCGCAGCGCGGTCGTCGGCTGGTCGCCGCGCCCCTGCTGGGAGCCGTACGCGCCGCCGTAGCCGACGGCGCCCATCGCCGCGGTGGCGGCGACCGGCTGGCCGTCGAGGCACGCCTCGATGTCGGCCCGCATCTCGTCGGCGGACTGGTAGCGGTAGTCCGGGTCCTTGACCAGTGCCTTCAGGACGATCGCGTCCATCTCGGGCGTGATCTCGGGGTCGAAGACGCTCGGCGCCTGCGGCTCCTCGCGGACGTGCTGGTACGCGACCGCGACCGGCGAGTCCCCGACGAACGGCGGCCGCACCGTCAGCAGCTCGTAGAGCAGGCAGCCGGTGGAGTAGAGGTCGGACCGGGCGTCGACCTGCTCGCCCTTGGCCTGCTCCGGGGAGAGGTACTGTGCGGTACCGATCACGGCCGCGGTCTGGGTCATCGTCATGCCCGCGTCGCCCATGGCGCGCGCGATGCCGAAGTCCATCACCTTGACCTGGCCGGTGCGCGTCAGCATGACGTTCGCCGGCTTGATGTCGCGGTGCACGATGCCGTTGCGGTGCGAGTACTCGAGGGCCTGGAGGATGCCGATGGTCATCTCGAGCGTGCGCTCGGGCAGCAGCTTCCGCCCCGAGTGGAGCAGCTCTCTGAGCGTGGAGCCGTCCACGTACTCCATCACGATGTACGGGATGGAGACGCCGTCCACGTAGTCCTCGCCGGTGTCGTACACGGCGACGATCGCAGGATGATTCAGCGAGGCGGCCGACTGGGCCTCACGGCGGAACCGGGCCTGGAAGGACGGGTCACGGGCGAGATCCGCCCGCAGCGTCTTCACGGCAACGGTGCGACCGAGCCTGGTGTCGTGGGCGAGGTAGACCTCGGCCATGCCACCACGGCCGAGCACCGAGCCCAGCTCGTACCGGCCGCCGAGGCGACGCGGCTCTTCCATAACTGTTCCAGCCCTCTCCGTCAGTCCCGACCGCACCCGTGTGTGTGCTCCGGCGGTGTGCTGTTCGCGCATACGCTACCGGCCACGGGGCTCCTCATCCGCCCATGGCCGGGACCTGATACGCGACCGGTATCGCATTGTGCGGGTATGAGGCGGGAAGAGGCCAGGGCAGTGACATCCGTCACTCCTTGCTGTCGAGCACCGCCTTCATCACGTCACGCGCGATCGGAGCGGCGAGTCCGCCACCGCTGATGTCGTCGCGCGCGGTGCCGCTGGAGTCCTCCACGACCACGGCGACCGCGACCGGCGAACCGTTGTCGGTCTTGGCGTACGAGATGAACCAGGCGTACGGGCGCTTGCTGTTGCCGACACCGTGCTGGGCGGTGCCGGTCTTGCCGCCGACGGTGACGTCGTTGATCTGCGCCTTGGTGCCGGTGCCCTTCTCGACGACGTTCTCCATCATCTGCTGGAGGAGCTGGGCGTTCTCCTGCGAGACCGGCCGGCTCATCTCCTCGGGCTCGAAGGTCTGGATGACGTCCAGGTTCGGCGCCCGCAGCTGGTCGATCATGTACGGCTTCATCAGCTTGCCGTCGTTGGCGATCGCCGCGGTGACCATGGCCATCTGCAGCGGCGTGGCGGCGGTGTCGAACTGGCCGATCGAGGAGAGCGCGTTGCCACCGCGGTCCATGGTCGTGTTGTAGACGGAGGACGAGGCACGGACGGGGGTGTCGATCTCGGCGTTGTTGAAGCCGAACTTCTGGGCCATCTCCACCATCTTGTCCCGGGACACCTTGTCACCGAGGTTGGCGAAGACGGAGTTGCAGGACACCTCCATGGCCGCGTTGAGGCTCGCCTTCTCGCAGCCGCCGTGCGAGTTCTTCATCGGCGTCCGCGAGAGCGGGATCAAGTACGGCTCGGGCGTGTCCGTGGGCGCTTCGATGTCCTCGACCACGCCGTTCTCCAGCGCGGCGGCCGCGGTGACGACCTTGAACGTGGAGCCGGGCGGGTAGGTCTCGCGCAGCGCGCGGTTCACCATCGGCTTGTCTTTGTCGTTGAGCAGCTTCTGGCGGTTCTCGGAGTCCTTGATGGAGTTGCCCGCGAAGACCGAAGGGTCGTACGACGGGGTCGACGCCAGCGCCAGGATCTTCCCGGTCTGCGGGTCGATCGCCGCGACGGCGCCCTTCTTGTCGCCGAGGCCCTTGAACGCGGCCTCCTGGGCCTTGCCGTTCAGGGTGGTGACGACGTCGCCGCCCTTCTTCTTCTCGCCCGTGAACATGGCCATCGTGCGGTCGAAGAACAGCCGGTCGTCGTTGCCGGTCAGTATCCCGTCCTCGAGCTTCTCGATCTGGTTGGCGTCGAACGCCTGCGAGGCGAAGCCGGTGACGGGCGCCCACATGGGGCCGTTCACGTACGTGCGCTTGTACTTGAAGTCGCTGCCCTTCGTCGCGACCGAGCCCGTGATGGGCTTGCCGTCGACGATGATGTTGCCGCGCTCGTGGGCGTAGCGCTCGATCTGGACCCGGCGGTTGAGCTTGTGCGTGTTGAGCTCGTCCGCGCGGACGTACTGGAGCCAGTTGTCCCGGATGAGGAGGGCGAGGACCAGGAGGCCGCAGAAGATCGCGATGCGGCGCAGAGGCTTGTTCACGGTCGGACCACCTGGGTCATCTCGGCATCGGGGGACGGGGCGGGAGCCGGCGCCGGACGGCGCGCGGTGTCGCTGATACGGATGAGGATGCCGATCAGGGCCCAGTTGGCGATGACGGATGAGCCACCGGCCGCGAGGAACGGCATGGTCATACCGGTCAGCGGGATGAGCCCCATCACACCGCCGGCCACGACGAACACCTGGAGCGCGAAGGCGCCGGACAGACCGACCGCGAACAGCTTGCCGAACGGGTCCCGGGCGGCCAGGGCCGTACGGATGCCGCGCTCGATGATCAGGCCGTACAGCAGCAGGAACGCCATGACGCCGGTCAGGCCGAGCTCCTCGCCGACGGTGGCGAAGATGAAGTCCGAGTTGGCGGCGAAGCTGATGAGGTCGGAGTCGCCCTGACCGAGCCCGGTACCGAGGGTCCCCCCGGCGCCGAACGACATCAGCACCTGGGTCATCTGGTCACAGGCGTTGATCATGTTGGAGCCCTCGGGCGCGGTCTCCAGGCACCCGAAGGGGTCGAGCCAGGCGGCGACACGGGACTGGACGTGGCTCGCGAACTGCGCGACGACCACGGCGCCGCCCGCCGACATGAGCAGACCCATGACGATCCAGCTCGTCCGCTCGGTGGCCACGTACAGCATCACCACGAACATGCCGAAGAACAGCAGCGAGGTGCCGAGGTCGTTCTCGAAGACCAGGATGAGCAGGCTCATCGCCCAGATCGTGAGGATCGGGCCGAGGTCGCGGCCGCGCGGCAGGTACAGGCCCATGAACCTGCGGCTGGCCAGTGCGAGCGCGTCCCGTTTCACCATCAGGTAGCCGGAGAAGAAGACCGCGATCACGATCTTCGCGAACTCACCCGGCTGGATGGAGAACCCGCCCACCCTGATCCAGATCTTCGCGCCGAAGACGTCCGCGCCGAGGCCCGGCACGATCGGCAGGATCAGCAGGACCAGCGCCGCCGCCATCGAGATGTACGTGAAGCGCTGGAGGACGCGGTGGTCCTTCAGGATCATCAGCACCCCGACGAACAGCGCGATGCCGAGGGCCGAGTACATCAGCTGGTTCGTCGCCTGCGGGGCGAAGTCGGGGCGGGCGTTCAGCCGCGGCGACTGGTCCAGCCGCCAGATCAGCACCAGCCCGAGCCCGTTGAGCAGCGTCGCCAGCGGCAGCAGCAGCGGGTCCGCGTACTTGGCGAACTTCCGCACGACGATGTGGGCGACGGCCGCCATCAGTCCGAGGCCGAGCCCGTAGCCGAGCATGCCGGACGGCACCTCGCCGTTGAGCGCGAGGCCCACGTTGAGATACGCGAACACCGGGATCGCGACGGCGAACGCGAGCAGCACGAGCTCGGTGTTGCGGCGGCTCGGCGCGTCGATCGCGCCGATGGTGGTCGTGTTGGTGACAACGCTCATGGTGGAGAAAGGCCCCCCTACGGGTGCTTACTGCTTGCCGCAGTTCGAGGCCAGCTTCTGCTCCTCCTCCGAGAGGGTGGGGCCCGGAGAGGGAGACGCTGCGGTCGGCTTGGTCTGGGCGGACTGGGTCGAGGGCTTCGTGCCGGTCGTTCCGCCGGCCTGGCCCTCGCCCGGCGGCGTGCCGGCGGCACGGTCCGCGGCGGCGCGGCGCTGCTCGTCCTTCTTGCAGACGGCTGCCTGCGCGCCGAGCTCCTGGATCTTGTCGCGGGCATCGCCGAGGCTTCCCTCGGTGATGGTCTCCTTGACCTGCTTCTGCTGGTAGGCCGGCAGGTACTTGAGTTCGATCTCGGGGTGGTCCTTCTCGACCTTCGAGAGCGAGACCCAGGCCAGGTCCTGGCTGATGCCCCGGTACAGCGCGACGTGGTTCTCGTTCGCGCCGACGTAGTACTGGGTCTGCGTCCAGCGGTAACCGCCGTAGAGACCACCGCCGACGACCCCCAGCGCGAGCGCGATGAAGAAGGATCTCTTCAGCCACTTCCGGCCGCGGCGCGGCTTGACGAAGTCGTCGTCGGTGTAGGTGCCGTAGCTGCCCTCCGGCGGCATCCCGTCGTAGCCGACGTCATCGCCGCTTCCGGGGGGACCGAAGCTGCCTCCCGGGGGTGGCGGGGTGGGCCGTCCGAGGCCGGACGCGCGGCCGGCGGGGGTCTGCATCGCCCCGCCGTCGCCCAGCTGCATCTGGTTCTCGGCGACCGCGCCGACGACGACCGGGGTGTCGCTGAGCGCGCCGGCGAGGGTGTCGCCGGAGTCCGTGTCGAGCACGTCGGCGACGATGCAGGTGATGTTGTCGGGGCCGCCGCCGCGCAGGGCGAGCTGGATCAGCTCCTGCACCGTCTCCTGCGGGCCCTGGTAGCTGGCGAGGGCGTCCTCCAGCGTCTGGTGGGAGACGACGCCGGACAGTCCGTCGGAGCAGATGAGGTAGCGGTCGCCGGCCCGGACCTCGCGGATGGAGAGATCGGGCTCGACGTGGTCACCACTGCCCAGCGCGCGCATCAGCAGGGCGCGCTGCGGGTGGGTGGTGGCCTCCTCCTCGGTGATCCGGCCCTCGTCGACGAGCCGCTGCACCCAGGTGTGGTCCTGCGTGATCTGGGTCAGGACCCCGTCGCGGAGCAGGTACGCACGGGAGTCGCCGACGTGGACGAGTCCGAGTCGCTGACCGGTCCACAGGAGCGCGGTCAGGGTGGTGCCCATGCCCTCGAGCTGGGGGTCCTCCTCGACCATCATGCGCAGCTGCTCGTTGGCCCGCTGTACCGCGGTGCCGAGCGAGGTGAGGATGTCCGAGCCCGGAATGTCGTCGTCGAGCTGGACGAGCGTGGAGATGACCTCCGACGAGGCGACCTCGCCGGCGGCCTGGCCCCCCATGCCGTCGGCGATCGCGAGAAGACGCGGGCCGGCGTAGCCGGAGTCCTCGTTGCCCTCCCGGATCATGCCTTTGTGCGATCCGGCTGCGAAGCGCAGTGACAGACTCATGCGCACCTGCCCTGTCGACGCTGCCTCGGGGTACAGCCGGTCTCGAGCCACACTGCCCACCCTCCGGTCGGGAGCCTGCCCCGGTCCGTCGCCGGGACCGCTGCGGGGTCCTCCGTGCGGACCGCCGCGGCTCGCTCGCTCCGCTCGCTCATTGTCGTACTACTTCCGCAGCTCGATGACGGTCTTGCCGATACGGATCGGCGCGCCCGGCGGAATCGGTGTCGGGGTGGTGAGCCGGGTCCGGTCGAGATAGGTGCCGTTGGTGGACCCGAGATCCTCGACGATCCACTGGCCGTCACGGTCCGGGTAGATCCTGGCATGCCGGCTGGAGGCGTAGTCGTCGTCCAGCACGATCGTGGAATCGTGCGCACGGCCCAGGGTGATCGTCTGCCCCTGCAGCGCGACCGTGGTGCCGGTGAGGGAGCCCTCGGTGACGACCAGCTTCGTGGGCGCCCCCCGGCGCTGGCGCGTCGCCTGCTGGCGCTGCTGCGGAGGCGCCGCCGGCTGGCGGGCGGCCTGCTGCGGACGTGTCTCCGCGTTGCGGCGCGAGCCGCGCTGCGTGACACGGGTGCCGAACAGGTCACTACGGATGACCTGGACGGCCACGATGACGAACAGCCACAGAACGGCCAGGAAACCCAGCCGCATGACCGTCAGGGTCAGCTCTGACATTGCCCCCGCTTCACCCTTCGGCTTGCCGGTAAACGATGGTGGTGCTGCCCACGACGATCCGCGAGCCGTCGCGGAGCGTAGCGCGGGTGGTGTGCTGCCCGTCCACCACGATGCCGTTGGTGGACCCGAGATCCTGGATCGTCGAGGGCGTTCCGGTCCGGATCTCGCAGTGCCGGCGGGAGACGCCGGGGTCGTCGATCCGCACGTCGGCGTCGGTGCTGCGGCCCAGCACCATCGTCGGGCGGGAGATCTGGTGGCGTGTGCCGTTGATCTCGATCCAGCGGCGTACCTGGGCGCCCGGCATCGGACCGGGTGCCGGCGGACGCCCGCCGGGGGCCGCTCCCGGGCCGGGCCTGCCACCGCCGGGAGGCGGGGCGGACGGCATGGGAGGTGCACTGACAGGAGGGTAGCCGTAGCCGCCGCGCTGGGCCCCCTGCGGGGCGCCCGCGTGACCCGCTCCCGGGCCGGCGGGAGCGCGGTCGGGCGTCTGTGACGTACTCGACGCGAGGGTGCGGCTGCGCACCCGGTACAGACCGGTGTCGAGGTCGTCGGCCTTCTCCAGATGGACCTTGATCGGTCCCATGAAGGTGTAGCGCTGCTGCTTGGCGTAGTCCCGGACCAGGCCGGAGAGCTCGTCGCCGAGCTGGCCGGAGTAGGGGCTGAGGCGCTCGTAGTCGGGCGCGCTCAGCTCCACGATGAAGTCGTTGGGGACGACCGTGCGGTCCCGGTTCCAGATGGTCGCGTTGTTGTCGCACTCGCGCTGGAGGGCGCCCGCGATCTCGACCGGCTGGACCTCGGACTTGAAGACCTTGGCGAAGGTGCCGTTGACCAGACCTTCGAGCCGCTGCTCGAAACGCTTCAGAACTCCCATGGGGCACCTCCTCCGTCGGTGTCGTCCTGGTACTGCTTACTGATCGTATCCACGCGTCGGGAAATCGGCTGGTTCCCCTTGTCTGGCCCGTCGATGAGTGTCACCTCTCACACGGATCGTAGAGGCGGCCTCCTGACAGTGTCCCGCACCCGGGGTGCACCCCGGGGGAGCGGGGGGAGGTGCACCCGGGAGGAGTGCCGGCGGCCGCGCTGCGTTCCTTCGCCTGTCCCTCTCCGGTTGTCCGTGTCTTCCTCTTCCAGCCCTGTCTCTTCTCCGTCCCGGGGTTCGCGGCTCCCGGTGCTCCCGGGTTCCGCTTCCGTGGCCGGGCCCTCCGGCCGCCGCTGTTCCCTACAACGTCGCGGAGGGCCGCGGGGGTGCCCGCCGCCCGGTTACCGGAGGTCCCCTGTCCCGGTCCCTGTCCCGGTCCCCGTCACGAGGCCGGGGCCGCGACGGGGGTGCCGGGTGCCCGGTCGCGATCACGGTGCGAAGCGCGTCCCGGCAGGCCTCTGCTGTGTTCTCCGCCGCCGGGAGCCGCCCGAAACAACGGATGTGAATCCACCCTCGGCAGCGTGCTAATCTTCTGCATGTCGCCAGGGGCTCGCACCGAACAGGTGAGGGACGAGGCGGCAGCACCCAAATGCGCGGGTGGCGGAATAGGCAGACGCGCTGGATTCAGGTTCCAGTGCCCGCAAGGGCGTGGGGGTTCAACTCCCCCCTCGCGCACCAGGAGAAATCCGTTGAAACGGGTCTCCGCCAGAGACGAAAGTCCTGGTGGGGGCCCGTTTCTCGTGGTCGGGGTAGCTCGGTCGCTGTGTGGATGTGTGTGTGACACCACTGTGGTCTGTTTTACGTGAAAGAGCCCACACCGTGGCTCTTGTCACGATGCGAGCCCTGTTCTTCTGTTGATCTTCAGCTGGTGCGGCTCGCGACGGTCGCTGGCCGGCCGGTGCGAGGTAGCCGGGGGCCACCTGCCCAGCGGCTTGGTCCTGCGCAGGTGGTGGGTGCGCTTGCGCGGCGCTGCCCGCCCAGGGTGAGGTCTCCCCCCATTCCTTGATCTTCCGGCGGTTGGGCGTTCACACGCTGACTGTGCAGCACGCACCGCGGGAACCGGCCTCCTGGCCGCACCAGGTCGGTCTGATTCCGTCCGAGGCACGGTCCTTCCAGCACCGCGGGAGGCAGACCGGCTGCGTGCGGCGGTCGAGGGCGGGGTACCGCCGTGCTGTCCCAGGTGCTGACCGGGATGGGCGGGGTCGGCAAGACCCGGCTCGCCGTCGACTACGCCCGCGCCGCCGGGGACGACGGCGGTCTGGACGTCCTGGTCTGGGTCACCGCGAGTGCCCGGTCGCCCGTGATGAGCGGATACGCGCAGGCCGGGGCGCTGAACGCCCAAGGCCGCAACGAGCCCCCGACGAGCCCGCCGCCGACCTCGGGCACCTGCCCCTGGCTCAGGCCGCCGCCCATCTCATCGACTCCGTTGAGACCGCAGCCACCTACCGCAACCTGTTGGCCGAGCGCGCCACGAAACTCACCGACCTGGCCCGCGACGCCCTGCCCGACGAGCAGGCCACCGCCCCCGCCGCCGCCTGGTCCCTGTCCATCGACCGCGCCGACACCCTGCGCCCCGCCGGCCTGGCCCGGCCCATGCTCCACCTGGCCGCCCTGCTCGACGCCAACGGCATCCCCCAGTCCGTCCTGACGGGCGAGACCGCCGGCGCTCACCTTGCCGCACACCGCACCGCAATTGGCCCCACCCCCGGGATCTGCCCGATCCCGGCGACCTGGTCGTTGACGGCGTTGGGCCAGGTGATGCCGCGCTTGAACCCGAAGTACTTCGGCGACGGTGCCGCGCTGATGGTCCGTACCGGGACGACGAACCGCAGCCCGTCGACGGAGGCCAGCAGGCCGTCGCCCCAGTACGCCGGGATCGGCACCTGAGACTGGGCTTCGATCAGCATGGCGTTCGCCGCGGCGATGGTGTCGCCCCGGAGGTAGAACTGGTCGACGTGGACCGGACGGGAGCGGGTGAGGCCCTCGTGGCCGGGGTTGGTGAACGGAGTCATGCCGATGTCGCACGCCTCGCTCACAAGGAGCGCGACGGCCGAGGTGGTGAGGTACTTCATGCGGGTGGTGCCGTCTCCGAGGTGGACGAAGGCGTCGAGGAACCCGGTCCAGGAACAACGGTGAAGCGCGGTGGCGGTCGCCAGGCCGGCGATGCCGGATCCGACGACGAGGACTTCAAGGCGGTTTGACATGCGGATCTTCTGCGTGGCCACCGGAGGTACGTCCCGCGATTACGACCTGTTCGGCGGCCGGTCTACGGCCGCGATTCGCCAGGGCCGGTCCCCTGCCCTCCGCGCTTGGCCGTAGTGACCCGCATCGTGGGAGGCGGTTCTCCCACCGAGTACCTCCGGGCCCGGAGCGTTGCGAAGGGTTTCGACACGAAGCCTTGAACGGGTTCGAAAACACCTTCCGCAGCTTGTGAAGGCGTTGTTAAGATCCGGGCGCGTGAGGCAGCGGGCCCTTCAATCCGGTCGTTCCGATTCTCGATCGGTGTGCTCCGTGCGGGAGTCCTTTCTCTGCCTCTTCCGAAGGGTCTCGGGGAGGGGATCTCTTGGCCGGATTCGGCCGTATTCGTGCTGCCGTGGGAATCCGTGGCGCATGTGTGGTTGCGTCGGTGGCCCTCGTGGGCGGGCTGACCCCGGCCACCGCTGCGCCGGTGGAAGTCGCCAACTCTGTCGACGTCACCATCCCTGCCACCATGAGGAAGTCGCCGGGGGCCGGCGAGCTCCTCAGCGTTGGCCCATCCGGTTACGCTCACTGGGGTACTACTGGTCTCCCCAGCGGACTGGACTGGACGTCGTACGACGGCACGACGCAACGGGTGCCAGGTGGGGACGGCGCGGCCCCTTCATCCCCGATCGAGACGCACGGCGCAGGCTCGGACATCGTGGCTCTGCCCCCTCGGAACGGGTCTGGCGACGTACAGATGCGGAACATGGCCACGGGCGAGTCCTGGGTGGTTTTGGTTCCGGCCGGTCAGATCTACGCCCAGACCTTCGGCGACACGGTCGTCACCCGGAGCGGGATGCGCACGGGGTCTGGGTGGACGGGAATGCATTTGCTCCGGGCGGAGAACGGAAGCACCGTCGACAGGCCCGTGACCGGGATGCCCGACGGCTTCGTACATCAATTCCTCGGCCGGGGAGGTCAGCACGGGAGCCTGATCTTCGGCTCAGTTCCGGATGACACGTCTTTGAAGAGTGCCTGGCTCGATTTCCGCACGGCAACGGCCACCATGATCCCCAGCACCGTGGTCGGCACCAACTCAACCGTCACCGCTCACCATGTGGTGACTCCTTCGGGTGCCAGCGGTGTCCGTATCTACGAGCAGGGTGAGTTCGACGCTCCGGTACGCGAGCTCGAGGTCGATCTCACCGACGCCAAGGTCGTGGGGGTGGTCGGTGACTCCCTCATCATCGGTCGCCACGACCCGGCTCTCGGCTCCTTGGCCTACGGGTCGTCCACGTACCGTGTCATCGCCGTGCCCTTCGACGGCTCGCCCGAACGGCTTCTGCTGGCACGGGCCAGCGTGCTACGCATCGCACACCGTCCCGACGGTGGTCTACTGATCGTGGGCGGGGCCTCCGCCTTGGACTACGGCTTCAACATCATTGCCGTCCAGGAGGACGGAACGCCGGGCGTCGAGCCGCTGCGCCGCATTGCACCGGTTCCCATGAAGCACCTCGGGCTGGTCGTTGACCAGGTAACAGTCACCTCAATCGAAGACGGCGACGGCCGCACAGCGGTCTACGAGCGGGTGCTCAGCGACACAGCTCCGGGATACGGAGACCGAGTCCGGCGCGGCAGCCTGCCGTTTCCGTACGACAGATGCGTCATGTCCGAGCGCGAATGCCCGCAACTGCACCCCACCGGTGATGGCCGCGTCGTCTACACGGCCGAGGTCGCGCCCGAGGGAGGCGACACGAGGCAGGAAAGGCTCTTCGTCGCCGATAAGGTCGGGGGCTTTCCGGGGACTTCCTGGGACACCGGATTGGACCCTAAGAGCAGCGACCTAGACGTTCAGGTACTGGGTGCATCGGGCAGCCTTGCTCTCGTGAAGGGGCGCTCGCCGCTCGATGACTTCGAGCTCCGCGTCCTGGACATCAACAGCGGCAGGGTGCTCCGCAAGGAGCCCGGTCTCGTGGGGGCCCTTTGGGGAACCACCTTCTGGACGGCGGTGCCGGCCGGTGACGGCACCTTCACGGCGACTGCCAAGGAAGCGCGGACGGGGGCACGACTGACTTCGGTGCGGGTGGGATCCAACTGCCGGAACCTGTTGGAGCTGCAGGCGGTTGGACAGTGGCTGTACTGGCGCTGCGAGACGGCCGGCACGCCCTCCCGCGCGGCAGGCGTGTACGACCTCGCGAACCGCAGGAACGTCCCGCTCGGCGACACCAGGACGGCCCGGCTGGGTAACGGCATCGTCGTGACCGGCGGGGACGGAAAGTCGCTGGACGTCCACGACGTCCGCGGTGCAACCGCTCTCCTGGAGAACGTGGCGACCGCTCACGGCCTGTTCAGTCTCGATGTCCGCACCGGCGACCTCGCCTACACGCGGGGCAAGGGCGATGTCCGCGTGCTGCGCCGGGGGCTGTCGGCGGTGCCGCTGAACTCCCCCTACAGCGTGGTCGGCACGACAGTTGAGACAGACGCCACCCCCGTCGTCTGGCGAGGGCAATGGTGGCTAAACGAACCGGCCGCCGACTGGACCGTCACCATAAGGCACCCCTTGACCGGGCGCGTCGTCTCCACCCAGACGGGCGGCCGCGCCGAGTACTCCATCGCCGCTTCGTGGAACGGACGAGCGACGGACGGCACCTACCCTTTGAACGGTCGCTACACCTGGACTCTGACCGCGCGCCCTGCGGACGGACAGGGGGCCGGCCTGGTCACATCGGGGTCGGTCACACTGATCGGCGGTGCACCTGTGCTCCGTGACCATGGGGGCGACGGCATCGGTGACCTTGTGTCGCTGAGTTCCTCCGGCGCCCTGGCCTTCCGGTACGGGAACGGGGCGGGTGGCTTCTCGGGGGCGACGACGGGTTCTGGCTGGTCGACGTCGGTTGTCGCGGTGCCGTTCGGGGACCTGAACGGCGATCGGTGCAATGACGTACTGGTGCGCTTGGGCTCTGAGCTGCGCGCGTACAACCCGAAGTGCGGTGCCGCGCTGACTCCGTCGACTCCGTATACCTCGCTGGGTACGGTGTGGGCTCAGTTCAACGTGCTGACGTCGCCGGGTGACATAACGGGTGACGGCCGTGCGGATCTGGTGGCGCGGCAGGCGTCCACGGGGGACATGTACCTGTACGCGGACGACGGTGCGGGGAAGCTGAAGGCCCGCGGGAAGATCGGTACGAACTGGAAGCTGTACCGGGCGGTCTTCGGTGCGGGTGATCTGAATGGTGACGGCATCGGTGAGCTGCTGGCGGTGGACGGCGCGAACTCGCTGTGGCGGTACGACGGCACGTCAGCGGGGACGCTGAAGCCGCGCGGGCTGGTGTTCGGCAATAAGTGGGGTACCGGCCGCAACGTCTTCGTCGGTGTGGGCGATCTGAACCGGGACGGCAAGGCCGATCTCGTGTCCCGGAACGCGGCCGGGGATCTGCTGCGTAACAGCGGCACCGGCGCCGGTTCCTTCGGCTCGACCGTGAAGGTCGGGACGGGCTGGCAGGGCTACAAGGGCCTCTTCTGAGCTTGCTCAGCGGCCGTCGTCGATCGCCAACCGGTGTCTACGGCGCTGGCCGGGCGCCGCTATCTGGGCGCGCTACCGGAAGGCACGTTCGTCGTCCGTTGACGCGCCGGCGGCCGGCGGGGAAAGAGCTGGGAAAGAAGGGAAGGCCGGTGCCCGTGCCAGGCGGCTGGGCCACGCTCGCGACGTGCACCACGGCGCGTACCGGGGTGGCGTCGGCCGCCAGGCGCGCACGATGCGTGAGGATGTAGTTGGCCTGTGCCCAGGGGTCGGGAAGTCGCGCACCTCGGTGTCGGTCGAAAGTCCTGGTGGGGCCCGTTTCTCGTGTGAGCCGTGCCCGGCTCGGGCTTCGACCGGTTTCACTCGGACCGGTTGAGCGTCTTTTGTGCGCTTTGTCTCTTTCGCGTTGCGCGGCATCGCGACCTTCGGCGGACAAGGGTGCGACGAAAGTGAGCAGTGGCCGGGCCGCCGGGTGCCTAGGGTGCGGTCGTGGACGCGTCATCGAAGATATGGGCCGGGGTGCGGGCGGGCGGCAGATGGCTGGCGCCGCCGGAGCAGTGGTCCCGACGCAGGTTCGCGGGCGAGGTGACCGTCGCGCTGCTCCTTGCCGTCCTGGCCGCGGGCCTGGGACAACTGCTGGAGGCGTCCACCTCGGCCGTGGTGGCCGAGGCCGTCGCGATCGCGGTCCTCTCGCTGCTGCGGCGGCGCCTGCCGGCGACCGTGCTGGCGGTGACCGCCGCGCTGACCCCGGTGGGGAACGGGTTCCTGCCGCTGATGATGGCCGTTGGCTGGTCGGCCGGGCGCCGGATCACCGGAGCGGGCCGGGCCGTGGCCGCCTTCGCCGGTGCCTACGTCCTCTGTGTCGCCGTGTCGCTCGTCGACACCTGGTCGCCGTCGAGCGCGCTGACCCTGGTGCTGCTCACCACCCTCTACTTCCTCGCGGTCGCGGTGGTGCCCGGACTGGCCAGCCGGTACTGGACGCAACGGCGGACCCTTCTGCACACCCTGCAGGAACGCAACAGCCAGCTGCTGCGCGAGCGGGCCATGGTCGCCGGCCAGGCACGGCTGAGGGAACGGCAGCGCATCGCGCAGGACATGCACGACAGCCTGGGGCACCGGCTCGCGCTCATCTCCGTGCACACGGGAGCCCTCGAGGTCGACCGCGAACTCACCCCGCGACAGCGCGAGGTGGTCGGGGTGCTGCGGGAGGCGTCGGTGACCGCGATGCACGAGCTGCGCGAGGTCGTCGGCATTCTCAGGGACGGGGTGGAGGCGCCCGCGCCCGCCTCCGTGGACGAGTCGGGCCGGGCCGCTCGCGGCACCGCCGGTATCGCGGCGCTCGTCGATGCGGCGAGGGCGGCGGGGAACGCGGTCGAGCTGAAGTACGCGGGGGAGGCGAGGCCGCTCGCCGCGGCCGCCGACCATGCGGCGTACCGCATCGTCCAGGAGGCCCTCACCAACGCCTACAAGCATGCGCCCGGTGCGCCGATCACGGTGGACCTGCGGTACGAGCCGGACTCCTTCGTCGTCGAGATCGTCAATGGGGCCGCCTCTGGACCGGCGGGCGAAGTCGTCAGCGGCGGGCAGGGACTGACGGGGCTGCACGAGCGCGCCCGGCTCGTCGGCGGCATGGTGCACGCCGGTCCGGTTCCGGCCGGCGGGTTCCGGGTGGCCGGAGTCCTTCCGTACGGCGTCGGGGAGGCGTCGCCGTTCGTCGACGGGGTGGACGACTTCCGGCAGCAGCCGCTGAAGGCCCCTTCCGGGGACGGTGTTCCGGTCATGGACTGGACCGTCCCGGAGAAGGAGTGGGCGATGGGTGGCAGGAGCGGGCACAGCAGGTACAGCGGGGTGGCCATCGGGTGCGGGATCGCGGTGGGCGTCGTGATGCTGCTGGGAGTCGCCGTGCTGGTGGGGGCGTTCTTCCTGGTCGGCTCGCTGGACAAGGGCATGATCGAGCCGTCCGAGTACGAGGCGGTCAAGGTCGGGTCGGCGGAGAAGACCGTGCGGGACCAGTTGCCGAGCGGGGACACGATCGCCACCGCGGGGCTGGAGGGCAAGGGGCCGAAGGAGCCGGAGGGTTCGAGCTGCCTGGTACTGATGTCCTCGGCGATGGGGGAGACCCTGGAGTCGGAGCCGGTGTTCCGGTTCTGCTTCAAGGACGGCAAGCTGGTCGAGAAGAAGTCCTACGAGGTCAAGCGCTAGGACAGGCGCTGGGGGAGCAGAGGGGGGCCTGTGACCGGTTCGCCGATCAGGGTCGTGATCGCCGACGACGAGCCGCTGATCCGGGCCGGGATCCGGATGATCCTCACCTCCGATCAGGAGATCGAGGTCGTCGCCGAGGGCGCCAACGGCCGTGAGGCCGTCGAGCTGGCGCGGTCGCACCGGGCGGACGTGGTGCTGCTCGACATCCAGATGCCCGTGATGGACGGGCTCACCGCGCTGCCCGAACTGCGCCGCGCCGCCCCCGCGGCACGGGTCATCGTGCTCACGACCTTCGGGGAGCGCGACAACGTCCTGCGGGCGCTGGAGCACGGCGGCGCGGGATTCCTGCTCAAGGACACCGCTCCGGCGGAACTGATACGGGCGGTGCGGGCAGCGGCCGCGGGGGATGCCTATCTCTCGCCCGCTGCCACGCGCCATGTCGTCGAGCAGCTGGCGTCGGTGCGGGCGGTGACGCGCGACGCGGAGGCCAGGTCCAGGGTCGCGACGCTGAGTGCACGGGAGCGCGACGTGCTGGCGCTGCTCGGCGAGGGGCTGTCCAACGCGGACACCGGGCGCCGGCTGCACATGAGCGAGGCGACGGTGAAGACCTATGTGAGCCGGATCCTGGCCAAGCTCGACTGTGAGAACCGGGTGCAGGCGGCGCTGCTGGCGCGGGACGCCGGGTTGTAGCGCGCCGGCCCTTCGGCCCGCCCCTCGCCGGAATCCCTCCGCCGCGATCCCTCTCGAGGACCGTGGCGGAGGTTTCACGTGGAACATCGGCGGGGCGGCCCCGGCCCTCGGGCATGCCGTTATGCGGCGAGCCGTGACGCCAGGTCCTTGGCCTTCTGGGCGGCCTCGACGAACGCCTTGGAGCGGGACGCCTCGGCCAGCGGAACGAGCTCGGCCATCTCGGGCTTGCTGGGCGCCAGGGTGAGTTCGGGAACGATGAAGTCGACCTCGGCCCCGAACATGCCCGTGAACACCTTCTCCAGGTAGGTCTGGACGAACTCGAAGTCCTCCCGGGGCGTGCCGGGGGCGTACGAGCCGCCGCGGCTGGCGACCACGGTGAAGGGGGTGCGGGACAGCGGTCCGTCCGGGGCGCCCGCGTTGTGACCCACGATGATCACCTGGTCGAGCCATGCCTTGAGCGTGGACGGGATCGTGAAGTTGTACATCGGGGCGCCGATCAACACGGCGTCGGCCTCGGCGAGTTCGGCGGCCAGTTCGGCGCGCAGTGTGTCGTCCGCGCCTGCGGAGACCGCTGCGAAGTCCAGGTGGGGCAGGGGGTTCGCGGCCAGATCGCGGTAGACGACCCGGCCCTCCGGGTGCTCCTCCAGCCAGGTCTTCACGAACGTGGCGGTGACATCGCGCGAGGCGGAGCCCTGCGGGAAGAGGGCGGAATCGATGTGCAGCAGCGTGGCCATGGGGTTCTCCATGAGGGGAAGGAAGGCTCGACGGCTCGACGGCTCGACGGCAGGAGGACGCTCACTACCGTTCCGTTCGCTACTACAAATAGCATAGGTGCTTACTTTTTTTCATCACCGCACGGCGGGGCAGTACGCTGGAGCCATGGCGGAACACGGAGAGCACGCGTGCCGACAGGTCGACGGGGGCATCACGCGCGTCTTCGGGCTGTTCGGGAAACGCTGGACCGGCCTGATCGTGTCGGTGCTGATGCAGCGGCCGGTCTACTTCGCCGAACTGCGGCGGGCCATCCCGGGAATCAGCGAGCGCATGCTGTCCGACCGGCTGACCGAACTCGCGGCCGCCGGGCTGGTCGTGCGGGAGGTCGACGAGGGGCCGCCGCTGCGTGTCGCCTACCGGTTGACCGACGCCGGAGCGGCGCTGGAGCCCGCCCTCAAGGAACTGGGCCGCTGGGCGGAGTCGCACCTGCCCGGCGGGGTCGAGGACGGAGCCTGCTGAGGACGTGACCCGTCACGCCCCGAGCGCCCAGGGGCCCGTACGGAGCCTTGCCGACCGGTGACCTCATCTGACCGCCGACCTCAGGTGGGCCCCGTCCCGGAGCAGGTGGAGCGGGTGATGACGGCGGTTGTCCACAGGGGGAGACGGCGGCCTGCTCCGACGGTACGGTCGTGGGCACTTGATGGTGCACGACAGTGGGGGAGGCGGTCACGCCGTGAGCGAGACCCAGACGGTGGCGTACCGGCGGACGGCGTCGGAGGAGGTGCGCATACCGGAGGTCGCGGGCTTTGCCCGGCGGGTGCCGGGCGGTGTGCCGGACGCCCCCAAGCGGGACGGCAAGGCCCTGCGCCGGCAGGTGCCGCGTTCGTCCCACGACGCGATGGTGATCCCCGAGGGGCGGCCCGACGCGGTACAGGCCGTGGAGGAGTCCAGCCGGGGCCGGGTCCCCGAGCTCACACCGATACGGGTGGGACGGATGGCGGCCGCCCCGTTTGCCTTCCTGCGCGGCTCCGCCGGACTGATGGCGCATGACCTGGCGGGCACACCGGTCACGGGCATCGCGGCGCAGATCTGCGGCGACGCGCACGCGGCCAACTTCGGTCTGTACGGCGATGCGCGCGGCAGTCTCGTGATCGACCTCAACGACTTCGACGAGACCGTCGTCGGCCCCTGGGAGTGGGACCTCAAGCGGCTGGCCACCTCGCTGGTGCTCGCCGGCCGCGAGGCGGGTGCCGACGAGGACGTCTGCCGCAAGGCCGCGTTCGACGTGGCCGGGTCGTACCGCCGCACGATGCGGCTGCTGGCCAAGCTCTCGGTCCTGGACGCGTGGAATGCGATCGCGGACGAGGAACTCGTCTCGCACGCCGACGCACGCGACCTGGTGGGCACGCTGGAGCGGGTCTCGGAGAAGGCCAAGAACAACACGAGCGCGCGATTCGCCGCCAGGTCGAGCGAGGCGTCGGAGGACGGGGGCCGTCGCTTCGTGGACGCCCCGCCGGTGCTGCGCCGGGTCTCCGACGCCGAGGCCGCGGCCGTCGCCACGTCACTCGCCGGCTATCTGGAGACCGTCTCGGAGGACCGTCTGCCGCTCCTCGCGCGGTACGCGATCCACGATGTGGCCTTCCGGGTCGTCGGTACCGGCAGCGTGGGGACACGGTCGTACGTGGTGCTGCTGCTCGACCACCGGGACGAGCCGCTCGTGCTGCAGGTGAAGGAGGCGCGCCCCTCCGTGCTGGTGCCCTACCTGCCCGCCGGCTTCGAGGTGCCCGAGGTCCCGCACGAAGGCCGCCGTGTGGTGAGGGGCCAGAAGCGGATGCAGGTGGTCAGCGACAACCTGCTGGGCTGGACGACGGTGGAGGGCAGGCCCTTCCAGGTGCGGCAGTTCCGCAACCGGAAGGGCAGTGTGGATCCGGCCGCGCTCGCGGCCGACCAGGTGGACGACTATGCCCGCATGACGGGCGCGCTGCTGGCCAGGGCGCACGCGCACAGCGTCGATCCGCGGCTGGTGGCCGGCTACTGCGGCAAGAACGAGGAGCTGGACGAGGCGGTGGCCGGTTTCGCGGTGCTGTACGCGGACCGGACGGAGGCCGACCACGCCGATCTGGTCGCCGCGGTCCGCAGCGGGCGGATAGCCGCCGAGCTGGGGGTGTGACGGGCATCGTCCGTCCGCTCGCCGGAGCGGCCGGTGCTCTGCCATACGCTGGGCGGGTGACTCAGGACGCTCCCGGGGGCCCGGCCACCCGGCACGAGGACGAGCAGGACGACCACCGCGTGGACGATCAGGACGACCACCGCGTGGACGATCAGGACGTGCAGACCGCCCAGGCGGCGCAGGACCAGCCTGGCGCCGCCGGCGTGCGCGAGGACGCCACGGAGGAGTCCGAGCGTGCCGAGGCCCGGCTGGAGAAGGCCGTGCGCGCCGCGGAGCAGGCCCTGATCGAGTTCGAGATCGCGGTCGAGACCTTCCGGGTCGAGGTGGAGAACTTCTCCCGGCTGCACCACCAGAAGCTCGGCCCGATGTACTCGCGCCTGGACGAGCTCGACGCGCTGATCGCCGAGGCCCGGGCGGCCAAGAGCGGCGACCCGGAGGATCTGCGCAAGGCCCGGGAGGCGCGGGCCATCGTGATGCCGATGCCCGGCGTCGAGGAGCTCTTCCACAGCTGGATCGATTCCGACGGCCTCTCCGCCGAGGCCGCGGCCATGCTGACGGACCGGCCCGTGCAGCCACCCAAGCGGGTGCGGCCCACGGACGAGGCCCGGAAGCTCTACCGCGAGCTCGCCCGCAAGGCCCACCCCGACCTCGCCCAGGAGGACACCGAGCGGGCGCGCCGGGAGGAGTTCATCACCCGGGTCAACGCCGCGTACGGACGCGGTGACGAGGCGCTGCTGCGGGAGCTGACCCGGGAGTGGGAGGCGGGGCCCGCGCCCGAGGAGCCGCGGCTCGGTGAGGTCGAGGAGCTCTACGCCCGCCTCGAGTGGCTCGCGCGGCGCAAGGAACTGCTGACGGTGGTCGCCCAGGACCTGGAGGAGAGCGCGATCGGCGCGATGCTGCGGATGGCGCCGGACGACCCCGACCGGCTGCTCGACGAGATCGCGGAGCAGCTGCTGGCCCAGGTCGCGGAGCGAGAGGCCGAGCTGGCCGCGCTGGTGCAGTAGGTTTTCGGGGAGGCCGACCACCTTCCGCGCCCGGACGTGCGGCGGGTGGAAGGCACGACGAGTCCAGGTACGAGAGAAGGCCCGACCATGAACTTCGCCCCGCTGCCATCGGTGGACGCCGCTTCCGTGCCCGCCGGTGCTCTGGTGCTCGACGTCCGGGAGGACGACGAGTGGGCGGCCGGCCATGTCGAGGGTGCGCTGCACGTCCCGATCGGCGACTTCGTGGCCCGCTTCGGCGAGGTCACCGAGGCCGTGGCCGACGGCCGCCGAGCCTATGTGATGTGCCGGGTGGGCGGCCGGTCGGCCCAGGTCACCCAGTACCTGGTGCAGCAGGGCATCGACGCGGTGAACATCGACGGCGGCATGCAGGCCTGGGACGCCGCCGGCCGCCCGATGATCACGGACAGCGGCAACCCGGCCTTCGTCCTGTAGACGTAGGAGGCGGTCTCGGGTCCCGGACAGCGGGGGCCTCCAGCCCCGCCGAGTGGGCCGAGCCCTCTGGCCGCGTACCGCCCCGCCGCTGTGACGTCGGGCCGCGCGGCCACCGGACCTGCGGGTTCCCGCGGCCCCCGTCTCGAGGGAGGACGGGCCCAGCCTCCGTCCCGCCGAAGGAGGGTTCGAGCATGCTGGCCGCGTGCCTGCGGCGCTGCTCCGAAAGCTGACCTCGGCCACCGGACCAGTGAGCCCTACGGTCCGACCCCGAAAGGCACGAGCGCTCGACTGCGTGCCGCGTGCTGCCCCCGATGCCGGACCCCGGCCACCGGGCCCGTGGGGCCTGCGATTCCTGCCCTTCCGGAACGGTGAGGCCCCCGCGGCTCCCGCCAAAGGGACGCGCGGGTTCCTTGGCCGCGTGTGCGCGCCGCTGCTGCGAGGCCGGGACCCGGCCACCGGACCTGCAGGTCCCGCGCCGCAGCTCCGACAACGGACAGGGTGGTTCCCGCCCCGCCGGTGCTCTCCTGTCTCCGGAGGGTGCGTCTGTCTCCGGAGGGTGCGTCGCCGTCAGCCGAGCGGGTGTGCGGCGAGCAGATCTCCCAGGGCCTCCTCGTGAGCGGCCGCGGGCCCGAGGGACAGCTCCAGCTGCTTGGCCCAGGCGTGGTACCGGTGCAGGGCGTAGTCCGTGTCCGCGCCGAACCCTCCGTGCAGATGCTGTGCGGTCTGGACGACCCGGCGGACACCGTCGGACGCCCAGATCTTCGCCACCGCCACATCACCGGAGACGGGCAGTGGTCCGCCCACCGTGCCGCCTGCCGCGGTGGGGGCCCCGAGCCGCCATGCCGCCTGCCAGAGGGTCGCCTCCATCGCCCGCAGGTCGATGTACCGGTCGGCGGCCTGTACGGCCACGGCCTGGAAGGTGGCGATGGGGAAGCCGAACTGCTCGCGCTGACCCGTGTACTCACTCGTCATGGACAGCGCGCGTTCACCGAGACCGAGAGCCAGCGCGCAGGTGCCGGTGGTGAGCAGGTCGCGCAGCCACTCCCAGGCACCTTCGGCGTCGATCACGTCGACGCCGTCGATCCGCACGCCGTCGAGCCGCACCTCGGCGAGCAGTTCCCCGCTGGTGGAGACCTGTCCGGCGAGTGTGACGCCGTCCCGGCTCCGAGGGACCAGAGCGATCACGGCGCGGCCGTCCTCGGCGTGTGCGGGCACGGCGATCAGGTCCGCGCACTGCCCCCAGGGCACGGCGGTCTGTACTCCGTCCAGGAGCCAGGCTCCGTCGCCGGGCGTGCGGTGGGCGGTGACGGCGAGCTCGGCCGGGTCGTGGCCGGTGCGTCCACTCGAACCGGCCGTCAGGACGACCTCGCCGCGGCCGACCCGCGGCAGCAGGCGCGAAGCGGTCCCGGAGGCGCCGAATCGCTGAACGGCCGCCGCCACCGCGCCGGTCTCCAGCAGCGGCACCCGGGCCAGCACTCTCGCCGACTCGCGCAGCACCAGACAGAGCGCGATGGGCTCCAGGCCGGCGCCGCCGTGCTCGGGACCGACGACCAGACCCAGCAGGTCGGCGGCGGCCAGCCTGGCCCACAGCGCCCGGTCGATGTCGTCGGCCACGGCACCCGCGGTGAGGGCGGGACTCGGCACCCCGTCGGGCGCGACGCCCGAGAAGACCGCCCTGGCCGCCTCCACGGCCGCTTGCTGTTCCTCGGTGAAGGTGAAGTCCACAGCCCAGTCCCTCCCGTGCACCGGCTCCGCGCGACGGTCTCGTCGTCCGCCGGCCGGCGTTACCCACCGGCTATCTGACGGACCGTCAAGATAGGGCAGGTCTCCGAGGAAGGGAATGGTGCCGTCAGCGGTCGAAGTCCAGCTCCACGTCCGAGGTCATCGGATGCGACTGGCAGGCCAGCACATAGCCGGCTTCCGTCTCCTCCTGCTCCAGCGCGAAGTTCCGGTCCATGCGGACCTCGCCCGAGACCACGAACGCCCGGCATGTCCCGCACACCCCGCCCTTGCAGGCGTACGGGGCGTCGGAGCGGGCGCGCAGCACCGTCTCCAGCAGCGACTCGCCCTCCTCCACGGGCCAGGAACCCGAGCGGCCGTCCAGAGTCGCCGTCAGCCTGCTGTGCGCGGGCGCCGCGACCGGGGCCGGGGCGGACACGTCGTCGACGTGGAAGATCTCCTCGTGGATACGGCTTCGCTGGACGCCGAGTCCGCGCAGTGCCCGCTCGGCGCCCTGCACCAGCCCGTACGGCCCGCACAGGAACCAGCCGTCCACCTCCGGGACATCGAGCAGCGCCGGCAGCAGAGCCGCCAGCCGGTCCTGGTCGAGCCGGCCGGAGGGCAGCCCCGTCTGCTGCTCCTCCCGGGAAAGCACCGTCACCAGCTGAAAGCGGTCCGGATAGCGGTCCTTGAGGTCGGCCACCTCGTCCAGGAACATCGTCGAGGCGGCCGTACGGTCGCTGCGGATCAGACAGAACCTCGCCGCCGGCTGACGCGCCAGCAGTGTCGCCGCGATCGACAGCACCGGGGTGATGCCGCTGCCGCCGACGATCGCCGCGAAGTGCCCGGCACGCGGCTCCAGGACGAAGCGGCCCATCGGCTGCATGACCTCGAGGGTGTCCCCGGCCGAGAGCTCCTTGAGGGCGTAGGTGGAGAACTCGCCGCCGTCTACGAGCCTGATGCCCACACGCAGCACGGACTCCTCCCCCGCCGCGGCGGCTGGGGAGCAGATCGAGTAGGTGCGGCGGATCTCCTCGCCGTTCGCCCCCGTGCGGCGCACGGCGATGTGCTGGCCCGGTGTGTGGCGGAAGGCCTCACGGAGCTCGGCGGGCACCGTGAGGGTGACGGCCACGGAATCGTCCGTGAGCCGCTCGACCTCGCTGACCCGGAGCGGATGGAACATCTACAACTCCTTGAAGTGGTCGAACGGTTCGCGGCAGCTGACACAGCGGCGCAGCGCCTTGCACGCGGTGGAGGAGAAGCGGCTCAGCAGCTCCGTGTCCGTGGAACCGCAGTGCGGGCAGCGCACCGTCAGCGTGAGCGGCACCGGCCCGTCCACCGCAGTCGGCCGCGGCGGCGCTATGCCGAACTCCGCCAGCTTGCGCCTGCCGTCCGCGCTGATGTCGTCCGTCGACCAGGCGGGGGAGAGGACCCTGACGACCGACACCTCGGCCACGCCGTGGTCGTGCAGCACCTGCTCGATGTCGGCGGTCATCGCCTCGATGGCCGGGCAGCCGGTGTAGGTGGGGGTCAGCTCGACCTCGACCCGGCCCGGGCCGAGGATGTGCACCCCGCGGAGGACGCCGAGCTCCTCCAGGGTCAGCACCGGCAGCTCGGGGTCGGGCACGGAGCCGGCCAGCCGGCGCAGCTCCGCCTCCAGAGCGGTGTCGGTCCCGGTCACCATGACGCCCCCGGGTGGCTCCGGTGCAGATGCTGCATCTCGGCCAGCATCCGCCCGAACGGCTCCGTGTGCAGTCCCTGGCGGCCGGCACCGGCGGACCAGGCACCCGTGTCGGCGGTGTCCGGCACGCTCAGGGTGGCCCGCTTGAGCACGGTCGTGACCGACTCCAGCCAGGCGGACCGCAGCGCCTCCCGGTCCACGTCCAGACCCTCCACGGGCTGGAACATCTCGCCCGTGAACCGCCACAGGGCGTCGCAGCCGCGCTGCATCCGCTCATGGCTCTCGGCGGTGCCGTCGCCCAGGCGCAGCGTCCACTGCTCCGCGTGGTCCTGGTGGTACGCGACCTCCTTGACGGCCTTGGCGGCGAGCCCCGCGAACTCGCTGTCCCCCGCCGCCAGTTGCCCGTACAGCAGCCGCTGGTAGGTGGAGAAGTAGAGCTGGCGGGCGATGGTGTGGGCGAAGTCGCCGTTCGGCTGCTCCACCAGCTGGAGGTTCCGGAAGGCGCGCTCCTCGCGCAGATACGCCAGTTCGTCCTCGTCACCGACGAGGGAGAGCAGCGTCCGGGCCTGCCCGAGCAGGTCCAGCGCGATGTTGGCGAGGGCGACCTCCTCCTCGAGGACCGGGGCGTGCCCGGCCCACTCCCCCAGCCGGTGCGAGAGCACCAGCGCGTCGTCGCCCAGGGCGAGTGCGGCGGTCACAGGTGCTTCACCCCGTCCGGGATCTCGTAGAAGGTCGGGTGGCGGTAGGGCTTGTCCGCCGAGGGCTCGAAGAAGGGGTCCTTCTCGTCGGGCGAGGAGGCGGTGACCGCCGTGGAGGGGACCACCCAGATCGACACGCCTTCGTTGCGCCGGGTGTAGAGGTCACGGGCGTTGCGCAGGGCCATCTCGGCGTCGGGTGCGTGCAGGCTGCCGGCGTGGGTGTGGGACAGCCCGCGGCGCGAGCGCACGAAGACCTCCCACAGCGGCCAGTCCTTCGAGCTGCTCATGCCGTCGCCTCCACCTGTGCTTCGCCGGACTCCGTGCCCGGCCCGTCCGACGCTGATCCGTGCGACGCCCCGGAGCGGCCGGAGGCGTTCTTCTCGGCGTACGCCGCGGCTGCCTCGCGCACCCAGGCGCCTTCCTCGTGGGCCCTGCGGCGCTGGGTGATCCGCTGTTCGTTGCACGGTCCGTTGCCCTTGAGGACCTGCCGGAACTCGTCCCAGTCGATGGCGCCGAAGTCGTGGTGACCGCGCTCCTCGTTCCAGCGCAGGTCCGGGTCCGGCAGGGTCAGGCCCAGGGCCTCCGCCTGCGGGACGCAGATGTCGACGAACCGCTGACGCAGCTCGTCGTTCGAATGCCGCTTGATCTTCCAGGCCATGGACTGCGCGGAGTGGGCCGACGCGTCGTCCGGGGGGCCGAACATCATCAGTGACGGCCACCACCAGCGGTCCACCGCGTCCTGGGCCATCTCGTGCTGCGCCTGCGTGCCCTGGGAGAGGGCGAGCAGCAGCTCGTATCCCTGGCGCTGGTGGAAGGACTCCTCCTTGCAGACCCTGACCATCGCGCGGGCGTACGGACCGTAGGAGCAGCGGCACAGCGGGACCTGGTTGGTGATGGCTGCGCCGTCGACCAGCCAGCCGATCGCGCCGACGTCGGCCCAGGTGAGCGTCGGGTAGTTGAAGATCGACGAGTACTTCTGGCGGCCCGAGTGGAGCTTGTCGAGCAGCTCGTCCCGGCTCGCTCCGAGCGTCTCCGTCGCGCTGTACAGATACAGGCCGTGGCCGGCCTCGTCCTGGACCTTGGCCATGAGGATGGCCTTGCGGCGCAGGGAGGGCGCGCGCGTGATCCAGTTCGCCTCTGGCTGCATGCCGATGATCTCGGAGTGCGCGTGCTGTGCCATCTGGCGGATCAGCGTCGCGCGGTAGTCGTCGGGCATCCAGTCGCGCGGCTCGATGCGCTCGTCGGCGGCCACTGCAGCGTCGAACCGCGCCTGGTGCGTCGAAGCCGCAGTCCCTGCTGTCACTGCCGTCATCGGACCCCCTACCGACCGATCGTTCGGTTGAATGACTTCAATGGTGAGTCGGCGGCCCGTAAGGTGTCAACCCTGTGGATAACCGCGGTGGACCAATGGGGAACGGGGCGGGATGGACTCGTACGACGGCGACGGCGCCGCGCGCGCCGAGGCGGCTCCCTCCGCCGTGCCGGGCGGGATACGCGATTCGGGCAGCTCAGGCGGCCCCGGCGGTCCGGACGGGCACGAGCCGACGGCGGGGGCGGAGGCGACCGGTGAGCCCGATGGGGCCGGCCGCGCGGGCCGTCCGGACGACCCGGACGACCCGGTCGGCCTGGGCGGAACGGGCGAGGCGCCGCTCCGGCAGGGCCCGGCCGGCGGGATCGCCGCACTCTCCCTCCCGTACCAGGTCGTGGCCGCCGTCGCCCTCGGACTCGTCGCCGTCTTCGCGGCCGTTCACCTCGCCGTGGTGTTCCTCCACGTCGCTCCGTCGAACACGCTGACCAAGCAGCACGGCAAGCGGGTCGACGGGTGGGTGTACCCCGAGTTCGAGCAGAACTGGAAGCTCTTCGCGCCCAACCCGCTCCAGCAGAACATCGCGGTCCAGGTGCGTGCCGAGATCGCCGGGCGCGACGGCGGCCGCCGGACGAGCGACTGGGTCGACCTCTCGGCCGGGGACGGTGAGGCGATCCGGGGCAACCTCCTCCCCAGCCACGTGCACCAGAACGAACTCCGACGGGCCTGGGACTTCTACTCCAACTCGCACACCGACGACAACAAGCCCAACGGCCTGCGCGGCCAGCTCTCCGAGCGCTACGTCCGCCGCATCGTCATGACGCGCCTGGAGCAGCACGACCTGGGCGGACGCGTCGAGCGCATCCAGCTCCGCTCCGCCACCCGCTCCGTCAAGGCGCCGCTGTGGAGCCGCGAGAAGATCGACACCCGCCCGTACTACCGGGTGCTCCCCTGGTGGACGGTGACCTCCGCCGATCTGCCCCTCGACGTGCGCAACGGCGCGGGCGACGAGGAGGCGGGCCGGTGACCCAGCCACTCGACCGCGGGCTCGCCGGTGCCGTCCAGCGGGTGACCTCTACGGCGCTCGGCCCCTACCAGAGCGCGATCGTCCGCATCGGCTTCTCCCTGACCTGGCTGCTCTTCCTGCTGCGCGAGTTCCCGCACCGGCGGGAGCTCTACGGGCCGGACGGCCCCTGGAGCTGGGACATGGCCCAGCAGCTGATCGCCCAGAACAACGCCCTCACCGCGCTCATGTGGTCCGACAGCGCCCTCTGGTTCGAGATCGTGTACGCGGTCGCGATGCTCTCCGCACTGCTGCTGCTGCTCGGCTGGCGCACCCGCGCCATGTCGGTGGTCTTCATGGTCGGTGTGCTGTCGCTGCAGAACCGCTCCGTCTTCATGGGAGACGGCGGCGACAACGTGATCCACCTGATGGCGATCTATCTGGTGTTCACCCGCTGCGGCCAGGTCTGGTCCCTGGACGCACGGCGTGCACGGAGCAGGACGGAGGCGGACCGGCCGCAGGACCGGTGGGGACCGGTGCTCTGGACGGTGCTGGGGCTGCTGCTCCTCGTCGGGACGCTCACGCACCGGACCGGCGGCGATGACTGGCTGGCCGTGCTGCTCTGGGGGGCGTGGGTGGGCCAGGGCGTGTGGTGGGCCGTGAACCGCCGCGCGCCGGACAGCCAGACCCGCACCCTGCTCGACGTCCTCGCCAACCTGGCCCACAACGCCGCCCTCGTCGTGATCATGGCGGAGGTGTGCCTGATCTACGCGACGGCGGGCTGGTACAAGATCCAGGGCTCCCGCTGGCAGGACGGCAGCGCGCTGTACTACCCGCTCAAGCTCGACTACTTCACGCCCTGGCCCGCGCTCTCCGACATCCTCGCCAACAGCGGGCTGATGGTGATGGTGCTGACCTACGGCACCGTGCTCGTGCAGGTCGCGTTCCCCTTCACGCTGTTCAACCGGAAGGTCAAGAACGTCCTGCTGGTGGCGATGATGCTGGAGCACGCCGGCATCGCCGTCCTGCTCGGCCTGCCCTTCTTCTCCCTCGCGATGATCGCCGCCGACGCGGTCTTCCTGCCCACCTCCTTCCTGCGCCGGCTCGGCGGCTGGGTGGCCGGTGCCCGGGACCGGGTCCTGCGGCGGGCGGTACGGATCCCCGAGCAGCGCACTACGCCCGAGGAGCAGGCCACCCGTACCCTCGTCGGGTGAGCACCGAGACCCAGGAACCCGTTCAGTACGACGACGGCTACGGCCCGGAGGTGGGCGTCGGGCCCCATCCGGCCCCGTGGCCGGACGGGGCGCCGTACGATCCCGAGCTGCTCGCGCACGGGGACCGGCGCAACGTGGTCGACCGGTACCGGTACTGGACGCGCGAGGCGATCGTCGCCGACCTGGACACGCGGCGGCACGACTTCCACGTGGCCGTGGAGAACTGGGGCCACGACTTCAACATCGGCTCCGTGGTCAGGACGGCCAACGCCTTCCTGGCCAAGGAGATCCACATCGTGGGGCGGCGGCGCTGGAACCGGCGCGGGGCGATGGTCACCGACCGCTACCAGCATGTGCGCCACCACCCGGACACCGAGTCGCTGACCGCCTGGGCGGCCGCCGAGGAGCTCCCGATCATCGGGATCGACAATCTTCCGGGCGCGGTCCCCCTGGAGCGGACCGTGCTCCCGAGGCGCTGTGTGCTCCTGTTCGGCCAGGAAGGTCCCGGGCTCACCGAGGAGGCGCGGAAGCACGCCGCCATGGTGTGCTCGATCGCCCAGTTCGGCTCCACCCGCTCGATCAACGCCGGTGCGGCCGCCGCGATCGCCATGCACTCCTGGATCCAGCGGTACGCGGACGTCCCGCCGGCGTCCTGACCCGCCATGAGAGCGGGACCGGCCGCCCGGCCCGGCCCGCTCGAGCGGGACGCGGGCCGGACCGGACGGGGGGCAGGAGGTCAGGCCTGGCGGCGGATCTCCACCATGCGGAAGCGGTTCGACACGAAGGCGCCGTCGCACAGGGCCGCATTGGCCGCGGGGTTGCCGCCGGAGCCGTGGAAGTCCGAGAAGGCCGCGGTCTGGTTCACGTAGACACCGCCCGTGAGGTTCAGGGAGAGCTGCGCCGACTCCTCCAGGCAGACCTCCTCGACCGCACGCTCGGTCTCCGCCGAGGTCGTGTACGCGCCGACCGTCATCGCGCCCTTGTCGCGCACCGTGCGGCGCAGCAGCTCCAGCGCGTCGCTCGTCGAGTCGACCGCGACGGCGAAGGACACCGGCCCGAAGCACTCGGACATGAACGACGCCTCGTCGTCCGGCTTCGCACCGTCCAGCTTCACGATCACGGGCGTGCGCACGACGGCTTCGGGGAAGTCCGGATTGGCGACCTCCCGGGAGGGCAGTGCCACCTCGCCCAGACCCGCCGCGGCCTCGAGGCGCGCCTTCACATCCGGGTTGACCAGGGCGCCCAGCAGGGCGTTCGCCCGGGCGTCGTCGCCGAGCAGACCGCTCACGGACGCCGCGAGGTCGGCCACCACCTCGTCGTACGACTTGGGGCCGGCGTCCGTGGTGATGCCGTCGCGCGGGATGAGCAGGTTCTGCGGGGTGGTGCACATCTGGCCGCTGTACAGGGACAGCGAGAACGCCAGGTTCGAGAGCATGCCCTTGTAGTCGTCGGTGGAGTCGATCACCACCGTGTTGACGCCGGCCTTCTCCGTGTAGACCTGGGCCTGGCGGGCGTTCTCCTCCAGCCAGTCGCCGAACTCGGTCGACCCGGTGTAGTCGATGATCCTGATCTCCGGGCGGAGGGCGAGCGTCTTGGCGATGCCCTCGCCCGGGCGCTCCGCGGCCAGGGCCACCAGGTTCGGGTCGAAGCCCGCCTCCGCCAGCACCTCACGGGCGACCCGGACCGTCATGGCGAGGGGGAGCACCGCGCGCGGGTGGGGCTTCACCAGCACCGGGTTTCCGGTGGCCAGCGAGGCGAACAGGCCTGGGTAGCCGTTCCACGTCGGGAAGGTGTTGCAGCCGATGAGCAGCGCGATGCCGCGCGGGGCGGCCGTGAAGACCTTCCGGAGCTCCAGCGGATCCCGCTTGCCCTGGGGCTTGGACCAGTCGGCGGTCTGCGGGGTGCGCGTCTGCTCCTCGTAGGCGTACGCCACCGCCTCCAGACCGCGGTCCTGGGCGTGCGGGCCGCCGGCCTGGAGCGCCATCATGAACGCCTGGCCGCTCGTGTGCATCACGGCGTGCGCGAACTCGTGGGTGCGGGCGCTGATGCGCGACAGGATCTCCACACAGACCAGGGCACGCGTCTCGGGGCCCGCGTCGCGCCAGGCCGCCATGCCCGCGCGCATGGCGGGCAGCAGGACGTCGAGGTCCGGGTGCGGATACTCGATCCCCAGCTCCGGGCCGTACGGCGAGACCTCGCCGCCGGTCCAGCCGTCGGTGCCGGGCTGGTCGAGCTCGAAACGGGAGCCGAGCAGGGCCTTGTACGCCGCGAGGCCGTCGGCCGCGCCGGTCTCGCCGTAGGCCTTCGGGTGCTCCGGGTGGGGCGACCAGTACGCCCGGGAGCGGATCGCCTCGAGAGCCCGGTCGAGCGTCGGCCGGTGGGTCTCGGTCAGCTGCATGAAAGACCAACTCCTCGGTGAGCTGGGCAGGGGAACGCGGACAGAGTTAGAGTAACCGAACGATCGGTCGGGACAAGGGGGGTCCGCAGATCCTGTGGATGACTCGTAGGGGAGGATCACTGTCATGACCGTCACCGACGCCGACGCCGCCGGCGGCCAGAGCGGCACCGGCGCCATCGCGCCCGGTCGCACCGTCGCCGTCGTGGGCGCCGGCACCATGGGGCAGGGCATCGCGCAGGTCGCGCTGCTCGCCGGCCATCGCGTGCGCCTCTACGACGTCGCCCCCGACCAGGCGGAGACCGGTGCGGGCGCGATCCTGACCCGCCT
Source organism: Streptomyces sp. HUAS CB01 (assembly GCF_030406905.1). NCBI lineage: Bacteria > Bacillati > Actinomycetota > Actinomycetes > Kitasatosporales > Streptomycetaceae > Streptomyces > Streptomyces chengbuensis. The sequence continues at coordinate 4,044,980 of NZ_CP129137.1, forward strand.
GGAGCGGCTGGTCGAGAAGGGGCGGCTGGAGGAGGAGGCCCGCGGCGCGGCCGCCCTCCGGCTGACGCGCACGACGGAGATCTCCGAGCTCGCGGACAGCGCCCTGGTCGTCGAGGCGGTCGTCGAGGACCTCGACGTCAAGCAGCGGCTCTTCCGCGCCCTGGAGGAGGTCGTCGCCGACGACTGCGTCCTCGCCACCAACACCTCCTCCCTGTCCGTGACCGCCATCGCGGGCGCGCTGCGACGGCCCGGCCGCTTCGTCGGGCTGCACTTCTTCAACCCGGCGCCGCTGCTCCCGCTGGTCGAGGTCGTCAGCGGATTCGCCACCGACGAGGACGCGGCCACCCGCGCCTACGAGACGGCCAAGGCCTGGGGCAAGACCCCGGTCCGCTGTGCCGACACCCCCGGCTTCATCGTCAACCGCATCGCCCGGCCCTTCTACGCCGAGGCGTTCGCGGTCCACGAGGAGCGCGGCGCGGACCCCGCCACCATCGACGCGGTCCTGCGCGAGTGCGGCGGTTTCAGGATGGGCCCGTTCGAGCTCACCGACCTGATCGGCCAGGACGTCAACGAGGCGGTCACCCGCTCCGTGTGGGAGTCGTTCTTCCGGAGCCCCAAGTTCGCGCCCTCGCTCGCCCAGCGCCGTCTCGTGGAGTCGGGCCGGCTGGGCCGCAAGTCGGGCCACGGGTGGTACGCGTACGAGAACGGCGCGGAGCGACCCGAGCCGCACACCGCGCCGGCGACCGAGCCGCCGCCCCACATCACCGTGGAGGGCGACCTGGGGCCGGCCGGGGAGCTGATCGCGCTCTGCCGCGAGGCCGGGATCACGGTGTACGAGGAGGACGAGGACCATGGGACCCGTGTCCTGCTCCCGAGCGGCGGGCAGCTCGCGCTCGCGGACGGCCAGACGTCGGCCGAGTTCCGCGACGTCGTCTACTTCGACCTGGCCCTCGACTACCGCGCGGCGACCAGGGTCGCCCTGTCCGCGTCCGAGGTCACCGGCTGGGAGACGCTGCGGCAGTCGATCGGCCTCTTCCAGGCCCTCGGCAAGAAGGTCAGCGTCATCGGCGACGTGCCGGGCATGATCGTCGCGCGGACGGTCGCGATGCTCGTGGACGCCGCTGCGGACGCCGTCGCCAAGGGGGTCGCCTCCCCGGAGGACATCGACACCGCCATGCGGCTCGGGGTCAACTACCCGGTCGGCCCGGTGGAATGGGGTCACCGGCTGGGCCGCGCCTGGGCGCACGAACTCCTCGACGAGCTCCACGCGCGCGTGCCGACCGGCCGCTACGCGCCGTCCCTGGGTCTCTACCGCCAGACGTACGTCCGGACGAAGGGCGAGCAGACCTCATGACGACCGCGAAGCGCGACACCTACACCCCGGAGACGCTGCTCACCGTCGCCGTACAGGTCTTCAACGACCGCGGCTACGACGGCACCTCCATGGAGCACCTCTCCAAGGCCGCGGGCATCTCCAAGTCGTCGATATACCACCACGTGGCCGGCAAGGAGGAGCTCCTGAGGCGGGCCGTCAGCCGGGCTCTCGACGGGCTCTTCGGGATCCTCGAGGAGCCGGGCGCGACCCGCGGACGGGCGCTGGAACGGGTCGAGTACGTGACCCGCCGCACCGTCGAGGTGCTGATGGCGGAGCTGCCCTACGTCACGCTGCTGCTGCGGGTCCGGGGCAACACCAGGACCGAGCGCTGGGCCCTGGAACGGCGCCGCGAGTTCGACCACCGGGTCGCCGATCTGCTCAAGGCGGCCGCGGCGGACGGCGATCTGCGGGCGGACATGGACACGCGGCTGGCGACGCGGCTGCTGTTCGGGATGGTCAACTCCCTGGTGGAGTGGTACAGGCCGCAGGCCGGTACCGGCTACGACCGGCAGCAGGTCGCCGACGCGGTGGTCCGGCTGGCCTTCGACGGGCTGCGCACGGCCTCCTGAGCCCACGGGCGCGCCGCCCGCTCGGGGTCGGCGCGCGCACGGCGCCGGACCTTGCGAGATGCGGTGTGCCGGCGGCCCGGGGGCCACGTCGGCCGGCCCGGGAGCCCGCTGTGCACCCGTGCCCGGGGCGCGGCGCGGGCGCGGCACGTCAGGGCCGGGCCGGACCGTGGGGGCCTTCGGGAGACCCGACCTCAGCGGGCCGGGTCGGGATCGAGGTCCGTCTCCTCGAAGACCAGCAGCGTGCGTGTGGAGAGCACCTCGGGGATCGCCTGGAGCCTGGTCAGCACGAGTTCCCGCAGGGTGCGGTTGTCCGGTGTGTGGACCAGCAGCAGCACGTCGAAGTCGCCGCTGACCAGCGCTATGTGGGCCGCCCCCGGCAGCGCCTGGAGCTGCTCGCGCACCGTGCGCCACGAGTTCTGGACGATCTTGAGGGTGATGTAGGCCGACGCTCCGTGGCCTGCCCGCTCGTGGTTCACCCGCGCGCTGAAGCCCCGGATCACCCCGTCGTCGATCAGCCGGTTGATGCGGGCGTAGGCGTTGGCGCGCGACACGTGGACCCGTTCGGCCACGGACCGTATCGAGGCGCGGCCGTCCGTCTGGAGGATGCGGAGGATGGCGCGGTCGATCGCGTCCAGGGTGCGCGCCGGCGCTCCCTGGTCCGCGCCGGGCACCGCTTCGTACACCGTGCGGTCCTCGCCGTCGGCCATTTGTTCAGCTGTCACGTCCCCCCACCTTTCTGCCGTGGACGACCTGCTCCTATCCCAGGCTGTGGAGAACCGTTTGTCCACAGGCTGAAGGTGCCTGTAGCCAAAATGCGCCCACGACCGAACAATCGGTAGGTGAGGCGCCTCACACTCCGCGCCCTTCATGGGTCCTTATGCCCGCTCCCACGAGGAGGTGCTCGCGTTGAAAAAGAGCAGCATGACGGTCCAGGAGCGGCCGGGTGCGGCCTACCGGCCCACCCCGCCGCCCGCCTGGAAGCCGCGCACCGACCCCGCGCCGCTGCTTCCCGACCCGGAGCCGTACCGGGTCCTCGGCACCGACGCCGCGGCCGGTGCCGACCCCGAGCTGCTTCTGCGGCTGTACGCGGAGCTGGTCCGCGGCCGCAGGTACAACGCGCAGGCGACCGCCCTCACCAAGCAGGGCAGGCTCGCCGTCTATCCGTCGAGCACGGGTCAGGAGGCCTGCGAGGTCGCCGCCGCCCTCGCCCTGGAGGAGCGCGACTGGCTGTTCCCCAGCTACCGGGACACCCTCGCCGCCGTCGCCCGCGGGCTGGACCCCGCGCAGGCGCTGACGCTGCTGCGCGGTGACTGGCACACCGGCTACGACCCGTACGAGCACCGCATCGCGCCGCTGTCCACCCCGCTCGCCACCCAGCTCCCCCACGCCGTGGGGCTGGCCCACGCCGCGCGCCTCAAGGGCGACGACGTCGTGGCGCTCGCCATGGTCGGGGACGGGGGCACCAGCGAGGGCGACTTCCACGAGGCGCTCAACTTCGCCGCCGTCTGGCAGGCCCCGGTCGTCTTCCTCGTGCAGAACAACGGCTTCGCGATCTCGGTGCCGCTGGCCAAGCAGACCGCGGCACCGTCCCTCGCGCACAAGGCGGTGGGGTACGGGATGCCCGGCCGGCTCGTCGACGGGAACGACGTCGCCGCGGTGCACGAGGTGCTGGGCGAAGCCGTCGCACGGGCCCGCCGGGGCGGCGGCCCGACCCTGATCGAGGCGATCACCTACCGCATCGACGCGCACACCAACGCCGACGACGCCACCCGGTACCGGGGCGACAGCGAGGTCGAGGCCTGGCGCGCGCACGACCCGATCCGGCTGCTGGAGACGGAGTTGACGGGCCGAGGACTGCTCGACGAGGACGGGGTACGGGCGGCCGCCGAGGCCGCCGAGACGATGGCCGCACAGCTGAGGGAGCGGATGAACGCCGATCCCGTGCTGAACCCGATGGACCTGTTCGAGCACGTCTACGCCGAGCAGACCAGCCAGCTGCGGGAGCAGGCCGCCCAGCTGCGGGCCGAGCTGGACGCCGAGAGCGGAGAGGACGCCCACGGCGCGGAGGGTGACGCACGATGAGCACGGCAACCGCACGGCAGGCCAAGCCCGCCACGATGGCTCAGGCCCTCCAGCGCGCGATGCGCGACGCCATGGCCGAGGACCCGACCGTCCACGTCATGGGTGAGGACGTCGGCACCCTCGGCGGGGTCTTCCGGGTCACGGACGGCCTCGCCAAGGAGTTCGGCGAGGACCGGTGCACGGACACCCCGCTGGCGGAGGCGGGCATCCTCGGTACGGCCGTCGGCATGGCGATGTACGGGCTCCGGCCCGTCGTCGAGATGCAGTTCGACGCCTTCGCCTACCCCGCGTTCGAGCAGCTGATCAGCCATGTCTCCCGGATGCGCAACCGCACGCGCGGGGCGATGCCCATGCCGATCACGGTGCGGGTGCCCTACGGCGGCGGAATCGGCGGCGTCGAGCACCACAGCGACTCCTCCGAGGCGTACTACATGGCGACCCCGGGTCTCCACGTCGTCACGCCGGCGACGGTCGAGGACGCGTACGGACTCCTGAGGGAGGCCATCGCCTCCGACGACCCCGTGGTCTTCCTGGAGCCGAAGCGGCTTTACTGGTCCAAGGCCGACTGGTCGCCGGATGCCCCGGCGGCCGTGGAACCCATCGGCCGTGCGGTGGTGCGCCGTCCGGGGCGCAGCGCCACACTCATCACCTACGGACCCTCCGTGCCGGTCTGCATGGAGGCGGCCGAGGCCGCCGAGGCCGAGGGCTGGGACCTGGAGGTCGTGGATCTGCGTTCGCTCGTGCCCTTCGACGACGAGACGGTGTGCGCATCGGTGCGCCGCACGGGCCGGGCCGTCGTCGTCCACGAGTCGACGGGCTTCGGAGGTCCGGGCGGCGAGATCGCGGCACGGGTGACCGAGCGCTGTTTCCACCACCTCGAGGCCCCCGTGCTGAGGGTGGCCGGTTTCGACATTCCCTATCCGCCGCCGATGCTGGAGCGTCACCATCTGCCGGGTGTGGACCGGGTGCTGGACGCCGTGGCACGGCTGCAGTGGGAGGCGGAGAGCTGATGGCCCAGGTGCTCGAATTCAGGTTGCCGGACCTCGGTGAGGGCCTGACCGAGGCGGAGATCGTCCGCTGGCTGGTGGACGTGGGCGACGTCGTCGCCATCGACCAGCCGGTCGTCGAGGTCGAGACGGCCAAGGCGATGGTCGAGGTGCCCTGCCCGTACGGGGGTGTGGTCACGCAGCGCTTCGGTGACGAGGGGGCGGAGCTTCCGGTCGGCGCTCCCCTGCTCACCGTCGCGGTCGGCGCGACCGAGCCCGCGCCCGGTGGCTCCGCCGAGCGCGCCGGCGCCGCGGCGAGCAGGTCGGAGGAGTCCTCCGGCAACGTCCTCGTCGGCTACGGTACGGGCGCACCGGCGGCACGCCGCCGGAGGATCCGCCCGTCGTCGCTGTCGGGCGCCGCGGGCGGCGCACGGGCCGCGAGCGGTCCGGGGCCGGTCGGGCCCGCGGAGGGACCGGTGTCCGGAGGGGCTCCCGGGGCGTCCGCCGCGGGACACGAACCGGTGTGGGACAGCGCCGTGGAGAGCCCGGCGCCCGACGCGCCGCGTGGCACGCCCGCCCAGGGCGACGCCGTCCTGGCAACCGTCCCGTCCGCCCACGAGGGACCCGTCGCGGTCATCTCGCCGCTGGTGCGGCGGCTGGCCCGGGACAACGGGGTCGATCTGCGGGCGCTGCGGGGATCCGGACCGGACGGGCTGATCCTGCGCGTGGACGTGGAGCACGCGGTACGGGCCCGCGCCGGCGCGGCCGAGCAGCACGTCGCGACGCAGCCGCATGCGCAGGCCCCCCTGCGCACCACGGTTCCCGCCGAACGCGCACCGGCGCCGGCCGCCACGCGCCCGGTGGCCGGGGGCGAGCGGATCCCGCTGCGCGGGGTGCGCGGCGCCGTCGCGGACAAGCTGTCCCGCAGCCGCCGCGAGATCCCCGACGCGACCTGCTGGGTCGACGCCGACGCCACCGAACTCATGGCCGCCCGCACGGCCATGAACGCGGCGGGTGGGCCGAAGATCTCGCTGCTCGCCCTGCTGGCCCGTGTCTGCACGGCCGCACTCGCCCGCTATCCCGAGCTCAACTCCACGGTCGACCTCGACGCGAGGGAGATCGTGCGGCTGCCCGAGGTCCATCTCGGCTTCGCGGCACAGACCGAGCGGGGGCTGGTCGTCCCCGTGGTCCGTGACGCGCAGGACCGCACGGCGGAGTCGCTCACCGAGGAGTTCGCGCGTCTCACCGACAAGGCCCGCCAGGGAGCTCTCACCCCGGCGGACCTCACCGGCGGCACCTTCACGCTGAACAACTACGGGGTGTTCGGGGTCGACGGCTCCACGCCGATCATCAACCACCCGGAGGCGGCCATGCTGGGCGTGGGCCGCATCGTGCCCAAGCCCTGGGTGCACGAGGGACAGCTCGCCGTCCGCCAGGTCGTGCAGCTCTCCCTCACGTTCGACCACCGGGTCTGCGACGGCGGCACGGCCGGCGGCTTCCTCCGGTACGTGGCGGACTGCGTGGAGCAGCCCGCGGTGCTGCTGCGCACCCTGTGACCGCGCACTAGCACGGAAAACCCGCATCCGCGGGCCGACGGGTTCCGCATCGGCGGTCACGGCCCATACTTCTGGGGTGACTGCCGATGCGGAAGCGGACTACGACGCCATCGTGCTCGCCGGAGGTGCCGCCAGGCGGCTCGGCGGGGCGGACAAGCCCGGTGTGAGCGTCGGCGGCCGGACGCTGCTCGACCGGGTGCTGACCGCGTCCCGGGGCGCCGGCCGCACGATCGTGGTCGGCGGGCGCCGGCCCACCGCGCGGCCGGTGACCTGGACGCTGGAGGCCCCGCCGGGCGGCGGCCCGCTCGCCGCACTCCACGCGGGGCTCCGCCGGTCCGGCGCGCCCACCGTCGTGGTGCTCTCCGCGGATCTCCCCTTCCTCGACGAAGGGACCGTGCGGCGGCTGCTCGACGCCCTGGAGGACGGAGGGCGGGAGGGCGCGCTCCTCGTCGACGCCGACGGACGGGACCAACCGCTCGTCGCTGCCTACCGGGCGGAACCACTCCATCGCGAACTGGCCCTGCTCGCCACCGAGCACGGCGGCCTCACCGGGCTGCCGGTGCGCCTGCTGACGGGCGAACTCGACCTCGACCGGGTGTCCGCCCGACCGCTCGCCGCGTACGACTGCGACACCTGGGAGGACATCGTCACGGCCCGGGCCAGGATCAGGGAGCATGGGAACGTGCTGGATGAATGGATCACCGCAGTCAAGGACGAACTCGGCATCGACCTCGAGGTGGACACGGGTCTGCTGCTCGACCTCGCCCGGGACGCCGCCCATGGTGTCGCCCGGCCGGCAGCGCCCCTGACCACCTTCCTCGTCGGCTATGCGGCGGCCAGGGCGGGCGGGGACGGCGCCCAGGCCGTCGCCGAGGCCGCCCACAAGGCCGCGGCACTGGCCGAGCGGTGGGCCGCCGAGGCGGACGAGGCGGCGACCGGCAGGGCCGGTGCGGACGGACTCGAGGACGACCGGAACGGCTCCGGCCCCGACGACGAGGCCGGCAGCCGATGACCGCACAGGACCATGACCTCGGCGCTGCCGGGGCCCCCGGGGAGCCCGCGACGGGTCCCGTGCCGCACGGCAGGTCCGGTGACCGTGCCTCCGCGCCCGCGGGGGACGGCGACGACGGCGTGGAGGACGCGCTCGCGCTCGTGGGAAGACGGTCGGCCCCCTCGCCGCAGGGTCAGGGGACGCCCGCACCGGGTCAGGACGGACCGCTTCCGCGACGGCATCGCGGGATGCCCTGGAACGAGGCCCGCGCCGTCGCCTCGCGCGCCGGACGGGCCGGTGCGCTGCGCACCGGCCGTGATCCCCTCTCCGCCTCCCTCGGCCGGGTGCTCGCCACTCCGCTCACCGCCTTCATCGATCTGCCCTCGTTCGACACCTCCGCCATGGACGGCTGGGCGGTCGCGGGCCCCGGACCGTGGACGGTGGTGTCCGGTGAGCACGGCATCCTCGCCGGGCACGGCGAGGCCGAGACCCTCGTCGACGGCACGGCCGTACACATCGCGACCGGCGCCCGTGTCCCGCCCGGCGCCACCGCGGTGATCCGCAGTGAGCACGCCCGGACCGACGACAGCGGCCATCTGCACGCCCAGCGGCAGGTGATGCACGGTCAGGACATCAGGCCCCGCGGCCAGGAATGCCGCTCCGGCGACCAACTGCTGCCCGCCGGAACGCTGGTGACCCCTGCCGTGCTGGGTCTGGCCGCGGCTGCCGGCTACGACGAACTGCACACGGTGGTCCGCCCGAAGGTGCAGGTGCTCGTCCTGGGCGATGAGCTGCTCACCGAAGGGCTGCCCCACGACGGGATGATCCGTGATGCGCTCGGGCCGATGATCGGTCCCTGGCTGCGGGCCCTCGGGGCCGAAGTCACCGGCACCCGCAGGGTCGGCGACGACGCCGACGCACTGCAGCGGGCCGTCACCGAATCCGAAGCCGACCTTGTGATCACCACGGGCGGTACGGCCGCAGGGCCGGTCGACCATGTCCACCCGATGCTCCGCAAGGTGGGTGCCGAGATGCTGGTCGACGGTGTCGCCGTACGGCCCGGGCATCCGATGCTCCTGGCCGGGCTCGCTCCCGGCCGGCACCTCGTGGGACTGCCCGGCAATCCGCTCGCCGCCGTCTCCGGGCTGCTCACCCTCGCGGAGCCACTGCTGCGCCAGCGGGCCGGACAGGCAACCCCGGCCCCGTACCGCGCGTCCCTGAGGGACGAGGTCCATGGTCATCCGCAGGACACCCGGCTGGTTCCGGTGGTGCACCGCGGCGACACGGTCGTACCGCTGCACTACCGCGGCCCGGCCATGCTGCGCGGTATCGCCGCCGCGCACGGGCTCGCCGTCGTGCCTCCCGGGGGAGGGCGGCCCGGAGACGAGCTGGAGGTCCTCGATCTGCCCTGGCCACCGACTTCCGAAGGGTGTTTCACGTGAAACTTCCCGGCCATGACGCCATGGCCCGGCAGGCGGACGAACAGCTGGCCGTCTCCAGGGTGCATCTGCCCAGGCAGACCGTCGAGAGACCGCTGGTGCAGGTCACCAAACGGCTGTTGCTGGCCCTGTTCGTCCTCGTCCTGACGGTCTTCATCGTCTGGCTGGACCGCGCCGGCTACTACGACAACGCGGACGAGAAGGTCGACTTCCTCGACGCCGTCTACTACTCCACCGTGACCCTCTCCACCACGGGTTACGGCGACATCGTTCCGCACAGCGACAGCGCGCGCCTGGTCAACGTGCTGCTGGTGACGCCGCTGCGCGTGCTGTTCCTGATCATCCTGGTCGGTACCACCCTTGAGGTCCTCACGGAGCGGACCCGGGACGAGTGGCGGCTGAAGCGTTGGAGGTCCACCTTGCGTGACCACACTGTCGTCATCGGCTTCGGCACGAAGGGGCGTTCCGCGCTGCTGACCCTGTGTGCGACGGGCCTGCAGAAGGCGCAGGTCGTCATCATCGACCCGAGCTCGAAGGTGATCGAGGCCGCGAACGCGGACGGCTTCACCGGCGTCCTCGGTGACGCGACCCGGAGCGATGTGCTGCTCCGGGCCGAGGTGCAGCGGGCCCGGCAGATCATCATCGCCACCCAGCGCGACGACACGGCGGTCCTGGTCGCGCTCACCGCGCGGCAGCTCAACCGGGGCGCGAAGATCGTCGCCGCGGTCCGCGAGGAGGAGAACGCGCCTCTGCTGCGCCAGTCCGGCGCCGATGCGGTGATCACCAGTGCCAGCGCGGCGGGCCGCCTCCTCGGGCTGTCCGTGCTCAGCCCGCACGCGGGCACGGTGATGGAGGACCTGATCCAGCAGGGCAGCGGCCTCGATATCGTCGAGCGCCCGGTGATAAAGAGCGAGGTCGGAAAGAACGTCCGGGAGACGGAAGACCTGGTGGTGAGTGTGCTCCGCGGGCACCGGCTGCTCGGTTACGACGACCCCGAGGCCAGCCCGCTGCAGCTGACGGACCGGGTCATCACCATCGTGCGGGCGACGAACCCGCGGCCCGGAGCGGTGCGGGGTAGCGGTAACGCCAAGCCGGAGTAGCCTCGCGGCCATGCATGCGATCACGATTCCCGAACCAGGTGGTCCCGAGGCGCTGGTCTGGGCGGAGGCGCCGGACCCCGAACCCGGCCAGGGGGAGGTCCTCGTCGAGATTGCCGCGAGCGCGGTCAATCGCGCGGACGTCCTCCAACGGCAGGGGTTCTACGATCCGCCGCCCGGTGCGTCCCCGTACCCGGGGCTGGAATGCTCGGGGCGGATCGTGGCCGCCGGCCCCGGGGTCTCCGGATGGAGCGTGGGCGACGAGGTGTGCGCTCTGCTCTCCGGCGGTGGGTACGCGGAGAAGGTGGTGGTGCCGGCGGGCCAGCTGCTGCCGGTCCCCAAGGGCGTCGACCTCGTCACGGCAGCGGCACTGCCCGAGGTCACCTGCACCGTCTGGTCCAATGTGTTCATGGTCGCCCATCTGCGGCCCGGCGAGACGCTGCTGGCACACGGCGGCGCCAGCGGGATCGGCACGATGGCGATCCAGTTGGCGAAGGCAGTGGGCGCACGTGTGGCCGTCACCGCCGGCGGGCCGGAGAAGCTGGCGCGCTGCGCCGAGCTGGGCGCCGACATCCTGATCGACTACCGCGAGCAGGACTTCGTCGAGGAGCTGCGGAAGGCGACCGACGGGGCCGGGGCCGATGTCATTCTCGACATCATCGGCGCGAAGTACCTGGACAGGAACGTGCGTGCCCTGGCCGTCAACGGACGTCTGGCCGTGATCGGGCTCCAGGGCGGGGTGAAGGGCGAGCTCAACCTGGGGGCGCTGCTCGGCAAGCGTGCCGCGGTGACCGCCACCTCGCTGCGCGCGCGGCCGCCGGAGGAGAAGGCGGCGATCGTCGCGGCGGTGCGGGAGCACGTCTGGCCGCTCATCGAGGCGGGAGCGGTGAAGCCCGTGGTGGACCGCGCCCTGCCGATGCCGGAGGCGGCCGAGGCGCACCGGATCCTGGAGTCCGGCGCTCATGTGGGCAAGGTGTTGCTGGTGGCGCCGGCGGGGCAGCGCTGAGTCACGCCCTCCGCCGATGGAGCCGAGCGCCCAGCGGCCCGGCACATGCCGACGGCGACGGTCGGCGAGGACGACGGGCCCGAAGGGCGAGCCCCCGAACGACGGGCCCCCGGATGACGACGGCCCCGCCCCCTTACGGGGACGGGGCCGCTGTGCGTGGGGTGCCACTCAGAGGTTCATCAGAGGTAGGGACCCGAGCGGGCAGCCCCGCCGTGGAGTGCCTCGTCGTCGGTGGGGGCCCCAGGGGGGAGGGCGCGGCGCATCTGCTCCAGCTGGGCGCGGGCCGCCATCTGCTGGGCGAACAACGCGGTCTGGATGCCGTGGAAGAGCCCCTCGAGCCAGCCGACCAGCTGGGCCTGGGCGATGCGCAGCTCGGCCTCCGACGGCACGGCCTCGTCGGTGAACGGAAGCGACAGCCGCTCCAGCTCTTCGACCAGTTCCGGAGCCAGTCCCTCTTCGAGCTCCTTCACCGAGCTCGCGTGGATCTCCTTCAGCCGGACGCGGCTCGCCTCGTCCAGGGGTGCCACCCGCACTTCCTCCAGCAACTGCTTGATCATGCTGCCGATCCGCATGACCTTCGCAGGCTGTTCGACCATCTCCGTCACCGGGACCTCGCGTGCCTCGCCGTCACCTTCACTGCCGCCGAGCGCCATCCCGTTCTGTCCCACGATGAGGACCGGGGGGTTCTCCTGCGACCGTTCATTCCTCGGCATCTCCATGCCGTCCATTCTCTCGCACATGTGGCTCACCCCACGGTGTGCCCCCGCACCGAGGTGATCCACCCTGGTGCGGGGGCACGATTTCGTACCGCGTGTCCCGAAGGGGCTCAGCTCGCCTCGCGGCGGGCCAGCGCTCCCCGGGACCGGGTGACCAGGGCCGCCAGCAGGGCCGCGCCGAGCGGCACCGCGACCAGCAGCGCGGCCAGCGTCTCCCACGGGATGACGATCGTGGACGTCGGCGGGGTCAGGCTCCCGCCCCAGCCGGAGTCGAGGGCCTGCTCGTACCACGTGAGCTCCTGCCGGTGCTCGGTGAGCCGCAGGCCGATCGCCGGCAGGACTCCGGCGGCCGAGCCGAGGACCACACCCATCGCGGCGATGACTCCGCACTGGAATCCGCTCAGCGTCCGGCGGACCCGGGGAGGGGCTCCCACGGCCGCCAGCGTCTTGAGGTCGGCCTCCGCGTCGGCCTGCGCGAGCCCGGTGGCGATACCGGCCGCCCCGATCGTGATCAGCCCGGCGAAGACCGTCAGAGCCAGCAGAACGATGCTGTTGTCGCTGGTGTAGCCCTCTTCGATGTGCAGATCGATGCTCGCACCCGTCTTGTCGAGCTCGCCTTCCAGCTTCTGTCGCTGCTCGCTGCCGGGTGTCCCGTCCGTGGAGTAGTACGCGCCGAGCGGGACGGTGGTGAGGCCGGACGTCTTGGCCGCCGCCGGCGGCAGGATCATGGCCACGCCGTAGGCGTCGACGTCGTCGGCCGCCTGGTGGGCGGGGAAGGACTTGACCACGCCGGGGACCTCCTTGTCCTGCTCGATCGCCCGGTTCGCGGCCTCCATGTCGGTGATCAGCCGGATGCCGACCGCACCGCTCTTGTCGAGGTTGCGCTTGTCGAAGGAGACGGCCTTGCCGTCGGCGAGGGCCTTCGCGGCGGCGGGATCGTCGACGGCGAGCACCTTCAGCAGTTTCTCGTCGGCGACGAGCACCCCGCTCTCCGTGTAGACCATTCCGGAACTCTCCTTGCACCGCCAGTCCTTGGCGAGTGCCCGACGCTGAGCCTTGGAGAACTTCTCCGCGGGGTCCTCGTCGCCGGAGGTGCCCCACAGCGGGCACTGGTTCGCCTTGGGCACGACGATCTCGTAGGAGCCGCACTCCTTGCCGCCGCCGTACGGCGTGCAGCCCTTGTTCCCGACGACGATCCGGTCCACATCGGCGCGCACATCCACCGGCAGGTACTTCTGCACCATGGTGCGGGCCGCCGGAACGTCCCGTCCGCCGCCTTCGGTGATGACCATCGAGACCGCGCCGTGCGGCAGCCGCGCTTCGTACGCCGCCTCCGCCTGGGCGTCACTGCTGGAGGCGTACGTGGCCACGGCGACGGTCCCGGCGACCGCGGCGAGCACGGCGGCCACCGCCGGTGCCGTGCGGCCGCGGTTGCGCACGGCGTCCCGCAGCGCGAGCCGCGGCGACAGCGGCAGCCAGCGACCGGACCGGCCGAAGAGGCCGACCAGCGCGGGCGTCATGGCGACCACGCCGAGCTCCGCCAGGGCGCTGCCGCCCGCGACGATGATGAACTGCTCGGTGAGCAGCGAACCGTAGAGGGCGATCGCCGCGCCGAGCACCACGGCGACCAGTCCGAGCACGGGCAGCACCCGGTTGCTGCGGCGAATACCGCGGCGCCCGGTGAGCGAGGCCAGAACGGTCTGCCGAGAGGCGGTCACGGCCGGGACGATCGCGGCCAGCAGGCCGGTGACCACGGCGAGCAGTCCGATGCCGAGCAATTCCAGGGGCCGGATGTCGAAGCTGCCGAAGCGCGCGCCGATGTAGTCCTCCAGCAGGGGGCGCATCGCGAAGGTCAGCACCAGGCCGAGGACCGTGCCCACGACAGCGGAGGCGAGGCCGATCACCAGCCCGCCGGCCAGGACGATGGCCCGGATGTGGCGGCGGTCGCCGCCGTTGGCGCCGACCAGCCCGAGCTGGCGGCGTGAGCGCCGGGCGCCCACCGCGAAGGCGGGCCCCGCCAGCAGACAGATCTCCAGCATCGCCAGACCGACGACCGTGCCGACCGCGGCGAGCGCGGCGGCCCGGGCGGCGGTGCTCTGCCCGTAGTCCCTGCTGTCCCAGCCCTTGTGCTTGTACAGCGGCACGTCCGCGTCGGCCGGCGGCGAGAGCTGCACGGCGCGCGACAACACCGAGACGCCCTTGGTGTTGATCTCCTGGACCATGTTCCACGTGAAACCGCCGGGCACGTTGACCAGGTAGCTCGTGGACTTCCCGGTGCCCGACAGGCCGTCTGCGCTGAGCGCCTTGTCGAGGGGGTCCAGCAGCGCGCCGGGGAGCGCGTTGACCTGGTCGCTCTTCAGCGAGTCCGGCAGTTCGTAGGAGCCGGTGATCGTGTACTCGCGGTCCAGCCCGCGCGCCACCAGCTTCGAACCCACGCTCAGCCCGCTGGACTCCAGGAAGTGGGTCGTCGCCGCCACCTCGTCGGGCGTCTTCGGGAAACGTCCGCTGACCGGAGTCATGATGCCCTCGGCCATCGGATCGGTCGCCCTGAGCTCCCGGATCTCGGCGTTCAGCAGCCCGTGCGCGGTGCGCAGCTTTCCGGAACCGGCCGAGTCCTCCAGGGCCTTCGCGCCTGCCGGGAGGGCCTTGCGGACATCCGTGCTGCCCTCGGGCCAAGCCTTGTCCTCGAAGTCCCCGACGGGGTCGACGCCGTTGCCGTCCGGGGTCTGGTGGATGGGCACCCCACCGGTGTGGGCATCCTTCACCTGGGCGTCGGCGCGGCCGAGTGTCCGCTCCAGGGTCTGTTCGGTGGAGAGCTCGGCGCTGCGCAGGGTCAGATCGGCGGCGCTCACCCCGAGGATCGGCAGGGCGATCATCGCCAGGACGAGGAAGCTGCGTCCCTTGGAGCGGACGGCGTCGCGGCGGGCGATACGGATCGCTGCGCGCCAGGAGTGGTACCAGTTCCTCACCGCTCGGCCGCCTGCCCGCTCAGCAGGGAGTCCGCGTCGCTGCGGACGGTCTGGTCGACGACCGAGCCGTCGCGCAGGAAGACGACCCGGTCCGCCCAGGCGGCGAAGCGGGGTTCATGGGTGACGAGGATGCCCGCCGCTCCCGCGTCGCAGCGGGTGCGCAACAGCGCGAGGACGGACTCGCCGGTTTCGGAGTCCAGCGCGCCGGTGGGTTCGTCGGCGAGCACCAGACGGCGGTCACCGACCAGCGCGCGGGCGATGGCCACTCGCTGCTGCTGTCCGCCGGACATCTCGTCGGGGAACCGGTCGGCGAGATGACCGAGGCCCATCTCGTCGAGCGCCGCGACGGCCTCGGACCGGGCCTTGCGGGCGGATCGGCCGTCGAGTTCGCGCGGCAGCGCGATGTTCTCCGCGGCGGTCAGCGCCGGTATGAGGTTGTAGTCCTGGAAGACGTAGCCGATGCTGCGCCGGCGCAGGGCGGCGAGCGTCTTGCGGTCGGCGGTGGTGATGTCGGTGTTCTCGACGATCACCTGGCCCGACGTGGGTGTGTCGAGACCGCCGGCGATCGTCAGGAGCGTGGACTTCCCGGAGCCGGACGGGCCCATGACGGCGACGAGTTCACCGGGGAACACATCGAGGTCCACACCGCGCAGCGCGTGCACTTCGGTGGCGCCGCTGCCGTGCACCCGGGTCAGATTCCGTAGTTGCAGGACGGGCTGTTGGGACTGCTGGGGCTGGTGGGAATGGTCGGACATGAGAGGTCCCCTTTGGCGTACGCCTGGCGCGTACGTGAGCGGATGTGGAAGGCGAGGTGCGTGGGAGGCACCGGGGTGAGGTGCCGGGAACGTGCCCCTGAGGAGGGCCGGGTGGAGCGGGCGAGCGACGCCGGGCGTACGGCGGGGCTTTCACCGGGGACGGCGGTGGATCGATGCCGTCCCCTGCCACCGGCCCCGACGGGGGGCCGGGCTCAGCCGGGCCTCCTCCGGTGACCGTGGACGGGCGCCGCAGCCCGGGCGGATGGGGGTGCGGGCTCCGGGCGCTGTTCCGCCGTCGCCGCGGAGAGCCGGATGAGCCGGGCCTCGCAGTGGTCGAGCCAGCGGGCTTCCGCCTCGGTCTGGAAGATGAGCTGCTCCAGCACGAGCAACCAGGCGATCTCGTCCCGGTCGGCGGGCGCCGGGTCCAGTGCCTGGGCCTTGAGCCGGGTGTAGTCCTGCATCGCCTTCACGGTGTGGCGGCGCTGGGACTGGATGACATCGCGGATGTCGACGGCCGGCGCGCCGACCGCCATGGCGAGCTTGATGGCCAGTTCGTCGCGCGCGGGGCTGGTCCGGTCGACGGGCCGGCCGAACCAGGCCCTCAGCTCGTCCCGTCCGGTGTCGGTGATGGCGTAGAGCGTGTGTCCGGCCTCGTCCTCGCCGTCCTGGACGACCATGCCGTCGCGTTCCAGCCGGTTCAGGGTCGTGTAGACCTGGCCCACGTTGAGCGGCCAGGTCGCCCCCGTACGGGACTCGAACTCCGTGCGGAGCTGGGAGCCGTAGCGGGGACCGTGTTCGAGAAGGGCGAGGAGCCCGTGCCGGATCGACATACCGAGTATGTATACCGGGTATGTCGCCGGCGACCAACCGCCCTGAGACGGACGTCGGGCGTAGGCCGTACGGGGGACACGCGGACCCGGGGAGGACGACACCCCCGTACGCACCCGGACGAAACGGTACGACGCGCTCCGCCCTGGGAGGCACGGGCGCGTCGCGGGGCGGAGGGAGGACGGGCGCGTGGGCCGGACGGAGACGGACGGGCGCCATGGGGGCGGAACCGGGGCGGGTCGAGCGGATCGCGGAAGCGTCCCCGGCGGGTTGCGGGTTGCGGGTTGCGGGTTGCGGGTGCGGCTGGGCTGCGGCTGCGTGTGCGGGCTCAGCCGCGGCGCAGCCGCAGCCCCATGTATCCGAGTCCCAGTCCCATGAGGGCACAGCCTGCGCCCAGCGTCAGCACCGGGATCTGGCGTTCGAGCGGCTCGGACACGGGCTGCTGGTGGGACTCGCCCGCGGCGGCGGGGGAGGCGTCGTCCGCGGGCGTGGACTCCGAGGGGGACGGGGCGTCGGACGCTTCCCTGGACCCGTCCTCGGCCTCCTCGTGCGGCGCCACGTTCTCGTCGCGCCGGCGCTCGTGGTCGTGGCCGAGACCGTGGTCGTCATGGCCGTCGTGCGGCCGAACGGGTGACGTCGGCACGGTGAGCGAGGGAGCGGTGGTCCGGCCGGGCCGCAACCGGCCCTCACCGGCCTGCCGCCCGGCCAGCGACGCGGTGGGCGACGGATCGGGGCGTGCGGCGGCGTTCTCGTCCGGTGGGGTGTGGGGCTTCCCGGCTTGCCCTGGGTGCGCCGGCGGACGATCGCCGTCCGCATCAGGGACCGTTTCCGGTGCCGCGAGGCCGGAGGCCCGCGCGGCCGACGGCGCGCCGTGCGCCGGGCGGCCGTGCGTCCACCGGCCCGGGCCGCCCTGTCCGTCCCGGCTCCGCCCCCGGGACCGCTCGCGATCCCCGTTGCGCGCGTCATGGCCGTACCGCCCGCTCTGGCCGCGGACCTCGCCGTCGTACTGCTCGCTCCGGCCGTGCGCCCCGCCGTCGTACCGCCCGTCCTCGTCGCGATCGAGGGCCCCGTCCCGCCCGTCTCCGCCGTTCTCGCCGCCCGCTCGCCGGCCCTCGCCGTCCCCGCGCGACTCCACGGCGCGGGTCAGGGGGCCGTCGGCGTAGGCGTACGTCGCCACGGGCAGGGCGAGCACCAGTGCCGCGAGGGTCGTCGCGCAGTGCGTGCGGAGCTTCGGAGTCACGAGGTGACCCCCTCCCGAGCCGGGGCGCCGAGGTTTCGGACTCAGCGTCACATGGCCGGGAACTTCCGGCATCCCGGGTAAAACCGGACTTCTTGGCGGTGAGCGGATCGGCACGAACGCGTGCCGGGCCGCTCACTCCCGGGGCCGCTCACTCCCAGGACCGCTCACTCCCGGGCAGTTCGCTCTCGGGGCAGTTCGCTCTCGGGGCAGAAGCCCCGCTCGGCGTGCGAGGGGCGCTCCGCGCGGTCCCTGGGCCGTGCCGGACAGGGCCCCGTCCTGCGGGCGGACGGCGCCATGTGTCGGACACGGCCTAGTAACCCGGGTTCCCCGTGCCGACCGTCAGCTCGAAGGTCTGGTTGCCCGGCACCACGGCGGTGCCCTCCGTCGGGAACTGGTTGATGACCTGGTCCTCGGCGAACTGCGGGTCGTCCTTTTCCGTGACCTTGAACTTCCAGCCCGCGGCCTGCAGGCACGACTTGACGGAGATCACGTCCTTGTAGACGAAGCTCGGCGCCTGGACCTTCGCCGGGTCGTCGCTGTCCTCCGTGGCGTCCGTGCACTCGTCCGTGTCGATCGTGCGATTGCGCTCCGGGGGCTTGTGGCCCGCGACCGACGGTGCCGACACCGACGGGTCGGCGCCGCCTCCGCCTCCGCTTCCGCCTTCGTCGTCGCCCTTGTTCAGGGAGAGCGCCGTGATCACTCCACCGACGGCGAGGAGCGCCACGACGACCGAGCCGACGACCAACGGCATGTTCCGCCTGCCGCTGCCGGACGGTGCGGGGACGCCGGTCGGCTGGGGCGAGAGGTGGTACGCGGGGGGCACCGGGGTCTGGGTCTGGTACGCCGGGACCGGGGCCTGCTGCGGGTAGCCGTAGCTCGGGGCGGGGCCCGGCACCGGGGCCGGGGTCGACGGGCCGTACGGACCGGGCTGGAACGGCTGCTGGACGCTGCCCGGGCCCGGAGCCGGGGTCGACTGGTCCACCGGCGGGAACACCGCGGAGGCCACGCCCGAGCCGCTGTTCGTCGTCGGAGCGCCCTGCACGATGACCGGCGCGTGCGTCTGGCCGGCGCTCGCGACGCGCAGGCACTCGTCGCGCATGGCGGCGGCGCTCGGGAAGCGCTCGTTCGGGTTCTTCTTCAGCGCCCGTGCGACCAGGGCGTCCATCGCCGGGGTCACCGAGCGGTTGATGGAGGAGGGGGCGACCGGCTCCTCCTGGACGTGCGCGTACGCGATCGCCAGCGGCGAGTCGGCGTCGAACGGCAGCCGGCCCGTCAGCAGCTGGAAGAGCATGATGCCGACCGAGTAGAGGTCGGAGCGGGCGTCGACGCCGCGTCCGAGGGCCTGCTCGGGCGACAGGTACTGCGGGGTGCCGACGACCATGCCGGTCTGGGTCATCGACGTGACGCCCGACTGCATGGCCCGGGCGATGCCGAAGTCCATTACCTTGACGACGCCGCGCTTCGTCATCATCACGTTGCCGGGCTTGATGTCCCGGTGGACCAGTCCCATCTCATGGCTGGTCTCCAGCGCCGCCAGCACGTCGGCGGTCACCTTCAGCGCCTTGTCGGCCGGCATCGCGCCGAACTGCCGGGTGTCCTCCTGGAGGACGGACCCGAGCGGCTTGCCCTCCACGTACTCCATGACGATGTACGGCATCACGCCGCCGTCCCCCGCGGCGGAGCCGCTGAACGCCACGGCGTCCTCACCGGTGTCGAAGACCGACACGATGTTGGTGTGGGACAGCTTGGCGACGGCCTGCGCCTCGCGGCGGAAACGCTCGCGGAAGGACTGTTCCCGGCCGAGTTCGGTGTGGAGGGTCTTGATGGCGACCTGCCGGTCCAGCGCACTGTCGTACGCCAGGTACACCGACGCCATCCCGCCTTCGCCGAGAAGGTCGCGAAGCTGGTACCGGCCGCCCGCTACCGAACCGCCCGCGTAGCGGCCGCTGTGTGCGCCGTCCTGGCTCATGACTGTGCTTCCCCCTAGGCACGCACACCGTCGAGCGGTGGCCGCGGTGATCCGGATTACGGGGCAAGTCTGCCCGAGGGCAGTAACACGTCAAGCCGGGTGCCCGTTCCGTGACCGTACGCACAAGAAGCGTCTCGCAAGCGTTACAGGAACCGGACGTGAGTGGTCCGCCGTGGCGGCGGCGGGTTCGCCGACCGGTCCATCCCGGACCGGCGTGTCACCGGAAGCCTGTAGCGTGACGTGTCGAACCACCGAGAGACGCCGCTCGCGCGCAGCGCGCGGCGCGGCAAGACACGACGGCGAGGACTGATGGCACCCGAATCCGAACCACATGGCGGCGGAGTGTCGGATGCTGCTGACTCCTGGGGCGTCGGCGGGCTCGTCGGCGACGGCCGGTACCGGCTGACCCACCGTCTTGGCCGGGGCGGTATGGCGGAGGTGTTCGCGGCGGAGGACGTCCGGCTCGGCCGGACCGTCGCCGTGAAGCTGCTCCGCGCCGATCTGGCCGAGGACCCGGTGTCCAAGGCGCGCTTCACGCGCGAGGCGCAGTCCGTGGCGGGCCTCAACCACCATGCCATCGTGGCCGTGTACGACTCCGGCGAGGACGTCGTGGACGGCCAGTCCGTGCCGTACATCGTGATGGAGCTGGTCGAGGGCCACACCATCCGCGATCTGCTGATCAACGCCGAGGCGCCGCCGCCCGAGCAGGCGCTCATCATCGTCTCCGGTGTCCTCGAGGCCCTCGCGTACTCCCACCAGCACGGCATCGTCCACCGCGACATCAAGCCGGCGAACGTCATCATCACCAACGGCGGCGCGGTCAAGGTGATGGACTTCGGCATCGCCCGTGCGCTGCACGGCGCTTCGACGACGATGACCCAGACCGGCATGGTCATGGGCACGCCCCAGTACCTCTCTCCCGAGCAGGCGCTCGGAAAGGCCGTCGACCACCGTTCCGACCTGTACGCCACGGGCTGTCTGCTCTACGAACTGCTGGCGCTGCGCCCGCCGTTCACCGGCGAGACACCGTTGTCCGTCGTCTACCAGCACGTCCAGGACATCCCGGTGCCGCCCTCCGAGGTCTCGGACGTGGCCCCGCCGGAGCTGGACGGACTCGCGATGCGCGCCCTCGCCAAGGACCCGGACGACCGGTTCCAGAGCGCCGAGGAGATGCGGGCGCTCGTGCAGTACGGGCTGCAGATGCTCCAGCAGCAGGGCAGCCACACCGGCGCCTGGAACACGGGCCCCGTCGAGATGCACGAGGGCGGCCACACCCCGGCGCAGGGCATGGGCGCGACGGCGGTGATGGGGCACCCGCACCACGGCGAGACCTCGTCCGGCCCGCTCCTCCCGCCGCGCAATCCGGAGGACGGCGCGTACAGCGTCGGACCCGGCGGTGGCAGGGGCGGCGGCAAGGGCAAGGTGTGGCTGTTCGTCGCGCTCGCGGTGATCGCGGTCGTGGCGGGCGTGGCCTTCGCGCTGGACCGGGCCGGCAAGCCCGGCACGAAGCCGAAGGACGACCAGAAGGTCTCCAGCACCCCGACCGAGTCCGACTCTTCGCCGACCCCCTCGGAGGAGCAGCCCGAGGAGGAAGAGCAGCCGGACCAGGGGACGAACGGCAATCAGGGCGAATGGCCGCCGAGCGAGCGTCCCTCCCAGCAGGAGCCGCAGCCGTCGCAGCCGCAGAGCCCGAGCCACGATCCCTCGGACACGCCCTCCGACACCGAGGGCACCACGGACGGGACGACGGAGGGCAACACCAGCGAGGGCACGGACGCGGGCACGTCCACCGGCACGGACGCGGGCACGTCCACGGGGACGGACGCCGGCACCACCACCGGTACCGACGCGGGTACGAGCACGGGCACGGACGCGGGCACGACGACCGGTACGGACGCGGGCGCGGACGCCGGCGCCACCACCGGAACCACACCGGGCTGATCCGGGCGGGCCGCCCGGCCGGCGCCGTCATCCGGCGAAGGCCTCGCACACCGCCTCGTACTCCCGCGTCCACCACACCGCCAGGGCCGACACCGCAGGGAACTGCGGGTCGGCCCTTCGGTCGTGCAGCTGGTAGCGCCAGCGCAGTATCCAGAAGTCGTTGAGCCGCTCCCACCACACCCGGTGCACGGCGGCTGCGAGTTCGGCCGGGTCCGCCCCGGCCGCACACCGGTAGGCGCGCGCATAGGCCCGTACCTTCGGGAGTTCCAGCCGGCCCGAGGGCCGCACGAAGAAGATCGCCGCGGCCCGTACCGCCTCCTCGGCCCGCGGCTGGACGCCCAGCCGGTCCCAGTCGACGATCGCGGCCGGCTCCGCGCCGCGGTGGTCGCCCCGGTAGAGCAGGTTGAGCGGGTGGAAGTCCCCGTGCACCCAGCCCCCGACGGCGGCGGGCGGCGGCCTGCGGTGCGCATGGCCTTCCAGCAGGGCGCGGCGCTCCCGCAGCCGGTGCTCGGCGAGGGCGTCGAAGCTGTCCCTGGGGCGGTGGGCGCGGGCCAGTTCCAGCAGTGCGTCGATGAGGGCGAAGGTCTCCTCGGGGTCCGCGCTCTCGTGCGGGCGGACCGCCTCACGTCGCTCCCCCGGCTCCGCGTCCATGACCCGCTCCAGACCGGTGTGGACCAGACCGAGCAGCGCGCCCAGCCGACGGGACTCGACGGTGGTGAGCTGGGCGCCGCGGCGGTGCCGGCCGTCCACCCAGGGGTGCAGGGCGTAGCAGCGGCCGCCGATCACGGCCACGGTGTCGCCGGACCTGTCGGCCACGGGCGGGGCGACGGGGACGCCGAGCGACTGGAGGCGGCGGACGGCCCGGTGCTGGCGGGCGATGGTCTCGCGGTCCGCGGTCGGCTCGTCCACGTGCTGTTTGAGGAAGTAGGAGCCGCGTGTGGTGGCGAGCCGGTAGCCGCGGTTCAGCAGGCCCTGGGTGACGGGTTCGCAGGAGAGGGGTTCGCCGGTGTCCTCGTACCGGCGCAGCAGCTCGGCGAGAGGGGGTGGGGCAATGGGGGGTGGGGCAATAGCAGATGAGCGCGGCACCCGTCAGATGTTAGATCACTCAGCGTGTCGCCGGTGTCGCTGCTCGGGACAGTCCAGGGTGTGCACGGTGACGAAGCGGGGCGTAAGGCGCATGTAGACCGGCTCGAAGGGTTCGCCGTCGACATGGAGCGGGGCCTGGCCGAAGCGCGGGATCTCCTCGTCGGCCGGCCGGACCAGTTCCGCGGTGCCGGTGATCTGCACCGACCAGTGGCCCGCGGCGGGGTGGCCGAGGTTGTCCGCGCCGTAGGCCACCACCGTGCCGGCGCAGGCGTGGTGGTAGCCGGGGCGGCGGTGGAGACGCAGCAGGACGGAGCCGTCGGAGACGACGTGACGGGCGGGCACGACCGTCAGCATGGCGCTCATGGTGGTGGCCAGCCGGCCGTACGGGACCCGCGACAGCAGCTCCACGGCGCGGAGTTCCTCGGCGGAGCAGAGATCCTCGATCGGCATGGTTCCACTCTCCGAGGCCCGCACGTGCGGGGGACAGGGCCGCCCGCCCCCAGTGCGGGGGGCCTTTCGTCCCGGGCGCTGTCGTGCCCCGCGCGGGGTGCCGGGCTGCCGCGGCCCGCGGCCCGGGCGCACGGCCCGCGGACCCGCCGCCTCCGCCGGCGACCACCCGTCAGCCGCGCCCTCCGATCTCACCGGGCAGTACGGCCCGCGCCCTCCGATCTCACCGGCCACTACGGTCCGCGCCCTCCGACCTCACCGGCCACTACGGCCCGCGCCCCGGTGGACAGCGCTTCCGGTCCTACGGGCCCGTCGGGCGACGTCTCCCGCCTCGCGAACCGTCCGTCTCCCGCCCTTGCACGGCCCGGCGGACCTCCCTCGCGCCTCACGGCCCCGGCCGTCCCAAGGCCCGCCCCGGACGCGGCTCACCCGGACGGCTTCGCACCGTCCGGGTGGATTACCGCGCTCCGGGTGTGGACGCGGCGCTCAGTGCCGCTCGGCCTGGAGCCGTGCCACGTACGCGGCGGCCTGGGAGCGCCGTTCCATGCCCAGCTTCGACAGCAGGCTGGAGACGTAGTTCTTGATGGTCTTCTCGGCCAGGTGCAGCCGCTCGCCGATGGCCCGGTTGGTCAGCCCCTCGCCGATCAGGTCGAGGATCCTGCGCTCCTGGTCGGTCAGGCTCGCCAGCTTGTCGTCGGTCTTGGGGGCGTTCCCGTCCCGCAGCCGCTCGAGGACGCGCGCCGTCGCGACCGGATCGAGCAGGGACTTTCCCGCCGCCACGTCCCGCACGGCCGTCAGCAGCTCGGCACCGCGGATCGCCTTCAGGACGTAGCCCGAGGCCCCGGCCATGATCGCGTCGAAGAGGGCCTCGTCGTCCGCGTACGAGGTGAGCATCAGACATTTGATGTCCTCGTTCTGCGAACGAACCTCGCGGCAGACCTCGACCCCGCTGCCGTCGGGGAGCCGTACATCGAGGACCGCCACGTCCGGACGCACCGCAGGGATCCTGACCAGGGCATCTGCCGCCGTACCGGCCTCGCCGACGACCTCGATGTCGTCCTCGACGGAGAGCAACTCGTACACGCCGCGGCGGACCACCTCGTGATCGTCCACCAGGAATACGGTGATTTTTCCTTCTTCGTGCACGGCCCAAGTCTCACATACTCACTCTTCCCATGCCGGGGTGACCGGGATACCGTGCCCGTGTTCCGGCAGCCGGCAAGGCTGTGACCAGTGGTTGTTCCCGTATTTCTCGATTTACTTGGAAATCCAAGCAAAATCGCAGGTCAAATGGGGTTTCGCAGGAATGCGCCCCACTGGGTAACGTGCCTTTGGCAGGCGCTCGCCGGGGCACCTGTCACGCCTGTTCCCGGCCGAGCCGCACCCACCCCGTGCACCGTAGGGACCAGGCGAGCCCCACTGGACCCCGGCGGACCCCGGGGGCCGGACAGACGGAGGAGCACGCACGTGACCGTGGAGAACACTGCCGCGCGCAAACCGCGCCGCAGCAGTAAGCGCGTCAGCGCCGCGAAGAAGCCAACGAGTGCCGAGCCCCAGCTCGTACAGCTGCTGACGCCCGAGGGTGAGCGGGTCCCGAACCCGGAGTACGACCACTATGTCGCCGAACTCGGCCCGGAGGAGATCCGCGGGCTCTACCGGGACATGGTCCTCACCCGCCGTTTCGACGCCGAGGCCACGGCGCTGCAGCGCCAGGGCGAGCTGGGCCTGTGGGCCTCGCTGCTCGGCCAGGAGGCCGCCCAGATCGGCTCCGGCCGTGCCCTGCGCGACGACGACTACGTCTTCCCGACCTACCGCGAGCACGGCGTCGCCTGGTGCCGCGGGGTGGACCCGACGAACCTGCTGGGCATGTTCCGCGGCGTGAACCACGGCGGCTGGGACCCCAACAGCAACAACTTCCACCTGTACACGATCGTCATCGGCTCGCAGACGCTGCACGCCACCGGCTACGCGATGGGCGTCGCCAAGGACGGCGCCGACTCCGCGGTGATCGCGTACTTCGGCGACGGTGCCTCCAGCCAGGGCGACGTGGCGGAGTCGTTCACCTTCTCCGCGGTCTACAACGCCCCGGTCGTGTTCTTCTGCCAGAACAACCAGTGGGCGATCTCCGAGCCCACCGAGCGCCAGACCCGGGTGCCGCTCTACCAGCGCGCCCAGGGCTTCGGCTTCCCCGGCGTCCGCGTCGACGGCAACGACGTGCTCGCGTGCCTGGCCGTGACCCGGTCCGCGCTGGAGCGCGCCCGCCGCGGCGAGGGCCCGACGCTGGTCGAGGCGTTCACCTACCGCATGGGCGCCCACACCACCTCCGACGACCCGACCCGCTACCGCCACGACGACGAGCGGGTGGCCTGGGAGGCCAAGGACCCGATCCTGCGGCTGCGGAAGTACCTCGCCGCCCAGGGCCTCGCCGACGAGGCCTTCTTCACCGATCTCGACGCGGAGAGCGACGCGCTCGCGAAGCGCGTCCGTGAGGCGGTGCGCGCCATGCCCGACCCCGACGACATGGCGATGTTCGACAATGTCTACGCCGACGGGCACGCCCTCGTCGACGAGGAGCGCGCGCAGTTCGCCGCGTACCAGGCGTCGTTCGCCGACGCGCCGCAGGAGGGCAAGTAGCCATGGCCGTAGAGAAGATGTCGCTCGCCAAGGCGCTCAACGAGTCGCTGCGCAAGGCCCTCGACACCGACCCCAAGGTCCTCGTCATGGGCGAGGACGTCGGCAAGCTCGGCGGAGTCTTCCGCATCACCGACGGGCTCCAGAAGGACTTCGGCGAGGAGCGGGTCATCGACACCCCGCTCGCCGAGTCCGGCATCGTCGGCACCGCGATCGGTCTCGCGCTGCGCGGCTACCGCCCCGTCGTCGAGATCCAGTTCGACGGATTCGTCTTCCCCGCGTACGACCAGATCGTCACGCAGCTCGCGAAGATGCACGCCCGCGCGCTGGGCAAGATCAAGCTTCCGGTCGTCGTCCGTATCCCCTACGGCGGTGGCATCGGCGCGGTCGAGCACCACTCCGAGTCGCCCGAGGCGCTGTTCGCCCACGTGGCCGGCCTCAAGGTCGTCTCGCCGTCGAACGCCGCCGACGGCTACTGGATGCTGCAGCAGGCCATCCAGAGCGACGACCCGGTGATCTTCTTCGAGCCGAAGCGTCGCTACTGGGACAAGGGCGAGGTCGACACCGAGTCCATCCCGGACCCGCTGCACGCCGCCCGGGTCGCCCGCGCCGGCACCGACATCACCCTCGCCGCCTACGGCCCGATGGTGAAGGTGTGCCTGGAGGCCGCCGCGGCCGCCCAGGAGGAGGGCAAGTCGGTCGAGGTCCTGGACCTGCGCTCGATGTCCCCGATCGACTTCGACGCCGTCCAGAGGTCGGTGGAGAGGACCGGCCGGCTGGTCGTCGTGCACGAGGCCCCGGTGTTCTACGGCTCGGGCGCGGAGATCGCCGCCCGCATCACGGAGCGGTGCTTCTACCACCTGGAGGCGCCGGTCCTGCGGGTCGGCGGATTCCACGCTCCGTACCCGCCCGCCCGGTTGGAGGAGGAGTACCTTCCGGGACTGGACCGGGTGCTCGACGCCGTCGACCGCTCGCTGGCGTACTGAGGAGAGGGTCGTGACGACGATGACAGACGCTTCCGCCCGCTTCCGTGAGTTCAAGATGCCCGACGTGGGCGAGGGACTCACCGAGGCCGAGATCCTCAAGTGGTACGTCCAGCCCGGTGACACCGTCACCGACGGCCAGGTCGTGTGCGAGGTCGAGACCGCCAAGGCCGCCGTGGAGCTGCCCATCCCGTACGACGGAGTGGTGCACGAGCTGCGCTTCGACGAGGGCACCACCGTGGACGTCGGCACCGCGATCATCACCGTGGACGTGGCGCCGGGCTCCGGCCCGGCCGAGGAGCCGCCGCCGGCGGCCACCGAGCCCACGGTCGCGGCAGCCGAGCCGGAGGCCCCGGCGGAGGACAAGCCCACCGGCCGCCAGCCCGTGCTGGTCGGCTACGGCGTGGCCGAGTCCTCCACCAAGCGCCGCCCCCGCAAGGGCACCTCGGTGCCCGAGCAGGCCCAGCCGGCCGCACAGGCCGAGGCCAAGGCGGCCGTCCAGGCCGAGCTGAACGGTCACGGCACCGCGGCGCCCGCCGCGCCGCGCCCGCTGGCCAAGCCCCCGGTCCGCAAGCTGGCCAAGGACCTCGGGGTCGACCTCGCCACGGTCGTGCCCAGCGGCCCCGACGGGATCATCACCCGCGACGACGTCCGGGCGGCCGTGGCCCCGGCCGAGGCCCCCGCGCCCCCCGCGGTGCCCGAGCCCGTGGTCGCGGAGACCGCGGCGGCGCCCTCCGGGGCGGCGGTGGCCGGTACCCGCGAGACCCGGATCCCGGTCAAGGGCGTCCGGAAGGCCACCGCTTCGGCGATGGTCGGCTCGGCCTTCACCGCGCCGCACGTCACCGAGTTCGTCACGGTCGACGTCACCCGCACGATGAAGCTGGTCGAGGAGCTGAAGTCCGACAAGGACATGGCCGGGCTGCGGGTGAACCCCCTGCTGCTCATCGCCAAGGCGCTGCTGGTCGCGATCAGGCGCAACCCGGAGGTCAACGCCGCCTGGGACGAGGCGAACCAGGAGATCGTGCTCAAGCACTACGTCAACCTTGGCATCGCCGCTGCCACCCCGCGCGGTCTGATCGTGCCGAACATCAAGGACGCGCACGACAAGACCCTGCCGCAGCTCGCCGAGGCGCTCGGCGAGCTGGTGTCCACGGCCCGTGAGGGCAGGACGACCCCCGCCGCCATGCAGGGCGGCACGGTGACGATCACCAACGTGGGCGTCTTCGGGGTCGACACCGGCACGCCGATCCTCAACCCCGGCGAGTCGGCGATCCTCGCGGTCGGCGCGATCAAGCTCCAGCCGTGGGTCCACAAGGGCAAGATCAAGCCCCGCCAGGTCACCACGCTGGCGCTCTCCTTCGACCACCGACTGGTCGACGGCGAACTGGGCTCCAAGGTCCTGGCCGACGTCGCCGCCGTGCTGGAGCAGCCGAAGAGGCTCATCACCTGGGCCTGACCGGCCGGTTCACCACGCGACACCGCACGAAAGAGGTCCCGGGACGCCGCCGCGTCCCGGGACCTTCTCGTTGTTCGGCGGGTGCGGTGATCAGTCCCGCTGGGCGCCGGCCGGGAGCGAACGCAGCTCCATCGTGCGGGCGGTGGTGGAGGCGAAGCCGAAGTCGAGCAGCTTCGCGGCGTCCGTGAAGCGGTTGTCGCCGGTCGTCGAGGCGAGGACGACACCGGTGTAGGTCTTGCCGTTGCGCGTCGCGGCGAAGACGAGGCAGGGGCCCGCGGTCGTGCCGGTGCCGGTCTTCACACCGATGGCGCCGCTGTAGGAACCCAGCAGCTTGTTGGTGTTGTACCAGGTGTACGTGCGGGTGCCGCCGGTGCTGGTCGTGGCCGCGGCCTTGTACGACGTCGGCTTGACGACCTCACGGAAGACGGAGCTGCTCATCGCGTGACGGGCCAGCTTCGCCAGGTCCCACGGGGTCGTGTAGTTGTTCCCGGTCGTGGAGATGCCGTCGAACGAGTCGAACTTGGTGTTGACCAGGCCGAGCTGCTTGGCCTTCGCGTTCATCTTGCCGATGAAGGACTTCGTGCGGGCGGAGGTCGTCGTGCCCGTGCCGAAGGTGTCGGCGAGGGCGTACGCGGCGTCGCAGCCGGACGGCAGCATCAGCCCGGAGAGCAGCTGGCGGACGGTGAGCTTGTCACCGGTGCGGAGGTCCGCGGTGCTGGCGCCCTCGCGGGCGACGTAGTTGCGGTACTCGGCCTTGACGGTGACCTTCTTGTTCAGGTCCACGCCCGGGATGGTGAGGACCGTTATGGCCGTCACCAGCTTCGTCGTGCTCGCCATCTGGCGGCGCGTGTTGTTGGCCTTGCCGTAGACGGGCTTGCCGTCCGCCTGGTCCAGCAGGAAGCCGCCCTTGGCGGTGATGGACGGGATCGGCGTGGCCGCCTGTGCGGGGGCGGCCAGGGGCGAGGCCGTCAGCAGCAGACCACCCGCGAGAGCGACGGTGGCGGCGCGGCGCAGGCCCTTGTGGCTGGTTTTCAAAGGAAACGCTCCGAATAGTCGCGTATGCGTCGAAAGCCTGGGCTTCCAAAGTCGATTGGGACCTGAAGAAAGAACGATCCCGATAGAAGACACGTGAGGGGGGTGAAGGGATGTACGGATGTGGCGTGTGTCTCGCAGGACTTTCCGGGTCTGTCCTCGTGCTCCCGGGCCGGCTCCCGCACGCCGCGCGGTCCCGCCCTCCGCTCCGTCCTGCATGGTGGACACGAGCTGCTGTTGCACACCTGTTGTATCTATGCTGTGCGCATGCCCGCCGCCCCCGTGAGACAGCCCCCTGCCGCCGAACGCGTCTACGCCCACATCAAGCAGGCCGTCCTCGACCGCCGCTACGAGGGCGGCACCCTGCTCACCGAGGGCGAACTCGCCGAGGCCGTCGGGGTCTCCCGCACCCCCGTCCGCGAGGCACTCCTCAAACTGGAGATGGAAGGGCTCCTCAAGCTCTATCCGAAGAAGGGCGCGCTCGTCCTCGCCGTCTCCGCGCAGGAGATCGCCGACGTCGTCGAAACCCGGCTCCTGGTCGAGGAGTTCGCCGTCCGCCGGGCCGTCCCCGCCCCGCCCTGGCTGATCGAACGCCTGGAGGAACTGCTCGAGGAGCAGAAGCGGCGCGCCGAGTCCGGCGACCTCGCCGAGGTCGCCGTCACCGACCGCTGCTTCCACGCGGAGATCGTCCGCCACGCCGGCAACGAGATCCTCTCCCGCCTCTACGACCAGCTCCGCGACCGCCAGTTGCGGATGGGCGTCGCCGTCATGCACTCGCACCCCGACCGCATCGCCAAGAACATCGCCGAGCACGCCGAGATGCTGGACGCCATCAGGACCGGTGACACCGAGCGGGCCGCCGCCTGCGTGCACCAGCACCTGAGCTGGGTCAAGGTGCTGGTCCGGGGTGAGGAGCGGTGAACCGGGAGTCCGCCGCACTGCCCGGCGATCCCCCCGGCGGGCGCCGGGCGGCCCTCGTCTGGGGCATCGGGGTCGCCGTCTACTTCGTCGCCGTCATCTTCCGCACGTCGCTGGGCGTCGCCGGACTCGACGCCGCCGACCGCTTCGACGTCAACGCCTCCGCGCTCTCGACCTTCTCCATACTCCAACTGCTCGTCTACGCGGGCATGCAGATACCCGTCGGCCTCATGGTCGACCGGCTCGGCACCAAGAAGGTGCTCACCCTCGGCGTCGTCCTCTTCACCGCCGGACAGCTCGGCTTCGCACTTTCCCCCTCCTACGGCACGGCCCTCGCCGCACGGGCCCTTCTCGGCTGCGGCGACGCGATGACCTTCATCAGCGTGCTGCGGCTCGGCTCCCGCTGGTTCCCCGCCCGTCGCGGCCCGTTCGTCGCCCAGGTCGCCGCGCTGTTCGGCATGGCGGGCAACCTGGTCTCCACGATCGTGGTCTCCCGGATGCTGGACGGCCTCGGCTGGACCGCCACCTTCGCGGGCAGCGCGGCGGCCGGAGCGGTCGTTCTCGTCCCGCTCGTCCTCTTCCTCAAGGACCACCCCGAGGGCCGGGAACCGCCACCCGCCGAGCACGCCGGGGCGGCCTTCGTCCGCCGGCAGATCGCGCTCTCCTGGCGCGAACCCGGCACCCGGCTCGGGATGTGGGTGCACTTCACCACCCAGTTCCCCGCGATGGTGTTCCTGCTGCTGTGGGGACTGCCGTTCCTCGTCGAGGCCCAGCGGCTCTCCCGGGAGACCGCGGGCGGGCTGCTCACCCTCGTGGTCGTGTCCAACATGGTGGTGGGACTGGTCTACGGCCAGATCATCGCCCGGCACCACGCCGCACGGGCGCCCCTCGCCCTCGGCACGGTCGCGGCGACGGCCACGGTCTGGGCCGCCACCCTCGCCCACCCCGGCGACCGGGCCCCGATGTGGTTGCTGATCACCCTGTGCGCCGTCCTCGGCGCCTGCGGACCCGCCTCGATGATCGGCTTCGACTTCGCCCGGCCCGCCAATCCGCCGGAGCGCCAGGGGACGGCGTCCGGCATCGTCAACATGGGCGGCTTCGTGGCCTCCATGACCACGCTGCTGGCGGTGGGCGTGCTGCTGGACGTCACAGGCGACGACTACCGCATCGCGTTCTCGTCCGTCTTCGTCCTGGAGACGCTGGGCGTGACGCAGATCCTGCGACTGCGGGCCCGCACCGCACGGCGGGAGCGGGAGCGGCTGGTGGCGAGCCGGGTCGAAGCGGTGCACGTCCCGGCGTGAGCCACGCGGTGCGCGCCGGGGGCGGACGCGAACCCGCGTGCCTGGACGGCCGCACGCCCACCCGCCGGACGTTGCAGGGCCGCCGCCGCGTGCCGACCATCACCGAGGCGGAGTTCCCGGCGTGCCGCGAGGCCGTCGAGCGCGACGGCCGGACCGCCGGCGCCCGGGCGCCGGCGAACCACAGGCCACGGCGCCGCGGGCCGCTGACGGACCGCCGGCGCCCCGGGCCGCTGACGGACCACAAGCCCGGCGCCACTGGTCATCGCGGCGACGGGCCAGGACCTAAGGCGTCACCGCGAACGATTCCAGGATCGCCGCCGCGAGGTCGGCGTCGCCCTCGATCTTGATCCGGTCGGCCACGGCCGCCGGCCTCACCCGACCCGCCGCCAGCCGCACGTACGTCTCCCAGTCCAGCGCCAGCGTCGCGGCCGGGCCCAGCGAGGGCGCGCCGTCGATGGTGCCGCGCCCGTCCGCGTCGACCCGCACCGTCCGCAGGAACTCCACAGGACCGTGCACGTCGAAGACCACGGCCGAATGCGGCGGCGCCCCGGCGTCCTTGGCGACGACCCTCGGCAGTACCGCGAGGAAGTTGTCACGGGCGACGAGCGCGCCGGGGGAGTCGAGGTTGCCCGGCTTGTCCAACGCGACGCGCAGGTCCTGTTCGTGCACCCAGATGTCGAACGCCCGCATCCGGTAGGCGAGTTCCAGCGTCTGCTCCGCACCGAGCGGAGCACGCACCAGCGTGTCGGGCGCCCGGTTCTCGTTCCGCAGCTGCCGGTTCCGCCGGATGATCGTGTACTCGAGCTCGGAGGTCATCTCCGGCGCCGTGTGGTGCCGGCGCACATCGACCTGCATCTCCATATAGCGGGCGAACTCGCTGCGCACATGGTAGAGATCGCGCGGCAGGGTGTGGATCGGGCGCGGGTCGCCGAGCATCTCGCACTCCATGCCGATGACGTGCGACACGATGTCGCGCACCGACCAGCCGGGGCACGGCGTCGCGCGGTTCCACTCCCCCTCGGTGAGCGGCTGCACCAGCTCGGATATGGCTTCGACGGAGTGGGCCCAGGCGTCGGCGTAGGTCTGGAGACTGGGATGGACGGTCACGGAACCCCTCGGCGGTCGTGCGCGGGCTGGGTGCAGGCGGCTGCCGGGGGTCCTGGGGGTGACCCCCGGGAGAGAACAGTACGCTGCCCTTGGGCACCCCGGCAGTGCTTTCGTGTGACGATCGTAGGCCCGTGTTGACGGCTCGAATGCCAGGACGGTGGTAGTGTGCGCGCCTCACTCATCCAGATCGCAGTAGACCGGGACGAACCGGTGGATTCCCGCCGTCGCCGAGCGGCCGAACTGGTGGGGGAACAGCGCGGGTCCGACCTCGTCGTCCTCCCCGAACTCTGGCCCGTCGGGGCCTTCGCGTACGAGTCCTTCGAGACGGAGGCCGAGACGCTGGACGGCCCGACCCGCCGCATCATGGCGAAGGCCGCTGCCGATGCGGGAGTCTGGCTGCACGCCGGCTCCGTCGTCGAACGGGCCCCCGACGGCCGCCTCTTCAACACCTCGCTCGTCCTCTCCCCCGAGGGGCGCCTCGCCGCCGTCTACCGCAAGATCCACCGCTTCGGCTTCGACAAGGGCGAGGCCGTGATGATGGCCGCGGGCGAGGACCTGGTGACCGTACGGCTGCCGGAGGCCACCCTCGGCCTCGGCACCTGCTACGACCTGCGCTTCCCGGAGCTCTTCCGCGGTCTGGTCGACGCCGGTGCCGACGTCCTCGTCGTCCCCGCGGGCTGGCCCGAGCGGCGCCGTGCCCACTGGACCCTCCTGGCGCGGGCCCGCGCGGTCGAGAACCAGGCGTACGTCCTCGCCTGCGGCACCGCCGGCACCCACGCGGGCGTGGAGCAGGCGGGCCACAGCATCGTCGTCGACCCCTGGGGAGACGTGCTCGCGGAGGCGGGCGCCGGCGAGGAGGTCCTCACGGTCGACCTCGACCCGAAGAAGCCGGCGGCGACCCGCGACCAGTTCCCGGCCCTCAAGGACCGCCGGCTGGGCCTGGCACCGCCGGCCGCCGCCCGGCCCTGACGCTCCGCGGGCCCCGCCCCCCGTGCCGCCGCGACCCGGCGCGGCATCCCGGGAGGGGCGGCATCTCGCGGACCCGGCGCTGGACCGCCCGGGGGCACGCACTCCGGAAGTGGCACCCTTGAACGCATGAACGCCGCTTCCCCCGCGCCCCGCCGCCGTGCCCGTGTCCGTGCCCCCGAGCTGATCGGCAAGGGCGGCTGGCTGAACACCGGAGGCAACGAGCTGACCCTCGCCGACCTGCGAGGACGCATCACCATTCTCGATTTCTGGACGTTCTGCTGCATCAACTGTCTGCACGTCCTGGACGAGCTTCGCGAGCTCGAGGAGAAGCACCGCGACACCACGGTGATCATCGGTGTGCACTCGCCGAAGTTCGTGCACGAGGCCGAGCACCGGGCCGTCGCCGACGCCGTCGAGCGGTACGAGGTCCACCATCCCGTCCTCGACGACCCCGAGCTCGCGACCTGGAAGCAGTACGCGGTCCGGGCGTGGCCGACGCTCGTGGTGATCGACCCCGAGGGGTACGTCGTCGCGCAGCACGCCGGGGAGGGCCACGCGCATGCCATCGAGCGGCTCGTGGAGCAGCTGGAGATCGAGCACGAGGCGAAGGGGACCCTGCGGCGGGGGGACGGGCCCTATGTGCCGCCGGAGCCGGTCGCGACGGATCTGCGCTTCCCGGGGAAGGCCGTGCGGCTGCCCTCCGGGGGGTTCCTGGTCTCGGATTCGACGCGGCACCAGCTGGTCGAGCTGGAGGCGGACGGCGAGACCGTCGTGCGGCGGATCGGCGACGGTGACTTCCGCGAGCCGCAGGGGCTGGCGCTGCTGCCGTCGGGGAAGGTGATCGTCGCCGACACCGTGAACCACGCCCTGCGGACGTTCGACCCCGGGACCGGCGCGATCGAGCGGGTGGCGGGGACGGGGCGGCAGTGGTGGCAGGGGTCGCCGACGTCGGGGCCGGCGCTGGAGGTGGATCTGTCCTCGCCGTGGGACGTGGCCTGGTGGCAGGGCAAGGTGTGGATCGCGATGGCGGGTGTCCACCAGCTGTGGACGTACGACCCGGAGACCGGCACGGTCGAGGTGGCCGCCGGCACCACCAACGAGGGCCTGGTGGACGGCCCGGCGGCCGAGGCGTGGTTCGCGCAGCCCTCCGGTCTGGCCGCGACCGAGGACCGGCTGTGGATCGCGGACGCGGAGACGTCCGCGCTGCGCTGGATCGGCACCGACGGTGTCGTGCACACCGCGGTCGGTACCGGTCTCTTCGACTTCGGGCACCGCGACGGGGAAGCCGGACAGGCCCTGCTCCAGCACCCGTTGGGTGTCACCGCGCTGCCCGACGGTTCGGTGGCGGTGTCGGACACGTACAACCACGCGCTCCGTCGCTACGATCCGGCGACCGGGACGGTGACGACCCTTGCGACCGATCTGCGCGAGCCGTCCGGCGCGGTGCTGGACGGCGACGAGATCGTCGTCGTGGAGTCGGCGCGGCACCGGCTGACGCGGCTGCGGCTGCCCGAGGAGGCCGTCCGGGTGGAGGCGGTGGCGCACCGTACGCAGCGTGCGGCCACCGAGGTGGCGCCGGGGACGCTGCGGCTCGACGTGGTCTTCCAGGCGCCCGAGGGGCAGAAGCTCGACACCCGTTACGGCCCCTCGACCAGGCTGCTGGTGTCGTCGACCCCGCCGGAGCTGCTGGCCGCGGGCGAGGGTGCCGGCACGGACCTGTTCCGGGAGCTGGAGCTGAATCCGGCGGTGACGGAAGGCGTGCTGCACGTGTCGGCGATGGCGGCCTCGTGCGACGATCCGGCTGGGGGCACCTCCCGGTCGGAGACTGGGGGAGAGTATCCGGCGTGCCATGTGCACCAGCAGGACTGGGGTGTTCCGGTCCGGGTGACGCGCGACGGTGTGGCGCGGCTGCCGCTGGTGCTCGCGGGTATGGACGACGCGTAGCCGGTCCCGGCGGTGCGGCCCGGCGGGTGGGGGTGGCGACCGGGCGGGGTCAGTGGAACAGGCCCTGCTCGGTGGGCTCGCGCCCCGCTGCGGCGTCGAGGCAGCCGGTCACCCACAGACCGGGGTTGTGGGTGGCCCGGCGCGCTCCGGCGCCTTCCCGGAGCAGCCGGGCGCATCCGCCGTCGAGGAGTTCCTTCGTCCGCTCGCCGGTGACGTCCGCCTTCCGGATGCGGTTGGCGAGCAGGTAGCCGCCTTCGTAGGCGACGTCGTCGGCCCACGGCGGACGGTCGTTGTAATGGTGGATGAGCAGTCCGGCGAGGGTGACGACGACCGCGGCCGCCGCTGCGAGCACGGCGGCGCGCTTCTTCCGGGACGGGCCCCGATGACGCACGAGGGCCGTCCCCTGTCCCAGGAGAACCATGCGAAACACCCTGCCCGGCAGGGTGTTTCGCAGTTGTCAGCGGATGTCAGGGGATGCCGGCGGACGCCGGCCGGGGTGTGCGGCCGGCGTCCGGGTCCGATCCTCGCAGTGCCGCCGGCCGGTGCCGTGTCAGCGCTCGTAGCCGCTCCGCGGCTCCTCCACCACGGTCGGGGCGACCGGGGGCACGACCGCGCGGCGACGGCGCGCGATGCTGGTGAAGGTGGCGACGCCGATGATGCCGACGGCCATCATGATCAGCCCGACCAGGTCGAGGTTGACGCTCTCGGTCTTCCAGTCGGTCGCGAAGGTGAGAATCGCCCCCGCGCCGATCAGCAGGATGCAGCCTCCCAGGCCCATGATCTCCGCCTCCTGTGTCGATGTAGGACCTCCGGGTACCCCGGTCCGCGACACCTACGCAGGAAAGCGGCCCGGCGCCGGGCGGCTCTCGGCGGAGCGCCGGCGAGAGATCAGCCTTCGAGGAACGCCGCCAGCGCGTTGGCCAGCAGGTACGGGTCGTCCGCGCCGCAGAGTTCGCGGGCGCTGTGCATCGAGAGGATGGCCACGCCGATGTCGACGGTGCGGATCCCGTGGCGGGCCGCGGTGATCGGGCCGATCGTCGTGCCGCACGGCATCGCGTTGTTGGAGACGAAGGTCTGCCACTCGACGCCGGCGCGCTCGCAGGCGGCGGCGAAGACGGCCCGGCCGCTGCCGTCCGTCGCGTACCGCTGGTTGGCGTTGACCTTGAGGATGGGCCCGCGGTTGGGGCGGGGGTGGTGCGTGGGGTCGTGGCGCTCCGCGTAGTTGGGGTGCACGGCGTGGCCGGTGTCGGAGGAGAGGCAGACGGTGCCGGCGAAGGCGCGGGCGCGGTCCTCGTACGTGCCGCCGCGGGCGAACACCGAGCGCTCCAGCACCGATCCCAGGAGCGGGCCGTCCGCGCCGGTGTCGGCCTGGGAGCCGTTCTCCTCGTGGTCGAAGGCGGCGAGCACGGGGATGTACGCCAGGTCGTCCCGGCCGGAGACGGCGGCGAGCGCCGCGGTGCCGGCGTGCACGGACAGGAGGTTGTCCATCCGCGGACCGGCGACGAGTTCGCGGTGGCGGCCGAGGAACGCGGGGGCCTCCAGGGCGTGGGTCATCAGGTCCCAGCCGGTGACCTCGCCGGGTCCGAGTCGGCTCTCCTCCTCCAGGAACGAGATCAGATCGCCTTCCCTGACGGTGTCGCCGAGGCCCCAGATGGGCTGCATGTGCTTCTGCTTGTCGAGCTGCAGCCCCTTCTCGTAGATCGAGCGGTCCATGTGGATGGCGAGCTGGGGCACGCGCAGCAGCGGCCGGTCGATGTTCACCAGGCGGGTGGAGCCGTCCCGCAGGGTGAGCCGCCCGGCGAGGCCGAGGTCGCGGTCGAGCCAGGAGTTGAGCAGCGGTCCGCCGTAGATCTCGACGGCGATCTGCCGCCAGCCGTGCGCGCCCATGTCGGGCTGGGGCTTGACCCGGAGGTTGGGGGAGTCGGTGTGGGCGCCGACGATGCGGAAGGGGGTGTGGGCCGGTGCGCCCTCAGGCACGTACCAGGCGATGATCGCGCCGCCCCGGAGCACGTACTTCCCGCCGCTGGTCCCGTCCCAGGCGTCGGTCTCCTCCACCCGCCGGAATCCGGCCTTGTCCAGCCGCTCGGCGGCGTTCGCCACGGCGTGGTACGGCGAGGGGCTCGCCGCCAGGAAGGACATCATGTCCTCGGTGTGGCCGCGGTCGAAGGGGGCGGGCGACGGGGAGGCTGCGCGACTGCTCATGGTGTTCACCTTAACGAGCGTTCCTCGTGCGGCCGCTCCGCCCGGGGGACGGGCGGTGCGCGGCGCGGCACGGGGCGGTGGGCCCCGGCACGGCGGAAGGCCCGCTCCCCGGACGGGAGCGGGCCTTCGCGGCGGATGCGGTGCGAGAGGGGACTAGAAGGCCGCCTCGTCCAGCTCCATCAGGTCGTTGTCGACGCCCTCGGCGATCTCGCGGGCGAGCGAGACGCCCGGCAGGACGTTGGCGGCGAAGAACTTCGCGGCCGCGATCTTGCCCTGGTAGAACGCCTTGTCCTTGGCGGAGGCGGTCTCCAGCTTCTCGGCGGCGACGGCGGCACCGCGCAGCAGCAGGTAGCCGACGACGACGTCGCCGGAGGCGAGCAGCAGGCGGGTGGTGTTGAGGCCGACCTTGTAGATGTTCTTGACGTCCTCGCCGGTGGCGGTGAGGTCGGTGAGCATCCGGCCGACGATCGCCTCCAGGTCCACGGCGGCCTTGGAGAGGGCGTCGCGGGCGCCGGCCAGCTCCTCGCCGCCGGTGCCGACCGCGAGGAACTTCTTGATCTCCTCGGCCAGCAGGTTCAGCGAGGCGCCCTGGTCGCGGACGATCTTCCGGAAGAAGTAGTCCTGGCCCTGGATCGCCGTGGTGCCCTCGTAGAGGGTGTCGATCTTGGCGTCGCGGATGTACTGCTCGATCGGGTACTCCTGCAGGTACCCGGAGCCGCCGAAGATCTGGAGCGACTGGGCGAGCTGCTCGTACGCCTTCTCGGAGCCGTAGCCCTTGACGATCGGCAGCAGCAGGTCGTTGAGGCCGTGCAGGGACTTGGCGTCCTCGCCCGCGGCCTCCTTGAACGCGATCTCGTCCTGCACCGCGGCGGTGTAGAGGACGAGGGAGCGCATGCCCTCCGCGTACGCCTTCTGCGTCATCAGCGAGCGGCGCACGTCGGGGTGGTGGGTGATGGTGACCTTGGGCGCGGTCTTGTCCATGAAGTTCGCCAGGTCGGGTCCCTGGACGCGCTCCTTGGCGTACTCCAGCGCGTTGAGGTAGCCCGTCGAGAGCGTGGAGATCGCCTTCGTGCCGACCATCATGCGGGCGAACTCGATGATCATGAACATCTGGCGGATGCCGTCGTGCTTGTCGCCGATCAGCCAGCCCTTGGCGGGGTGCTTGTCGCCGAAGGTCATCTCGCACGTGTTGGACGCCTTGAGGCCCATCTTGTGCTCGACGTTGGTGGCGTAGACGCCGTTGCGCTCGCCCAGCTCGCCGGTCTCCCAGTCGAAGTGGAACTTCGGCACGAGGAAGAGGGACAGGCCCTTGGTGCCGGGGCCGTGGCCCTCGGGGCGGGCGAGGACGTAGTGGAGGATGTTCTCCTCCATGTCGTGCTCACCGGAGGTGATGAAGCGCTTCACGCCCTCGATGTGCCAGGAGCCGTCGTCCTGCTGGATCGCCTTGGTGCGGCCGGCGCCGACGTCCGAGCCCGCGTCGGGCTCGGTGAGGACCATGGTGGAGCCCCACTGCTTCTCGACCGCGATCCGGGCGACCTTCTTCTGCGCCTCGTTGCCCTCGTCGTGGAGGATGCCGGCGAACGCCGGGCCCGAGGAGTACATCCATATCGCCGGGTTCGAGCCGAGGAGCAGCTCGGCGTAGGACCAGACCAGGGAGCGCGGCGCGGTGGTGCCGCCGATCTCCTCGGGGAGGCCCAGGCGCCAGTACTCGGAGTCCATGAAGGCCTTGTAGCTCTTCTTGAAGCTCGCCGGGACCGGGGCGGTGTTGGTCTCGGGGTCGAAGACCGGCGGGTTGCGGTCGGCGTCGGCGAAGGACTCGGCGAGGTCGTTCTCCGCGAGGCGGGCGATCTCGTCGAGGATGCTCTTGGCGGTCTCGACGTCCATCTCCGCGAACGGGCCCGTGCCGTACAGCTTGTCGCGCCCGAGGACCTCGAAGAGGTTGAACTCGATGTCGCGGAGATTCGACTTGTAGTGCCCCATGGCGACGGCTCCGTAACGGATCGGGGAGGAGGCAGGGTTCCTCGTACATCTACCAGCAAGTAGCTACGATGATGCTACCCGTCGGTAATAAGAAGCAACCCCTCACGGGTATCTGTGACGCGGCCCGCATCCAAGGCACTTGCGGCCCGCCGACTCACTCCAGACTGTCCCGTTGTCCGGGCCCCGGTCCACACCCCGGCGCAGACCGACCGCGTCCGGCGGGGCGAGGCCCGCGCCCGGCCCTCGCGGGCACCCGCGACGCCCTTCGCCGAACGCGACCAGGGCCGGGGAGCTCGGGGGCTGAGGCGCGACCGGTGGCCGGGCCCGCGCCCGGCGCGGCCTCGGTAGGCTTGCGCCCATGTACGGCTACGACCAGACCCCCGGCGGTCAGCAGCACTACGGCCCTCCGCCGCAGCAGCCGATGTCGGGTGCGGGCATGCCCGGCGCCGGGATGCCCGGAGCGGGCTACGGCGAGCAGCCGCTGTACCCGGAGCCGTCACCCCCCTCGCTCGCCGACGCGGTGCGGGCCTTCACGACGGGGTCCCTCTCCGCGGAGGACTTCCAGCAGGTCTTCGCGACGTCGAAGGTGTACTGCCCGCGCGGCGACAACCCCGGCTTCCTGGCCCTGCACAACACGCAGCAGCCGGTCATCCCGATGTTCAGCTCGCTGAAGGAGCTGCGCCGGTACGCGGGCAAGGAGTCCAAGTACTTCGTGATCACGGGCGCGGAGGTGATCGACCTGCTTCCCACCGGGTACGGCTTCGTCCTCGACATGGAGGGGGAGCACCGGATGGTCTTCGACGCGAAGGCCGTCGAGCAGATGGTCGACTTCGCGATGCGGCGCATGTACGGCTGATCCCCCACCCCCTCTCCGCCTACGACCGGCGAGCACCTCCCGCGGTGCTCGCCGGTCGTCTGTGTGCGGGGGCTCCGTGTGCGGACCCGCCCGTTCCGGGCCCCTCCCGCAGCGGGCGTCCGGGAATGCGTCCCGGGGGATGCGTGTTGAGGGTGGCGAGAAGTTCAGCATTCAACTAATCTGGACGCACAAGGAGGTCCCCATGCCTGCAGTGACTGTCGAGAACCCGCTCACCCTGCCGCGCGTCACCGCGGCCGACGACGCCGTCCAGCGGCCCGTGCTGGCCGTGAGCACGGCGCCCCAGGGGTACGAGGGGGAGGGCTTCCCGGTGCGCCGCGCGTTCGCCGGGATCAACTACAAGTACCTCGACCCGTTCATCATGATGGACCAGATGGGCGAGGTGGAGTACGCGCCGGGCGAGCCCAAGGGCACGCCCTGGCACCCGCACCGCGGCTTCGAGACCGTCACGTACCTGATCGACGGAACCTTCGTCCACCAGGACAGCAACGGCGGCGGCGGCACCATCCGCAACGGCGACACCCAGTGGATGACCGCCGGCTCGGGGCTGCTCCACATCGAGGCACCTCCGGAGGACCTCGTCATGTCGGGCGGGCTCTTCCACGGGCTCCAGCTCTGGGTGAACCTCCCGGCCGCGAACAAGATGATGGACCCGCGCTACCAGGACATCCGCGGCGGCCAGGTGCAGCTGCTGACCTCCCCGGACGGCGGCGCCCTGCTGCGGGTGATCGCCGGCGAGCTCGACGGGCACGAGGGGCCGGGCATCACCCACACGCCGATCACGATGATCCACGCGACCCTGCGGCCGGGCGCGCAGATCACGCTGCCGTGGCGTGAGGACTTCAACGGCCTGGCCTACGTCCTCGCCGGACGCGGCTCGGTCGGCACCGAGCGCCGGCCCGTCCACATGGGCCAGACCGCGGTCTTCGGCGAGGGCGGTGCCCTGACCGTGCGGGCCGACGAGAAGCAGGACGCCCTGGGCACCGGCGACCTGGAGATCGTCCTGCTCGGCGGCCGGCCGATCCGGGAGCCGATGGCGCACTACGGGCCGTTCGTCATGAACAC
This sequence comes from Streptomyces sp. HUAS CB01, assembly GCF_030406905.1. Taxonomy (NCBI): domain Bacteria; kingdom Bacillati; phylum Actinomycetota; class Actinomycetes; order Kitasatosporales; family Streptomycetaceae; genus Streptomyces; species Streptomyces chengbuensis. Next base: position 4,086,494 of record NZ_CP129137.1, read on the forward strand.
CCGCGAGGAGCTCCAGCAGGCGTTCGAGGACTTCCAGAAGGGCCGCCTCGGCACCGTTCCGGCCGTCCACGGCATGTGAGTCCTCAGGGCCCCGGGGACCGCGACCCGGCAGGCGGGCGGCGGACGCCGCCCGCCCCGGGAGGCCGGGCATCCCGGCCGCACCCCGCCCGACGGGATCCCCCGTCCGCCCTCCGCTGACGGGACGTCACCCGTCCGGACCGGGCGGACGGGACGGGCCGCGCCGGGCGTGATCGGCTGGGACCGTGCCGCCCCAGACCCTTCTCCCCCGGCCCGTGCAGCGCCTCGCCGCCTGGTGCGCCGCCGCGCTGCTCGTCGCGGGGGTCGCGGCCGTCGGCGTCTGGCTGATCGTCGAGTTCAAGACCGCCGTCACCCCCCTGCTGCTCGCGCTGCTCGGCACGGCGCTGCTCGGCCCGCTGCACCGGCGGCTGATCAGGATGAAGGTGCAGCGTTCCCTCGCCGCCGGGATCACCTGTGCGGCCGTCGTCGCCGTCGTCGGCGGGGCGATGTACATCGTGGTCAACGCGCTGATCGAGTCCGGCGACCAGATCATCGCCTCCCTCAAGCGGGCCGCGGCCGACCTCGCCCGGCACTTCGGCGCCGCCGGCACCTCTCTCGACGACCTGACCACCAACTCCAAGGAACTGCTCTCCAAGTTCGGCGGGACGGCCGCGTCGGGGGTGATCTCCGGCATCAGCGTCGTGGGCGAGACGATCGCCATCGCCGTGCTGGCCCTGCTGCTGATCTTCTTCTTCCTCCGCGACTCCGACCGCGCGGTCTCCACCCTGCGCTCCCTCGTCCCGCAGTCCACCGGGGACATGACGGAGGCGATGGGGCGCCGGGCCTTCGAGGCGGTCGAGGGCTTCATGCGCGGTACCACGTTCATCGCCCTGATCGACGCCGTCTGCATCACCGTGGGCCTGCTGGTCCTGCGGGTGCCCGGTGCGGTCGGGCTGGGCGCACTCGTCTTCGTCTTCGCCTACATCCCCTATCTGGGGGCGTTCATCTCCGGTTCGATGGCCGTGCTCGTGGCGCTCGCCGACCGGGGCTTCGTGATCGCGCTCTGGGCGCTCGGCGTCGTCCTCGCCGTGCAGGTGCTGGAGGGGCACGTGCTCCAGCCGATGATCCAGAGCCGCACCGTCCAGATGCACCCGGCGGTGGTGATGCTGGCGATCACTGCGGGTGCGGGCATCGCGGGCATCCTCGGGATGCTGATGGCCGTGCCGCTGACGGCGGCCGCGTTCGGGATCGTCGGCGAGCTGCGCAGCCGCTACGAGGCCGTCGGCGAGCCCACGCAGGGGCCCGGCGGCACCGCTTCCGGGGGCCCTTCCCCGGACCCCGGCTCGTAGAGCTCGAACCAGATCGACTTGCCCTCGCCCCTCGGGTCCACACCCCACAGGTCGGCGAGCATCTCCATCAGCACCAGCCCCCGGCCGGACGACGCCAGCTCGCCGGGACGCCGCTTGTGCGGCAGCTCGTCGCTCGTGTCCGAGACCTCCACCCGCAGCCGCCGGCAGCCGTGCTCACCGACCGCCTCCGCCACCATCAGCGCGTCCCCGTCGGTGTGCACGAGCACGTTGGTGACCATCTCGGAGACCATCAGCACGGCCGCGTCGATCTGCTCCTCGTCGGCCCAGTCGTGCAGGAGGTCCCGCATCTGCCGCCGCGCCACCGAGATCCGCTCCGGTTCCGCCTGGCACACGGTGAGGACCGAGCGCCGCGGGGCCCGGCGCGCGGGCCTGCCGTGCCGGGACAGCAGCACGACCGCGATGTCGTCCTCGCGCCGGTCCGACAGCGGGCCGGTGGTGTGGTGCGAGGCCGGCCCGTGCACGGCCTGCACCAGGGCGTCCGCGAGCTTCTCCAGCGAGCCCGCCTCGTCCCGGTGCTCCTCCAGCACGGCCCGGATCCGCTCCCACCCGCTGTCCAGGTCGTGGCCGCCCGTCTCCAGCAGCCCGTCCGTGCAGATCATGATCGTCTCGCCGGGCTCGAGCACGATCTGCGTCGTGGGGTAGTCGGAGTCCGGGTCGATCCCCAGCGGCAGACCGCCGGCGGTGGGACGCAGGATCACCGTGCCGTCGGCCATCCTGATCGCCGGATCGGGGTGCCCGGCCCGGGCGATCTCGATGGTGCCGGTCGCGGGGTCGCACTCCAGGTAGAGGCAGGTCGCGAAGCGGGGGGCGGTGTGGCCGCCCACGGGGTCGCCGTCGTCGTACGCCTCGCTCTCCGTGTAGTCGTGCAGCCCGGCCAGGAAGCGCGAGGCCCGCGCCAGCACCGCGTCGGGGCGGTGGCCCTCGGAGGCGTAGGCGCGCAGAGCGGTGCGCAGCTGCCCCATCAGCCCCGCCGCCCGCACGTCGTGGCCCTGGACGTCGCCGATGACCAGCGCGATCCTCCCGCCGCCCGGCCCCTCGGGACGGGAGCCGCCGCCGGGCAGCGGGATGAGGTCGTACCAGTCGCCGCCCACCTGGAGGCCGCCGCCGGTCGGCACGTACCGGGCCGCCACGGACATGCCCGGGATGCCCGGGCCCAGCGACGGCATCATCGAGCGCTGGAGGCCCAGCGACAGCTCCCGTTCGTTCTCGGCGACCCCGGCGCGGGCCAGCGCCTGCGCCAGCATCCGGGCCACCGTGGTCAGGACCGAGCGCTCGTCGGGGGTGAAGGCGACGGGATGGCTGAACGCGGCCATCCAGGTGCCCATCGTGCGGCCCGCGACGATCAGCGGCAGGAAGGCCCACGACTGCCTGCCGTAGACCTCGATCAGCGGCCACATCGTGGGGTAGCGGCGGCGGTAGTCCTCCGGCGTCGGCACGTAGAGCGCCCGACCCGTGCGGATGACCTCGGCCGCGGGGTACGCGGTGTCGAGCGGCATGTCGGCGAGCGGTCCGGCCTCGTGCTCGTCGTAGCCGTGGTGCCCGAGGACCCTGAGCCGGTCCGCCCTGACCCCGAAGACGGCGAGCCCGTCCGGGGAGAAGCCGGGCATCGACAGCGAGGCCGCGACCCGCAGCACCTCGGCGGTGGACCGGGCCTCGGCCAGCGCACGGCCCGCGTCCAGCAGGAACGCCTCCCGCGAACGCCGCCAGTCGCCGGTCACGGGGGTGTGCGCGCTCGTGCCCGGCTGCGGCTCCGGGACCTCCTGGATCGTGCCGAACAGGTGGTAGCCGTCGCCCTCGACCACCGGCTTGGAGCGGCTGCGCACGGTGCGCAGCACCCGCCCCTCCATGTCGACGACCCGTACCCGGGACTCGGCGAGGGTCCCCTCGGCCACCGCGAGTCCGATGATGCCGCTGACCTCGTTCCAGTCGACGGGGTGCAGACGGGAGCGCACTGCCGAGGTGGTGTACGTGCCGCCCCCGCCGGGCAGCCCGAGCAGCCGGGCGGCCTCCGCGTCGAGGCTCACCGTCCCCGACGCGTTGTCCCAGCGCCACAGGCCGGTCGCCGTCGCGGCCAGGACGTCCTCGGTGCGCATTTTCCTACTGTATTCAGGTTGCTCCGGCCCACACCCGCTGGGTCGGAGGGCCCGGCCGGTCACCGGCGATCCGCCGTTCCGCCGGGCCGCGCGGCACCGCGCCGTAATCCGGGAGGGCGACCATGGGCCGGGCGGTAACCTGGGTGGGTCCGCCCACATCCCCCATCGCGAAGACTGGATGAACGACGATGCATCGGTACAGGTCCCACACCTGCGGCGAGCTCCGCGCCTCTGACGTCGGCACCGACGTCCGGCTGAGCGGCTGGCTGCACAATCGCCGAGACCTGGGCGGCATCCTCTTCATCGATCTGCGCGACCACTACGGCCTGGTCCAGCTCGTCGCCCGGCCCGGCACCCCGGCCAACGAGGCCCTGAGCCACCTCACCAAGGAGTCCGTCGTCCGCGTGGACGGCAAGGTCTCCGCCCGTGGCACGGACAACGTCAACCCGGACCTGCCGACCGGCGAGATCGAGATCGAGGTCACCGACGTCGAGGTGCTCGGCTCCTCCGCGCAGGTGCCCTTCACGATCAACACGGACGACGGCGTCAACGAGGAGCGGCGCCTGGAGTACCGCTTCCTCGACCTGCGCCGCGAGCGCATGCACCGCAACATCATGCTGCGCACCGCCGTCATCTCCGCCATCCGGCACAAGATGACCGCGCTCGGCTTCAACGAGATGGCCACCCCGATCCTCACCGCGACCTCCCCCGAGGGCGCCCGTGACTTCCTGGTGCCGTCCCGGCTGAACCCCGGCAAGTTCTACGCGCTGCCGCAGGCCCCGCAGCAGTTCAAGCAACTGCTGATGATCGCGGGCTTCGACCGCTACTTCCAGATCGCGCCCTGCTTCCGTGACGAGGACGCCCGCGCCGACCGCTCGCCCGGCGAGTTCTACCAGCTCGACATCGAGATGAGCTTCGTCGAGCAGGAGGACGTCTTCCGTCCGGTCGAGAAGCTGATGACCGAGCTGTTCGAGGAGTTCGGCGGCGGTCGCCACGTCACCTCGCCGTTCCCGCGGATCCCCTTCCGCGAGGCGATGCTCAAGTACGGCTCCGACAAGCCGGACCTGCGGGCGCAGCTGGAGCTCGTCGACACCACCGACGTCTTCGAGGGCTCGGAGTTCAAGGCGTTCGCCGGGAAGCACGTCCGCGCCCTGCCGGTGCCGGCCGTCCAGGACCAGCCGCGGAAGTTCTTCGACCAGCTCGGCGAGTACGCCGTGGAGCAGGGCGCCAAGGGCCTGGCCTGGGTGCGCGTCGGTGACGACGGCACGCTCTCCGGCCCGATCGCCAAGTTCCTCACCGAGGAGAACGTCGAGGCCCTCACCGAGCGCCTGGGCCTGAAGCCCGGCCACGCCGTGTTCTTCGGCGCCGGTGAGTTCGACGAGGTCTCCAAGATCATGGGTGCGGTGCGGGTCGAGGCCGCGCGCCGCTCCGGTCACTTCGAGGAGAACGTCTTCCGGTTCTGCTGGATCGTCGACTTCCCCATGTACGAGAAGGACCCGGAGACCGGGAAGCTCGACTTCTCGCACAACCCCTTCTCCATGCCGCAGGGCGGCCTGGAGGCCCTGGAGACCCAGGACCCGCTGGACGTCCTCGGCTGGCAGTACGACATCGTCTGCAACGGCGTCGAGCTGTCCTCCGGCGCCATCCGGAACCACGAGCCCGACATCATGTTCAAGGCCTTCGAGATCGCGGGCTACGACCGTGAGACCGTCGAGCGCGAGTTCTCCGGCATGCTCCGCGCCTTCCAGTACGGCGCCCCGCCGCACGGCGGCATCGCCCCCGGTGTCGACCGCATCGTGATGCTGCTGGCCGACGAGCCGAACATCCGCGAGACCATCGCGTTCCCGCTGAACCAGAACGCGCAGGACCTGCTGATGGGCGCCCCCGCGGAGGTCGAGGAAGCCCGCCTGAAGGAGCTGCACATCGGCATCTACAAGGGGCCGGCGAAGCCGACGCCGTACAAGCCCACCAAGTGACGCCGCACCGGCACGCCGGCTGACGAGTCCGACGGCCGACCCCGGCCCCACGGCGGCGCGGGCGCGGTGAAGAACCCCGCAAGGGCCCGGAACCATCAGGTTCCGGGCCCTTCCGCGTTGTTTTCGTGCTCCTTCCGAGTCGTTCACGGCGCCGTGCCGACGACGGGCGGCTCGGCAGCGGGAATGCACGCGAGGAGCCGTCGACGGCCCACCGGGACCCGGCCAGGCGCGGGACGCGCCCGCAGGGGCCGCCCGGTCCGCACGCGTCGTGCGGGACCGCCCGGACCGTCCGGCCGCTCGCACGCACGAGGATCACGAGAGGACATCGCGGAGTGCTCAGCACCGTACTGACCAGAGCAGCGCTGCCACTGCTGGCCGCCGGACTGCTGCTCGGGGGCTGCGCGAAGCCCTCGGCGCCGCCCCCGGCCGCCGGCCCCCTTCCCGCGGCGCCGGACGGCGGAGCGCCGCACGCCGGCCCGCCGGGTTCGCACGCGGGACCGCATGCCGGCCCGCCCGCCGCGGACCGTGTGGGGCCCGCCGGACTCCCCGGGGTCGGCCCCAGGACCAGTGAGCTCGTCCCCGACGGCACCCACCAGGCCTTCGTGGTGAGAGGGAGGTCCACGAACTCCAGCGAGTCCACGGCCACGCTCTACGAGCGCGACGAGGAGAAGGTCTGGAGGGCCGTCGCCGGGCCGTGGCCCGCGCGCAACGCCCTGAAGGGGTGGACCGACGAGCACTGGGCCGGCGACCACCGTTCGCCGATCGGCGTCTTCGGGCTCACCGACGCGGGCGGGCGGCTGCCCGACCCCGGCACGAAACTCCCGTACCACCAGTCCGAGGAGTTCGTCGCCGTCGGCACCGGCTTCCGGGGCGAGACCCTGCGGGGGTCCTTCGACTACGTCGTCGCGATCAACTACAACCGGGAGTCCGGACTGACCCCGCTCGACGAGCGGCGGCCCATGGGTTGGGACCGAGGCGGCGGCGTCTGGATCCACGTCGACCACGACGGCCCCACCCAGGGCTGCGTCTCGCTCGGACTGGACCGGATGGCGGACCTGCTGCGCCTGCTGGACCCGGACAAGCGGCCGGTGGTGGTGATGGGGGACAGCGTCTCACTGGCGCGCTGACGGCCCGGCCCGCAGCCGGGCCCCGGATACGCGGACGGGCCCGGGAAACCGTGTTCCCGGGCCCGTCCGTACGCTCCGGCGCGCGTCGCGCACGCGGCCGGTGAGTCGACGGCGCGTAGCGTCCGCGCCGGCCGCTCAGGCCTTGCTGGGCTCCTCGAGACGCGGGAAGAGCACCGCGCCCTTCGTCACCGTCGAGCCCGCCGGCAGCCCGCCCCACTCCGCCGCGTCCTGGACCCGCTGGTCCGCGAGGGCGCCGAGCGACGCCTCCGCGCCCAGGGAGTCCCACAGCTTCTGCGAGGTGTCCGGCATGACCGGGTTCAGCAGCACGGCCACGGCGCGCAGCGACTCGGCGGCCGTGTAGAGGACGGTCGCGAGGCGGGCACGGCCCTCCTCGGATTCGTCCTTGGCGACCTTCCACGGCTCCTGCTCCGTGATGTAGCCGTTGACCTGCTTCACGAAGTCGAAGACCGCCAGGATCCCGCCCTGGAAGTCCAGCTCCTCGCCGATCTTGCGGTCGGCCTCGGCCACGGCCTTCGCCAGGCCCGCCCGGACCGCCTTCTCGGCCTCGCCGTCGGCGGATGCCTCCGGCAGCGAGCCGCCGAAGTACTTGCCCACCATCGCGGCGACCCGCGACGCCAGGTTGCCGTAGTCGTTGGCGAGCTCGCTCGTGTAGCGGGCGGAGAAGTCCTCCCAAGAGAACGATCCGTCCTGGCCGAACGCGATCGCCCGCAGGAAGTACCAGCGGTACGCGTCCACGCCGAAGTGCGAGGTCAGGTCCTGCGGCTTGATGCCCGTCAGGTTCGACTTCGACATCTTCTCGCCGCCGACCATCAGCCAGCCGTTGGCCGCGATCCTCCCGGGCACCGGGAGTCCCTGCGCCATCAGCATCGCGGGCCAGATGATCGCGTGGAAGCGGAGGATGTCCTTGCCGACGAGGTGGACGTTCGCCGGGAACGTGTCCTCGAACTTCGCCGGGTTCTCGTTGTAGCCGACCGCCGTCGCGTAGTTCAGCAGGGCGTCGACCCACACGTAGATGACGTGCTTCTCGTCCCACGGGATCGGGATGCCCCAGTCGAACGTCGACCGCGAGATCGACAGGTCCTGCAGCCCCTGCTTGACGAAGTTCACCACCTCGTTGCGGGCGGACTCGGGCTGGACGAAGCCGGGGTTGGCCTCGTAGAACTCCAGCAGCTTCGGGCCGTACTCGCTGAGCTTGAAGAAGTAGTTCTCCTCCTTGAGGATCTCCACCGGCTTCTTGTGCACGGGGCAGAGCTTCTCGCCGGCGAACTCGCCCTCGCCGTCCAGCAGCTCGCCGGGGAGCTTGTACTCCTCACAGCCCACGCAGTACGGGCCCTCGTAGCCGCCCTTGTAGATCTCGCCCTTGTCGTACAGGTCCTGCACGAACTCCTGGACGCGATCCGTGTGCCGGCGCTCGGTGGTGCGGATGAAGTCGTCGTTCGCGATCTCCAGGTGCTCCCAGAGGGGCTTCCACGCCTCCTCCACGAGTTTGTCGCACCACTCCTGCGGGGTGACGCCGTTCGCCTCCGCGGTACGCATGATCTTCTGACCGTGCTCGTCCGTGCCGGTGAGGTACCACACCTTCTCGCCGCGCTGACGGTGCCAGCGCGTGAGCACGTCGCCTGCGACGGTCGTGTAGGCGTGGCCCAGGTGAGGAGCGTCGTTGACGTAGTAGATGGGGGTCGATACGTAAAAGGCCTTCACGCCTTCGCTCGTCCCCTGCTTCTCGGATCCAGTGGCCGCCATGGTCGAAATCCTAACGGCCGCCGGAAGATCGACTCACACGCACAAAACGGGTCCACCCGACCGGGGCCACCGCCGGAAGGCACCGCTCCGCCGGTGGAGACGTTCCCGAAACATCCGTTCCGGTAGGAAGGGGGGATGCGGGTACTGGTCGCGGAGGACGAGGAAGTGCTGGCGGCCCTGGTCGCCACCGGGTTGCGGAGGGCCGGTTTCGCCGTCGACACCGTCCACAGCGGTGACGAGGCCCTCGCCCACCTGTGCCTCCACGACTACGACGTGGTGGTCCTCGACCGCGACCTGCCCCGGCTGCACGGGGACGACGTCGCCCGCGAGTTGGTCTCCTCGGCCTCGACGACCCGGATCCTGATGCTGACGGCGGCGGCGTCCACGGAGGACCGGGTGGCCGGACTCGACCTGGGTGCCGACGACTATCTGACCAAGCCGTTCGAGTTCCCGGAGCTGGTCTCCCGCGTCCGGGCCCTGCGGCGGCGCAGCGCCCGGCCCCCGCTCCCCCCGCTGCTGGAACGGCACGGGGTGCGACTCGACACGGTGCGGCGCACGGCGCATCGCGACGGCCGGGACCTGGAGCTCTCCCCGAAGGAGTTCACCGTCCTGCAGATCCTGCTGGAGGCGGACGGCGCCGCGGTGTCCGCCGAGGAACTGCTGGAACGGGCCTGGGACGCCCACGCCGACCCGTTCACGGCCGCGGTGCGGGTGTGCATGAGCAAGCTGCGCGGAAAGCTCGGGGAGCCGGGGCTGATCCGCACCCTCCAGGGCGTGGGATACGTGCTGTGACCGGCCGCCTCGGTACCGGCTCCACGATCAGGACCCGGATCGCGATGGTCTACGGCGCGGTGTTCCTGGTGTTCGGCGCCTGTCTGCTGGCGGTCGTGAACCTGCTGGCCAGGGCCGGTACGAGGGACGAGGCGGCGTCGATCGCCGCGCGCGAGGCCGGCGCGCCGCAGCCGGCGGTGACCGTGCACCGGCTCTCGGACCTCACCGGCACCGTGAGCGACGCGGCATCCGAGCAGATGCTCGTCTGGTCGGCGTTCGCGCTGCTGGGTACGGCGGTGTGCGCGGTGGTCGTGGGGTGGTGGACGGCGGGACGGGTGCTGCGCCCGGTCCACGCGATGACCGCCAGGGCGCGGCGGCTCTCCGAGCACACCCCCGCGGGCGTCCCCCGGGGCGAGGGCTGGGGAAGGATCGCCGTGCGGGGCCCCGACGACGAACTCAAGGAGCTCGGCGACACGATCGACGGACTGCTGGCCCGGCTGGAGAAGGCCCTCGACAGCCAGCGCCGGTTCGTCGCGAACGCCTCGCACGAGCTGCGGACGCCGCTGGCCACCCAGCGCGCCGCGATCCAGGTGGGTCTGGAGGACTCTGACGTGAAGCAGGTCCTGCTGGACACCAATCGCCGCAGCGAGCGGCTCATCGACGGCCTGCTGGTGCTCGCGCGCAGCGAACGTGGCCTGGAGGAGAGGGAGAAGACGGACGTGGGCCTGGGCGGCGTCGTCGAGGAGGAGTGCGCTCGGTACGGCGTCCACGCGGAGGTCACGCGGGCCGGGACGGTCCGGGGCAACCGGCTGCTGCTGGCCCAGCTGGTACGCAACCTGGTGGCGAACGCGGTGGCCCACAACGTCCCGGGCGGGACGGTCGAGGTGTCGGCCGACGGCGGGCTGCTGACCGTCGCGAACACCGGCCCCGTGGTCGACCCCGCGGACGTCGCCGGGCTCTTCGAGCCGTTCCGGCGCGGGGAGGGGCGGGACCGGATGGGACCAGGCGCGGGGCTCGGCCTCAGCATCGTGCGGTCGATCACCGTGGCCCACGGCGGCACGGTACGGGCGGAGCCGGGACCGGCGGGGCCGGGGCCCGGGGGCGGGCTGGTGGTGCGGGTGTCGCTGCCGGTGCGGGGCGGGCGGGGCGAGCCGTGACCGCGGCGGTGAGCCGTGCGGGGCCCGCCCCGCGTGGGGGTTCCCCCGTCCGTGACCGGTGCGGCCGTCGCGGCCGCACCGGTCGGGATCGCGACGGTCAGTCGCCGCGGCGGTCCAGCCACTTCGGGAAGGCACCGAGCAGGCCCTCGTAGAGCTCCTCGTCGGTGAGCTCGCGGGGGTCCGGGCCGGCGTGGAAGAACGCCGCGTTCTCCACGGAGGCGTCGGCATCGAGCTTGCGCAGGAAGTCGAAGCCCTTGGCCTCGTACTCGCCGAACGCGACGAACTGCCAGAACAGCGGCTTGCCGGCGGCGTCCGCCAGCGCCTGCTTGGCGGGCTGCTTGGCGTCGGGTGCGCCGTCGGTCTGGAAGACGACGAGCGCGGGGCCGTCGGCGCCCGACTTCTCGAAGTGCGCGACGACCTCCTCGACGGCCCGGTGATAGCTGGTCCGTCCCATGTGGCCGAGGCCCGCGTGCAGCTCGTCGACGCGGCCCTCGTGCTCGGCGAGCGTCAGCCCGCCGGTGCCGTCGATGTCCGTCGAGAAGAACACGACGTGGACGGACGCGTCCTCGTCGAGGTGGGCGGAGAGCGCCAGGGTCTGCTCGCCGAGCTGCTGTGCGCTGCCGTCCTTGTAGTACGGCCGCATCGACCCGGACCGGTCCAGCACGAGGTACACCTTCGCGCGCGCTCCGGCAGCTCCCGCGCTCTTGAGCACCGCGCCGGCCGCCTTGTACGCCCCGACGAGCCCTGCGGCCCGCGCCTTGACGCGGGCGAGGGAGAGGGCGGGCTTGCCCCCGGCAGGGGTGTCGGCCGGGGTGTCGGACGGGGTGTCGATGGGGGCGGCCGCGGCCGTGACGGGTTCGGCGGTGGGCCCAACCGGCTCGGGCTCGGGCTCGGTGGCCGAGGCGGCGACCGGCTCGGGTTGGGGCTTCGCGGTGGGCTCGGACTCGGTGGCGGAGGCGGCGACCGGCTCGGGCTTCGTGGTGTCGGCCTCGACGGCCTCGACGGCCTCGACGGCCTCGACGGCCTCGACGGCCGTGGTGGCCTCCGTGTCGGGGGCCCGGTCCGCGTCGGCGGCGGGGGCCGTCTCGGCGGGCTCGGCGACGGCGGGCTCGGCGACGGCGGGCTCGGCGACGGCGGGCTCGGGCGTCGTGGCAGCGGCGTCGCCCGTGACGGTCTCCGCCCCGGGGTCCGCTGCCGGGGTCGGCTCGGCCTCGATCGTCCCGGTCGCGGCGTCCGTGTCGGCGGTCGTCGACTCCACGGCGTCGGTGGCGGCGCCTGCAGTGGCGGCCCCGTCCCCGGCCGCTTCGTCCGCCGTGGGGCCGGCTGCCTCGGCGTCGTCGGCGGTGTTCGTCTGCGCTGCAGCCTCGGCAGCCTCCGCAGTCGTGACCGTCGCCTCGGCCGCGACCGGCTCGGCCTGCGCGGCGCCGGACTCCTCCACGCCCGCGTTCGCGTCGGCGGTGGTGGCGTCCTCGTCCGTGGCGGCTTCGGACGTCGCGTCCTCGGCCTCGGTCTTCGTGCCGGCGGTCGCGCCCTCGGCCTCGGACGTCGCGTCGGCGTTCGCGTCGGCGGTGGTGGCGTCCTCGTCCGTGGCGGCTTCGGACGTCGCGTCCTCGGCCTCGGTCTTCGCGCCCGCGCCTGTGGCCTCGGCCTCGGACGTCGCGTCGGCGTTCGCGTCGGCGGTGGCGTCCTCGTCCGTGGCGGCTTCGGACGTCGCGTTCTCGGCCTCGGTCTTCGCGCCCGCGCCTGTGGCCTCGGCCGAACCGGCCGGGGCGGTCCCGGGTGCCGCGCCGTCCGCGTCCTCGGCGGCAGGCATCGGCTCCGGGTCGGCCGCAGGCGTCTCCGCCGCGGGCGTCGCCCGTTCGACGGCGGGCGCGGCCTCGTCCTCGGCGGCCCGGGCGGTCGCGGTCGTGGAGGTGTCCTGCTCCGCGGGCTCCTCCTGCCCGGCCGCGGAGCGTTCCCCGCCCGTGGACGCCTCCGTGTCCGCCGTGTCCGCAGGGTCCGTCGCCTTCTCGCCCACCGCGGCGGGCTCCGGCGTGGACGGCGTCCGGGCGGGCGGGATCGTCGGGCGGGTGCCCGGGGGAGTGTCGAACGCCGCCGCCACCAGATCCGCCGCACGGTCCTGCGGGGTGGGGGCCTCGGCCTGGGGCGGGACGGAGGCGGTGGGGGTCGTCGTGGAGGCCGGTGAGGACGACTCCGTACGCTCGCGTCCAAACACCTTTCGCAGCAAGCTCCGAATGCCCATGGGCGAGGCCTTTCGCGTGAATTGGGTGCGATCAATGTCCGCATTTTCCGGCATTGTCCGGCTCGGCTGTGGCAACGCCGCAGCTCCGGCCGACGCGGACACGTAAGGTTAGCGGCCGCCTCTTCCGGACAGCCGCAAGCCCCTCCCGCGTCAAGAGCGCCCCGGTCGCTCCGGATTCATCCCTCGTTCACCTGGCTGCTGCCGCGCTGCACACATGTGCCCCTACCGTCGCGGCCGGAGACATTCCGACACGATGTCGGCGCGGGGTGCGCCGAGGGGATTGGGGAAGACGTGCGCAGAATCCTGCCGCTCCTGAGCTCGAACCACGCGGGCGGTCGCTCCGCTCTCACCTGCCGCTACCGCTGCGGTGACGCCTGCTTCCACGAGGTGCCGAACACCAGCGACAACGAGTACGCCGGTGACATCATCGCCGGGGCCCTGTCCCGCCGTTCGATCATGCGCACCGCCGCCGTCGTGACCGTCGCCACCGCCGCCGGCGGTGCCGTCATCGCGCAGAACGCGCCGTCCGCGCAGGCCGCCGCGGTGCCCGCAGCGGGCGACGCCCGCCACGGCGGACACGGGGGCGGCACGGCCGACGGCGCCCGCGGTCTGCGCTTCACGCCGGTCGAGCCCAACACCGCCGACAAGGTGACCGTTCCTGCGGGTTACACCCAGAACGTGGTGATCCGCTGGGGCGATCCCATCCTGCGCGGGGCCCCCGCGTTCGACGCGGACCGGCAGACGGCCAGGGCGCAGGCCGGCCAGTTCGGCTACAACAACGACTTCCTGAGCCTGCTCCCGCTGCGCGAGCACGGCCGCCAGGTGCTCGTGGCCAACCACGAGTACACGGACGAAGTCCTCATGTTCAAGGGCTACGACGCCGCCGCCCCGACCCGCGAACAGGTCGAGATCGCCTGGGCCGCGCACGGCCTCTCCGTGGTCGTCGTCCAGGAGGAGCGCAAGAGCGGCAAGCTCACGCCCGTCACCCGCCACTGGCTCAACCGCCGTCTCACGGCCACGAGCGAGTTCCGCCTCACCGGCCCGGCCGCGGGCAGCGACCTGCTGAAGACCTCCGCCGACCCGACCGGCACCAAGGTCCTCGGCACGCTCAACAACTGCGCGGGCGGCACCACCCCCTGGGGCACCACGCTCCACGGCGAGGAGAACTTCAACCAGTACTTCGCCAACGGCACGAGCGCGACGGACAAGCGCTACGGCCTGACCACCGGTGCCACCGAGCGCAAGTGGGAGCGTTTCGACAAGCGTTTCGACGCCGCCCAGGAGCCCAACGAGTCCCACCGCTTCGGCTGGGTCGTCGAGCTCGACCCGTACGACCCGGACTCGACGCCCCGCAAGCGGACGGCCCTCGGCCGCTTCAAGCACGAGGCCGCGCAGCCCCGGCTGACCCGGGACGGCCGCCCGGTCGTGTACATGGGCGACGACGAGCGCTTCGACTACTTCTACAAGTTCGTCTCGTCGAAGCGGATGAAGAAGGGCGACAGCCGGGCCGCCCGCGAGCACAACCTGACGCTGCTGGACGAGGGCACGCTGTACGTCGCGAAGCTCACCGGCGACTCCCCCCAGGACATCGACGGCACCGGCAAGCTCCCGAACGACGGCGAGTTCGACGGCAGCGGCGTGTGGATCCCCCTGGCCACCGGCGACGTCTCGCACGTCCCGGGCATGACCGCCGAGGAGGTGTACGTCTTCACCCGCCTCGCCGGCGACAAGGTCGGCGCCACGAAGATGGACCGCCCCGAGGACGTCGAGCCGAGCCCGCGCACGGGCCGGGTGTACGTCGCGCTGACGAACAACACCGACCGCGGCAAGGCCGGCAAGCCGGGCGCGGACGAGGCCAACCCGCGCAACCTCAACAAGCACGGCCAGGTCCTGGAGCTCGCCGAGCACTGGGACGACCCGTCCTCCGACGGCTTCGCCTGGCGGCTCTTCCTGGTCGCCGGCGACCCGGAGGACCCGGCCACGTACTTCGCCGGCTACCCCAAGGAGACGGTCAGCCCGATCTCCTGCCCGGACAACGTGGCCTTCGACCCGCACGGCAACCTGTGGATCTCCACCGACGGCGCCCAGCTCGGCTCGCACGACGGCCTGTTCGGCGTCGCGACGACCGGTGAGCGCCGGGGTGAGCTGAAGCAGTTCCTCACGGTCCCGAAGGGCGCCGAGACCTGCGGTCCGATCATCCAGGACCGCCGGGTGCTCGTCGCGGTCCAGCACCCGGGCGAGATCGACGGAGCGACCGTCGAGAAGCCCGCCTCGGCGTGGCCCGACGGGCCGGGCCGGGTCGTGCGCCCGTCGGTCGTCGCCGTCTACCGCAAGGACGGCCGCGACATCGGCGTCTGACCCCGGTGAGCCCCGTGGGCCCGGTCGCTCCCGCCGGGCCCACGGGGGACGGGGGCGTCAGTCAGGGTCGGCCGCCGTGCGGAACCGGACGAACTGCTCGGCGGGGTCGCCCGTGTACGACCAGGGGACCCGTGCCGCCCGCGCGCCCAGCATGGTGAACAGCCGGCGCGCCACGTCCGTCTCCCCGGCGTAACAGGCGGCGTGCGTCAGATAGTTCAGCTCGGCCACCTCCTCCGGGAGGACCGGTCCGTCAGGCCGGCCGCCGATCCACCGCTCCCAGGTGCGCCGTACCTCGGTCACCGCCAGTTCGTGCTTCCAGTGCTGGCCGAAGTCGCGTACCGGGGCCCGGCCGCGGGAGCCCTCCGCCACGTAGCGGAACTCCTCCACCCGTGCGATCTGCACGAGCACCGGCAGCGGGGAGCCGGGCGGGGCCGCGCCCGCCGCGTCGCGGGCGACGTCGTACATCGAGCCGTGCGTGCCGTGCCAGCGTGCCGACCAGTAGCGCAGCAACTGCACATGGCCCTCGATGTTGTCCGGGTCCCGCCGACGCAACTCGTCCCACCAGGAGCGCAGTTGGCGCCGCCCTACACCGCCGTCGTAGAGCCGGGCCACCGTCAGCAGCGACACCCAGGGCATGGGGTCGGCGGGCGCCGCCTCGGCGGCACCGATGCAGGCCATCACCGCCACGTCGATCCGGTCGCGGTCCACGGCCGTGCCCCGGCCCCGCGCGATGGCGTCGTCGAAGACCCGGACGACCGCGGTCGCGGCGCGCAGCACGGCCGCGTCGGGGCTGTCGGGTTCGGCCGCCCACCACGCCTCCACGGCCGAGGAACCCGCCGCGGCGTGCGAGAGCTGCCGCAGCCGGTGGGTACGACGCGGCCAGTCCCGCCCGGTGGCGTGCAGCAGGTCGCGCACCCCCTGCCAGCGCCCGATCACGATGTCGTGGCGGGCCTCCGTGAGCGCGCGGTCACCGAAGTCCGGGTCGAAGACCGGCTCGGAACGGCGGCGAGCAGCAACCATGTCCCTGCCTGCTTTCTGCGGTCAGAAGTCCGTCGCCATGGCGTCGCGAGGACCTTCGTGCCGGGTGGAGGAGGCGCCGGAGTACGCGGCCTCCGCCTCGATGGCCCGCGCCGCGTCCAGTTTCGCGGGCCGGTAGTACGTGCTGCCCTGCCGCCAGTACCAGAGCATCGGGACCACCCCGGCCGCCAGTCCGCCGAGGCCGATCACGATCGAGGCGGTGCTCAGCTCGCCCAGTGACTCGAAGAAGATCCAGAACATGAAGGCCGAGCCGAGCAGCGGCCAGGCCCCGCCGAGCAGGAAGTTCTTCACCGACGTCAGCACCATGCCGCGGTACGCGGCGACCGCGGCGAGGCCCGCGAGGCCGTAGTACACCGCGATCTGGAGGGAGATCGCGTTCACGGCGTCGGAGAGCACGTCGCCGACGGAGCCGAGGGCGATCGCGGCGAAGAGCATCACCAGCGCGACCCCGCCCACCACGGCGATCGCGACCCAGGGAGTGTTCCAGCGCTCGTGCACCGTGCCGAGCGCGGAGGGCATCGTGCGGTCGCGGCCCATCGCGAACAGCGAGCGGGTGACCTGGATGAGGGTCGTCTCCAGGGTGGCGACCGTCGACAGCATGACCGCGACGATCAGCAGCTTGCCGCCGACGCCGGGCCAGATCGCGTCGCCCAGCACGCCGAGGACGTTTCCGCTGCCGGTCCGGATCTGCTCCGACGTGAGGACGACGTTGACGGCGACCGTGAACGCCACGAAGAGCAGCAGCACCACGCCGACGCCGACGAGGCTCGCGACACCGGCCGTCCTGCGGCTGTTGCGCGTCTCCTCGCTGAGGTTGCTCGTGACGTCCCAGCCCCAGTAGTAGAACGCGGCGACGAGCGCGCCGGACGCGAAGCCCGAGGCGCCGTCGAAGTGGGAGAAGCCCAGCCAGGACCAGTCGAAGGCGGCCGCCGCACCCTTGTGCAGCAGGGCGGCCAGGAGGAACAGCACCAGCAGCAGCACCTCGACGCCGGTCATCAGCAGCTGCGCCCGCACGGTCAGCCGGGCGCCGCCCAGCACCACCAGCAGCATCACCAGGAACCAGCCCGCGCCGACCAGCGCCGCGAGCGCGGTGTCGTCGGCGAGGCCCGGGTCGAAGAGCGCGAGGGTCATCGCACCGGCCGGCAGGGAGCCGGCCACCATGAAGATCGTCGCGGAGACGACCAGGGCCCAGCCGGAGAGGAAGCCGAGGAACGGGTGGAGCGTACGGCCCACCCAGGAGTAGCTGGCTCCGGCGTTGACGTCGATCCGGCCGAGGCGGCCGAAGGCCAGGACGATGCCGAGCATGGGTATCGCGCAGTACAGCAGTGCGGCGGGACCGGCCATGCCCACGGCGCCGACCAGCACCGCGGTGGTCGCGGCGAGCGAGTAGGCGGGGGCGCTTCCGGCGACCGCCATCACGATGGTGTCGAACGTACCGAGGACGTTGGGCTGGAGCCCTCTGCCGGTGTTGCTGCTCATCGAATGTCCTTGTGTGGCAGGGCATGTGGCGATGGATCAGGGTCTTCGGCCGCGCTGAAGGGGTGGTTCCGCGACGGGGGACGGAGCGCATCGTAGTCGTCCCCCGTACCCTCGGTGGTATGGCGGATGGCTCAGGGGCCCCAGGGGCTGCGGAAGGGACCGTGCGGGTCGACAGCTGGATCTGGTCCGTGCGGCTGACCAAGACCCGGTCACAGGCGGCGACGGCCTGCCGTGGCGGTCATGTCCGGGTCAATGGCGAGCGAGTCAAACCCGCCCACGCGCTGAAGGCCGGGGACGAGGTGCGCCTCTTCCACGCGGGCCGGGAGCGGATCGTGGTGGTGTCCCGCATCATCCGCAAGCGCGTCGGGGCGCCCGCCGCGGTGCAGTGCTACGTGGACAACAGCCCGCCGCCCCCGCCGCGCGAGCTCACCGCCCCGATGGGGGTGCGGGACCGGGGCGCGGGACGGCCGACGAAGCGCGACCGGCGGGAGATGGAGCGCCTCCACGGGCGCGGCACGTCCCGGTGACCGGGGTGCGGGCGGCCGGGTCCTGAGCCCCGGCGCTTTCCCGTACCGGTGGCCGGTGCGGCGGCGCCGGGTCCCGACGACCGCGGCCGGGTCCTGGGCCGTGGCCTCTCGTCCCGTGACCGGTGCGGCGGCGCCGGAACGTCCGTCTCCGCGCTCACGGACCCGGGCCACCGGACACGGGTGACGGGGACGCGATCGTGCGGGCCGCCGTCACCTCCCGGCGCAGCGGCTCGAGGACGCTCCTCTCGTCGCCCTCCAGCTCCGCGCGGACCCCGGTGGGTTGTTCGTCCCGGGAGCGGATGTCCTCCGCGAGTTCGCGCAGGTGCCGTACGACGTCGTCGACCTCGCCCGGCGCGGGCGGCGCGGCGCCGTGGTCCACCCGGACCCTGGCCGCGGTGGTCGCGTCCGCGATCCGCTCGACCGCGACGACGAGCGGCCACCACGCGGCCGCCCGCGTGCCCGTGGGCGGAGGTTCGGTGAGCGCCCGCTGGAACTCCGAGCGCACGGCCGACAGGTCCCGGTACAGCCGGCGCCTGGACCGGACCCGCTCGCCCTGGTCGGCGCCGGCGCCGAACGCCAGCCGCACATAGCCGGCGGCCTGGTCGACGGAGTCGGCGAGCCGGTCCCCGATGCGGCTGTGCCAGCTCTCCGGCCACAGCAGGTACCCCGCGACCAGCGCGATCGCACAGCCGATCAGACTGTCCACGAGACGTGCCCTGACCAGCCCGATCCCCTGCCGGTTGAGCAGGTCGGACAACAACAGGATCACCGGGGTGATCGCCGCCGTCTGGAAGGCGTACCCCTTCGCGGAGAACGCGGGGATGAGCGCGCCGAGGACGATCATGACGGGGACGTCCCACCAGCCGCGCGGCACCTCCGACAGCACGGCCGCGGCGACCACCAGGCCCGCCACCGTGCCCAGTCCGCGTCCCACCGCGCGGGAGAAGACCGAGCCGAAGTCCGGCTTCAGCACGAAGGTGACGGTGAGGGCGACCCAGTAGGACCGGTCCAGTTCCACGATCGAGACCAGCGACTGGGCGAGGCCGATGCACAGGGCGAGACGCAGCCCGTAACGCCAGGACGCCTCGGAGAACAGCACGTCGCGCGCCGTGCGGCGGACGCGGATCCCCAGGGCGGCGGGCCGGCCGAGGCGGTCGTCCACGTTGTGGGGGTCGGGGTCCGTCCCGAGAACGACGGTCGCCGCGTGCCGCAGCGCGTGGTCGACCGCACGCTCGGTGGGTGTGGCGGGCGGTGGCAGGGCCGGCTCGTGAGGGCTCGTGCGGCCTCGTTCGACGGTGTCCGCGAGGGTGCGTACCTCCGCGGGGATCGCGGCGGGCAGCGGTCGGCCCCGCTGGTGCGCGGCCGGGGCCGCCTCGACGACCGGGATCAGGGCGTTGAGCTGGGCCAGCAGCCGCACCAGCGTGGGGTTTCGGCCGTGGTCACGGGCACGGCGGGCGAGGATCAGGTCGTACGAGTCGTCCAGCGCCTGCGTGACCGCCTGGCGGCGCTCGTCGTACGCGCCGCCGCCCGCCGCCTCCAGCAGGTCCGCGACCGCCCGGTAGGCGCGGGCGACCGCCGACCGCTCGGGCGCGCCCCCGCGCAGCGGCCAGCCGAGCAGGGCCAGCGCGAGCACGAGCAGACCGCCGAGACCGAGCAGCAGCGGTGCCGTCCACCAGGGGCTGGGCATCGGCAGCCCCGCCCCGACCACCGCGTTGAGCAGGAGCAGCAGCCCCGAGACCGAGGCGACCGCACCGATCGACGAGATCATTCCGGAGACGAGGGCCACGCCCGTGAGGACGGCGACGGCCAGGAGGGCGTCGTCGTACACGAGCGTGCCGAGCGTGACGCCGACGGCGCCGAAGAGCTGCGGCACGGCGATGTTGAAGATCCGCATCCGGTAGGCGTCGGCGGTGTCACCGATGACTCCGGAGAGCGCGCCCATCGACACCAGCGCCCCGTACACCGGCCGGCCGACGGCGAAGCCCACGGCCAGGGGGGCCGACAGCGCCACGGAGGCGCGGGCGACCGCCGCCCAGTTGACCGGTGTGGGCTGCGGGCGCAGCCCGGACACCAGCCACGCCGGCGGGGCCAGTCGTACGCGCTCCTTCACGGTCACCCCTTGTGCAGGTCGAGGCCGACGATCAGTGCGCGGTGGTCCGTCCCCCGGAGGTCGAGGAACCGTGCGCCGCGTACGCCGAAATCATCGCTCACCAGCACATGGCCGATCTGCGTGCCCAGCGGCCGTGGTGCGGCGGCCGGCCAGGACGGGGTCCGGAACGCCCCGCCGAGGCGGGCGCTGTCGTTCAGCCCGCCCGCGTCGAGGACACGGCGGAAGGCGGCGTGGTCCTGTCCGGCGTTGAAGTCGCCCGCGAGGACGGCCGGGCTTCCTCTGCTGCCGGCCGCCCAGGCCCGTACCCGGGCGAGGCCCGACCGCCAGTCCGCGAGGCCGCCGGGGACGGGCGGCAGCGGGTGGGCGAGCTGCAGCCGGACCGTGCGCCCGCCGATCGTCGTCTCGGCGCCCGGCATGGCGGGCTCGCCCGGGATCCCGTCGGTGCCGCTGAGCGGATGGACGGAGAGGATCGCGGAGCCCGCGGCGAGGTCGCCCTCGACGACACGGCGGTAGGGGTAGTCGCCGCGGGGGACACCCGTCGCGAGCGCGGCGGAGCAGGAGCGGTCGCATTCCTGGACGAAGACGAGGTCGGGCCGCTCGCGCCGGACCGCGGCGATCAGGTCGGGGGTGGCCCGCCCGAACTCCACGTTGGCGGTGAGCACTTCGACCCGGGCGACGACGGGCCCGCGCGGAGGGCCGGGCTCCGGTCCGTAGGGCCGCACGTACCAGCCGGTGACGGCGAGCACGGCCAGCGCCCAGACCAGGAGGACCCGCCGCCGGGCGAACGCGGCGAGCGGCAGCGCCAGTCCGGCGGGCAGCAGCAGCCACGGCAGGAACGCGAGCAACTGGGGCACGGGCGTCGCTCCGTCGATGTCGAGTGCCCGGCATCCGACGACCACCGACACCCCGGCGAGCAGTGCTCCCGCGGTCCACGCGGCGGCGCGCCGCCCTGCGATTCCCGGCTCCATGACCGGCCAACGGCCCACGGCCCGGAAGGGTTCGGCACCGTGACCCGACCCGACCCGACCAGGCCCGACCAGGCCCGACCCGACCCGACCCGGCCCGACCCGGCCCGGACGGCCGTCGGCGGCCGGGCCGGCGTGGCTCAGCCGCCGTGGCGGGCCCTCAGTGCCGGACCGCCTGCCCGATCTCGGCCGGGGGCGTACCGGACAGGTCCCGATGGGTCTGCGCCGTCGCCGACTTCGTGCCGCCCGGGGGGACCGCGTCGATCGACACGACGGTCGAGTCGAGCAGATTCCCGCTGCTGTCCTTCCAGTTGACGAGGACCGTGTAGTCGGCGGCCTTGTCGGTGGGGTTCGTCGCGGTGATCTCGTTGGACAGGCGGTTGTTCTCGGCCTCCGTCGGGCCGGCCTTCACATCGGCCTTGGCGTTCAGACCGCCCTTGATCTTCGCCATCTCGGAGGCCGCGGCCGCGGTCGCCGACTCGACGGCCTCACCCGCCTTGGACGCCACCGACTTCGGCGTCTCGCCACTGTCGTTCGAACAGCCGGTCATCCCTGCCGCGAGCGCGACGGCGGCCGCGGCGGCCATGACGGCGTTCCGTATGCCATGGCTCGATCTCATACGCACCAGCGTGCGCCCCCGTCCGGGGTTCGGCCACTCGGTGGACCCCGGGGCGGAGCCGGGCCGCGTTGCGGCGTGCCCGCGCCCCGGGGTGCGTCACTGCGCGGGTTCCGCCGTGCGGCTCCGGGTCCTCGCCGGGCCCGGCCCGGGCACGGCCGTCCGCGTCAGTCCTGTGCGACCGGGGCCAGGCCGCGCAGCGCCGAGACGAGCAGTTCGACGCCGAAGGCGAACTCGGCCTCGTGGTCGTTCACGGCCAGGATCGGCGCGACCTTCGCGACGGCGGGGAAGCCGGAGCCGGCGAAGTAGGCGGTGCGGGCCGCCAGACGCTCCTCCGGGCCCCGGGCCTCGCGGCCGGACCCCGGCGCGCTGCGGACCTCCTGCAGGAGGGTGCCGACCTGGAAGGAGATGAAGAGCCGCAGCACGTGCACCGCGATCTCCTCGTCGAATCCGTGGTCGAGCATCATCGCGATCATCGTGTCGACGGGTGCGAGCGCGGTGGGGGTGGACAACTGCCGCATCAGCACCAGTTCGCAGGCCCGCGGGTGGCGCAGGGACGCCCTGCGGAAGCCGTAGGCGATGTCGCGGATGCCCTCCTCCCAGCCACCGGTCACCCGGCGCGGCATCCGCATGTCGGTCGTGATGAACTCGGTCACCCCGTCCAGAATGTCGTCCTTGCTCCGCACATGGTTGTAGAGGGACATGGCCTGGACGCCGAGGCGGGCCGCGATACGGCGCATCGACAGCGCCTCCACACCCTCTTCGTCGATGATCACCAGTGCCGCCCCGACGATGCGGTCCCGGCTCAACGGCTCGCGAGGTCCGGGGACTTCAGGTCGTGCTCCTCGGGCCATGAACGACGGCTCCTCTTTCGGGTGGCTACGTGCGGTAACGCTTGACGACTTACAGCGTAAGTGCTTCGCTCCTGTCTCGTACTTACGGTGTAAGTGGCGCAACTGCTGTGGAGGCAGGGCGAGATGCAAGACGGACCGACCGCGCACGACGCGGTCGTCCGTATGAGCGCCTTCCGGGACCGGAGCCACGAGCGAACGGTCCGCCGAGCACAACAGCACAGCCACCATCCTCTCCCAGCCCGGCCGTCTCGCGCCGGGTATCCCCCTGTGAGCAGGAGGCACAGATGTCTGTGCGTACCACCCCGCCCCGTCAGCGGCGCTCGGCCATCACCATCCACCACCTCGACTGCGCGCCGATGCGCCCCCTGGGCGGTACACCGCTCGTGGCGCACTGCCTGCTGATCGCGACCGGGAGTGGGCTCGTCCTCGTCGACACCGGTCTGGGCGCCGCCGAGGTCTCCGATCCGAGGCGGCTCGGCGCACTCTTCCGCCACACGATGCGGCCGGTGCTCGACCTGTCGCGCACGGCCGTCCACCAGGTCCGCGCACTGGGCTACGACCCGTACGACGTGCGGGACATCGTTATCACCCACCTCGACCTCGACCACGCGGGCGGGCTCGCCGACTTCCCGCACGCCCGCGTCCACGTCATGGCCGACGAGTACCGCGCGGCGATGCGGCGCGACACCCGACTCGAGGCGAACCGCTACCTGCCCGCCCAGTGGGCGCACGGCGTCGACTGGGTCGTCCACGACCACGCCGACTCGGACTGGATGGGCTTCCCCGCCTCGCGGGTGCTGCGCGCCCCCGACATCCTGCTGGTGCCGCTGCCCGGCCACACCCGCGGTCACAGCGCCGTCGCCGTCCAGGAGCCGGACCGCTGGCTGCTGCACGCCGGGGACGCCTACTTCTTCCACGGCGAGATCGATCTGCGCCGCCCGCGTTGCCCCCGGGCGCTCGCGCTCCACCAGCGGCTCGTCGCGGACGACCACGAGACGCGGCTGGGACAGCTGGAGCGGCTGACGCGGCTGCGCCGGGCCCATCCACGTCTCGTGCGCATCTTCTCGTCGCACGACCCGTTCGAGTTCGAGCTGATGGCGAACGGCGGCTGAGGCGCCGCCCGGCGTGACCGCGGGTGCGGTCGGCCGGGTCGCCGGCGTCCGTGCCCGATCGGACCGTGCGCGACTCCGTCGTCACACCGTGTTGCGCGACTCCGTCGTCACCAGCGCCCAGATGATGAACACCGAGATGGCCATGGAGAAGATCGCCCACACCGGCTGGTAGGGCAGGAACAGGAACTGGACGATGATGTTCAGCGATGCCAGGGCGACGCCCAGGTACCGCGACCATTCCATGTTCTTGAGGATCCCCCAGCCGGTGACCGCCACCAGGATCCCGAGGACGAGATGGACCCAGCCCCAGGCGGTGAGGTCCCAGGAGAAGACGTAGTTGCCGACCCGGGCGTAGACCTCGTCCTCGACGATTCCGGCGATCCCCTCGAAGAGGCTGATGACACCGGTGACCATCATCAGGACGCCGGCGAAGAGGGTGCCCCCCGCGGCCCAGCCGGACTCCGGTCCCGCTCCGGGCGTGCTCCGTGCAGTGTGTTGGCTCATGGCGCCAGCATGGGCCGGGCGGTCTGCCGCGGACATTCCAGATGGGCCGTTCGAGGTAACGCCCGCGGGCGGTGCCGGACCCGGAGGACGCGCCCCTGGGCGCGGATGCGGCGGGCCTTCCGGCGACGCACGGCGCCGGACCGCGCGGATCGCGGGAGCCCCCGCGCCTGATCCACTTGCCGCACCCGCCGCCCGGGTGTGCGCTGGTGGGAAGGGGAGTCAGGGGGAGCGGAAGGAGTTCTGCCATGGTCCACGCGGCGGTGCCCGAGCGGCACCACGGCACCACCCTCGGCATCGCGTTGCCGGCCGTGATCGGCGTGATCTACGGCCTCTACACGTCCTTCATCGCCCGCATGTCCGGTGAGTCCGCAGGCGCGCAGTTCGCGATCGGGCTCATCTCCTGCCTGGTGATCGCGGGGCTCTGCTACGCGCTCGGCCGCTACCAGCACAGCCTCCCGCGGGAGCTGCGCGCGGTGGCGTACGCGGCGCTCGTCGGCTGCTCGGTCGGCTACCTCAACAGCCTGTCCGGCGACAGCATCCTCACGTCGGTCGTCCTGTCCGTGATCATCGCGGCGGCGACGTTCTGCGTGATGTTCTACACCTTCTACGTGCACGAGGACTGACCTCTCCTCCCCACGGGACCCTCGCGAGGCGCGGCCGCCAGATCCGATCTGGCGGCCGCGCCTCGCGGTCTCGCGCCCACGGGGTGGGACCGGGGCACGGCCGGGTCCCGGGGGAAAACGGGAGGAGGCGCCTCGTGCACGAGCAGCACCTGAAACGGGACCGGGAGGAGGAACGGGACGTCCGGGAGCCTCGCGGCGAGGAGGGGGAGGCGCCGCTGCGCGTCGCCCTCATCATCGGCAGCACGCGCGAGGGGCGCGTCGGTGAGGCCGTGGGACGGTGGTTCGCCGAGCGGGCCGCACCGCGTGACGATCTGGAGCTCTCCGTCGTCGACCTGATCGACTACGACTTCCCGGCGCACTATCCGGGCCGGGCCACCACCGGGATCCTGGGGTTCACCGACGAGGTGGCCCGCGCCGACGCGTTCGTCGTCGTCACCCCGGAGTACAACCGCTCGTTCCCGGCCTCGCTGAAGCAGGCCATCGACTACGCGTACGACGAGTGGCGGGCCAAGCCGGTCGCCTTCGTGAGCTACGGCCACGGCTCACGCGGACTGTACGCGGTCGAGCAGCTGCGTTCCGTTTTCACCGAGCTGCATGCGGTGAGTTTGCGCAACGGCGTCGGTCTGAACCTCCTGGAGGACCTGTTCGAGCCGGACCAGGACAGGTCCGTGGGGCCGATGCTCGACCAGCTCGCCTGGTGGGGCCTCGCACTCCGCGACGCCCGTGCCGCCCGCCCGTACATCTCCTGACCCCACCGGACCCCGAACGCCCCACCGACCCGAACGTCCCGGAGCCCGCCGACCGGCCCGGCCCTCCCGCCCGCACTCCCCACCATCCGCGGACCGCGACCGCGACCGCCACAGCGAAGGAACCGAAGGAACTCGACGATGAGTACAGATCTGGCCATCGAGACGAACGGCCTGGTGAAGGTGTTCGGTGACAACCGGGCCGTCGACGGTGTCGATCTCCGGGTGCCCGCCGGCACGGTCTACGGCCTCCTGGGGCCGAACGGCGCCGGCAAGACGACCACGGTGAAGATGCTGGCCACCCTCCTCAGGCCGGACGGCGGCGAGGCGCTGGTCTTCGGCAGCGACGTGCTGAAGGACGCCGACACGGTGCGCAGCAGGGTCAGCCTCACCGGGCAGTACGCCTCGGTGGACGAGGACCTGACCGGCGCGGAGAACCTGCTCCTGCTCGGCAGGCTCCTCGGCCACGGGAAGCAGGCCTCGCGCGTGCGGGCCGAACAGCTGCTCGAGGCGTTCGGGCTGACGGACGCCGCCGACCGCCAGGTCAAGAACTACTCGGGCGGCATGCGGCGCCGGATCGACATCGCCGCGTCGATCCTCAACACACCGGACCTGCTGTTCCTGGACGAGCCGACCACCGGTCTCGACCCGCGCAGCCGCAACCAGGTCTGGGACATCGTGCGGGCCGTCGTCGCCCAGGGCACGACGGTCCTGCTCACCACGCAGTACCTCGACGAGGCCGACCAGCTGGCCTCCCGGATCGCCGTCATCGACCACGGCCGCGTGATCGCCGAGGGCACCAAGGGCGAGCTGAAGTCGTCCGTCGGCTCCGGGGCCGTCCACGTACGGCTGCGCGACGCCGCCCGGCGCCCGGACGCCGAGCGCGTCCTCACCGTCGCGCTGAACGCCGCGGTCCAGCTCGACACGGACCCGGTCGCCCTGACGGCCCGGGTCAACGGCCACGGCACGGAGCTCGGAGCGGCGGAACAGGCCGCCCGGGCGCTGGCCGAGCTGGCCCGCGAGGGCATCACCGTCGACAACTTCGCGCTGGGCCAGCCCAGCCTGGACGAGGTCTTCCTCGCCCTCACCGACCGCAAGCCCGAGACCGAGAAGGAAACCGTCGCATGAGCACCGCAGCCACCCAGGAAGCCGAGGACCTGACGTTCACCGCTCCGAAGGCGGAGTCCCTGGCGGCCCTGCTCGTCGCCAGGGAGCGCCCACCGCGGCCGAGCGCCCTCTCCGCGTCCATGACCTTCGGCTGGCGCGCCATGCTCAAGATCAAGCATGTGCCGGAGCAGCTCTTCGACGTCACGGCGTTCCCGATCATGATGGTCCTGATGTACACGTACCTCTTCGGAGGGGCGCTGGCCGGTTCGGTCGACGCGTACATCCAGTTCCTGCTGCCCGGCATCCTGGTGATGAGCGTCGTGATGATCACGATGTACACCGGCGTCGCCATCAACACCGACATCGACAAGGGCGTCTTCGACCGCTTCCGCACCCTGCCGATCTGGCGGCCCGCGCCGATGGTGGGCTATCTCCTCGGCGATGTCGTCCGGTACGTCATCGCCTCCGCCGTGATGCTGGCGGTGGGCATGATCATCGGCTACCGGCCCGAGGGCGGGCCGATGGGCCTCCTGATGGGCGTGGCGCTGCTGCTGGTCTTCTCCTTCTCCTTCTCCTGGATCTGGACCATGTTCGGGCTGCTGCTGCGCACGGAGAAGTCCGTGATGGGCGTCAGCATGATGGTGATCTTCCCGCTGACCTTCCTGAGCAATGTCTTCGTCGAGCCGAAGACGATGCCGGGCTGGCTGCAGGCGTTCGTCAACAACAGCCCGGTCACCCATCTGGCCACGGCCGTACGGGAGCTGATGGCCGGCAACTGGCCGACGGCCGACATCGCCTGGACCCTGGGCTGGGCGGGGCTGTTCGTGCTCGGCTTCGGCGCCATCACCATGCGCCTGTACAACCGCCGCTGAGGCGACGGCCGCCGGGCGTCCGAAGGCACGTGGGGCCGCACCGGGCGGCCGCCGGGCCCGTACCGGTGGCCGGTGACGCGTTGACGTGCCGATTGACCCCCCGAGCACGAGCCGTGCTCTCGCGGTCTCGCGGTTCCGAGGGAGGCGCGGGGGGTGACGGCCGGTGGTTCCCACGGGGGTGGAACCACCGGCCGTCGCCCTCTCGTCCTTCTTCCTCCGGTGACGGCCGGCTGTTGACCTTCCCGGCGGGGGAAGCCCCAGCATCGGCCGTACCGGGCGAGGCGCCCGGTACGAGGAGGAAGCGGGGAAGCCGGTATGGGGCTGCTGACCATAGGGGCGTTCGCACGGGCGGCGCGGCTCTCGGCGAAGACGCTGCGCCGCTACGACGAGCAGGGCCTGCTGCGCCCGGTCCGGGTCGACCCCTTCACCGGCTACCGCTACTACGACCCGGCGCAGCTGGAGCACGCCCGGCTGGTGGCCTGGTTGCGGCGCATCGGCATGCCGCTCGCCCGTATCCGCTCCGTCTGCGCACTCCACGCGACGGACCCGGACGCGGCGGCCCGGGACATCCGCGCCTACTGGGCGCGGGTGGAGGCCGAGACGGCGGCGCGGCGCGACCTCGCGGTCTTCCTCGTCGACCGGCTGTCCGACGCGGCAGCGGGAAAGGACCGTCCGATGCGACGACTCGGCGCACCTCTGGGGATGCGTTACGCCGCCCTCTCCGACCGCGGCCTCGTCCGCGACACCAACCAGGACTCCGTGTACGCGGGCCCGCGTCTGCTCGCCGTGGCCGACGGCTACGGCGGCGGTGGGGCCCGGGCGGGCGGCGCGGCGATCGACGCCCTGCGTCCGCTGGAGAGCGTGTCCGCCGAATCCGGTGAACTGCTCAACCTGCTGGCCGACGCGGTGCGGCTGGCCCACCGTGCGGTCCGCGACCTCCCGGCCTCCGGCACCACCCTCACGGCACTGCTCTGGACCGGTTCCCGGCTCGGTCTCGTCCACATCGGCGACACCCGCGCCTATCTGCTGCGCGATGGGCGGATGTTCCGCATCACCCATGACCACACGGTCGTCCAGGCGATGATCGACGACGGGAGCCTCACCGAGGACGAGGCCGGCTCCCACCCCCAGCGCGCGATGCTGCTCAAGGCACTCGACGGAGCGGACACACCTGCCGAACCCGATCTGCGTCTCCATGACGCGCAGGCCGGGGACCGCTATCTGCTGTGCTCCGACGGGCTGTTCACCGTGGTCCCGGAAACGGAGCTGCGTCGTGTGGCGGCCGGTGTCGCCGATCCCGAGCAGGCGGTTCGGGAACTGATCGCCCTCGCCAATGAGGCGGGCGGACCGGACAACGTGGGCTGCGTGGTGGCCGACGTGGTGGAACTGTGAGCTGAGAGAGCGCAGTTCAGAGTTCAGCTCAGATCGGCTCAGATCGGCTCAGTTCAGTTCAGGTTCGGCCCGACTCGGCCCGGCTCCGGCGGTCACGGGGCCGGGTCGTCCGACCCCGCCGCCCGGTCCCGGTCCCGGTCGGTGGGGTTGCGGGCCCGGGCCGTACCCGCGCCGGTACGTGCCGGAGCGGACCGGCCGGGGTCCACACCGTCGACGGGCGAGCGGACGCTGCCGTTCCTCAAAAGGTGCCGTGCCAGAGGGTTCCGTGCGCCGGAGGGCGCCGCGCCTCAGAGCCGCCACCGCACCGGCCGCTCGGGCCGGTACGCGCACGCGGAGCCCGTGGAGACGGACGCGCGAAGATGAGCGGCCAACTCGGGGTGCAGCGTGCCGAGTTTACGGAGCGTGTCACGGATGCGGGCCGTGACCGCCTTGCGGGCACGCTCGGCCTCGTCGCCGAGACGGCGGGTGCGGCCGCCCAGCCCGGCCGCGCTGCGGAGTTCGTCGAGGAGCGCCGCACGTTCGCGGTCGTACGCGGCGGCGCGGTCGTCGTCCCCCGAGGCCGTCGCATGGTCTATCGCGTCGTCGAGCTGCTCCAGGCGTCTGCGGTACCGGGCCTTGGCCTCCTCGTCCAGTACCGGATCGCCGCCGAAGCTCCGTGCGGCGACGGCGGTTTCGCCCGATCCCGCGGCGAGGAGCCGAACGGCCGGGACATCGGTGCCCGGGGCGGCGAGCAGAGCCGCGAGGTCACGCAGGCCCTTGGCATCGGGGACATGGACGGTACGGCCCTCCCAGGCCAGCAGCCATACGGCGCCCTCGCGCCGAAACACGGCCTGCGCGGACCGCCCGGGCGGTTCGGGACTCGGCTCCGGGGCTGAGGGGCCGGCCTGGGAGAACGACGCCTGATCCGCCTGGGCCGACTGATCCGCCTGGGCCCGGGCCGACTGGGCCGACTCGACCGACCCGGGGTGGTGGGCGGACCGCGACGCCGGTGGCGCCTGGGTCGCCCGCGCGGGCGCACCCGCCCCGTGGGGGCGCGGGCTCTGTGGCGCGTCGGGGCGGGGCCGCGGGCCGGCCGGCGCGGACTGTGCCCGCGCCGTGGACCGTTCGCCCGACGGGGCACCGGCTTCCCCGTCGTCCGCCTTCCCCGGCTCCGCCCGCCCCGTCGACGGCCATGCCACCGGGGCCGCGCCGGCCGCCTCCACGCCCAGGGCCCTCGCCTCCTCGGCCACACGGGCATCGAGTTCCCCCGCTCTGGCCCGGTCGGACTCCGTGCCGCGGCGGATCAGCGCCCCGGCCAGGGCCGATCGTGCACGCAGCGCCCAGGGGCGGGCGCTGAGCCGGTCCGCCGACGCTGCCGCCGAGTCGAGCTCCCCCACGGCCTCGTCCCAGCGGCCCGCCGCGGCATCGAGCAGGCCGAGCCACAGATCGACGGGACCGCTGATGTCACAGCCGTACAGGGACACGACCCACTGGCCCCGGTACGGCTCCAGGGCGTTCCGCGCCGACGAGATCAGCGCCTCGTCGCCGGACAGGGCAGCCGCCTGTGCCCGCAGACGGATCCACAGCGGCTCGAAGATGCGCGGGAAGGGCTCGGGCAGTGCCTCCAGTTCGGCCACCACCCGGAGCGTGCGGGCCCGGTCGCCGAGCTCCGCGGCCGTGATGCCCTCCAGCAGCCCCGGATACGGGTGCCCGGCCGAGCCCAGCTGCCCCAGGATCTCCTCCGCCTGCGCGAACCTGCCCCGGAGCAGCCGTAGTCCCCACACGATGTGCAGCGCCATGAAGGCGAAGGGGGAATGCTCGTGACCCAGGTCGGTCACCTGTGCGAGGTGCCCCTCGGCTTCGTCGAAGCGGCCGTTGAGCGCGGCGACGAGGCACTGGTCCACGGAGACGCCGAGGTCCGTGCGGCGCACCCCCATCCGCTCGGCTACGGCCCGCGCGATCCGGAGCTGGTCCAGATAGCGGGGGTCGTCGAGTTCCAGCAGTGTGACCCAGCGCATCGAGGTGGCATGGAACTCCATGTCCCGGTTCCTCGTGCGGCGTGCCACCGCGGCCATCTCGTCCGTGAGGGCGAGCCGTTCCTCGGACGTGCCGAGCCCCCAGATGGAGTCGTGCCGGGCCCAGAGCGAGAAGGCGAGGGCGTCGTCGTCCTCGCCGCGGCGGGCGAGCGTCGTGGACAGCCCCGCGAGCTCCTGGGCGATCAGCTCCGGAGGGAGCCTGTCGGGATCCGGTCGGCCGGGGTCGGTGCCGCCGCCCGTCAGCGCGCGGTACGCATCGCGCAGCAGCGCCGTGCTCCGGCTGCGGGTGGGGCTGTCCGCCAGGGCGCTGTGCGAGTACAGGGTGATGGCGACCCGGGCGAGCAGCTCGCCGTCGTCCAGCGTGGCGGCGAGCGCCGCCGCCCTGTCGAACACCATCCAGGACTCCGCGGCGGCGCCGTGGTGGTGAAGCTCCCCGCCGAGGTCCAGCGCCACCAGCGCGGCCCGCCGCCTCAGCGCCCGCGCCGCGTCGGAATCGTGCGCATCCGTCCGGTCGGCGCGGGCGGAGCGTGCCCCGTCGTCCGCCTCCGCCGGTTCGGCCCCGTGCGGGTCCGTACGCGATGGCTCGGCACCGTGCGGGTCGGTGCCCGGTTGTTCGGCACCGTGCGCGGACACCGCGCGTTCCGCCGCCGACTCGGCGATCTCCAGGGCCCGGCGGTAGTGGCCCACTGCCTCCTCCGATGCCAGCCGCCCCCCGGCGTCGCGGGCCGCCTCCACCAGCAGCTCGACACTGCGCTCGGGCGGCAGTTCGTCGCCCGCCAGATATGCGTGCCCCGCGAGGTCTCCGGGCAGGATCCGCACCTGGTCGGGCAGCCCGGCCGAGCCGTCCAGCGCGCGCACCACGGCTCCGTGGCGAGCGCGCGCGTCCGACTCGTCCAGCGCGTCGTACAGCGTCTCCCGCACCAGGTCGTGGGCGAACGCGAACCGTCCCGACTCCCGTGCCGTGACCAACCGGGCCGACACCGCCCGGTCCAGCAGCCGGTCCACATGCGGGACCGGTGCCCCGGCCACCAGGGCCAGCACCTGACGGTGGAACTCGCGCCCCAGCACCGCGGCCGTGGTCAGCAGCGCGCCGACGGGGCCCGGCAGCAGACCGAGTCGCCGCCGCACCGCCTCCCGCACGCCGGGCGCGACGGCGGTGACCGGACTGCCGCTGTGCCAGAGCCGGGCGGTCTGCTCGACGAAGAACGGATTGCCGCCGGTGCGGCGGTGCACCTCCGCGACGAGCGCGGGGTCCGGTTCGCGACCCGCGGTGACGGCCATCAACGCCCCCACCTCGTCGCGCTCCAGGCCGGTGAGCGTCAGCGTCGTCGCCCGTGAGGCGAGCGGCAGGATCAGCTGCCGGAGCGGGTGGCCGGGCGTCTCCACCTCGACGTCCCGGTACGTGCCGAGAAGCAGCAGCCGCTCGAACCAGGCGTGCTGCGCAGCGAACTCGAGCAGCTTCAGCGACGCGGGGTCCGACCAGTGCAGATCGTCGAGCACGACCACGACGGGGCGGCTCTGCGAGACCGTGACCAGCGCGGTCGTCACCGCGTCGTACACCGCGAACGGCTCCTTGTCCCCGTCGGGCGCGAGCCGCTCCTCGGGCCCGTCGCCCGCTGCCCCGGCGTCGCCCGCGCCGCCGCGCGTCCCGCCCGTCTCCCCGAGGAGCACCGCCAGACGCCCGCCCGCGGCCTCCTCGGCCCGCCCCCACTCCTCCTCGCCGACGGCCCGCCGCAGCGCCCGGACCACCTGGACCCAGGGCCAGTACCCGGGTGCGCTGTCGGAATCCCAGCACGATCCGCCGAGCACCAGCGCGCCGCGCCGCCGGGCCTCCTGCGCGGCCTGGGTGACGAGGGTGGTCTTGCCGATGCCCGCCTCACCCGTGACCAGCACAAGGCCCCCGTGGCTGTCCGTAGCCCGGCCGACCTCGGCGCGCAGAACGCTCACGGGGTGCTCGCGCCCGATGAGTGCGGGAGTCATGGCGGAAACGATAGGAGGCGGCACTGACAAGCGGTATGCGATGCCGCACACGGCTTGTCGCAAGCCGTGCGCTGCTGCCCCTGTGCGCCCCCGTCACCCGGGGCTTCGCCGGACCGGACGCGAAAGCCGGTGCTGACCGGACCGGGCCGGGAGAGCCCGGACGGGAGGACTTGCCGGGACGGGACGGCCGAGCCTGGCCGACGATCGCCCCCGTCGGCCCCGGGCCCCGCCGTCTGCCGGGTGGGGCCCCCGCCTCCGCCGACCGGCCCGGTCGTCTGCCCACGGCCCGGTGCCGTCCCCGACCGGGAACCGGCCCGCCGACCGACCGGCCGAAGGGATCGGCCCGCGGGATCAGCCCAGTGCAGCGGCCCACGGGATCGCTTCGCGGGATCGGTCAGTCCACCGGACCGGCCCGCTCAGTCGAAGCGGAGGTCCGCGAGCTGCCGGTCGAACTCCGTCAGCTCGTCCGTCCCCTCGTCGCGGGCGGGCCGGCTCGCCATCAGCTCGGCCAGTTCCCCGCCGGCCCGGCGGATCCGTGCGGGCAGCCCCTCGGTGTACTCGTCGCCCCCGGAACCCCAGTCCTCCGACGCCGCGTACACGGCGGTCGGCACGACCAGCGCCCGCAGATAGGCGAAGAGCGGCCGCAGTGCGTGGTCGAGGACGAGCGAGTGCCGGGCGGTGCCGCCGGTCGCCGCGACGAGGACCGGCTTCCCGGTGAGCGCCTGCGGGTCCACCAGGTCGAAGAACGACTTGAACAGTCCGCTGTACGAGGCCGTGAAGACCGGGGACACGGCGATCAGGCCGTCCGCCTTCGTGACCGCGTCGATCGCTGCGCCGAGCGTGGGCGAGGGGAAGCCGGTCACCAGGTTGTTGGCGATGGCGGTGGCCAGATCGCGCAGCTCGACGACCTCGACCTCCACCTTCCGGTCCCGCTCCGCCAGCCGCTCCTGGGCCGCCTCGGCCAGCCGGTCCGCGAGCAGCCGGGTGGACGAGGGGGTGCTCAGCCCCGCCGACACGGCGACGAGCCTCAGCTGGTCCATGGTCAGTCCTCCTTGCCGGTGGTGCCGGTGGTGCCGGTGGTCCCGTTCGTGCTCGTGTCGCGGGCGGCGGCCACGGCCGGGTGGACCGGGGCGTCCGGGACCCCGGCGGGCCGCAGGTTGGCGAACTCCTTGCGCAGCACCGGCACGACCTCCTCGCCGAGGATGTCGAGCTGCTCCAGGACGGTCTTCAGCGGAAGTCCCGCGTGGTCCATCAGGAACAGCTGGCGCTGGTAGTCGCCGACGACCTCACGGAAGCCGAGGGTCCGCTCGATGACCTGCTGCGGGGAGCCGACCGTCAGCGGCGTCTGCTCGGTGAAGTCCTCCAGCGACGGGCCGTGCCCGTAGACGGGGGCGTTGTCGAAGTACGGGCGGAACTCCCTGACCGCGTCCTGGGAGTTCCTGCGCATGAACACCTGGCCGCCGAGGCCGACTACGGCCTGCTCCGGCGTGCCGTGCCCGTAGTGCGCGTACCGCTTGCGGTAGAGCGCGACCATCCGCCTGGTGTGCTCCGCCGGCCAGAAGATGTTGTTGTGGAAGAAGCCGTCGCCGTAGTACGCGGCCTGCTCGGCGATCTCCGGCGAGCGGATCGAGCCGTGCCACACGAACGGCGGGACGCCGTCCAGCGGCCGCGGGGTGGAGGTGAAGCCCTGCAGCGGTGTGCGGAACTTGCCCTCCCAGTCGACGACGTCCTCCCTCCACAGCTTGTGGAGCAGGGCGTAGTTCTCGATGGCGAGCGGGATGCCCTGACGGATGTCCTGGCCGAACCACGGATAGACCGGCCCGGTGTTGCCGCGGCCCATCATCAGGTCGACGCGGCCGTCCGCCAGGTGCTGGAGCATCGCGTAGTCCTCGGCGATCTTCACCGGGTCGTTGGTGGTGATCAGCGTCGTCGAGGTGGACAGGATCAGGTTCTCGGTCCGCGCCGCGATGTGTCCCAGCATCGTCGTCGGGGACGACGGCACGAACGGCGGGTTGTGGTGCTCGCCGGTCGCGAAGACGTCCAGGCCGACCTCTTCGGCCTTCAGCGCGATGGCGACCGTCGCCTTGATCCGCTCGTTCTCGGTCGGGGTGCGACCGTTGGTGGGATCGGTGGTCACGTCACCGACGGTGAAGATTCCGAACTGCATCGCGCTTCGCCTCCAGGGTCCAGTTGGTTGAATCTTAAACTGTCATCTGGAACGGACGCCACCCCGGGACTATTCCGCCCTTACGCTGGAGGCCCCGGAGCGCCGTGCCCGGGCCCGGGCCGGGAGGATGCGCCGATGAGTGAGACCGTGCGCGAGAGCGAGCGCGAGAGCGAGCGCTGGAAGGAGCGCGGCGTCGCGCTGCGCGTCTTCGTGTACGTCTTCGCCACACACGCCTTCGCGGGCTTCGTCTGGCTGCTCTTCTACGTGGGGCAGAACGCCCAGAAGTGATCAGCGGCGTACTTCGGGGCGCGCTCGGGATCGATGCCCTGCGAGTAGCCGGCGGGTACGGCACTCACACCGCTCTGCTCCCTTCGCAGGCGCGGGAGTGACGTCACGGATCCACGTGCCCACGGGCATTCCCGGGGGCAGGCGCTTCCGCGCGTCCTGATCGCCCGATCGCGGACACTGCTCGATCCGGCGTTCGAGATGACCGCACCGCGTGCACGGAGGCCCGGAAGTGATCAGCCACCCGACGCGGGCGCCACGGCCCCGTCCGTGGCGGACGCCCCCCTCTCCGCGCCTCTCGGCGGCCGCGGCCGAGGGCTGTGGCGGAGCCAGGACCCGACCCTGTGGACCGCGGGCTCGGTCCAGCGGGCGGCGAGCGGCCCCAGGATCACCAGGATCAGGACGTACGCGGTGGCCAGCGGCACCACACGCGGCTCGGTGGCGGCCGCCAGTCCGGCGATGACGATGGAGAACTCGCCGCGGGCCACCAGCGTGCCGCCCGCCCGGAGCCGGCCGCGCGGGCCGATGCCGGCGCGGCGGGCCGCGTACCAGCCGGTCGCGACCTTGGTCAGACTGGTGACCACCGCCAGCAGCAGCGCCGGCAGCAGCACCGGGGGGATGGCCGTCGGATCGGTCGACAGCCCGAAGAACACGAAGAAGACCGCTGCGAAGAGGTCCCGGAGCGGGGCGAGCAGCCGCCGCGCACCCTCCGCCACCTCGCCCGACAGCGCGATGCCCACCAGGAACGCGCCCACCGCAGCCGACACCTGCAGTTCCTGCGCCACGCCGGCGACCAGCAGGGTGAGGCCCAGCACGACCAGCAGCAGCATCTCCGGGTCGTCCGAGGAGACCGCCCGGCTGAGGTGTCTGCCGTGGCGGACCGCGAGGAGGAGGACGAAGGAGACCGTGCCGACGGCGATCAGCAGGGTGATGCTGCCGCCGGCCAGGCCGAGTCCCGCGAGCAGCGCGGTCAGCAGGGGCAGGTACACGGCCATCGACAGGTCCTCGATGACCAGGACGCCGAGGATCACCGGCGTCTCGCGGTTGCCGAGCCGCCCGAGGTCCGTGAGGATCTTCGCGATCACGCCCGAGGACGAGATCCAGGTGACGCCGGCGAGCGCCACGGCCCCCACCGGCCCCCAGCCGAGCAGCAGCGCTGCCGCGGCCCCCGGCGGGGCGTTGAGCAGGAAGTCCACGACGCCCGAGGGGTACTGGGTGCGCAGACTGGTCACCAGTTCGGACGCGCTGTACTCGAGACCGAGCAGCAGGAGCAGCAGGATCACGCCGATCTCGGCGCCGACGGCGATGAAGTCCCCGCTGGCGCTGAGCGGCAGCAGCCCGCCCTCGCCGAAGGCGAGCCCGGCCAGCAGATAGAGGGGGATCGGGGACAGGCCGAAACGTCCGGCGAACCGGCCGATCAGCCCCAGGGTGAGGATGATCCCGCCGAGTTCGATGAGAAGCATGGTCGTGTCGTGCACGGTCAGCCCCCGGCTCCGGAGTCGGCGGGGTCGTCTCCGGAGCCCGCGACGATCTCGGCGAGCGCGTCCACGCCCTCCCGGGTGCCGACCACCACGAGCGTGTCACCGATCATCAGCCGGAAGCCCGGCCCCGGGGAGGGGTGCACACTGCTCGGGCGGCGGACGGCGACGATCGACGCGCCCGTGCGGGTACGGGCCCGGGTGTCGCCCAGCGGCCGTCCCGCGTACACGGACCGGGACGTGACGGGGATGTGCTCGGTCACCAGGTCGAGCCCGTCCGTGCGCACGCCCTCGACGGGGGACGGGGCCAGCAGGCGGGCGAGCGCACCGGCCTCCTCGGGCGTGAGCGGCACGGACGCCTCGGACTCGTCGGGGTCGTCCGTTGAGTAGAAGCCGAGGAACCGCCGGCCGTCCTGGTGGACGACCAGCGAGAGGTGGTGACCGCTCTCCGAGGTGAAGTCGTACTGCGTGCCGACGCCCGGCAGGGGAGTGCGTCGCGTGGCCATGGCTGCCTCCCGGAGCCGGGTCGGACGACGAGCGTCGGACGACGAGGCGGACGTGGCGGGGCCTGGGCCCGGGGCTGGTTCTTCCTTCATTGTTACGTGATCTTGGAGGCGCCGCGCGCCGGTGCCCCGCCCCGGTGACCGGTGCCCCCGTCCCCGCGAACGGGCCGGTGACCGGTGTCTCATCCCCACGAACTGGCGTTCACCTGCGCGGACAGTAGAGTCCGGTCCGTGAATTCCGACCCCCGCCCCGCCGTCTCCGTCGTCGGGATCGGCGCCGACGGCTGGGACGGACTGCCCGAGAACTCCCGTGCCGCGCTGCGCGCCGCCGACGTGCTCGTCGGCGGCCCGCGCCAGCTCGCACTGCTGCCCCCCGCCGAGTGCGCCGGTGAGCGGGTGCCGTGGCCGTCACCGCTGCGACCGGCGGTGCCCGCGCTGCTCGCCGCGCACACCGGCCGCCGCCTGGCCGTCCTCGCGAGCGGCGACCCCATGTTCTACGGCATCGGCCGCACGCTCACCGAGATCGCCGGCGCCGACGCGCTGCGCGTGCTGCCGCATCCGTCCTCCGTCTCGTACGCCTGTGCCCGGCTCGGCCTGCCCGTGGAGGAGACCGAGGTCGTGACGCTGGTCGGCAGGCCGGCCGCCGCGCTCGCCGCCGCGCTGCACCACGGCCGGCGGCTGCTGGTGCTGAGCGCCGGCGCGGACACCCCGGCCGAAGTGGCGGCGCTGCTGACCGCGAAGGGCTTCGGCCCCAGCCGGATGACGGTGCTGGAACAGCTGGGCTCCGAGCGGGAGCGCCGGGTCGCCGGCCTCGCGGAGACCTGGCGGCACCCGCCGGGCGATCCCCTCAACGTCATCGCCGTCGACTGCGTGCGCGCCCCCGGAGCGCTGCGGCTCGGCGCCGTCCCCGGACTGCCGGACGAGGCGTACGAGAGCGACGGCCAGCTGACCAAGCGCCATGTCCGGGCCGCGACGCTCGCCGCGCTCGCCCCCGCGCCGGGCGAACTGCTGTGGGACGTCGGCGGCGGCTCCGGCTCGATCGCGATCGAGTGGATGCGTACGCACCGGTCGTGCCGGGCGGTGACGGTCGAGCGGGACGCGGAACGGGCGCGGCGCATCGCACTCAACGCGGAGTCGCTCGGCGTGCCCGGACTGCGGGTCGTCAGGGCGGCGGCTCCGGACGGGCTGGCCGGACTGCCCGTGCCCGACGCGGTGTTCATCGGCGGCGGGCTCACCGCGCCGGGACTGCTCGACGCCTGCTGGGACGCGCTCCCGGAGGGCGGACGGCTCGTGGCGAACACCGTGACGCTCGAGTCGGAGGCGCTGCTGGCGGAGCGCCGCCGGCGGCACGGCGGCGAGCTGGTGCGGCTCGCCGTGGCGCACGCCGTGCCCGTGGGCGGTTTCACCGGCTGGCGGCAGGCGATGCCCGTCACGCAATGGTCCGTCACCAAATCCCCTGCAGGAGAACCCTCATGACCGTCCACTTCATCGGTGCGGGCCCCGGTGCCGCCGATCTGATCACCGTGCGCGGCGCCCGGACGCTCGCGTCGTGCCGGGTCTGTCTCTACGCGGGCTCGCTCGTCCCCGCCGAACTCCTCGCCGAATGCCCGCCGGACGCCCGTCTCGTGGACACCGCGAACCTCGATCTGGACGCGATCACCGCGGAGTTCGTCCGCGCCCACGAGGAGGGCCACGACGTGGCCCGGCTGCACTCCGGCGACCCGTCCGTCTTCAGCGCCGTGGCGGAGCAGATGCGGCGGCTCGACGCCGCGGGCATTCCGTACGAGGTCGTCCCGGGCGTTCCGGCGTTCGCGGCCGCTGCGGCCGCGCTGAAGCGGGAGCTGACGGTGCCGACCGTCGGCCAGACGGTCGTCCTGACCCGTGTCGCCCAGCAGGCCACCCCCATGCCCGAGGGCGAGGACCTGGCCACTCTGGGACGCAGCGGTGCCCTGCTCGTCCTGCACCTCGCCGCCCGCTACGTCGACCGTGTGGTCGCCGAACTGCTGCCGCACTACGGGCCGGACTGCCCCGCCGCCGTGGTGGCCATGGCCAGCCGCCCGGACGAACTGATCCTGCGCGGCACGCTCGACGAGATCGCCGGCCTGACGAAGGAGGCGGGCGTCACGAAGACCGCGGTCATCCTGGTGGGCCGCACCCTGGCGGCCTCCCAGTTCCGCGACAGCCACCTGTACGACCCGGCGCGGGACCGGCACGTCTGCTGAGCGCACGGCCGGACTTCTGCCCCTGGTCGCGTGCCGCGGTTCACGCTCGGGGCGTGCCTGCCGGCGAGCTCGTCGAGCGTGCCGCGGTTCACGCTCGGGGCCCTTACCCCGGCGCCTGCCGCAGCTCCGTCACCCGGGCCAGCGCCTCCTCCACCCCCGTCACCGTGGGGACGCCCTCGGGCGTGGGCGGACGGCGGACCACGACGACAGGGACACCCGCCTCGCGGGCCGCGGTGAGCTTGGGGGAGGTCGCCGCGGCGCCGCTGTCCTTGGTCACCAGGACGTCGACGGCATGGTCGGCGAGCAGCCTCCGCTCGCCGTCGAGCGTGAAGGGGCCGCGGTCCAGGAGCACCCGCATCCGCGCGGGGTGCGGCGGCTCCGGCGGGTCCACGGAGCGGACCAGGAACCACAGGTCGTCGAGGTGCGCGAAGGACGCCAGTCCCATGCGGCCGGTCGTCAGGAAGACCCGGCGCCCCAGTGAGGGAAGCGCCTCGGCCGCCTGTGCGAGGGAGTCGACCGGGTGCCAGTCGTCGCCCGCGCCCGGGACCCACCCGGGCCGCCGCAGCGCGAGCAGGGGAACATGGGCCTGGTCCGCGGCGTGCGCCGCGTGGAAACTGATCGTCCCGGCGAAAGGATGGGTGGCGTCGATGAGCACGTCCACCTGGTGCTCCCGCAGCCAGGCGGCGAGGCCCTCCGTCCCGCCGAAGCCGCCGATCCGTACCTCGCCGCGGGGCAGTCTGGGTGCCGCGACCCGTCCCGCGAGCGACGTGGTCACCCGCTCCCCGCGCGCGTGCAGCGACTCGGCGAGGGTGCGCGCCTCCGTCGTACCGCCGAGGACCAGGACGTGCACGGGGGACCTCCATGAGTGAACCGGCGCCCGTGGGCGGACGCAGCGCCCAACTCAAGCACACGGGTCTCCGGCCCGGCTGGACCACCGGGGCCTGTGCCACCGCCGCGACGACCGCCGCCTACACCGCGCTGCTCACCGGCGACTTCCCGGACCCGGTGACGATCACCCTGCCCAAGGGCCGGACGCCCGCGTTCGCGCTGGCCGCGGAGGAGCTGGGGAACGGGAGCGCGACGGCGGCCGTGGTGAAGGACGCCGGGGACGACCCGGACGTCACGCACGGCGCGCTGATCCGGGCGACCGTACGGGTCCTGCCCGCCGGTTCGGGGGTGGTGTTCCGCGCCGGGCCGGGCGTCGGCACCGTCACCCGACCCGGGCTGCCGCTCGGCGTCGGCGAGCCGGCGATCAATCCGGTGCCCCGGCAGATGATGCGCGACCACGTCGCGGAGGTCGCCTCCCGGCACGGCGGCGCGGGCGACGTCGAGATCACGGTCTCCGTCGACCACGGCGAGGAGATCGCGCGGTCCACCTGGAACCCGAGGCTCGGCATTCTCGGTGGACTGTCCGTCCTGGGCACCACCGGCGTCGTGGTGCCCTACTCCTGCTCCGCCTGGATCGACTCGATCCGCCGCGGCGTGGACGTGGCGCGGGCGGCGGGACGCACCCATCTCGCCGGGTGCACGGGCTCGACCTCGGAGAGGACGGCCGTGGCCCTGTACGGGCTGCCCGAGGACGCCCTGCTGGACATGGGCGACTTCGCGGGCGCGGTGCTCAAGTACGTCCGCAGGCACCCCGTCGAGCGGCTCACCGTCTGCGGCGGCTTCGCGAAACTGTCCAAACTGGCGGCCGGCCACATGGATCTGCACTCCGCCCGCTCCCAGGTGGACAAGGGCTTCCTCGCGGAGCTGGCCCGCCGGGGAGGGGCGGACGAGGAGCTGGCGGCCGAGGTCGCCGCCGCCAACACCGGCCTCGCGGCGCTCCAGTCGTGCGCGGCCCGCGGCGTCCCGCTCGGCGATCTCGTGGCCGCGACGGCCCGCGACCAGGCGCTGGAGGTGCTGCGGGGCGCGCCGGTCACGGTGGACGTCGTGTGCGTCGACCGTGCGGGCACGGTGGTCGGCCGCTCGACGCCGAAGGGGCCCTGAGCAGGCGCGAGCCGGTGGCGCGGACGCGAGCCACGGGCCTCGGAACACGACGGCCGCCGGGGCTCGGTGCCCCGGCGGCCGTCTTCGTGGGGCGTCCCCCGGTCCCCTGCTCCGTCTCGGCGCTCAGTCGCTCAGTCGCGCAGCGATCTTCGCCAGCCGCTCGCCCTGGTAGCGCGCGGCCTCGAGCGTCTCGTCGGCCGGGGCACCGGCGCCGCCCGGGTGGGACGTGCCGTAGGGGTTGCCGCCCGCGCCGTACACCACGGGGTTGGTGTAGCCGGGCGAGACGATGATCGAGCCCCAGTGGTGGAGCGTGTTGTACAGCGCGAGCAGGGTGGACTCGTTGCCGCCGTTCGCGTTGTGGGCGCTGGTGAAGCCCGTGGCCGGCTTGTCGGCCATGACGCCCTGCTGCCACAGCCCGCCGGTGGTGTCGAGGTACTGCTTGAGCTGCGCCGCGATGTTGCCGAAGCGGGTGGGCGAGCCCAGGGCGTAGGCGTCCGCCCACTCCAGGTCGTCGAGCGTGGCGACCTCGACGTCCTTCGTCGCCTCGACGTGCTCCCGCCACGCGGGGTTGGCGTCGATGGCGGAGTCCGGAGCCAGCTCCGGCACCCGGCGCAGGCGCACCTCGGCGCCCGCCTTCTCCGCGCCTTCGGCGACGGCCTTGGCGAGCTGGTGCACGTTGCCGGTCGACGAGTAGTAGATGACCGCGACCTTGGCGCTCATGAGTGGCCCCTTTCCGGGGAGACGGTGGAATTCCGGAGGACGAGTAAGCGGATTGCTATCCGCTTCTCTCGCCGGAGTAAACCGGATAGCTATCCACTTGGCAAGTGGGTCCGGTAACCTCGGCGAGGTGGAAGACATCGGCGAGCAGGGCGACAAGCGCGGCACCCTCCGCACCGAACTGGCGATCACCGGCCAGCCGCCGGCCGAACGCGCGGACGCCGCGCGCAACCGCCGGAGGATCCTCGACGCGGCGGCGGGGCTCGTCGCCGAGCGCGGCCCCGAGGCGATCACGATGAACGCCGTGGCGCAGGCCGCCGGGATCGGTGTGGGTACGGTCTACCGCCGCTTCGGCGACGTGGCCCAGTTGCTGTTCGCCCTGCTCGACGACCGCGAGCGGCAGTTCCAGGAGGGGTTCCTCAGGGGGCCGGCCCCCCTCGGGCCCGACGGGCGGCCCGCCGAGCGGCTGCGGGCCTTCCTCCACGCGCTCGCCGACCACGTCGCCGAGCAGCAGACGACGATGCTCGCCGCGGAGGCCGCCTCACCGCTCGCGCGCTACACGAGCGGCGCGTACCTGACCATGCACACCCACGTGTCCATGCTGCTGCGCCAGGTACGGCCCGAGGCGGACGAGGCCGTCCTGGCGCATCTGCTGCTGGCCCCGTTCCTGCCGAGCCTGTTCCGGCACCTCACGGCGGAGTGCGGGAGGTCACCGGAGCAGATCAAGGCGGGGATCGATCAGCTGATGGGGCTCTGTTCCGGCGAGCTGCAGGGATTCTGCCCGGAGTAGCGGCCCGGGCCAGGCCCAGTCCCCCGTCCCCTCTGCCCCCCGTCGCCCCGCCCCTCCTCCGGCGCCCTCCCGGGCGCGTGCCCACGCCGGAGCCGGCGCGTGCTCACTCCGGAGCCGGCGCGTGCTCACTCCGGAGCCGAGGCGTCCTCCGGGTACGTGCGCGGTGTCCAGACGATCTCCTCGCCCGAACCGCGGCGCACCGTCCGGGTCTGCGAGGAGCCGACCAGCAGCAGGGTCCGCATGTCCACCACCGCCGGGTCGAGTTCGCCGAGGCGCACGATCCGCACGCTCTCCTCGGGACCACC
Organism: Streptomyces sp. HUAS CB01; assembly: GCF_030406905.1. Lineage (NCBI taxonomy): Bacteria > Bacillati > Actinomycetota > Actinomycetes > Kitasatosporales > Streptomycetaceae > Streptomyces > Streptomyces chengbuensis. The sequence continues at coordinate 4,129,766 of NZ_CP129137.1, forward strand.
GACGTCGCGCGCGACGACGACGGGCGTGTCCGGGGCGCGGTGGCCGAGCAGCAGCTCACGGGCCTTGGCGACCTGCCAGGTCCGGCTGCGCGAACCGGGGTTGTACAGGGCCAGGACGAGATCGGCACGGGCCGCGGCCGTCAGCCGCTCCGCGATGACCTCCCACGGCTTGAGCCGGTCGGACAGGGAGAGGGTCGCGTAGTCGTGCCCCAGCGGCGCCCCGGCGCGCGCGGCGGCGGCGTTCGCCGCGGTGAGGCCCGGCAGCACCCGCACGGGCACGTCCGCGTACGGTTCCTGCGCCGCGACCTCCAGCACCGCCGTGGCCATGGCGAAGACCCCCGGGTCGCCGCCCGACACCACCGCGACCCGCCGGCCCCGCCGGGCGAGATCGAGGGCGAACTCCGCCCGCTCGGCCTCCACCTTGTTGTCCGAGCCGTGGCGGCGCTGCCCCGCACGCACCGGCACCCGGTCCAGATAGGTCGTGTAGCCGACCAGGTCGTCGGCGGCTGCGAGCGCGCCGCGCGTCTCGGGCGTCAGCCACAGCGGTCCGGCCGGTCCGGTGCCCACGACGACGACCTCGCCCTGAGGACGCGCCTCGGGCCGCACCTCGTCGATCCGGCTCGGCAGCACCGCCACCGAGAAGTACGGCACGGACTCCGGGTCCACGTCCGCCAGCCGCCCGGTGCGCTCGCCGGTCATCGTGGCCCGCTCCACGTAGCGCGCGTCCTCCAGCCGGCCCGCCCGCTCCAGCGCCCGCCGCACGGCGGGGAAGGTCCGCCCGAGCTTCATCACCACCGCCGAGTCGGTGGCGGCGAGACGGGCCGTCAGCTCCTCCTCGGGCAGCGTGCCCGGCACGATCGTCAGCACCTCCTCCGCCTCGCAGAGCGGCTCCCCGAGCCGCGCGGCCGCGGCGCTCACCGAGGTCACGCCCGGGATCACCTCGGTCGGGTACCGGTGCGCCAGCCGCTTGTGCATGTGCTGGTACGAGCCGTAGAAGAGCGGGTCGCCCTCCGCGAGCACCGCCACGGTCCGGCCGGCGTCGAGATGCGCCGCGAGCCTGGCCGCGGCCTCCTCGTAGAAGTCGTCGAGCGCCCCCCGGTAACCGCCGGGGTGGTCCGTGGTCTCCACGGTGATCGGGTACATCAGACGCTCCTCGATGTGGTCGGGGCGCAGATGCCCCGCCACGATGGAGCGGGCGATGGAACGGCCGTGCCGGGCGCAGTGGTACGCCACGACGTCCGCCTCCGCGACGACCTGGGCCGCCCGGAGCGTCATCAGCGACGGGTCGCCGGGGCCGAGTCCGACGCCGTACAGCCTGCCGGTCCGCTGTGTGCTCACTCCGCCTCACTCGCCATCGCGTTGATCGCGGCCGCGGCCATGGCGCTGCCGCCGCGCCGGCCGCGCACCACCAGGTAGTCCAGACCGCCCCCGTGCGCGGCGAGGGCGTCCTTGGACTCGGCCGCGCCTATGAAGCCCACCGGGACGCCGACCACGGCGGCCGGACGGGGCGCGCCCGCGTCGATCATCTCCAGCAGCCTGAACAGCGCGGTGGGGGCGTTGCCGACGGCGACCACGGCACCGTCGAGGCGGTCCCGCCACAGTTCGAGCGCGGCCGCGCTGCGGGTCGTCCCGAGCCCGGCGGCCAGCTCCGGCACGGACGGCTCGGACAGGGTGCAGATCACCTCGTTGCCGGCGGGCAGCCGCTTGCGGGTGACGCCGCTGGCGACCATCTGCGCGTCGCACAGGATCGGCGCCCCGGCGCGCAGCGCCTCGCGGGCACGGGCCACCACCCCGGGCGAGTACGCGAGATCGCGGACGAGGTCGACCATGCCGCAGGCGTGGATCATCCGCACCGCGACCTGGCTGACGTCGGCCGGCAGCGCGTCGAGCGCCGCCTCGGCACGGATCGTGGCAAAGGACTGGCGGTAGATCTCCGCGCCGTCCTTCTCGTAGTCGAACACGGTCTTGTCGCTCATTTCGTCGTACGGGTTCTGGCTGTGGCGATGGTGTCGGCGAGCGCGGCACGGGACGGTACGGGTACGGGGCTGCCGTGCGCGGTCACCCGGTACGCGCCGTCCCCGGTGGCCACGACGTCCACGTACTCCCCCTGCGGACGGCCGCAGCGCCGCTCGCAGCCCGACCAGTACACGGGCAGTCCGCCCCGGCCGGGTGTGGCGTCGGCCCGCACGTCGGCCAGGGACTTGGCGCAGCCGGGCCGCCCGGTGCACGCGCCGACCCCGTACCAGGGGGAGTCGGTGCCGGTGATGAGGCCCGCCCGCCCCAGCGCTTCGAGGCGCGCCCGCGCCGAGCCGCGGTCGGCGAAGCCGGGAAGCACCACCCCGCGCCACGGCGTCAGCCGAACCTCGTCCGCGGGGGCCGGCAGCAGCCCGCGCAGCTGGGCGACGGTGAGTCGCCCGAGCGGAGCGAGGACGGACACGGCCCAGCCGTCCGGTCCCTCCACGACACCGGGCAGCGGTCCGGTGCCGGGGCCCGCGCACCCGTCCACGGGCCCGCCCGGGACCGGATCCGGGGCGGAGCCTCCCGTTCCGTCGGGAGGGAGCAGTGGTTCCGCCGCCACCCCCGCCCGTGCCAGCCCCGCGCCCACGGCGATGTCCTGCCCCTCCGGCAGCTCCCGTACGCGCCAGGCGCCCGTGCCCGCTCCGGCGGCCGCGGACAGGAAAGCCTCCGCGGCGGCGAGCGCGGCCCGCGCGGCGTCGACGGCACGCACCCGGAAGGCGTGGCGCCCGGTCCGCAGCACCGCCCGCCCGTCCGCCTCTGCGAGCAACGTCACATCCGCACCGAGCCGGGCCACATCGCCCCGGCCGTCGTCCAGGGCGAAGAGGAACCGTCCCGAAAGTCCCGTGGCCCACCCGCTCGCGCACAGCAGCGCGTCCAGCTCCCGGGCCCACAACTGCACGTCGGCGCGGCCGAGTCCGTCCAGTCCGGCCAGCGGTGAGGCGACGACGTTGCGTACCCGCTCATGGGCCTCGGAGGGCAGCAGCCCGGCCTCGCGCAGCAGTTCCGCGAGTTCCGCCCCGCAGCCGTCCGCCAGGCCGCGCAACTCCGCGTTGCCCCGGGAGGTGACGCTCAGGGCCCCGTCGCCCAGACGTCCGGCCGCGGCAGCCAGCGCATGGATCTGACGTGCCGTCAACAAGCCTGCGGGCAGGCGAAGTCGGGCCAGCCGCCCGTCGTCCGCCGCATGCAGCCGCAGCGCGCCCGGGCAGGCGTCGCCTCGGTCCCGTATACGCGGTTCGCCCCGGTCCGGGGGTGTTGTCGGTGTGGGCGGCATGGCGGCGAGCATACCCACGTCCTTCCAGGTGACCGCCCTGCCGGCGGGCCGCAGCCTCTACTATGCAAAACGGCACAGGGTCCCAGGGCCCTAGGGAGGAAGCCCGGTGAGAATCCGGCGCGGTCCCGCCACTGTGAACCGGGCCCCGGCGACGGGATCCGGTGAGTCAGGAACTCCCGCCGACCACGACCACCCGGGGCGCGGAAACCCCGAGGAAGGCCTGCGCACGCGATGACGCACGCGACGATCCTGCTGCTGTCGACCTCCGACACCGACCTGCTCAGCGCCCGTGCCGCCGAGGGCCCGGTCCGGTACCGCTTCGCTAACCCTTCCCGACTCCCGCTCGACCGGCTGCCCGAGCTCCTCGACGGCACCGATCTGGTCGTCGTGCGCCTCCTCGGCGGCATCCGCGCCTGGCAGGAGGGCCTCGACGCACTGCTGGCGCAGGGCCGCCCGGTGGTCGTCCTCACCGGTGAACAGGCCCCGGACGCCCAGCTGATGGAGGCCTCCACCGTTCCCGTCGGCATCGCGGCGGAGGCACACGCCTACCTCGCCCACGGGGGCCCGGACAACCTGGAGCAGCTCGCCCGGTTCCTGTCCGACACCGTCCTGCTCACCGGCCACGGCTTCGCGCCGCCCGCGCCCGCCCCCACCTGGGGCGAGCTGGAGCGCACCCCGCGTCGCGTCAGCGGCCCGCTCGTCGCGGTGCTCTACTACCGGGCCCACCACATGAGCGGCAACACCGCCTTCGTCGGCGCCCTGTGCGACGCGGTCGAGGACGCGGGCGGCCGGGCCCTCCCGCTGTACGTCGCCTCGCTGCGCGCCCCCGAGCCGGAGCTGCTGGAACGGCTCCGCGACGCCGACGCCGTCGTCACCACCGTCCTCGCCGCGGGCGGCACCCGGCCGGCCGAGGCCCAGGCCGGGGGGGACGACGAGGCGTGGGACGCGGGCGCGCTCGCCTCGCTCGACGTGCCCGTGCTGCAGGCACTGTGCCTGACCGGCTCGCGCAGCGCCTGGGAGGAGAACGACGAGGGCCTGTCCCCGCTGGACGCCGCCAGCCAGGTCGCCGTGCCCGAGTTCGACGGCCGGCTGATCACCGTGCCGTTCTCGTTCAAGGAGATCGACGAGGACGGCCTCCCCGCGTACGTCGCCGACCCGGAGCGCGCCGCCCGCGTCGCCGGCATCGCCGTCCGCCACGCCCGGCTGCGGCACATCCCGAACGCCGAGAAGCGCCTCGCGCTCGTCCTCTCCGCGTACCCGACGAAGCACTCCCGCATCGGCAACGCCGTCGGCCTCGACACCCCCGCTTCCGCCGTGGCCCTGCTGCGCCGCCTCCTCGACGAGGGCTACGACTTCGGCACCGAGGAGATCCCCGGCCTGACGTCCGGGGACGGCGACGAACTCATCCGCGCGCTCATCGAGGCCGGCGGCCACGACCAGGACTGGCTCACCGAGGAGCAGTTGGCGCGCAACCCGGTCCGCGTCCCGGCGGCCGACTACCGGCGCTGGTACGCGACCCTGCCCGCGGAACTGCGCGAGGCGGTCGAGGCGCACTGGGGCCCGGCGCCGGGCGAGATGTTCCTGGACCGCTCCCGCAACCCGGAGGGCGACATCGTCCTGGCCGCCCTGCGCCGGGGCAACCTGCTGATCGTCATCCAGCCGCCGCGCGGCTTCGGCGAGAACCCGATCGCGATCTACCACGACCCCGACCTGCCGCCGTCGCACCACTACCTCGCCGCCTACCGCTGGATCGGCGCCCGGCAGGACGACGGGGGATTCGGCGCGGACGCGATGATCCACCTCGGCAAGCACGGCAACCTGGAGTGGCTGCCCGGCAAGAACGCCGGACTGTCCGCGGCCTGCGCGCCCGACGCCGCGCTCGGTGACCTGCCGCTGATCTACCCGTTCCTGGTCAACGACCCGGGCGAGGGCACCCAGGCGAAGCGCCGCGTCCACGCCACCCTCATCGACCATCTCGTCCCGCCGATGGCGCGCGCCGACTCGTACGGCGACATCGCGCGCCTGGAGCAACTGCTCGACGAGTACGCGCAGATCTCCTCCATGGACCCGGCCAAGCTGCCGGCGATCCGCGCCCAGATCTGGACCCTGATCCAGGCGGCGAAGCTCGACCACGACCTCGGTCTGGAGGACCGCCCCGACGACGACGGCTTCGACGACTTCCTGCTGCACGTCGACGGCTGGCTCTGCGAGGTCAAGGACGCCCAGATCCGCGACGGACTGCACGTCCTCGGCGGCGCGCCCACCGGCCCGGAGCGGGTCAACCTCGTCCTGTCGATCCTGCGCGCCCGGCAGATCTGGGGCGGCACGACCGCGCTGCCCGGACTGCGCGAGGCGCTCGGCCTCGACGAGGCCGCCGCGACCCGGACCACCGCCGACGAGGCCGAGGCCCGCGCCCGCGCCCTGGTCGAGGCGATGGAGGACGCCGGCTGGGCCCCGGCCGCGGTCACCACCGTGGCCGAGGGCCACGGCAAGGCGGTCGCCGACATCCTCGGCTTCGCCGCCCGGGAGGTCGTCCCGCGGCTCGCCGCCACCACCGACGAACTCGACCACGCCGTCCACGCGCTGAACGGTGGCTTCGTCCCGGCCGGACCGTCCGGCTCGCCGCTGCGCGGACTGGTCAACGTCCTGCCGACCGGTCGCAACTTCTACTCGGTCGACCCCAAGGCCGTGCCCTCCCGCCTCGCCTGGGAGACCGGCCAGGCCCTCGCCGACTCCCTCCTGGAGCGCTACCGCACGGACAACGGCTCCTGGCCGACGTCCGTCGGGCTGTCCCTCTGGGGCACCAGCGCGATGCGCACCGCCGGCGACGACGTCGCCGAGGCGCTGGCGCTGCTCGGCGTCCGCCCCGTCTGGGACGACGCCTCCCGCCGGGTCAACGGCCTCGAACCGGTCCCGCTCGCCGAGCTCGGCCGCCCCCGCATCGACGTCACGCTGCGCATCTCGGGCTTCTTCCGCGACGCGTTCCCGCACGTCATCGGCCTCCTCGACGACGCGGTCCGGCTGGCCGCCTCGCTCGACGAGCCCGCCGACGAGAACTTCGTACGCGCCCACGCCCAGGCCGACCTCGCCGAGCACGGCGACGAACGACGCGCCACCACCCGCATCTTCGGCTCCCGCCCCGGCACGTACGGCGCCGGACTGCTCCAGCTCATCGACTCCCGCGACTGGCGCACCGACGCCGACCTCGCCGAGGTCTACACGGTGTGGGGCGGCTACGCGTACGGCCGCGGTCTCGAAGGCCGCGCGGCGCGGGAGGAGATGGAGACGGCGTACAGGCGGATCGCGGTCGCGGCGAAGAACACCGACACCCGCGAGCACGACATCGCCGACTCCGACGACTACTTCCAGTACCACGGCGGCATGGTCGCCACCGTGCGCGCCCTGCGCGGGAGCGCCCCCGAGGCGTACATTGGCGACTCAACCCGCCCGGAGACGGTCCGCACCCGCACCCTCGTCGAGGAGACCTCCCGCGTCTTCCGCGCCCGCGTCGTCAACCCGAAGTGGATCGAGGCGATGCGCCGCCACGGCTACAAGGGCGCGTTCGAACTCGCCGCCACCGTGGACTACTTGTTCGGCTACGACGCCACGACCGGCGTGGTCGCCGACTGGATGTACGACAGGCTCGCCGAGGCGTACGTCCTGGACCCCGAGAACCGCGAGTTCCTCCAGCAGGCCAACCCCTGGGCCCTGCACGGCATCGCGGAGCGACTGCTGGAGGCGGAGTCCCGCGGCATGTGGGAGAAGCCCGACCCGGCGGTCGTCGATGCCCTGCGCCAGGTCTTCCTGGAGACGGAGGGCGACCTGGAGGGCGACGACTGACGAGGGCACCGCGGAGGCACTCCCGCCGGCCCTTTCGTCCGGCGGTGTCCGGACCGGACCGGCAACGGCCGGAGTGCTTCCGTTTTTGTCTGGGACACCCCGAACTCCCTGTACGGAACGCTAGGGTTCAGTCACGTACCGGGGTGTGAGGTGGGTCACCCCGTGTGTCTTTCGGGCTGCCCGGCGAGCCGGAAGCAGCCGTGCATCAGGGGGGCCTCATGCGTGAGATGGTCAGCGGCGCCAACATCGATCTGGCCGATCCCGGCGACGGGGCCCATGCGGTCGTCGTCAGCCTCAGGTGGAGCAGCCCGGCCGGTGACGGCGACGCCGACGTGTCGGTGCTGCTGCTCGGGGCGGACGGCAAGGTCCGCAGCGACGCGGACTTCTTCTTCTACAACAACCCCACGGCCGCGGACGGTTCCGTCCAGTTGCTGGGCAAGATCCCGGCCGAGGAGGGCGACGAGGACCGCATCACGCTCGATCTGGCCGCGATCCCCGGGGACGTCGACCGGATCGTGGTGACCGCGAGCCGCTACGAGGGCGCCCGGTTCAGCGAACTCGACGGGCTGCGGCTCACCCTCGCCGACCGCACCGGGGAACGACTGCTGAGCTACGCCGTCCCGGACGCCGGCGACGTGAGCGCGCTCATATTCGGGGAGCTCTACCGGCGAGGCGAGAGCTGGAAGTTCCGTGCCGTCGGACAGGGGTACGCCTCCGGACTCGCCGGGCTCGCCACCGACTTCGGGATCGCGATCGAGGACGACACGGCACCGGACGACGACCGGGGCGAGCCCACGGAGGCAGCGCCGGCACCCTCGGCGCACGAGCCCGCCCCGGACACGACCCCGCCCCGGACCGGGGAACCGGCACCGGAGACCGCCGTCGGCAGACCCTCGGTACCCCGGCCCCGCACGGTCAGGAAGAAGGTCACCCTGCCGAAGGCGGCGAGGAAGTCCCTCGCCGAGAACGACTCCTGGAGGACCGCTCGGCTGTTCCCCGTGTCCGTGCTGAAGAGCGACCGCGAGCGCGAGATGCGCGCCACGTCCGTCCTGTTGTCGGTGATGTCCCAGATCCCGGAGTTCGGCCGGCGGCTCACGGCCGGCTTCGGCGCACCCGCCGGGCGGGCGGAGACGTTCACGGAGGTCTCGCTGCCGCACGGCGACACACCGAGGAGGCCGGACGGGGTGATCCGGGTGGAGCGTGCGGGCAAGCTGTGGACGGCGCTCGTCGAGACGAAGACCAACGGCAACGCCCTGAAGCCCGAACAGGTTCAGGACTACGTCGACATCGCCGCCCGTCGCGGCTACGAGGCCGTGATCACACTCACGAACGACGTGGCCCTGGAGGGCAGGCCCCTCGTCGACGTGAAGATCGACGGCCGCCGCAGGAACAAGGTCGCGCTGTGGCACCTCTCCTGGGCCGAGGTCGCCCACCAGGCGCAGATGCTGATCCGGCACGAAGGCGTGGGCAACGCCGCCCACGCCTGGCTCCTCCAGGAGCTGCTGCACTACCTCCAGCACGAGAACTCCGGTTGCCACGGCTTCCAGAACATGGGGCCCGCCTGGGTCCCCGTACGGCGGGGCATCGACGAGGAGACCCTCTGCCAGGGCGACCGGCGCGCCGTCGAGGTCGTCGAGAACTGGGAGAGGCTGATCCGGCAGGTCTGCCTCCGGCTCGGCGGCGAACTCGGCCAGAAGGTCCTCCCCGTGCAGCGCGCGAAGCGCGGCACGGACCCCGAGTCCCGCCGTGCGGGACTCGCCGACGACCTCTGCACGGACGGCCGGCTCACCGCGGAACTGCGCATCGAGGGGACTCCCGGCATCATGGCGATCACCGCGGATCTGCGGACCGGGAAGCTCCGCACGTCCATCGAGATCCCGGCACCCGAGCAGGGGTACCCGCTGACGTGGGCGAAGCGGCTCGTGCGGCAACTGGCCGAGGCGCCCGCCGACCTCCATGTCGAGACGCTGACCGACGGCTCGGCGGGAGGGCCGCGCGGCACCCTGGAACGCCTGCGCCCGGAGCCGGGCGACATCCTCCCCCGGGACGACGCGCAGATCACCGGGTTCCGGCTCTCGCTGTTCAAGAGCATGGGCAACACCCGCGGCAACGCGGAGTCCGGCTTCATCCGCAGCGTCGACCAGGCCGTCGACCGCTTCCACGCCGGCGTGGTCACCCGGCTCGAACGCCGGGGCGGACGGCGGCCGTAAGACTTCCGTCACCACCCGGAACGGCCCCTCCGCCGTCCCGCGCGGTTTCAATGGAGGCATGAGGACATCGGTGGTGCGCAGACCCCTCGTGATCGTGGGACTGGTGGTGGTCGCGGTGGTGGCCGTCGTCGGGCTGTACTGGTTCCAGCCCTGGAAGCTCTGGGTGGACGAGACCGTGCGTGAGGAGTTGCCCACGGCCGCCCCCGCCTCACCGGACGGGCCGGGGGCGTCGGCGGACACGGCACCGCCGGCCGCGTCCGCGCCGGAGGTGCTGGCCACGGGGAGCTTCATCAGCCATGAGCACGCCACGACCGGCAGCGTGAAGATCGTCCGGCTCGCGGACGGCTCCCGCCTCCTCCGGATCGAGGACCTGGACACCAGCAGCGGCCCCGATCTGCGCGTGTGGCTCACCGACGCGCCGGTGAAGGAGGGCAGGGACGGCTGGCACGTCTTCGACGACGGGGAGTACCTCAGTCTCGGCAGGCTGAAGGGCAACAAGGGCGACCAGAACTACGCGCTGCCCGCCGGCGCCGATCTGAACCGCCTGACCAGCGTCACCGTCTGGTGCGACCGCTTCGACGTCTCCTTCGGCGCCGCGGAGCTGCGGAAGGCGGCCGCGTAGCCTGGGAGCACGATGAACCTCTTCACCACGCCGTGGGGCGACCTCGGGCTCACCCGCTTCCCCGAGGACCCCCGTGACCAGCTCCGCGCCTGGGACGCCTCGGACGAGTACCTGCTGCGCCATCTGGAGGGCGAGACCCTCGGCGGGACCGTCGTGGCCGTGGGCGACCGCTGGGGGGCGCTGGTCACGGCGCTCGCCGCGCACCGGCCCGTGCAGATCAGCGACTCCTACCTGACCCAGCAGGCGACCCGTGCCAACCTCGCCCGCAACCGCACCGCCGCCGAGGCCGACGGCGTACGGCTGCTGACGACCCGGGACACCCCGCCGGACCGGGTCGACGTCCTGCTGGTCCGCGTCCCCAAGAGCCTCGCGCTGCTGGAGGACCAGCTCCAGCGGCTCGCCCCCCGGCTGACCGCCGGCACGCTCGTCGTCGGCACCGGGATGGTCACGGAGATCCACACCTCCACGCTGAAGCTCTTCGAGCGGATCGTCGGCCCCACCCGTACGTCGTTGGCGGTCAGGAAGGCCCGGCTCATCCACTGCGCTCCCGCCCCGGACCGCATCGGACCGGCGGCCGTCCCGGAAGGCCCCTGGCCCCACAGCTACGCGCTGCCGGCCGGCGTCGGCGTGATGTCGGGACGCCCGGTGACCAACCACGCGGGCATCTTCTGCGCGGACCGTCTGGACATCGGCACCCGCTTCTTCCTCGAGCACCTCCCCGACCGCCGCGGTCCGCTGCGCGTCGTCGACCTGGGCTGCGGCAACGGCGTGGTCGGTACGGCGGTGGCCGTCGCGAACCCGGAGGCCGAGGTGGTGTTCACGGACGAGTCGTTCCAGGCCGTCGCCTCGGCCGAGGCGACCTTCCGGGCGAACGCCGGACCGTCCGCCAAGGCGGTCTTCGAGGCCGGCGACGCGCTGGCCGGCACGGAACGCGAGTCCGTCGACCTCGTACTGAACAACCCGCCCTTCCACACCCACCGGGCGCTGACCGACAGCACCTCGTGGCGTATGTTCACCGGTGCCCGCAGGGCCCTGCGCCCCGGCGGCGAGCTGTGGGTGGTCGGCAACCGGCACCTCGGCTACCACGTCAAGCTGCGCCGGATCTTCGGCAACTGCGAGACCGTCGCGAGCAATCCGAAGTTCGTGGTCCTGCGTGCCGTGAAGCGCCGCTGACGCACGGGGTGTACGGGCGCGGATCCGGGAGCCGCCGGGATCCGACGCGCAGGGGCCCGGCCCGGCCTGCCCGCGGAAAGCGGTCCGCCGAGCCGGGCCCCTGGGCCCTGACCCGTGGTGGACGGGTCAGTGGTTGTTGACGCCGTTGCCGGAGAGCACCGGGACGTCGTCCAGGACGTGCGACAGCGGCTCGTCGCCCTTGGCCTGCGTCGAGGCCTCGGCGCACTGCTGGTCCTGCGGGTTCGACAGGACGTTGAGGTCCTGAGCGCTGACCGGCACCAGACCCACGAGCGAACCGGCGTTGGCCTTGGCGGGCAGCCCCACGCACAGCTTGTTCAGTGAACCCTGGACGGCGCTGAGCTGCGGGCTCTGGGCGCCGTAGGTGGCCGAGTTGCCGTAGGTCTGCGCGGCGTCGTTCCCGCTCAGCGACGTGGTGCCGCCGTCGTCGCCGATGGCCAGCGCGTGCGGGGCGGCGGTCAGCGAGACTCCGGCCACGGACGCGGTCACGGCTGCTGCTGCCCACAGCTTCTTCATGGTGATTCCCTTCGGGGAGGTTCGCGATGGTGCGGGGCGCCGGGATACGCGCTCCAGGTGAGTGACGCAGTGATCAACCCCGCCCTCCGGGACCCGGTTGCGGCCTGTAACCCGATCAGCGGAGCGCGGAGGGTGCTGTTCGGGACGTTCGGTTCTTTCGCACCAATGAGCCCGGGCTGTACGGGATATTGGGGGCATGGCGGAGCACAAGGGCCGTTGGGAACGGCAGGGGCTGATTCCGGCGAGCCGCAGGGAACCGGAACGCGCGAGGGAGCCGGTGGACCGGGTCAGTCCGGCGGCCCGGCCGGTCGCGGACCGCTCGGTGGAGCCCATCTACGCGTCCCTCATGGCCAGTTGGTATGCCCAGGGGAGGACCGTGCCCGGAGTCCAGGACCGCGAGTGGTCGGACCTCGTCTCCTGGTCCTGGCCGCGCTGGTGAGCCGCAGCGCGTCGCTCCCACGGGCTGACGCGGACGGCGAGGCGCGGGCACGGAGCCCGGCCCGGCACCGGCTCCCCGGGCGAGTGGGCGGCGGGGACGTGAACGGGCCGGGCCGCCGCGGAGAACCGCGGCCGCCCGGCCCGGAAGTAGAGAACGACGGTCAGCCGTTGCCCTGACCGTTGGCCGAGAGCACCGGAATGTCGGACAGGATGTGCGACAGGGCCTCGTCGCCCTTGGCCTGCGTCGAGTTCTCCGTGCACTGCTGGGACTGCGGGCTCGACAGGACGTTGAGGTCCTGGACGCCGACCGGCACCAGACCCACGAGCGAACCGGCGTTCAGCTTGGCGGGCAGACCGATGCAGGGCTTGTTCAGCGAACCCTGGACGAGTGCCATCTGCGGGCTCATGTTGCCGTAGGTGGCCGAGTTGCCGAACACCTGCGACGCGCCGACGCCGCTGGCCGACGTGGTGCCCGTGTCATTGCCGACGGCCAGGGCCTGCGGCGCCGCCGCGGCCGAGACGCCGACGACTGACGCGGTGACGGCAGCAGCCGCCATAGCCTTCTTGAGCACGAGAGATCCCTTTCCTGGGTTCTTGGGTTCCCGGCGTACCGGGGTTTCGAGCGGTACGGAAGACCCCGGCTTTCCGAGGGGTACGGAAGACCCCGGCTCCGGAGCCTCCTGACCAACTCGGGCTTGCGGAGTTGGTTCTTCCGCTTCACTCCAAAGGGCGGTTGCCGACGACGGCCCGACGGCCTCCCGGCCGGGCATGTCCCCCATCCGCCGGCCGTCTTCGGAGCCGCCTCACGACGGGCGCGCCATGACGGCTGTTCGGGTGAAGTCCCGCAACCAAACGTCCGCCGTTCAGTTTGAGTCGGTGCGCAGACGAGCTGGAGTGTTCCTGCAGAAAGGCAAGCAAGTGATGATCAAGAAGGTTATGGCTGCGGCTGCGGTCACGGCCTCCGTAATCGGTGCCTCGGCCGCCGCCGCCCCCCAGGCCCTTGCCATCGGCGACGACACCGGTACGACGTCCGCCAGTGGCGTCGGTGCCTCGCAGGTGTTCGGCAACTCGGCCACCTACGGCGCCCAGAGCCCGCAGCTCGCCCTGGTCCAGGGTTCGCTGAACAAGCCCTGCATCGGTCTGCCCGCCAAGGCCAACGCCGGTTCGCTCGTGGGTCTGGTGCCGGTCGGCGTCCAGGACCTCAACGTCCTGTCGAGCCCGCAGGCCCAGCAGTGCACGGAGAACTCGACACAGGCCAAGGGCGACGAGGCCCTGTCGCACATCCTGTCCGACATTCCGGTGCTCTCGGGCAACGGCGAGGGCAACGGCTGAGTTCCCGTTCCGGCCCGTTTTCGGGGTCGGCAGTCCGGGCATCCGAGTGAATTGTGCGGAGTCCCGGACCGCAGAAGGGTTTCTTCGTTCGGCACGGCTCGTTGGTAGGGCGTCGTGGCATTGCCCGTGCATGTCCGCGGCACTCACCCGACCGCCGAACAGAAGGAAATCCGATATGAAGTTCAGAAAGACCACGACGGTGCTGGCGGGACTGGTAATGGCCATGGGAATGGCCGCGCCGGCGCTCGCGGACTCCGGGGCGACCGGTGTCGCTGCCGGCTCGCCGGGGGTGCTTTCCGGGAACGTCATCCAGATTCCCGTGCACGTTCCGGTGAATGTCTGCGGCAACTCCGTCAATCTCATTGCCGTGCTGAACCCTGCGTTCGGCAACCTCTGTGTGAACGACTGACATTCAGTCCTCGCATACAGCCCTGAAGGGTCGTTTTCCGCCGGTCCTGGGGCGTGCCCTGCGGCACCGCCCCGGGATCGGCTCGCGAAGCGAAAGCGGGAAGAACAACAACATGCGACAGGTCATCAGCAAGGGAATTCTGACGGCCGCGGCGGCCACCGGGATTCTGTCCTTGACCAGTGTGTACGCCAGCGCCGACTCCCAGGCCGACGCCGAGGCCGCGAACTCGCCCGGCGTGCTGTCGGGCAACAACGTCCAGGCCCCCGTGCACGTGCCGGTCAATGTCTGCGGCAATTCCCTGAACGTCGTCGGGGTGCTCAACCCCGCGTTCGGCAACGCCTGCGTCAACGCCTCCGACGAGGGCGCGGCCGGTGCCGAGGGCGCCTCCGCGGAGGGCGCCGCGGTGGGCTCCCCGGGCGTCGCCTCCGGCAACGTCGTCCAGGTTCCGGTGGACGTCCCGGTCAACGCCTGCGGGAACACCGTCGACGTCATCGGCGCCCTGAACCCGGCCGGCGGCAACAACTGCGGCAACGGCACGGCCGAGACGCCGCTGACGCCGGAGACCCCGGAGACCCCGGAGACCCCGGAAACCCCGGTGACGCCGGAGACTCCCGAGACTCCGGTCACGCCCGAGACCCCGGTCACGCCGGAGACTCCGGAGACGCCCGAGACCCCGATCACCCCCGAGATCCCGGAGGTGCCCGAGGTTCCCGAGGTTCCCGAGGTGCCGGAGGTTCTGGTCCCCGTGGTGGACACCCCGGTCGACGACCGGGTCGTCGACTCCTCGACCACGGACCAGCTGGCCCAGACCGGCGGCAACGCCGGAACCCTGGCGGCCGGTGCCGCCGCGGTCGGCCTGCTGGCCGGCGGCGCCCTGCTGTACCGCCGCGGGACGGCTGCCGCGCGTCGCTGAGTGCCGCGCTTCCCGTGAGAACCCCGGCCGGGAGAGTCACCTCATCGGACTCTCCCGGCCGGAGCCGTTTCCCGGCCCGGCCAGGGAGGGACGCCGTGCGGACATCGCGCCGGGCGGAGACGGTCCCGGACGGACCGTGCGGGGAGCGGGTGCGGGAGTTGCGGCCGTCGGCGTGCGGTCGGGCCGCTCCCCGTCGGGTCCGCGGTGATCGTGCCCGGCGGGTGGCTGCCGCAGGGCCGGCGCAGGGCGATGCGGATGCCGTAGTGCCGTGAGGACCCTCGCCGGCGGGTCGGGTGATCGTGCTCGGGGCGTGCCCGGCTCGCCGCGTCGGAGCGGGGCCCTTCGCGGGGCCGGTACGCCCACGGCGCGTCGGACGACCGTCTTCAGGCGCGCCGCCTCCCGGAAGGGGGCGCGCCCGGTCATGGGGCGCGGTGTGCGCGACGCCGTCGTCAGCCGGCCGCCGGGCCGGCGCCCGTGGGCCGGGCGGCCGACACCTCGCGGTAGACGTCCGAGATCGCTGACGCGCTGTGCCGTACGTCGTGGGTGGCGAGGACGTGCTGGCGGCCCTGGCGGCCGAGCGTCCTGCGCAGCGGGCCGTTGAGCAGGAGGTCGCCGACCGCCGTGGCCAGGGCGTACGGATCCTGCGGGGGCGTCGTGCAGAACAGCGCGTGCCCCGGGGGCAGGCTCTCGCGCGTCCCCGCGACGTCCGTGACCACGACCGGGCGGCCGCAGGCCATCGCCTCCAGCGGTGTCAGGGCCATGCTCTCCCAGCGGGAGGGCACGACGACCAGGTCCGCGGCCCGGTACCAGGGTGCGGAGTCCGGTTCGTCGCCCGCGAACCTGACGGAGACGGGGGCGGACGCGCGCAGGGCGTCGGCCCCGGGCCCGTCCCCGACCAGGACGAGCCGGGCGTTCGGCAGTCTGCGCAGCACCTGATCCCACGCCGCGAGCAGCACGTCCTGGCCCTTCTGGCGGCACAGCCGACCGACGCACACCACGAGCGGTGCGGACCCGGGCAGGTCGGCGACCAGCGACGGAAGGTTCCGCCCCGCTCCCTCCGCGGCGGGCCGGAACCGCTCGGTGTCCACCCCGTTGGGCACGACCGTCCACGCCGCCTCGACGCCGGCCGCCTGGCCCTTGCGCCGCTCCGTCTCGCTGACGCAGACGATCCGGTCCGCCCAGCGGGCCCCGTACCGCTCCCAGCGCCGGGCCGGACCCGCGAGGACGCCCCCGGCCGCCCCGAAGGGCCATCCGTGCGGCTGGAAGACGGTGGGGACGCGTCCGCGCAGGGCGAGCCGGGCGGCCAGCCCCGCCTTGGGACCGTGGGCGTGCACGAGCTGCGGGCCCGCGGCCGCCACGATCCTGGCGAGCTGCCCCACCTCCCGGGCCAGCAACGGGCCGGCCGACCTTCCCGCGCGCCACCGGTGGACGCCGGCGCCGAGCGCGTGCACGGCGTCCGCGAGCACGCCCCCGACCGGGCAGGCCACCGCGACCGGGGTTCCTCCGCGGATCTGATGGGCCACCAGGTCCAGGACCACCCGGGCCATCCCGCCGTCGGTCTGCTGGACGACGTGCAGCACGGCGGGCCGGACCGGACGCGGGTGCGTGCGTCCGGCCGGCGGGTGGGAGGCGGTGCGCCGGTGCCCGTCGGATCCTCCGCCGGCCGCAGGCACGGGAGGGAATTCCGGTGCGCGGGGCATCGGAAGGTGATCCGGCTGCTGCCGGAACTCAGCATGCTGCGCGGATCGTCGATTCCGGTTCATATCCAAGGCTATTCACATGAGCGGGCCGGTGGGGGGCAGCTTCGTGCGCTCTTTGCGGAGCCGGTGCGAGAGGTGACTCTAGCCCTATTCCATTCCGGCGCCGGACCGCTCTTTCCGTGTCCGAGCAGGACGGTCGGTGTACGGATTAATCCTTTTGGCGTTCCTCCGTGTCCGGACTTCGGGTGCCCTCGTTGTTGCTTGCGCCGCATCGGAAACCCCCGGAAGGAAGAAATGATGAAGCGAATCGCGAAGTCGGTCGTGTTTGCGGGCACGGGCGTCGCCCTGATCATGGGCGGAGCGGGCATGGCCGTCGCGGACAGCGGCGCGGCCGGTGCCGCCGAGGGCTCGCCCGGCGTCGCGTCCGGCAACGTGGCCCAGGTTCCGGTCCACGTCCCGGTGGGCGTCTGCGGCAACACCGTCGACGTCGTCGGTCTGCTGAACCCGGCCTTCGGCAACGTCTGCGCCAACGACTGACGCGTGCCGGCGTCCGGCGGCCCGCGCCGCCGGACGCCCGTATCCCTGTGCGCCGACCGGTTGTTCACTCCTTCGGCCGCACAACCTGGCAGACCTCGCTGCCGTTGAACCATTCGGACCGGGCAGTCACGCACGGCCACTGAACATCTTGACCAAGGAGTGCTTCTCCATGTCGCGTACCGCGAAGGCTTTCGTCCTGTCCACCCTCGCCGCCGCCGCTGTTGCGGGTTCCACCGGCATCGCCGCCGCTGACAGCGGCGCGGAGGCCGCAGCGGCGAACTCGCCGGGCGTGCTCTCCGGCAACGTCGTCCAGCTCCCGGTCCACGTGCCGGTCAACGCCTGCGGCAACACCGTCGACGTGGTCGGTCTGCTGAACCCGGCCTTCGGCAACGCCTGCGTCAACGACTGATTCGCCTGTACGGGCGCTTCGGGCCGCCCTTCCCGCCGCGGCGGGGAGGGCGGCTCTTCTCGTGCCGTGCGCGTCCGGGGCGTCCGGACGGCCCCTTTTCCGTCCGTGAGACCGGCGGGAGGATCCGATAGGACGATCCGAACGGGGAGCTTCATTCGGGTGGGGCTGCGAGAATCCGCGGCCTTCGGGGTTTCCGGGCCGGGTGACCGGTCGTTACAGAACACGTAACCGCCCGGAACAGCACGACAGGGCATGCCAGGCATCCGCAATGTGCCTGAAGCGTCCGCCACTTGTGCGCGCGACACGCGTCGCCGAAGGAGAGATTCACTGATGAAGCCCATGAAGGTCGCTGCGGTCGTCGCCGGTTCGCTGGTCGCCGCGGGTGCCGCGGCCCCGGCTTTCGCCGCTTCCGAGCTCGCTCCGACCAGTCTGAACGGCGCGCTGGACACGGTCGCGAGCGAGACCACGGGCGCCGTGGAGCCCGTCGCCGACAGGACCCTGGACACGGAGCAGCACGGCTCGCTGCTGAACACGGTCCAGAACACCGCCGACGACCTGAACAAGAGCAAGGCGGCCGCCCCGCAGCAGCTCCTCGGCGGACTACCCCTGGGTGCCTGACGAAGCCCGGCACGGTTCCCGCGGGCCCGGCGGAAGGTTCCGCCGGGCCTGTGCGCGTCCGGGCTTCGCCCCGTCCCTCGGGGCCGCGGGTCTGCGTACGGATGAGCGAGTGCGACCCCTTCGGGCTAATCGGGCGGAGGGCTCCCCCGGGCGTGTGACATGGGCGCCCGGAGGGTTCCGGTAAGTCGCTATGGTCCCGAAGGTGACCTCAACCCCCGGCGCCGTACGCGCCTTCCGCCCGGCCCGACTGGGCACCCTCGTCGTCATCGCCTGGAGCGGCGAGCACCCCGACGACGAGCGCGACATGCCCTTCCTGCTGGCCTACGCGCTCGGGGACGGTGACGCCGGGCCGGAGGGGACCGAGGCCGCGACCCGGCAGCTGCTCGAGGACGTGGGCCTGCCGGTCGGGGCCGAGTACGTGGACGCCGCCGAGTCCGCCGGGCTACCCCTCACGCTGCTGGTGGAGGCGGGGCAGGCCGTCCTGACGATGCCTCACCTCAGCGCGCAGTGCACGGTGCCGCCGGAGTGGCTGGCGGCCGTCCGGGACCGGGGGCACGTGTACGTCATCTTCGCGACGCGGCCGTGGCCGGACGCCGCGCCCGGGAGCCCCGTCACGGAGGACGGGTTGCGGGCGTTCGTCGGCGACGAGGCGGTGCTGTCGACGGCGGCCCACTGTCTGCTGCCGGTCCGTCAGCTGCGGGGCTGAGCGGTCACCGGGCAGCAAGAGGCCCGGCTGACGGCGGTACGACCGCCGGCCGGGCCTGTTCACACCTTGCTGGTCAGAGCTGCCGGACACCGCTCGCCGGGCGGGAGGGCGCGCGGTGCGCGTCCGCCCGGGCTGCCCCGGCGAGCCTGAATCGTATTCCGGTGCCCACGGCGGCGGCCGCCGCCGGGTGAGGAAGCGTCAGCTTCACGGTGGCCTCCTGTTCACAGGGGGTTGGGGTCACCCGCGACGCTAGTCCGGATCTGACGATCCGTCGTGTCGAGCGGGGTGGCGATTACTGCGTGTGCGCATCGGCCCAGGTGACGGAGGGCCGGGGAATCGGCCGGACGGAACCGTCCGGAGAGGGAGTCTGGAGAGACATGGGGACACGAGCCAAGACGCGCGTCCCGCGCCCCGTGAGGGCGCCGGACGACGCCCCCGCGACCGAGGTGGGCGCGAGCCGGGGCTTCGCCCTGATGCTCGTGGTCACGGGCGCGGCGGGACTGCTCGCCTCCTGGGTCATCACGCTCGACAAGTTCCGGCTGCTGGAGGACCCGGGCTTCACCCCGGGGTGCAGCCTCAACCCGGTGGTGTCGTGCGGCAGCATCATGAAGAGCGAGCAGGCGGCCGTCTTCGGCTTCCCGAACCCGATGCTGGGGCTCGTCTCGTACGCCGTGGTGATCGCGGTCGGCGCCGGGCTGCTGGCGGGGGCCCGGTACCGGCGCTGGTTCTGGCTCGCGCTGAACGGGGGAGCCCTCTTCGGGGTCGCCTTCTGTACCTGGCTGCAGTTCCAGTCGCTGTACCGGATCGGCGCCCTCTGCCTGTGGTGCTGTCTCGCGTGGGTCGCCACGATCGTGCTGTTCTGCCGGGTGACCCGGCACACCGTCGGGCACCGGATGCTGCCCGTGCCGGCCGGTCTGCGGGACGGCCTGCGGGAGTTCGGCTGGCTGCCGCCGATCGTGTGGACCGGGATCATCGGCATGCTCGTGCTCACTCGATGGTGGGAGTTCTGGACCGGCTGAATCCCTGGGGCGCGGACCGGCCGGTCCCGCGTGGCTCCTCGGCGGCCGGGTGACCGGGCGTGAGCCGGCGGCGCCCCCACGGTCCCCGGGCCGGGCGACGAGGCTCAGACCTCGGGGACGTGGGCGAAGCGGCCCGCGATGTGGAGGTCGGACTCGATCGCGGCGGCCGTCGCGCGGAGCTGCGGGAGGACGTCGGCGAGGCACTCGTCGGCCGTGCGGCGGGTCGTGTGCATGGCGACGTTGAGTGCGGCGACGGTACGGCCCGTGTGGTCCCGGACCGGGACCGCCAGCGAACGCAGTCCCTCCTCCAGTTCCTCGTCGACCAGTGCGAACCCCTCGTCGTGGACGCGGGCGAGGAGATCGAGCAGCCGCCCCGGTTCGGTGACGGTGCGTGAGGTCAGCGGGTGCAGTTCGGTGCGGGCGAGCCGGTCCGCGCGCTCCCCGGCGGGCAGTCCCGCCAGCAGGACACGCCCCATCGACGCGGCGTACGCGGGGAACCGGGTGCCGATGGTGATGTTGACGCTCATGATCCGCTCGGTGGCGACGCGCGCCGTGTAGCGGATGTCGTCCCCGTCGAGGACCGCGAGGGACGCGGAGTCGTGGACGCGGCGCACCAGTTCCGCCATGTGCGGGACGGCGATGTCGGGGAGCGTCGTCCGGGACAGCGCGGGACAGCCGAGGGACAGCACGCGCGGCGTGAGCCGGAAGACGCGGCCCGCGGAACTGACGTAGCCGAGGTGCTCCAGGGTGATGAGCGCGCGGCGGGCCGTGGCCCTGGCCAGGCCGGTGGCCTCGGCGACCGCGGTCAGGGGCAGTTCGGGGCGGCCCTCCCCGAAGGCGGTGATCACGGTGAGGCCCCTGGCCAGCGACTCCACGAACCCCGCGCCGAGTTCCTGCTTGGAGGCCGTGGTCCAGTGGGCGAGGCCGTTCGGCGCGGTCGCCCCGGCGGCCGGGCCGTCCCGCCGCAGCTCCTCCTCCATCGCGGCGACGGTGTCACGGAGCACCGGCAGTACGGCCCGGCCCAGCGAGTCCGCGGTGTGCCGGCTGGTGTGGCTGACCACGCTCACGGCGCAGACGACGGAGCCCGCGGGATCGTGCACGGGCAGGGCGATGGCCACCAGTCCCGGCTCGATGAGCTGGTCGTCCACGGCCCACCCGGCCTCCCGGGAGCGTGCCGCTCGCCGCCGGAACGCGTCCCCGCCCGGGGGGCCGTCCCCCGCCGATCCGCCCGGCGTGCCGCTGTCCTCCGTCCCCGGGGCGTTCCCGCTCCGGGCCGCCCACGCGTCCTCCGTCCACCCGGCCGCGAACACCGCGCCCGCGGCCGTCCGCTCGTACGGCAGCAGGTCGCCGATCCGGAAGCTGGGGGACATGGCCCTGCGCCGGGTGGTCTGGTGGACGAAGCGGATGCCGTCCCGGTCGGGGACGGCGAGCGAGACCGACTCGTCGAGCTCGTCGGCGAGGCGTTCGGCGAGCGGGCCGAGCCGGCCCGGCAGGGAGAGCGCGGCGAGGTAGGCGTTGCCCAGCTCCATGAGCCGGGGGGCGAGCCGGACCTCGTGGCCCTGGAGGCGTACGTACCCCATCCGCGCCAGTGTCGCCGCGACGCGGTCGGCGGTCGAGCGGGCCAGCCCCGTGGACCGCGCGAGGTCGCTGAGTTCGATCCGGCCGCCCGCGTCGCTGAGCGCGCGCAGCACGGCGACACCGCGCATCAGCGGAGCCACGGCCTCTGCGGGGGGAGCGGCGGGCATCGGTTCTCCAGGGCGTTGACACGGGTGCCGGGTGCACGCAGACTCATGGCGAGTCGTAGATGAACTCTAGTTCATCTGGCGAACGGATCGAGTGGAAGTCTCCATGGACAAAGTCGTGCGGTCCGCCGCCGAGGCGGTGGACGACATCGCGGACCACGCGTCGCTCGCCGTCGGCGGCTTCGGCCTCAGCGGCGTGCCGAGCGTGCTGATCGGCGCGCTGCACGCCCGCGGGGTCCGAGGGCTGGACGTCGTCTCCAACAACTGCGGGGTGGACGGCAGCGGTCTCGGCGTCCTCCTCGCCGACGGGCGGATCGACCGTGTCGTCTGCTCCTACATCGGGGAGAACAGGGAGTTCGCCCGCCAGTACCTCGCCGGCGAACTGGAGGTCGAACTGGTGCCGCAGGGCACTCTCGCCGAGCGTCTGCGCGCGGGCGGCTGCGGCATCCCCGCCTTCTACACGCCGGCCGGGGTCGGCACCCAGGTCGCCGACGGCGGACTGCCCCGGCGGTACGCGCCCGGCGGAGGCACCGTCGCGGTGGCGTCGCCACCCAGGGAGATCCGCGCCTTCAGCGGCCGCGACCACGTCCTCGAGCACGGCATCACCACCGACTTCGCCCTGGTGCGCGCCGCCCGCGGCGACCGTCACGGCAACCTCGTGATGAACAAGTCCGCCCGCAACCTCAACCCGCTCGCGGCCATGGCCGGGCGGGTGACGATCGCCGAGGTCGAGGAGCTCGTCGAGCCGGGGGAGCTGGACCCGGACACCGTCCACGTGCCCGGCGTCTTCGTGCAGCGGGTCGTGCCGCTGACGCCGGAGCAGGCCGCCGCGAAGGGCATCGAGCACCTCCGGACCTCCGCGCGGGAGGCCGGCGTGCGGGAGACGTCCGTACGGCAGCCGTCCGGGCGAGGGGCGGTGCCCGGCCGATGAGCTGGACCCGGGAAGAGATGGCCGCCCGCGCGGCCGCCGAACTGACCGACGGCAGCTACGTGAACCTCGGCATCGGGCTCCCCACGCTCGTGCCGGGCTTCCTCCCGCCCGGCGTGGACGTCGTCCTGCACTCGGAGAACGGCATCCTCGGCGTCGGCCCGTACCCGTACGAGGACGAGGCCGACCCCGATCTGATCAACGCGGGAAAGGAGACCGTCACGGTGGCGCCCGGCGCCGCGTTCTTCGACTCCGCGCTCTCCTTCGGCATGATCCGCGGCGGCCACATCGACACCGCCGTGCTGGGGGCCATGCAGGTCTCCGAGCGAGGGGACCTCGCCAACTGGGCCGTCCCCGGAAGAATGGTCAGGGGAATGGGAGGCGCGATGGACCTCGTCCACGGCGCCCGCCGGGTCGTCGTCCTCACCGACCACACCGCCAGGGACGGTTCCCCGAAACTCGTCCGCGCCTGCACGCTCCCCCTCACGGGCCGGGCGTGCGTGCACCGCGTCATCACCGATCTCGGCGTGCTCGACATCACCGCCGCCGGATTCGCCCTCGTCGAGACCGCCCCGGGGGTCACCCCCGACGAGGTACGAGAGAAGACTGGAGCTGAGCTGTCATGACCGACCGCCTCCGTGACGTCTACGTCGTGGACGCCGTCCGCACACCCATCGGTAAGTACGGCGGCGCCCTCGCCGGGGTGCGGCCCGACGACCTGGCAGCCGGGGTGCTCGGCGCCCTCGTCGCGCGTACCCCCGAGCTCGATCCGGCGCGGATCGACGACGTCTTCTTCGGCGACGCCAACGGTGCCGGAGAGGACAACCGGGACGTGGCGCGGATGGCCGTGCTGCTCGCGGGACTGCCGGTCACCGTGCCGGGCACGACGGTGAACCGTCTGTGCGGCTCCGGCATGGAGGCCGTCATCCAGGCCGCACGCGCCATCGCGGTCGGCGACGCGTCGATCGCCGTCGCCGGCGGCGTCGAGTCGATGAGCCGCGCGCCCTGGGTGCTGCAGAAGCCCGAGCGCGGCTTCCCCGCCGCCCACCAGCAGCTGCACTCGACCACGCTGGGCTGGCGGATGGTCAATCCGCGCATGCCGCAGGAGTGGACGGTCGGCCTGGGCGAGGGTGCCGAGCTGCTGGCCGACCGGTACGGCATCGGCCGCGACGAACAGGACGCGTTCGCCCTCGCCAGCCACCGCAACGCCGCCCGTGCGTGGGCCGAGGGGCTGTACGACGGCGAGGTGGTCCCCGTCGACGGAGTGGAGCTGTCCCGGGACGAGTGCATCCGCGACTCCACCTCCACCGAGGCACTGGCCAAACTGAAGCCTGTCTTCCGCAAGGACGGCACCGTCACCGCGGGCAACTCCTCCCCGCTCAACGACGGCGCCGCCGCGCTGCTGCTCGTGGACGAGGACGGGCTGCGCGCCACCGGCCGGGAGCCGCTCGCCCGCATCGGCGCCTCGGCCGTCACCGGCATCGAGCCGCAGTACTTCGGCGCGGGCCCGGTCGAGGCGGCCCGGAGAGCGCTGAAGAAGGCCGGCCGGGAGTTCGGCGAGCTGCACACCGTGGAACTCAACGAGGCGTTCGCCGCCCAGGCGCTGGCCTGTCTGCGCCAGTGGCCGGACCTCGACCCGGCCCGCGTCAACCCGCGCGGTGGCGCCATCGCCGTCGGCCACCCGCTCGGCGCCTCCGGGGCCCGGCTCACCGGAGCCGTCGCCCACCAGCTCGCCGCCGCGGGCTCGGGCACGGGACTCGCGACGCTGTGCATCGGCGTCGGGCAGGGGCTGGCCCTGGTCCTGGAGAGGTGACGGGACCGGTGGCCGACGGGGGGATCCCGAGCCAGGAGCGGATCACGGCGGAGATCGCGGCGGCGCACGGGGCCGCGCCGAAGCCGGCGCACCATCCGCGCCGGGACTTCGCGCCGTACCGCAGCAGCGTCCTGCGCCATCCGCACCACTCCGTCGTGACCGTGGAGGATCCGGACGCGGCGGAGCGGAGTGCACCGGTCCTCGGCACGAGGGACGTACGGGAGGGCGATGCGGACCTGACGCGGCAGCATCCGGGGGAGCCGCTGGGCGAGCGGATCACCGTCACCGGACGGGTGCGGGACCGCGCGGGACGGCCCGTACGGGGCCAGCTCGTGGAGATCTGGCAGGCCAACGCGTCGGGCCGGTACGCGCACGAGCGCGACCGGCATCCGGCACCGCTCGACCCGAACTTCACCGGGGTGGGCCGCTGTCTGACCGACGACGAGGGGCGCTACGCGTTCACGACCGTCAGGCCCGGGGCCTACCCGTGGCGCAACCACGTCAACGCCTGGCGGCCCGCGCACATCCACTTCTCGCTGTTCGGGACCGCGTTCGCCCAGCGGCTGGTGACGCAGATGTATTTCCCGGGCGACCCGCTGTTCCCGTACGACCCCATCCTCCAGGCGGTCACCGACCCGGCGGCCCGGGAACGGCTCGTCGCCGCGTACGACCCCACGTTGTCGCGGCCGGAGTGGTCCCTCGGCTACCGCTGGGACATCGTGCTGGACGGGCCGGCGGCCACGCTCCCGGATCCCGGGGAGGGGGCCCCGTGACGCTTCCTCCCACGCCCGCCCAGACCGTGGGCCCGTTCTTCGGCCACGCCCTGCCGTACGAGGGGGGCGGGGACCTCGTCCCGGCCGGGCGTCCCGGCGCGATCTCCGTCCACGGGTACGTGCGGGACGGGAACGGCGATCCGGTGCCGGACGCGCTCCTGGAGTTCTGGCAGCCCGGCACCGGGTTCGGCCGGGTGGCGACGGACGCGGACGGGCACTGGGAGGTGCGGACGGCGCCACCGCCGGCGGCGAGGCCGTACCTCCCGGTCTGCGTCTTCGCCCGGGGCCTGATGCACCACCTGTTCACCCGGGTCTACACCTGCCCGGCCGCCGCCGACGGGCTGCTCGCCGCGCTTCCGGCGGAACGGCGGGCCACGCTGGTCGCCCGGCCCGAAGGGGAGGGGACGTACCGCTTCGACATCCGTCTGCAGGGGGAGAAGGAGACGGTCTTCCTTGACTTCCACGGGTGACGCGGGGGTGTCCGCGGGGGACGGGGGGCGGTTCGCCGAGGACGTGGAGGTGTCCGTGGGGGACGTGGGGGTGTCCGCAGGGGGCGCGGGTCCCTCCGCCGAGGACGTGGGTCCCTCCGCCGAGGACGTGGGTCTGTTCGCGCCCGTCCGCGCGGGGTGCCCCGTCGAGGCCGCGACCGGCGACCGGGCCTTCCTCCAGGCGCTGCTGGACGCGGAGGCCGCGCTGGCCCGGGCCCAGGACCCCGCTGCCGGCAGGACGGTCACGGCCGTGGCCCGGGCCGAACGGTTCGACGTCCGCTCGCTCGCCCTCCGGGCCCGGGCGGGCGGCAACCCGGTGATCCCGCTCGTCGCGGACCTGACGGCCGCCGTCGCCGAACGGGACACCGCCCACGCCGAGTTCGTGCACCGGGGCGCGACCAGCCAGGACATCCTCGACAGCGCGCTGATGCTGCTGGCGGCGAGGGCCCTTGAGCTGACGGCGGCAGACCTGGAACGCACCGAGCGGGCCCTGGGCGCGCTCGCCGCCGCCCACCGGTCCACCCCGATGGCCGGCCGCACCCTCACCCAGCACGCCGTACCGACCACCTTCGGCCTCAAGGCGGCCGGCTGGCGGGAGCTCGTCCTGGACGCCCACGACCGGCTGACGCGGGTACGGGACGCGCTCCCGGCCCAGCTCGGCGGGGCGGCGGGCACCCTGGCCGCCTTCGGCGAAGCGGCACCGGCGACCGTCTCCGCGTACGCCCGGGAACTCGGCCTGGCCGAGGCCCGGTTGCCCTGGCACGTCCTGCGCACCCCCGTCGCCGACCTGGGAGCGGCGCTGGCGTTCGGCGCGGGCGCGCTCGGCAAGATCGCCGCCGATGTGCTGGTGCTGTCCCGCACGGAAGTGGGCGAGGTCGCGGAGGGCACGGGCGGCGGCTCGTCCGCGATGCCGCACAAGAGCAACCCCGTGCGGGCGACGCTGATCGCCGCCGCGGCCCGCCAGGTCCCCGCCCTCGCCATGGTCCTCCTCGGCTCGCTCACCGCCGAGGACGAGCGCCCGGCCGGCGCCTGGCACGCCGAGTGGCAGCCCCTGCGGGAGGCGCTGCGGCTGGTGGGAGGCGCTGCGGCCGCGGCGGCCGTGCTGTGCGAGGAACTGGTGGTACGGCCGGACCGGATGCGCCGGAACCTCGCCGCGACCCGCGGACTGGTGCTGACGGAGCGGGCGGTGGAGGCACTGGTGCCGGTCATCGGCCGGGCCGCCGCGCGGCGGACGGTGACGGAAGCGGCCCGTCGCGCGGCCGAACGCGGTACGGACCTGTCCGCGGCCCTCGCCGAGGACCCCGCCCTGCGCGGACACCCCGAACTGCCCGCGCTCGCCTCCCTCTCCGACCCGTCGGGCCATCCGGGTTCGGCACCCGCGCTCGTCGACCGGGCGCTGGAGCGCGGTCGCGGACGGAACGCCGAGCCCGGCTCGGGGCCGGCTCGCCGGACGACGGCGGACGGCGGTCCACGACCACGGGACGGCGGGGGACGCCGCGTCGCGGAGGGCGGACCGCGCGCGCCGGCCCGGGGTGGCCCAGGCCCGGACGGTGGCGGACCACCGGCCGGTGGCGAGGAGCGCGCGGATGACGGTGCACCGCGCCGGGATGTCGGCGCGCCATGTGCTCACGGCGGCGCGCGACGCGCGCGCCCCGGTGGGCCGTGCCCGGATCAGGGTGCGGCGGGCTCGGACGGTGGCGGACCACCGGCCGGTGGCGAGGAGCGCGCGGATGACGGTGCACCGCGCCGGGATGTCGGCGCGCCACGCGTTCACGGTGGCGCGCCGCGCCCCTGCCTCGACGGACCACGGGAGACGGCGTGACCACCCCCCTGCTGCACCACCGCGTCGACGGGCCCGAGGGCGCGCCCGTGCTCGTCCTCGGCCCGTCGCTCGGCACCTCCCTGCGCGTGTGGGAGCCGCAGACGGCCGGGCTCGCCCGCGACCACCGCGTCGTCCGCTGGGACCTCCCCGGGCACGGCGGGTCCCCCGCCGGCCCCGGCGTGCTGCAGGCCGGGGCGACGGTCGCCGACCTCGGCCGGCACGTCCTGCGCCTCGCGGACGCGCTCGGCGCCGGGGCGTTCGCGTACGCCGGGATCTCCCTCGGGGGCGCCGTCGGGACCTGGCTCGCCGCGCACCACCCCGACCGCGTGACGCGGCTCGCGCTGCTGTGCACCTCCGCGCACTTCGGCGGGCCCGGCCCGTGGCGGGCACGCGCCCGCCTCGTGCGCGCCAGGGGCACAGCGCCGGTGGCGGAGTCCGCCCCGGCACGGTGGTTCACCCCCGCCTTCACGGGCCACGACGCGCTCGTCACCGATCTGCGCTCCGCCGACCCGGAGACGTACGCCGTCTGTTGCGAGATCCTGGCGGGCACCGACCTGCGGCCCGACCTCGCCCGGGTCGTCGCGCCCACGCTCGTGATCACGGGCCGCGAGGACAAGGCCACACCGCCCGCCCACGGCCGGGAACTCGCCGACGGCATCCGGGAGGCGCGTTACGTCGAAGTGCCGGGCGCCGCCCATCTCGCGGGAGTCGAGCAGCCACAATCCGTACTCACCGCACTGCAGGCCCACTTCGCGTAGAGGAGCACCGATGCACACCACCGTCGGCATCGTCGGCGGCGGCCCCGCGGGGCTGCTGCTGGCGCGGCTGCTGCACAACGCGGGCATCGACAGCGTGGTCCTGGAACTGCGCGATCGCGCCTACGTCGAGCAGCGGCAGCGCGCCGGAATCCTGGAGCAGTCCACCGTGGACGCGCTGCGGGCCGCCGGCGCCGGTGAGCGCATGGACGTCGAGGGCATCCCGCACCACGGCATCGAGCTCCGCTTCGGCCGCCGTGCCCACCGCCTCGACTTCCCCTCCCTCACCGGCGGCAGGAGCGTCATGGTGTACGCGCAGACGGAGGTCGTGAAGGACCTGATCGCCCTTCAGCTCGCCGACGGCGGACCGCTGCTCTTCGGCGCCGAGGTGACGTCCGTCGAGGGTGCCGACAGCGACAGCCCGGTCGTCGAATTCGTGGAGAAGGGCCGGGCGCAGACCCTGACCTGCGACTACGTCGTGGGCTGCGACGGTTTCCACGGCGTGACGCGGGACGCGGTCCCCGCGGCCGTGCGCACGGTGTACGAGCGGACGTACCCGTACTCCTGGCTGGGGATCCTCGCCGAAGCGCCCCCCGTGTACGACGAGTTGGTGTACGCCCACTCCGAGCGCGGCTTCGCCCTCGCCAGCATGCGCTCCCCGACCGTGAGCCGGCTCTACCTCCAGGTGCCGAACGGCACCGATCCCGCCGACTGGCCCGCCGAGCGGATCTGGGACGAGCTCGACGCCCGTCTGGCCCTGGACAAGGACCCGGGCCGAAAGCTGGAACGCGGGCCGGTCACGGCCAAGGCGGTGCTCCCGATGCGCAGTCATGTCACCGAGCCGATGCGCCACGGCCGGGTCTTCCTCGCGGGCGACGCGGCGCACATCGTCCCGCCGACCGGGGCCAAGGGCCTCAATCTGGCCGCCGCCGATGTGATCGTGCTGGCCCGCGCCCTCGTGCGGTGGCGGGAGACCGGCTCGACGGAACTGCTCGACGCCTATTCCGACACGTGTCTGCGGCGGGTGTGGCGGGCGGAGCACTTCTCGGCCTTCATGACGACGACGCTGCACGCCGATCCGGCGCAGTCGCCGTTCGACACGCGGCTGCAGCTCGCGCAGCTGGAGCGCATCGCGACCTCGCCGCACGCGGCGGCGGAACTGGCCGAGAACTACACGGGCCTGCCGCTGCCCCGCTGACCGGGACGGCGGGCAGCGGGCCGGCTCCGCGGTTCCGTCCGGCGGCCCGGCCGGGGCGAGGGCCGGGAAACCCCGGCCCTCGTCGCCGCTCCCGGCGAAGCACGAATCCCCTCGTCACCGGGCACGGGCCCTACGGCTCCTGCGGGGTCATGTGCAGCATGAACCAGTCGCGGGCCAGATCGGAGACCTCGTCGAGGGCCCCCGGCTCCTCGAAGAGATGCGTCGCGCCCGGGACGACCACCAGCCGGCACTCGCAGCGCAGCGCCGACTCCGCCTGGCGGTTGAGGTCGAGGACCGTCGTGTCCCGGCCGCCGACGATCAGCAGCGTCGGGGCGCGTACTCCGGGCAGCCGGGGTCCGGCCAGGTCCGGCCGCCCCCCGCGGGAGACGACGGCACCGACCTCAGGTCCGGCGCTCGACGCCGCCCAGAGTGCCGCGGCGGCGCCGGTGGACGCCCCGAAGTAGCCGACGGGGACGGGGGTCCGGGTGCGCAGCCAGCGGGTGGCCCCCGAGAGCCGGTCCGCCAGGACCTCGATGTCGAAGACGTTCCGGCGGTCGGCGGCCTCCGGCTCGGTGAGCAGGTCGAACAGCAGCGTGCCGAGACCCGCGGAGTTCAGCGCCGTCGCCACCGCCCGGTTGCGGGGGCTGTGCCGGCTGCTCCCGGAGCCGTGGGCGAACATCACCACCGCGGAGGCGCCTTCCGGCAGGGCGAGTTCCCCGGCGAGCCGCGTTCCGCCCGCCTCGACCTCGACGGCCTCGGACCGGGCGGGTGCCGGCGGGTCGGCCGCCGACCGTGCCAGCAGCGCGACGACCTCCTCGTCCGGGGTCTGCGAGAAGTCCTGGTACCACTCCCCGACCGCCGAGAACGCCCGCGGCGTCGACAGGCACACCACCTCGTCCGCCTCGGTGCGCAGCCAGGACACCGCGTCCGGCGGTGCGACGGGGGCGGCGAGGACCACCCTGGCCGCTCCCTGCGCCCGGACGACCTCGCAGGCCGCCGCGGCGGTGGCGCCGGTCGCGATCCCGTCGTCCACGAGGATCACGGTCCGGCCCTTGATGGCGACGCGCGGCCGGTCGGCCCTGAACCGCTCCGCCTGCCGGGTCAGTTCGGCGGTCTCGGCCCGTTCCACCGCCGCGACGTCCTTCTCGGAGACATGGCCGCGGCGGACGATGTCGTCGCTGATGACCCGGACGCCCCCCTCGCCGATGGCGCCGAACCCCAGCTCCCGGTGGTACGGCACGCCCAGCTTGCGTACGACGATCACGTCCAGCGGCGCACCCAGGGCCCGTGCCACCTGGAAGGCCACCGGCACCCCGCCCCTCGGCAGCCCGAGCACGACGGGATCGGCTTCCCGCAGATGCCCGAGGGCTCCGGCGAGGCGCTGCCCCGCGTCGACGCGGTCGGTGAACAGCACAGTGGCTCACCCCCAACAGGGGTTCTCCTTCGAACCAACCCCATGGGGGGCCGCTTCGCAACTCGGGACCGGGGTCCCTCAGGCGCCGTCCGGCAGGCACAGGACGGGGATCCGCTGCACCAGGTTGTTCCCGAAGCCGCCCCGGTTCCACGGCTGGTCGAGCGGCTGGGTGCGGCCTTCGGCGTCGGTGGCGCGTGCGACGAGCACATGGGAGCCGGGGGTGGCGGTCCAGGCCGTGTGCCAGTGGCGCCAGGCCCAGCGGTGGTCCTCCGGTACGTCGAGCGCCGCGTCGTGCCAGGTCCGTCCGTCGTCGGTGCTGACCTCCACCCGCGCCACCGGGGCGTGGCCGGACCAGGCGCGGCCCTCCAGCCCGGTGCGGCCGGGGCGCACCACCCGGGTCCGCGACATGAAGTCGGGGAAGCCCGGCGGGATCATCAGGGCGCGCGGGGCGATGCGGGTGACCGGCTC
Source organism: Streptomyces sp. HUAS CB01 (assembly GCF_030406905.1). NCBI lineage: Bacteria > Bacillati > Actinomycetota > Actinomycetes > Kitasatosporales > Streptomycetaceae > Streptomyces > Streptomyces chengbuensis. The sequence continues at coordinate 4,160,916 of NZ_CP129137.1, forward strand.
GCCCGGGTCGTCCGCGGACTGCCGGTAGCGGTACGCGACCGACTGCTGGTAGCCCGTGAACGGGGTGTCGGTCAGGCTGATGTCGCACAGCCACTTCACATGGGCCATGCCGTACCAGCCGGGCACGACCAGCCGCACGGGACGGCCGTGCTGGGGTGGCAGCGGCCCGCCGTTCATCGCGTACGCGACCAGTACCTCCGGGTCGTCGCCCGTCGCCACGTCCAGCGGCAGGCTGCGGCGGTAGTCCTGCTCGACCCCGCGTTCCACCCCGTGGTCGGCACCGGTGAACACCGCCTCGACGGCGCCCGGCTCCACCCCGGCCTCCCGCAGCAGCACGCGCAGCGGAACGCCGGTCCACTCGGCGGTGCCCACCGCCTCCACCAGCCACGGCTGGCTCACCGGCCGGGGGCTGAGCAGCGCCCGCCCGTTCCCGGCGCACTCCATCGTGACGCGGACCGTGACGGAGGGGTACGACCTGAGGTCCGCCAGGTCCAGCCGCAGCGGCGTCCGCACCAGCCCGCCGACGCCGATCCGCCAGTCGGAGGCCTCGGTGGCGGGGATGTCGTAGTGGACGAGGACGTAGTGCAGCCCCGGGGGCGTCAGCCCGTACCGGAGGGCCTCCAGCGGCATTCCGTGGTTGCGGGCGGCGAGGGCCAGCTCCTCCGGGCTGATCCCCTCGCCGGGTCCGGCGACGCGCCCGGGAAGGCTGACGGCCGTGAGGTCACGGTCCATGCCTCCATCGTGCGCCGCCCGTCGGCGGGCGGCAGCGCACGCGACCGGCAGTACGCGCTCAGGACCAGGAAGCGCTGGAGAACAGTCCGCCCAGTCCGAACGATCCGGTGTCGGAGAACTCCATCGGTTCCTCGTGCCTCCGGTGCCGCCCCGAGTACTCCCTCGAACCGGTCGCGTAGTCCCGCGAACCGCTCGCGTACTCCCTCGACGGGACCGAATGGTCCCATGAGCCAGTGGCGTAGTCCCGTGGCCCGACCTGGTCGGCCTTGACGAGCTGGCCCTCCGCGGCGAGGGTCTGTACGCGCTGGAGAACCGTTCGCAGTTCCAGACCGAGCTCGTTCGCGACGACCTGGAGATCCAGCCCGGAGTGCCAGCTCCACACCAGAACGGAATCCATCGAAGGAGACCAGACGGGACTTGCGGGCTGGGCGGACGGAACGGGCTGGACGGGTTCGGCCCAGGTCTGTTCCTCGACGGGCGGAACCGAATAGGTGCCGGTCGGCTGGGACGGCTGTGCGGCGGTGTAGGGGGACACGGGCGGAACCGAGACCGACGCCCCGGCCGGCTCCGCCCGGGGAAAAGACGCCGTGGTCTCCCCGGCCGTCTGCACGGGTTCCCCGCCCGCATCGGCGGATTGATCCGACATTCGGGTCAGTAGATTTGCCGCGACGGTCCGCGCGCCTTCCCGGCCGACGGTCCTGCGGGCAACCCTGACCTCGCGTTCCGGCAGACCCATCATGCCGGCGACGGTGCCGTCGTCGCCGACGACCACCGCGAATGCGGCCAGCATCCTCGTACGATCGGCCTGGGCCTCGTCGAGTGCGCTCTGCGCCAGTCGCACCCGGTCGTCGCTGGTGCAGAAGGCATTCGCAAGGACTGTATTTCTTTCCCACAACTCACGCGGTTCCACATACGCACAAACGCTTCGCCCGGGTCCGGGACTCGCGCTCGCCCGAGAATTCACACGATGAGCTCCAATGGCTCAAGTTTTCACGATTCACGGTCGTAGCTACGAGGACGGGGGGCCCGGCGCCGCGGTGGGCCGGAGCCGGGCCGGTCAGCGGGGCCGCGGCAGGTGCGCGACGGCACCAGGCGCGGCCGGGTGCTCGCCGTCCCCGGAGGACACCAGTGCCTCGGCGTCGGTCAGCGGCGGGAGGGGATCGCGCTCGAGCCGGAGCATGCGGAGCGTCCGCTGGGTGTCCTCCTCGAACGCGCGGAGGGAGGCGAGCCGTTCCCACTGCGGATCGCGGGCGCCCGGCAGCATCGCCCCGCGCGCCCGCCACTCGGACACCAGTTGCAGGTACAGCGGTGTCTGGGCGAGTTCGCCCGGACCGTTGCGGCGGGGGCCGGACCGCTCGGGACCGGGGCGGCGCTCCCACGCCAGGACCCCGGTATGGGGCGCCGGAGGGGACAGGGGGTCCGAAGACCCGGGTGCCGGCGGAGTGCTGGAAGAATTCATCGCTGACAAAACGATTTCCCGCGCCGATGGACACGTCGGCGCCGGGCGTACGGTCCGGCCGGCCCGCCGGAGGTGCCCATTGATACGGAAAGCAGATCTGCGCCGCGGGCGAATGGAACCGGCCGCCGTCACCCGTTTGGATCGTACCCCGGGTGCATTTCCCGGCACTTTTACGGTAGTTGTAGAGCGGCATTCGGGCGGCACACCGCGAAGGGGTCCAACAGCATGAGCGTCGCAGAGTCGGTCGCGGTCCATTCGGGTACCGCCGACCCCGGACCCTGCGGCACTCCCGGGCGACGGAACGACTCACCGGCGATCTCCTACTGCCGGACCATCGACCGCACGCTGGTCATCGCGCTCCGCGGGGTGATCGACCGGGAGAGCGTCTACCCCCTGCGGCTGATGCTGACCGTCGGCGTGAAGTCCGGGTACTCGCGACTCGTCGTCGACTGCGCGGAAATCACCGAGTGCGACAACGAGTTGCTGGAGCTCTTTCTCTCCTGGAAGCGCCACGACCGGAACATCGTTCTGGTCCATCCGTCCTGTCCGGTGCGCGATCTGATTGCCGCCGAGATTTCCCGACGGCTCTTTCTCTGTGCCCTCTCGGTCAAGCACGCACTGGACCTGATGGAGTGCTGAGGGCGGTTCCGGAACGGGCGGCCGAACTCGTGCCGTCCGGAAGAATTTCTTCTTCGCCCGGCCGGTGGCGGGTGCGGCCCGGGGAACGCGACAGGGCCGAATCGGGTACGGGGGGTGCGGGTTTCACAGCCGCTCGGGTGATTGCGTCCACGACACGTGGCAATCCGTAACCCTGGGATCGCGGAGAGTGAAGACTGCAGCCCGTGGCCACGCAGGTCGTGACACGCAGGCGAACGAAACGCACCGCCTAGTGCGTGCACGCCGGTGGTTCGGTCACTCCAAGTACCGCGAGGAAGGTTCTCTGGTGAGCCGTACAATCCGCAGTTCCCGCACGAAGACCGCCATGCTGGTTTCGGCCGGCACCGTCGCCGCCCTGCTCAGCGTCGTTCCGAGCACCGCAGCCGCGGCCGACACGCTGCCCGCCTCCACCGCCGAGCTGCCGGGCTCGAGCGCTCTGGTGATGAGCTTCGACGACGACGACGACCGCCGTGGTGAGCGCGGCGAGCGCGGCGAGCGTGGCGAGCGTGGCCAACAGGGCCCTCCCGGACCGCAGGGCCCCGAGGGTGAGCTCGACACGTACGTCGTGACCGGCCTGGTCGCGACCAGCGACGTCATCGGCACGGACGTCACGTCGACGGCCCTGTGCCTCGGCAACGACATCGCCATCGGCGGTGGCTACGACACCACCGACCTCCTCTCCATCGAGGTCGAGGACAGCGCGCCGGTGTTCGTCGGCACGGGTCCCGCCACCGGCTGGAGGGCGACCGCCTCGGTCCTCGCCCTGGGTGGCTCGATCACCGCCTACGCGGTCTGCCACGACGTGGAGTAGTTCCCGCACACGCAGGGGTGAGGCACCGGCTGTCCGCCTCACCCGCGCACCAGGACGGTGCCCCGGAGCCTCGGCTCCGGGGCACCGTTCCCGTTTCCGGCGGACGTCTCCCGGGCAGGCCGCCGTCCGTCATTCGCCGATGCGCACCAGCGCCAGCGTGATGTTGTCCGGGCCGCCCGCCTCGATGGCGGCCTTCCACAGCTCGTACGCGGCCCTGCCGTCGTCGTGGACCCGCAGCAGGGAGTGGAGTTCCTCGTCCGGCACGGGGTCCGTGAGCCCGTCGGTGCACACGAGGCAGCGGTCGCCGGGCGCCAGGGAGGCGGTCGTGACGTGGGGCGTGACGGGTGTGTAGGAGGGGCCGCCGCCGAGCGTCTGGGTGACCGCCGTGGTGACCCGCCGCCCCGGCCGGGGCGGCGGGCTGTCGTCCACGCTCAGCTGCCGCAGTCCGTCCTGGGCCGCGTCGTACACCTTGCTGTCGCCGACGTTGAACACCGTCACCCGGTCGTGCAGGACGACGACGCCCGCGACCGTTGTGCCCATCGTGAGCAGGTCGGGGTTGCCGTCGGCGGCCGAGTACACCATGTGGTTGCACATGTTCAGCGCCTCGCCGACATCGTCCTCGTCGTCCAGCGCGGGGCCGAGCGCGGCGAGCTGCCGCACGACGAGCGCACTGGCCACCTCGCCCGCGGGCTGCCCGCCGAGGCCGTCGGCGACCGCGGCGACGAGCGGGGTGCCCAGCGGGAAGAGCAGCGTCTGCGGGTTCTCGGTCACCGTGCCGCACAGCGTCCAGGGGCCGGCGACGAGACTGTCCTCGTTGTGCTCGCGGACCAGCCCGACGTCGCTCAGGGCGGTCACGGCTATGTACGGCATCGTGGGCTTCGCCTCACCGCTGTGGACGGCAGGTCCTCACCCCCATTGTGACGCGAAGCCCGTCGCGGGGCCGGGGGAGCGCCCGGAGGCGGCCCGCTAGAGCCAGTCCCGGTGCTTGAAGACGAAGTACAGGCTGACGCACACCAGCAGCATCAGCGCGACGGCGAACGGGTAGCCGAAGCGCCAGTCGAGCTCGGGCATGTGGACGAAGTTCATGCCGTAGACGGTGCCGATGAGGGTGGGTGCGAAGAGGATGGCGGCCCAGCTGGAGATCTTCTTGATCTCGTTGTTCTGGGCGTGGCCCGCCTCGGCGAGCATCTTCATCTCCTCGTTCTGCGCCTGCGAGACGAGGGTGGCGTTGACGGTGAGGATGTCGCCGAGCGCCTGCCGGAAGCCGTTGACCCGCTCGGCGACGGTGGTGGCGTGGTCGGCGACGTCCCGCAGGTAGCGCTGGAGCTCCTCGTTCGTGCCGTACTTCTGGAATCCGGCCTGGAGCCCGTTCATGATCGCCATGAGCGGGCGGGTGGCCCGCTGGAAGTCGACGACCTCGCGGGACAGCTCGTAGATCCGCCGGGAGACCTGCGGGTCGCCGCGGAAGACCTCGGTCTCGATCTCGTCGATGTCGTGCTGGAGGCCCGCGATGACCGGGGCGTAGCCGTCGACGACCGCGTCCAGGATGGCGTAGAGCACCGCCTCGGGGCCCAGGGCCAGCAGTTCCGGGTCGGCCTCCAGCCGGCTGCGCACGACCGCCAGGTCCGGGGTCTGGCTGTGCCGCACGGTGAGGACGAACTCGGGCCCGACGAAGACGTGGATCTCGCCGAAGTCCACCTCCTCGGCCTCGTCGAGGTACCGGGCCGGGCGCAGCACGACGAAGAGCGTCTTCCCGTACCGCTCCAGCTTCGGGCGCTGATGGGCGACGATGGCGTCCTCGACCGCCAGTTCGTGCAGTCCGAACTGCTCCGCCGCCTCCCACAGCTGGGCGGGGGAGGGTCGGAACAGCCCGATCCAGGCCATCGTGCCCGGCTCGCCGGGGAGCCGGTGGTAGATCTCCGCCAGTGAGACGGGCGTCTCCATGCGGTGCCCGTCGCGGTAGAGCGCGGCGTCGACGATGCTGCGTTCGAGGGGTGCCGGCTCCTGCGACTCGTGCTCCGCCCGTGGATCCATGGAGTGCTCGGGAGCGGGGTCGGCCTGCTGCCGGCCGTGACCGGAGGTCCGGAGCGGCCACCTGCCCGCCCTTGTCGCGCGTGGACGCCTGTCGGACATCGCCTGCACCTCGTCTGGCGGGGTCGCTCGGTCGCGGCATTGCTGGGCAAGCCGGCACGGAACAGCCTATTTCGCGATCGCCACGGCCGCGATCACTGCGGTCCGACCGGGGCTGTCCGGCGCAGCCGTCCGCCTACTTCAGTGCCAGGATGATGAACGCCCCGACGACCCCCAGGACCAGGGCGACGCCCGCGGGGACCCAGCCGCCGTTCCGCCACGGGAAGCGCGTGTCGAGCGAGAGCCCGAGCGGTCCGACGGCGGCGACGGTGAGCGCGCCGACGGCGAGGAGCATCGGGTAGGCGAAGGCGGTGCCGGCGGCGGACCACAGGTCGATGTCGGGGGCGACCGCCATCGCGTTGACCATGACCCCGACGCAGGCGGCCGCGGAGAGCGGGGTGAGCAGACCGGCGGCCAGTCCCAGGCCGCCCAGGAACTCGGAGACGCCGGCCAGGCCGGCGAAGAAGACGCCGGGATCCCAGCCGAGCTGGGAGAACCCCTTGCCCGTTGCCTCCAGGCCGGGGCCGCCGAACCAGCCGAACAGCTTCTGGGCCCCGTGCCCCGCCAGGATCAGTCCGACGGCCAGCCGGAGCAGCAGCACGCCCGCGTCGGCCGCGCCGACCGTGACGGCTGCGCCGCCCGCCTCGGGACCCGTCGAGTGTCGGGCACGGTCGGTGGGGAGTTTCATGGTGGTGTCACCTCCTGCGCCGGTGCCGCAGGTCCCCGGGGCCGCCGGAGCGGGGTGTCCGGGGGCGGGCCGTCGGCGCGGTAGGGCGGAGAAGCGGTTGTGGGGCCACACGCCGGTGGATCGAGCCTCACCATCGATACTGCCCTCTCCGGCGGAGGTCGGCCAAGTTCACGGCGTGCACATGCGGGCACCGTGTGCCGGACGCCGGGCCGTCACCCGTCGCTTCCACCCTCAACGGGAAGTCGTCATGTTCCCGACATGGAGGAGTGCTTCGTGAGCAGACCCCTTCCCTTCCGGCCGGCCACCGCCGTCCTGGGCATGGTCCTCGTGGCGTCCGCCGCCCTCCCGGCCGCCGCACAGAGCCCCGAGGCGTCCCCCGGCCCCGCCGAACCCACCGCCTCCGCCCTGCCGGCCGTCACCCCGACGGCCGAGGCGCCGACCCTCTACGACGACGAGGCGGGCGGCCACGCGAACGCGGACGACCCCGCGATCTGGCGCAACGCCGCCGACCCCGGCCGCAGCCTGGTGATCGCGACGGCCAAGGAGGGCGGACTGCGGGTGTACGACCTCGACGCCCGCCCGGTGCAGTCGATCGCGGCGCCCGGGCCCGGCCGTCCGGGCGACGCACCCGGCCGCTTCAACAACGTGGACCTCGTGCACGGACTGCGGCTGCCCTCCGGGCGCGCCGACGTCGCCGTGACCACCGACCGCGGCCACGACCGGCTGCGCGTCCACCGCATCGACCGCGGACGCCCCGGCGGGCCCCTCGTCGACATCACCGACCCCGCCGTGCCGCCGGTCTTCTCCCGGAACCAGGACGAGATCAACGGGCAGCGCACCGCGTACGGCCTCGCCACCTGGACCGACCGGGCCGACGGCCGCTCGTACGCGCTGGTCAGCCGGCGCGCGAGCACCGAGGTCGCGCTGCTGGAACTGCGGCCGACCGCCGCGGGGACGGTCACCTACCGGACGGTGCGCACCCTGAAGCTGCCCGCCTCCTTCCGGCTGCCCGACGGCACCGCCTGGACGCCGTGCGGTGAGCCCGGGGACGCGCCGCAGGTCGAGGGAATGGTCGTCGACCCGGCGAACGGCATGCTCTACGCAGGCCAGGAGGACGTCGGGATCTGGCGCGTCAGGGCCGACCTGACCGGCGCTCCCCGGCTCGTCGACAAGGTCCGCGAGTTCGGCGTGCCCGCCGCCTACGACGAGGCGACCGAGGAGTGCGTCGCGGGCACGGACCCCGGCTTCGGCGGCGAGCGCCTGTCCTCCGACGTCGAGGGGCTGACCCTGGTCACCGAGCCCGGTGGCGACGGGTACCTCCTGGCGTCGAGCCAGGGCGACGACACCTTCGCGCTGTACGACCGTGAGGTGGGCGACCGCAACGAGTACGAGGGCGGTTTCCGCGTCACCGCCGCCTCGGCCGGCCTCGACGGCTCCGAGGAGTCCGACGGCGCGGCCGCGCTGAACGCGCGGCTCGGCGCGAAGTACCCGAACGGCCTGCTCGTCGTGCAGGACGGTCACGACACACCGGGCGACGGCGACCGTGAGGCCACCGGCTTCAAGTTCGTGGACCTCGGCGCCGTGCTGAAGCGCGTCGGCCGCTGACGCGGCGGCCGACCGAACGGCGTGGGCGCCCCGGCAGGACCGCCGGGGCGCCCTCCGTCACGGTCCTACCGGGCCACGAACTGCGTGAGGATGGCCTGCACCTCGTAGATGTCGACACCCTTGGTGAACGTCTTCTGGATCGGCGCGGCACTGCCCGAGATCCAGATCTTCAGCTCCGCGTCCAGGTCGAACGTGCCGGCCGTCTCCACCGCGAAGTGGGTGATGCTGCGGTACGGGACGGAGTGGTACTCCACCTTCTTGCCGGTGATGCCCTGCTTGTCGACCAGCAGGAGCCGGCGGTCGGTGAACAGGATGGTGTCGCGGATCAGCAGGAACGCGGCGTGCACCTGCTCCCCCTGCCCCAGCAGCCGCGCGTAGTCCTGCTGTGCCTTGGCCGGATCGACCGTGTGCGCGTTTCCGAACAGCGCCATGAGAGGCCCCCCACTCATTGAAGTTGCAACGATTTTCGCACTGTATACCGGAAGTCCGGGAAGGAGCCGGATCGGTCCGGCGCCGGGGCGGTCAGCCGGTGACGTCGGGCGTACGGGTCACGGTCCGGCCCGCGGCGGCGGCCGAGCGGGCGAACCTCGCGGCGTCCACGACGGCCGCCCCTCCCGTGTCGTTGTTGAAGTACACGTACACGTCGTCCCCGTCGGGCCACGCGTCGCCCAGCCGCCGGACCCACCCCGTCAGGGCCTGGCGGCCGTAGCGCGGCGGGGGTTGGGCGAGACCGCCGTGGAGACGCAGATAGCCCCAGTCCGCCGTGCGCCACAGCGCGGTGACGGGGCGGGAACCCCGGTCCGCCCAGCACAACGCGCTCCCGTGCCGCTCCAGCACCGCCCGGAGCTCCCGCTCCGCGTCCCACCACGAGGGGTGGCGCAGTTCGACGGCGACCCGGACCCTGCGCGGGAAGCAGCGCAGACAGGCGTCGAGCGCCGCGGTGTCCTCCCTGAAGTTCGGCGGCAGTTGTAGCAGGACGGGCCCCAGCCGGCCGCCGAGCCCCTCGGCCCGGTCCATCAGCCGGCCCACCGGCTCCGCGGGATCGTGCAGCCGCTTCAGATGCGTCAGGTAGCGGCTCGCCTTCACCGCCATGACGAAGTCCCCGGGCGTGCGGTCGCGCCAGGAGGCGAAGACGTCCCGGTCGGGGAGCCGGTAGAAGGCGTTGTTGTTCTCCACCGTGGCGAACCGCCCGGCGTACTCCTCCAGCCACAACCGCTGGGGTGCCCGGGGAGGGTAGAGGACGCCGCGCCAGTCCTTGTACTGCCATCCCGAGGTTCCGACGATCAGGGGCACGGAGGGATCCGTGCCCGGCCCGCGGCCGGTCGTACCGCGCGCGCGTGACGGGCACCCGTACGGGGCCCCGCCTCAGGGGGCGACGAACAGCGTGGGGAACCGGGGCGCGAGCCAGGGCCTGCGGCCCCAGGCGAGCACCCCGCCCCGGGCGATGGCTCCCCAGGGGCCGCGGCGGCCGAGCGCCATCAGGAGGAACGCGACCGGCTCGGTGAGGATCGTGCAGTCCGGCCGGTCCGGCGTCCGCGCCTCCACGACGGGCCGGCCGTCGGTGAAGGTGACGCCGAACGCGCCGCCGCCCCGCAGCCGGACCTCGTAACGCGCCGTCAGCCCGGCGGCGGCGGAGGTGTCGAGGACCCGGGGCATCGCCGCGATCAGGAAGGGGAGCGTCAACCGGACCCGGCGCCGGTCCACCATGTGCGGACGCCCCAGGGCACGGGCCAGGTCCCAGCCGTGGCCGAGCATGTGCGTCAGAAGGTACGAGCCGAGCGTCGCCAGGTCCATCGGGCCCAGCGGGGTGTGCAGCGTGCCGGGCTCCTCGGTTCCCCGGGCGTCCACCGCCCCGAGGAACGCCTCGGCCTGCTCCACGATCATCGCGGCCAGCGGCCCGGCGCCCCGCTCGGCGAACCCGGCCAGGGCGAGGGCGTTGGCCGCGGCCAGGCTCTGCGGTGTGCCGTCCCCGTGGCGGCGCTCCCGGCCGGCCGCGATGTCGGCCATCAGTTCGTTCGCCTGGGCCAGATGGGCGGCCGCCTCGCCGACGGTCCACTCCGACCCGGGCACCGGGAGGCCGGTGTCCGCCGTACCGGACAGCAGGGCGGCGATCTCCCCCGCCGTGTCGCGTATCGCGTCGCCCAGCCCCTCGGGCAGAGTGCCCACCGTTCCCCGCCCGGCCGCCGTCGCCATCTCTCCGCCCTCCGCACCTCGGGTCCGCGGTACCCAACCAGGTGGGCCGGGACCTGACAAGAGCGGTGGCGGGGCCGAACGGCGAACGGGGCACGGGCACCGGAGGCGGGAACGGCCGTGCGAGCGGCGGGACGAGGAGCGCGAGCCGGCCGTGAACGCGGACGAGCGGGAGATCCGGAACCTGATCGATCGGTGGGCGGAGCGCGTGCACGCGGGCGCTCTCGACGCCGTGCCGGCGCACCACGAGGACGTGCGAAAGTCCCTCCTGGCCCGCGACGCCTGGCCCGCACGCTGCGTTGTCGGAGTCATCCACGTACGTCCCGTACGAGGCTGATCCTCCGCCTTCCGATCCGCGGGCCGCGCCACCGGTCGGCCGCGGGCAACACGGCGGTCGGCCTCGCGTCGACTGATGTTCGCCCGGACGTCACCCGCCCCGGGACCTGATCGACGACGATCCCAGGGGGGAAGAGGGGCGGGCGCCGAGGCATGGGACGCATGAGACGTACGAACCGACGGGCGCGCCCGGCCGCGGGCGCGGTCGTGGCCGCACTGGTACTGGCGGGCTGTGCGGGGGAGGGCCCTGCCGAGGACCGGGTCGAGGCCGGTCCCCCGGCCGTGACCGCGGACGTCGACTGCGCCGGCTCGGGCAGGGTGCAGGGCTCCGGTTCGACCGCTCAGCAGAACGCCATGAAGCACTGGATCGACCAGTACCAGCGCGCCTGCCCCGGTGTCCGGATCGCCTACAACCCCGTCGGGTCCGGCGCCGGGGTGGCGCAGTTCCTGCGGGGAGCGACCGCCTTCGGCGGCACGGACAGCGCGCTGGGCGATCAGGACGTCAAGATCTCCCGGACGTTCTGCGCCGGCGGCCGGGCCATCGACCTGCCGATGGCGGGCGGGCCCGTGGCTCTCGGCTACCACCTACCGGGCGTCCACGACCTGGTCCTCGACGCCCCCACCCTGGCTGCGATCTTCGACTCCCGCATCACCGTCTGGGACCACCCCGACATCCGCCGGCTCAATCCCGGCGTGCGGCTCCCCGAGCTCGCGATCACCGCCGTGCACCGCTCGGACGACTCGGGCACGACGCAGAACCTGAACGCCTATCTGTCGGGCGCCGCGGGCGACGACTGGCCGTACGAGGCGAAGAAGGCCTGGCAGGCCAGGGGTGGCCACTCGGCGGCCGGTTCGGACGGAGTCGCCTCGGCGGTGGCCGCCACCCAGGGGGCGATCGGCTACGTCGAGCTGTCCTTCGCCGCCACCCGGAAGATCGACACGGTGCGCATCGACACCGGCGCGGCCGAACCCGTCGCGCCCAGTGCCGATACCGCCTCCCGGGGCATCGCCCAGGCGAAGGTGGTGGGGCGGGGCAACGACATGAAGCTGGAGTTCGACCACGGGACCTCGGCCGACGGCGCGTACCCGATCGTGCTCGTGACGTACGAGGTCGTCTGCGACACGGGGAACGACCCGGCGAACCTGCCGGCGCTGAAGTCGTTCCTGGCGTACACCGCAGGTGAGGAAGGGCAGAAGCTGCTGCCGACGATCCACTACGCCCCGCTTCCGGAGAGCGTGGCGCTCCGGGTCAGGAGGATCGTCGCCACGCTGTCCTGACGCCTGACGCCTGACGCCTGACGCCTGACGCCTGACGCCTGTGGCTCGGCTCGGCGGCTCGGCGGTGGTCAGCCGAAGCGGCCGGAGATGTAGTCCTCGGTGCGCTGGTCGGAAGGGTTGCTGAAGAGCGTGCCCGTCTCGTCGAACTCGATCAGCCGGCCGTGGCGCACTCCGTCGCGGTCGGTCTGCGAGCTGAAGAACGCGGTCCGCTCCGACACCCGCGCGGCCTGCTGCATGTTGTGCGTGACGACGATGATGGTGAACTCCTGGGCCAGGTGCTCCATCAGGTCCTCGATCTTCGCCGTGGCGATCGGGTCCAGCGAGGAGCACGGCTCGTCCATGAGGATCACCTCCGGTTCGACCGCGATCGTCCGCGCGATGCACAGCCGCTGCTGCTGTCCTCCCGAGAGCGTCAGCGCCGAGGCCCTGAGCTTGTCCTTGACCTCGTCCCACAGGGCCGCGTGGGTCAGGGTCTCCTCGACGAGGTCGTCCAGGTTCCCCTTGAAGCCGCCCACCCGGGGGCCGTACGCGATGTTGTCGTAGATGGACTTCGGGAACGGGTTGGGCTTCTGGAAGACCATGCCGATGCGGCGGCGGACCTCGATGGGGTCGACCTCGCGGCTGTAGAGGTCCTCGTTGTGGTAGCGGATCTTGCCGACGACGCGGGCGTCCGGCAGCAGGTCGTTCATCCGGTTGAAGCAGCGCAGCACGGTGGACTTGCCGCAGCCCGAGGGGCCGATCATCGCCGTGATCTGGCGGGCTCCGATGTTCATATTGACGTCGCGCACGGCCTCGTGGCCGCCGTAGAACACGGACAGACCGCCGACCTCGAAGACCGTTTCGGACGGCCGCAGGGGGTCGCGGTGGGCCGGCTGCGGCGGCCTGGTGCCGCCGGGTCCGTGACCGGGAGGGGTGGTCATGGGGCTTCCTCACACAGGGTCTTCGATGGCACGGCGGTCACCAGCGGCGGGTGAAGTGGTTGCGCAGCCAGATCGCCAGCGAGTTCATGACCAGCAGGATCACCAGCAGGACGACGATCGCGGCGGACGCGAGCGCGGTGAACTCGGCGCGGGACTGACTGATCCAGTTGAAGATCTGGATCGGCAGCACCGTGAACTGGCTGTTCACACCGGTCGGGTTGAACGTGATGAACGTCAGCCCGCCGAGCAGCAGCAGTGGCGCGGCCTCCCCGATGGCGCGGGACAGCGCGAGGATCGCGCCGGTCGCCATGCCGGGCACGGCGGCGGGCAGCACCTGGCGCCAGATGGTCTGCCACTGGGTGGCGCCCAGCGAGAGGGAGGCCTGCCGGATGGACTGGGGCACCGCCCGGATGGCCTCCCTGGACGAGATGATCACGATGGGCAGCACCAGCAGGGACAGGGTGAGCGCGGCAGTGAGCACGGTCTGGCCGAAACCCAGCCCGCGCGAGATGATCCCGAGCCCGAGGATGCCGTAGACGATGGAGGGAACGGCCGCCAGGTTCTGGATGTTGATCTCGATCGCCCGGTTCCACCACCGGCCGCGGTCGGCGTACTCCTCCAGATAGATCGCCGTGAGCACACCGGTCGGCAGGCAGTACAGGGCGGTGAAGGAGATGACCCAGATCGTTCCGGTGATCGCCGACTGGGCGCCGGCGTTCGACGGGTCGATGATGTCCGGGAAGTTGGTCCACAGCTTCGCGTTCAGCCGGGGCCATCCCTCGACGACCACGTAGGTGAGCAGACCGACCAGGAAGACCACGCCGATGGCCAGCGAGGCCCACAGGCTGAGCCGGAAGAACCGCTCGCGCAGCGGAGTGCCCCGGCCCTTCAGCCGGGGGACGTCGGGCGGGTCGGAGGTGACCGCGGTGGGGATCATTCGTACACCTCCCGGTAGCGGCGCACCAGGCGGATGCTGATCAGGTTCATCACCAGCGTGATGGCGAAGAGCAGCAGGCCCACGGCGAAGATCGTCTGGTAGCCCGTGGACCCCGTGGGCAGGTCGCCGATGCCGGCCGCGGCGATGAACGCCGTCATCGTCTGCATGCCCTCGAGCGGGTTGAAGGTGAGGTTCGGGCGGCCGCCGGCCGCGATGGCCACGATCATCGTCTCCCCGATGGCGCGGGAGACCCCGAGGACGACGGCCGCGACGACGCCGGACAGGGCGGCGGGGAACACGACCCGGGTGGAGACCTGCATCCGCGAGGATCCGAGGGCGTAGGCGGCGTCGCGCAGCGAGCGGGGCACGGCTGCCATCGAGTCCTCGGACAGCGACGCGATCGTCGGGATGATCATGATGCCCATGACGAAGCCGGCCGAGAGGGCGTTGAAGACCTCCGGCGGGTCGTTTCCCGGCCAGAACCGCTGGAGGAGGGGGGTGATGGCCTTGAGCGCGAAGAAGCCGTAGACCACGGTCGGGATGCCGGCGAGCACCTCCAGCACGGGCTTGAAGATCCCGCGGACGCGGGGCCCGGCGTACTCGCTCAGGTACACGGCCGCGCCGAGACCCAGCGGAACGGCCACGAACAGCGCGATGACCGTGACCACCAGGGTGGCCGTCACCAGCGGCAGCACGCCGAAGTGCGGCGGTTCGAACAGCGGTGACCAGTCGGTACCGGTGAGGAACTCCCCGAGGTCCACCTTGCCGAAGAACTCCACGACCGGCGGGATCAGTGCGACCACGATGCCCACCGTGGTCAGTACCGAGACCAGTGCGGCGGCCACGAGCAGGACCTTGACGGCCCGCTCGGTCCAGCGCGGCTGAGACCGCTTCAGGAAGCCGGGGGTTCCCGGAGCGGTGCGTCGGCGCAGTGTCCGCGGGGTCATGGCGCGTGCTGCTCGCGCAGCCTCGTCAGGTCCTGCCGCAGCTCCGCCTCCTGGCGGGAGCTGAGCGGGACGAACTGGGCGGCCCTGGCGATGTCGGCGTTGTTCTCGACGTAGTACTCGACGAACGCCTCGACCTCCTTCCGGTCGAGGGCGGCGGCGTTCGGATAGATGAGCAGGGGCCGCGACAGGGGCCGGTAGGTGCCGTTCTGGACGGTGGTCCGGGTGGGCGCGACACAGCCGTTGCCGCCGTCGATCCTCAGGAGCTTCAGCCGGTCCTTGTTCTCCTCGTAGTACGACAGTCCGAAGTAGCCGAGTCCGCCGCGGGAGCCGGAGACGCCCTGCACGGTGACGTTGTCGTCCTCGCTCGGCGAGTAGTCGGTGCGGGACCGGCCCTCCTCGCCGTTGACCGCCTGGGTGAAGTAGTCGAAGGTGCCGGAGTCGGTGCCGGGCCCGAACAGCTCCAGTTCGACGTCCGGGAAGCGCGGGTCGACCTGGTTCCAGTTGTCGACCCGGGAGCCGGGCTCCCAGATCTTCCTCAGCTGCTCGACGGAGAGGCAGTCGGCGAAGTCGTTGTCCTTGCTCACCACGACGGACAGGCCGTCGTTGGCGATCCGGAGCTCCTCGTACCGCACACCCTTGTCCGCGCAGAGGGCCTGTTCCTCGGCGGTGATCCGCCGCGAGGCGTCGGCGATGTCCGTCTCGCCGTTGCAGAACTTCTCGAAGCCGCCCCCGGTGCCGGACGTGCCGACCGTGATCCGCACCCCGGGGTTGCGCTGCTGGAAGAGCTGGGCGGCCGCCGTGGAGAGCGGGGCCACGGTGCTGGAGCCGTCCACTCTGATCGTCCCGGAGAGCCCGCCGCCGCCGTCCCCGGAGCCGGCGTCGGCACCGCCGCACGCGCCCACGGCCACCACGACGGCGGCGGCCAGCGTCACACGTGCCGTGGCCCGGCGCGGGGAACGGGGGATGTTCACGTCGGTTCTCGATCCTCGTCTGCGCACTCGCCGGTCGTCGGTGCCGGGGCACGCCTGTCGGCCGCCAGAGCGACAAAGTACCCCATAAGGTTACGAACGACCCGTGCTCTGCGCGACCGACGAGGAGATCGCGGGGAGAGGGCGGGAGACCGGGCCGGACGGGCGGCGGTCCGGCCCGGCGGATGACGGTCAGGCGGGCGCGTGCTCCCGGTCCCCGCTCGGCCGGGGCAGGCCCTCCGGCCGGCCGAGGCCCCGGAAGAGACGGCCCGGCCACCAGAACCGGCGCCCGAGGTCCAGGGCGAGGGCGGGCACCAGGACCGTACGGACCAGAAGGGTGTCGAGGAGGACGCCGATGCCGACGAGCACTCCCATCTGGGCCATGGTCACCAGGGGCAGTCCCGCGAAGACCGCGAAGGTCGCGGCGAGCACCGCACCGGCCGAGGTGATGACGCCTCCGGTGCTGGTCAGACCCTCCAGCACGCCCGGGACGTGCCCGAGGCGCCCGGTCTCCTCCCGCACCCGGTGCATGAGGAAGATGTTGTAGTCGATGCCGAGCGCCACCAGGAAGACGAAGCCCGTCAGCGGGATCGACCAGTCGACCCCGGCGTGCCCGAGGACGTGCTCGAAGAGCAGGTTCGAGGCGCCGAGAGCGGCGAAGTAGGAGAGCACGACCGTACCGAGCAGCAGCAGCGGCCCGACCAGCGACCGCAGCAGCCAGACGAGGACGAGCAGGACGACGGCGAGGACGGCGGGGATCACCGTGCGCAGGTCGCGGGCGGCCGCGCGCTGGGTGTCCAGGGTCTGGGCCGTGGTCCCGCCGACCAGGGTGACGGAGCCGTCGTGGCCCCGGTCGGCGGAGTGCACGGCGGCGCGCAGCCGGTCGACGGTGTCCTTGGCGGCACCGCTGTCGGGGGCGTCCTCCAGCACCACGGAGAGCGCGGCGAGTTCACCGTCCGGAGTGCGGTCGCCGTCCTCCACCCGGGCGACGCCCGGCACCTCGGACGCGACGGCCCGGACCTCGGCGGCCCGATCCGCCGCCACGACGATCCTGGCCGGGTCGGAGGCGCCCGACGGGTAGTGGGCGGAGATCCGTTCCTGGGCGACCACCGACTCCGGCTTGTCCTGGAACATCTCGGACTGCTGCAGGCCCATGTTCATCCCGGTCGCGCTGAGCGCCAGCACGCAGGTGACGGCGGCGGCCATCAGCCAGGACCAGCGGGGGTGCCGGGCGACCGCCGCGCCGACGCGGGACCAGACCGTGTGCGCCTTGCGGGCGGGGGTGCGGTACCGGGGCACGAACGGCCAGAACACCCAGCGGCCCGCGATCACCAGCAGCGCCGGCAGGACCGTGACCATGGCGAGGAAGCCGCACACCACCCCGACCGCGCCGACGAGTCCCATCGACCGGGAGGAGTTGATGTCGGCGAGGGCGAGGCAGGCGAGCCCGACCGCGACGGTGCCGGCGGAGGCCAGGACGGCGGGGCCGGAGCGCCGCAGCGCGACCGCCATCGCCGTGTGCCGGTCCTCGTGGCGGTGGAGCTCCTCCCGGTAGCGGGCGATCAGCAGCAGCGCGTAGTCCGTGCCGACGCCGAAGACGAGCACCATGAGGACGCCGGCGCTCTGCGGGTCGACGGGCAGGTGCGCGTACCGGGCCAGCAGATACGTGCCGACCTGGGTGAGCACGGCCGCGAAGCCGACGGCCAGCAGCGGGAACAGCCACAGCACCGGGCTGCGGTAGGTGACCAGCAGCAGAACGGCCACCACGAGAGCGGTGGCGATCATCAGGGTGGAGTCGAGGCTGTCGAAGACGGCGACCTGGTCCGTCAGTGAACCGGCCGGGCCGCCGACCGCCGCTTCCACGCCCGGCGGGGCGCCCTCGCCGGCGATCCGGCGCATCTCGTCGAGGGTGCCGGTCAGTCCGTCCTCCTCGGTGGAGAGCGGGACCACGGTCATCAGCGCCTCGCCGTCGTCTGACGGGAGTGGCGGGGCGACCTGCTCGCCGTCGGCCGCGAAGCCGGCGAAGACGGCCCGGTCGGCGTCGGCCTTCGCCCGCGCGCCGTCACCGGTGTAGACGACGACGGCCGGCATGACCGTGTCGTCACGGAACCTCTCCAGCTCCGTGTTGACCCGCGCGGACTCGGCACCGCGCGGAAGGAAGGCGTTGGCGCCGGTGTCCTCGACCTCGCCCAGCCTGCCCGCGAGCGGGCCGAGGGCGACGGCGAGCAGCAGCCAGACCGCGAGGACGAGCCATTTCGTGCGGCGGCCCCCTGGGGCGGTGGCCACGCGCGTGAGCAGCGCGTTCATGAGTAGTCTCCTGGGGGTGGAGTTCGGGGCGCACGGGACCCGCACCGCGGCGTGAAGGTTGCCGACCTGCCGCGGAGTCACGGGTGCCGTGGGCCTGGGACGTTGTGCTCCATGGGCACGGCCGGGAGTTGCAGCTCCCGGCCGTGCCGTTCGTCGTGATGTGACCGGGCCGATCGCCGTGGTGCGCGGGGCCCGTCGTCGTGGTGTGACCGGGCCGATCGCCGTGGTGCGCGGGGCCCGTCGTCGTGGTGCGACCGGGCCGATCGCCGTGGTGCGCGGGGCCCGTCGTCGTGGTGCGACCGGGCCGATCGCCGTGGTGCGCCGGGTCGGCGGGTGCGCGCTACTCGATGGAGCGCATCATCTTCTCCATCGAGGCGATCGAGGTGCGGGCCTGCGTCAGCTCCTCCAGCGTGCGCCGGTGCAGCTCGACGTTGTCCTCCAGCAGCTCGGCGTACCTGGCCGCGAGCCGCTTGTACTGCTCCTCGCGGGCGGCGAGCATCCTGGCCCGCCAGGTCGCGGCGACCTGCCACACGACCACCATCAGGAAGAGGAAGACACCGCCGGCACCGACCGCTCCGGCCCAGTCCGTTGAGTTCATTTCGCCGTCTCCTTCACGGTCTCTTTCTCCTCCTGGGTGATCGTCGCGGCCGCTCGTGCGACCGCTTCCGGGGTAAGGGCGACGGCGAACGGGGTGACCTCGAAGTACTTCACGGCCTTTCCGTCCGCCGCCTGCTCCAGCGAGCCCGTGACGAGCCCGGCGGCCTCCAGACGCTGCAGGTGCATGTGCAGAAGGGGCCGTCCGATGCCCAGTTCGCGGGCGAGCCTGCTGACGTAGTCGCGGCCGCCCTCGGCGAGCGCCGCGACGATCCGCAGCCGGTGCGGATTGCCGAGCGCCGCGAGGATCCGCAGCAGTTCGTCCCCGGTCGGGTGCGGGGCCGTTCCTCCGGTCATCACGCCCCCTTCTCGGGCTACCTGTCAGACAAAGCTGACACCCCCCGCGGCACCTGTCAAAGAGAACTGACACATCTCAGGGTCGAAGGGGGGAGATCTCAGGGGTGCCTCGGGGTCGGGCCACGCACGAAGGCCCCTCACCGCTGGGTGAGGGGCCTTTCGGGGTGCGGGACGCCGCCCGCCGTGCGGTCCGTGCTCAGGACTGGTCGGCCGTGCGGTCCAGCGGGGGGCGGTCGAGGTGGGGGAGCAGATGGCCCATGCGCTCCCGCTTGGCCCGCAGATAGAAGATGTTCTCCTCGCGGGGCTGCGTCAGCAGCGGTACCTGCTCGCTGACCTCGATGCCGTGCCGCAGCAGCGCGTCGCGCTTGAGCGGGTTGTTCGACATCAGCCGCACCGACCGGACGCCGAGGTCGTGCAGCATGTCCGCCGCCACGCCGTAGTCACGGGAGTCGACCGGGAGGCCGAGCGCGAGATTCGCCTCGACGGTGTCCATGCCCTCCGCCTGGAGCTGCATCGCCTGGAGCTTGGCGAGCAGGCCGATGCCGCGCCCCTCGTGACCCTGGAGGTACACGAGGACACCACGGCCCTCGCTGACGATCGCGCGCAGTGCCGCGGACAGCTGGTCGCCGCACTCGCAGTGGCGTGAGCCGAACGCGTCACCGGTCAGGCACTCCGAATGCAGCCGGGCGAGAACGTCCTCTCCCGTGATGTCGCCGTATACCAGCGCGATTTGTTCGTCACCGCGAATACGATCCAGGTAGCCGATGGCGCGGAAAACACCGTATTTGGTGGACAGTTGGACAGTTGCCATGCGCTCGGTGTTCTTGGCGCGAGCGTCCATGCGGAGAGTGCCATCGCTGTCTGTCATGGCCGGATCCTATCGGGTAGCCTCTGGCGGGAGTTGTCTTCGGTGTGGAGATCTCGACTGACCGGTGTATTAAGCCGGTTCCGATCGGCCGCATCTCATGGAACGCAGAAAGTGCGCGGAAAGAAAGGGGCGGGAACATGACCGACCCGCAGGTACGGCCGCCGGAACCGGGCCTGTTGCCCTTGGACACGACCCGGGACGCGGGCGAGGGGCGGGCGGACGTCGCGGTCCTGCCGATCGGCAGCTTCGAGCAGCACGGCCCGTATCTCCCCCTGGCCACCGACACGTTGATCGCCTGTGCGATCGCCCGGGAGGTCGCCGCCGCGTACCCGGTCCACCGGCTGCCGCCGCTGACGTTCTCCTGCTCGCACGAGCACTCCGCCTGGCCGGGCACCGTCAGCATCTCCGCCACGACGCTCCATGCCGTGGTGCGGGACATCGCCGAATCGCTCCGGCGCTCCGGCGTCCGCAATCTGGTGCTGATCAACGGGCACGGCGGAAACTACGTCCTGCGCAATGTGGTTCAGGAGGCCGTCGGCACCGGCATCCGGATGGCGCTTTTCCCCGGATCGGCCGACTGGAGTGCCGCCCGTGAACGCGCGGGTGTGGAGACCCCGTCCCACAGCGATATGCACGCGGGTGAAGTGGAGACTTCGATTCTGCTGCATGACCATCCCGAACTCGTACGCCCCGGTCATATGACCTCCGATTTCCTTGCCGACGACCGGGAGCATTTGCTCACCCTCGGTCTGCGCCCTTACACGGAGACCGGTGTGGTCGGCCGGCCTTCCCTGGCCTCGGCGGAGAAGGGTAAGGAATTGCTGGCCGCTCTCGTCGATTCCTTCGACGCGTATTTCTCGCTGCTGGCGGCGGAACGTTCCGCCGCCCCGGCCGGGGAGGGGGCCCGATGAGCCGGGGAGGGAGCCCGGCGAACGGCCTTCCCACCGAGCGGCCGGCCGGCGTGCTCGACGCGACCGGCGCCTGGGAGCGCCTGCTGCGCATACGGACCGAGGCGGACGCCGCGGCCGCCGGGCTGCGCCGCGACGCGCACGGGCGGTACAGGTGGACGGACGACGTCTCCGCCGAGGCGCACCTCCTCGCCGAGCGCTACGTGCCGCTCTGCCTGTCGGGCCCGCGCTTCACCTTCGCCCAACTCGGTCAGAGCCTCGACGGATTCATCGCGACCCGCAAGGGCGACGCCGACTACGTCACCGGCCCCGAGGACCGCGAACACCTGCACCGGCTGCGCGCGCTCTCCGACGCGGTGGTCGTCGGCGCCGGGACCGCCGTCGCCGACGACCCCCGGCTGACGGTCCGCGCCTGCCCCGGCCCGCACCCGGTGCGCGTCGTCCTCGACCCGCACGGCCGGGTCCCTGCGACACGGCAGGTGTTCACCGACGGCGCGGCCCCCACCCTGTGGGTGGTCGGTGCCGGCAGCGAGGACGGACGGGTCGCCGCTGACGCCACGGCCGGCACCGGAGTGGACGTACTGGTCCTCCCCGACACCGCGGCGTTCGCCCCCCGCCGACTGGTGCACGAGCTGGCGCGCCGGGGACTCGGCAGGGTGCTCGTCGAGGGCGGGGGCGTGACCGTGTCCCGCTTCCTGCACGAGGGCGCCCTGGACCGGTTGTACGTCACCGTCGCGCCGGTGCTGATCGGCGACGGCGTGCCGGGCCTCGCCTTCCCCGGTCCCGACGTGATGCGGGACGCGCTCCGGCCGCCCGTGCGCCGCGCCTTCCTCGGCGAGGACACCCTCTTCGAACTCGACCTGCGCGCGACGCAGTCCGGCGAACCACTGGACGGCGAGCACGGCGGCACCGGGGAGGGCGGCGGCGAAGGCGAGTAGCCCGTAGGCCACGGCAGTGCTCAGTCCCTGGGCACTGCCCAGGCCGGCGGCGCCGAAGGCCCAGGCGGTGACACCTTCCCGGGGGCCCCAGCCCCCCACGTTCAGCGGCAGGGCCATCGCGAGCAGCGCCAGCACCATCAGGGGCAGCAACTCGGCCGCGGCGGCCGTCGATCCGGCGGCCCGGGCGGCGAGGAGGAACATCGCGAGATGCCCCGCCAGCACCGCGACGGAGGAGACCAGCACTCCGGGACCGTGGCGCCGGCCGAGGAACGCCACCCGCGCCTCGGCCAGCGTGCCGCGGACCGCGCGGCCCCACCGCGAGCCGGCCGTACCGCCCCGCCGCCGTACCGCGACCGCGGCCACCAGGCAGACCGACGCCGCGAGGACCACGGCCGCACCGGGTGTCAGGACGAACTCCCGGAGGACCCCGCCCGCCCGGTCCAGCGGCCGTGACGGATGCGCCACCAGCAGCACGGCACCGACGGCCACCAGGACCGCCTGCCCCGCCACGCGCTCGAGGACGACGGCGCGCACCCCCCGGCCCACGGAGCCTTCGCTCCGCCCGTGCCGCACCGCGCGGTGCACGTCACCGGCCACCCCACCGGGCAGCGCGGCGTTCAGGAACAGGGAGCGGTAGTAGTCGGCGACGGCCGGGCCGAGCGCCAGCCGGATGCCCAGCGCCCGTGCCACCAGGCACCAGCGCCACGCGCTCAGCACCGTCGTGAACAGGCCGATGCCCAGGGCGGCCAGGAGCGTGGGCGCGTCGACACCGCGCAGCCCGTCCACGAACGCGCCGGTGCCCTGCCACCACAGCGTCGCCGCGACCAGTGCCGCCCCGGCGAGCATGCCGAGCCGCCCCCGGACCGCCCTGATCACGAGGCGCCGCCCGTCCGCCCGGGCAGTGCCAGCACATCGCTGTGATGGACGACGACGCTCAACTCGCCTGCCTCGCACGCCTCCAGACGCCGCCGCAGATACGCGTCGGCGCGCGAGGCGAGGTCCGGCCGCTGGTCCCGCGCCGCGCCGACCCAGCCCCGCAGCCACTCCGCCGTCAGCTGCCGCGACAGCCGCTCGTCCGGCGCGTGGCCGTCGACGCCCACGGCGCCGGAGGCCGGCACCGCGTCCGCGGAGGTTCCCGCCGCGGAGCCCAGCCGCCACGGGCTGGTCTGCACCCGCACGGTCATGCCCCGGCGGGCGAACGCGACGGACGCCGCCGCGACCGCGTCGGGCCCGAGCAGCCGGCGGCCGTGCTCCTCACGGCGCTGATGCGCGTTGAAGGCGTCGGTGATCTCGTCGTCCATCGGGTCCGCCGGGGCGAGGTCCACCCGCCCCACCACCGACAGCGCCAGCAGCACCGGGCAGCCGGCGCCGGCGCAGGCCGCGACCAGCCCGTCCAGCTCCTCCCGGGTGAGCAGGTCCAGCAGCGCGGACGCCGTCACCAGCGAGGTGCCCTTGAGCCGTTCCGCCGTCAGACGGGAGACGTCACCGCGCTCCGTGGCGACCGTGACGGGGCTGCCGTCCGCGGCCGTACGGGGCAGCCGGGTGGCGGCCAGTTCGAGCAGCCGGGGGTCGTGGTCGTGCAGGATCCAGTGCTGGCGGCCGCTGAGCCGGGGCGCCAGCCAGCGGCCCATCGAACCCGTGCCGCAGCCCAGGTCCCGGATCACCAGGGGGGCGATCCGCCCGTGCCGGTCGGCCGGCGCCGCGCCGGAACCGGGCAGACGCAGCCGCAGCGGCTCCAGGAGTTCGGGCGCTCGGGCGGCGGCGTCGGCGGCCTCCCGCAGCGCCAGCCACTCCGGCGCGTAACGCGTGACATCGGTCGTACTCACACGGCCTCCAGGGGATTCTGCCGGAGTTGTTCCAGCGCCTTGGCCAGGCTCCGGGAGGTCGACTCCCAGCCGGCCAGTGCGGTGCGCCGCCGTCGCGCGGCCGTCTTCGAGCGGTGCCGCTCGCCGGGCTCGGTGAGCCATCGGCGCAGGGCCGCGGCGAGCGCCGCCGGGTCCCGCGGCGGCACGAGCGTGCCGGGCACGCTGCCGTCGGGCGCCCGCCCGACCGCTTCCGGCAGCCCGCCGACAGCCGTCGCCAGTACGGGGATGCCGCGCGCGAGCGCCTCGGTGGCGACCATCCCGTACGTCTCGGTGTGCGAGGCGAGTACCAGCAGGTCGGCGGCCGCGTAGCTCGCGTTCAGTTCGGGGCCGGACCGGGGGCCGGCGAGGCGCACCCGGCCGTCCAGTCCGTGCTCCGCGATCAGTTCCCGGAGCCGGGCGACATAGTCGGGGTCGTGGCCGGTCCCGCCCACGAGGTCGCACGTCCACGGCAGTCCGGCGACGGACGCCAGGGCCTCGACCAGGAGGTGCTGCCCCTTGCGCGGGGTCACGGAGGCCACGCAGAGCAGCCGGGGGCCCCCACGGTCCCGCGCGGCGCCCGGTCCCGGGAGGGCGGGCGCGCCGGTCGCGGTGCCGGGCGCGAGCGGCGCGACATCCGCACCGGGGAAGGCGACATGGACCCGTTGAGGGTCGAGACCGTGGTGCTCCACGAGCCGTCCCGCCGCCCACCCGCTGGGCGCCACGACCGCCGCCGCCGCCCGCAGCGTGGTGCGTTCCGCGGCGTCCAGCTCCGCGGCCACGGCCGGGGCGAGCCCGGTCTCGTCGCCCAGCGGCAGATGCACCAGCACAGCCAGCCGCAGTCGCTCCGCCTCGGGCACGACGACGTCGGGGACCCCGCACGCGACGAGTCCGTCGAGGAGGACCAGGCTGCCGTCGGCCGACTCGCGGAGCACCCGGGCCAGTTCGGCGCGCGGACCGGCACCGGGCCGCGGCCACCCGCCCGCGACGGCGTGCTCGTGGACCTGCCAGCCGATCCTGGGCAGTTCACGGCACACCCTGCGGTCGTAGACGTTGCCGCCGCTCGGTGCGGCCGGATCGTCCACGCCCCCCGGCATGACGAACCGGACGGTGCGTTCGGGCGCTCCGGCGGCGCCGTGCTCCGGGGGGCGTGTGGTCACGGAGCCCGCTCTCACAGATCCCGCTCGTAACTCGCCCACGCGATGTGCGACTCGTGCAGCGTGACCGAGACGCCGGACAGTCCGCGCGCCCCCTCGCCGAGCGCTCCGGTGTGCACCCGGTCCGCGAGCCGGTCGGCGATGACCTTGGCCAGGAACTCCGTGGAGGTGTTGGTCCCGGCGAACTCGGGCACCTCGTCGAGATTGCGGTAGTTGAACTCCCCGACCACGGAACCCAGTTCGGCGGTGGCGAGGCCGATGTCGACGACGAGATTGTCGGCGTCCAGCTCGGCACGGCGGAAGGTGGCGTCCACGAGGTACGTCGCTCCGTGCAGACGCTGCGCGGGCCCGAAGACCTCGCCGTGGAAGCTGTGAGCGATCATGAGGTGCTCACGGACGGTGACGCTGAACAACGGCTGTGACCTCCCGGTCGTACGGCTCGGCCGCCGGCGGGCGGCCGTGTTCATCAGTACGGCCGGAGAGTACTGCCCGTTCAAAGGCGCAGGTCGTTCGGAATCCCGCCTGGTCCGGGCGTGGCGGGGGGCTGCGCGCCGGGCACCGGACGCGGCACGCGGGGGCCCACCCGGGAGGAGCCGTGCGGGGTCGGTCGGGCGCGGTGACGAAGCGTGGTGCGCGGCGGCTCGGGTGCGGTACCGGGCGCTGTGGGGTGTGAGGTTGGGGCCCGGCGTCGCGGCCTGGTGCGCGGCCGGTCGGCCCTGGTCCAGCGGGCGCGGTGCGCGGCGGGACCGGTCAGGCCGCTCGATGCCGTGGTGTCCCGCGGCCCGGACCGGCCGGCTACTCGGTGTCGTACACCACCCGGTGGCACAGGCCCGGGAGTTCACCCGCGGCGATCCGCGCCATCACCGACGGCAGTTCCTCGAAGGCGCACTCGCCGGTGATCAGCGCGTCGAACACGGGGTCCGCGAGCAGGTCGAGCGAGAGCGCGAGGCGGTCGGCGTAGCTGCGTCGCGAACGCCGTGCCTCCGCGACCCGTCCCACCTGGCTGCCGCGCAGGACCAGCCGGCCGGAGTGGAAGGCCTCGCCCAGCGGCAGGCTGATCCTCCGGTCGCCGTACCAGCTCAGCTCCAGCACCGTGCCCTCCGGCGCGAGCAGTTCCAGCGAGCGGGTCAGACCGGCCTCGGTGGCACTGGCGTGCACCGCCAGGTCGCAGTCGCCGAGGGCCTCCTCCGGAAGGGCGAAGTCGACACCCAGCGCCTCGGCCAGTCCGGCCCGCGAGGGGTCCGCGTCGATCAACTGCACCCGCACGCCCGGGTACCGGGCGAGCAGCGCGGCGACCGAGCCGCCGATCATCCCGGCGCCGACGACCGCGATCCGGTCGCCCACCAGGGGCGCGGCGTCCCACAGGGCGTTGACCGCGGTCTCCACCGTCCCCGCGAGCACCGCCCGTCCGGCGGGCACCGTGTCCGGCACGGGGGTGACCGCACTCGCCGGAACGACGTAACGGCTCTGGTGCGGATGGAGGCAGAACACCGTCCGGCCGAGGAGGCGCCCCGGCCCCTCCTCCACGACGCCGACGCTCAGATAGCCGTACTTGACCGGCCCGGGGAACTCGCCCTCCTGGAAGGGCGCCCGCATCGCCGCGTACTGGCTCTCCGGCACCCCGCCGCGGAAGACGAGGCTCTCCGTGCCGCGGCTCACCCCGGAGCACAGGCTGCGCACGACGACGTCGCCCTCGTCGGGCTCCGCCAGACGAACATTCCGAATCTCGCCCTGACCTGGGGAATTGAGCCAGAAGGCGCGTGCGACGCGCTCCATCCACGACCTCCCGCTGAACACTCCCGCGACGGTTTACGTTCTGAAAATCATGAGACCGCGCACACCGTACGCGGCACTCGTCGACTCTGTCACACGTCCGGAGGGTGGTACCGCGGTGGCCCTGATCGGCACCTACGAGACTCGGCTGCTGCGCCCGGAGACGGCAGCGGGGGCGGGCGCGCAGACGGTCCTGCTGGTCCTGCTGGACGCGGCGGCCGGACTGGGCGCCGCCGGCTGGCTGGCGGGCGCCGCGTTCACGGTCGCGACGTGGGCGCTGCTCACACGTGCCCTGCACCGGTCGTGGCCGCCGAGGCCGTTCGGTCCCGCGAACGCCGTCACGCTGGTCCGGACGACGCTCGTCGGCGGGGTGACCGCGCTCGTCGCGGAGTCCTTCGCGAGCGGACCGCGGACCACCGCCCTCGTCGCGCTGACGGCGGTGGCGCTGGTCCTCGACGCGGTCGACGGCCAGGTCGCGCGGCGCACCGGGACGGAGTCCGCGCTGGGCGCGCGCTTCGACATGGAGGCCGACGCCTTCCTCATCCTCGTGCTCAGCGTCCACGTGGCCGCCTCACTGGGCGCGTGGGTGCTGCTGATCGGCGCGATGCGGTACGTGTTCGTCGCCGCGGCGCAGGCACTGCCGTGGCTGAACGGCCCGCTGCCGCCGAGCATGGCCCGCAAGACCGTGGCGGCGCTCCAGGGCATCGTCCTGCTCGTGGCCGCAGCCGGCCTGCTCCCCGTCGTGGTCGCGTGGTTGCTCGTCCTCGCCGCACTGGCCTCCCTCGTCTGGTCCTTCGGCCGTGACATCAGGGGCCTCTGGTGCGTCAGGGCACGCGACGGCGCCCCTGTCGCGCGCCCGTCCCGGCCCCGTGCCGCGGTGGTACGGGAACGGGCGCACGAGCAGGTCTGACCCGCCGGCCGGGTCGGGGGTGGCGGGCGCGGGGGGCCCGCCACCGGCCCGGCCGGTGCGGCGAAAGGCCCCGGCCGGGGGAAACGGCCGGGGCTTTTCGCATGGCGCGCTGCGAGCGCGGGCCGTCGGGCGCACCAAGGGCCGCGGCCCGGGGCGGGCGGCACGCGGCGCGGTGCGCCGACGCAACCGGAGGGCCGGGTGCGGGCCTTCGGACGGGCGCCGGGGTTGCGGGCGCCGAGGTTGCGTGAGTTGAGGGGGCACGGGGAGCCGAGGCCACGGAGGGGCGAGGCTGCGCGGGACGGGGCGGCACGCGCGGGACGGGGCGCCGGCGTCCGGTCCCGCCTTGAGGCAACGGGGGCTGAGGGCAAGGGAGCCGCGACCGCCCGGAGTCGAGGCCACGGGGACGCCCGGAGTCGAGGCCGCGGGACCGCCCGGGTCGAGGCCGCGAGGACGGGCACCGGCATGCGCGCGGGGACGGGACCGGAGGCTGCCGAGGCCCGTCCGTGCGCGTGCGTGGGTCCGGCCGGCGTCGCGCCTCTCAGCGCCGCGCCGCCGTCGCCGTCCCCGGGCGGTCGCCGTAAGCGGAGAGGAACCGGTCCCGGAAGGCGTCCATGCGCCAGACCGGGGCGTCAGGACCGGGCCTGAGGCCGGGCTGCCAGTCCCAGTCGGAGACCCGCTCCAGCACGGCCGGGTCGCGGGCGAGGATCGAGACGGGCACGTCCCGGCCGAACCTGTCCTCCGTGACCGTGGACACGGGCTGGTGGTCGCCGAGGAACACGAGCACCGTGTTCTCGTCGCCGTACTTCTCCACGTACGTGATGAGGGTCGTCAGCGAGTACTCGATCGCACGCCGGTACTCCGTGCGGACCTGCGCCGGGTCCTTCCAGACCTCCTCGGGGTCCTTGCCCGACTCCTCGATGGCGTCGTAGACGGATCCGTCACCGATCTCGTCCCAGCCGAGCGTCCTCGGTATCGGTGCCCACGGGTTGTGGCTCGACGCGAGGATGATCTCCGCCATCATCGGCCCGCGGCCCGGCTTTCCGTGCTCCAGGCGCTCGAACGCGGACAGGCTGTACTGGTCCGGCACCGGAGTCCAGCTGAACTTCGGCCCCTTGTAGCCCATGGTGCGCGAGTCGTACACGTGGTCGAGACCGTAGAACTTCCCCTCCGGCCAGGACCGGGTGACGCCGGGCATGATGCCGACGGTCCGCCAGGCCCCCGTCTTCCGGAAGGCGCTGGTGAGCGTCATGCGGTCGCCGGACGTGAGGTTGCGGTACCGCTGCTGGTTCTTGATCCACAGGCCCGAGTTGAAGGTGGAGTGCGCCAGCCAGCTCCCGCCGCCGTAGGTGGGGGACGTGAGGAACGCGCTCCGGGAGGACCAGCCGGCCGCGCGCAGCCGGCGGTCCCCGTCCGCGAGCAGCGCGGAGACCCGCGGCGCCATCTCGGGGTCCTGGACCGCGCTGCGCCCGTAGCTCTCGATGAAGGCGAAGATGACGTCCTTGCCGCGCAGTCCGGTGAGCAACCGGTCGGCGGGTACGTCGGCGAAGTCGTCGTCGGCGGACTCCCGGGCGAACTCCTCCTTGTCCCGCAGCCCCGCGCGCACCTGCTGCACCCGGTCCTGGAGGAACTCGGCCGAGCTGCCCGCCGCGACGGGCACGGCCGTGTTCCGCACACCCAGCGCGGCGCACAGGACCCACACCGTCCCGAGCACGAGCGTGCCCCCCGCGGCCGCGGCGCCGTGACGGGCCAGCACGCGGTTCAGCCGTACGGTCGCCCACGCGAGGAGGACGAGCAGCAGGAGCACGAGGACGACGACTCCGACCACGACCGCGATCGCGCCCGCCGGCCCCATGGAGTCCCGGAGGAACGACTGGCCGTCGTCGAGGAGGATCCAGTCGAGCACGAGGTCGAACGGTCGCTTGTAGACCGCGTCGAACCCCATGTCGAGCAGCTTGAGCACGACCATCAGACCCAGCGCCGTCCCGACGACCGCCGGTACCGAGCGCCTCACCCGGCCGGAGCCCACCGGCCCGAGGAGCAGCAGCACGGCGACGCCGCAGATCCCCTCCACCGGTATGCGGAGGAACATCGGCACCGTGAGATGCCCGAGCTTGTTCGGCAGGAGCAGCGCGGCGAGGACGAGCACGGCGGCCAGGGCGGTGGCGCCGTGGCGGACCACGAGGGACGCGCGGGCCCCGACCGGGTTCCGGCCCCGGCGTCCTGTGGCGTCGCTGCCGGGTGCCACAGGACGCTCACCGTCCCGGGCCCTGTCACCGTCCCGGGCGCCGTCCTGGGGTCGGGCCCCGTCACCGTCCCGGGCCCTGTCACCGTCCCGGGCGCCGTCCTGGGGTCGGGCCCCGTCACCGTCCCGGGCCCTGTCACCGTCACCGTCTTGTTCACGGTCACCGTCGGTGAGTGTCCCCGCGGCCGCGGTGCCCTCGGCCCGGGCGCCCCCGTCGTCCTTGCTCGTGACGTCCTGACCCGTCGTGCTTCCGACGTCCTGACCTGCGCTCGCCCGGTGAGCATCCTCTTCCGCAGCGGTTCCGCGGTCCGGCACGCCCTCCGGAGGGCCGTGCCGGGAGCCGTCGGGTGCGAGCCGGGCGCCGGCGTCCGTGCCGGTGTCCGTCCCGGTTTCCGAGGCCGGAGCCGTGGCCTGGGCCGGCAGCCGGCTTGAGCGTGTCCAGAGCGCCACCCGAAGGTCCTTCCGCGCAGGGCCGGTGATCGGCATGACGACACAGGGCCGCCACGCCCGCGACTACCTGTACGGCTCGTCGACGGGTTCAGTTCAAGGGCATCCTGCCCCCGCGGCTCCACCACCCCGCCGACCCATCCCACCGGCCAGTCGGCGGGGGCGGTCCGGACACCTGCCGGATGGTCCGCCCGGGCGGCCGTGGCCGACGCTGGAGCACATGAGGCCCGACGTACAGCAGGCCGCTGCCGTCCGCCGCAGCACCGGCGGCACCGGCAGCACCGGCAGCACCCGCGGACTCCCGCCCGCCCACGCGGCGGACGGTCCGGCCCGTCGGGAGCGTCCTCGTCCGCGCCTCTGCGACACACGGCATGTCCGCGGTCCCCACGGGCCGCGCCCAGGCCGCTCGCGTACCTGCGGCACGCGGCCACACACACCGCCCGCCGGTCAGCCGACCGGCGGCAGGAGTCCGGCGCATCCGCCGGACCCGGAAGGAGGTCGGTCGCCATGACGGTCCGCCTGACGATTCTCTGTGCGGCTGCGGGGGACGGCACCCGAGGCACCCGGAGCACGGTCTTCGGTGACGGGTCCCCGAGCGAGCGCGTCCTGCGGGAAGCGGGCGTGGCCCGGGCGGCCGTGCCCTCGTACCTGCCCTCCCTCCGGGCACCTTCGGCGCGCTGCGCGACCGTGGCCGCCGCCCTCGGACTGGAACCCGCGGTCGAGCCCGTGCTGCGCGACATCGACTACGGCACCTGGCGCGGCCGCACGGTCGAGGAGGTCGCGGCCGACGATCCCCACGGCTTCACGGCCTGGCTGAGGGACCCGGACGCCACGCCCCACGGCGGCGAGTCCGTGCGCCGGCTGTGCCGGCGTACCGCCGACTGGCTGGACGGTCTCCCGCCGGACACCGGCCGCGCCCTGGTGATCGCCGAACCGGCGGCGGTACGGGCCTTGCTCGTGCACGCCCTCTCGGCACCGGCGCGTGCCTTCTGGCGCCTCGACGCCCCGGCCCTGTGCACGATCTCGTTCGCCGCGCGCGACGGCCGCTGGGCCGTCCGGCCCGGCCGGTTCCCGGTCCACTCCCGTCCCGGCCAGGGCGTCTGGGGCGTCTCCGACGTGGGGGACGTCTCCGACCTGGTCCGGCACGTCGGCCCCGCGCGGGCGACGCAAGCGAGGAGCGCCGTACGACGCCGGATGGTCGCGGGGGCCCGTCCCGGCCTCAACCGGAATGACGTGAACGCTGCCGGGTGACCCTGAGAGTCAAGGAATCCCGGGCTTCTGACGTGGAAGCGGAATATCTGTCACTTCCCTCGCCCGGGGACCGACTTGGGGTTACCGTGTTTCACCACATCGTTCACTGAATCTACACAAGGGGGGGCCTTGAGTAGTCCGTACACGATCGGTCCGCAGCCCGGACCGCGGCCGCCGGGAACGCCCCGGCCACTGTGGAAGATGAAGCGCACCTATGCGGGTGGCCTGCTCCTCATGGCGATCGGCTTCGGCTGCGGGGGAGCCGCGAGCGGGTCGGCGGAAGGGGAGTCGTCCTCGGCGGCGAAACCGGGGCCCGGCCCGACGGTCACCGCGACCGTGACCGCCAGGGCGACGGTGACCGCGACCCCCGCAGCGCCCGCGGCGACGGTCACCGAGCCGGGCCCCACGGTCACCGTCACCAGGACGAGGACCGTGAAGGTCCGCGACTCGGACGGTGACGGCGGGAGTGCGAGTGGGGGCGGTGGGGGCTCCGCCGACGTCCACTACGAGAACTGCGCGGCGGCGCGCGCCGCCGGCGCCGCGCCCGTCCGTCGCGGTGAGCCGGGTTACGGCAGCCATCTCGACCGCGACAACGACGGCATCGGCTGCGACTGGGGCTGATGACCCGGCGCCTGCCGGACGGCCTCGGGGGTACGGGCCGCCCGGCAGGCGGCCGCGTGCGCCGGGGGTCGGATGTCTGCACTCGGCGGGCGCGTGCGCGGGGAAGCCGGCGCATGCGCTCGTCGGGCGCACCGTCCTCCGGACGTACGGCGAGGACCGGGCCGAGCGGCTGTCCGCCACGGGCCTGCTCCATGAAAGGGACCTCACCCGTCCCGTACGCCGACTCTCCACCGGTCAGCGCCGCCGTCTCGAACTCGCCGTTCTCCTCGCCGACCCGATCGACCTGCTGCTGCTCGACGAACCCACCAACCACCTCGCCCCGGCACTGGTCGAGGAGCTGGAGGCAGCCCTCGCCGACCACCGAGGCACCCTGGTCACGGTCACGCACGACCGCCGGATGCGCCAGGCTTCACCGGTCGCGAACTGACCCTGACACGTCACGATCCACGCCCCGCGCCGCAACCGGCGCCTCGGCCCGGCAACCTTCCTCGTACCCGCACCCGTACCCGTACCCCTTCCTGACCGCTCCCCGGGTCCGACCTCTTTCCGGGCCGACCGTCTCCCGAGCCCGGCCGCCGGCTGAGCCTGAGCCTGACCGTTCCCGCGCGGCTCCTACCCCGCGGCACTGACCAGCGGGCGTGACGCCTGCTGGACCTCGGGCGTCTCCGCCGGGTACAGCTCGTGGTGGATCGCCTTGGCCACCCGCTCGATGGTCTCCATGCCGTAGTCACACCCCACCTCGGGCGCCGCGCCCTCGGGGACGCGATTGTTCTCGGTCAGGATCACGAGGCCGTAGTCGTAGGAGCCTCCGGTGATCGCACTCATGCTGTGGACCTTCCAGTCCCCGCGGTCCCAGGAGCTCCTGACCCCCTCCTTCGAGGAACGCTGCAGCCATCCGTTCTTGACCTGGACGACGGCGTCCGGCGGAGCACCGGTCGGCGTCCCCCAGCGCTGGTCGCCCTGCACCTCACGCATCAGTCGCAGAACGTAGGCACGTTCGGCGGTGCTCAGTACCGACTCGTCCTCGCCGGTGAGCAGTTGCAGCAGCTTCACCTGCTCGCGCGCGGTGATCTGCGTCAGCCCCATGAAGCCGGCGTCGTTGAGGTCGGTGTCCTCCAGCCCGGCCTCGTCGAGGAAGCCCTGGATCCGCTCCTCCCCGAGCCGGTCCCACAGGGCGTACGTCGCGTCGTTGTCCGAGTTCACGATCATCTCCCTGGCCAGGGACCGCTCCTCCCTGGACAGGTCGGTCCCCTTGGCCAGCAGCAACGCCCCCAGCACGATCGGCTTGACGGTGCTGGCGGAGTCGTAGTGCACATCGGCGCGGTAGCTGCACGAGGTACGGGACCTACGGTCGTAGAGCGCGATCGAGACCCGACTGGACCGCCCCTGCAGCGACTTCACCATGTGGCGGACGAGCGTCTGCGCCAGCTTGGGCCTGCCGGAACTGCATTCGACCACCCGGCCGTTGAGCCGCTGCGTCGCGTGCTCGGTCCTGAGGGCGTGCTGAGGGCCGGACTTCGGGAGGATCGGGATCACCGGGTTGATGGCGATCGCAAGGACGACGACCCCGAACGCGGCCACCGATGTGAGCTTGCTGCGCACCAACTCTCCTCCTCCCCGCACCGGTCCACAGCTGTGGACAACGCACCGCGTCCTCGCCGGCCGGCCCCCGCGGGCACGGGCCGGTACCGGTCGTGAAATCAATTGATCACCACTTGTGGCCTGACGCTACAAGCCCGTCCCGCGCCGTGCCCGCCGGGCCAGCCAATGGGTGTACGGACCCGCCCCGGGGCCCGCCGCCCACCCCCGGCGCGCCCATCTTGAGACCCACCGAGGGTCGGGGCCGTCCCGGTGCCGCCCCTCTTCCGCCTGCCCGGACGCTCGCTCGACGGGCGACACGCAGGAAACCGACTTACCGTCGAGCAGGAGACGCCGCACCGAGATGCGGAGCCCTGCCGCGCTTCCGCCCGGCCGATCCTCGTCACGACACCGTCAGGAGACGACCTGCCATGGCCACAGCATCCGAAACCCCGGTACTCGACACCCTCGCCGCGATGACGGTCGACTCGATCGAGAGGTGCGGGCTGGCGCCGGACATGTTCATGCTCACCCGTATCGCCGCTCTCGCCGCCTCGGACGCTCCGCCGATCTCCTACGTCGCCCACATCGACCCCGCCGTCCAGGCCGGCCTGACCGCCGACCAGCTGCAGGACGTCCTCGTCGCCATCGCCCCCATCGTGGGCACCGCACGCGTCATGACGGCGGCCGGCAACATCGCCAAGGCACTCAGCATCGAGATCGCCGTCGCCGACGCCGAAGCCCAGGCCGGCGCGTAAGGACCCCAACCCCTCCTGCCCTGACGCCACGGCGCGCCCGGCATCGACGACCTGGTGCGCGTCGGGGCTTCTTCCACCGGGGCAAGATCGACTTTTCGTCGGCTCCATCCAGTCGCACATCGTGCATGCGCGCGCCGCGGATACCCTCCCGTTGTGGCTGACATCGAACCGACCGATCCACAGCGCGAGCGGGACAACGGGCGCGTAGCCCTCTGGCTCGCACCTGATGACCTCCGGTGGCTCTCCCGCCACTGCTGTTGCCCGCCAGACGCGTCCGAGGCGGACCACGAGCGTTGCGGCCGTCTCCGCTTCAGGGCGCATGCAGCACTCCACAAGCACGGCCTCCAGCGCTGACGACAGGAGTCAACCTAAGCTGCGCCCGTGTGGAAAGAGACTGCCGCTGAAGCCTCGCCCGACGTCGAGTTCAGCGATCCCATCGATGCGACCGCTCTGGCCGAGGCGGAACGGCGCCTCGGCCGGAGTTTGCCGCCGCAGCTGACTGCACTGCTGATGGAGACCGACGGAATGGTCGCCGGGGACGGGACCGACATCGTGTGGTCCCTGGACCGGATCGTGGAGCAGAACCTGCTGTTCTGGTCCCCCGATACATTTCCCGGCCTGTATATGCCCTTCGATCCGCTGCTGTTCTTCGGCGACAACGGCGGAGGAGACCAATTCGCCTTCGTGCTCACACCTGCGCGCCCGGACATCTTCGTCTGGGACCACGAGAACGACAGCCGACTATGGGCGGCACGCGAGCTGGAGGACTACCTGTGCCGCTCCCTTGCGAGCGATGGCGACTGGTGGAGGTAGCCGTTTGAAGGGCGCGCCGGCTCTGCGTCCCAGCTTGGAAGACTCCGAGTCACTGTCGCTTTCGGGCGCCGCGGTTCTCCGTGAGTCCCTCTCGCTCTCGGCGGTTGGGTGCACGTACCTGGGAGCGCGACGCGTTCCTCGCATGCAGCCCGACGAAGAAGTTGAACATGTTCAACAGTGCTGGCAGGATGGCGAACGCGTGATCGGCGCCCGGTCGAACCGCAGTCATTTGCGGTGCCGCGGCGGGAGGCCGGATTGTGAACACACTTGCCTCGCCACGGCGGATCGCGGCTCTCATCGTCTGCCTGTTCGTACTGGTGGGATGCAATCCGCACATGTACGACGAGGTGCCCGCAGTGCAGGATGCGAGGCGGGCGGAGATCGTGGGTTCGTGGGTCTGTACCGACCGCACGGAGGTCACTCTCCTGCCTGACGGAAAGGCGGTCATCAGCCTTCTCAACGGTCAGGAGTTCGACTTCGACGACAGGTGGCGGCTGTCAGGGACGGGGGAGTGGGAGCTGACCAACGAGCGCGCCGGATGGAACGACGGTCAGCATGTCCGGCTGACTCTCACCGCGCGCACGTCCTCGGCCGCGCGCACTCCGGATCCCGCTGAGCGTCTCGACCCGTCGACCGGGCAAGAGCCGGCACCTGAGACCTACACATGGACCTTCGAGTTGCAGCGCGACGACAAGAAGCAGCTGATGTTGTACTTCTTCTTCGGTGACCCTGACTCCCGGAGCACCTACGTCCTGGAGCGAAAGCAGCCGTAGCAAGCCCAAGCCATGCATTGGAGAGGCCCGACGACACGTCTTCTGTCGTTCGGCCCCATCCGTGTCAGGTCGGTCACCGTGACCGCCCGAGGGGTCCAGTCCGGGGCCACGCCGAGGGACGCCATGGTGCGCGCCGGGCAGTCCTCCGAGCGGGCGGCACTGATCTACCGGCAGTCGGACCTGGAGCGGCAGCGGGAGGTGGCGGCCGGTCTGGACCGGCTCGTGCAGGCACGCGTGATGCAGCGGATTCCCCAGCATCCGGCACGGACGTGGCACGGGACGCTCAGCGCGGTCCAGGCAACAGGAAAGGCCCGGGTCTATGACCTGGGCCTTCGTCGTGGAGCGGGTGACGGGAATCGAACCCGCGCTCTGAGCTTGGGAAGCTCATGTTCTACCATTAAACTACACCCGCGAAGCGGCTTGGTTGATCAGTGCCGCAGCGTTGCACAGTGTACCCCATCGAAGGCCTTCGGTGTATTGCACCGAGGGTCTTTCGTGCATTTCCGACGCTTCGGTCATCGGTCAACAGCCGGCGGTCGTTCGTCGCTGCCCGCCACCATCACGCGGTCGGATGAGGCGTCCGCGCCCTCGCCCGTCCCGTCCGTGCCGGGCCCGAAGTGGCTGCGCCGTGGAGGCGTTGGGGCGTACCTTCGGCGGCGGAGTGCCGCGTGGAGTGCTGTCCTGTTGATCCCCTAATGTGGCTGTCTCGTCCATGCTTGTTGGGGAAGGGACTTGATGCAGCCGATGGACCCGAAGGACTCGATGGATCAGGGCGATTCGCTCGCGCGCACCGTCGTCCGCTGTGCCGAGGGGCACGTCTTCACCACCCCGTCGTTCCCGATGCAGCAGCTCGGCACCGGCCGGATCGGGCCCGGGCGGCTCATCCGCTGTCCCCGGTGCGCGCGGCTGCGGCAGGCCGTCCCCGTGGAGCTGCAGAACCGCTGACCGCGGGCGCCGGGTTCGTGCCGGTGCCGCGTCCGTGCGGCGCCGGGTCCGTCCGTGCGGCGCCGCGCGGGCTCCGCCCGATTGGGGCGGGCCCGCGCGCTCTGCGTATCCTCGGGGCGTGCTTCTCTCAGACAAGGACATCCGGGCCGAGATCGACGCGGGACGGGTGCGCATCGACCCGTTCGACGATTCGATGGTGCAGCCCTCGAGCATCGACGTGCGGCTCGACCGCTACTTCCGGGTGTTCGAGAACCACCGCTACCCCCACATCGACCCCGCCGTCGAGCAGGCGGACCTGACGCGCCTGGTCGAGCCGGAGGGCGACGAGGCGTTCATCCTGCACCCCGGCGAGTTCGTGCTGGCGTCGACGTACGAGGTCATCACCCTGCCCGACGACATCGCCTCGCGGCTGGAGGGCAAGAGCTCGCTCGGCCGGCTCGGTCTGGTCACGCACTCCACGGCCGGCTTCATCGACCCCGGGTTCTCCGGGCATGTCACGTTGGAACTGTCGAACCTGGCCACCCTGCCCATCAAGCTGTGGCCGGGGATGAAGATCGGGCAGCTGTGCATGTTCCGGCTGAGCACGCCGGCGGAGCACTCGTACGGTTCCGAGAAGTACGGGTCGCGCTACCAGGGGCAGCGGGGGCCGACGGCCTCGCGGTCGTTCATGAACTTCCATCGGACGCAGGTGTGAGGACCGGTGCGCCATGAGTGAGGTACGCGAGAACCTGACGTACGAGAAGTTCGGCGTCGCGGTCCGTGAGCTCGCGCAGACGATCGCGGACGACGGCTTCGAGCCCGACATAGTCCTGTCGATCGCGCGCGGCGGTGTCTTCGTCGCCGGCGGGCTGGCGTACGCGCTGGACTGCAAGAACATCCACCTGGTGAACGTCGAGTTCTACACCGGCGTGGGCACGACGCTCGAGATGCCGGTCATGCTCGCGCCCGTCCCGAACGCGATCGACTTCTCGGACAAGAAGGTCCTGATCGCCGACGACGTCGCGGACACGGGAAAGACCCTGAAGCTCGTCCACGACTTCTGCGTCGACCACGTCGCCGACGTGCGGTCCGCAGTCGTCTACGAGAAGTCGCAGTCGCTGGTGAAGTGCGAGTACGTGTGGAAGCGCACGGACGACTGGATCAACTTCCCGTGGAGCGTCCTGCCTCCAGTGCATATGTCGGGCGAGGCGCCGAAGGAGAATAGAGAGGCGCTCTGACCTGCGTGGATTCACGCATCCTGTCGTCTGAGTGGTACGAGGGACCTCGGTGTCACCGAGGTCCCTCGTCGTCTGCGCGGTGAGTCGGTTTCGGACCTGGGGCCTTCTGGTCCGTAGCCCTACCGGGATCGGATGTCACCGGGTGAAGGGGCTACGCAACCGACGTTCTGGGTCGGCAAAGGTCGGCGTGTGTCACCGAGGTTGCGGTACTTCGCTGCTGTACCGAGGTAGCTACCGCAACGCGGTCGGATGCACGTGCTTCCACACCTTGCGGATTTCATGGACCAGCGCACGTTGTTCCTCGATCCAACCGCGGTCCACTTCCAGGCTGATTGCCACCCGTGTCGTCTGCTGATCGGCGACCGTGACAGTGATGTGATCCTGGTCCTCTTCCCGGTCCGTGAGCTGGATGCCGATCTCGGCTACTCGGGCGTGCTCGCGCCACACCGCGTCTCGGCCGGCCTCGACCTCGTCCAGCACGTGCTCCCAGGTAGCGAGCTCGTACGGCTCAACGTAGGTGTGATGGACTCCGGCCACGAAGTCGTTGTGCACCATCAGCGCGCCGCTGGTGTCCGGAATGCCGGGCGCTCCGGATTCATCGAGTTCAATGGCCACGCTGCCGCCGTACTTGCCAGTGATCCGAAGCAGAGTAAACCGCTCACGATCTTCCATGTCCCGCCCCAGAGTGTTCGTTCTCCAGCACTGTTGCCGTGCAGCGTACGGGCGCCGCGCGCGGCGAGCGGAGCGAGCCGCCTTGATCGAGGCAGAGAAGCCTGTAACAGATGCGGATCGGCTATCCGATGGCCGTGCGTTGGCCCCGCCGGGCGCATGCAGAAGGCCCCAGCCGCGCATCGGCAGGGGCCTGCTGCATGGTTCGTCCGCCGACCGGACCCCGGTCAGATCGTGCCGAGCTTGATGATCGCGAGCAGCGCGATCAGCTGGAGCGCCGAGGCGCCCAGGGCCTTCGGCCACGGCAGGTCGTGCGACTTGCTGACCATGGACGTGAACAGCGCGGCCGCCGCCAGCCAGGTCACCCAGCCCACCACCTGCACCAGCGAGTTCTCGCCGCCCAGGAAGAGCGCGACGAGCAGCCGCGGGGCGTCCGTGAGGGACATGATCAGCATGGAGAGGCCCACGGTCGGCTGCCATGCCCCGTCGCCGCCGAGCTGCCGGGCCAGGGTGTGGGTGACCGCGCCGAGGACCAGGCCGCCGAGGACGAAGCCGACCCCGGTGACGATCACGGACGTGAGGGCGCTCGCGAACGGCGCGTTGATCGCCTCGTCGCGCGTCTGGTCGAATCCGAAGATCGCGAGCAGGCCGTAGAGGAACGTGACGCTCAGCGCCGGACCCCAGACCGGGTAGTCCCGCATCTGCAGGAAGGTCGGGCCGGGCCGCAGCACGATGCCGCTCAGCAGTTGCTTCCAGTGCAGGCGCGGGCCGGACGGTACGGGCGCGGCGCCGGCGTGGTACGTGGAGCCGTCGCCGTACGGGTCCTCGCCGACGCTGAACGCCCGGGTGTGGCCGGGGTTGTCGGCGTACGGGTCGGCGCCGTGTCCGCCGCCCTGCTGGTGCTGCTGGTACGGGTCGCCGAAGTACTCGGGCTCGCCGTGCTGAGCCTGGTGCCCGTGCCCGTGCCCGTGTCCATGGCCCTGGCCGCCGTGTCCGCCGCCTCTGCGGGGCCACTGCTGCTGCGGGGGGTACGGGGGCGCCGCCTGGCCTCCTCCGGGGCCGTACGGCTGTCCGTACGGCGACGGGGGCGCCTGCTGCGGTTGTTGTTGCGGGGTGCGGTTGTTGTCCCGGCCGCGTCCGATCCTGAATCCAGCCACGCATTCGAACGTACCCGGTCCCGCTGTGTCCGGTGTCCGGGGCCGGGTAACCGGGGGACCTTTGCGGCCGAGCTGTGACATCCCCTAGGGGGACCCCGGGAGGTTTTCGGCAGGTCCTCCGCAGGTCTTCGGTGGGTTCGGCGGCCCAGGGAACGCGGGCCCCGCACCCGGACTCCGCACACCCGGACTCCGCACACCCGGACTCCGCACACCCGGACCCCGCGCACCCGGGATCCGGGCGGCCCTGGTCCCCGGTGCCGCCTCAGCCGAGGAAGACGGAGGTGCTGAAGGTGATCAGGGGCCGGTCCCGGTTCCCGGCGCCGGGGTGGATCGCGATGACGTCCGCGCTCTCACCCCGGTGAGTCCGGGTCACGATGTCCGCGCGTCCGTCCCCGTCGAAGTCCGCGCGGCGGAGCAGTTCGGTGACGGGCGAGGTCTCGCCGGCCGGGAGCGGGGGTGCGGGCGGCAGCGGCACGGCCTCGTACGTGTACCGGCCGCCGGGCCGGCCGGGACCGTCCGGGCCGCCCCGCAGGAGCGTGCCCTTCGCCCCGGCGCCCGGGGCCAGGGGTGCGGTGGAGTGGACGAGGTCGTCGTAGCCGTCGCCGTCCGCGTCCGGCCGGGGTGCGGGGGCGGCGAGTACGGGGCCCGCCCCCGGGACCGCGGCACCGGCCGCGCGGGGCGCGCCGGTGCGGCGGAAGGGCCCGCGCAGAAAGCTCATCCGGCCCTCGCTCGCGGTCACCGCGAGGTCCTGCGCGCCGTCGCCGTCGAAGTCTCCGCAGACGGGGTGGTCGGGCCACTCGTTGCCGTACCGGGCCTGCTCGGGGATCCGCAGGACCACCGCCCTGCCGCTGAGTCCGGACGGGCCGCCGAAGAGCAGTTGCAGCGGGACGGGCGGGCGTCCGGTGCCGTCGTACGGGGGGTCCGTGGCGACGACGAGGTCGCCGAAGCCGTCCTTGTCGAGGTCGCACGCGGCGGCGGCGTCGAAGGCGGAGGGCAGGGTGCCGCCGGCGGCGGCGCCGTTGGCGCGCGGGGTCAGGAGCTGGCGTACGGCCGGGGAGACGGGGCCCTGCGCGGCGGAGGCGCCCGCGGGGCCGTCGCCGGTGCCGTACACGATGCCGATTCCCGCGTCGTCGTCGCGGCCCGCGCCGGGTGCCTTCACCAGGTCGTCGAGGACGAGGTCGCGGTGGCCGTCCCCGTTGAAGTCCTCCGGGACGCGGCTGCCGTCACCGCGCGGCACCGGGAGCGCCTGGGGTACGGCCTGGCCCGCGAGGGCGCGGGGCTGGGCCGAGCGGGGTGCGGCGGGACGGTCGGGTACGGGGCGGGAGGGGGCGACGAGTCCGCAGCCGGCCAGGGGCGCCAGCAGCAGGGCGCCCGCGCCCGTCAGGGCGGCGTTGCGCAGGAGACGCAGCACGAGGGCACCACTTCCGTTCGTCCATCCGGGTCGCCGGAGCCGGGGTGCGGGACCCGGGCCGCATCATCATGCCCCTGTCAGGTGCATCGGCCAATGGCCGGGCGGGCGGCAGTTCGCCGGAGAGCGGAGGGCCCGGCGCCGCAGCACCGGATACGGCGGGAGATCGGGACCGGAGACGGCGGACCACGGCGCCCGGGAGGACGGACCACGGCGCCCGTGAGGACGGAACACGGCGCCCGGGAGGACGGAACACGGTGCCGGGGAGGACGAGACGCGGCGCCCGGGACCGCGGACCGCGGCGCCGGGGACGCGGGACATCCCAGGGGCGACGGAACACGCGCCCGGGACGACAGAAGCGGCCGGTCCTGCCCCCGAGGCAGATCCGGCCGCTTGCTGCTCGTCCTTGCAGACGACTACTTCACTGGCTCCGGTTCCGGGTCCGGCGAGTCCGCCGGCGCCGTGTCGTCCGCGTCGCCGTCGTCGCCGTCGTCGCCCGGCTCCGCCGGGGTCTTCACCGAGTCCAGCAGCAGCTGGGCCACGTCCACGACCTGGAGGGACTCCTTGGCCTTGCCCTCGCCCTTCTTGCCGTTGACCGAGTCGGAGAGCATGACCAGGCAGAACGGGCAGGCGGTGGAGACGATGTCCGGGTTGAGGGACAGGGCCTCGTCGACGCGCTCGGTGTTGATGCGCTTGCCGATCCGCTCCTCCATCCACATGCGCGCGCCGCCGGCGCCGCAGCAGAAGCCGCGCTCCTTGTGGCGGTGCATCTCCTGCTGGCGCAGGCCGGGCACCTTGTCCATGATCTCGCGCGGCGGCGTGTAGACCTTGTTGTGGCGGCCGAGGTAGCAGGGGTCGTGGTACGTGATCAGGCCCTCGACCGGGGTCACCGGGATCAGCTTGCCCTCGTCGATGAGGTGCTGGAGCAGCTGCGTGTGGTGGATGACCTCGAACTCGCCGCCGAGCTGCGGGTACTCGTTGGCGATGGTGTTGAAGCAGTGCGGGCAGGTGGCGACGATCTTCTTGGCGGCCTTCGGCTTCTTCGTGGACTCGTCCACCTCCCCGTCCTCGTCGAGGGACTCGCCGAACGCCATGTTCAGCATGGCCACGTTCTCCTGGCCGAGCTGCTGGAACAGCGGCTCGTTGCCGAGGCGGCGGGCGGAGTCACCGGTGCACTTCTCGTCGCCGCCCATGATGGCGAACTTGACGCCCGCCATGTGCAGCAGCTCGGCGAAGGCCTTGGTGGTCTTCTTGGCCCGGTCCTCGAGGGCGCCGGCGCAGCCGACCCAGTAGAGGTAGTCGACCTCGGTGAGGTCCTCGACGTCCTTGCCGACGATCGGGACCTCGAAGTCGACCTCCTTGGTCCACTCGACACGCTGCTTCTTGGCCAGGCCCCAGGGGTTGCCCTTCTTCTCCAGGTTCTTGAGCATCGTGCCCGCCTCGGACGGGAACGAGGACTCGATCATCACCTGGTAGCGGCGCATGTCGACGATGTGGTCGATGTGCTCGATGTCGACCGGGCACTGCTCCACGCACGCACCGCAGGTGGTGCAGGACCACAGCACGTCCGGGTCGATGACGCCGTTCTCCTCGGCGGTGCCGATCAGCGGGCGCTCGGCCTCGGCCAGCGCGGCGGCCGGGACGTCCTTCAGCTGCTCCTCGGACGCCTTCTCCTCGCCCTCCATGCTCTTGCCGCCGCCGGCCAGCAGGTACGGGGCCTTGGCGTGCGCGTGGTCGCGCAGCGACATGATCAGCAGTTTCGGGGAGAGCGGCTTCCCGGTGTTCCAGGCGGGGCACTGCGACTGGCAGCGGCCGCACTCGGTGCAGGTGGAGAAGTCGAGGATGCCCTTCCAGGAGAACTGCTCGACCTGGGAGACGCCGAAGACGTCGTCCTCGCCCGGGTCCTCGAAGTCGATCTCCTTGCCGCCGCTCGTCATCGGCTGCAGGGCGCCCAGCGCGGTCTCGCCGGTGGCGTTGCGCTTGAACCAGATGTTCGGGAAGCCCAGGAAGCGGTGCCAGGCCACACCCATGTTGGTGTTCAGCGACACCGTGATCATCCAGATCAGCGACGTGCCGATCTTGATCATGGCGGTGAAGTAGATCAGCGTCTGGAGCGTGGGGACGCTCAGTCCGTCGAAGGCCAGGACCAGCGGGTACGAGACGAAGTACGCGGCCTCGTAGTGGTCCACGTGGTGGATCGCGCCCTCCAGTCCGCGCAGGGCGAGGATCGCGAGGCCGATGGTCAGGATGACGTACTCGACGAAGTACGCCTGCCAGGCCTTGGAGCCGGCGAAGCGCGACTTGCGGCCGGCGCGGGACGGCAGGTTGAGCAGCCGGATCGCGATCAGCACGAGGATGCCGACGACGGTCATCAGGCCGATGAACTCGATGTACATCTCGAAGGGCAGGAAGCCGCCCAGGATCGGCAGGGTCCAGTCGGCCTTGAACAGCTGGCCGTACGCCTGTGCGAGCGTCGGCGGCAGTGTGAGGAAGCCGATCGCGACGAACCAGTGGGCGAAGCCCACGATCCCCCAGCGGTTCATCCGGGTGTGGCCGAGGAACTCCTTGACCAGGGTGACCGTGCGGGCCTTGGGGTTGTCGGTACGGCTGCCCGCAGGCACGGGCTGACCGAGCTTCACGAACCGGTAGATCTGCGCGACGGCTCGGGCGATGAGCGCAACGCCGACCACGGTCAGGACCAGCGACACGATGATCGCGGCGAGTTGCATTTGGGGGCTCCTCGGGCCTGCGAGGGTGGGGAATCGGCACTTACTAAGCGGTAACTTAATCAGTCCGTGCCGAGCGTACCCAGTTATTCCGTCGCACTGTAGCCAGGCAGGCGGTGATCTGCGTCGCTCAGGGCACCCTGAGTGCGGGGCGGGAGCAGGGCCGGGAGCGTGCGCACCAGGACGGCCAGATCCAGCCCGATCCAATGGTGCTCCACGTAGTGCTGGTCGAGCAGCTCCGGTTCGTCCCAGGGGAGCGGCGAGCGCCTGCGCAGCTGGGCGGGGCCGGTGAGTCCGGGCCGCACGGTCTGCCGCCAGGGGGCGGCGGCGCGGGGGTTCTCCGGGGCCAGGGCCGCGGGGCCGACCAGGGACATCTCGCCGGTGACGACATGGGGCAGCCGGGAGAGCAGGTCCAGCCGCGCGCGGCGGGTGCGCAGCGAGCGGACCGTGAAGGGGTATCCGTGGAGGCCCGCCCTGAGTTCCCGTGCGACGATCCCGCCGGGCGGGCGCCGGAGGGCGAGGGAGCAGGCCGCGGCGGCCAGCAACGGCGCCGCGAGGACCAGCAGGAAGGTCCCGAGGGTCAGATCGAGGAGGCGCTTGGGGTCCATCGGACCCCTCCGTGACACCGGCCCCGCCGGTCCCGCCGGCCCTGCCGGAGGCGGTGATCCCGCTGATCCCGCTGGTCCCGCCGATCGCATCGACTGTACGGGGCGCAAGGCACTCACCTGACCGTTCTGTCGTTTCTCAGTCGATTCCTGGTGGTTTCTGTCCAGTCGGACGCGTCTATGAACCTTTCGCGTGCTTTGCAGAACGATGGCACGGTGGGCGCGGGGGTGTGTGCAGGCCGCGCCGGGTGGGCAGGCGAAGGGGGGCCGCACCATA
Source organism: Streptomyces sp. HUAS CB01 (assembly GCF_030406905.1). Taxonomy (NCBI): domain Bacteria; kingdom Bacillati; phylum Actinomycetota; class Actinomycetes; order Kitasatosporales; family Streptomycetaceae; genus Streptomyces; species Streptomyces chengbuensis. Next base: position 4,205,714 of record NZ_CP129137.1, read on the forward strand.
GTTGAGTCGACAGGACTCAGGTCTGTTGACGCCTCGGGACGGGTGAGGCATCCTTGAGCGAGTTCCACTCAAGTTCACTGGAGGAATCGAAATGGCACGTGCGGTCGGCATCGACCTGGGCACGACTAACTCCGTCGTCAGCGTTCTGGAGGGCGGTGAGCCCACCGTCATCACCAACGCCGAGGGCGCCAGGACCACGCCGTCCGTCGTCGCCTTCGCCAAGAACGGTGAGGTGCTCGTCGGCGAGGTCGCAAAGCGTCAGGCAGTGACCAACGTGGACCGGACGATCCGCTCGGTGAAGCGCCACATGGGCACCGACTGGGGGATCGAGCTGGACGGGAAGAACTTCAACCCGCAGCAGATCTCCGCGTTCATCCTGCAGAAGCTGAAGCGGGACGCCGAGTCGTACCTGGGCGAGAAGGTCACGGACGCGGTCATCACCGTCCCCGCCTACTTCAACGACTCCGAGCGCCAGGCCACCAAGGAGGCCGGCGAGATCGCGGGTCTGAACGTCCTGCGCATCGTCAACGAGCCGACCGCCGCCGCGCTGGCGTACGGCCTCGACAAGGACGACCAGACGATCCTCGTCTTCGACCTCGGTGGCGGCACCTTCGACGTCTCGCTGCTGGAGATCGGCGACGGCGTCGTCGAGGTGAAGGCCACCAACGGTGACAACCACCTCGGTGGTGACGACTGGGACCAGCGCGTCGTCGACTACCTGGTGAAGCAGTTCGCCAACGGTCACGGCGTGGACCTGTCCAAGGACAAGATGGCTCTCCAGCGTCTCCGCGAGGCCGCGGAGAAGGCGAAGATCGAGCTGTCGTCCTCCACCGAGACGACCATCAACCTGCCCTACATCACGGCGTCCGCCGAGGGCCCGCTGCACCTGGACGAGAAGCTCACGCGCGCCCAGTTCCAGCAGCTGACCGCGGACCTGCTCGAGCGCTGCAAGACCCCGTTCCACAACGTGATCAAGGACGCGGGCATCCAGCTCTCCGAGATCGACCACGTGGTCCTCGTCGGTGGCTCGACCCGTATGCCGGCCGTCGCCGAGCTCGTCAAGGAGCTGACCGGCGGCAAGGAGGCCAACAAGGGTGTGAACCCGGACGAGGTCGTGGCGATCGGCGCCACCCTCCAGGCCGGTGTCCTCAAGGGTGAGGTCAAGGACGTCCTGCTCCTCGACGTGACCCCGCTGTCCCTCGGCATCGAGACCAAGGGCGGCATCATGACCAAGCTCATCGAGCGCAACACGACGATCCCGACCAAGCGCTCGGAGATCTTCACGACGGCCGAGGACAACCAGCCGTCCGTGCAGATCCAGGTCTACCAGGGCGAGCGCGAGATCGCGGCGTACAACAAGAAGCTCGGCATGTTCGAGCTGACCGGCCTTCCGCCGGCCCCGCGCGGCGTCCCGCAGATCGAGGTCTCCTTCGACATCGACGCCAACGGCATCATGCACGTGACCGCCAAGGACCTGGGCACGGGCAAGGAGCAGAAGATGACCGTCACCGGCGGCTCCTCGCTGCCGAAGGACGAGGTCGACCGGATGCGCCAGGAGGCCGAGCAGTACGCGGAGGAGGACCACCGCCGCCGCGAGGCCGCCGAGACCCGCAACCAGGCCGAGCAGCTCGTCTACCAGACCGAGAAGTTCCTCAAGGACAACGAGGACAAGGTCCCCGGTGAGATCAAGACCGAGGTCGAGACGGCGGTGACCGAGCTCAAGGAGAAGCTGAAGGGCGAGGACACCGCGGAGATCCGCACCGCCACCGAGAAGGTCGCGGCGGTCTCCCAGAAGCTCGGCCAGGCCATGTACGCCGACGCCCAGGGCCAGCAGGCCGCGGGTGGCGCGGACGCCGGGGCCTCCCAGGCGAAGGCCGACGACGACGTCGTCGACGCCGAGATCGTCGACGACGAGAAGGACCAGAAGGGTGGCGCTGCCTGATGACGGAGGAGACCCCGGGTTTCGAGGAGAAGCCCGACGTCCCCTCCGGCGCCACTCCCGATGACGCGGCGCAGGCCGCCGCCCCCTCCGAGGAGGGGGCGGCCCAGGCCGGGGACGCAGCACAGACGGCCCGTACGGCTGCCGACGCGGGCCTGACGGCCCAGCTGGACCAGGTCCGGACCGCGCTCAACGAGCGCACGCTGGACCTGCAGCGGCTGCAGGCCGAGTACCAGAACTACCGCCGTCGGGTGGAGCGGGACCGGATCACGGTCAAGGAGATCGCGGTGGCGCAGCTCCTGACCGAGCTCCTGCCCGTCCTCGACGACATCGGCCGGGCCCGTGAGCACGGCGAACTGGTCGGCGGCTTCAAGTCGGTGGCGGAATCGCTGGAGACCGTCGCCGCCAAGATGGGGCTGCAGCAGTTCGGCAAGGAGGGCGAGTCCTTCGACCCGACGGTCCACGAGGCCCTGATGCACAGCTACGCGCCGGACGTCACCGAGACGACCTGTGTGGCGATCCTGCAGCCGGGCTACCGGATCGGCGAGCGCACCATCCGGCCCGCGCGGGTCGCGGTGGCCGAGCCGCAGCCGGGGGCCCAGCCCAAGGAGCAGGCGGCGGAGCAGGCGACGGACGAGGAGAGCGGTGGCCCGGACGAGGGCTGACGCAGACGGCAGGCACCGGAAGGAGGGACGTCGATGAGCACGAAGGACTTCGTCGAGAAGGACTACTACAAGGTTCTCGGCGTCCCCAAGGACGCCACCGACGCCGAGATCAAGAAGGCGTACCGGAAGCTCGCGCGCGAGAACCACCCGGACGCCAACAAGGGCGACGCGAAGGCCGAGGAGCGCTTCAAGGAGATCTCCGAGGCCAACGACGTACTCGGCGACCCCAAGCGGCGCAAGGAGTACGACGAGGCGCGGGCCCTCTTCGGCAACGGTGGCTTCCGGGCCGGACCCGGCGCCGGAGGAACGTTCAACTTCGACCTGGGCGACCTCTTCGGGGGCGCCCAGGCCGGGGGCGGCGGCGGTGCCGGCGGCTTCGGCGGCGGACTCGGGGACGTCTTCGGCGGCCTGTTCAACCGCGGGGCCGGCACCGGCCCCCGCACGCAGCCGCGCCGCGGCCAGGACATCGAGTCCGAGGTGACGCTCAGCTTCACCGAGGCGGTGGACGGGGCCACGGTCCCGCTGCGGATGTCCAGCCAGCAGCCCTGCAAGGCCTGTTCGGGCACCGGCGACAAGAACGGCACGCCCCGGGTGTGCCCGACCTGCGTCGGCACCGGCCAGGTCTCGCGTGGCGGCAGCGGGTCCTTCTCGCTGACCGACCCGTGCGTGGACTGCAAGGGCCGCGGGCTGATCGCCGAGAACCCCTGCGAGGTCTGCCACGGCAGCGGCCGCGCCAAGTCGTCCCGGACCATGCAGGTCCGCATCCCGGCCGGGGTGAGCGACGGCCAGCGGATCCGGCTGCGCGGCAAGGGCGCGCCGGGCGAGCGCGGCGGACCGGCCGGCGACCTGTACGTGGTGGTCCACGTCGGTGAGCACCCGGTCTTCGGGCGCAAGGACGACAACCTCACCGTCACGGTGCCGGTCTCCTTCACGGAGGCCGCGCTCGGCGGCGAGGTGAAGGTCCCGACGCTCGGCGGGCCCCCGGTCACCCTGAAACTGCCCGCGGGTACGCCGAACGGCCGTACGATGCGGGCCCGCGGCAAGGGCGCCGTACGCAAGGACGGCACCCGGGGCGATCTGCTGGTCACCGTGGAGGTCGCGGTGCCCACGGAGCTCGGCGACGAGGCCCGTGAGGCACTGGAGGCGTACCGCAAGGCGACTGAGGGCCACGACCCGCGGGCAGAACTGTTCCAGGCTGCGAAGGGAGCATGACGCGATGGACGGCCGACGTCGACAGCCCGGATTCGGTGGCCGGGCGTATGAACTGACCGAAGAGACGCCGGTGTACGTCATCTCGGTGGCGGCCCAGCTGTCCGGACTGCATCCGCAGACCCTTCGGCAGTACGACCGCCTCGGCCTCGTCTCCCCGGACCGTACGGCCGGGCGCGGCAGGCGGTACTCGGCCCGGGACATCGAACTGCTCCGCCAGGTCCAGTCCCTGTCCCAGGACGAGGGCATCAACCTGGCCGGCATCAAGCGCATCATCGAGCTGGAGAACCAGGTGGCGGCGCTGCAGGCCAAGGTCGCGGAGCTGTCCGCGGCGGTCGAGGGCGCGGCGCTGGCGATGCAGCAGCGCGAGGCCCAGGTGCACGCCTCGTACCGGCGCGACCTGGTGCCCTATCAGGACGTGCAGCAGACGAGTGCGCTGGTGGTGTGGCGGCCCAAGCGGGACGGCTGAGCGTCTCCGCCGGGCCGTGGCGCACGGAAGGCGGTGAGGGGCCGGGAGGTGTGGACCTCCCGGCCCCTCCGTCGTGTGCGGTGGGGTCGTGCCGCGAAGGGCACGGTGCCGGCGGCGCCGACGTCCCGCCGGCCCCGCCGGGGGCCGGTCACGGCGTCAACTCGCCCGCCATGTCGAGCGCGGTCGCCCACCACGGCTGCCCACCGGTCCCGAACGCCGCGGCCAGCGCGGTGCCGACGGCGATGTCCCGGGGCTGCGCGCCGGCGTCCGCGAACCCCTCGGACCGGACGTGCCCGTCGCCCTCGGACGTGAGCGTCCCGAGCGGTGCGCCGTCCCTGAGGAACCGGCTGGAGTCCAGTGAGCAGGGCACCAGCCGGTAGCGGGTGTCCCCGGTGAAGGCGTCGACGCGGTAGGAGCTCCGCAGCAGCCGGCCCCTTCCGGGCACGATCCGCGCCGGTGCGCCGTCGACGGTGAGCGTCAGGAGGGCCCGGTCACGGGTGCCCACGGGGATGTGGGGATGCGCTTCCGTACCCGGGGAGCGGACGATGCGCACCAACGGCAGTCCGGTTCCGGCCACTTCGACGACGCCCGCGGGGTGGTCGAGGCGGACGACGGGGCCGGAATCGCTCTGAGTCATGATCAATGATCATGCTCCAGGATCCCGGACCGGGCAATGAGGAAGCCGAGTTGGGCGCGCGAGCCGCTGCCGAGGGCGGAGGCGAGTTTGGCGATGTGGGCGCGGCAGGTGCGGACGTTCATCCCGAGGCGGCGCGCGATCGCCTCGTCCACGTGTCCCTCGACGAGGAGTTTGGCGATGGAGCGCTGGACGCCGCTGATGCCGTCCAGTTCGGGGGCGTAGGCGACGACCTGGTCGTCCCAGGGGACGCCGTGGAGCCAGAACTGCTCGAAGACGCCGACGAGATACTGCACCAGACCTTCGTGGCGCAGTTCCAGGGCGACCCGGCGGTCGCTGCGCGCCGGAATGAAGGCCACCTTCCGGTCGACGATGATGAGCCGGTCGATGATCTCCTCGAGGGTGCGGACCTCCGCGCCGTAGGGGGCGACCCGTTCCACGTAGGCCAGGGTGGCCGGATGGTGACGCGCCGTGTGCTGGTACAGCGTGCGCATCGAGACGCCCCGGTCGACGAGCATCGCCACACGCCGCAGCCCCTCCTGGAGGGTCGCGGGCCGGCGGCCGCTGCCGGGCTGCACGGTCAGCAGTTCCTCCTCGCACTCGGCGATGACCCGGTCCAGCGTCGCGTTGATCAGGTTCAGGCCCTCGAGGACGGTGATCGCATGTGTCGTGGACGGATCGTGAGCGTTCAGCGTCATGAATGGCTCGAACGACTCCGCCAGTGAGATGGTGAGTCGTCTTCGCTCCTGGATCTCCCGCTCTATGGGGTGCATCAGCTGGTGCAGGGCGATGGACGGCGGAACCGGACGAAGCCACTCGGTGTCGTCGGGATCCGGGCGCAACATGCCCAGATCCATGAGGCACGGGGCGTCGGTCACCTCCGACCGCGCGATGCGGCCACTGCGCAGAGCGGACGCATACAGGTTTTTCCCGGCCTCGCACAGCTCGTCGTGACTGTGCTTATCTCCCCCATCGCCCGGTTTCGTCTGCATATGCACCCCCCTCAGGGTCCTGAATTACAGGAACATGATGCCTGGCCACGCTGGTGAAGGCGTTCGGAGTGAGCCATCGTCTTAAACGCGGGGGAGGAGGTAGTGATTACAGAGGTGGAGATCGGCCATGACCAGGATGGTTCGTGCACTGTGCGCTATAGCCGTTGCGGCTGCTCTCGGCGGTCTCGCGGCGAGCGGTGAGCCGACGTGGGAGTCGGCGCCCACGACGGTGACCGCGACTCCGGGTGAACCCACATGGGAGAGCGCGCCGGCGGACGCGGACGCATGAGCATGCCCCCGGACGATCGCGTCTTCCGGCGGGAGATGGCGACCGCGTACCGATCCGGGTGGCACTTCATCGATCTCGTCACGGCAATCCCCCACCGTGGCGACTCGTTGATGGTCACTCTCTTCGGGGAACCGATCGTCGTCGCCCGCGAGGACGACGAGGACGTCCGCGCCTATCGGTGCCTTCGCCGGCCCCGTGGGGCCCCACGACCCGTCCGCTGTGCCATCCGGTACGGCATGATCTTCGTCAATCTCGACCAGCGCGACCATCAACTGGTCGAACCCGAGACCACCACCGCCACCCCCCGCAGTGCCTGAGCGGTTCCCCCGTCGTTCAAGATCGCTCAGGCGCTTCCCCCACACAGCGGCGCCATCGTGGACCTGAAACACGATGGCGCCGCTGTGCTGTGCGCGTGCACGCGCGCGCGTCCGCTACGCCCGGCCCATCGCGCGGATCAGGGCGATCTCGATGACCACGCGGTCCGGGTTCGGGGCCGGCGTGCGGCCGTAGCGCTCCGCGTAACGCGCGACCGCGTCGGCGACGGTCTCCGGGTCCGTGCGGACCGTGGCGCGGCCCTCGAGCGTCGCCCAGCGCCCCTTGTCCACCTGGCAGACCGCGACCGGGGCGCCCTCGGGCCCGGCGGCGAGGACGTTGGCGACCTTGCGGCTGTTCTTGTTGGTGATCACCCGGGCGACGCCCTTCGCGCCGCCCTCCGGGTCGTACGTGACACCCACCGCCACGACGTGCGGAGTGCCGTCGGGGCGCGGTGTGGTGAGCGTGCACATGTGGTACTCGCGCCAGAAGCCGAGATAGGACTCGTGGGGGTGCCTGGGGTCGATGGCCATGCTCCGGAACCTACCCGGGCGGGTGCACGTCGATGAATCCGGGGAAGACGTACGCGGAGATACTTGAGCGGAATCGACTCAACTTTGTGTACGTTGGATGAGTCAGGGTGATACGGAGCCGAGGCGAGGAGGAGAAGCCGCACGTGGACGCAGAGCTGACCAACAGGAGCCGGGACGCGCTGAGCGCCGCGACCACCCGGGCCGTGTCCGAGGGGCACGCCGACCTGACCCCCGCGCATCTGCTGCTGGCGCTGCTCGCGGGCCAGGACAACGAGAACATCACCGATCTGCTGGCGGCCGCCGACGCCGACCAGGCCGCGGTACGGTCGGGAGCGGAGCGGGTCCTCGCGGACCTGCCCAGCGTGACGGGTTCCACCGTCGCGCCGCCGCAGCCCAACCGTGAGCTGCTCGCCGTCATCGCCGACGCCTCGCAGCGCGCCAAGGAGCTCGGGGACGACTACCTCTCCACCGAGCACCTGCTCATCGGCGTCGCCGCCAAGGGCGGGCGGGCCGCCGAGGTGCTCTCCGGGCAGGGCGCCACCGCGAGGAAGCTGCAGGAAGCGTTCGAGAAGGCACGAGGAGGGCGCCGGGTGACCACGCCCGACCCCGAGGGTCAGTACAAGGCCCTGGAGAAGTTCGGCACCGATTTCACGGCCGCGGCCAGGGAGGGCAAGCTCGACCCCGTCATCGGCCGTGACCAGGAGATCCGCCGCGTCGTCCAGGTGCTCTCCCGCCGCACCAAGAACAACCCCGTGCTCATCGGCGAGCCCGGCGTCGGCAAGACCGCCGTCGTCGAGGGCCTCGCCCAGCGCATCGTGAAGGGCGACGTCCCGGAGTCCCTCCGCGAGAAGCGGCTCGTCGCCCTCGACCTCGGCGCGATGGTCGCCGGGGCCAAGTACCGCGGCGAGTTCGAGGAGCGCCTCAAGACCGTCCTCTCCGAGATCAAGGAGAGCGAGGGCCAGATCATCACCTTCATCGACGAGCTGCACACGGTCGTGGGGGCGGGCGCCGGCGGGGACTCCGCCATGGACGCGGGCAACATGCTGAAGCCGATGCTCGCCCGCGGCGAGCTGCGCATGGTCGGCGCCACGACCCTCGACGAGTACCGCGAACGGATCGAGAAGGACCCGGCGCTGGAGCGCCGCTTCCAGCAGGTGCTGGTCGCCGAGCCCACCGTCGAGGACACCATCGCCATCCTCCGCGGCCTCAAGGGCCGTTACGAGGCCCACCACAAGGTGCAGATCGCGGACAGCGCCCTGGTGGCCGCCGCGACGCTCTCCGACCGCTACATCACCTCACGCTTCCTGCCCGACAAGGCCATCGACCTCGTCGACGAGTCCGCCTCCCGGCTGCGGATGGAGATCGACTCCTCCCCGGTCGAGATCGACGAGCTGCAGCGCTCCGTCGACCGGCTGCGCATGGAGGAGCTCGCGCTCTCCAAGGAGACCGACGAGGCGAGCATCCAGCGACTGGAGAAGCTCCGCCGCGACCTCGCCGACAAGGAGGAGGAGCTGCGTGGGCTGACCGCACGCTGGGAGAAGGAGAAGGAATCCCTCAACCGCGTCGGTGAGCTCAAGGAGAAGCTCGACGAACTCCGCGGCCAGGCCGAGCGGGCCCAGCGCGACGGCGACTTCGACACCGCGTCCAAGCTGCTGTACGGGGAGATCCCCGCGCTGGAGCGGGAGCTGGAGGCCGCCAGCGAGGCCGAGGCCCGGCAGGAGGCCGCCAAGGACACCATGGTGAAGGAGGAGGTCGGCCCGGACGACATCGCCGACGTCGTCGCCTCCTGGACCGGCATCCCGGCCGGGCGGCTGCTGGAGGGGGAGACCCAGAAGCTGCTCCGGATGGAGACGGAGCTGGGCAGGCGGCTGATCGGCCAGTCGGAGGCCGTCCAGGCCGTGTCCGACGCCGTGCGCCGCTCGCGGGCCGGCATCGCCGATCCCGACCGGCCCACGGGCTCGTTCCTCTTCCTCGGCCCGACCGGTGTCGGCAAGACCGAGCTGGCGAAGGCCCTCGCGGACTTCCTCTTCGACGACGAGCGGGCGATGGTCCGCATCGACATGTCCGAGTACGGCGAGAAGCACAGCGTGGCGCGGCTCGTCGGTGCCCCGCCCGGGTACGTCGGCTACGAGGAGGGCGGCCAGCTCACCGAGGCGGTCCGCCGGCGCCCGTACAGCGTGGTGCTGCTGGACGAGGTGGAGAAGGCCCATCCCGAGGTCTTCGACGTCCTGCTGCAGGTCCTCGACGACGGCAGGCTGACCGACGGACAGGGCCGGACGGTGGACTTCCGCAACACCATCCTGATCCTGACCTCCAACCTCGGCAGCCAGTACCTCGTGGAGCCGCTGATCGGCGCGGAGGAGAAGAAGCAGCAGGTCCTGGAGGTCGTACGGGCCTCGTTCAAGCCGGAGTTCCTGAACCGGCTTGACGACCTCGTCGTGTTCTCCGCCCTGGACAAGACGGAACTGGCGCACATCGCCGAACTGCAGATCGCCCGGCTCGCCAAGCGGCTCACCGAACGCCGGCTCACCCTCGACGTCACCCCTGAGGCGCTGGAGTGGCTGGCCGACGAGGGCAACGACCCCGCCTACGGCGCGCGGCCGCTGCGCCGGCTGATCCAGACGGCCATCGGCGACCGGCTCGCCAAGGAGATCCTCGCCGGCGAGGTGAAGGACGGCGACACGGTCCGCGTCGACCGTGCCGAGGGCGGCCTGATCGTGGGCCCGGCACAGTGAGCCACGCCCGGGTGGGGTTGCCAGCCCCCGCCCGGGATGGGGGAGGATGGCCGCATCCGTACGAAGGGAAACACCCGGTGAGCATCGACCCGTCCTCGATTCCGAACTTCGGGGGCAAGCCCCAGCCTCAGGCTGCGTCAGGACCGGCGGGCCCGGTCGTCCCCGACCAGGACCTGGTCAAGCAACTCCTCGACCAGATGGAGCTGAAGTACGTCGTCGACGACGAGGGTGACCTCGCGGCGCCGTGGGAGGAGTTCCGCACGTACTTCATGTTCCGCGGCGAGAACGAGCAGCAGGTCTTCTCGGTGCGGACGTTCTACGACCGTCCCCACGCGCTCGAGGACAAGGCCCAGGTCCTCGACGCCGTCGACGACTGGAACCGCCGCACGCTGTGGCCGAAGGTCTACACCCACACCCACGAGGAGGAGGGACAGCCCACGACCGTCCGCCTCATCGGCGAGGCCCAGATGCTGATCGGCACGGGCGTCAGCCTCGAGCACTTCGTCTCGTCGACGGTCAGCTGGGTGCGCGCGGCCATCGAGTTCGACAAGTGGCTGGTGGAGCAGCTCGGCCTCACCCCGGCGGACGAGAAGCCCGCCGACGACGCCTGAGCGGTCCCGCGGTCCCCGCGCCCGGGCGGCCGGGGGCGCCGCGGCGGTGCACTCCGCCGCGGGGCTCACAACGCCGTCGGGGCGACGGTCAGATACGTCCCGTAGCAGAACGACAGCCCGGCCAGGGCGGCGACCACCGTGATCGCCGCCCTCGGCCGGGCTCTTGTCAGTGCGGCGGCCAGCGGCAGCAGCAGCGGGAACGCCGGCAGCAGGAAACGCGGCTTGGACTCGAAGAAGCCGGAGCCGCCGACCGTGATCAGCACCAGCACCCCCGTGTACACCAGCAGGGACAGGGGCGGCCGGTCCAGCACGAAGAGGGCGAAGAGCAGCACGCCGGCCCCCGCGATCACCAACGCCATCGGGAAGCCGAAGAACGTCGGCGCGGTCACCATGCTGCGGATCACCTTCAGCGACCCGAGTCCCAGGTCGAACCGCGAGGTCCAGCCGCTCTGCACGGCGAAGTAGCCGCCGAGCACATCGCCCTTGCGCACCCCGACCCACAGCACGTAGCCCAGCCAGCCGGCGGGCGCCAGCGCGGCGCCGGCCCAGACGCGCGCCCGGCCGGCGTCGGTGCCCCGCCGCCTGAACAGCTCGCAGCCGGCCACCACGCAGACGGCCGCCGCGACCGCGATCCCGTTGGGCCGGGTCAGCCCGGCGAGCCCCGCCAGCGTTCCGGCCCACAGCCAGCGGCCGGTCACCACCGCGTACAGCGACCAGGCGGCGAACGCCGTCAGCAGCGGCTCGGTGTAGGCCATGGACAGGACGACGGCGTGCGGCAGCAGAGCCCACAGCAGCACGACGAGGGTCGCGAGCCGCCGGCCGTACAGCCGCTCCACGACCGCGTAGACGCCCCAGGCGGCCACGCCCGCCGCGGCCCACGACAGCGCCAGCCCCGCGGTGCCCCCGGTGACCGGCAGCACGGACGTGACGGAGCGGATCAGTCCCGGGTACAGCGGGAAGAAGGCGAGATCGGACTGGACGGCTCCGTCCGGCCAGTACACCGTGCGGCCGTATCCGTTCGCGGCGATGCCGACGTACCACTTGGAGTCCCACGAGGTGGCGAGCAGCGCCCGTGGCGAGCGGCCGATGTGCCACGCCCACAGCGTCACGACCACCATGCCGGTGAGCCGGGCGGCCGCGAACAGCCCCAGGGCGGGGGCCGCCCGGTGGAGCGCGGCGCGCGGGCGGGAGACGGACCGGTCCTCGGTGGACGCTGCCTTGTCGAAGGTCTCGGCGAACAGGGGGCACCTCCGTGCACGCGCGTGTGCGGTCACCCCGACCTTCGGCGGTGCGCGCGCGGTGCGCGACCGCTGGGCAGCCGCCCGGGTGGATCGCCCGCGCACGCGGACCGGACGCGCGTGTCGCCGTGACAGCGGACGGCCCGCTCGCCGAGCGGGTCCGACACATCCCGCCCGGTCCCGCCCCCTGGCGGACGCCGCACTCCTGGCGGACGCCGCCCTGTGGGGGTCACGGCCCGGCGCCGTGGCCGGAATCAGGCCGCACCCGACGCGAGCCCCTTCAGCCGCGAGACGGCCTCCTCCAGGACGTCGGTGCGCTTGCAGAACGCGAAGCGAACAAAGGGTGCGCCCTGCTCGCGGTGGTCGTAGAAGACCGCGTTGGGGATCGCGACCACCCCGCAGCGCTCCGGCAGCGCACGGCAGAAGGCGAAACCGTCGCTCTCACCGAGGGGCCGGATGTCGGTGGTGACGAAGTAGGTGCCGGCCGGGCGGAAGACCTTGAAGCCCGCCTGCTCCAGGCCGCCCGCGAGCAGGTCCCGCTTGGCCAGCATGTCCGCGCGGAGGTCCGCGAAGTACGAGTCGGGCAGGCGCAGGGCCTCGGCCACGGCGTATTGGAAGGGCCCGGCGGAGACGTACGTCAGGAACTGCTTGGCCGAGCGGACCGCGGTGACCAGCTCCGGGGCGGCGGTCACCCAGCCGACCTTCCAGCCGGTGAACGAGAAGGTCTTGCCCGCCGAGCCGATGCTCACGGTCCGCTCGCGCATCCCCGGGAAGGTCGCGATCGGCGTGTGCTCGCCGTCGAAGACCAGGTGCTCGTACACCTCGTCGGTCACGACCAGCAGATCGCGCTCGACCGCCAGCTCCGCGACGGCCGCGAGTTCCGCACGGGTCAGGACGGTGCCGGTGGGGTTGTGCGGGGTGTTCAGCAGGATGACGCGGGTGCGGTCGGTGACGGCGTCCCGCAGTTCGTCCAGGTCCAGCGCGTAGGCGCCGTCCCGGGGCCGGAGCGTGACGGGGACGCGCGTGCCGCCCGCCATGGCGATGCAGGCGGCGTACGAGTCGTAGTACGGCTCCAGGGCGACGACCTCGTCGCCGGGTTCGACGAGGGCGAGCAGCGAGGCCGCGATCGCCTCGGTGGCGCCTGCCGTGACCAGCACCTCGGTGTCGGGGTCGTACCCGAGGCCGTACCGGTCCCGCTGGTGGTCGGCGACCGCGGTGCGCAGCTCGGGCACGCCGGGGCCGGGCGGGTACTGGTTGCCGCGGCCGTCGCGCAGCGCCCGCACCGCCGCCTCCCGCACCTCCGCGGGGCCGTCGGTGTCGGGGAAGCCCTGGCCGAGGTTGATGGAGCCGGTGCGCACGGCCAGCGCGGACATCTCGGCGAAGATCGTCGTCCCGAACTCGGCGAGGCGGCGGTTGAGCAGCGGTCGGGGGCCCGGTGCACGTCCTGGAGCTGTCATGGCGGCCATCCTGCGCGGAACCTCTGGACTAGCTCAAGTCTGCTTTGGGCCGTGAGGGCGGGGGGCATCCCCCAGGCACGTCGGAAGCAGCCTCGCTTCGGGGGACGAAGGAAGGTGAGGTCAATGATCGGAATCGTGATCGCCATCGGGGTGATCGTCGTCATCGGTCTGGTGGTCGCCGCGTCGAGCGGCAAGGGCGGGAGCCGGTCGCGTCGCCGTGGCGGCAGCAGCTGGTGGGCCGGCAGTGGCAGCGGCGGCTCCTCCTGCGGTGGCGGCTCGTCCTGCGGCGGAGGGTCCTCGTGCGGTGGTGGTGGCGGTGGCTGCGGAGGCGGCAACTGACCACCGGTGCGACGGCGGGGGCGGCTGACACGGGGCAGCCGGCCCCGCAGGACCGGAGGCGCTCGGACGGGACGGAAGTCCGCCGGGCGCCTTCCTGTTGACGGGCGATGCACTTAACCGCCGTCGTTGTGCACTTCCTCCATGGGTTTCTGTTGAACAGTTGAACCGTAAGGCCCCCCAGGGGATGGAATGCACGTCAAGTTGGGTAAAAGGGCTGTGGACGCCGCGCACTTCATGGTTCCCTCGCTGTTGAGAACATCCAGCCCTCGGACCGTCTGTGGACCCGAGTCGGCAGATCCCCCACCCTCCCTGTGCTGCCTCCGGGGCGCCCCGGTCCACCCGTCACGCGTGTTTGCGGAGCCGACCCATGCTCACGACCCTGAAGACCTCCTACACCGACACCCGCGCGGCCGACCTGGCCTGGGCACTGGGTCGGGAGCCGCTGCCCGCGCTCGCCGAGCTCGATCTGGAACTGGCGGGCACCAAGCTGCAGTTGAGACTTCTGGGCGCCTCGCACCAGGTGCTGCTCGAAGGGAAGCACGGCACGTGCTCGGAGACGGTGGCGTGCATGCCCGGCCGCAGCACCCCGCTGCCGCTGGGCGTGGCGCGGCGGCTCGGGGACTGGGAGTACGACTTCGCCGCGCGCGTCGAGACGCTGTCCGAGGGCTCGTTCGCGGGGCGCGCGCAGGAACTGCTGGCGCTGGTGGCGGACCATCCGCACGGGCTCGCCGGCACGTTCCCCGGTTCGCCGCACGCCTTCACGGCGATGGTCGCCCAGCAGGTGGACGGCCAGTTGCGATGGCGGACCTGGCACGCGTACCCGCAGGAGGGCCAGTTGGTCGTGACCCGCACCCATGTCGGCGCGCGCGTGCCCGCATCGCGCTGACCCCGGCCGTCGCCACGGCATTTCGGGACAATTGCACCCGTGTGGGTGACGCTTCGGGATGGATGCGTGACGTAGCGTTACGGCATGATCGACCAGCCTGTGTCAGCAGCGGTGCGGGGCGGGGTGCGGCCGCCGCCCGTCCGTCCGGGCGCGGGCCGGTTCCTCGTCCTCCTCGTGGTCTTCGTCTGCGCCGCCTGCGGGCTGGTCTACGAGCTCGAACTCGTCGCCCTCGCCTCCTACTTGATCGGTGACTCCGTCACCCAGGCGTCCGTCGTGCTCTCCGTCATGGTCTTCGCGATGGGCATCGGCTCACTCCTCGCCAAGCGGCTGCGCTGCCACGCCGCCGTCGGCTTCGGGCTGGTGGAGGCGGCGCTCGCGCTGATCGGCGGCTGCTCGGCCCTCGTGCTGTACGCGGCGTTCGCCTGGCTCGGCGAGGCCCGGTACGCCCTGGTGGCCTTCTCGCTCGCGATCGGGGTGCTGATCGGCGCCGAGATCCCGCTGCTGATGAGCCTCATCCAGCGGGCGTCACGGTGCGGCGGCCGGGGCGAGGAGGACGCCGCGGGGACGGTCGCGGACCTCTTCGCCGCGGACTACGTGGGCGCGCTCGTCGGCGGTCTCGCGTTCCCGTTCCTGCTGCTCCCGTGGCTCGGGCAGCTGACCGGCGCCCTGCTCACGGGCGCGGTGAACGCGGTGGCCGGCGGGGCGCTGGTGCTGTGGCTGTTCCGGCGGGACATCTCGCCGCGGTCGCGGTGGTGGCTGATCGGGGCGAACCTGACCGTCCTGGCCGTGCTGGGCACCGCGACGGCGCTGGTCGCCGACTTCGAGTCGGCGGCGCGGCGGGCCGTGTACGGCGAGCCGGTGCGGGTGGCCGTGCACACCGGGGTGCAGGAGGTCGTCCTGACCGGCGCGGAGGACGGGCCCGTCGACCTGTTCCTGGACGGCAGGCTGCAGATGAGCGGCGGGGACGGGGACCGCCACCACCGGGCGCTGGTACATCCCGCGATGCGCCGGGGCCCGCACGCGCGCGTGCTGATCCTCGGCGGGGGCGACGGACTCGCGGCGCGCGAGGTGCTGCGCCACCCGGGGGTGGACTCGGTCACCGTGGTCGAGCTCGATCCGGGCATGGTGCGGCTGGCGCGCACGGATCCGGCGCTCTCCGCGCTGAACGGCCATGTGTACCGGGACCCGCGGCTGCAGGTCGTGTACGCGGACGCCTTCCGCTGGCTGAGGGGCGCCACGGCCCCCCGCCACACGTACGACGTGGTGGTCTCGGACCTGCCCGACCCGGGGGTCACGCCCAGCACCAAGCTGTACTCGCAGGAGTTCTACGGTCTCGCCGCCGGGGTCCTCGCGGACGGCGGACGGCTCGCCGTTCACGCCGGGACGGTCGGGGCGCGCCCGCACGCGTACTGGACGGTCGAGTCCACGATCCGTGCGGCGGGCTTCGCGACGCGGCCGTACCGCGCGCCGGGCCGCCCCGACCGCGGCTTCGTCCTCGCCGTCCCCGCGGCGCGGGGCGCCCCGCCGGCCCCGGGACCCGGTGTGGTGAGCGTCGAGGACGAGCGGCCGGGGGACGTGCCGCCGTCGACGCTGCTGCGCCCGCGGTACGCCGAGTGAGCGCCGTGAAAGGTGCGGGTTCCGCGCAGAAGGGCTCCCGTCGGGCCGGGGCTGAGTAGGCTCGGCTTCCATGGAGCATGAGGTGTTCGTTCCGGTACCGGCAGACAGTCTCCGGCGGACGCTGGCCGACCCCGCGCGGGTCGCCCGGTGCGTCCCCGGGCTCCAGCAGGACGCCGACGCGTCGGCGGGCCCGCTCGTGGGCCGCCTGAAGGTCCGGGTGGGTGGTCACACGATCACGTACCGGGGCGCGCTCCGGATCACGGAGCGGGAGGGGGGATTCGCGGTCGAGGGCGAGGGCACGGAGGCCCGTGGCCACGGCTCGGCCAAGCTCGCCCTGACCGTCCGGCTCACCGGGACGGAGGGCGGTACCACGCTCGCCTTCACCGGATCGGCCCACGCGGACGGCCGCCTCGCCGACGCGGCACCCGGCGCGGCCGAACAGGCCGCGACCCGGCTCCTCGACCGGTTCGCCTCGTCCCTGGGAGCCGCCACGGAGGCGGACGGGAAGCGCGGGGCGGCGGAAGGCGCCGAGTCCGCCGCGAGCCCGGACACGGACACGGGCAAGGACTCAGGCGCGAGCACGGGCACGGGCGCGGGTCCGGAGGCAGCCGGCGGTGCGACCGCGAGCGGAGCCGCAGCCGCGAAGGACTCCGGCGAGGACTCCGGGGAGGCCGGACGGCCGGACGACGCGGCCGGGGCGGCGGCGCCCGACCCGGGCGATGACCCCGCCACCGCACCGGCAGAGGCGGGCGGCGCTCTCGAGGACGCGCTGGACGACGAGGGTCCGGACGACGGCTCGGTGGGCGACGACGCCGTGGACGAGGGCCCAATGGACCAGGGCTCGGCCCTGTTCGAGGTCGACGTACCCCCGTCCTCGCTGGACCCCCTGGCCGACGAGGTGTTCGGCGAGGACGAGGAGCCGCCCGCCGAGGCGGCCCATGCCCGCAGGACGATGATCGGCCGCAGTGCCGAAGAGGTCGACCACGCACCGCCGCGCGGCCGGTACGCCCCCGTCCCCGCACCCCAGCCCGCCTCCGCCGGGAGCACCCTGCGTTGGGCCGCCCCCGCCGCCGCGCTCGCCATCGCCTCCGCCGTGGTCGTGGGACGCGCGCTGCGTCGTCGCAGGTAGCCGACGGATCCTCAAGCGGCCCATACGACACGGGCGCACCTGGCCGTGCGCCAGTAGGGTCGGGGTGTGAGTAGCGAAGAGAACGTCCGGCTCACCGCCGGCGACGTCGAGTTGACCGTCACTCCGGGCAACGGCTGCCGGATCGGCAGCTTCCGCATCGCGGGTACCGAGCTGCTGCGGCAGGGTGAGCGATACGGCTGCTTCCCGATGGTTCCCTGGTGCGGCCGCACCGAGAACGGCCGCTTCCGCAACGGCGGCGTGGAGCACCAACTGCCCGTCAACGATCCGCCGCACGCCATCCACGGCACCGGGCGTGACACCGCGTGGCGGACCGCCCGGACCGGCCCCACCGAGGCCGTCTTCACCTACGAACTCGGCGAACCCTGGCCGTACACGGGGCTCGTCACCCAGACGTTCGAGCTGAGCGAGGACTCGCTGACACTCCAGCTCGGCGTCGAGACGTACGACGACTCGTTCCCCGCCCAGGCGGGCTGGCACCCGTGGTTCCAGCGCCACGCCTTCCCGGACGGCAAGGGCGTCCGGCTCGACTTCATCGCCGACTGGCAGGAGGAGCGCGGTTCCGACCACCTGCCCACCGGCCGGCGGGTCGCTCCGACGCCCGGCCCCTGGGACGACTGCTTCGGCATGGAGGACGGTGTCGACGTCACCCTCACCTGGCCGGAACAGCTCGAGCTGACGGTGAAGAGCCGCACGGAGTGGGTGGTCGTCTACGACGAGCAGGAGGAGGCGGTCTGCGTCGAGCCGCAGTCCGGCCCGCCGAACGGCCTCAACACCCATCCCCGCCTGGTCACACCCATCGACCCGCTGGAGATCGCGACGACCTGGTCATGGCGTCGACTCGACGGGTGACGGGTGACGGGTGACGGGTGAGGGGCGGCGGACCGGAGGGGGTGCATGGAGACCGGGCCGGGGCGGCCCCGGCGAGGCCGGAGGCGGTCCCGGCGGGGCCCGGAGGACAGGGCCTAAGCTCATGGCCATGACTGACGTACGTGCTGAGCTGCTCCAGCAGATCAAGGACAAGGCCGTGGTGCACGGCAGGGTGACCCTCTCCTCGGGTCGTGAGGCCGACTACTACATCGACCTTCGCCGGATCACGCTGGACGGCGAGGCGGCGCCGATGGTCGGCCAGGTCATGCTTGATCTGACCGGGGACCTGGACTTCGACTGCGTCGGCGGCCTGACGCTGGGCGCCGACCCCGTCGCGTCCGCGATGCTGCATGCCTCCGCGGCCCGGGGCGGGCGGCTGGACGCCTTCGTCGTGCGGAAGGCCCAGAAGACGCACGGGATGCAGCGGCGCATCGAGGGCGCGGACGTCAAGGGCCGCCGGTGCCTCGTGGTCGAGGACACCTCCACGACCGGGGGTTCGCCGCTCACCGCCGTCGAGGCCGTCCGGGAAGCCGGAGGCGAGGTCGTCGCCGTGGCGACGATCGTGGACCGCGGCGCCGCCGGGGCGATCTCCGAGGCGGGGCTGCCCTATCTGACCGGATTCGAACTGTCGGACCTCGGTCTCGCCTGATCCGGACAGCCGGATCTGACCTGCGCTTATCGCAAGGGGTGGGCGTTTCACGTGAAACGTCCCGCCCCTTGTTCTCTGAGCCCCCATGGGCGTCTGGAAAGATAGGTGCGACGATGACGTCGCCCCCAGGTCAGGGTGCCAAGCAACGCAAACCGCACATCACAAGGAGCGGACAGATGCCCATCGCAACCCCCGAGGTCTACAACGAGATGCTCGACCGGGCGAAGGCAGGCAAGTTCGCCTACCCGGCCATCAACGTCACCTCGTCCCAGACCCTGCACGCTGCGCTGCGCGGTTTCGCGGAGGCCGAGAGCGACGGCATCGTCCAGATCTCCACCGGTGGTGCGGAGTACCTGGGTGGGCAGTACAACAAGGACATGGTGACCGGCGCCGTCGCCCTCGCCGAGTTCGCGCACATCGTGGCCGACAAGTACCCGGTCAACATCGCCCTGCACACCGACCACTGCCCGAAGGACAAGCTGGACGGCTACGTCCGTCCGCTCCTCGCCGTCTCCGAGCAGCGCGTCTCGCAGGGTCAGAACCCGCTCTTCCAGTCGCACATGTGGGACGGCTCCGCCGAGACCCTCGCCGACAACCTGGCGATCGCCCAGGAGCTGCTGGCCCGCGCCGCCGCCGCCAAGATCATCCTCGAGGTCGAGATCACCCCGACCGGTGGCGAGGAGGACGGTGTCACGCACGAGATCAACGACGAGCTGTACACCACCGTCGACGACGCCATCCGTACCGCCGAGGCGCTCGGCCTGGGCGAGAAGGGCCGCTACCTGCTGGCCGCGTCCTTCGGCAACGTCCACGGTGTCTACAAGCCGGGCAACGTCGTGCTCCGTCCCGAGCTGCTCAAGGACCTCCAGGAGGGCGTCGGCGCCAAGTACGGCAAGTCCGAGCCGTTCGACTTCGTCTTCCACGGCGGCTCCGGCTCCACGGCCGAGGAGATCGCGGTCGCGCTGGAGAACGGCGTCGTCAAGATGAACCTCGACACCGACACCCAGTACGCCTTCACCCGCCCCGTCGCGGACCACATGCTCAAGAACTACGACGGTGTGCTGAAGGTCGACGGCGAGGTCGGCTCCAAGAAGACCTACGACCCGCGCACCTGGGGCAAGGCCGCCGAGGCCGGCATGTCGAAGCGTGTCCTCGAGGCCTGCCAGGTGCTGCGCGCCGCCGGCAACAAGCTGAAGTAACCGCAGCGAGCGGGACGAGACCAGTCCGACGTGAGGCCCGGTACCGGCGAGCGGTGCCGGGCCTTCGTCCTGTCCGGAGGGATCCGACGTTGACGCACCAGGCCACGTACGACTTCGACACCCCCGTCGACCGGCGCGGCACCGCCAGCGTGCAGTGGGACGGAGTCGCCGACCGGTTCGGCGTGGACGGACTGCTGCCGTTCACCATCTCCGACATGGACTTCGCGTCACCGCCGCAGGTGCTGGACGCCCTGCGGGAGCGCCTCGCCCACGGGGTCTTCGGGTACACCGACTGGCGTCTCGGTGCGTTCCGCGAGGCGATACGCGACTGGTACGCCCGGCGTTACGACACCACGCTCGATCCGGAGCGGATCGTGTACGGGCCGTCGGTGCTCAACCAGGTGTCGCAGCTGCTGCGGATGTGGACGGAGCCGGGGGACGGAGTCGTCGTCCACACCCCCACGTACGACGGATTCCGCAAGGCGGTGACGGGGCTCGGGCGACAGCTCCGGGGGGTCGCGGTGGGCGACGAGGCAGGGCTGGAGCGGGAGCTCGCCCGGCCGGACGCGAAGGTGCTGATCCTCTGCTCGCCCCACAATCCCACCGGCCGGGTGTGGACCGAGGACGAGCTGAAGGGGATCTCCCGGCTGGCGGGGGCGCACGGGGTCGCCGTGATCTCGGACGAGATCCACGCGGACTTCGTGCACGACGGGCACCGGCATCTGCCGTGGACGCGGTTCGCGGACGAACGGGGACGGTGGGCCGTCGTCACCTCGGCGTCGAAGGCGTTCAACTTCCCGGCGCTGACCGGCTCGTACGGGATCATCGGCGACCCAGAGGAACGTACGGCGTTCGTCCGGCGGATGGAGACGGGCGAGGGGCTCGCCTCCCCGGCCGTGCTCTCGCTGACGGCGCACATCGCCGCGTACCGGGACGGAGCCGCCTGGCTGGACGCCGCCCGCGGCTATGTGGCGGGGAACCTGGCGATGCTCCGGGAGCGGCTGCGGTCGGCCTTTCCCGCCCTCGGCTGGGAGCCGCCGCAGGCGGGGTATCTGGCCTGGATCGACCTGCGGGCGCTGGGTGTGGACGACGAGGCGCTGCAGCGGGAGCTGGTCGAGCGGGAACGCGTCGCGATCATGCCGGGCGCGGTGTACGGGGCGGAGGGCTTCGTCCGCCTCAATCTCGGCTGCCCGCGGTCCAAGGCGGAGGCGGGCGCGGACGCGCTGGTACGGGCCCTGACCCGGCTGACCTGACCCGGCCGGCCCCTGACGCGGGCGATCCGGCTCGGGGTGTCCCGGACCCGGACCGCGAGGTCCGGCCCCGGCGCCGTCCGCGGGCCCCGTGACCGGCCGGTCCGAGCCTCCTCGGCTCCCGGCGTCTCCGGCCGCCGGGTCCGGATCGAGGTCCGTGCCGGGTCGCCGGGAGCCGCGGAGGGCGGAATGATCGCCCTATGGACATCAGGCTCGCGTCGGCCACCGGGCGCTGGATCGTCCTGACGACCGTCCTCGGTTCCAGCATGGCCATGCTGGACTCCACCGTCGTCAACGTCGCCCTGCCCCACATCGGCGAGGACCTCGACGCCGATCTCGCCGAACTCCAGTGGACCGTCAACGCCTACATGCTGACCCTCGCCGGGCTGATCCTGCTGGGCGGGGCGCTGGGCGACAGGTACGGGCGACGGCGGGTGTTCGTCGTCGGCGTGGTGTGGTTCGCGCTCGCGTCGCTGGCCTGCGGACTGGCGCCGAACGCCCCCGTGCTGATCCTCGCCCGAGCGCTGCAGGGCGTCGGCGGGGCGCTGCTCACCCCGGGGTCGCTCGCGCTGATCCAGGCGAGTTTCCACCCGGACGACCGGGCCAAGGCCGTGGGTCTGTGGTCCGGTTTCGGCGGCGTCGGTGCGGCGGTCGGGCCGTTCGTCGGCGGATGGCTCGTCGACGGTCCCGGCTGGCGGTGGGTCTTCCTGCTGAACGTGCCGCTGGCCCTGCTGTGCGTGCCCGTGGCGCTGCGTCACGTACCCGAGTCGCGGGACCCGGCGGCGCACGGCCGGTTCGATGTACTGGGTGCGGCCCTGGGGGCGCTGAGTCTGGCACTGGTGACGTACGCACTGATCGACGGCTCGTGGTGGACCGGCGTCGTGGGCGTGCTGACGGGCGCCGCGTTCGTCCGGTTGGAGCGGCGCCGGAAGGACCCGATGCTGCCGGTGTCGATCTTCCGCTCCCGGCTGTTCACCTCGGTCAATCTGGTGACCGTGTGCGTGTACGCGGGGTTCAGCGGCTTCTTCTTCCTCGTCGCGCTGCAACTCCAGGTCGTGTCCGGCTACTCGGCCCTCGCGACGGGCACCGCCCTGCTGCCCACCACCGTGCTGATGCTGCTGCTCTCCGCACAGGCCGGGCAGCTCGGCGAGCGGATCGGCCCGCGCATCCCGCTCACGGTCGGCCCGTTGCTGTGCGCGGCCGGGATGCTGCTGATGCTGCGTGTCGGTCCCGACGCCTCCTACGTCTCCGATGTGCTGCCCGCCCTGCTGGTGCTGGGCCTGGGGATGGTGACCGTGGTGGCCCCGCTGACCGCGACCGTGCTGGCCTCCGTGGACACCGCGCGGGCCGGGATCGCCAGCGGCGTGAACAACGCGGCGGCCCGTGCGGCGGGGCTGCTCGCGGTGGCCGCGCTGCCGATGCTGGCCGGGATGGGGCCGGAGACGTACCGGATCCCGGAGCAGTTCGCGGCCGCCTTCGCCCGGGCGATGCCCCTGTGCGCGGCGATCCTCGTGGTGGGTGCGGCACTCGCCTTCGCCCTGGTGCGGCGGCCGACGGAGGCACCCTGCCACGCCGCGTGCAGGGTGCACTGCGGTGTCGGCGCGCCACCGCTGGAGCCGGTGCCGGAGGCCGGGGACGCCAAGGGCCGCCGTCCCTGACGAGGGCCACGCCGGCGGGGTGGTTCCGCCGCAGGTCAGCGCCCTCGCCCCGGCGCCCCGCGGATCCCTCGGAGGGGACGCCGGACCGCCTCGGGCACGACCGGTACCGGCTCCACGGATCCGCCCGCGACCTGTGACACTGAACCCATGGCCATCCACGAGAACCTGCTGGGGGGACCGCCCCCCACCCATCTGCCCGACGACCCGGAGCCGCGGGAGATGCTCGCGAACGGCACGGCTCCCGCCGACGTCGCCGCGAAGTACCCGACCTCCTCGCTCGCCTGGGCCCAGCTCGCCGACGAGGCGTTCGAGGCCGGGCGGGTCGTCGAGTCGTACGCGTACGCGCGTACGGGATACCACCGGGGTCTGGACGCGCTGCGCCGCAGCGGCTGGAAGGGGCACGGCCCGGTGCCGTGGGAGCACGAGCCGAACCGCGGCTTCCTGCGTGCCCTGCACGCTCTCGCCCGCGCCGCGCAGGCGATCGGCGAGCAGGACGAGTACGAGCGCTGCAGCACGTTCCTGCGCGACTCGTCCGAGACGGCGGCCGACACCCTCGGCTGATCCCGCCGGACCGACCCGCACGAGGGGCGGGTGCCCTGACCGGGCACCCGCCCCTCGCGTCACCCGCGGGACCCGTGTTTATGATGCGCGCAGGGGACCGGGGCTCCGAGACCACGAACGGAAGGAGCGGACCGCTACCCGGACACATGTGTCAGGAGACGGCGAATGTCGCAATTTCCCGATGCCTCCGGAGCGGGTTCGGTCACCCCGAACCTCGACTTCGCGGGCACTACCCCGTACGAGGACTACGTCCAGGCGGACGTCCTCACCCACCTCCAGCACCCCCTCTCCGACGACCCCGGCGAGATGGTGTTCCTGGTGACCACCCAGGTGATGGAACTCTGGTTCACCGTCATCGTCCACGAGTGGGAGACCGCCTCCCGGGCACTGCGCCGCGACGAGGTGCCCGTCGCGATGGACGCGCTGAAGCGCTCCGTGCGCGAGCTGGACGCGCTCAACGCCTCCTGGCGGCCGCTCGCGCAGCTCACCCCCGTGCAGTTCAACGCCTACCGCAGCGCCCTCGGCGAGGGTTCGGGTTTCCAGTCCGCGATGTACCGGCGGATGGAGTTCCTGCTCGGCGAGAAGTCCGCGTCCATGCTCGTGCCGCACCGGGGTGCCCCCCGCGTCCACGCCGAGCTGGAGAAGGCCCTGCACGAGCCGAGCCTCTACGACGAGGTGCTGCGGCTCCTCGCCCGCCGCGGCCTGCCCGTTCCCCAGTCCGTCCTCGACCGCGACCTGTCGCAGCGCTACGAGCCGTCCCCCGAGGTCGAGCGGGTGTGGGCGGAGGTGTACGCGAGCGAGGACCAGGACGCCGAGCTCGTGCGCCTCGGTGAGGCGCTGACGGACGTCGGCGAACTGGTGTGGCGCTGGCGCAACGACCATCTCGTCGCCACCCGGCGCGCGATGGGCGCCAAGGCGGGCACCGGTGGCTCCGCGGGCGTCGCCTGGCTGGAGAAGCGGGCGGCCAAGAACGTGTTCCCCGAGCTGTGGACGGCGCGCAGCCATGTCTGAGACGCGACTCACCGAGCGGGCCGCGGAGCTGGACGCGGCGGACGGTCTGGCCAAGCGGCGGGAGCTGTTCGCGCTCGACGACGGCACGGTCTACCTGGACGGGAACTCACTGGGCGCCCTGCCGCGCCACGTCCAGGACCGGATGGCCGACGTCATCGGCAGGCAGTGGGGCGAACTGCGCATCCGCTCCTGGGACGAGAGCGGCTGGTGGACCGCGCCGGAGCGGATCGGCGAGCGGATAGCCCCGCTCGTCGGCGCCGCGCCCGGTCAGATCGTGGTCGGCGACTCCACCAGCGTGAACGTCTTCAAGGCCGTGGTCGCGGCGGTGCGGATGGCGCCCGAAGACCGGGACGAGATCCTCGTCGACGCCACCACCTTCCCCACCGACGGGTACATCGCCGAGTCGGCCGCCCGGCTGACGGGCCACCGGACGGTCGTCGTCGACCCCGCCGACGTGGCGGACGCGGCGGGCCCGCGCACGGCCGCCGCGCTCGTGAACCACGTCGACTTCCGCACCGGCCGCCTGCACGACCTGCCCGGGATCACGGCCGCCCTGCACGCGCGGGGCGCCCTCGCGGTCTGGGACCTGTGCCACAGCGCGGGCGCGCTGCCCGTCGGCCTCGACGAGCACGGGGTGGACCTCGCGGTCGGCTGCACGTACAAGTACCTCAACGGCGGGCCGGGTTCGCCCGCGTACCTGTACGTCGCCGAGCGCCATCAGGACCGCTTCGACTCCCCGCTGCCCGGCTGGAACTCGCACGCCGACCCGTTCGGGATGACCCCCGGATACGCGCCGGCCGAAGGCGCGGTGCGCGGCCGGGTCGGCACGCCCGACATCCTCTCGATGCTGGCGCTGGAAGCGGCGCTGGACGTGTGGGACGGGGTCACGGTGGAGGCGGTGCGGGCCAAGAGCCTC
Source organism: Streptomyces sp. HUAS CB01 (assembly GCF_030406905.1). Taxonomy (NCBI): domain Bacteria; kingdom Bacillati; phylum Actinomycetota; class Actinomycetes; order Kitasatosporales; family Streptomycetaceae; genus Streptomyces; species Streptomyces chengbuensis. The sequence continues at coordinate 4,230,900 of NZ_CP129137.1, forward strand.
GCCCTCACCGACTTCTTCCTCGAGTGCGTCGAGGCGTACGTGCCGCCCGGCAGGGTCACCTCGCTCACCCCGGCCGCGCACGCCGAGCGGGGCAGCCAGGTGGCGCTGGCCTGCCCCGACGCACCCGCGGTCATGGAGACCCTGATCGCCCGCGGGGTGGTCGGCGATCTGCGCCGCCCCGACGTGCTGCGGTTCGGCTTCACCCCGCTGTACGTCGGTTTCGCGGACACCGAGCGCGCGGCGCGGGTCCTCGCCGACGTGCTGGCCGGGGTGAACCCCCCGCCGAGCGGCTGATCACGGGGGGCCGACGGCCTGGTACCGTCCCGGCTGGCCAGGCCGATTCGGCCCCCTCACCGAAAGGTTGGAGCAGCATGCCGGACCCCGCCGCCGCTCGTGACGCCGCCGAGGAGGCTTCGGCCCTGTCGCATCCGGCCGTCGCCCCGGACGCCTCGGCGGCCTACGGCGAACACCCGGACCAGGTCGTCGACTTCTACGCGCCGCGTGACGGCCGGGACCCGGCACCGCTGGTCGTGGTGCTGCACGGCGGGGCGTGGCGGGCGCCGTACGACCGGCAGCACATCACCCCGTTCGCGGACTTCCTGGCGCGGCGCGGTTTCGCCGTGGCGAACGTGGAGTACCGCAGGGGCGCGGCGCTGCCCCAGCAGCGCGGCGAGGAGGGCGGCGGCGGGCCGGTCGCCGGGCGCTGGCCGGACACCTTCGACGACGTCGCGGCGGCGATGGACGCGCTGCCGGAACTGGCCCGCACGGTGCTGCCGCAGGCCGACCCGAGGCGCATGGTCCTCACCGGCCATTCGGCCGGCGGGCATCTCGCGCTGTGGGCGGCCGCCCGGCACGTCCTGCCGGCGGGTTCGCCGTGGCGGCTCCCGGCCGAACCGGAACTGCGCGGCGTCGTCGCGCTGGCGCCGATCGCCGACCTGGGCCGGGCGGCCGAACTGGACGTCTGCGGTGGGGCGGTGCACCAGCTCCTCGGCGGGGAGGCGGAGTTCGAGGCGCGCGCCGGCTGGGCGGACCCCGCCGTGCTGCTGCCCACCGGGATCGCCACGACCGTCGTCCAGGGGCGCGAGGACACCGTCGTGCCGCAGGCCGTCGCCGAGTCCTTCGTCGACGCGGCGGCGAAGGCGGGCGAGACGGTCGGGTTCACACTGCTCGGCGACGTCGGCCACTTCCCGCTGATCGATCCCTCGGCGGACGCCTGCGCCGTGGTCGCCGAGGAGATCGCACAGCTCGCCTGGTGACGGGCGGCCCCTGCGGATCCCACCGGACGCCGTCGACGAGGAGACGGGACGGTGCGCCGGGAGAGCGCGGAGAGCGCGGAGAGCGCGGAGAGCGGGGAGGGCAGGGAGAGGGCGGAGACGGGTCAGTGCGCCAGGGAAGATGCGGACAGAAGGTGTCCGCAAGGCTTTCTACGGTGAGTCCATGACGAACCCCACGCACCCCCAGAAGATCCTCGTCGCCGGCGCCACCGGGACGGTCGGCCGCCAGGTCGTCGCCGAACTGCTGGACCGCGGGCACGCGGTCCGCGCCCTGACCCGCGACCCCGACCGCGCCCGGACGTCGCTGCCGGCGGGCGCCGAGGCGGTCCGCGGCGACCTCACCGATCCGTCGAGCCTGGCACCGGCACTGGAGGGCGTCACCGGACTGCACCTCATCACCTTCGGCGGCGAGTACATGGCCCCGCTGGAGACCGGACCCGAGATCGTCGCACTCGCCCGCGAGGCCGGGGTGCGGCGGATCACCGTCCTGAACGGCGGGGGTGACACCCCGCTCCAGGACGCCGTGCAGAAGAGCGGCCTCGCCTGGACCGTGCTGATGCCGGTCGAGTTCATGGCAAACGCACTGGAGTGGGCCGAGGGGATCCGCGCCGAGGACACGGTCCGCGAGCCGTTCACGGACCGGCTGAGCGCCATGGTCCACGAGGCCGACATCGGCGCGGTCGGCGCGGTCGCCCTCACCGAGGACGGCCACGACGGGGAGACGTACCTGATCACCGGGCCCGAGGTGCTGAGCCTCCAGGACAAGGTGGACGCGCTCGCGAGGGCCCGCGGCAAGGCCATCGCCCTGACGGAGCTCACCCCGGACGAGGCGGTCGCCCGATGGCGGGCCGCGGGTCTGCCGCAGGACGTGGTCGACTTCCTGATCGACGTGTACGGCAACACCCCGCCCGAGGGCCGGACCGTCGTCGACACCGTGCGGAGGGTCACCGGCCGCCCGGCACGGACCTTCGCCGAGTGGGCCGCTGAGCACGCTCCGGCGTTCCGCGCCTGACCTGGGAGGACGAAGCGACCCCCGAGTAGTACCTGGGACGGACGCGGAAGGATCCGCATCACAGGTGACGACCGCGTCCGTGCCGCGGCCGTACCTTTGCTGACGTGACCGACACGCCGACCACGCAGCGCATACCGCGCACCGAAGCCGACAGCCGCAGCCCCGAGTTCCGCCTGGCCATGGGCGCGCTCGGCGGGTTGCGGCAGGACCTCTTCCAGGACGCCTTCGCGTACCGGCCGCTGGCTCCGCTGGCGGCCGACGGACCGGTGATCCGGCGGCTGCCGGGGCGGATCCGCCGGTACGCCGTCTGGACCCCGCACGCCATCGTCGTGGGCGGCGCCCTGCTCACGCTGCTCATAGGCTCCGCCGTGTCCTACGGGATCCACGGTCTCGTCACCCTCGTCCTCGCGGCGTTGCCCGCGGCGGCGGTGCTGATGACGCTGGTCCGTCCGATGCTGGCCTTCTGGGCCTCGCTCGCCTCGACGCCGTTCCTCGCCGTCCTCGGCAGCGCCGGCGACGGGTGGCCGTGGGCACCGGCCACCATCGCCTCCCACCTCATCGTGCTGACCGTCGTCGCGGCACGGACCCGGCCGCGGGCCGCGTTCTGGATGTGGCTGCTGACCGGCGTGTACGGGCTCTTCGCGGAGGACATCCTCGGCAACGGGTACTCCAGTGAGACCGCACCGGTGATGTTCGTCGCCGCCGTCTCGCTGCTCGTCGTGGCGCTGGCGCAGGTCCGCCGGGATGCGGAGCGCGAGGTGGCGGCCCAGCAGAGCGTCACCGCCGTCGAGCGGGACCGGCGCACGCTGCTGGAGGAGCGCACCACCATCGCCCGCGAACTGCACGACGTCGTCGCCCACCACATGTCGGTCGTCGCCATCCAGGCGGAGGCCGCGCCGTACCGGGTGGAGAACCCGCCGCCCGAGCTGGAGCAGGCGTTCGCGACGATCAGGGAGAACGCCGTGGCCGCGCTCACCGAACTGCGCCGCGTGCTCGGGGTCGTACGGGCGGAGGACTACGAGGCCCCCGACGCGCCCCAGCCGACCCTCGCCGACCTCGGCGGGCTCCTCGGGAACGTGCGGGACGCCGGGCTGGAGGTCGACCTCGCGATCACCGGAGCGGTCCGGCAGCTCCCTCCGGGCGTCGAACTGTCGGCCTACCGCATCACCCAGGAGGCCCTGAGCAACGCGCTGCGCCACGCGCCGGGGGCGTCGGCGAAGGTCGAGGTGTCGTACGTCCTCGGCGGGCTCGGCATCCGTATCGTCAACGGTCCGGCCCGTGGCCTGGCGAAGCCCGCCCCGGCCGGCACCGCGCAACGCGGGCTCCGCCCGCCCCTCACCACCGGAACCGGCCACGGCCTCACTGGCATGCGGGAGCGCGTCTCCATGCTGAACGGCGAGATGACGACCGGTCCGACGGAGGACGGCGGCTACGAGGTCGCCGTTTTCCTCCCCGTCGCGAAGGACGAGACCGCATGACCATCAGCGTCCTCATCGTCGACGACCAGGCGATGGTCCGCGAGGGCTTCTCCGTCCTGCTGAACGCCATGCCCGACATCGAGGTGATCGGCGAGGCCGTCAACGGCCGCCAGGCGGTCGCCCAGGTCGACGCACTGCGCCCCGACGTCGTCCTGATGGACATCCGGATGCCCGAGCTCAACGGCATCGAGGCCACCCGGGAGATCGTCGCGGCCGACAGTGACGCGAAGGTGCTGGTGCTGACGACCTTCGACCTGGACGAGTACGTGTACCAGGCGCTGCGCGCCGGTGCCTCCGGCTTCCTGCTGAAGGACGCCTCCGCCCGCCAGCTCGCGGACGGGGTGCGGGTCGTCGCGGCCGGCGAGGCCCTGCTCGCGCCGACCGTCACCCGCAGGCTCATCACGGAGTTCTCCCGGATCTCGGCGGCGCCCAGGACGCCCGCCCTGGCCAGGATCGGCGATCTGACCGAACGCGAGACGGAGGTGCTGGTCCTCATCGCGCAGGGGCTGTCGAACGGGGAGATCGCCTCGCACCTCGTCGTCGCCGAGTCCACGATCAAGACCCATGTCAGCCGCATCCTGGTGAAACTGGGGCTGCGGGACCGGACGCAGGCGGCGGTGTTCGCCTACGAGGCACGGCTGGTCACCCCGGGCTGACGCACGTCGCCGCCCGGCGTCGGGCGAGGGCGCCGACGGTCCCTGTGGCCGCCGCTCCCCGTGGCCCCCTGGCCGCCGCCGTCCCCGGGCGGGGCACGGCGGTTCAGCGCGGCGGGTGCGGTGGCGGTGCGGGCGGTCGCGGCGGTTCGGGCGGTTCCGGGGCGTGCGGCGGGGCGTGCGGGGGCGCCCCGGGTGGCGGAGCGGGCGCGTGCGGCGGTGGTCCCGGTGGCCGCGGCGGTGCGCCCGGCGGGTGCGCCGGCTCCTGCGGCAGGCTCCCGAGGCCCGGCGCCGGCTCCGGCCACACCAGCAGCACGGGACAGGGGGCGTGGTCGACGACGAACCGCGCGGCCGGGCCCAGACTGCGCGGTCCGAGATGCCCGCGGTCCCCGTCCCTGGCGACGACGAGCAGATCGGCGCCCTCGGCCGCGGCGACGACCTCACGTTCCGCCCGGCCCGTGCGTTCCAGCGGGGTGCACGGCCGGCCGAACCGCTCTGCCGCCCGGGCCAGCAGCCGGGCCGCCGAGTCGGCCCCGAGGCTCTCCACCCGGTTCCCCGGATCGTCCTCGTGATGGCCCCGACCGAGCAGACCGGCGAACGCCCCGTGGGCGACGTCCGCGGAGGCCGGTTCGCTGACGTGCAGCAGCGTGACCGCTTCGCCCTCCGCCGCACGGGCGCGGGCGGCGTCGACGCACGCGGGCCAGGTGCCCTCGACGATCCAGGCGATCACGGGCATGGAATCAGCCTCCCGGGCCTTGGAACAGGAGCAGTGACGCCCACAGTGCCACGACCGACAGCAGGAGTGCGGCCGGCACGGTGAGCAGGCCGAGCCGGGTGAACTCCCCGAGGTCCACCTCGTGTTCGTGCTGGTGCAGGATCCGGCGCCACAACAGCGTGGCCAGCGACCCCGCGTAGGTCAGGTTCGGGCCGATGTTCACCCCCAGCAGGACGGCCAGCACCGCGCCGGGACCGGCCGGGGCGGCCAGGGGGAGCAGCACCAGCACCGCGGGCAGATTGTTGATCAGATTGGCGAGGAGGGCCGCCAGGGCCGCGAGCCCCAGCAGGGCCGGCAGGGAGGTGCCGGACGGGACGACCTGTCCGAGGACGTCCGCGAGTCCGTTGTCGACGACCGCGCGGACCACGATGCCGAGCCCGAGGACGAACGCCAGGAACGGCAGCGAGGCCGCGTTCACGACGCCGCGCACGGTGGTGCGCCCGCGGACGGCCGCGTGGACGCCGAGGACGAGCGCACCCGCGGCGGCCGCCCAGGCGGGCTCGAGGCCCAGTGCCGGGGCGGCGACGAAGCCGGCCAGTGTGCAGCCCACGGTGGCGAGCGCGAAGACCGGCAGCGCGACGGGTTCGCCGGCGGTCTCCGCGCCCGCCCCGGTGTTCAGGTCGGAGGCGAAGAACCGGCGGAGGACGACGTACTCGACGGCGATCGCGACCAGCCACGGCAGGGCCATCAGACCGGCGAACCGGGTGAAGCTCAGACCGCTGGCGGCGAACGCCAGCAGGTTCGTCAGATTCGACACGGGCAGCAGCAGTGAGGCCGTGTTCGACAGATGGGTGCAGGCGTAGACGTGGGGCTTCGGCCTGACGCCCATCCGGGCGGCGGTGGCGAAGACGACGGGGGTGAGCAGCACGACCGTCGCGTCCAGGCTGAGCACCGCGGTGATGACCGACGCCAGCCCGAAGACGGACGCGAGCAGCCGCTCGGGCCGGCCCGCCGACCGCCGCGCCATCCACGCACCGCAGGCGCGGAACAGCCCCTCGTCGTCGCACAGCCGGGCGAGTACGAGCACCGCGGCCAGGAAGCCGATCACCGGGCCGAGCCGCGCGGCCTCCTCGGCCGCGTGCGCGGGGGAGATCGCGCCGGTGACGATCAGCAGGACCGCCGCCGGTACCGCCACGGCCGCTTCCGGCAGACCGAAGGGCCTGATGACCGCGCAGGCGAGCACGAGGAGCAGCAGAAGGACGGACAGTGCCTCCGCGAGGGGTGTGGACAGGATCTGTGCCTCCGGGGCGGTGTGCGGTGGTCGCCCGGTGCTGCGGGACGTGGTGTGCGGTGGTGGCCTGGTGTTCTCGGGGCCGTGGGTGCCGCGCCCCCACATCGAACCACCCCGGGGACCCTCCTCCCGCCACGCGCCGCGGGCGGCTAGCGTCCGCGTATGGATGCTCCTGTGTTCGCTCCCTGGTCGCCTGTGTTCACCGCGGACCCGTACCCCGCGTACGCGGAACTCCGCGACCGGGGACGGGTGCACTGGTTCGAGCCCACGGGGCAGTGGCTCGTACCGCACCACGCCGATGTGTCCGCCCTGCTGCGCGACCGCCGCCTCGGCCGTACGTATCTGCACCGCTTCACCCACGAGGAGTTCGGGCGCACACCCCCGCCGCCCGGGCGCGAGCCCTTCCACACGCTGAACGACAACGGGCTGCTGGACCTCGAGGCGCCGGACCACACACGGATCCGGCGGCTGGTGACCAGGGCATTCACCCCGCGGACCGTGCAGGCGCTGGAGCCCACCGTGCGCCGGCTCGCCGCCGAGCTGGTGCGCGGGCTGGTGAAGAACGGCGGCGGCGATCTGCTCGCCGACGTCGCCGAACCGCTGCCGGTCGCGGTCATCGCGGAGATGCTCGGGATTCCCGAGTCGGACCGGGGCCTGCTGCGGCCCTGGTCCGCGGACATCTGCGGGATGTTCGAGCTGAACCCGTCCGAGGAGACCGCGGCGAGGGCGGTCCGGGCCTCGCTGGAGTTCTCCGCCTATCTGCGGGAGCTGATCGCCGAGCGCCGCGCCGAGCCGGGCGAGGACCTGATCTCGGCGCTGATCTGCGCGCACGACGAGGGGGAGACGCTCAGTGAGCAGGAGATGGTGTCCACCTGCGTGCTGCTGCTGAACGCGGGGCACGAGGCCACCGTCAACACCACCGCGAACGGCTGGTGGACGCTGTTCCGCCATCCCGGGGAGCTGGCGAGGCTGCGGGCGGACCACGCGCTGCTGTCCACGGCTGTGGAAGAGCTGATGCGGTTCGACACTCCGCTCCAGATGTTCGAGCGCTGGGTCCTCGACGACATCGAGATCGGCGGCACGGTCGTCCCGCGCGGCTCCGAGCTGGCGCTGCTCTTCGGCTCGGCCAACCGGGACCCGGCCCGCTTCGAACGCCCCGGCGTACTCGACCTCGGCCGCGTCGACAACCCGCACATCACGTTCGGCGCCGGCATCCACTACTGCCTGGGCGCTCCGCTGGCCCGGGTGGAACTGACCGCTTCCTTCGGCGAACTGCTGCGGGAGGCGCCGACGATGCGGCTCGTGGCGGAGCCGGAGTGGAAGCCGGGGTATGTGATCAGGGGACTGCGGGAGCTCCGCGTGGAGCTGTGAGGCACGCGCCGCGAGGCCGGGCGGGGCGCAGGGCTTCGCGTGCCGGTGCCGGGCCTCGCGTTCCCGTGCCGGACCCGCCGGGGCGCCCGGCCCTTGCGGCGGTGTCCTCGGATCTTGCGGGGTACCGGGCCTCGTGTGCCGGTGCCGGGCCTCGCGGCGGTGCCCTCGGACCTCGCGGGGCGGCGGTCCGCGCTTCGGCGCCGGTCCGCGCTCGGCCGGGCCTCGCGGGTCGGCGGGCCTGTGGAGGCGGGCGGGCCTTGTGGCGGTGCCCTCGGACCTCGCGGGGCGGCGGTCCGCGCTTCGGCGCCGGTCCGCGCTCGGCCGGGCCTCGCGGGTCGGCGGGCCTGTGGAGGCGGGCGGGCCTTGTGGCGGTGTCCTCGGACCTCGCGGGGCGGCGGTCCGCGCTTCGGCGCCGGTCCGCGCTCGGCCGGGCCTCGCGGGTCGGCGGGCCTGTGGAGGCGGGCGGGCCTTGTGGCGGTGTCCTCGGACCTCGCGGGGCGGCGGTCCGCGCTTCGGCGCCGGTCCGCGCTCGGCCGGGCCTCGCGGGTCGGCGGGCCTGTGGAGACGGGCGGGCCTTGTGGCGGTGCCCTCGGACCTCGCGGGGCGGCGGTCCGCGCTTCGGCGCCGGTCCGCGCTCGGCCCGGCCACGCGTTCCCGTGCCGGACCCGCCCTGCGGCCGGGCCCCGCCGTCCTGTCGCCCGGCGGGGCGGCCCGGGTCAGGTCTGCAGATCGCGGCGGCGGAAGGCCGCGAGGCCCGCGGTCACCAGGGCGGCGGACAGCGCCGTCAGGATCAGCACCGGCGGCCAGTCCATCCGCGGTCCCGGGAGCTTCGGCAGATGGCCGAAGGGGGACAGGTTCAGGACCGCCTGCGGAACGTCTAGCGCCGGGCCGACCCAGCCGATCGCGAGGCACAGTCCCGCCACGGCCCAGCCCGCCGCCGCGGCCCCTGGGACGGCGCCGTACAGCAGCAGCGCCACGCCCGCGAGCGTCCACACGGCCGGCACCTGGGCCAGTGCGGCGCCGGTGACGGCGGTCAGGTCGCCACCGTGGCCCAGCGCCAGGCCCGCCCCGGCGAGCAGCATGATCAGTACGGTGCCGCCGAAGGCGACGGCCAGATGACCGGCTGCCCAGCCGGTCCGGCCGACCGCGTTCGCGAGGACCGGTTCCGCGCGCTGGGACGTCTCCTCGCCGTGCGCGCGCAGCACGGACCCGACCGCGTACAGCGCGGCGATCAGCCCGAACATGCCCACCATCGCGGCGAGGAAGGCGTCGGTGAGGGCCGATTGCCCGCCCATCCGCTCGAAGATCTCCCTGGCCTGCTCGTTGTCGCCGACCAGGTCCGCCGCGCCGTCCGCCATGCCCCCGAAGACGGTCCCGGCGAGCAGGAAGCCGGCCGCCCAGCCGGACAGGGTGGCGCGCTGGAGCCGCCACGCGAGTCCGCCCGCGGTCGCGATCCGGCCCTCGGCGGGGCCGGGACGCGTGGGCAGGAAGCCCATGCCGACGTCCCTGCGCCCCGCGAGGGCGTACGCGGCGGCGCCCTGGGCGGCCGTCGCGGCGAGCATCGGCAGCAGGACCCACCAGCGTTCGTCCGCGTAGGCCCGGACGTACTCGGCCCAGCCCACGGGGGAGAGCCAGGTCAGTACGGACGAGTCACCGCCGAGGCCCCCGGCGGGGTCGCCGGCCGTGCCCGCGTCGCCCGCGGCACGCAGGACGAAGGCGAGGCCGAGCACCGCCGCCGCCGCTCCCTTGGCGAGCCGGGCGCTCTCGGTGAGCTGCGCGGCGATCGCCGCCACGGTGGCGAACACCAGACCGGTGCCGCCCACGGCGAGGCCCAGGGCGAGCGCGCCGGTGGAGCCCAGCCCGAAGAGGCCCGCCGTGATCAGCAGGACCACCGCCGCATTGGCGAGGCCCGCGGTCAGCAGCGCGGCCGTCAGCGGAGCGCGCCGGCCGACCATGGCCGAGGAGAGCAGTTCCTGACGGCCCGTCTCCTCCTCCTCGCGGGTGTGCCGCACCACGACGATCAGGCTCATCACCGCGGCCAGCACGGCTGCGAACGTGCCGAACCGCCAGGCGACCAGCGCCCCGGTGCTGTCGCCGAACACCGGACCGTAGAGGCTGCGCAGCGAGCCGTTCGTGGCCATCGACGCGGCGAGCCGGGCCCGTTCGGCCGGGGAGTCGTACAGCGCCTGCATCGAGCCGACGCCGCTGACGACCGTGCCGGCGACCACCAGTACCCAGACGGGCAGCATGATCCGGTCCCGGCGGAGCGCGAGCCGGAGCAGGGTGCCCGTGCCCGCGAGCGGCCGGCTGCCGGTGCCGGGCGCGTACGGCGCACCGGTCTCCGCGACGGCGGTCATCGTGCCATCGCCCCTTCCGTACGGGTGCCGCGGTCGTCGGCTCCGCCGGGCCCGGCGCCGTCGCGGAGGTCGTCCTCGTAGTGCCGGAGGAACAGCTCCTCCAGCGTGGGCGGGGTGCAGGTCAGCGACCGCACACCGGCATCGGTGAGCGACCGCAGCACCGCGTCCAGCTTGTCCGTCTCGACCTGGAACCGGACCCGGCATCCGGCGCTTCCGGAGGGGACCGCCGGGCCCTGGACGTCGAGGTCGTGCACACCGGGCAGCCGCGCGAGCCCGCCGGGCGTGCCCGCCAGGTCGGCGCTGACGCTGGTGCGGGTGAGGTGCCGCAGGTCCGCCAGCGAACCGCTCTCCACCGTCCGCCCCTTGCGGATGATGCTGACGCGGTCGCACAGCGCCTCGACCTCGCTGAGCACGTGGCTCGACAGCAGGACCGTCCGGCCGCGGTCGCGCTCCTCGGCGACGCAGCTCTGGAAGACCTCCTCCATGAGCGGATCGAGCCCGCTCGTCGGCTCGTCGAGGATCAGCACGTCGACCTCGGAGGCGAACGCGGCGACCAGGGCCACCTTCTGCCGGTTGCCCTTGGAGTACGTGCGCCCCTTCTTGGTGGGGTCCAGTTCGAACCGCTCGGTCAGCCGGTCACGGCGGGCCCTGTCGAGTCCGCCGCGCAGCCGGCCGTAGAGGTCGATGACCTCGCCGCCGGAGAGGTTGCGCCAGAGCGTCACGTCGCCGGGGACGTACGCGATCCGGCGGTGCAACTCGACGGCGTCCTTCCAGGGGTCCATGCCGAGCAGCCGGGCGGCGCCGGAGTCGGCGCGCAGCAGTCCCAGCAGGATGCGGATGGTGGTGGACTTCCCGGCGCCGTTGGGCCCGAGGAAGCCGTGGACCTCACCGGTCTCGACCGCCAGGTCGAGACCGTCCAGTGCGCGTGCCCGTCCGAACGACTTGTGCAGTCCGGCGACGCTGATGGCCTTCGTCATGATTCGGAACGTACGCTAGCTTCAGAAAGTTGTGAAGTTAAGGAAGCGTATAAACTCGGATCCGGTCCGTGCACAGGGGAGATGATCCGGGGATGACGCCGATGACCGGGAAGGCCAGGGACGCCGAGGCGGTCTCGCTCTTCGTGGAACGCTTCGCGGCCCAGCTCGTCGAGGCCGGCATGACGCGTATGCCCGCCAGGGTCTTCGCCGCGCTGCTCTCCTCCGACTCGGGCGCGATGACCTCCGCCGAGCTGGGAGAGCAGCTCCAGGTCAGCCCCGCCGCGGTGTCCGGGGCGGTGCGCTATCTGTCGCAGCAGCACATGGTCTCCCGGGAGCGCGAGCCCGGTTCCCGGCGCGAGCGCTACCGGGTCCACAGCGACCAGTGGTACGAGGCGCTCACCAACCGCGACGCGATCCTGAAGCGCTGGTCGGACTCGCTGCGCGAGGGCGTGACGAGCCTCGGCGCGGAGACGCCGGCCGGTCGCCGGCTCGCGGAGACCGTCGCGTTCTTCGACTTCCTCCAGGACGAGCTCACGGCGATGATGGAACGCTGGCGGGGGCACCGCGAGCGGATGTTCGGCCCGTCCTGACGCTCCTCACACGGCGTCCCTCCTCGCGCGGCACCGGCCCTGTCGTCGCCGGCCCGCTCGTGCGACGGCCGCTCGGACGCCGGCCGTACGGCGCCCACCGGCGCGAGGCCGTCCCGCCCCGCCCGCCGTACTGCGCGCCCTCGTGCGAGGGGCATCGCCACACCGCACGCCGCCGGGCGACGCGCCCCCGCTTCTACTCCGCGGCCGCCATCGGCCCCGGCAGGGTCAGCGACCACGCCCTGGGCCGCAGGGTCCAGGTCCGTCTTCGGACGGGGCCGGCGACGAGCGCGTCGGCGCGGTAGCGGAAGTCCGCGCCCGAGACCGTGACGACCTTGGCCAGGGTCCGTACCGCCCCCGCGTCGGATCTGCGGTGCACGGTCACCTCCGCGGCGCCGTCGGCCGCCCGCACGCGTACGTCCTCGACCGGCTCGTCCAGATCGCTCAGCAGGACTCCGTCGGCCTCGACCCGCAGCCGGTGCGTCCGTACCCCGGCCGGTGCCGGCGGAACGGGACGGACCAGGGTGCGGACCAGGGAGCGGCAGGTGTGCCACACCGAGCCGGCCTGAGCCGCCGCCCCCGCGACCGCGGCGCCCGGACCGGCCGGGATGCGCAGATCGGCCAGCACCACTCCGTCGCTGTCGTCGGCGAGCAGATCCAGAGGGTGGGCCGCTCCGTCGAGGACCGCCCGGGCGGCCGCCACCGCACCGGTCGGCACGCCCAGCGAGCGGGCCACCTCCACGGACGCGCCGGCCCCGACCGGGACCAGTGACAGGGCCTCGTCGGCGAGCTCCCGGGCCCGGTGCAGCAGACCCACGGCGCGCAGCAGCGCACGGTCGTCACCGATCACGACAGGGCGCCGGGAACCCCTCCGGGCCAGGGCGCGGGAAAATTCCTCGGGCCCGTCGGGCAGGCAGATTTTCGCCGCCGACCCGGCACACAGCACATCCTTCGCGATACGAACGGACTCGCCGTCGATACGGCGGGCGACCGGGTCGATGACCACCAGGAGCTGGTCGGGAGCCGACACCTCGGTCCTTCCTCGGGTAGCATCTTTGTGCAAGAGCCCCTTGCGCTATTGCGCCAGGGGCTTCGTCTATTCCGGGGCACACCGGTTGGCGGCTCAGGCCCCCGACCATGGACATGCCCCGCCCGGAAGGGGTGTACGCCTGTGCCCGCACTTGTGCTGCTCGGTGCTCAGTGGGGTGACGAAGGCAAGGGAAAGGCCACCGACCTCCTCGGTGGATCCGTGGACTACGTGGTGCGTTACCAGGGTGGTAACAACGCCGGCCACACCGTGGTGGTCGGTGACCAGAAGTATGCGCTCCACCTCCTCCCTTCCGGAATCCTCTCGCCGGGATGCACCCCGGTCATCGGCAACGGAGTCGTCGTCGACCCGGCGGTCCTGCTCTCCGAGCTGAGCGGGCTGAACGAGCGCGGCGTCGATACGTCCAAGCTTCTGATCAGCGGAAACGCCCATCTGATCACCTCGTACAACGTCACGCTCGACAAGGTGACGGAACGGTTCCTCGGTAAGCGGAAGATCGGCACCACCGGCCGCGGCATCGGACCGACCTACGCCGACAAGATCAACCGCGTCGGCATCCGGGTCCAGGACCTGTACGACGAGTCGATCCTGACGCAGAAGGTCGAGGCGGCGCTGGAGCAGAAGAACCAGCTCCTGGCCAAGGTCTTCAACCGCCGCGCGATCGAGACGGACCGCGTCGTCGAGGAGATGCTGGGCTTCGCCGACCAGATCCGGCCGTACGTCGCCGACACCACGCTGATCCTGAACAACGCGCTCGACGAGGGCAGGGTCGTCCTCTTCGAGGGCGGTCAGGGCACGCTCCTGGACGTCGACCACGGGACGTACCCCTTCGTCACCTCCTCGAACCCGACGGCGGGCGGTGCCTGCACGGGCGCGGGCGTGGGCCCGACGAAGATCAGCCGGGTCATCGGCATCCTCAAGGCCTACACGACCCGCGTCGGCGCGGGGCCGTTCCCGACGGAGCTGTTCGACGAGGACGGCGAGGCGCTGCGCCGCATCGGCGGCGAGCGCGGTGTCACCACCGGCCGTGACCGCCGCTGCGGCTGGTTCGACGCGGTCATCGCCCGTTACGCGACCCGCGTCAACGGCCTGACCGACTTCTTCCTCACCAAGCTCGACGTGCTGACCGGCTGGGAGCAGATCCCGGTCTGCGTCGCGTACGAGATCGACGGCAGGCGCGTCGAGGAGCTCCCGTACTCGCAGACCGACTTCCACCACGCGAAGCCGGTCTACGAGTACCTGCCGGGCTGGTCCGAGGACATCACCAAGGCCAAGTCCTTCGCCGACCTGCCGAAGAACGCGCAGGGCTATGTGAAGGCGCTGGAGGAGATGTCCGGGGCACCGATCTCCGCGATCGGTGTCGGGCCGGGCCGTGACGAGACGATCGAGATCAACTCGTTCCTGTAGGCCTTCCGGACCCAGGGCCCGGTAGCCCGGGGACGGGTGATCCGGCCCGGACCGCGCGGGTCCTCTCCCCGCCCACGGCCCGTGGCCGGTGAGCCGAGTGCTCACCGGCCACGGGCCGTCCCCGTGGCCCCCTCTCACGTCCGTGCCCGGCCGAACAGCACGGCGACCGCCAGGTACGGCAGGGCGAGCAGGGCGAAGACGGCGCCGTGCGACGCGTGCGCGGACAGTCCCGCGTACGTCCCGTACACCAGCAGTGTGGTCAGTCCCGTGCCGAGTCCGGCGAGGGAGGTCACGGTCGCTCGGCTCGGGCCGGTGATCGCCTCCTGCAGCCGTGCGTCGGCCAGCACGTCGGTCAGCTGGAAGACCAGGAAGCCGGCCCCCACCAGGACGAATCCGCCGGGTCCGCCGTTCAGCGCACCCGCGGCGAGCGCCGCCGCGCCCGCCGCGACGGCGGCCCCGAGCGTCCGCCCCGAGAACCGCTCGCCCACCCCCACCAGCAGCGAGCCGAGCGTCACCCCGACCCAGACCACCAGCACCAGCAGCGGGACGGTCGCCGTCGCGACACCGGTGGCGGCGGCCAGCAGCGGTACGTACTCGTCGAGCGCGCCCCAGACCGAGGTCACGACCACGGACAGCAGCAGGGCGTGCCGTACGCGACGGCTGCCGCGGACCTCGGCGAGCCCCGCCCGGAGGGCCGCCGTGTACGCGCCGCGGCGGGCGCGCCGTCCCCCGTCCCGGCCCGTGGGCCCCCGATCTTCCGGCAGCGACGCGCCCACGGCGGCGCACAGCAGACAGGAGACGACGCTGCCCGCGCCGACCAGCAACTCGCCGCCCCGGGCGAAGGCGGGCGCCGCGGCGGCAGTGGCCGCGGCGGTCGCGGCCATGCTCACGGTGGCGGCGCGCCCCATGACCCGGCCGTAACGCGAAGCGGCGCCGAGCCGTTCGAGTTCGTCGTGGACCAGGGCCTCCATGGCCCCGGAACGCAGCGAACCGCCGACACCCCACAGCACGAACCCGGCGGCGTACGCGCCGTACGAGGGGAACAGCACCCACAGCGCGAACCCGGCCGCGGTGAGCAGCGGCCCGACGGCGATCAGCAACCGTCGGGACACCGCGTCGGCCCACACGCCCGACGGGACCTCGGCCAGCAGACCGGTCAGCGACCAGAGGGCGAACAGGGACGAGATCTCGGCGGTGTCCAGGCCGTGCCCGGCGAAGAGCAGCGCGTAGACGGGGTAGAGCAGGACGAAGTCCTCGAGGCCCGCGTAGAGGTAGAGCGTTCGCTCGAGCCGGCGGACACCGGGCCGTGGCGGGGACGGGCAGGACGAAGCGATGAGCATGGAGGATGGTCCTTCTGCGGAACGGACGGGGACGCCGGGTGCTCACCCGTCGCGGCGGTCCGCGGCAGCCCGTTCCAGGACCTGCTGCCGTGCATCAATGTCGTCGGCTCATGTGCCCGAGTCTGGCACACGCGGACCCGGCCCGGTCCGGTGTTCTCCCGGCCACCGGACGCACTCCGGCGGGGAGAACCCCTCCCCGGGTGTCATGGCGGTGCCGCACGTTGCACCGGCCCGCATCGTGCGCCCTGTCCACGACGTGGGGGATCGCGCGCGCGGGCGGCTCCCGTGCACCGCGCGGGAGCCGTCCGCCGTCCGGAAGCGGTCCGCCGTACGCGGTCTTCCCGGGCGTCGCCGGTCAGCGGCGGAAGTACTCCGCGGGCTCCCCGTCCGGTCCCATTCCGTACAGGAGCAGGCGCTCCTTGCCCCGGAACCGGTCGACGCGCAGGGTGTGGGCGACGTCGCCCGGGGTGCAGTCGCGGTCGGACGCGGCGGCGTCGGGCACCGTGGGGCCGGCGACGAGCACGTGGGTGACGCCGCCGAGCACGCTCGTACCGGAGCAGTGGACGGTGGCGTCCAGGAGTTCCCCCGTGGCCCCGTCCGTCTTCGGGTACGACTGCTCGAAACGGAGGAGCGGGGCGCCGACCGGGCCCTGGGTGATCGTGACGGTGTTGTCGAAGAGGTCGTTCTGGTCGCCGCCGGCCAATTCGTCGAAGTGCTGCTTCCACGTGCCCAGGAAGGCGGCCGGCACGATCCGCGGACCCGTCACCGTCCTGCGGAAGGTGGCGGTGACCGCGCCGGACCGCCACTCCATGACGTCCTGGGAGCGCACGGTGAGCGTCTGGTGCGCGGCGGGCTGGCACTCCCCGGCCGGGACGCTCGTGGTCACGTCGCTCTCGCCGAACACGATCCGGTCGTCGTCCGCCGACACGAGCACGGACCGCCCCATGCACAGCCGCTCGCCGGTGACCTGGACGTACGTGGCGGTCTTGGTGCCCTTGCCGCCCTGGCCGATCTCGATGCGGGCGGTCGACCTGGGGCTCTCGTCCGAGCCCTTGAGCACGCCCTCCCAGGCGCCGAGGAACACGGCGGGCACCTCCCCTGCCTTGCCCTCGCCCGCGGGATCCGTCGAGGGGGAGCCCGCGGGGGGCTTCTCGTAGGCCTCGGGCTCCCGGTCCGGCCAGTACGCCCTCGCGAGCGCGGTGCCTCCCGCGAGCAGGGCGCCCACGCACGTGACGGCGAGGACGGTGCGCCACCGGCGGCGCGGTCGCGGCGGACGGGCTCCGGGACCGGTCCCGGAGCCCTCGGGGCCGGGCGGCGCCGGGGCATGCGCGCCGCCCCGGCCGCCCCCGGCGGAAGGTTCCGGCGACGGGGTGTGCGGAACCGGGGTGTCCGCGTCCAGCAGCCGGGCCGCCTGCTCGCCCAGCCGCGCCAGCAGCGCGGGCGGCAGCCAGGCACCGCCCGACTCCGATGAGGTCCGGGACAGTTCGGCGGCCGAGGGCCGGCGGGCGGGGTCCTTGTCGAGGCAGGCGCGTACGAGCGGACCGAGCTCCTCCGGGAGCCCTTCCAGGTCCGGCTCGTCGTGTGCGATCCGGAACATGATGGCGTGCACCCCGCTGTCGGAGGCGCCGAACGGCTGCCGCCCGGTGGCCGCGTACGCCAGTACCGCGCCCACGCAGAAGACGTCCGAGGCGGCGCCGACCTTCTCGCCGCGCACCTGCTCCGGCGACATGAAGCCGGGCGAGCCGACGACCGCACCGGTGCTGGTGAGCCCGCCGTCGGTGACGGTGTCCACGGCCCGTGCGATCCCGAAGTCGATGATCCGCGGACCGTCCACCGCCAGCAGGATGTTGGACGGCTTCAGATCCCGGTGCACGAGCCCGGCGCCGTGGATGTGCTCCAGGGACCGCCCCAGCCCGGCGGCGAGGGTGCGCACCGATGCCGGGGGGAGCGGCCCCTGGTCGTCCACGACCGCCCGCAGCGCCGGTCCGGGTACGTACGCGACGGCCACCCACGGCGAGTCCGCGTCCGTGTCCGAGTCGATCAGCGGTGTGGTCCCCGCCCCGCCCACCCGCTCCAGCGCGGCGACCTCCCGCGCGAAGCGGAGCCGGAACTCCTCCTCGGCGGCGAGTTGCGGATGCACCACCTTCACGGCCACCGTCCGCCCGCCCTCGGACCGGGCGAGATACACCCGCCCCATACCGCCGGTCCCGAGCCTGCCGAGCAGTCTGAACGGACCGATGCGTACCGGGTCTTCGGGCGTCAGCGAGTCCACGTCGGGATCCTCGCACACGGTGCCGGAGAAGCCACCGGGCCTCCAGGGGCGGGTCCCGGCGGCACGGGTGCGTGGCCTCCGAGGCTCCGTCCGTACGCCTGCTGTGTGCGCCGCCCGTCTGCGGGCGCGCGGCGGCGGCTCACCGGCGGCGAGGATTCGGCCAATCCTGGTCTAGACCTTGACAGGTCCAGACCATTGCCTGTTCAGTGCTCAACAAGCCTTGTGGCGACACGACTTGGGAAACCCGTCCCGCGTACCCGCCCAACCCCCCCATCCCCCACACCCCCCACAGGGAAAGGTCGATAACGTTGTCGCGTCGGATCATCACCCTGCTCGCCGCCTTCGTGGCGGTGCTCGGACTCACGGTCCTCGTCCCCTCGACCGCGTCCGCCGCCGCGTGCGCCGCGGCGTGGAACTCCTCGTCCGTCTACACCGGCGGCATGACCGCGTCCCACAACGGCCGCAACTGGCAGGCCAAGTGGTGGACCCAGAACGAGACGCCCGGCTCCGCCGACGTCTGGGCCGACCAGGGTGCCTGCGGCGGCGGTGGCGGCAACCCGAACCCGGACCCCTCGGGCTTCGTCGTCAGCGAGGCGCAGTTCAACCAGATGTTCCCGAACCGGAATTCGTTCTACACGTACAGCGGACTGACCACGGCGATGAGCGCGTACCCGGCCTTCGCCAAGACCGGAAGCGACACGGTCCGGAAGCAGGAGGCCGCGGCCTTCCTCGCCAACGTCGCGCACGAGACGGGCGGCCTGGTCCACATCGTGGAGCAGAACACCGCCAACTACCCGCACTACTGCGACTGGAGCCAGTCCTACGGCTGTCCGGCCGGCCAGGCGGCGTACTACGGACGCGGACCGATCCAGCTCAGCTGGAACTTCAACTACAAGGCGGCCGGTGACGCCCTCGGCATCGATCTGCTGGGCAACCCCTGGCGCGTAGAGCGCGAGGCGGCCGTCGCGTGGAAGACCGGCCTCTGGTACTGGAACACCCAGAGCGGCCCCGGCACGATGACCGGCCACAACGCCATGGTCAACCAGGCCGGGTTCGGCCACTCGATCCGCTCGATCAACGGTTCCCTGGAGTGCGACGGCAAGAACCCGGCGCAGGTCCAGAGCCGTGTGAACAACTACCAGCGCTTCACCCAGATCCTGGGCGTGCCGACGGGCGGCAACCTGTACTGCTGATCCCGGTGCGGCGGGCCCCTCACAGGGCCCGGCACGCGGCCGTACACGCCGAAGGGCGGCCACCGAGAGGTGGCCGCCCTTTCGTCCGTCCCGGTCGAACGGTCCGGAAGCGGGGACCCGGTCCCGCCGCGAGCCGTGAGCCGCGAGCCCCGAGCCGTAAGGCCGAAGCCGGGACCGGGGTGCCCGCTACTGGCTGACCGTGCCGAACTCGTCGCCCGCCGCCGGAAGTCCGCCCGCGCCGGGCTGGTACGAGACCACCGGTTCGGAGGCGCCGTCGACCAGGCTCGCCCACGGCAGGGCGTGGAGCGCGCCGCGCGCGTTGGGGCCGACCGGCATGCCGACGTAGAGGTGGGTGGCGGCGGCGGTCAGGTGGTTGCCCACGGCGTGGGAGGTGCCCGCCGTTCCCGGCAGACCCGCCTTGCCCGCCTCGACCACGACCTCGGAGGCTCCCGGGCTGCCGATCAGTGGCACGACCCGGACGGAGCCGGCGTCCTTCACGGTGCCGATGTCCTCTCCGGGGACGCCGATCGACAGCAGCACGGTCCGGGCGGTGCCGACCGCCCCGGGCCGGATGTTCACCGCGGCGACCTTCCGGCCGAAGTTGTCGCCGGCCTCGTGCTCGCCCGCGATGCCGGGGCTTCCCTGGGTGATCTCGGCGAGCTGCGTGATCTTGCCCGCCGCGTCCACGCGCACGGTCACGACGCGTCCGGCGTCCTTGATGAGCGTGCTTCCGCTGCCCATGTCCTCGCCCGGCGAGCCGATCGCGAGGATGGACTCCACCCCGGTGGACGTGGCGTTCGGGCGGTGCTCGACCATCGCCAGCGAGGCGCCGAACTGGTCGCCGGCCTCGGCGCCGCCACTGATCAGGTCCGAGTCCTGGTCGAAGCCGGCCAGCGGGGTGGGCCCGCCCGACGAGCCGACGGCGTGCCCGTAGATCTGCACCCCGCCCGAACCGGACTCGGTGCCGATGTCCTCGCCCGGGGTGCCGACGGCGAAGTGCCCGGGGGCACCGGCGACGGCGGTGCCGAACCGGTCGTCCTTCTCGGCGGCCCCGACCGCTCCGGGCTTGTCCTGGTGCGTCGAGGCGTTCGTGGTACCGCGCAGGTAGAAGACGTTGCCGGCGTTGGCCACGTCGGCCAGGTCCTCGCCGGGGACGCCGATGACGAGGTAGGGCTCGCCCGCGACGGTGGCACCCGCGGCCAGGGCGTGGCCCATCCGGTCGCCGGCCTCGCTGCCGGAGGCCTTGACGGCGCCCGCGCCACTGCCCTGCTCCAGGGTCAGTGCCGCGGGTCCCTTGGCCAGACCGCCGGTCGCGCCGTACAGCACCTGCACCATGCCCGCGTCCGCCGCGTCGCCGAGGTCCTCGCCCGGGATGCCCACGACGAGGTCGGTGCAGCCGTCCAGGTTGTGGTCGAAGCTTGCCAGCGCCTCGCCGAACTGGTCGTTCGCCTCCGCGCCGCCCGGAATGCCGGCGCTGTCCTGGTTCAATTCAGCCGTGCCCCCGCCGCCGCCGTACACGATCCGTACGACCCCGGCCTTGGCGTGCGTGCCGACCGTGGCCTTCGGATCCGAGACCGCGATGTCGCGAACTCCGTCGCAGTTGAAGTCGGTCGGCCTGGCGGCCGTGACGGTGGCGGAGACCCAGCCGGCCAGGTCGTCCGCGCGGGAGGCCACGGCGCCGGTGCGCGTCTCGCGCTCGCCGAAGCATCCGCCCTGCCAGGATCGGCTGTTGACGCCGACCAGCTGAGCCGAGCCGTTCGCCTCGCGGAGCAGCGGGGCGCCGGCGTCCCCCTTGCAGAGTCCGCCGTTCACGCCGGTGACGGCGATGTCGTCGGAGCCCGCGGTGTCCACCGTGAGTGACGCGGTGTGCGGTGTGCCCGGCACCCACTCGGTCCTGGTGCGGCCGTAGCCGACGGCCTTCAGCTCCTCGCCGGGGGCGGCCGCGGTCGCCGACACCGTCACCGGTGCCGTTCCGGAGATCGGCTTGGCGAGCCGGGCGAGGACGAGGTCGCGGCCGGCGCGGGGCACCAGCTCGACGATCTCGCCGGTCTTCCCGGCGACCGTGGCGGTCGTCCGGAGCGCGGGCTTGCCCGCGGCGACGGAAGCGGACTCCGGGTCGGCCGCGAAGCAACTCGCGGCGGTGAGGATCCACTGCGGGGCGACGAGCGAGCCGGTGCAGGCGCGGGCGGCCTCGTCGGCGCCGATGGCGAGCCGGGCGGTGAAGGCGTGGCTGCCGTCGGGTGCGGGGTCGCCCGCCACTGCGTGGGCGGGTACGGAGATGAGCGCACCGGCGGTGGCGACGGCGGCTACGAGGGCGGCGCTCGCGCCGGCCCGTGGACGAACGGGGGTCACGTTTCTCGATTCCTTGGTGCGGGGAGGCCGGTCAGCCGGTGACGCGGATCTCGACGAGCACGGACCGGGCGCCGCCGACGGTGCCCTCGCCCACGCTCTCGAAGCCGTCCTTGGGTACGTCGACGGTGGTGGTGTCACCGTTGGCGGTCAGGTCGGCGCTGATGGGATGGTCTTCCGTCTCCAGGGCGAAGACACGCGGCAGTTCGAGGGTGAGGTACCCCGACTTGGCGGTGGCGCGGAAGCAGTAGTTGGGCTTGCGGCCGACCGCGTCGTCCTTGACCGTGTAGACCTTGATCTGTCCCGGAGCGGTGTCGCACTCCGCGAGGAGGATGCGTCCGTCGCCCTTCTTCAGCTTGATTCCCTGGTCGGCCAGGATGCTGTCGGCACCGGGGTAGTTGTAGTCCTCCACCGCGACCGGGGGGTTGCCGGCCGCGTTCGCCCCGGCGGCCGATTCGCTCGCCACGGCGAGGGGAATTCCCACAACCGCGGCGAGGACGCCAATGGCTCCCGAGAGAAGAAGACGACGAGTGCGGAAAGTCACCGCACGCTCCTTTCAGGCGGCACCCATTCGTTCGGAGTGGCCGAAAAGTAATTGTCCAGTAAAGGTGACGAGCGAATGTAGATCTCTCGGTGAAGGGTCGTCAACTTCGTTTAACGGTACGCAAGTAGCGTCGCGTCAGGGTTTGGTGGGGTAGTTCCCGGACTGTCGCGGCGGCGATGATGCGCGTGTCACACCGGAATTGCGTGACGGCGGGTGCCGGTATCCGGATGTCTGTATTCAGGTTGTGAAGAACGGAGTTGAGGATTCCGGTGATGTGGGCAACATGCGGGCGTCCAAGGCTCGACCGCGCGCGCTCTCGGAAAAGACCCGCGTTATGCTCCCGACGTCAAAGCGGAGTAATGGCAACTCCCGTTGCTGGTAACCGAGATGAGTGTTTCTTTTGAATCGAAGAATTCATGGGGGGAGGCGGGTGAGGGGAGCCGGGAGAGCGGCGCGCACGTCGCTGATCACCGGCCTGCTCCCGCTCGCCCTGCTGGTGGGTCTGCTGGGGGGCACCGCGAACGCCGCCGACGACCCGCTCTCCGACGACGGCCTGTTCAGCGGCCAGAGCGGCAGCCCCACACCGCTCACCAGCCGCGCCCTCGTCGTGGACCTGTGGAAGACCGGCGGGCCGGGCGTCAAGGCGGCCGCCGAAGCGGCGCTGACGGGTAGCGACGCCGACGTGCAGAACCTCCTGGACACCGTGCGCGAGACCGGGGTGCAGGACAACCGCGTCGCCGCGGCCCAGCTCGCGTCCATCGGCGGCAGCGAGCTGCTTGACGCCGCGCGCGCGGCGCTCTCCGGTACGCCGGAGGAACTGGAGACCTTCCTCGCGGAGGGCTGGGAGGACCCGCTCCTCCAGGACCAGCGGGTCCAGGCCGCTCGGATCGCCGGCTCGGGCGGCCCCAACGTGCAGGAGGCCGGCCGGGCCGCGCTGAACGGCACCCCGGCCGACGTGCAGGCGTTCCTCTCCTCCGGCCAGTACGCCGAGCGGCAGCAGGACGAGCGCGTCCAGCTCGTGCAGATCATCAGCACCGGCGGGACCAATGTGAAGGCCGCGGGACGCCTCGCGCTGAGTGGGACACCCGAGGACGTACGGGAGTTCCTCGAGGTCGGACAGCACGTGGCGCGCTCCCGCGACCAGGAGCGGGCGACGGTCGAGCAGCTCGCCGCCCGGGCGAAGGAGGCGGGCCGGCAGGCGGCCAAGGAGACCGAGGCGGCCAAGGCCGCGTCGGCCAAGGCCGTGAAGGCCGCCGAACTCGCCAAGGAGGCCGCGGAGAAGGCCGCGAAGGAAGCATCCCTCGCCGAGAAGGACTCGCTGGACGCCGCAGCCGCGGCAGGACGTGCGGCCAAGGCCGCCAAGCAGGCCGCCACCGCCGCCCAGCAGGCCATCTCAGCGGCCAACGCCGCCAACAACTCCGCACGGGTCGCGGCGAGCGCGGCCTCCCAGGCGGCGGCCGCCGCCGCGGGTGCGGCACGCGCTTCGTCGAACGCCCGCAGCGCCGCCGCCGACGCGGCACGGGACGCGAAGAACGCCTCCGCCGCCCGTAAGGCGGCCGAGGACGCACGCGCGGCCGCCAAGGGCGCCGACCTCGCCGCCGACGCCGCCGACCAGGCCTCGAAGGCGGCCACCGCCGCCGGTGCCGCTGCCCTGTCCGCCGTCAGCGCGGGTGTCAACGCCGACCGGGCCGCGAACGCCGCGGTGACGGCGAGCAATTACGCGAACCAGAGCAGCGCCCAGGCCGCCGAGGCCCGCCGCGCCGCCGCTGCCGCCAAGCGCCACGCCGCCGAGGCCAACCGCGCCGCCGGAGAGGCGGAGCGGCTGTCCCGCAAGGCCGCGACCGCGGCGGCCCAGGCCCGTGACGAGGCCCGTTCGGCCGCCGCCCACGCCAACGCGTCTGCCAAGGCGGCCGACGACGCGGCCGACCACGCGGGCGAGGCGGCCCAGGCCGCCAACAGGGCCACCGCGCACGCGAACGCCGCTTCGGAGGCCGCCGCCACGGCGTCGAAGGCGGTCGCCAAGGCCCAGGAGGTCTTCGAGCTGGCCCGCGAGGTGGAGGCCGAGGAACTGCGCGGCCGGACCAACGCCGGTATCGAGCAGGCCAGGGACCTCAAGGAGCAGGACGACCTGCGCCGGGCCGCGGTGGCCGACGGCGTCCGGGAGGCCGAGGACCGGGACGCCGAGGCCCAGCGGCTGGCGACGGCCGCCGCCCGGCCGGGGGCCGACCTCGGCCAGGTGGCGACCGACGGACGCGAGCTCGCGCTGCTCGCCGCCCGGAACGCGGACGCCTGGAGCCGTGCCGCCGCGGAGGTGGCCCTCGCCTCCTCCGACGACTACGTCGTCGACTACGTCCGCAACGGCTGGAAGGAGGCGCGCGAGCAGGACGAGCGTTTCCAGGTCGAGCGGCTGGCCGAGGACAGCATGAGCAAGGCCGTGCGGGACGCGGCCGAGACCGCTCTCGCCGGGGACGCCACCGTTGTCCACGCCTTCCTGACCAAGGGCCAGTACGACGCCGGTGCGCAGGACTTCCGCGTCGCCATCGCGCAGGTCGCCGACACGGGCGGCCCGATCGTCACCGACGAGGCGAGGAAGGCCCTCGCCGCCGGTACGCCCGCTGCCTACCGGCAGTTCCTGCTCACCACCCAGCACACCGCCCGGACCCAGGACGAACGTGTCCAGGCGGCCCAGCTCGTCTCCAGCGGCGGCCCGGAGGTCAAGTCCGCCGCGCGCGTCGCGCTCGAAGGCTCACCGCAGGCCCTGCACGCGTTCATCGCCAGAGGCCAGTTCATGGCCCAGCGCAAGGACATGCTCGCGGCCACCCACGTCGCCCAGGTCCGTCAGCTGATCTCCGAGGCCTCGGGCGTCGCGGCCACCGCCCAGCAGGATGCCTGGAAGGCCCAGCAGGCCGCCGCACTCGCCCGCAAGGCCGCGGCCGACGCGGACAAGTACGCCAAGCAGGCCAAGGAATCGGAGACCAAGGCCAAGGGACACGCCGCCGAGGCCGCGAAGCACGCCGACGCCGCGGAGAAGTCCGCCGCACAGGCCGCGGAGTCGGCACGCACCGCCCGTAACGCGGCGAACAGCGCCAACAGCGACGCGCGCGCCGCGGCGGCTTCCGCCGCCACTGCCACCGTCTCCTCGGAGATGGCGCAGGCGTCGGCGTCGAGCGCGTGGTCGGCGGCGAACGAGGCCCGTGCCTCGGCCAAGGCGGCGGGCAAGGACGCCAAGGCGGCCCTCGCGGCGGCCAAGGACGCCTACTCCGTCGCCGTCAAGAAGCTGAAGGCGGAGGAGGAGGCCCGCCGCAAGGCCGCCGTCGCCGCCAAGGAGAAGGCGGCGAACGACTCGGGCGCGAAGGCCCGCGAGATATACCGCTGCGGCTTCGTGGGCTGCGACCTCGCCAACAGCAACCATCCGCGCTGGTGCCAGCAGAACGAGATCCTGTGCGCGATCTTCGCCGACGCGAGCCGGTTCGGCGAGGCGATGAAGCAGCTCCACGACGTCGCGTCGATCTTCACCGACCTCGGCCTGCTCGAAGCGTGCGCGGACGACCCGACGATCTCCAACTGCTGGGAGCTCCTGGCGGACGTCACCGTCAAGTCGAAGGCACGGTGGGCGGAGGCGTCGTACGACCTGATGCGCAAGCTGTTCAAGGTGAACAAGGTCTGCAAGGCCGTCAAGGTCGTGCAGCAGTTCTCCGTCCAGCGGGCGTCCCTGTCGGCTGCGGCGGGTCCCCGCAAGCTTGCCTGCGGCTCGTTCAGCAAGGCGTACGACGGCGACGGGATGATCCTCGCTGACGCCAAGGACGGGGTGCTGAGCCTGGCTGTCGAAAGGAACGACAGCACCACCAAGGGCTACCAGATGTTCGACGACGTGATGGCTCACTACGGCCCTGAGAACATCGAGGCCATCGAAGGCAAGTGGGTCACCAAGATGCCGACCAACCTCGATGCCTTCAACAAGGCCATTCGCGAGGGCAAGACGCCGGAGGAAGCCGCGGCGGGTGCCTTCACCGGCAGGAATGCGGCGAGGTACGGGTTCACCGAGGTGGAGATAAAGAAGACGGAAGGGGCGGCCGGGCACTACACGAACGTCGAGGTCGTCTACAGGAAGAAGAGGTAGGAAGGAGGACGGATGTCCGACACCGATGACGCGGTGAGGGCTCTCCGGAGGCTGAGAGCGGAGGGGGCGGGCTTCTCCGCCTTGATCGAAGCGCTCAGGCGTGACGACGGGTTCCGGCTGACCCCGCTCCGCCTGATGTGGGCATTCCAGGAGGCGTTCGGGCTCCCCTGGGTGCAGTTCCGCGATCACCTTCTGGAGTGCCTCGGCCCCGACCTCCGGCCCCTCGTTCCCGAGGAGGAGGTCGAGCGCAGGGCCGAGGAGCTGCTGTCCCGGTACATGACGCGGGAGCGGTAGCCGAGGAGGAGGAAGAGGCCGGTGCGGACCGCGTGAATGCGCGGACCGCACCGGCCTCCGCCGTGCCGGGCGTCAGGCGTCCAGAGCCGAGAGGTCCAGCAGCGCCAGCCGCTCCGGGTCGGCGAGGATGTCGATCCGGACGACCCTGCCGTCCGCGACGGTGAAGGACATGACCGAACGGGCCTCGCCCTCGGGCGCCGTGAGCGTGCCCACCGTCCCGTTGACGAGGACGAGCCGGGCCAGCGGGGCGAAGCGCTGGTACAGGAGGGCCTGCCCGGCGACGGACCGCGCACCCCGGACGACCTTCGACAGGTTCCGTGCCACGACGCCGCCGTCCACGCGCAGCGTGATGTCCGGGTCGAGCAGGGCCACCAGCGCCTCGAAGTCCCCGCCGCGCGAGGCCGCGACGAACGCGTCGACGACCTCCCGCTGCCGGGCCACGTCCGGGTCGGGGGCCGGTCCGGCGTCCTGGACCCGGCGGCGGGCCCGGCTGGCGAGCTGCCGCGCGGCGGCCGGGGTGCGGTCGACGACCGGGGCGATCTCGTCGAACGGCACCGAGAACATGTCGTGCAGGACGAAGGCCAGCCGTTCCGCGGGCGCGAGCGCGTCGAGGACGACCAGCATCGCGAGCCCGACGGAGTCGGTGATCAGCGCCTCCTGCTCCGGGTCGGCGCCGCGCAGCTCGCTGATGACCGGGTCCGGCACGTGGACGTCGAGCGGGTCCTCCCGCCGGGACTTCCGCGACCGGAGCATGTCGAGGCAGACCCGGCCGGTGACCGTGGTCAGCCAGCCGCCCATGTTTTCCACGCCGCTCGTGTCGGTACGGCCGAGACGCAGCCATGCCTCCTGCACGGCGTCGTCGGCCTCGGTGAGGGAGCCCAGCATCCGGTAGGCCACCGCGCGCAGATGCGTGCGGTGCTCCTCGAAGCGCCGCGCCAGGATTTCGTCGTCGTCCACCGGTGCCGAGCCCCCGTCCTGTCGTGTCATCGCGCCCGGCCCGGGAGCGACATCCGGGCGCCGGACGCGACCGCGGACACCGCTGTCGGGCAGTTCGGTGTCGCGGGCGTGGATGTGACCGGACGTGGACCGGTGCCGTTGCCCATGTCTGCTCTCCCGCCAACCGCTCGACGAGGCCCGGCGGTTCACGTGTGCCAGGGCCGTCCCCGGATCCTCGCACAACGCCGGCCGCGTGCGCCCAGGTGCCCGGGTCCTTGATCAAGAGGCGCTTGTCCCGGGACCCCGGGTGCACGAGGAGGTCGTGCGCGGTCGGCTGGACGGGCGTCACGCCGTCGCGCGTCGTGAACGGTGCCGGGTGCTCCTCCGGTCGCCCGACGGTGCCGGGCGCTCCTCCCGTCGCCCGAAGCGACGCCCCTGCCTGCGTGCCAAGCGTGCCTGCGCTACGGCGACCGTCCCGTCGCGTGACACCGGTACCCCTTGCGCGCTTCGTGCCGCCCGCCGGCTGCCACGGCCCGGCTGTCTCCGCCCGGCTGTCTCCGCCCGGCTTTCCCGCCCGGTTCCCTCGGCCGGAGGGCGCGGAACCCGCCGTCCGACGCGGAATCCCCGAGCGGGGCCGGCGCCGCGACGCCGGGAGCCCGATCGGGCGGTCGGTGGGAAAATCGGTGCATGAGCGGCCGGGGCCTCGTGACGCTGTTCCTCTGCGGCGACGTCATGCCGGGCCGGGGTGTCGACCAGATCCTCCCGCACCCCGGCGATCCCGCGCTGCGCGAGAGCTACATCCGGGACGCCCGGGACTACGTGGCGCTCGCCGAGGCGGCGAACGGGGCGATCCCGCGCCCGGTCGACTACACCTGGCCCTGGGGTGCGGCGCTCGGCGTCCTGGACCGGTTCGACCCGGACGTCCGCGTGATCGACCTGGAGAGCAGTGTCACGACGAGCGACGAGTTCGCCTCGGGCAAGGCGGTGACGTACCGGATGCACCCCGACAACCTGCCCTTCCTGACGGCCGCGCGGCCCGACGTGTGCGCGCTCGCCAACAACCACGTGCTGGACTTCGGGCGGCGCGGCCTGGAGGAGACCGTGGACGTGCTCGGGCGCGCCGGACTCGGACCGGCGGGGGCGGGCCGGGACCGGGCCGAGGCCGAGCGGCCGGTCGCGGTGCCCACGAGGAGCGGCGGCCGGGTGCTGGTCCTGTCGTGCGGGATGGCGTCCGCCGGGGTCCCCTCGCGGTGGGCGGCGGGGGAGGGCCGGCCGGGCGTCGCCTATGTGCCCGACCTGTCGGTCCGCAGCGCCGACGCGCTCGTCCGTCGGCTGCGCGCGGTGCGCCAACCCGGCGATCTCGTGGTCGTGTCGATCCACTGGGGCTCGAACTGGGGGTACGGGGTGTCGGAGAGCCAGAGCAGTTTCGCCCACCGGCTCGTCGAGGGCGGCGTGGACCTCGTGCACGGGCACTCCTCCCACCACCCCCGGCCGATCCAGGTCCACCACGGCAAGCTCATCCTGTACGGCTGCGGCGACCTCATCGACGACTACGAGGGCATCACGGGGTACGAGCGCTACCGCGACGACCTGCGGCTGCTGTACTTCCCCGCCCTGGACGCGGAGACCGGCGAACTGGCGGCCCTGCGGATCGTGCCGATGCAGGCGCGGCGGATGACCCTCCACCCTGCGTCTCCGACGGACTCCGGCTGGCTGTGCGAGGTGCTGAGCAGGGCCGGGCGCGCGTTCGGCACCCAGGTGGAGCCCGAACTCGGCGGGGACGGGACGCTGGCCCTCCGCTGGCGCCGCCGCTGAGCCCCGCCCCCCGGTGGATGTCAGGGGCGCCCCGGCCCGCGTCTGCCGCGCGGTCAGCCCACCTTCGTGTACCGCAGGGGCTCCCCGCCCGAGCCGACCAGTTCGCGGACGATCGTGCGGTCGTCCGGCATGTCGAGACGGCTCCACTGGCCCGGCGAGCAGCTCCGCCGGTCGCCGGACGTCACCTGTGTGGGGCCGAGTTCGAGGGGCGGGCCGGGGGCGCGCAGGGTGGCCGACCAGCGGCAGTCGTAGTTGACGCCCTGCCCGGTCAGGGTCATGACGGTGTCGCCGGCCGAACCGCTCGTGATGGTCATGACGCGGGTGTTCGTGTTGCCGTCGGCGGTCGTGAACTCTGCCTGCCAGGTACCCACGTACTCCTCCGGCACGGTCCCCGGAGGTGCGGCGGGGGAGGAGTCCTGTGTGGCGGGCGTGTCGTCGGCCGTCGTCCCGCCCTGGCCGCCCGAGCTGCCGGGCGAACGGGGCGCGGACGCCGAGGGGCCCGGCGCGGCGGGCGTGTCCTTGTGCTTGCCGTTCATGAGCGCGTAGACCGAGCTGCCCGCCGCGACCGCGACCACCACGGCGACCGCGACGAGGGCCACCGTGCCCCGTCTGTCGCGCCGTTGGCTCCCGGGTACGGGCGGCAGTCCGTACTGCGGGTACGTGCCGTACGGAGGCGGCACGGCCGGAGGGGTGTGCGTGGGAGCGGGGTGGTGCGTCGCCCATCCGGGAGGCGGGGCAGGGACCGGGGTGGGCGCCGGGCCCGGAGGAGGCGTCGGAGGACCGGCCATGGTGGGAAGGGCGTGCACTCCCGGCGCCCCCGGCGCGCCGCCCGGACGGCCCGGCGCGGCGGGCGTGTGCCCGGGCGGTGGTGTGCCGACTGCGGCGGCCTGCGCGTCGCCGGGGGAGAAGTGCGCCGGGGAGCCCTGCGCGTGAGAGCCCTGCGCGGCGTCCGGGGTGCGCGGACCGGGCCCGGGGCCCGCGGCATCCGGCCCCGGGGTGTCCGCGAAGCTCTCCGGGTGCTCGACCTCCAGCAGTCTCACGGCGTGGCTGCCCAGTTGGGCGATGAGCGCGCCCGGGAGCCACGGCACGCTGGAGTCCTGCGACACGCCCCCGGCCCGTTCCCGGATCTGCTCCAGCGTGGGCCTGGCTCCGGGCTCCTTGTGCAGGCAGTCCCGTATCAGGTCACGCAGTGACTCCGGGACGCCGGACAGATCGGGATCCTCCTCCGCGATGCGGAACATCTGTGCGTGGACGCCGCTGTCGGCGGAGCCGAACGGCAGCTTCCCGCCCGCCGCGTACGCCAGGACCGAGCCCAGGCAGAACACGTCGCAGGCCGGGGTGATGCGGTCCCCCCGGACCTGTTCGGGAGCCATGAACCCGGGCGAGCCGACGAGCGCGCCGGTGCGGGTCAGCCCGCCGTCCGCGATGGTCTCCAGGGCGCGGGCGATGCCGAAGTCGATGACCCGGGGCCCGTCGATGGTGATCAGGATGTTGGAGGGCTTCAGATCGCGGTGCACGATGCCCGCGCTGTGGATGTCCGAGAGCGCGCGGGCCAGCCCGGCGGCGAGGGTGCGGACGGAGTGCTCCGGCAGCGGCCCGTGGGCCGGGCCGCCCTGTCCGCCGGAGACCACCGAGTGGAGCGACGGCCCGGCGACGTACCCCGTGGCCACCCACGGCACCTCGGCCTCGGTGTCCGCGTCCAGCACCGGGGCCGTCCACGCCCCGCCCACCTGGCGGGCGGCCGCGACCTCCTGCCGGAACCGGCTGCGGAACTCCTCCTGCTCGGCCAGCTCCCGCCGTACGAGCTTGACCGCGACCGTGCGGCCCCGGTCGGAGCGGGCCAGATAGACCTGCCCCATGCCGCCGGCGCCCAGGCGGGCCAGCAGTCGGTACGCCCCGATGCGGCGCGGATCTCCGGATGCCAGCTGCTCCATGGCCGAGCGCCCCTCCCCCGACATACGTGGACGTACCCGCACGTGTGCGGGTACGTGTGCGCGCGTACGGATCTGTGCGCGTGCCCGATCGCACGAGAATAGTGCGCCCCGGGCCGGCGCCCACAGGCAACCGCGTCCGGGCCGGGATCCGGCTCGATCGCGCCCCCGCTGCGGCCTGTTGCGTTTCCCAGGCGAGGACATCCACGACCGTCGCGCCGGTTCCCGGGCGGTGGGCGAGGGGGCGGACGAAACACGACGACGCCGTTGCGCGGCGCGACGCCCTCCGCGAACCGGAGCCGGGGAGCGTCCCGGCAGCGGAGGGCCGGCCCGGGGCCGGGGCCGCCGTGGCGCCCGCCCCTCCCTCCACGCGACGTCGTCGGCTGGTGCCGTGACCGGAAAGGCTCATCCCGGGTCGCGACGCCCCGCACGGCACCCGGCCACGTTGCCACCTCACCCGCGTACGTCCGGGGCGAGGGCGATCCTCCGCCGTGCGATGCACCGCCGGAAGCCGCGACCTTCCCGGCCGTCCTTCCCGGTCACGGTACTGTCACGGCACTACCTGCCGGTCGCCGCGTCCGGGCCGGCCGCGTCCTCCCCGTCGTCCGCACCGAGTGCCTCCATCGCGGCGTGGAGCCGCTCCAGTGCCCGCACCGTCTCGGCGAACTGCTCGTCCCCGAGCCGGGCCGCGAGACGCCCGGCGAACTCGGCGTGCCCCGGGTCGATCTTCTCGACCGCCGCCCTGCCCTCGTCGGTGGGCCGGAGCAGCTTGGCCCGGCGGTGCGCCGGGTTCGGCACGTACTCGGCGAGACCCTTGCCGACGAGCAGGTCGGCGATCCGCTGGACGCTCTGCCGGGTGATGCCCATGGCCCGGGCGATGCCCGCGACCGGAAGCGGCTCGCGCAGCACGGCACCGAGGACCTGCCACCAGGCGGAGGTCAGCCCGGCCGGGCGGGCCAGCTCCTCGGCGACACCCAGGAACTGGCCGTTCAGCCTGAAGACGCCGAGGGCGGTGGCACTGAGCAGCTTCTGCCTCTCCCTGCCCAGGTCCCGGCCCGGTCCCCCGGCCGGCTCCCGGGCGGGTGCGCCGCTCCGTTCACGGCCCCACCCGCGGGCCGGGGTGCGGACCGTACCGCCGGCCGTGCCCTCGCTGCGGTCGCCGGTCATGCGTTGAGCTCCTCGAACGCCGCCGGGTCGGAGTCGTGGAACAGCCGGTACCAGGCGTCGAGCTTGCCGCCCTCGAACGCGCCGAGCCTGCCGAGCACTTCGCGGGCGAAGGCCACCGGCTCGGTCGGGCCGCCCGTGATCAGATCGCCGTCGGTCACGGCGTCGGAGTCGACGTAGTGCTCCCCGCCCTCGTAGCCCGTGGCGGCGAGGTAGTACGACACGGCGCTGGTGTGCTTCCGGTCGTCCAGCAGGCCCTCGCGCGCCAGTCCGGCCGTGGCCCCGCAGATCGCCGCGACGGGTACCCCCGCGTCCAGGAACTCCCTCGCCTTCCGGGCGAACGGTGCCAGGTCGTCGCCCGTGTCCCACAGGTCGGCGCCGGTGAGGATGAGCAGCTCGCTGTCCTCGGGCCGAAGTGTGTCGAGGCCGAGGTCGGGCTGGATGCGCAGTCCGCCGATCGTGGTGACGGGCTTGTCGGCGGCGGGTCCGACCGTACGCACGGCGTGGCCGGTGCGGGCGAGCCAGGCGGTCGCGTGACCGGTCTCCCAGTCGGCGAACGTGTCGTAGACGGCGACGTGGACTGCCTTGTCCGCGCTGCCGGCCTCCGCGGCCTCGGCGGTCCCGGCGGTGGTACCGGTGGCGGATGTCGTGTCGGCGGTCATGGCGGCCTCCCTGGCCCGGGGGTAGGAGCTGGTTCCCTACGATGACAGAATCCTGTCATAACGACAGCACGCTGTCAATAACTGAGGCGTGTGTTCCGTGCCGCGACACCTTGCCCATGAAAGCGGCCGAGGCCATACAAGGTGGCCATGTCGACCCCGGCCCGCGGCTCCCTAACCTGGGCGCATGACCCCTCATGTCGAACCCGATCCGCAGGCCGGCGCGGCCGTGAAGGCCGCCGACCGCGCACACGTCTTCCACTCGTGGTCCGCCCAGGGCCTGATCGACCCGCTCGCCGTGGCCGGCGCGGAGGGTTCGTACTTCTGGGACTACGACGGGAACCGCTACCTCGACTTCACCAGCGGCCTCGTCTACACCAACATCGGCTACCAGCACCCGAGGGTCGTCGAGGCGATCCAGGAACAGGCGGCGCGGCTGACCACCTTCGCGCCGGCGTTCGCCGTCGACGTGCGCTCCGAGGCCGCGCGCCTGATAGCCGAGCGCACGCCCGGTGACCTGGACAAGATCTTCTTCACCAACGGCGGTGCCGAGGCGGTCGAGAACGCGGTGCGCATGGCCCGGCTGCACACGGGCCGGGCGAAGGTGCTCTCGGCGTACCGCTCGTACCACGGCGCCACCTCCACGGCGATCAACCTCACCGGCGACCCGCGCCGCTGGGCCTCCGACACGGCCTCGGCGGGCGTCGTCCACTTCTGGGCCCCGTTCCTGTACCGCTCGCCCTTCTACTCCTCGACGGAGACGGAGGAGTGCGCGCGGGCGCTGCAGCACCTGGAGGACACGATCGCCTTCGAGGGTCCGCAGACCGTCGCGGCGATCGTCCTGGAGACCATCCCCGGCACCGCGGGCATCATGACCCCGCCGCCCGGCTACCTCGCGGGCGTCCGCGAGATCTGCGACCGGTACGGCATCGTGTTCGTCCTGGACGAGGTCATGGCGGGCTTCGGGCGCACGGGCACGTGGTTCGCCGCGGAGCACTACGGGGTCGTGCCCGACCTGATGACCTTCGCCAAGGGCGTGAACTCCGGTTACGTGCCGCTCGGCGGCGTCGCCATCTCCGCCGAGATCGCGGCGACCTTCGACAAGCGCCCCTACCCCGGCGGCCTCACCTACTCCGGTCACCCGCTCGCCTGTGCCGCCGCGGTCGCGACGATCCGGGCGATGGAGGACGAGAAGGTCGTCGAGCACACAGCCCACATCGGCGAGACCGTGCTCGGCCCGGGGCTCCGCGAGCTGGCCGAGCGCCACCCGTCGGTGGGCGAGGTGCGCGGCCTCGGCGCGTTCTGGGCCCTGGACCTGGTGCGCGACCGCGAGACCCGTGAGCCGCTGGTGCCGTACAACGCGGCGGGCGAGGCGGCCGCGCCGATGGCCGCCTTCGGGGCGGCCTGCAAGAAGAACGGCCTGTGGCCCTTCATCAACATGAACCGCACCCACGCCGTCCCGGCCTGCAACATCACCGAGGCCGAGGCCAAGGAGGGGCTGGCGGCGCTGGACGCGGCCCTCTCGGTCGCCGACGAGTACACCGCGTGACGTCTGACGTCTGACGCAGCCGGGGCCCGCGCGCCCCGCCACGGGGCCGGGGCCGGGGAGGCCTCGGCCCCTCTGCGTGCGCGCCGGGCCGGGGAGCACCGGCCCGGCGGTGGGGCCGTGGCAGAGAAGGGCAGAGAGGTGCAGAGAGGTACGGCCCTGGCCGGCAGACGCGTGGAGGGGCCTGGCGAGGGCCGTGCGGCCGGGCGCGGGAGCCCCGGGCCCTACCCCGGGCGGGCCGGGGCGTCGCGGGGCTTAGGGTGTCCGTCAACCGGACGGAGGGGACCGACACCATGCCCGCGAGCGGAGCTGTCACCCGCAACACCCTGCGGCAGCAGATCGCCGGCGCGTTGCGGGACGAAGTCCTGGCCGGACGGCTGCGTCCCGGGCAGGAGTTCACGGTCAAGCAGATCGCCGAGCAGTACGGCGTCTCCGCCACACCCGTCCGCGAGGCCCTCGTCGATCTCGCCGGACAGGGCCTGCTCGACTCCAACCAGCACCGCGGCTTCGAGGTGCACCGCTTCTCCGTCGAGGACTTCCGCGGCATGATCGAGGCCCGCTCGCTCATCGTGGACGGCATCTTCCGCGAGGGGGGCGCCCCCCGCGCGCATCCGGCGACGGGCGCGGCGCTGGTCTCCGTGCGCCGCCGCGCGGAGGAGGCGGCACGGGCCGCCCGCTGCGGGGACCTGAACGTCCTCATCGGCTACGACCTGCGGTTCTGGCGTGAGGTGGGCGCGCTCGTCACCAACCGCTACATCGCCGAGTTCCTCGACCGCCTCCGGGTGCAGTCCTGGGTCTTCGCCGTACCCCGGCTGCGGGCCGAACCCGCGCTCGGGGAGTGGCTGTGGAGCGACCACGAGCAGCTCGTCGACGC
This sequence comes from Streptomyces sp. HUAS CB01, assembly GCF_030406905.1. NCBI lineage: Bacteria > Bacillati > Actinomycetota > Actinomycetes > Kitasatosporales > Streptomycetaceae > Streptomyces > Streptomyces chengbuensis. Next base: position 4,266,107 of record NZ_CP129137.1, read on the forward strand.
GATCACCGGTGGCGACGCCGCGGCGGCCCGGGCGCTGATCGCGGAGGACGACGATCTCGCCCTGCGCTGGGCGGAGCGACTGGAGCGGCGCCCGGAGTGAGGGCTGCGGGGCCCGTGGGGATGCGTCGGGGGTGAGGGCTGCGGGGCCGGCGTGGGTCTGCCGGGCGGGAGCCGCGGGGCCCTGCGGTCGCGTCGGACCGTCGGACTCCCGGAACGGACCGGCGGCGACCGGTGGGAGCGGTCCCGCGCCGGCAACCGGACGCGCGGGCCCCGGCGCGGCCGGAACTCGCGGGCCCGGGGCCGCGCGGACCGGCCGAGGATGGGGTATGTGACCTGCAGACCCCCTGCACGGTGCCGCCACCCGGGCCGGACCCGTCGTCGGCGACGGCTGACTGTGCGCGATGTGCTAGTAGCACTACGCTGTCCCGACCATCGCACAACCTGCTACGACTCCGATGGAGAGCGAGCCCGTCTTGGCCTGTGACCTCTGGCTGGTCCCCCTCGTCGATGTGCTGTGCCACAGCCCCGACAACCCCTTCGCCGAGGAGATCGCCTCGTACGACAAGGCCCTCACCGAGGCCGGTCTGCCCACCGTTCCCGTCTTCGCCTACATGCCGGGCCTCTCGGGCGACGTCGCCCCGGTCGCCGGCTTCGACTACGACGCCCTGCACTTCCTGCGCCGGGCGTACCTCCTCCAGCTCTGCGGGCTTGCGGTGACGCCCGTCGACGAACTGGGCGGCGACTACGAACAACTGCTGGAGATGTTCGAGTCCACGGCCCAGCAGTCCCATCTGGTGTGGCACTACGACCACGCCGGCGCTTACGTCCCCGTCGACTTCCCCGAGCCCCTGTCCAACGAGGAACTCCTCGCGGGCGGCGGGCCGCTGGGCTCCTCCCAGGGCCTGCTGCGCGAACTCGAGTACGTGGCACCGTCCATCGGCATCGACCCCGCCAACCCCCCGTCCGCCCCGGCCCCGCCCACCCGCCCCACCTCCCTGGAGGAACCCGCGGGCCCCATCCCCTACGACGACAGCCCCTTCGCCCGGGAACGCCACGTCTGGCTGGGGCTGCACGCGGCCGCGACCCGGAGCCTGGGCCAGGGTTCGATGATCATCTTCAGCTGACCCCGGACCTCGCCGGTTCCCGGTGTCCGTGCCGCCTACCGTGCCTCCGGCGGGCGCTGCCGCGGCATGTTCGGCCGGGTGGGCGGGGGCGGCAGGGGGAACCGGCCCGAGGGGTGGGCGTGGTCCGGGCGCGACGGCACCGGTGCCGACTGCATCAGCAGCGGGGCCGGACCGGCCCGGAATTCGAGCATCCAGTCGGCCGTCTCGGCGCGGACCAGCTCCGTCAGGTCCTCCGAGAAGCGGCGCAGCACGGTGAGACAACGCTCCGCGGCCTCGCTCGCCGTGCCCTCCGTGGGGCCGAGCACCTCGCGGACGCTCTCGGAGGCCCAGTCGAACTGCAGGCTCTGGAGCCGGCGGTGCACCGCCTGGGCCGCCGCCATGTCCCTCGTCCAGCCCGAGGTCAGGCCGAAGTACCGGTCCCAGGCCGCACAGGCGGCGGCGAGCAGCAACGACAGATATCCCCAGCCCGCCGCGCCGGCCAGCTTCCCCGTCAGGTCCAGCAGGGGCAGCGCCGCGCCCGCGATCACTCCCAGGACCGTGCCGGCGCGCAGCGCACGAGCGGCCCGCCGCTTGCGTACGCGGTCGGCCAGGTACCAGTCGGCGGTCCGCAGCGCGTTCGCCTCCACCCAGCGGTACAGCTCGTCGAGACGGTCCGCGGGCTCGCCCCAGTCGCCGAGCGGGAACGGCCGGCCGGCCAGATCGCGGCCGCGGTCGCGGTCGCGGCGGGGGGTGCTTCCGGAGGCCGGGGCGCCGCCGTTCTCCGGGAACCCGGCCCCGTCCTCCTCCCGGGCCGACCCCCCAGGCTGCATCTCCGGCTGACTCACCGGGGCACTCCTCTGCGCTCTGCGTGACTACGGCTGTGCGTGACTACGGCTGTGCATGACTGCGCGGCGCGACTCCGGCGACTCGGCGGTGCGAGGTCGCGGACACAGCCCTGCTAACCCTGCGTGACGTGCGGTGCACGCGGGGGTTCTGGTGCGCAGGGTCTTCCTACCGCCGAACGGTGGGCCGGGGGAGCGGAATCCCGGTAATTGCGCCCGCACGAGCGTCCTCGTCCGGTACGGGAAGGATGCGCCTTCTCCCGCGGAAGTCACTCGAAAGAGTTGGTGCCCACTGGGCGGGGCGCGCCGTCCCCCGACCACGTAGGCTCGGTTTACCGAACAATCGACGTCGAAATGCCAGGAGTGACCGTGATTCCCGGTGGTGGCCAGCCCAATATGCAGCAGTTGCTTCAGCAGGCCCAGAAGATGCAGCAGGACCTCGCCCGTGCGCAGGAGGAGCTGGCGGCGACGGAGGTCGAAGGCCAGGCGGGCGGCGGTCTCGTGAAGGCGACCGTCACCGGCTCCGGCGAGCTGCGCGGCCTCGTGATCGACCCCAAGGCGGTCGACCCGGACGACACCGAGACCCTCGCCGATCTCGTCGTCGCCGCCGTGCAGGCCGCCAACGAGAACGCGCAGCAGCTGCAGCAGCAGAAGCTCGGCCCGCTCGCCCAGGGGCTGGGCGGCGGCGGGATCCCCGGACTCCCCTTCTGACGCCCTTTCCGCGCCGGTCTTGACCCTGGTCGGACCGGACCAACTACCGTAACCATCGAAGCAATCCCAGAGAGGCGTTCCGTTGTACGAAGGCGTGGTTCAGGACCTCATCGACGAACTGGGCAGGCTGCCCGGCGTCGGTCCCAAGAGCGCGCAGCGGATCGCCTTCCACATCCTCCAGGCCGAGCCGACCGACGTCCGGCGCCTCGCTCACGCCCTCCTCGAGGTGAAGGACAAGGTCCGCTTCTGCGCGGTGTGCGGGAACGTCGCGCAGCAGGAGCAGTGCGCCATCTGCCGGGACGCGCGCCGTGACCCGGCGGTCATCTGCGTGGTCGAGGAGCCCAAGGACGTCGTCGCGATCGAGCGGACCCGCGAGTTCCGCGGTCGCTACCACGTGCTGGGCGGCGCGATCAGCCCGATCGAAGGCGTCGGCCCGGACGACCTGCGCATCCGCGAGCTTCTCGCGAGGCTCGCGGACGGCACGGTCACCGAGCTGATCCTGGCGACCGACCCCAATCTCGAGGGCGAGGCGACCGCCACGTACCTGGCGCGCATGGTCAAGCCCATGGGGCTGAAGGTGACGCGTCTCGCCAGCGGGCTTCCCGTTGGCGGCGATCTCGAATACGCCGACGAGGTCACGCTCGGGCGTGCCTTCGAGGGGAGACGACTACTCGATGTCTGACGCAACGCTGCACTCCGCCACACAGGACCCCGACGACTTCGCGGTCCAGATCGCCGACTCGATCGAGAGCTTCATCGTCGCCACCACCGAGGTGGCGCGCGGTGACGAGCCGGACAGCGCCGTGCCGTTCCTGCTGCTGGAGGTGTCCCAGCTGCTGCTCGCCGGCGGTCGGCTGGGCGCCCACGAGGACATCGTTCCCGAGGAGCGCTACGAGACGGACACCGGACCGGACCTGGACGTCGACGACCTGCGCGAGCGGTTCGCCCGCCTCCTCGACCCGGTCGACGTCTTCTCCGAGGTCTTCGACCCCTACGAGCCCCGCAAGGCACCGGTCCCGTTCCGGATCTCCGACAACCTCGCGGACATCGTCACCGATCTGCGCCACGGCCTGGCCCACTACCGCGCCGGCCGCACGACCGAGGCGCTGTGGTGGTGGCAGTTCTCCTACTTCTCCAACTGGGGCCCGACCGCCTCGGCGACGCTGCGCGCGCTGCAGTCGCTGGTCTCCCATGTGCGCCTCGACCAGCCGCTGGACGAGCTGGACGGGCTGGACACCGACGAGGACCTGCCCGACGACGACCTCGCCGAGGAGGCGGGTCGCGTGATGGCGGAGGAGATCGCAGGGCCGCTGGGGCTCCGCAAGGCCCCCGCCGCGCAGTGATCCGCTCCCGCCCCACCCGGAGCTGATCCCCTCCCTTCCCCTCCCCTCCCTTCCCCTCCCACCCGCGGTACGGCCCCCTCCGCTGCACGGTGCGTGCCGCGGCCCGGGGGCCGTCCGGCTCCGCGGCGTCGACGGCCACGGCCTCCCGCGAGGGCGGCGCCCGCGCGTCCTGCGGGCATGCGGCCGTCCTCCGGGCTTTCGGATGCGCCTGCGGCAACTCGGCCCGAGTCGTACGGGATCCGTTCCGGCCCGGGTGTTCCGGAGGGCCGGCGGCGACGCTCGCTCCCGCCCGGGCGGACCCGGCGCGTGGACCCCGTCGGGCGCACGTGAACATGTGACGCCGCCCACAGAACCGCGTACCCCGGGGGCCCTTGGGCAGATGCATCGTCGGGCGGCCCGGCCTTGCCGATGATCACGAAGTGAGCGGGACATCTCACGATGTGATATGGCGGCGGCGATTCCGGGCTGCTCGTTAAACTGACGCAGACCGCAGTGATGACTGCGGCACAGACCGAGCGAGGAGCGCACGTGGGCCTTGTCGTGCAGAAGTACGGAGGCTCCTCCGTTGCCGATGCCGAGGGCATCAAGCGGGTCGCCAAGCGGATCGTCGATGCCAAGAAGAACGGCCACCAGGTGGTCGTCGTGGTCTCGGCGATGGGTGACACGACGGACGAGTTGATCGATCTCGCCGAGCAGGTATCCCCGATCCCTGCCGGGCGTGAGTTCGACATGCTGCTGACCGCCGGAGAGCGGATCTCCATGGCGCTGCTGGCGATGGCGATCAAAAACCTGGGCCACGAGGCGCAGTCGTTCACCGGCAGCCAGGCAGGCGTGATCACCGACTCGGTCCACAACAAGGCGCGCATCATCGATGTCACACCGGGCCGGATCCGGACGGCGCTGGACGAGGGCAACATCGCGATCGTCGCCGGCTTCCAGGGCGTCTCGGCGGACAGCAAGGACATCACCACGCTGGGCCGCGGCGGTTCCGACACCACGGCCGTCGCGCTGGCGGCGGCCCTGGACGCCGAGGTCTGCGAGATCTACACCGACGTCGACGGCGTGTTCACCGCCGACCCGCGCGTGGTGAAGAAGGCCCGCAAGATCGACTGGATCTCGTTCGAGGACATGCTGGAGCTCGCCAGCTCCGGTTCCAAGGTGCTCCTGCACCGGTGCGTCGAGTACGCACGCCGCTACAACATCCCGATCCACGTCCGCTCGTCCTTCTCGGGGCTGCGGGGCACCTGGGTCAGCAACGAACCGCACGCCGAGCAAGGAGCCCGCAAGGTGGAGCAGGCCATCATCTCCGGAGTCGCCCACGACACCTCCGAGGCGAAGATCACCGTCGTCGGCGTCCCGGACAAGCCGGGCGAGGCCGCCGCGATCTTCCGCACCATCGCGGACAACGAGATCAACATCGACATGGTGGTGCAGAACGTCTCCGCCGCGTCCACGGGCCTCACGGACATCTCCTTCACCCTCCCGAAGACCGAGGGCCGCAAGGCGATCGACGCGCTCGAGAAGACCAAGAGCGCCATCGGCTTCGAGTCGCTGCGCTACGACGACCAGATCGCCAAGATCTCGCTCGTCGGGGCGGGCATGAAGACCAACCCGGGTGTCACCGCCTCCTTCTTCGAGGCGCTGTCCGACGCCGGGGTGAACATCGAACTGATCTCCACCTCCGAGATCCGGATCTCGGTCGTCACCCGCGCCGACGACGTCAAGGAGGCCGTCCGGGCCGTCCACTCCGCCTTCGGCCTCGACAGCGACTCCGACGAGGCCGTCGTCTACGGAGGCACCGGCCGGTGACAGCTCGGCGCGTGACGGTGGTCGCGCGATGAACCGCAAGCCGACGCTCGCGGTCGTGGGTGCGACCGGGGCCGTCGGCGCGGTGATGCTCCAGATCCTGTCCCAGCGCGCGGACGTCTGGGGGGAGATACGCCTGGTCGCCTCACCGCGTTCGGCCGGCCGCAAGCTGACCGTCCGCGGCGAGGAGACCGAGGTCGTCGCCCTCACCGAGGCGGCGCTGACGGGAGTCGACGTCGCGCTGTTCCTGGTGCCGGCCCCGGTCGCGGCCCGGTGGGCGCCGGTCGCCGTCTCCAAGGGCGCGGTCGTCGTGGACAATTCGGCCGCCTTCCGGCTGGATCCCGACGTCCCCCTCGTCGTTCCCGAGATCAACCCGCATGCCGTTCGGCTCCGACCGCGCGGCATCGTCGCGAGTCCGGGCTGCACCACCCTGGCGATGATCGTCACGGTCGGCGCCCTGCACGCCGAGTTCTGCGTGGACGAACTCGTCGTCTCCGCGCTCCAGGCGGTCAGCGGTGCCGGACAGTGCGGGGTCGAGGCTCTCCGTACCCAGCTCGCACTGGTCGCGGACACGGAGCTGGGCACCGGACCCGGCGATGTGCGGCGGGCGGTCGGCGACGGGCTCGGCCCTTTCCCCGCGCCGACGGCGCTGAACGTGGTCCCGTGGTCCGGCGCGCTCGCGGAGGACGGCTGGTCCTCCGAGGAACTGGCGATCCGGGCCGAGACCCGCAAGCTCCTGGACCTGCCCGAACTCCGGGTCTCCGCTACCTGTGTGCGTGTGCCGGTCGTCACAGCCCACTCGGTCTCGGTGCACGCGCGCTTCGAGCACGAGGTCACCGTCGAGCGGGCCCACGACATCCTCGCCACCTCTCCGGGCGTGGTGCTCTTCGACGACCCCGACGCGGGCGAATTCCCCACGCCCGCCGATGTGGTGGGCACCGACCCGACCTGGGTCGGGCGCGTCCGGCGGGCCATGGACGACCCGAGGGCCCTGGAACTCTTCGTGTGCGGGGACAACCTCCGCAAGGGCGCGGCCCTGAACACCGCCCAGCTGGCAGAGGCGATCGCCCGGGAATTCTGAGCCGAGCGTCGGCGGATCTTTGTAGGATCTGTGAAACCCCTGTGATCAAACAACCGGGACATGCCACTTGAACTGGGGTGATGGCATGTCCGACGATGCATTCACGCCACTGTGCAACCGGTTGCTGTGCGGGGAGCGTCTATGCGGTCGTCCCTTCGCGGTGCCGCGATAAGCCATGACAAATGGGGCATTGGGGAAGATCGGGAGCGCATGAGGGCCTACGGTGCGTCGTCACAAGCGATGGTGTGCGCGTACAACCCTGAGGGGGGTCGGCGTGTCCAACAGGCGTGGCAGAGGTACTCGACATCACCGCGGTGGCCCCGGTCCGCGGCAGGGCGTTCGTCCCCGCCCGGTCGCCGGGCGTGCCCCCGATCCGGGGCGCCGGCAGGGCTCCGGCCCGCGGCGCCACGGTGCTCCCCCTCCGGGGGCCCCGCCCTTCCCCTGTCTCCGGCAGGGGTTCCGGCGGGATGCCGGTGATCGCTCCCATGCCGGCCGCACACTCCGCCCCCATACCGTCGCAGCGCGAAAGCGCTGAGGAGACGGTGGCCGCGGGCACCACCGTCGACCACCTCACCGAGACCTACCGCGCCCACTACCGGTCGCTGCTCGGTCTCGCCGCCCTGCTGCTGGACGACACCGCGTCCTGCGAGGACGTCGTCCAAGAGGCGTTCATCCGCGTCCACTCGGCGCGGCGCCGCGTCCGCGACCCGGAGAAGACCCTCGCCTACCTGCGGCAGACGGTCGTCAACCTGTCGCGGTCCGCGCTGCGTCGGCGGATCCTCGGGCTCAAACTGCTCTCCAAGCCGATGCCCGACATGGCGAGCGCGGAGGAGGGCGCGTACGACCAGCTGGAGCGGGACGCGCTGATCAAGGCGATGAAGGGCCTCCAGCGGCGCCAGCGCGAGGTGCTGGTGCTCCGCTACTTCGCCGACATGACGGAGGCACAGGTCGCCCAGACGCTCGGCATATCGCTGGGCTCGGTGAAGGCATACGGCTCACGGGGCATCGCGGCCTTGCGCGTTGCCATGGAGGCCACGGCATGACCAGGCACGAACGCGGGCACGAGCACGGACGCGAGGACCTCCCGCAGCAGGGTTCCGCGCCACGCGACGCGCACGGCTCGTCCGGCGACACACCGGACGAGAAGCACACGACTGAGCTTTACGGGCCGGACGGGCCGTTGAACGACCGGACTGGGAAAGAGACTGTGAACGACGGGCCGCGGAACGGAATGGACCACCAGGGGCTCGGGGGTGACACACCCCGGCGCGACGTGCCGTCCGGCGCGGAGACCCCCTCCGGCGACCTGCCGGGCCGGGACCGGCTGCTCCGCGACCTGCTGGGCGGGCCGGCCCAGGACGCCCCGGCGCCGGCCGGGAACGCCCGGCGGGAGTCCGACGGCCCGGACCGCGGCCACGAGGACCGCGAAGCGCGGCGGGCCGGGGGCCGGAAGGGCCGCCACGAGGACGGGAACCCCGAGGACCGCGAAGCGCGTCGCGAGAGCCGGCACGGCCACGAGGCCGGACCGTACGGCTCCGACGGCCGTACGGCTTCCGGTGGCTCCGCTGCCGCGCTGCCGGCCGCCGGTGCACCCGGTGCCCCGACTCCGGCCGTTCCCCGTCCCGCCACGCCCCCTGCCGCCGCCGTTCCCGACGTGACGGGCCCGGACGGTCTCGGCGGGGACGAACTGGCCCTGCGGCGGCTTCTCCGCGACACCGTCGGCGACCTCGAACCCACCGACGGCGCCCTGGACCATCTGCGCCGGGCCGTGCCCGCACGGCGCGCCCGCAAGCGCCAGGCCCTGGTGGGCATGGTGGCCTCCGTGATCCTCCTCGGCACCGCCGTCCCCGCCTTCGTCCATGTGGCGAGCTCGGGCGGCCTCGACGACCATCCGGTCAACGCCGGGCACGGCGAGCAGGCCCAGGGCGGCACCGGCGACGAGGAACGCCTGGACGGCGGGCAGGCGTCGAACGGCGACCCCGTCGGGGGGCAGCCGAACGTCCCGGGTGCGCCGAGCGCGAGGCAGCAGTCGCCGAGCCCGGGTGCCGCGGCGTCCCCGGGCATCCCGGGCGGCACGGGGGCCACCCCGTCCGACGGCGCCGTCGCCTCCACGCCCGTCTGTGAAGCCGGCCAGCTCGGGGTGAACGCGGCGCAGGCCGGCGCCGCCGAGGCCGACGGCAAGGTGTACGGCACCTTCCGCATCTCCAACATCTCCCCGAGCGACTGCTCGATCGGGGCGCCGGGCGCGGTGAGCTTCAGCACGGCGGGCGCCGCGGACGCCACGAAGATCAGTGTGGTCACGCACACCACCGGGGACGCGGCGAGCGGACTGCCCGACCCGTCCCAGGAGATCAGCGCCGTGGTGCTCAAGCCCGAGGCGTCGTACGAGGTGAAGTTCGCCTTCGTCCCCTCGGAGACCTGTCCCACGACCGGAGCCTCACCCGATCCGACGCCCACGGACGGCACTTCGGGCACCACCGACGGCGCGGGCACGACCCCGAACACCGAGCCCCAGCTCGACGAAGGGACCGTGGCGGACGGCAGCGTCTCGGTGGTCCACACCCCCGAGGCGGGCGGTCCGAGCGCGGAGGTCACGATCCCCAACGCCTGCGCCGGCACGATCTACCGCACGGGTGTCCTCAACCCGTCCTGACCGCCCGCCCGCGGGTCTGGCCCGGCATGTGCCGTGACCGCCCCGGCGCTTTCCGGGCGGCGCCGCGCCGCACGTCGACACGGCGGCCCACCCCCGCCGTGCGGGCCGGGGAGATCCGTCCGGTCCTCCGAGATCGCGTCGTGGTGGCTGGTTCGCAGGGAGCGAGCCGACAGCCCACCCGCAGTCCGCCGCGCGCGAGTCGGCGGCCCACACGTGTGCGGGCCGGGCGCCGCCCGCTCTCCCGGCTTCCCTGCGCGGAGGCCCGACCACGGGTCCGCGCGGCCGGATCACGCCGGGTCGAGGCCCAGCGCCTGGTCCTTGGCGGCCTCCGCCTCGCGACGCACGAAGCGGAACCACATGAACAGCACGAAGCCCGCGAAGGCGAACCACTCCAGCGTGTAGCCCAGGTTCTGGAACGCCTTGAGGTCGAGCCCACTGCCCTGCGGAGCGGCCGCGGGCACCGGACGCATCCCCTCCGGCGCGGTGGTGAGCGTGATCCACGCGTCGTACACGTCGTCCGGGACGAGGTTCACCAGCGAGGCGGCGCTGATCATGCCGAGCTGACCTCGCGGCAGGCCCCCCGCGGCGTGCACCCCGTCGCTGCTCTGGGTCTCCGAGGCCTGCAGCGCACCGGTGACCGTCACCTGACCCGTCGGGGCGGGCGGTGCCGTCGCCCCGGTGGGCAGCCAGCCCCGGACCACCGGCAGCGCCCTGCCGTCGTCGGTGTGGAGCAGCGTCAGGACGTACGAGCCCCGGCGTCCGTCCAGCTCCCGACCCGGCACGAGGAACTGCTCGCCGTACCGGCCGTCGGCCCTGGCGAGCCGACCCGAGGTGTCCTTGTCCACCGGCAGCAGCTCCGCGAGCGGTGCCGCTGCCTGCTCGCCCTGTTCAGGCCGCTGCTCGGCGGCCCGGTGGGTGTCGACGCGGTCCTCGAACCGGCCGAGCTGCCAGGTCCCCATGAAGATGCAGAAGGGGATCGCCAGCGCGACGAAGACATTGATCCCCCACCAGCGGGGCGTCAGCAGGAACCGGTACACGCCTCCACGGTACGGAACGCCCCGCTTTCCTCCTCTCCCGGGTCCCGGTTCGGCCCGTCCTGCCGCCGGGCCTCGGCTGCCCGGGCCGCCGGGTCCCGGTGACGTCCGGGCCCCCGGCGGCCGTGGCCCCGGCGCCCGCTACCGCAGGTGCCGCTCGGCGAAGGCCAGCTCGAGCCGCACCTGCTTGATCCGCTCCTCGACCACCAGCGAGCCGTGACCCGCGTCGTACCGGTACACCTCGTGGACCGCGCCCCGGGCCGCGAGGCGGTCCACGTAGTTCTCCACCTGGCGGATCGGGCAGCGCGGGTCGTTGACGCCGGCCGAGATGTAGACCGGGGCACGGACCGCGTCCACGTACGTCAGCGGGGACGAGGCCTCGTAGCGCTCCGGTACCTCCTCCGGCGTGCCGCCCAGCAGCGTGCGGTCCATCGCCTTCAGGGCCTCCATCTCGTCGTGGTACGCCGTGACGTAGTCCGCGACGGGCACCGCGGCCAGGCCCAGGGCCCAGGAGTCGGGCTGCGTGCCCAGCCCGAGCAGCGTGAGGTAGCCGCCCCACGAGCCGCCCGACAGGATCAGCTTCTCCGGGTCCGCCACACCGGAGGCGACGGCCCACGCGCGGACCGCGGCGACGTCCTCCAGCTCGATCAGCCCGACCCGGTGCTTCAGGGCGTCGGTCCACGCCCGCCCGTACCCCGTCGAGCCCCGGTAGTTGACCCGGATCACCGCATAGCCGTGGTCGACCCAGGCCGCCGGCGCGGCCGCGAAGGCGTCGCTGTCGTGCCACGTCGGGCCGCCGTGGATGTCGAAGACGGTCGGGAACGGCCCCTCTCCCTCGGGCCGCTGCACCAGCGCGTGGATCCGGCCGCCGGGCCCCTCGACCCACACGTCCTCCACGCCGACCGAACCGGGCGCCTTCATCCCCGGCGGGTCCAGCACCTCCCGGCCCGTCGTGGAGCGGACCCTCGGCGGCTGCGCCGCGGACGACCACAGGTACTCCACCGTCCCGTCCGGCCTGGCCGTGGCGCCCGAGACCGTCCCCGCCGGGGTCTCCACGCGGGTCAGCGCGCCCGTGGCCGGGTCGAACCGCCACAGCTCGCTGCGCGCCTCGAAGCTGTGCGCGACGAGCAGTGCCGAGCCGTCCGGATACCACTCGGCGCTCACATCGCCCGGCAGATCGATCGCCAGGTCGGTCTCCTCTCCGGTCGCCACGTCCCACAGCATGGGCTCCCAGCGCCCCCGCCGCTGGTGGCCGACCAGGAGCCGGGTGTCACCGTGGACCGGGGCGAAACCGAGGACCTCCAGCCCCAGCTCCTCCGAGCCGCCCCTGGTGTCGTCCAGCTCGCACACCGTCGTCCCGTCCAGCCGGACGACCCGCAGCGCCGCGTGCATCGCGTCCCCGTGCTCGGTGTGCTCCAGCGTGAGCAGCGTGCCGTCGTGGGAGAGGTCCCCGACGCCCGCCGACTCCCGGTGCCGGTAGATCTCCACCGGTGCGGCGCCGGGACGCGCGACGTGGATCGTCGTCCCGTCCTCGTCCGTGGAGCGGCCCACCACGGCGGTGCCGTCCCGGCCGAGGGCCACGCCAGCGCTGTACGAGGGCTCGAGGCCCGGCGTCGCCGGTTCGTCCGGTCCGCCGCCGAACGGCTGCCGCATCCAGACGCCGAACTCGTCGCCGTCCGTGTCGGAGAACCACCAGATCCACGCGCCGTCGGGGGTGAGTATCCCGTCCGTCGTCCCGTTCGGCCGGTCGGTCACCTGGCGCTGTGCGCCGGTGGCGCGGTCCCAGGCGTACAGCTCGTACGTCCCCGTCGCGTTCGACACGAAGAGGGCGCGGTCCGGGGCGTCCTCGGCCCAGTCGGGCAGCGAGACCCGGGGCGCGCGGAACCGCTGCTCCCAGGCCGGCATGTCCGCGGGCCCGCCCGCGGACACCGCCGGGAGCTCCGCGGCGGGGACCGCGGGAACGGCGGTGGGCGTGCCGGACGCCGTGGATTCGGTGATCTCAGTCATGCCCACCATTCTGCGCCGCCGCGCCCACAATCCGTTCGCCCCCTCCGGAGCCTGTGGACAACCTCCGCGGCATGTACTCACCACCCCCTCCCGACTGGCGCGAGGCCGACCGAGCCCGGTGGGACGAACGGGTCCCGATCCACGTCGCGGGCGCCTCCACGATCTCGACGCCTTCCGCGCCGGGGCCGCGGGAAGGAGACGAAGCCCCGTCAGCGCACGGCCGCGTAGGCGGTCAGCCGCGCCATGTTGCCGGTCCAGGCGGAGGTGGTGATTCCGATGGGGAGGTCCGGGGAGGGGTTCACAACCCGGGTACGACGGCGGGGAGTCGGGCGTATGCCCTTACGCCTACCACCGGGCTCAGCGGCGCTCAAGAGTTCTCACACATGATGTTTGTTCATTGAAATGAACCCTATGGTGGGCGGCGGATCGGATGCGGCGCAGCCGGTTCCCCGGTCCTCGGCCCGCTGCATCGGCGACGATCACGGCGGCCCTCTCCCGCACCTCTGCGGCGTACGAACCCGTCAGGCGGCCCGGAGCCGGGCGCTCCCGCGGGAGGGCAGGGCTAGGTCATGCGCTTGAGCGTCGCGTAGACGACGAGATTGCCGAGATAGCCCGTCTTCTTGGTGTATCCCCCACCGCACGTGATCACCCGCAACTGGGGGACGCCGGCCCCGGCGTACACCTTCTTGCTGGGAAAGGAGTGCTTCGCGTACACCTCGACGGCGTCCACGGCGAAGTGCGCCGTACGCCCGTCGAGTCGGGTGACCTGGATGGCGCTGCCCTTGGTGAGTGCGCCCAGCCGGTAGAAGACGGCGCGGCCGGTGGGGGTGTCGACATGGCCGGCCACGACGGCCGCACCGACCTCCCCGGGCGCGGGCCCCCGGGAGTACCAGCCGGCGAGTTGCGCCTTGTCGACCGGCGGAACCTCCAGCGCGCCGTTCTTGCCCAGCGCGAGGTTCATCATCGGGGTGTCCACACCGATCGCGGGGATGCGGAGCCGCACCGGCACGGAACGCGGCCGCGTACCGGGCGGCGCCGCGGCCGCCCTTCGGGGAGCCGGTCCGGCGGCGAGAAGGGGCGGGACGCCCGGTCCGAAGGAGACCGCCGGGCCCGGCACCGGTGGGGTGAAGGCCTGGGCGGCGGACGGCTGGGGAGCCGTCTCGCCGCGCAGCCCGTGAACCAGCAAGCCGATGCCGACCAGCAGCATGACGCCGAACACCCTTGTCGACGTGAGGAGGGAGGAGTGCTTGCGTCCCATAGCGGTCCGGGCTCCGGTCTCGGTTACGGAGGTGACGGGTCCCGTCGGCCGGCGCCGGGGGACGCTCAGGCTGCCGAACCGTTGCCGTGACGGCGCCGCAGCGTCAGGACACCGCCCGCCGTCGCGGTGAGGACCAGTACGGCTCCGATGGCCATCTCCGTGCTGTTCATCCCGCCACCACCACCGAATCCACCGCTGACGGCACCGTTCGGACGCCCGGCGACCTCGAATTCGGACTGGACGCGGACTCCGGGCGGGCACTTGACCGTGATGTCGTACGTGCCTTCCTTCGCGTTCGCGGGAACGGTGAACGTGCCCTCCAGTTCCCCTTCGCGGCCGCTCTCGGTCAGGTTGATCTGACCTCCGATCTCCGCCTGGCCCTTGGCATAGGTCGCGCCCGGCTCACAGGCCCCCGACGTGCTGACGGTGATGGTCGAGCCGGGATATCCCACCTCGGGACTGACCGTGATCTCGGACCCTTCGGCGACTGCCGCGGGAGCCGGGATGCCGAGTGCGGCCAGGGCCAAGGCGCTGCCGGCGAGAAGACGTGCGGTACGCATTTTCACCACCCTCCGAGTGGCGCGGGTCAGGACTCGTTGCCCCGATGAGGACGCCGCGCTTCAGGGGGAAAGGCAACCAGTTCTTGTGATCAAACGACCGCAGTGAAATGGCCCGACGACTCGTCGTCGATTTCCTGCCGTGCCATTCCCACAGGTCGCGACGGCCGCAATACGCTCAAGGGCGGAATGTCGAAACGGCATGGCGAACGGGTGGCGACACGCGGGTCGCGGCCGACGCCCGGGCGTGTCGCGGGGCTTGCGCGAATCCGCGGCGGCGGCCGCCCTGGCCGACGGAAGCCTGTGCGGGGCGGCCCGGCGCAGGCCCCGGCCTGCGTCCGGCGCGGCGGCAGCGAGCCCGAAGTCCCGGCGCCAGTCCGTCCCATGACACCGCCTCAGAAGAACGCGCAGCCGCAGAGAGAGGAGAAGTGACACCGTGAGCGCACTTTCCCACGCCCGCATCGCCACCAGGCTCCCCGCCCAGGACCTCGACAGGGCCCGGCGCTTCTACTCCGAGAAGCTCGGTCTCGACCCCGTCGACGAACGCCCCGGCGGCCTGCTCTACCGCTGCGGCGGTTCGCACTTCGCCCTCTTCCGGTCCGCCGGGGCGTCGTCGGGCACCTTCACGCAGATGGCCTTCGAGGTCGACGACATCGATGCGGCCGTCACCGAGCTCGAGGGACGCGGAGTGGTCTTCGAGACCGTCGACCTGCCCGGACTGAGGACGGTGGACGGCGTCGCCGACATCGAGGGCAACTACCCCTCCAAGGGCGCCCGCGGCGAGCGTGCCGCCTGGTTCCGCGACAGCGAGGGGAACATGCTGGGGGTCGGACAGCCGGTGCGGTGAAAGTGGCCGCAGCGCCCGTCCGGCCCGGCCCGTTCACCATCCGCGCAGCCAGTCCTCGATGAGGTCCAGGTCGTCGTCCCGCAGGCCACGGCGGGGATCGACGCGATGGAGCAGGGCTCTGTCCCCGTGGCGGGCGGCCGTCCAGGCTCTGTCCGCGTCGCTGATCTCGTCGTCGACCCAGACGAACGGGCGGCCGCCGGCCCGGTCGAGAAGAGGCCGCGTCTTCCAGTGGAGCCCCGCTCGCCGATCCCGCTCCTCCTGCTCCGACGGCTCCGGCCAGTCCACCACCGCGAGGCGGGGCAGCCCGAGCCGCGGTGCGATGCACTCGTTCGCGTCGTCCAGCCACGTCGTGGCCCAGACGAGCTCACAGGGGAGCGCCGCCAGCCGCGGACCCAGCGCCGGATCGAGCCGGTCCAGCAGCGGGTTCGCCCCGGCATCGCCCTCCTCTCGCGGCGTCTCCCCGCCGGCCTCGTACGCGCCGGGTCCGGCACCGAACGGCAGAAGGGGCCCGTCGACATCGAGGAAGAAGAGGGGGCGGCCGGCCCTGGCATCGGTCACCGAGGCACGATATCCGCCGCCTGCGACACCGCCCCCGGAACCACTCAGGGGCCCGACCCGCGACGCGGATCAGGCCGCTGACCGTTCGCACGCCGACCAGGGCACCGGCACCATCAGCTCGGGGGGAACGGGTGTGCGCGGACTTGCGGATTGCCGGATCCGACGTCAGCCGTCGCGGACCGGGTCCAGGATCTCGTCGCGGACCGCGATCATGGTCAGCTCGTCACGGGCCTCCATGTTGTACGTCCCCGGCTTGGAAGACCACGTACGCGGATATCTGCTGACCTGGCGAGAGGCTGAAGCGCGGGGAGTGGCTCCGGCCCCGGTACTCCGCGTGATGCTCCGCTGGTCGCCGACCAGCCGGGCGCATGAGGGGCACGCCGCCTAGACAGGCTCTTGGCAGACCTCGACCTTCACAGGGCCGTGCTCCCGGATGACTGCCCAGGCCTCCCGCGAGGTGAGAGTTTCCGCCCACTGGTCGACATCGTTCCCTGAATCGTGGAAGAACCAGGAGTTGAAGTCCCCCAGGGCTGCCAACGCTGGTGTCGGCTCGTACACCAGCTCGCAGTGAACCTGCACGAGGTGATCGTGGTCGCCCGCCTCGTCCAGGACCTCGAACTGGCGCGTGAGGTCCAGGGAGAACGCCGGTGTGCCGTGGAACGAGAACACTCCGTACTGGAACAGCAGGCCGTCGGCGTCGGGGGAGCCTGATGTGTCGAACCGTAGTCGCCCGAATCGGATGAATGCCGACCAAGCGTCCTGAGTTGCCGGGGCACTCGACAGCCCGCCCAGCTGCTCCCGTAGGAGGCGTACCGCGACGTCCACTGATGGCCTGCCGGGCATGCGCTGATCCCTTCGCTGGGTCCACCGGAAGCAGGTCCGGCCCGTGCTCCAGACCGGCGTCGTGGTGATGGACGGCATCTTCGAGCGATCTCCAGCGCTGGCCACGCCGAGGGACAGACAGCAAGGCCAGAGGGTCCTCACCGATTCGGCAAGGACCCTCTGGCCTGCTACTTAGCTGTCGGGGTGGCGGGATTTGAACCCACGACCTCTTCGTCCCGAACGAAGCGCGCTGCCAAGCTGCGCTACACCCCGATGTCACTCGCTCTCGCGGCGACGTCGTTTACTTTAGCCCACCGGCGCCCGGAGACGAAATCCGGTTTTACGGGGCCCTCACCTGGGGCGGAGCGGCATGAGCGGTGCCGGTCGGCGTCCGGGGAGGGGCGGGTGCGAGCGGGGGAGCATCGGGCGTCACACCCGTACCGTCGGGCTCCTGCCCCTGCGGGTGGCCCTCGGACCACCGCCCGGAGGGACGGCGGCTGCTTCCCCTCAGTCCCGCGCCACCAGCGTCAGCAGCGTCGCCTCCGGAGGGCAGGCGAAGCGGACCGGGGTGTAGCGGTTCGTGCCGCAGCCGGCGGAGACGTGGAGGTAGGAGACGAGGCCGTCGGACTCGTGGGTGGAGAGGCCCTTCACCCGGTCGGTGTCGATGTCGCAGTTGGTGACCAGGGCGCCGTAGAAGGGGATGCACAGCTGGCCGCCGTGGGTGTGGCCCGCGAGGATCAGCGGGTAGCCCTCGGTGGTGAAGGCGTCCAGGGAGCGCAGATAGGGGGCGTGGACGACGGCCATCGAGAAGTCGGCCGTCTTGTCCGGGCCGCCGGCGACCTTCTCGTAGCGGTCCCGCTTGATGTGGGGGTCGTCCAGCCCGGTGAAGGCGAGTTCGAGTCCGCCGTCGAGCTTCAGTCGGCCGCGCGTGTTGTTCAGGCCGAGCCAGCCCGCCGCGTCGAACGCGTCCCGGAGGCCCTCCCACGGGTTGTGCACCACGCCCACCGCCGGGGCGTTGCCGTTGAGCCCGTGGCGGCCCTGGGCCTTCTCGAACAGATAGCGGGCCGGGTTGCGCAGCTTCGGGCCGTAGTAGTCGTTCGAGCCGAAGACGTACACGCCCGGGTACTCCATCAGCGGCCCGAGGGCGTCGACCACCTCGGGCACACCGTTGGGGTCCGACAGGTTGTCGCCGGTGTTGACGACGAGGTCGGGGCGCAGCCCCGCCAGGGACTGCAGCCAGGCCCGCTTCTTGCGCTGTCCGCACACCATGTGGATGTCGGAGACCTGCAGGACGCGCAGAGGCCGCATCCCTCTCGGCAGGACCGGGACCGTCACCCGCCGGAGCCGGAAGGAGCGGGCTTCGAACCCGGCCGCGTAGGCGATGCCGACTGCTCCGAGAGCCGTGACACCGGCACCGATTTTGAGGGGGAGGCCGTAGCGTGCGCGCATGCGCCCATCGTCGCAGACGGTCCGCTCTCCGCATACGGCCCGTCCCCGTCCGTGCCCGGCCGCCCGAGCGGCAGCAGCAGGAGCAGGAGCAGTGCTATCCACACGTAGGCGTTGGCGCCCAGGAACCCGGGCACACCGCCGTCGTTCCAGCGCCACAGCCAGACCATGCTGCTGCACAGGACGGCGTAGCTCGCCAGGGCCCAGGTCAGCAGCCTGCGGCGGCGTTCCCCGCCCGGCGCGGCCCGCAGGCCCTTGTCGGTGAGGACGGCGAGGGCCGGGATCAGCCAGACCAGGTGGTGCACCCAGGTGACCGGGCTCACGAGGCACGCCGCGATTCCCGTCAGGGCGAAGCCCGCGAGCTCGTCACCCGCGGAGACGGCCTGCCGCACCCGGCGGGCCCACAGCCACATCAGGAGCAGTACGCCCACGGCCCACACCGCGCGGCTGGGCTCGGCGAACGGTTCGGTGAGCCGGGCCAGCATGCCCTGCCAGGACTGGTTGGAGACGTAGGAGAGCGAACCGACCCGCTCGGTGTTCCACATCGCCTCGGTCCAGAACGTGCGCGATGCCGTCGGCGCCGCCCAGGCCGCGAGCAGGGTCGCGGCGCTCGCCGTGCCGATGGCGACCCCGGCCGCCCGCAGGCGCCGGGTGACCAGCAGGTAGCAGATGAAGATCGCCGGGGTGAGTTTGATCGCGGCGGCGAGACCGATGCCGAGACCGGCCAGCCGGCCGAGGGACGGGAACCGCTCGCGCCCGGCCGTCAGCAGCCAGCAGTCGGCGAGGACCAGCGCCAGCAGGAGCAGATTGACCTGGCCGAAGCTCACGGTGTCGCGGACCGGCTCCAGCAGGGCGAACATGCAGGCCGCCACGGCGTACGCGAACCATCTGTGCCGGCTCTCCCGCCGGATGGTCGCGTCGAGGCAGACGTGGAGGATCACGGCGGCGGCCGCGACGTTCATGAGCTGGCTTATGGCCAGCGCGCTGTGCCAGCCGACCAGGGTCATCGGCAGCATGCACAGCGCCGCGAACGGCGGATACGTGAAGCCGTAGCGGGTTCCGGGCCTGAGGTAGTCGTAGATCGGGTGGCCGCCGATCCAGTGCTCGACCGCCCCGTAGTAGACGTGGAGGTCGAACCAGTGCCGGTGGAACGGCACGGTCGCGAGGAAGAAGACCACCACCGCGGACATGCCGAGTGCCACCAGGACACGGCCCCGTGTGGTCACGGGGATCCGCACGCTGTGCTCCCCAGCGGACGGTGCGGGTCCCGCGCCGGGCTGTCGGGCGCCGGAGGGGAATCCTGGGGACGGGGTGCCGCCGGAGGAGGCACCTTCGGGCACGAAGCCGTCGGAGGACGTTCCTCCGGACGGGGAACTGCCGGAGGGAGTGCCTCCGGGCGGGCGGCTTCCGGAGGGAGTGCCTCCGGAAGAGGGGCCCTGTCTGCCGCTCGTGCCGCCACCCTGTATGCGCACCACAGCGCCAGTACCCCCAGTGTGCTTCCGCCAACTGCGATCAACAGCTGATTATGGTCGGGCGCGAACCCACTCGGCATCACCACAAGAGCGAGAACTCCGCTCAGCAGGGCCGCCGCGCGCCTCGGGCGCACCGCACCCCCGGGCGCCGTGGCGGCGATCAGGAACACGCCCCACAAGACGTACCACGGACGGATCGCCGGGCCCAGGACGGCCACGGCACCCAGGCTGAGACCGACCGCGTACACCGGCCGACGCAGATGGTGGCGCTTCCAGAACACGAGGACGGCGACGGCGGTGGCGGCGAGACCGGTCAAGTGCCAGGCGGGAACGGCGAATTCCGCGAGCCCGCTGCCCACCCTCCGCAGCGCCGCCCCGGTGAGGCGGCCGAGCGTCGAGGTGAGCGACCAGTTCCCCGGTGACACCGGGGTGTCGAGAGCGGACGTCCAGCCGTAGCCGGTGCCGGCCAGTGCCGTGGCCGCGACGGTGGTGGCGGCCGCCGTGCCGCCGGTGACGAGGGCGGCCCGCAGCCGCGGGTGCCGGCCGGAGCCGCGCCGGGCCCGGAGCAGCGCGACGGCCGGCAGCCCCAGTGCGGCCGGGGCCTTCACCAGTGCGGCGAGGGTGACGAGCGCGGCACCGACGGCCGGCCACCGGCCGAGCGCCGCGACGAGGCCCGCGCCCAGCAGCCCCAGCATGACCGCGTCGTTGTGGGCGCCGCCCACGAGGTGCAGCAGCACGAGCGGGTTGAGTCCGCCGAGCCACACGGCGGTGCGCGGGTCGGCGCCGCAACGCCGGGCGAGCGCCGGAAGGCACAGCGCCATCAGCGCCACGCCGAGCAGCGCGACCAGCCGCATGCCGAGGACCCCGGTGACCACGCCGGCGCGGGCGAACTCGGCCAGCGCGGACGCACAGCCGAGGAAGACCGGGCCGTACGGGGTCGGCGTGTGCCGCCAGACCGGTGCCACCTCGGCGGTCAGCGGGCCGCCGAGCCGGGACGGGCCGTGGGCGTAGACGTCGATCCCGGCGTCGACCATCGCCCCTTGCGCCAGATAGCTGTACACGTCCCGGCTGAACAGGGGCGGGGTGAGGAGCAGCGGTGCCGCCCACAGCGCGAGGGTGAGCAGCAGGCTGCGGAGGCTCGGCGGCGCGGGCCCGCGCGCGGTCCGCCCGAGCAGCGCCCAGGCGGCCACCAGCAGCACCAGTCCGAAGTAGGCCGCGGCCAGTCCGAGCACGGCCGCGCCCGAGTGCGGCGCCGGGACGTCGCGTACGGGCAGGGCACCGGCCGCCGTACCGCCCGCGGCCAGCGCCGCCGACCCCGTGAGCCCGAGCAACTGGCAGCGCCGGGTGTCGACGGGGAAGCGGAGGACCGGCATGGGCGCAGGCTGTCAACGGCCGGTGGCCGCAGCCCGACGCGGGCACCACCCGGAGACGGCCACGACGTGTCCGGCGCCTGACGCGCGGAGGTCGGGCCGAGGCCGCGCGGAGGTCGGGCCGAGGCCGCGAGGGAAGGGACCACGGGCGGCGGGGGAAAGGTTCGCGGGCCGCGAAGGAAGAGATCGCGCCGCGAGGGAAGGGACCACGGGCGGCTCGGGAAGGGACGACGGGCGGAAGGGACCGCAGGCGCGGGGGAGAGGGACCGCGGCCTCGCCCCGGCTTTCGTACGAGCGCGGGGCCCGCCCGGCGCGCGCCCCGGGAAATGCGCGGGCGCGTCACGGCGCGCGCCTGCCACAATCGACGCATGACCACGCTCAAGTCCAAGCTGCAGGAAGACCTCACCGAGGCGATCAGGGCGCGCGACGAGCTGCGCTCCTCGACGCTCCGGCTGACCCTCTCCGCGATCACCAAGGAGGAGGTCGCGGGCAAGGAGGCGCGTGAGCTCTCCGACGACGAGGTCCAGAAGGTGATCGCCAAGGAGGCGAAGAAGCGCCGCGAGGCGGCCGAGGCCTTCGCCCAGGGCGGACGTGCCGAGCAGGCGGACCGTGAGAAGGCGGAGGGCGAGATCCTCGACGCCTACCTGCCCAAGCAGCTGACGGACGACGAGTTGAACGGCATCGTGGCGCAGGCCGTCGAGGAGGCCAGGGCCGCCGGTGCCGAGGGTCCCCGGGCGATGGGCGCGGTCATGAAGATCGTGAACCCGAAGGTGGCGGGCCGCGCCGAGGGCGGCAGGGTGGCCGCCGCCGTCAAGAAGCTCCTCGCCGGCTGACTCGGCGGCCGGCGCGGGACCCGCGTTCGCGACCGTACGGCGAAGGGTCCCGGTGCCATCCGCACCGGGACCCTTCGCCGTTTCGCTTTCCGCCCTTGGCCCGCAGGGCGGCCGCAGACGGCCGCTCCCTCGGTCGGCGCGCGGGGTCACCCCCGCTGCCGGCCTCCGTCCCCGCCGCCGTCCTGGCCGCGGGTGACGTTGCCGCCGATGAAGTCCGGCGGGAGCGAGATGCCGGGGAACGGGTCCCGGCCGCCGTTCTTGCCCGGCTTGTCGTCGTTGCCGCGGCCGTCCTCCGGGCGCCCCTCGTCGTCCTCGTCGCCCTCCGGCTTCGACGTGTCGGGCACGTGGACGGTGTTGAAGTCCGGGGCCTCCTTGCCCTCCAGGGCCCCCGCCATCGCGTCCTTCCAGATCGGGCCGGGGACCTGACCGCCGAAGACCTTGTCGTGGTAGCGGCCGCCGATCCGGATGTTCACCATCTTGACCTTCTGGGTGGCACTGCCGACCCAGACCGCACCGGACAGGTTCGGCGTGTAGCCCACGAACCAGGCGTTCCTGCGCTCGTCCGTCGTACCCGTCTTGCCCGCGTTGTCACGGTCCGTCAGGCCGGCCTCCTGACCGGTACCGGAGTCGACCACACCGCGCAGCAGCGTGTTGATGGTGTCCGCCGTGCGCTCCGACATCACCTTGCCGCACTCGGTCTGCGGCACCCTGAGGCTCTTGCCGTCAGCGGTCGTGATCGACTCGATCGCGGTCGGCGTGCAGTGCGTCCCGCGGTTCGCGAACGTCGCGTACGCGTTGGCCATCGTCAGCGGCGAGATACCGGTCGAGCCGAGGGTCAGCGGCGCCGGGCTGGCCGGGAGCTTCTCCCCGTTGCCCTGCACCACGCCCAGGCGGTCGGTCATCTCCACGACGGGGCAGAGACCGATGTCTCCTATCATCTGCACGAAGTACGTGTTGACGGAGAGCTCCATCGCCTCGCGGAGGGCGTAGGGCCCGACTTCCTTCTCGTTCTCGTTCTCCACCGTGTCGCCGCCGCGGTTCCGCCACGGCCGGTCGGAGCAGCTCGCGATCGAGTCCGGGTACGGCATCTTGTACGGAGCCGGGTACGCCTGCGTCGGCGGACGCCCCTGCTCCAGTGCGGCCGCGGCCACGAACGGCTTGAAGGTCGAACCCACCGGGAAGCCGTAGTTGGAGCCACCCATCTTGGCGTCGACCGAGTAGTTGATCTGGGTCTCGTTCTCGCCGAAGCCGTACGGCTTGGACTGGCCCATCGCGATGATCCTGCCCGTCCCGGGCTCGACCATCGTGACCGCCGCCGCGACCTTGTCGTCCTGGTAGACGTGGTCCTTCAGCGACTCCTGGGCGGACTTCTGCGCCTGCGGGTCCAGGGTCGTACGGATCGTCAGACCGCCCTGGTTCCATACCTTGGCCCGCTCCTCGCGGGTCTTGCCGAAGACCGGGTCCGTGAGGAAGACCTCGCGCACGTAGTCGCAGAAGAAGCCCGCGCCGTCGACGGCCGTGATGCAGCCGTTCTTGGGCTTGCTGACCTTCAGCGTGATCGGCGTCTCCTTGGCCCTGTCGGCCTCGGACTGGGAGACGTCGCCGACGTCGGCCATCCGCTGCAGCACGGTGTTGCGACGCTTGGTCGCCTCCTCGCTGTCGTTCACGGGGTCGTAGCGGCTGGGCGACTGGACGATGCCGGCGAGCAGCGCGGCCTCCTCCAGCTTCAGGTTCTTCGCCGACTTCGAGAAGTAGCGCTTGGACGCCGCCTCGATGCCGTAGGCCTGCTGGCCGAAGAAGGTGATGTTGAGGTAGTTCTCGAGGATCTTCTTCTTCCCCAGCTCCTCCTCGACCTGGATCGCGTACTTGAGCTCGCGGACCTTGCGGCCGATGGTCTGCTGGGTGGCCTGGGCGACCTTGTCCGGGTCGTCGCCGGCCTCCTCGACGAAGACGTTCTTCACGTACTGCTGGGTGAGGGTCGAGGCGCCCTGGGCGACGCCGCCTTCCTGCGCGTTGCGGTTGAGCGCGCGCAGCACGCCCTTGAGGTCGATCGCCCCGTGCTCGTAGAAGCGGGCGTCCTCGATGGCGACGATCGCCTTCTGCATGTACGGCGAGACGTCCTTCAGCGGGACGACCGTGCGGTCACGCGAGTAGACCGTGGCGATCTGCCCGCCCTCGGAGTCAAGGATCGTCGTGCGCTGACTCAGCGGCGGGGTCTTGAGGTTGGCGGGGATCTCGTCGAACCCCTCGACCGTGCCCTTGGCGGCCAGTCCCAGCGCCCCGGCGGCCGGCAGGGCCAGGCCCGCCAGCACGGCTCCCGCGAGCACACTGACACCGAGGAACTTGGCGGCCTGCTGGGTCCCGGTCAGACCACCGCCCGATCGCTTCTTCGACATAGGGGCAGCCTACGTTCTCATTCTCCGGACACGCGTATATGCCTTGGCCTAAGCTGCTCCCAACTGTCACAGCAGTGCGGTTGTGTATCAAGACCCCGCGCCATCCCCGAATCGCCTCGCGGCGGCCTCCTCCCTGCGGTCGTTCCCCGCGCCCAGCCGATTTGCCGGATTTATTACGTATGCCCTCAGCTCACTCCCCCGGGTGATCTGCCGCTTACGCATAGTCCGTTCGGACCATTCAAGATTGGGCCCGAAGGGGGTGTTGCGCTGTGCCCACCTTCCGTAACGTCCTCAACTGGCAGCGGTGAATATGCCGCTGCCGCCGTGGGGGAGCCTCGATTCGGGAGAGGACGGCGCCGGCATGGGCTGGGTAACCGACTGGAGTGCGCAGGCAGCTTGCCGCACTACCGATCCGGATGAACTGTTCGTACAAGGAGCGGCGCAGAACAGGGCCAAGGCGGTGTGCACCGGATGCCCGGTGCGGACGGAGTGCCTGGCCGACGCGCTCGACAATCGCGTCGAGTTCGGCGTGTGGGGTGGCATGACCGAGCGGGAGCGGCGCGCATTGCTGCGCAGGCGCCCCACCGTCACCTCCTGGCGCCGCCTGCTGGAGACCGCGCGTACGGAATACGAGCGGAGCGCGGGCATCCTGCCCGTGGGGCTCGAGGACGACGAGACCTACGAGACGTTCGCGGCCGTGGGCTGAGGCGGCGGCCCGGTCCGACACGGGCCGACCCGGTGCCGGTCGCGCCACGGCGTGATCCTGCCCGTCGCCGGCCGCCCGCTCCGCGGGCCCGGGGGTCCGTTGGGCCGGTGAGCCGTGTGCGACGGGCGTGCCGTGGGCTGAGCCGGTCGGCGGCCTGACGTTCGGACGTCCCGCGACGCCGTACGGCGTGACCCTGCGTGCGAGCCCTGCTGGACGCCGAACACGGGCGGTCTGCCCGTGCCGTGTGCGGCCTTTCGAGCGTGCCGCCTCCGCGCGAGCGATGTGAGCCATCACACAGCGGCGCGGGCCGGTGCCCGCGTCGAGCGGAGGCGTACCTGCCGTCGCTCGTGCGCGTCGGGTCGACCGCGTCGTCCGGCCCGCCTTGCCGCACCGCGACCGGCCACGCGGACCACGGTCCGTAACGACGGTCTGCTGCGCCGACGGTCTGCTACGCGGCTCCGGGCGCGGAGCCACCGCCCGCGAGCTTGTCGCCGATCGCACGCAGACCGGCGAGGTCGTGCACATCGCCCGGCAGGGCGGCCACTTCGGCCACGGCCACCTCGGGATGGAGTGCGGTGAAACGGTCACGTGTGCGCTGCTCGCGCGACAGCACCTGCATCCGTTCGGCATGCAGGCGCAGCAGACCGGCGGTCAGTTGTGAGGTCGGGGGCGCCGAGGGCTGGTCGGACTCGGACTCGGAAACCGGCTCCACGGCGGAAGGGGTGGGAGAGGACCCCGTGGAGCCACGCCCAGCAGCCTTCCCGGCCTCCTGATCCACAATGCGGCCCTCGTCAAGATTTTCCGCGGCGGCGAGAGCACGCTCGGCGGACAGCCGGGCGGCACCGCTTCCGTGCACCCGGTTGAGCACCAGCCCGGCCAGCGGCATCTCCTCCGCCGCCAGGCGCTCCACGAAGTAGGCCGCCTCGCGCAGCGCGTCCCGCTCCGGGGCGGCGACCACCAGGAACGCCGTTCCGGGCGCCTGCAGCAGCCGGTACGTGGCATCGGCCCGAGTGCGGAACCCGCCGAACATCGTGTCCATCGCCGCCACGAAGGTCTGTACGTCCCGCAGCAGCTGACCGCCCAGCAGCTTCCCCAGCGTGCCGGTCATCATCGACATCCCGACGTTCAGGAACTTCATCCCGGCCCGGCCGCCCATCTTCGCCGGGGCCATCAGCAGCCGGATGAACTTGCCGTCCAGGAACGACCCCAGCCGCTTCGGGGCGTCCAGGAAGTCCAGCGCCGACCGCGACGGGGGAGTGTCCACCACGATCAGGTCCCACTCGTCGCGCGCCCTCAGCTGCCCCAGCTTCTCCATCGCCATGTACTCCTGCGTGCCCGCGAAACCGGCCGACAGGGACTGGTAGAAGGGGTTCTCCAGAATGGCGCGGGCCCGCGACGGGTCCGCGTGCGCCTCGACGATCTCGTCGAAGGTGCGCTTCATGTCGAGCATCATGGCGTGCAGTTCGCCGTCGCCCTCGATGCCCTCCACCCGGCGCGGGGTGTTGTCCAGCAGGTCGATCCCCATCGACTGGGCCAGCCGGCGTGCGGGGTCGATGGTGAGCACGACCGCCCGGCGGCCGCGCTCCGCCGCCCGCACCCCGAGGGCGGCAGCGGTCGTCGTCTTGCCCACCCCGCCCGCGCCGCAGCAGACGATGATGCGGATCCCCGGGTCGTCGAGCAGGGGGTCGATCTCGAGCAGCGGGGTGTCCTGCAGCGTGCTGCCGTGCGTCATCGACGACGTCATCCGTTCACTCCGGTCACTGGGCATCCGTCCCGGTATCGGCTCCGGCGGTCACACCGAGCTTTCGCAGCTCGGTCGCCAACTGGTACAGCCCGGCCAGGTCGACCCCCTCGCTCAGCAGGGGGAGTTCGTACGCCGGCAGCTCGAGGGCCTTCAGCGCAGCACGCTGCTCGCGCTCCAGCTCCACGCGCTGGGCGTGCTCGGCGGCCTGCTCCAGCAGCGGTCCGACCAGTCCGGCCGCACCGCTGACGCCCGCCCCGGTCAGCGACTTGGCGATGTCCTTGCGGCGGCCGGCGGTCGCGGCGGCACGGACCGCCTCCTCGTCCAGGATGTGCGGACGGACCATGTTCACGATCACGTTGCCGGTGGGGAGGTCCGCGGCGCGCAGCTCGGCGATGCCGTCCGCGGTCTCCTGGACGGGCATCTCCTCCAGCAGCGTCACCAGGTGCACCGCCGTCTCTGCGGACTTCAGTACGCGCATCACGGCCTGGGCCTGATTGTGTATCGGGCCGATCTTGGCGAGCCCCGCGACCTCGTCGTTGACGTTCAGAAAGCGGGTGATGCGGCCGGTCGGAGGGGCGTCCATGACGACGTGGTCGTAGGCGTACCGGCCCTGCTTGTCCCGGCGGCGGACGGCCTCGCAGGCCTTGCCGGTCAGGAGGACGTCCCGTACACCCGGTGCGATGGTCGTGGCGAAGTCGATCGCGCCGAGCTTCTTCAGCGCCCGGCCGGCCGACCCGAGTTTGTAGAACATCTGGAGGTAGTCGAGGAGGGCCCGCTCGGCGTCGATGGCGAGCGCGTGCACCTCACCGCCGCCGGGAGCGACGGCGATCTTGCGTTCCTCGTAGGGCAGCGCCTCCGTCTCGAAGAGCTGCGCGATGCCCTGCCTGCCCTCGACCTCGACGAGGAGGGTGCGCTTCCCCTCGGTCGCGAGGGCGAGCGCGAGGGCCGCGGCGACCGTCGTCTTACCGGTACCGCCCTTGCCGCTGACGACCTGGAGCCTGCTCACGTCCTGGAGCCTAACCAGTCGGCCCGCAGGCTAAGCGACCCCGGGTCGCCTTGGGCGGGTCAGGCGTGCCGGGGCGTCTCGCGTGCCGCACGAACCTGTGGCACGGAGCCGCACGCCGGTGCGGCTACAGTCGGCTCCATGACCAAGTGGGAATACGCGACCGTGCCCCTTCTCGTGCACGCGACCAAGCAGATCCTGGACACCTGGGGCGAGGACGGCTGGGAGCTCGTCCAGGTCGTCCCCGGGCCGAACAACCCCGAGCAGCTCGTGGCCTACCTCAAGCGGGAGAAGTCATGAGCGGTGCCGTCGAGGCCAAGCTCGCCGAACTCGGGCTGACGCTGCCGGCCGTCGTACCGCCGCTGGCGGCGTACCAGCCGGCCGTGCAGTCGGGCCCGTACGTCTACACCTCGGGGCAGCTCCCGATGGTGGAGGGCAAGCTTCCGGTCACGGGCAAGGTCGGTGCGGAGGTGACCCCGGAGGAGGCCAAGGAACTGGCCGCCACCTGTGCGCTGAACGCGCTGGCCGCCGTGAAGTCCATCGCCGGTGACCTGGACCGGATCGCCCGGGTCGTGAAGGTGGTCGGCTTCGTGGCCTCCGCTTCCGACTTCACCGGGCAGCCCGGCGTCATCAACGGCGCGAGCGAGCTTCTGGGTGCGGTCCTCGGCGACAAGGGTGTGCACGCGCGCAGCGCCGTGGGCGTCGCCGTGCTGCCGCTGGACGCGCCCGTCGAGGTCGAGATCCAGGTGGAGCTCGTCCAGGGCTGAGCCGTGAAGAGGCCCGGATCCCCGTCGCGGGGAGTCCGGGCTCTCTCTTCGACGGGGGACGGAGTCTCCTCGAGGAGCGGAGCCGGGGTCTCCCCTTCGGCGCCCGAAGTCTCCCTGCGGGTGTACGGGTCTCGTCCCCTCGACGGGTCCCGAACCCCGCTGCGGCCGGGGACCGTCCCCTCGACAGGTCCCGGTCCCTCGCGGCGGTCGGGGACTCGATCCCTCCACAGGTCCCGGTCCTCGCGGCGGCCAGGGACCCGTCCCCCTGGGCGGCCACCGGCCTCTCGTCGGGGAGTCGGGGTCGCCCCGACGGACTCCGGAGTCCTCCGTGGGAGGGCGGTCCGAACCGCCGCGCGGCAGGAACAGCCGGCGGGATCGCGCTCGCCGGCCCGCATCGGCGGAACCGCGGCGGACACGGGCCGGCCTGCCCGCCCGAACCGCCGCCGCGGACCGGGCACCCCTCGAACATCCGCGCGTGAGCGCATAGCATCCGGCCATGTCCAATGGTCAGTGGTACCCACCGGAATGGCCCGACCGGATCCGGGCGCTCGCCGCGGGCGAGATCACCGCCGTCGCCCCCCGCCGGGCGGCGACCGTGATGCTGCTCAAGGACGCCTCCGAGGGTGTACACGTCCATATGCTGCGCCGCCGCGCCTCCATGGCCTTCGCCGGGGGTGCGTACGTCTACCCCGGCGGCGGGGTGGACGAGCGGGACGCGCGCCCGGTGCGCTGGGCGGGGCCTTCCCTGTCCGAGTGGGCACAGCGGCTCGGGGTCGAGGACGAGGCGTCCGCGCAGGCCGTCGTCTGCGCGGCGGTCCGGGAGACCTACGAGGAGGCCGGGGTCCTGCTGGCCGGGGAGACCGGGGACTCCGTCGTCGAGGACACCACGGGCGACGACTGGGAGGCCGACCGTGCGGCGCTCGTCGACCGGAATCTGTCCTTCGCCGAGTTCCTGGACCGCAGGGGGCTGGTGCTGCGGTCGGACCTGCTCGGGGCCTGGGCCCGCTGGATCACCCCGGAGTTCGAGCCGCGCCGCTTCGACACCTGGTTCTTCGTCGCCTCGCTGCCCCACGGGCAGCGGACGAGGAACGCCTCCACCGAGGCGGACCGCACGGTGTGGATCCGGCCTGCCGACGCGACCGCCGGGTACGACAAGGGCGAGCTGCTGATGATGCCGCCGACGATCGCCACGCTGCGGGTGCTGGGGCGGTTCGCCACCGCCGCGGACGCCCTCGCCGCCGCGGCCGAACAGGACCTCGCGCCGATCCTGGCCCAGGCACGCCTGGAGAACGGGGAACTGGTGCTCAGCTGGCCGGGCCACGACGAGTTCACCAAACACGTCCCCGCGGGCGGGGCCGGACCGGCCGATCCGGCGGGAGGCACGCCATGACGAACGCATCGGCGCTGCCGGGTCAGCCGCGCGGCGCGGTGGTCTCCGGGCGGGCGACCTCCCGCACGATCAACGTCCTGGCGCCCAATCCGTCCGCGATGACGCTGGACGGCACCAACACCTGGATCGTCACCGAGCCCGACTCGGACCTCGCCGTCGTCGTGGACCCGGGCCCGCTCGACGAAGCGCACCTCCGGAACGTCGTCGCGACGGCCGAGGAGGCGGGCAAGCGGATCGCACTGACCCTGCTCACGCACGGGCATCCGGACCATGCGGAGGGAGCCGGCCGGCTCGCCGAGCTGACCGGGACGAAGGTGCGTGCCCTCGACCCCGCGCTGAGGCTCGGTGACGAAGGGCTGGCGGCGGGGGACGTGATCCGTACCGGGGGCCTGGAGCTGAGGGTCGTGCCGACCCCGGGGCACACGGCGGACTCGCTCTGCTTCCATCTGCCCGCCGACCGGGCCGTGCTGACGGGAGACACCATCCTCGGCCGGGGCACCACGGTCGTCGCGCATCCGGACGGCCGCCTCGGTGACTATCTGGACTCGCTGCGCCGGCTCCGTTCCCTGACCGTCGACGACGGGGTGCACACCGTGCTCCCAGGCCACGGACCGGTCCTGGAGGACGCCCAGGGCGCCGTGGAGTTCTATCTCGCCCATCGCGCGAACCGGCTCGCGCAGGTCGAGACGGCCGTCGAGAACGGCCACGGCTCCGCGGCCGACGTGGTCGCGCACGTGTACGCCGACGTGGACCGGTCGCTGTGGCCCGCGGCGGAGCTCTCGGTCCGGGCGCAGCTGGAGTACCTGCAGGAGCACGGCCTCATCTAGGCCGCGTTGCGAAGTCTCTCCCGGCCCGCGACGCCGGGCACGCACGCTCTCTGCGTTGTCGGATTCATCCAGGCACGTCCAGTACGAGGATGAGCCTCCGCCCTGCGATCGCACGCACCGGACGCCGCGCTGCCGCGGTGCTCCGGGCAGCCGGCCCAGTCGCCGGGCGGCCGGGCCCGCCGCCGGGGGCGCGGGCGCGCTGCACGCCCGCGGCGCGTGCACGGCGCGCTGCTCGACGCAGGCCCCGCCCTGCGGGCGGGCGGAGCTACTTTCACAACGCGGCCCAGGGCTGCCGGCCCCGGTTCCTCCTCATCGGCGGCCTCGTCGGGGGCACGGGCCTCCGGGTGCCTCCCCGCTCCCCTCCGGACCGCCTCCCGTGCCCGCCGGGCCTTACCCGTGCCGTCCCCCGGCCGTTCTCTCCGGGCCGGAGCGCGACCGCATCCGCGGAGGCACCCCGCTCCGGGGCCCGCGACACGGGTGCTTTACGCTCCGCTTACTTTCAGCGTTTCGTACTTGTACGTACCCGGGGGGAAACCGTGTTCGTCGTCTCCATCCTGCTCGTCGTCGCCGCCGTGGTGATGTTCTTCGTCGCGCGTGGCGGCGGGCCACGCGGCCTCAGGATCGGTGCCGCCGCCGCACTGATCGCCGGCGTGTTCGCCGGCATCTCCAGCATGGTGTACGTCGTCAGTGCCTACGAGGTCGGCGTCCCGGTCGCCTTCGGCAAGGTCGGCACGCCCATGACGTCCGGCATGCACGTCACGTCGCCCTTCACGAGCGTCACGACGTTCTCGACCCGGCCGGTCGACCTCAACCTCTCCGACAAGGACGTGGTCGAGGTGCGCTCCAGCCAGGGCGGCGTCATGTACGCGGAGGTGACGGTCAAGTGGGCGGTGACGCCCGCGAAGGCCGTCGAGCTCTACAAGCTCGCCGGCAGCGAGGACGCCATCCAGCAGCGACTGGTCTACCCGGACAGCCGTGAGATCGTCCGCAACGTCTTCGCCCGCTACACCAGCGAGCAGGGCTACGCGTCGGCCCGCGAGCAGATCAACACGGAGATCGGCCGTCTCGTCAAGGAGCGGCTGGCCCCTCGCGGCATCGACGTGACCACGGTGAACCTGCGCAATGTGAAGCCGTCCGACCGTCTGCAGGACCAGATCGACCGCAAGATCCAGCAGCAGCAGGCCACGGAGCGTGCGACCGAGGCGGCGCGCACCGCGACGGCGGAGGCCGAGCGGCGAAGGATCGAGGCCGAGGGCATCGCCCGGGCGAACAAGATCCTCAACAACTCGCTGACGGACAAGGTCCTGATGAACCAGTGCATCGACGCCTACAAGGACGCGGCGGCCAAGAACCCCGTCTACGCCGTTCCGTGCGGCGGCGGCAGCGGGAACCCGCTGATCGTGGACGGCAGCAAGCGCTGACCGACCGCGTACGCGGTGATCGGGGCGCCCGGAGAGAGGTGCTCGGGACACGCGAAGGGGCCGCCCGGCAGATCTGCCGGGCGGCCCCTTCGTTCCGTGTCTGTCAGCGGCCGTGCCGAGCCGCGCGTACCGGAGCCGGGCCCCGGGTGCGGTCCCGTCGGGCCCGACGGTCGTACGATCCCGTGCGAGGCGCCTCCGTACGAGGGCTGCCGGGGCCCGCCCGGACGGCGGCTACCGGGAACGCTTGGCGAGGCGCTCCACGTCGAGCAGGATGACGGCGCGGGCCTCGAGGCGGAGCCAGCCGCGCTGTGCGAAGTCGGCGAGCGCCTTGTTCACGGTCTCGCGGGAGGCGCCGACGAGCTGGGCCAACTCTTCCTGGGTCAGGTCGTGGACGACGTGGATGCCCTCCTCCGACTGCACGCCGAAGCGGCGCGAGAGGTCGAGGAGCGCCCGGGCGACACGGCCGGGGACATCGGAGAAGACCAGGTCGGACATCTGGTCGTTGGTCTTGCGGAGCCTGCGGGCGACGGCGCGCAGCAGGGCGGTGGCCACCTCGGGGCGTGCGTTCAGCCAGGGCTGCAGGTCGCCGTGGCCCAGGCCGAGGAGCTTGACCTCGGTGAGGGCGGTGGCGGTCGCGGTGCGCGGGCCCGGGTCGAAGAGGGACAGTTCGCCGATCAGCTCACCGGGACCGAGCACGGCCAGCATGTTCTCCCGGCCGTCGGGCGAGGTGCGGTGGAGCTTGACCTTGCCCTCGGTGACCACGTACAGGCGGTCGC
Source organism: Streptomyces sp. HUAS CB01 (assembly GCF_030406905.1). NCBI lineage: Bacteria > Bacillati > Actinomycetota > Actinomycetes > Kitasatosporales > Streptomycetaceae > Streptomyces > Streptomyces chengbuensis. The sequence continues at coordinate 4,298,880 of NZ_CP129137.1, forward strand.
CGGGGTCGCCCTCGTGGAAGAGCGCGTCGCCGCGGGCGAGCGTCACTTCACTCATCGAGGCGCGGAGCTCCGCGGCCTGCTCGTCATCGAGCGCCGCGAAGAGCGGGGCGCGCCGCAGAACGTCGTCCACGAGTTCTCTCCTTGTCGACCTGCTCAGGGGACGGTGGTCCCCATGATGCCGCACAGGAAAACAGTGCGATCGATCACAAGGGTCCACCACAAGTTTGACGCACCGGCCCCTCCTGCCGTGCGTCAGGGGCCGATTCGAGTGGTGATCCGCCATGGCCGGGGCGGATGTCCCTGGCGGCCCTTAGGCTGGCCGGGTGTCCAATTCGCCGGTGAGAGCACAGGCCGAGGGGGCCATCAGAGTGGCAGGGGAGCAAAATTCCGCTGTGGGCGAACATGATTCATCCGCACCGACAGAAGTAGCAAAAGCGAAAAACAGGACCAGCTCCACGGCTTCCCCGACGGCACCACGGGCGGCGGAGCGGAAGACGCCGGAGGCGAAGACGGCTGCCGCGAGGAAGGCCGCCGGCAGGAAGACCGCAGCCGGGACCGCTTCCGGGTCCCCCGCGGGGAAGGCGGCGGAGTCCTCCAGGGCTACGACCACGACCAGGAAGGCCGCCGTCAAGAAGGTCGCCGCCAAGCAGGCCCCCGTGAGGAAGTCAGCGGCCCCGAGCGGGACCGCCACCACCGGGGCAGCCTCCGCGAGGAAGGCCGCCTCCGCGAAGACGGCCGCCTCCGCGAAGAAGACCGCAGCCACGGAGAAAGCCACGGCCCTGAAGAAGGCGTCGGCCGCGAAGAAGGCCGCCCCCGCGAAGAAGGCCGCGGGCTCCGGGACGGCGGCCAAGGCGCGGACCACTCCCGCGGCCAGGCCCGAGTCGCGGCAGGCCATGGTCCGCCGGGCCCGGCGGATCAATCGCGAGCTGGCCGAGGTGTATCCGTACGCGCACCCCGAGCTCGACTTCCTGAACCCCTTCCAGTTGCTCGTCGCCACGGTCCTGTCCGCCCAGACCACGGATCTGCGGGTGAACCAGACGACGCCCGCGCTCTTCGCGGCGTACCCGACGCCCGAGGACATGGCCGCCGCCGTGCCGGAGGAACTGGAGGAGCTGATCAGGCCGACCGGCTTCTTCCGGGCCAAGGCGAAGTCCCTCATCGGCCTCTCCAGGGCCCTGCGGGACGATTTCGGCGGCGAGGTCCCGGGGCGGCTGGAAGACCTGGTCACGCTGCCGGGCGTGGGGCGCAAGACGGCCTTCGTGGTGCTGGGGAACGCGTTCGGGGTCCCGGGTATCACCGTCGACACCCACTTCATGCGGCTCGCCCGCCGATGGAAGTGGACCGAGCAGGACGACCCGGTCAAGATCGAGGCGGAGGTCGCCGAGATCTTCCCGAAGAGCGACTGGACGATGCTCTCCCACCGGGTGATCTTCCACGGCCGCCGGATCTGCCACGCCCGCAAGCCCGCCTGCGGCGCCTGCCCCATCACGCGGCTGTGCCCCTCCTACGGGGAGGGCGAGACCGATCCGGAGAAGGCGAAGAAGCTCCTGAAGTACGAGATGGGGGGCTTCCCCGGGCAGCGTCTGAACCCTCCGCCCGACTACCCGGGCAAGCCCGCGCCTCCGCTGGGGGCCGCGTGATCCCTCCGGGCGCCTGCCGCCGGACCCGGCGGCAGGCGCCCGGCTGCCCGACCCCGGTCCGGCGGGCCTCGCCCGCCTCGCCCGCCTCGCCCGCCTCGCCCGCCTGGGCCCGGTCGGTGCGGTCGGGCACGTCGTCCTGCAGGGTCCCCCGGACCGCGTCGGGACGCGGTCTGCCGCAGCCGGGCCGGAACGATCCCGGCCACCGCACGCGTTGCACACCACGGGGGTGCCCATGACACGCACACATGAGACATACGACGGCGACGCGGTCGTGAGCAGCGACGGCCTGCCCGAGTGGCTGGAGCCGGTCGAGCGGTCCGCCAGGACGATCGCTCCCGAGCAACTCAGCCGGTTCCTTCCGCCCGAAGGCGGCGGGGGGCGGCAGTCAGCCGTGCTGATCCTCTTCGGGCACGGCGCCCAGGGCCCCGAACTGCTGCTCATGGAGCGGGCGAGCAGTCTGCGCTCCCACGCCGGCCAGCCGTCGTTCCCCGGCGGTGCCCTCGACCCCGAGGACGGGGATCCGGCCACCACGGGGCCGCTCCGCGCGGCACTCCGGGAGGCGGAGGAGGAGACCGGTCTGGATCCGTCCGGCGTCCAGATCTTCGGCGTGCTGCCCCGGCTGTACATCCCGGTGAGCGGCTTCGTCGTTACCCCGGTCCTCGGCTGGTGGCGCGACCGCTCGCCCGTCGCCGCCGTCGACCCGGCCGAGACCGCCCGGGTCTTCACGGTGCCCGTGGCGGATCTCACGGACCCGGCGAACCGGGCGACGAGCGTCCACCCCAGCGGTCACCTCGGCCCGGCATTTCTGGTCGAATCGGCTCTGGTCTGGGGTTTCACCGCCGGAGTGATCGACCGCATCCTTCACTTCGCGGGCTGGGAGCGGCCATGGGACCGGTCCAAGCAGGTCCCGCTCGACTGGCGCGCATGAGACCGTTGCCCCCGTGCTGTGTTTTCCCGGTGGCCGGTCCGGCGTCACCGGGAGCTGATCCGGAGACCCCCTGCCGGACGGAGTGCCGGACGACGAAACTGCGAGGCTATCGACGGTGAACGTGCTGGACATCCTGCTGCTGCTCGCCGCCGTGTGGTTCGCCGTCGTCGGGTACCGCCAGGGCTTCGTCGTCGGCATCCTGTCGGTGATCGGATTCCTCGGCGGTGGGCTCGTCGCCGTCTATCTGCTCCCGTTCCTCTGGGACCGGATGACGAACGGCACGGAGGTGTCCACGGCAGCGGCGATCGTCGCGGTCGTGATCGTGATCGTCTGCGCGTCCGTCGGCCAGGCCCTCACCACCCACCTCGGCAACAAGCTCCGCAGGTACATCACATGGACCCCCGCGCGGGCGCTGGACGCGACCGGCGGCGCCCTGGTGAACGTCCTCGCCATGCTGGTCGTGGCCTGGATCATCGGCTCCCTCTTCGCCTTCACCACCCTGCCGCCGTTCGGCAAGGAGGTCCGGAACTCCAAGGTCCTCCTCGGGGTCTCCAGGGTGATGCCCGCGCAGGCGGACAGATGGTTCGACGACTTCTCGTCGATGCTCGCGCAGAACGGATTCCCGCAGGTCTTCAGCCCCTTCGCCAATGAGCCCATCACCGAGGTCAGGCCCCCGGACCCGGCGCTGGTCAACAGCCCGGTCGCGGCCCGCGCGCAGCGCTCCATCGTCAAGGTCGTCGGCACCGCGCAGAGCTGCAACAAGGTGCTGGAAGGCACGGGCTTCGTCTTCGCCGAGCGCCGTGTCATGACGAACGCGCACGTCGTGGGTGGAGTCGACGAGCCGACCGTGCAGATAGGCGGCGAGGGCAGGCGGTACGACGCGAAGGTCGTCCTCTACGACTGGAAGCGCGACATCGCCGTCCTGGACGTCCCCGACCTGAAGGCACCGCCCCTGCGCTTCGCCGAGGCGGACGCCCGTTCCGGGGACAGCGCGATCGTCGCGGGCTTCCCGGAGAACGGCTCGTACGACGTGCGCTCCGCGCGTGTCCGCGGCCGCATAGACGCCAAGGGACCGGACATCTACCGCAGCGGCGAGGTGCGCCGCGACGTCTACTCGCTGTTCGCGACGGTCCGCCAGGGCAACTCCGGCGGCCCGCTGCTCACGGCCGACGGCCAGGTGTACGGAGTGATCTTCGCCCGGTCGCTCGACGACGCCCAGACGGGTTACGCGCTGACGGCGGACGAGATCCGCGACGACATCAGGCTCGGCCGCACGGCCAATCAGCAGGTCGACAGCCAGGCCTGCGCGCTCTGACGTTCCCCGCCGTACGGGCACGCGCGACGACCGGCATCGCCGGGCGCCGCCCGGCGCCGGCGGTGCGCGCCGGTGTCCGCCGGCCGCGGGCACGCCGCCGGGGCCGCCGTGGGGTCCCGGCACCGGACGCAGGGCGCGCCTGCCGGCGTAGCCGCTCCGGACCGAGGCCGCTTCCCCGTGCGTCGGCCGAACCCGGAGGCGTGGCGTGTGCCGTTCGTCAGCCGGTCCGGTCGCGCCGCAGGTGCCGTGGCTCAGCGGAGGCGAGCGGAGTCCGCGTGCAGGCGACCGGCCCCGTGCGCACAGCTGTGCCGGGGAGGCCGGTACTCCCTGTGCGGGGTTCCGCGCCCACAGGCGGGTCCGCCCCGTGGAGCGTGAGCAGGTGACGCGGACGGCGGTGTGACGCCGTCAGCCGCGAGGATGGCGCAGTCGCGCCGAGACCCAGCGGGCCCGGCGCCGGAGGATGCGCGGAATCCCGAGACGGGGATCATGGCCCCGCCCCTGGGGGCCGCCCCTTTCGTCCGCCAGCGGCGCGGAGGCCGAGCGGGAGTTGCGTGCTGTGTCACCGTAGTCGTGCGTCCAGCCCATACCCCGACGTGTGCCCGTGCCCCAAGGTCGGTAACCGCATCGGGGCCCGCCAATTGGCCTATGCGCGAGGCAATCCCCGTTTACCGCACACCCGTTCGCGGGGCGACCGCTCCGGCGTGCGGATGTGCGGCGGTCAAGTCGACCGAGGCGGCCCCGGTGAGCCGGAGCGCACCGCGGTGACGCGCGGCCCGGAGCGGCGTCCGGGCCCGGGATCAGCGGTCCGGCTCGGGGTCCTTCAGCCAGTTGATGAGCTCGTTGGAGAACGCCACCGGGTCCTCCTCATGGGGGAAGTGGCCCAGCCCGTCGAACAGCCTCCAGCGGTACGGGGCTTCGACGTACTGCCCGGAGCCCGCCGCGCTGCGCGTGCGCATCGCCGGGTCCAGCGAACCGTGGAGATGGAGCGTCGGAACCCGTACCGGACGCTTCATCCTGCGGTTGAACTGGATGCCGTCCGGACGCGCCAGCGACCGCACCATCCACCGGTACGGCTCGATCGAGCAATGCGCCGTCGACGGGATGGACATGGCCCGGCGGTAGACGTCGAGCGTCTCCTCCTCGGGCGGGCGCGGACCGGACCACTCCCGGATCAACCGGCCCACCAAGGCCGCCTCGTCCGCGAGGAGCTGACGCTCCGGCAGCCACGGACGCTGGAAGCCCCACACGTACGATCCGGCACGGCTCTGGGCGAAGTCGCCGAGCATCGAGGAACGCCAGCGGCGCGGGTGCGGCATCGAGGAGACCACGAGCCGGCGGACGAGCTTGGGCCGCATCACGGCCGCCGTCCAGGCGAGGTAGCCGCCGAGGTCGTGGCCGACGAGGGCCGCGTCGGGTTCGCCGAGGGACCGCACGACGCCGGTGATGTCGAGCGCGAGGTTCGCCGGGTCGTAACCCCGGGGCGTACGGTCGCTGCCCCCGACGCCGCGGAGGTCCATCGCGACCGCGCGGAAGCCGGCGTCGGCCAGCGCGGTGAGCTGGTGCCGCCACGTCCACCAGAACTGCGGGAAGCCGTGCAGGAGCAGCACCAGCGGCCCGTCGCCCAGCTCCGCGATGTGGAAGCGCGCACCGTTGGCCGCCACGTCCCGATGGGTCCAGGGGCCATCGATCCGTACGGGGCCGCCGTTTCCGGTGCTGTTTCCGTTGCCGACAGAGGGCGTATCGGGTGCCGTCATGCGGACGAGCGTGCCACAGATGTGGACGGGTCCTTCGCTCCACGGGGGTGCGGCTTGGCGTTCTGGAGCACTGCGGCGGTCCGCTTGGCCGAGGCGATGGAGCGCTCCGGCGGCTTGACCTTCTTGAACTTGGTCATGGCCAGCAGCGCCGCCAGGCCCGCCAGCAGCAGGAAGGCCGCTCCCACGATCAGGAACGACCAGGCGAGTCCCAGGCCGAGGTTGTGGATGCCGTACGCCGCGGCGAAGCTCAGCACCGGCAGGGAGAACAGGGCGAGCACACCGGCGACCGTGCCGGCCACACCGCCCGTCACGCCCCGCTTGACGTCCTGCCTGAGCTCGGCCTTGGCCAGCGCGATCTCGTCGTGCACCAGGGCGGACATCTCGGCGGTCGCGGACGCCACCAGCTGTCCCATGGTCTTGTCGGCGCCGGCCAGCCGAACCGGTCCGACCACATCGCCCGCGGCTTCGACGACGGTGGTGCTCCTGCCGGGGTCGCTCATCGGTGACTCCCCTCATCTCTGCTTCGGATCTGCTGTCAGATCATGCCGGACTGTCGCCGTCGGCGCGCGACGCACCCGCGACTTCCGCCCTCCGCCGGTGCTCCGCGGCCTTCTTCTCGTAGATCTCGGCCATCCGCAGGTGATACTCCGGGTTGTCCTGTTCGTACACATCCGGAATGCCGTCCTGGTCCTCGTCGCGCTCCTCCGCCTCGCACAGGGCCTGGTACTTGCGTACCCGCAGTTTCAGCAGCACACAGGCGATCACCGCGGCGATCAGGGAGCCGAGGAGCACCGCCGCCTTGACCTCGTCGGTCAGGACGGCGTCCCCGGCGAAGGCCAGCTCGCCGATGAGCAGGGAGACGGTGAAGCCGATGCCGGCCAGCGACGCGACCGCGAAGACGTCGGGCCAGGCCAGCTCCTCGTTGAGCTCGGCCCTGGTGAAGCGGGCGGCCAGCCAGGTGCCGCCGAAGATGCCGATGGACTTGCCGGCCACCAGACCGATCAGGACACCCAGGGTCTCGGGACGGGTGAAGACGGCGTGCAGGGCGCTGCCGGAGACGCTGACACCCGCCGAGAACAGAGCGAACAGCGGTACGGCGATGCCGGCGGAGATCGGCCGCACCAGATGCTCGATGTGCTCGCCGGGGGAGTGCTCCTCGCCCTCGCGCCGGGTGCAGCGCAGCATGAGGCCCATGGCGACGCCGGCGATCGTGGCGTGGACGCCGCTGTTGTACATGAGCCCCCAGACGACGAGGGCCAGCGGGACGTACACGTACCAGCCGCGCACGCCCTTGTGCAGCAGGAACCAGAAGACCACGAGGCCGACCACCGCTCCGCCGAGCGCGGCGAAGTTCAGGTCGCTGGTGAAGAAGATCGCGATGATCAGGATCGCGAAGAGGTCGTCGACGACGGCGAGGGTCAGGAGGAACGCGCGGATCGCGGACGGCAGCGACGTGCCGATCACCGCGAGCACGGCGAGGGCGAAGGCGATGTCGGTGGCGGTGGGCACCGCCCAGCCCGCCAGCGAACCGCCGCCGGCGGTGCTGACCAGCGTGTAGACGAGCGCGGGGGCCGCCATGCCGCAGACGGCGGCGATGACGGGGAGCGCGGCGGCCTTGGGGTCGCGCAGTTCGCCGGCGACGAGTTCCCGCTTGAGCTCGATCCCGGCGACGAAGAAGAAGATCGCGAGAAGTCCGTCGGCCGCCCAGTGCTGGACGGACAGATCGAGCCCGAGCGACGCGGGGCCCAGGTGGAAGTCGGCCACGGCCTCGTAGCTGCGGCCGAGCGGGGTGTTGGCCCAGAGAAGTGCGGCGACGGCGGCGACGAGCAGGAGGACTCCGCCGACGGTCTCGGTGCGCAGTGCTTCCGCCACGAAGTTCCGCTCGGGGAGCGAAAGGCGTCCGAGGAACTTACGGGGGCTGGGGGTCGGCGCTGCCACGAGTGGGGACCTCCGGTCGGATAGGCACGGCAAAGCACATGCCGACCAGACTTCCCGGCGCACCTCGGTTTTCCTGACGCATCTCTGATGCGGTTCCTTACCCTACCTAATCACTTCGTCGGGTGTACCGGGTACGTACGGTTGATCTTCACCATAGGCGCAAAAGGGGCACCCGGCGCGTTCGCTCCGGGTGCCCCTCACGGTGGACTGCGGGCTCAGTCCTCCGAGGCAGCCGTCGGCAGCTTGGACTGGATGAGGTCCATCACCGAGGAGTCGGTGAGGGTCGTGACGTCACCGAGCTGCCGGTTCTCCGCGACGTCCCGCAGCAGCCGGCGCATGATCTTGCCGGAGCGGGTCTTGGGCAGCTCGGCCACCGGCAGCACGCGCTTGGGCTTGGCGATCGGTCCGAGCGTCGCCCCGACGTGGTTGCGCAGCTCGGCGACGAGGTTCTCGTCCTCGCTCGCGGTGCCGCGCAGGATCACGAACGCCACGATGGCCTGGCCCGTGGTCTCGTCGGCCGCGCCGACGACGGCCGCCTCGGCGACCTTGGGGTGCGAGACCAGGGCCGACTCGACCTCGGTCGTCGAGATGTTGTGGCCGGAGACGAGCATGACGTCGTCGACGCGGCCCAGCAGCCAGATGTCGCCGTCGTCGTCCTTCTTCGCGCCGTCGCCCGCGAAGTACCGGCCCTCGAAGCGCGACCAGTACGTGTCGAGGAAGCGCTGGTCGTCACCCCAGATGGTGCGGAGCATCGAGGGCCACGGCTCGGTGAGGACCAGGTAGCCACCGCCGCCGTCGGGCACTTCGCGGCCCTCGTCGTCGACGACGGTCGCGGCGATGCCGGGCAGCGGTCGCTGGGCCGAGCCGGGCTTGGTCTCGGTGACGCCGGGCAGCGGCGAGATCATCATGGCGCCGGTCTCGGTCTGCCACCAGGTGTCCACGATGGGGGTGGAGCCGCCGCCGATGTGCTCCCGGTACCAGATCCACGCCTCGGGGTTGATGGGTTCACCGACCGAACCGAGGACCCGCAGGCTCGACAGGTCGAACTTGGCGGGGATGTCGTCGCCCCACTTCATGAACGTGCGGATCGCCGTCGGCGCCGTGTAGAGGATCGTGACGCCGTACTTCTGGACGATCTCCCAGAAGCGGCCCTGGTGCGGGGTGTCGGGGGTGCCCTCGTACATCACCTGCGTCGCGCCGTTGGCCAGGGGCCCGTACACGATGTACGAGTGGCCGGTCACCCAGCCGATGTCGGCCGTGCACCAGTAGACGTCCGTCTCCGGCTTGAGGTCGAAGACGGCGTGGTGGGTGTAGGCCGCCTGGGTGAGGTAGCCGCCGGAGGTGTGCAGGATCCCCTTCGGCTTACCCGTCGTGCCGGACGTGTACAGGATGAAGAGCGGGTGCTCCGCTTCGAACGCCTCGGGGGTGTGCTCGGCCGGCTGACGGCCGACGACGTCGTGCCACCACACGTCCCTGCCCTCGGTGATCGCGGTGTCCTGGCCGGTGCGGCGGACCACCAGCACGTGCTCGACCTGCGGGCACTTGGCCACCGCTTCGTCGATGGCGGGCTTGAGCGCGCTGGGCTTGCCGCGGCGGTAGCCGCCGTCGGCGGTGATGACCAGCTTGGCGTCGGCGTCCTGGATGCGGGAGGCCACGGCGTCCGCCGAGAAGCCGCCGAAGACCACCGAGTGTGCGGCGCCGATCCGGGCGCAGGCCAGCATCGCCACGGCGGCCTCGGGGATCATGGGCATGTAGACCGCGACCCGGTCGCCCTTGCGGACGCCCAGCTCCGTCAGGGCGTTGGCGGCCCTGGAGACCTCGTCCTTGAGTTCGGCGTAGGTGAGGGAGCGGCTGTCGCCCGGCTCGCCCTCGAAGTGGATGGCGACGCGGTCCCCGTGCCCGGCCTCGACGTGGCGGTCCACGCAGTTGTACGCGACGTTGAGCCTGCCGTCGCTGAACCACTTCGCGAAGGGCGGGTTCGACCAGTCCAGGATCTCGGTCGGCTCCTGGGCCCAGGTGAGCCGGCGCGCCTGCTCGGCCCAGAAGCCGAGCCTGTCCGCCGCGGCCTGCTCGTACGCCCCCGCCGTCACGTTGGCGTGGGCGGCCAGCTCGGCCGGCGGTGCGAACCGCCGCTCTTCCTTCAAGAGGTTGGCCAGGCTCTCGTTGCTCACGACATCTCCCTTTCCCAGGGCGTCCTATGTGCCTATGTGTCCCAGGCCATAGCTCATCAGGCGGAGGGCCGGGTGACAAGGGCCTTCAGGAAATTGGTTTAGACCTATTGTGGGCTGGAGCGGCTGGTGGGACGCCAGGTCGCTCGTCCCGGGCAAGCGGCCCCTTCTCCCCGGGCGGTGGGGGAAGGGGCCACCCGTACTCACGTATGCCACACCGGGGTGGTTCACCCCGGTGTGGCCCGGGCGAGGTCGCCTCCCGGGGCTCCTCCTCCGCGGACGACCGCCGTCCGACGGGCGATGCCGTCCGACGCCACCGCAGCGGGAGCGACCGCTTCGTCACGGCTGGCGGAATGCTCGCGGCGGAATGCTCGAATGCCCGGAGCCGGACTCGGTCACAGTTCCAACTCTCGGTAAATGAACCGTCATGAAGAGTAAAGACCGGAATCTGATATTCAGGGTCGAATGGGGCGTTCGTTCACTCCATCCGGTGATTAGTCATTCCGGCTCGGCCTGTCTCCGCTGATTCGTGCGGTCCGGTGAGAGTTTGTTCTGGTTCACAGTCATATCGGCGTACTGGTCGCACATCACCGCACACGACGGAAGAGGGTGGACGGATGCTGCCCGCCGCACGGAAGGCTGTCCTCGGTGCCGTGGCCACCGCGCTCGTCATGGGCCTCGCCGCGTGCTCCGGTGGCGACGGGTCGGGGCTCTCGGGCGCCCTGGGGAACCAGTTGGGCCAGATCGGGGACGGCTCGACCTCGTACACCGGGGCCCAGCCGGGCCTGGCGCGCCCAGAACGGCTGAAACCGGGTCAGAAGCCGCCGCAGTTCGTGGTGTTCTCCTGGGACGGGGCCGGCGAGGACAGCACGAAGCTCTTCTCCCACTTCAGGGAAGTGGGCAAGAAGCACGGCATCACGATGACGTACTTCCTGAGTGGCGTGTACCTGTTGCCCGAGTCGAAGGCCGAGTTGTACGACCCGCCCCGGCACGAACGGGGCCGCTCCGACATCGGCTTCAACGACACCAAGGGCATCAAGGCCACCGTCCGCGAGCTGCGCGCTGCCTGGTTGGACGGGAACGAGATCGGCACCCACTTCAACGGCCACTTCTGCGGGCCGGTGGGCGGTGGTGCCACCTGGACGCCGGAGGAGTGGAAGAGCGAACTCGCCCAGGCCAGGTCGTTCGTGAAGAAGTGGCGGACCAACGCGGGCCTGCCGCGCGAGCAGTCGCTGCCGTTCGACTACGACCGGGAGCTCATCGGCGCCCGCACGCCCTGCCTCGAAGGACGTGACAACTTCCTGCGGGTCGCGGCGAAGCAGGGCTTCCGCTACGACAGCAGCGGCATCAGCGAGCAGATCTGGCCGGACAGGAAGCACGGCCTGTGGGACCTTTCCCTGCAGATGGTCCCCGTGCCCGGCCGCGCCTTCGAGACGCTGTCCATGGACTACAACTTCATGATCAACCAGTCGGGTACAGCCAAGGGCGCCCCCAGCATGCACACGCTCTGGGGGAACCAGATGCGCGACGGGCTGATCAAGGGCTTCGATCGCGCCTACAAGGGCAACCGTGCGCCGCTCATCATCGGCAACCACTTCGAGTCGTGGAACGGCGGCACGTACATGCGCGCCGTCGAGCAGACCATCGGGTACGTCTGCGTGCAGCGTGACGTGCGGTGCGTGTCGTTCCGGCAGCTCGTCGACTGGCTGGACGCCCAGGACCCCGAGGTGCTGAGGCAACTGCGCACCCTGCCGGTCGGCCGGGCGCCGAGCGGCGGCTGGAAGAACTTCCCGACCGCCACCTCGGGTTCCGACAAGCCGGGCGGCAGCGCGGCGGCCGGAGCCGGCACCGGGGCCGGGTCGGTCACGGCCCGGCCGCCGGCCGGACCCGGTGCGACCGGGGCCGGTGGAGCCGCGGAGGCGAAGCCCGCCCCCGGGGCGAGGGCCGCCGAGGCCGCCTCCGCCGGGGACGGGGCCCCCGCCGTGGGCCGGACGGGTCTGGTCTGGCCGGCCGCGGGCGCCGGGTCCGCCCCGGACCGGCTGGCGCACGACGGCCCCGCGGCGATCAGGCCGGTTGCGGCGCGCTGAACTGCGCGGCGTGCTCGCCGAGCACGAAGTCGGGGTCGACCTGCGCGGCCAGGTCGGCCCCCGTCTTCGCATTGCCCCAGCTCTCGGCGTTCTTCAGATGGAACTGCACCATCTGCCGGGTGTACCGCACCCAGTCGCGCCGCCCGTACGACGCGTCGGCCGCCCGCAGGAGCGTGCGCAGCGCGTCCCGGTTGGGCTCCTCGAGTTGCGCGAACCGGGGCGGACGGCCCTTCTCCATCGATCGCACCCAGTCCGAGTGCCCGACGGTCACGAGAAGGTCGTCACCCACCTCGTCGCGCAGGAAGTCGAGATCGTCAGGGCCCTGGACCTTGTTGCCGACGACCCTGAGCGCGACGCCGAAGTCCCGCGCGTACTCCTTGTACTGCCGGTAGACCGAGACGCCCTTGCGGGTCGGCTCGGCCACGAGGAACGTCATGTCGAAACGGGTGAACATGCCGGAGGCGAAGGAGTCGGAGCCCGCCGTCATGTCGACGACGACGTATTCGTCGGGGCCGTCGACGAGATGGTTGAGGCACAGCTCCACCGCCCCGACCTTGGAGTGGTAGCAGGCGACGCCGAGGTCGGACTCGGTGAAGGGGCCGGTCGCCATCAGCCGGATCTGCCCGTCGTCGAGCCGCACCGTCCGGGCACAGGCCCCGTAGACCGGGTTGTCCTCGCGGACGCGGAGCAGCCGCGAACCTTCACCCGGCGGCGTCGTCTTGATCATCGTCTCCGCGGACGTGATCCGCGGGTTGGTGCCGCGCAGGTACTCCTTGATGAGCGGCAGGTGTGCACCCATCGCGGGCAGCTCCGCGGCCTCCTGCTCGTCGAGCCCGAGGGCGGCGCCCAGGTGCTGGTTGATGTCGGCGTCCACTGCGACGACGTGGGCCTGCTGGGCGGCGAGGTGGCGGATGAAGAGCGAGGACAGCGTCGTCTTGCCGCTACCGCCCTTCCCTACGAAAGCGATCTTCATGTTCACCTACGGTAGCGGGACGATCGCTCGCCGTGGTCGAAGTGCGTGAAGAAGACCACTCCAACGTGGGGTGCGGGGCGCGGTGCGCGTAGCCTCCCTACTTATGAGTACGAACGCCTCTGACCCCTTGGCCGCGCTGGGTGACCTTCCCGGGGTCGCGGACGCCGTGGACTCCGTGCGCAAGGCCGTCGACCGGGTCTACGGGCACCGCGTCATGCGGCGCCGCAGCAACGAGGTCACCTCCGAGGCCGCGCTCCGTGGCGCCCGGGCGTCCGCGGCGCTCTCCGGCGCGGACTGGGCCTTGGAGGAGGTGCGCCGGCGCACCGACTTCGGCGGGGAGGCGGAAGCCCGTACCGTCGGGGCCGCGCTCCGGCTGACGGCGGAGGCGGGTCAGTTGCTGTCCATCTGGCGGCAGTCCCCGCTGCGCGTGCTGGCCCGGCTGCACCTGGTCGCGGAGGGCGGTGCCGCTCCCGACGAGACGGTCGGCCGGCCGCGGCTCGCTGGGGAGAAGGTCGACGAGCCGCTCATCGAGGCGCCGCTGCCGGGCGCGGACGAGGTCGCCGGGCGGCTCGACGGGCTCTCGGGGCTGGTCATCGCGGGAAGTTCGGCCCCTGCGCTGGTGATGGCCGCCGTCGTGCACGGCGAACTGCTGGCCCTGCGCCCGTTCTCCTCGGCCAACGGGCTGGTCGCCCGGACGGCGGAGCGCATCGTCCTGGTCGGCAGCGGACTGGACCCCAAGTCGATCTGCCCCGCCGAGGTCGGTCACGCCGAGCTCGGCCGGACGGCGTACCTCGAGGCGTTCGACGGGTATCTGTCCGGGACTCCGGAGGGCGTGAGCGCCTGGATCGCGCACTGCGGCCGCGCGGTCGAACTCGGTGTACGGGAGTCCACGGCCGTGTGCGAGGCACTTCAGCGCGGGGCTGCGTGACGTCGTCCGGACGAGCCAGGGAGCCCGGCGGTCAAGGGCGTTGAGCGCGGGAAAAGACCGGACACAAGGGGTTGCGGCGGTACCGGGTGGTACCGCCGCTGGCATGTCGGCCAAGTTACCAAGCGTCCTCGATATGTTGCCCATCAGGTCGGGAACTTTGCCCGTCACCTGGTGCGGCTGGCCCGTAATCGACGGGTCGACGTCGCGTGGGTGCTCAGCGTCCATGCTCGGTCCGTGGGGCCTTTGTTGCGTAGAAGGTGATCCTCTCGGATGTCCCAGGTCTCGCGGGCCGTTAACTCCTTTGTACTCCAGCCGTACGACAAGCGGAACCCCTGACCGCACTTTTTACTTTCAATCTCAAATGCGGGCAAAGGCGGCGGCGCTTCGGCGCCGGTTGGCATACCAGACGAGCCCGGCGGTGGCCGCCGCCGCTCCCACCGCCGCGGCGGCGAGGAGCGCGGGGCGCGGGGGCATCGTGAACCCCGGGATGCGCTGCTTCAGTCGGACCGGCCGATTGAAGACGAGAACCGGCCAGCCCCTTGAGGACGCCTCACGGCGCAGCGTCCGGTCGGGATTGACCGCGTACGGATGACCCACGGCCTCCAGCATCGGGACGTCGGTGATGGAGTCGCTGTAGGCGTAGCACCGTTCGAGGTCGTACCCCTCGGACGCGGCGAGTTCCTTCACCGCCTCGGCCTTGGTGGGACCGTACGCGTAGTACTCCACCTCGCCGGTGAAGCAGCCGTCGTCGCCGACCACCATCCGCGTCGCCACCACGCGGTCGGCGCCCAGGAGCTCGCCGATCGGCTCGACCACCTCGGCGCCCGAACTCGAGACGATGACGACGTCGCGGCCGGCGGTGTGGTGCTCCTCGATCAGAGAGGCCGCCTCGTCGTAGATGATCGGGTCGATCAGATCGTGCAGGGTCTCGGCGACGATCTCCTTCACCTGCTGCACGTTCCAGCCCCTGCAGAGCGCGGACAGGTACGTGCGCATCCGCTCCATCTGGTCGTGGTCGGCGCCGCCTGCGAGGAAGACGAACTGGGTGTACGCCGTCCTGAGCACGGCGCGGCGGTTGATCAGTCCACCGTGGTAGAAGGACTTGCTGAAGGTCAGCGCCGATGACTTCGCAATGACCGTCTTGTCCAGGTCAAAGAAGGCGGCTGTGCGCGGCAAGGAGTGGTTTTCCACGACGCAGAGCATATGCGCCCTCCATTCGGCGTAAGGTGGGGCGCGTGGGTTTGCCTGAGAAGGCTCTCGGGTACACCATGGAAGTCACGGATCGTTCGCGACCGTGCTAACCCGGTCCGACTCCTCCCCCCCCGAGTCGGCCGTGGGGACGACCCCCGCTCTCCCCCCCGGCGGGGGTCGTCGCATGTCCGGATGCATTTTCGTCTTCCGGCGCTGGTCGCCCTCCTCTCTCGACGCCCGGAACGGGCGGCTCCGCCGCTCGCTGTCGTTCGTCACCCTGTGTGATTGTCGCGCTGCGCTGGGGAAGTCCTGCCGGAAGTCACCGGTATGGGCTACCGGGATATTCACAAGCGGTGAGTTGTCCACAGTTTTTGAGCAAGATCCACACGATTTTCCGGTGCCCTGCACGGTGATTCCGTCCGCGAAGTTCACGGGCCGAAGGAATCACTGATCCCGCACCGATCCCGCCTGTGGTGGGAGCGGTGCGGGGACACGCGGGGACGGTCGTCCGGCCCCCGCGAGAGCCGCCGCGGCAGTGCGGCGAGAGGGGGAACGTCGTGTTGGGACACATCGTGTCCGGAGCGTCCGGGAGGACCGCCGCGCCGGGGTCGCCCGGTGGGACCGGAGGGGAGGCGGCCCCGGCGGAGCGCCGGGCGGGGCCCCTGATCATCACGGAGGATCCGCCCCTTCTGGACGACCTGCTGAGGCTGTGCGCCGCCGCCGGCGCCGAGCCGCAGGTCCACCACACGGTGCCGGAGGACAGAGGCGGCTGGGAAGCGGCACCCCTGGTCCTGGTCGGTGACGACGCGGCCGCCCGGTGCGTCGGCGCCACCCGCAGACGCGGTGTGCTCCTCGTCGGACGCGACCAGGACGATCCACAGGTGTGGCGTCGGGCGGTGGAGATCGGCGCCGACTGCGTGATCAGGCTCCCCGATGCCGAGGGATGGCTCGTCGACAGGATCGCCGATGTCGCCGAGGGCGTGGGCTGGCCCGCTCTGACCGTCGGTGTGATCGGCGGGCGGGGCGGAGCCGGGGCCTCCACGCTGGCCTGCGCCCTCGCGGTGACGGCGGCGCGTGAGGGCAGGCGCACGATGCTCGTCGACGGCGACCCGCTCGGCGGCGGTCTCGATGTCCTCCTCGGCGGAGAGCAGCAGCAGGGGCGGCGCTGGCCGGACTTCGCGGCGTCCAGGGGCCGGGTCGCGGGCGGTGCGCTGGAGGAGTCACTGCCTTCGGTGCACGGGCTGCGGGTGCTCAGCTGGGACCGGGGCGACTCGGTGACGATTCCCTCGGAGGCCATGCGGTCGGTCCTGGCCGCCGCACGCAGACGCGGTGGCGTCGTCGTCGTGGACCTGCCCCGCCGGGTCGACGAGGGGACGGCGGAGGCACTGGCCCAGCTGGATGTCGGGCTCCTCGTGGTGCCGGGCGACCTGCGTGCCGTGGCCGCCGCACGGCAGGTCGCCTCGACCGTCAGGATGGTGCTGGGCGATCTGCGGGTCGTCGTCCGAGGGCCCTGGACCTCGGGGCTGGACGAGCGGTGGGTGGCGGAGGCGCTGGAACTGCCCCTGGCCGGTGAACTCCCTCTGGAGACGGGGCTGTCCGCCGATCTCGACGCGGGAGTCCCGCCGGGAGCGGGGGAGCGCGAACCGCTGGCCAGGTTCTGCTCCGCGTTCTGGGCGCGGGCGCTCACCGGTGGAGGTGCGGCGTGACGTCGGTGCTCCTCGAAGCGGTACGGCAACGGCTCGCCGAGAGCGGGGCCGAGCCGACCCCCGCCAGGGTTGCGGCGGCGCTGCGGGCGCAGGGGCGGCTTCTGGGGGACACGGAGGTGCTCGGCGCCGCCGAGGAACTGCGAGGCGAACTGGTCGGCACCGGACCGCTGGAGCCGCTCCTCGCCGACCCCGCCGTGACCGATGTGCTCGTCTCGGCACCCGACCGGGTGTGGGTCGACCGAGGCGGCGGACTCCGTCTCACCGACGTGAGCTTCCCCGACGCGGCAGCGGTGCGCCGGCTTGCCCAGCGACTCGCGGCCGTGGCGGGGCGGCGACTGGACGACGCCCGACCCTGGGTGGACGCCCGGTTGCCCGACGGCACACGGATGCACGCGGTGCTGCCTCCGGTGGCGGTGGGGTCGACCTGTCTGTCGCTGAGGGTCGTCCGGCCGAGGGCCTTCTCCCTGCACGAGCTGATGGCGGCAGGGACGGTACCGCCGGGCGGCGACCGGCTGTTCAGGGCGCTGATCGAGGCGCGGGTCTCGTATTTGATCAGCGGCGGCACGGGCTCCGGCAAGACGACCCTGCTGTCCACTCTGCTGGGACTGGTGGGAGAGCACGAGCGCATCGTGCTCGCGGAGGACTCGGCGGAACTCCGTCCCGACCATCCGCACGTGGTGCGCCTGGAGTCCCGCCCGGCAAACCAGGAGGGCGCGGGTCTGGTCACCCTTCGCGACCTGGTGCGCCAGGCACTCCGTATGCGGCCCGACCGGCTGGTCGTCGGGGAGGTGCGCGGTGCCGAAGTGACCGATCTGCTGGCGGCGTTGAACACGGGGCATGACGGAGGTTGCGGAACGGTCCATGCCAACACGGCCGCGGACGTGCCGGCCAGGCTGGAGGCCCTCGGGACGGCCGCCGGCCTCGACCGGGCGGCTCTGCACAGCCAGTTGTCCGCGGCCCTGTCGGTGGTGGTGCATCTCGTGCGGGGTCGGGGCGGCGGGCGCCGGGTCGCCGAGATCCATGTGCTGGAGCGGGACGCGGCGGGACTCGTGGTGACCGTGCCGGCACTGCGCTGGAGTGCCGAGCACTTCGCCCGCGAGCGCGGCTGGGAACGGCTGCGGTACCTGATCGGGGGCACGCGATGACGACGGCTGCGATGTACGCGGCGGTGTGCGCGGGAGCCGTCGCATGCCTGACGGCGGGCCGCGACGAGGGCCTGCGACGGGCGCGCCTGGTGCTGGCGTCCGGCGGCGCGGGGCACCCGGCTCCACGATGGTCCTGGGAGCGCCTGCGGCGATCGGTGGACCGTCTGCGGCGGGAATGGCTGTGCCTGCCGGTGGGCGCGGTGGCGGCCGTGCTCGGGGAGTCGGTGCTGCCGCTTCTCGCGGGCGCGGTGGCGGTTCCCCTGGTCGGGCGGCGACTGAGGGCGTCCGAGCGGGGAAGGGCGAGGGACCGCAGAGCCGGCGCCGTGATCGCTCTGTGCGGTGGGATCGCGGGGGAGCTGAGGGCCGGCAGCCAGCCGGGACAGGCGCTGCTGACCGCGGGCCGGGCCACCGGTGCGCTGGGCGCCGCGGAGGCGGCGGTGCTGGCGGCTGCCCGGTTCGGCGGGGACGTGCCTGCGGAGCTGCGGCGGGCGTCGCACGAGCCGGGTGCGGGCGGACTGGCCGGGCTGGCGGCCTGCTGGCTCGTCGCCGTCGACAGCGGTGCCGGCCTGGCGGCGGGGACCGACCGCCTCGAAGAGGCCCTGAGGGCGGAGCGGGACCAACGCGACTCGCTGCGGGCGCAGTTGGCGGGGGCGTGGTCGACGGTCGTGGTGCTGGCCCTCCTTCCGGCGATCGGACTGGCCCTCGGCTGGGCACTCGGGGCGGATCCCCTGCGGGTCCTGCTGCACAGTCCCGCAGGACTGGGCTGTCTTCTGGTGGGCGGACTGCTGGAGGCCGTCGGGCTCTCCTGGGCAACGCGGATCGTGCGGAGCGGTGAGCGGCCGTGAGCGACGAGTTCGTCCGGAGCCTGGGCATCGCCGTTCTGCTGAGCACGGCCGCGGCCTGGGTGGTCAGAGGGCGGCTGCGGCATCGGCGGGCGTGCCGGCGGCTCCGCGCCCTCCTGGGGCCGAGCTCCGTGCGGCCCGGTACGCCGCATCGCCGGCGCCTTGTGCGCGTGCCGGAGCGGTGGCGGCCTTGGGCGTCCCCGCTCGTGACGGTGGTCGTCGGCTGGATCCTGGCCGGCGGAATCACCGGATGCCTGCTGGGACTTGCTGTGGCGTACGGCCTCCGGCGGTGGCAGCGGGGCCGTGCACGGGACAGGGCGACGGGCGCTGTCGGGCGCAGGGTGTCCGAACAACTGCCGCTCGCCGCCGAACTGCTGGCGGCGTGTGTCTCGGCGGGAGCCGGACCGCGTGAGGCGGCGTCCGCGGTCGGGCAGTCGCTCGGCGGACCGGTCGGAGAGCGACTGGCGCGGACGGCGGCCGAGCTTCGACTGGGAAGCGAACCGGCCCGGGCGTGGGGGAGGTTCGGGGAGATACCGGGTGCGGCGGGTCTCGCCCGCTGCCTGGAGCAGGCGGTCGCGTCGGGGGCGCCGGCCGCGGAGCCGGTCGCCCGACTGGCTGCGGGGCTTCGGGCGGAGAGGGCCCGCGTCGCGACTTCCCGGGCGCAGCGCGCCCAGGTGCTGATCACCGCACCGGTGGGGCTCTGCTTCCTGCCCGCCTTTCTCGCGATCGGGGTGGCCCCCGTGGTGATCGGCCTCGCCACCGGGCTGCTGCACGGCAACGGAGGCAACTGACCGGTGGGATCCGGTCAGCATCGCCGGAGCGCCGACGGCATCGGTGCCCCGCGCGCCCACCTCAACGGCGCCGACGGCATGGCGTCGGACGGCATCAACGGCCTTCAGAGCGAACAGAAGCGAACAGAAACGAGGGGATCGACATGAGCGTGACCGGTACGGGGACCACGAGGACCACGAGGACGACGAGGACCACGGGAACGGCATCCGCCGACACGACGTCCGTGGACCCCGCATCCTCCGGGGGTGTGGCCCGGACGAGGGGAGTCTTCGCCAGGACGCGTGACCGGCTGTCCGGTCGGCTCCCCGGGGGCGACGCCGGAATGACGACATCGGAGTACGCGATGGGCACGATCGCGGCATGTGCCTTCGCCGCTGTGCTCTATCAGGTGATCACCAGCGACACGGTCTCCACGGCCCTCGAATCGATCATCGGGAAGGCGCTCAGTGCGCAGTTCTGACACCCCTGGCACCCCTGACACCCCTCGCACCCCGGCGCCCGGGCCCGGGCGCCCGGGCTGCGGAACCGACCGGGGATCCGTCACGGCGGAGGCCGCGGTGACGGTGCCCGCGCTGGTGGTCTTCACGATGGCGCTCGTCTGGGCACTGATGGCGGCGTCGGCGCAGATCCAGTGTGTGGACGCCGCCCGGGCGGGGGCTCGGGCCGCGGCCCGCTCGGAGCCGGAGGCCGCCGTGGTCTCCGCCGCCCGTTCGGCCGCACCGTCCGGCGCGAAGATCTCCCTGGGCAGGGAGGGGGACCTCTGGCGGGTGCGGGTCGAGGCGGCGAGCCCCGGTCCCGTCACACCGGCTCTCACTCTGACGGCCGAAGCCGTCGCTCTCGCGGAGGACGCGGTGGTGAGCGGTGAGCAGACGGAGCAGGGCGGTGGGCCATGAGGGGCCGTGACAGGGGGTCGGCGACCGTCTGGGCAGCCATGGCGGCATGCGCGATGTCCGCGGTCTTCGCCGTGGTGCTCGCGATGGGGCAGGTGGTCGTCGCCCGTCACCGGGCGGGTGCCGCGGCCGACCTCGCGGCGCTCGCCGCAGCCGGGCGGGCGCTGGAGGGTGCCGGACGGGCATGTGCCCAGGCGGCACGGGTGGCCCGGGCGCAAGGGGCGGTGGTCGTGCGGTGCGCGGTGGCCGGCGAGATCGCCGACGTGACCGCCGCCGCGGTTCTCGGCCCGTACAGGCCGGAGGTCAGATCCCGCGCCGGTCCGCCGGCCCCGCCCGGCCTGCGGGATGCGTCGAGCCCACGGGATACGTCGAGCCTGCGGGATACGTCGAGCCCACCGGGCCCGTACCTTCCGCCGGCCCTGCCCGGTCCGCCCGATGCGGCCGATGCGGCCGGTCGTCGGGACCCTCCCGGCCCGCGGCATCCGGACGTTCCAACCGGCCGGTCCTCGGAGGCGAGGCGGCCAGGCCCGTAGGGGAACCAGGTCGGGGCAGCAGACTTGGTCGGCAGGAGTGACGGCGATCGTCGGTCCTCCGGGATCCCCGGGCCCTGGTCCTCCGGGATACCCGCGCCGCTGATGCTCCTGCGTCCTCCCGGCTCCCCGGGCCCTCCTGGTGCTCCTGCGTCCTCCGAGCTCCCCGGAGATCCCGGTCGGCAGTAGCGACCGCGATCCGTCACCCCTCCGGGATCCCCGGGTTCTCCTGGCTCTCCTGGCCCTCTTGGTCCTCCTGGTCCTCGGGTGTCGCCCGGTCTTCCCGGACCGGGTCCCGCGGGGCTGCCGGATCGCCCTGACGGCCCCGTGGCTCCGTAGTCGTTCCCACGTCCCCGTCACGGGGACCCGGGGCCTGAAGCAGGCCTGGGGAGCCGGCCTCAGGAGCGTCCGGGGCACCCCTCAGGAGGACGGTGAGCAGGCGGACGGCGGCGCGCTTGTGGAGCGGGTCGTTGCCGTTGCCGCACTTGGGGGACTGGACGCAGGACGGACAGCCCGCCTCGCACTCGCACGAGGCGATGGCCTCCCGGGTCGCTTCGAGCCATTCACGGGCCGTGTGGAAGGCCCGCTCGGCGAAGCCCGCTCCGCCGGGGTGGCCGTCGTACACGAAGACCGTCGGCAGCAGCGTGTCCGGGTGCAACGGCACGGACACACCGCCGATGTCCCAGCGGTCGCAGGTGGCGAAGAGGGGGAGCAGCCCGATGGAGGCGTGCTCGGCGGCGTGCAGGGCACCGCCCAGCTGCTCCGGGTTCACCCGGGCGGCGTCCAGCTGGTCCTCGGTCACGGTCCACCAGACGGCGCGGGTGCGCAGGGTGCGCGGCGGCAGGTCGAGCTTGGTCTCGCCGAGCACCTCACCGGTGATCAGCTTCCGGCGCAGAAAGGAGACGACCTGGTTGGTGACCTCGACGGAGCCGTAGCAGAGACGGCCGGCGCCCCAGGGGATCTCGGTGTCGGTCTCGAGGACGGAGATGGAGGTGGTGTCCCGGGCGGTGGTGGAGTACGGCGGGTTCGCCTCCTCGACGAGGGCGACGGAGTCCTCCAGGTCCAGCCGTTTCACCAGGTACGTACGGCCCTGGTGAAGGTGCACGGCGCCGTCGTGCACGGCGGCGTGGGAGGCCGGCTCGTCGACCGTGCCGAGCAGCCGGCCGGTGGCGGCCTCGACGATCTGCACGGGTCTGCCGCCCTCGCCGCGGATGTCGGTGAGGTCGGCGGCCCGCTCCCGGCGGGTCCAGTACCAGCCTGCGGTGCGCCTGCGCAGCAGCCCGGCGCTCTCCAGCTGGGGCAGCAGCCCGGGGACGGCCGGACCGAACAGCTCCAGGTCCTGCTCCGTCAGGGGGAGCTCCGCCGCGGCGGCGCAGAGGTGCGGAGCGAGGACGTAGGGGTTGTCCGGGTCGAGGACCGTGGACTCCACGGGCTGCCGGAACAGCGCCTCGGGATGGTGGACGAGGAAGGTGTCCAGCGGATCGTCCCGGGCGACCAGCACGGCGAGGGCGCCCTGCCCGGAGCGGCCGGCCCGGCCCGCCTGCTGCCAGAGCGACGCACGGGTGCCGGGGTAGCCGGCGATGAGGACCGCGTCCAGGCCGGACACGTCGACGCCCAGTTCCAGGGCGGTGGTGGCGGCCAGCCCGAGCAGCTCGCCCGAGTGCAGGGCACGCTCCAGCGCGCGCCGCTCCTCCGGCAGATAGCCGCCCCGGTACGCGGCGACACGCCGTGCGAGCGTCCGGTCGACCTCGGCCAGACGTTCCTGGCTGATGACCGAGATCAGCTCCGCGCCCCGCCGAGAGCGCACGAAGGCGACCGTACGGACGCCCTGGACGACCAGATCCGTCAGAAGGTCCGCGGTCTCCGCCGTGGCGGTGCGGCGCACCGGGGCGCCCTTCTCGCCGTGCAACTCGGTGAGCGGCGGCTCCCAGAGGGCGAAGACGAGCTCACCGCGGGGTGAGGCGTCGTCCGAGACCTCGGTGACGGGCAGACCGGTCAGCCGGCCGGCCGCGACGGCGGGATCGGCGGCCGTCGCCGAGGCCAGGAGGAACACCGGGTGCGCGCCGTAGCGGGCGCACACCCGGCGCAGCCGGCGGAGGACCTGGGCGACGTGGGAGCCGAACACGCCGCGGTAGGTGTGGCACTCGTCGATCACGACGTAGCGCAGGGAGCGCAGGAAGGACGACCAGCGGGGGTGGGACGGGAGTACGCCCCGGTGCAGCATGTCCGGGTTGGTGAGGACGTAGTTCGCGTACTGGCGGACCCACTCGCGTTCCTCGACGGGGGTGTCGCCGTCGTACACGGCCGGTCGCACACGGTTGCCCAGCGGTGACGCGAGCTCCTTCACGGCGCGGCACTGGTCGGCGGCCAGGGCCTTGGTCGGGGCCAGGTACAGGGTGGTGGCGCCGCGTCCGTTGGGCGCTTCCGAGCCGTCCAGCAGGGTGCTGAGGACCGGCGCGAGGTAGGCGAGGGACTTGCCGGACGCCGTGCCGGTGGCGATCACGACCGACTCGCCGTCCAGGGCGTGCTCGGCAGCGGTCGCCTGGTGGGCCCAGGGGTGTGCGATCCCGGCCTGCTGGATGGCGTTGATCACTTCCGGACGGATGCGGTGCGGCCAGACTGCATGGCGGCCCGGCCTGGGGGGCAAGTGCTCCGTATGAGTGATGCGCGCAGCCCGGCCCGCCCCCGCGGCGAGCCGGTCGAGGACCGTACCGGGGGAGGGGCGGGTTTCCCCGCTCTCGGAGGGGCGTCTGGGTCGGTGATTCATGGCCATCGGCACCGAGTGTGTCACCGGCGTGACGGACAATGGTCCCAAGGCGTCGTGCATGGCTGCTGGTAAGTGATTGAATGCCATCGCGGCTGGCGATCCGTCCCCTGGCTCCGCCGGGGAGACCGAGGGGCGACCGCTCGATAGCAAGGTGCTGGAGGATCCGTGGACCTGTCCCTGTCGACTCGCAATGTGTCCGGCCCTGGCGGCGACCGCACGGTCGTCGAGGTCGGTGGCGAGATTGATGTGTATACCGCGCCCAAGCTGCGCGAGCAGTTGGTCGAGTTGGTGAACGACGGCAGCTACCACCTGGTTGTCGACATGGAGGGTGTGGACTTCCTCGACTCGACCGGCCTCGGCGTGCTCGTGGGCGGTCTGAAGCGCGTACGTGCGCATGAAGGCTCGCTGCGCCTGGTCTGCAACCAGGAGCGCATTCTCAAGATCTTCCGGATCACTGGTCTGACCAAGGTGTTCCCCATTCACACCACGGTCGACGAGGCCGTCGCGGCGACCGACTGAGTCGCCCGGGGGTTCCCCGGGGACTCCGGCCCGTTCGGAGGCTCCGGGGAGTCCGGAGGAAGGCCAGGGTGCCGGGCGCCAGCCCGGTGCCCCTGAGAAGCACGCTCGCACGCTCGTACGTCCGAGGGGGACCGCATGGCCACCGTTGAACTCCGCTTCAGTGCTCAGCCCGAGCATGTCAGGACGGCCCGCCTGGTGGCGGCCGCCGTGGCGCGGCGGGCAGGGGTGGACGAGGCGGTGCTGGACGAGGTCAGGCTCGCCGTCGGCGAGGCGTGCAGCCGTGCCGTCGGGCTGCACCGCAGCCATGGCGTCACCGCTCCCGTGCGCGTCCTGCTCACCGAGGAGGAGAAGTCCTTCTCGATCGAGGTCGGCGACGAGGTGCCCTTGTCCGGCGCTCCTGCGGGAGCCGAGGCCGGGAAGCACGGCTCCGGTCCCGGTGACGACCACGAGGACGCGGACGGCCGCGACCAGATGGGGCTCGCCGTGATCAGTGGTCTCGTCGACGACGTGGAGGTGACGACGGGTGAGCACGGAGGCGTCATCCGGATGAGTTGGCCGACGAATCCGGCCACGCTCGTGTCATGACCCGATGACCGCCCCTGGCGCGCCGCGCTGACGGCGGCACCTGCGCCCGCTGTTTTGAGAGGCCCTGCTGAGCAGGGCCTTTTTCATTTCCCTAGATCATTGATCAAGCGTCAATGCTTTTGCCCCATTACCGCTTTCGAGGGTAATCCTGAGCCGCGATCATTTGGTGAGGAGCGAACGAAGGTCAATTCCATTTGTCGCGCACTGTTTTGATCAGGTTCCGCTCCCTACAATCCGTCCACATCTTGAGCTCTGAACGTCAAGGAGGACGAATGGCGGGGCTCTTCAACCCAACCCTGACCGAACCTACTTCCCTCGCGGCCGCGGTACTCACCGATGACAACAGAATGATCGTAATTGTCATCGCGGTCGTCGCGATCGCGGCGCTGGTCGTCGCCCAGTTGCTGGTACGTCAAGTGCTGGCGGCCGGCGAAGGCACCGAGTCCATGAAGAAGATCGCGGCAGCCGTCCAGGAAGGCGCAAACGCCTATCTGGCCCGGCAGTTGCGCACTCTCGGCATCTTTGCCGTGATCGTCTTCTTCCTGCTGATGCTGCTGCCGGCCGACGACTGGTCGCAGAGACTGGGACGTTCGGCCTTCTTCCTGGTGGGCGCGCTGTTCTCGGCCGCCACCGGATACATCGGCATGCGTCTCGCGGTGCGTGCGAATGTGCGCGTGGCCGCGGCGGCGCGTGAGGCGACCCCGGCCGAAGGGGAGCCTGCAAAGGATCTGACGGCCGTCGCACACAAGGCCATGAAGATCGCTTTCCGCACCGGCGGTGTGGTGGGCATGATCACGGTGGGCCTCGGCCTGCTCGGTGCCTCCTGCGTGGTCCTCGTCTACGCCGCGGACGCCCCCAAGGTCCTCGAGGGCTTCGGCCTCGGAGCCGCGCTGATCGCCATGTTCATGCGTGTCGGCGGAGGCATCTTCACCAAGGCCGCGGACGTCGGAGCGGACCTCGTCGGCAAGGTCGAGCAGGGCATCCCCGAGGACGACCCGCGCAACGCGGCGACCATCGCGGACAACGTCGGGGACAACGTCGGCGACTGCGCCGGTATGGCCGCCGACCTCTTCGAGTCGTACGCCGTGACGCTCGTTGCCGCCCTCATCCTGGGCAAGGCCGCCTTCGGCGATCTGGGGCTGGCCTTCCCGCTGATCGTTCCGGCGATCGGCGTGGTCACCGCGATGATCGGTATCTTCGCGGTCGCCCCGCGGCGCGCCGACCGCAGCGGGATGTCCGCCATCAACCGGGGCTTCTTCATCTCCGCGGTGATCTCGCTGGTCCTGGTGGCCGCGGCGGTGTACGCCTACCTGCCGTCGTCGTACGCCGAGCTGAGCGGTGTCACGGAGCCCGCGATCAGGGGCCACGAGGGAGACCCGCGCATCCTCGCGCTGGTCGCCGTCGCGATCGGCATCGTGCTGGCCGCCCTGATCCAGCAGCTGACCGGGTACTTCACCGAGACCACCCGCCGGCCGGTCCGCGACATCGGCAAGTCGTCGCTCACCGGTCCGGCCACCGTCGTGCTCGCCGGTATCTCCATCGGCCTGGAATCCGCCGTCTACACCGCGCTGTTGATCGGTCTCGGTGTCTACGGGGCGTTCCTGCTCGGGGGTACGTCGATCATGCTCGCGCTGTTCGCCGTGGCCCTCGCCGGCACCGGACTGCTCACCACCGTCGGTGTCATCGTCGCCATGGACACCTTCGGGCCGGTCTCCGACAACGCCCAGGGCATCGCGGAGATGTCCGGTGACGTCGAGGGCGCGGGCGCGCAGGTCCTCACCGACCTGGACGCCGTCGGCAACACCACCAAGGCGATCACCAAGGGCATCGCCATCGCGACGGCCGTCCTCGCGGCGGCCGCGCTCTTCGGTTCGTACCGGGACGCGATCGCCACCGCGGTCGCGGAGGTGAGCGCCAAGGCCGGGGAGATGGGCCTGAGCCTGGACATCTCGCAGCCCAACAACCTGGTGGGCCTGATCCTCGGCGCCGCCGTCGTCTTCCTCTTCTCCGGGCTGGCGATCAACGCCGTGTCCCGGTCCGCCGGTTCCGTGGTCTTCGAGGTGCGCCGTCAGTTCCGCGAGCACCCCGGGATCATGGACTACAGCGAGAAGCCGGAGTACGGACGCGTCGTCGACATCTGCACCAAGGACGCCCTGCGCGAACTGGCCACTCCGGGTCTGCTCGCCGTCATGGCGCCCATCGCGGTCGGCTTCACGCTCGGCGTCGGCGCCCTCGGCTCGTACCTCGCGGGCGCGATCGGCACGGGCACCCTCATGGCCGTCTTCCTCGCCAACTCCGGTGGTGCGTGGGACAACGCCAAGAAGCTCGTCGAGGACGGGCATCACGGCGGAAAGGGGAGTGAGGCGCACGCGGCGACGGTGATCGGTGACACGGTCGGCGACCCGTTCAAGGACACCGCTGGACCGGCGATCAACCCGCTGCTGAAGGTGATGAACCTCGTGGCGCTGCTCATCGCGCCCGCGGTCGTCCAGTTCAGTTACGGCGACGACGCCAACGCGGGCGTGCGGGCCGTGATCGCGACCGTGGCGATCCTGGTCATCGTCGGCGCGGTGTACATCTCAAAGAGGCGTTCGGTCGCGGTGGGTGACGAAGGCAACGCCGCGGAGCGGTCGTCGAAGTCACCGGACCCGGCGGTCGTTTCGCAGTAAACCTCTCATCTGGACGAAACGCCTGCTCACAGCACGGGCGGACGCTGCGGTCGACCGCAGCGTCCGCCCGTTCGTCCGCCCGGCGGAAGGCCGGGAACGGAGGCGGCGGTGAGTCTTGTCTCTCCTAGGGCAAACAATCCCGTAAGCGAGCAAGCCGGACATCAGGCCCGGGATTGTTGTGCGGAGGCCGTGTATGTTCCGGGGCCGAGAGCCTTGGAAGGGACCTATCCGGTGAAGGTGAACAAGAAGCTCGCGGCCGCCGTGTCCGGCGGTGCGGTACTGGTGCTCGCGCTGACGGGCTGCAGTGACGACGGCGACAGCGGCAAGGTGGACGCCTGGGCGAAGAGCGTCTGCGACCAGGCGCGGCCGCAGATCCAGAAGCGGACCGACGCCCAGCAGGCGATCATCTCGACCTCGGTGGACGGCAAGCCCGCCGACATACAGGCGGCCGACTCCAAGGCCTTCAAGGACATCGCCGACGCCAACAGGGCGCTGGCCTCCGCGGTGCAGGCCGCGGGTTCCCCGCCCGGTGAGGGCCAGGAGCAGCTTCGGCAGGACGCGATCAAGGAGCTCAACGCCACCGCGACCGCGTACCTCGACCTCAAGAAGAAGGTCGACGCCCTCGACCCGAAGAACCAGCAGAAGTTCGCGGACGGCCTGCAGGACGTCGCGGAAGGCCTGAAGAAGATCCAGAAGATGGACCAGGTCGCCCTCGGCAAGCTGCAGTCCGGCGAGCTGGGCAAGGCGATGGGCAAGCAGAAGGGCTGCCAGCGGGTCAAGCCGTCGGTGAACGCACCCGCCGGTACGGGCGACGGTGCCTCCGAGCCCGGCAGCAAGCCGTCCAACGCGGCCGGCCCGTCGAAGTCGGCCGGCTCGGCCGAGCCCGAGGCGTCCAAGGGGTCGTCCGAGTAGGCGAGCCGATCGCCGCGCCGGGCGGGCGAGCCGCCCGGCCGCACTTCCGGCGCGACGGGATCCCGCCGGACCGTGCCCCGCGCTCTCGTGGGCCGGCCGGCCGATCGTGTCCGGCTCCGGCGCGACGCGGTTCCCGCCGGACGGGGACGCCGCGGTCCGGCGTGGCCGCTCCCTCCGCTTCCCCCTCGGACCGGATTCCGTGAGCCGGACTCTCTCGGACCGGGCCGCGCCCTCGGACCGGACCGGGTAAGCCGCACGCCCTCGGACCGGGCCGCGTGAGCCGCACGCCCTCGGACCGGGCCGCGTGAGCCGCACGCCCTCGGACCGGGCCGCGTGAGCCGCACGCCCTCGGACCCGCTCCGCGGCCGGTGCGTATTCACGGTCGCCGCGGTGCGCGCGGCAGCGGCGGCGAAGGCCGAGTGCCGTGCCGCGGGTGAGAATGGGCGGGTGAGTACGACCAGCCTTGCCGCAGGCCTTCCCGTTCCCGAT
Source organism: Streptomyces sp. HUAS CB01 (assembly GCF_030406905.1). NCBI lineage: Bacteria > Bacillati > Actinomycetota > Actinomycetes > Kitasatosporales > Streptomycetaceae > Streptomyces > Streptomyces chengbuensis. The sequence goes on from NZ_CP129137.1 coordinate 4,327,648, forward strand.
CAGTCCGCCCGGCTCCGCGACGCCCTGCTCGCCGCCGACTTCACCGCCGACGGGCTGCTCGAGCTGCTCGGTGCGCCCGCCTACAGCGCCCTTGCTCGCAGCGAGACCGTCCCGGCCCTGCGCGCCACGCGCGGCGACTCCCCGCTGGAGACGCTCGTACGGCTCTTCCTGCTGCAACGGCCGGTGGAGCCCGAACGCGCCCGGGCGGCGCTGCCCCTGGACGTGGCGCTCGCCGACGGCTGGGTGGCCGAGTCCTCCGACGGCATCCGGGCGACGGTGGACATCCGTCCGTACGGGGGGCCCGAGGGGCAGGACTGGTACATCGTCTCCGACCTCGGCTGTGCGGTGGGCGGGGCGGGCGGCGCGAGCGGCCGGGGCGAGGGCGTCGTCCTCGGCGTCGGCGGCGCGTCGACCACCCTCGCCGGCATCACGGTCCGCACCCCCGTGTCCTCCGCCCTCGACATCGGCACCGGCTCCGGCATCCAGGCCCTGCACGCCGGCCGGCACGCCACGCGGGTCACGGCCACCGACCTCAATCCGAGGGCCCTGGCGTTCACCCGGCTCACCCTGGCGCTGTCCGGCGCGCCCGAGGCGGATCTGCGCGAGGGCTCACTCTTCGCGCCGGTCGGGTCGGAGACGTACGACCTGATCGTGTCGAACCCGCCGTTCGTCATCTCCCCGGGTGCACGACTCACGTACCGGGACGGCGGAATGGGCGGGGACGATCTGTGCCGTTCACTCGTTCAGCAGGCCGGGGACCGTCTGAACGCAGGGGGGTTCGCGCAGTTCCTCGCCAACTGGCAGCACGTGGAGGGGGAGGACTGGCAGGAGCGGGTGCGTTCCTGGGTGCCCGGCGGCTGCGACGCCTGGATCGTGCAGCGCGAGGTGCAGGACGTGACGCAGTACGCCGAGTTGTGGCTCCGGGACAGCGGTGACCACCGCACCGCTCCCGAGGAGTACGCGGCGCGGTACGACGCGTGGCTCGACGCGTTCGAGGCGAGCGGGACCCGGGCGGTCGGCTTCGGCTGGATCACGCTCCGGAAGACGGACTCGGACCGGCCGTCGATCGTCGTCGAGGAGTGGCCGCACCCCGTCGAGCAGCCGCTCGGCGAAGCCGTGCGCGCGCACTTCACGCGGCAGGACTATCTGCGCACGCACGACGACGCGGCCTTGCTCGCCGACCACTTCGTGCTCGCGGACGACGTGGTGCAGGAGCAGGTCGGGCTACCGGGCGCGGAGGACCCCGAGCACGTCGTGCTGCGCCAGAACCGGGGGATGCGGCGTGCCACGAAGGTGGACACGGTCGGCGCGGGCTTCGCCGGCGTCTGCGACGGCACGCTGAGCGCGGGCCGGATCCTCGACGCCATCGCCCAGTTGGTCGGCGAGGACCCGGTACTGCTGCGCGACCGCACGCCCGAGGCGATCAGGGTGCTGGTGCAGGAGGGCTTCCTGGAGCCCGCCACCCCGCGCGGCTGAGGACCATGCGCCGGGGGACGTCCCGTACGGTTCGCGCCCGGCGCATTCCGCGGCGCCGAGGCGCCCGAACGGTGCGCCGCTCGCCCCGCGGCCGCTCGCCGCGGTGCGCCGGGCCGACCGCCGCTCGGCCCGTTGCGGCCTCCGTCCTGCCTGCGGATCGGCGGCTGCCCGGTCCGTGCCGTCGAGGCGCCCGTCGGGGCGTGCCGGCCCTGATGCGCCACCCGCTGAGGCGGCCGCCCCGCCGGGGAACTGGTTCCTCCCGCAGCGCGACGCGTGTCGCCGCACGGCCCGTCGTGCGCCTGCCCGCTCGGTACGTGCGGCGGCCGACGCACGCCGAACGGTTCCCTGCCCCCGGGCCGGCCGCCGGACCGCTTCCCGCCTCCCTTCACCCAGGCCGGGAACGGCTCCTTCCGCCCCCGGGAGTGACGCCCATCAGCCATCGCTCCCGTACGGAATCGGCCATTGTGCGTACGTCCGGGCGGGGTGCCGGACGTGTCCCCCGTGGAGCCGGTGGGTGCCTCGCGCGGGCGCAGGGCGGGCTCCGCGGGTGGCCGGCGCGTCCCGCGGAAGCCATTGCTCCGGAAATCGTCCGCGGCGGCGCCGCCCGGGTGAACCCGTGTCGCGTTCACCTCGAGTTCGCGTGGGTGACGCCCGGAGGTGCCAGCCTCGGCCACGGGTCGTCCCGGGGACAGGGCGGGAAAGGGGAGACGGACATGGAGAGCGGTCCGGCGATCTTCGCGGGAACGGCATTCGCGCTGTTCGGAGCCGCACTGTTGATATGGACGGGAGCGCGGGTACGGCACCGGGCCCCGGTCGCGCACGGCGTGAATCCCGCCACGGCCGCGGCGCTCGCCACGATCTTCGGTGCCGCCTTCCTGGCCGCCGGCGTCTGGTGCTTCGGCCGCGTCTGAACGCCTCGCGGCCCTCGTCCGTCCGCCGCCTCCTGCCGTCCGCCATGGGAGTCCGGGCGGCAGGAATGCCCGGAGTCGGGTTACCGTTCGAGTGGCCGTTGCGAGCTTTTGCCGTTTGACACGGGGGCGGGTTGTACCGTCACACTCCGCAGCGACAGCACAGTGCACTACGGCCGTACGCCGTACGTTGTACGCCGTACGAGCCAACAGCGTCGACCGGAGAGAAGAGCGAAGTTGTCCCCGACCAGCGAGACCGCACAGGGCGGCCGCCGACTCGTCATCGTCGAGTCGCCTGCCAAGGCGAAGACGATCAAGGGCTACCTCGGCCCCGGCTATGTCGTCGAGGCGAGCGTCGGGCACATCCGTGACCTCCCGAACGGTGCCGCCGAGGTCCCCGAGAAGTACACCGGTGAGGTCCGGCGTCTCGGTGTGGACGTCGAGCACGACTTCCAGCCGATCTACGTCGTGAACGCCGACAAGAAGGCCCAGGTCAGAAAGCTCAAGGAGCAGCTGGCCGGATCGGACGAGCTCTACCTCGCCACCGATGAGGACCGCGAGGGCGAGGCCATCGCCTGGCACCTGCTGGAGGTCCTCAAGCCCAAGGTCCCGGTCAAGCGCATGGTGTTCCACGAGATCACCAAGTCCGCGATCCAGGAGGCCGTCGCCAACCCGCGCGAGCTCAACAAGCGCATGGTCGACGCCCAGGAGACCCGCCGCATCCTCGACCGTCTGTACGGCTACGAGGTCTCGCCGGTTCTCTGGAAGAAGGTCATGCCGCGGCTGTCCGCGGGCCGTGTCCAGTCCGTGGCCACCCGTCTCGTCGTCGAGCGCGAGCGCGAGCGCATCGCCTTCCGCTCCGCCGAGTACTGGGACCTGACCGGCACGTTCTCCACCGGCCGTGCCGGCGACGCCTCCGACCCCGCCGCCTTCACCGCCCGGCTGACGACCGTCGACGGCCGCCGTGTCGCCCAGGGCCGCGACTTCGGCCCGGACGGACGGCTGAAGTCCGACCAGGTGCTCCACCTCGACGAGGCGAACGCGCGCGCACTCAGGGCCGCGCTGGAGGGCGCCGCGTTCTCGGTCCGCTCGGTCGAGTCGAAGCCGTACCGCCGCTCGCCGTACGCCCCGTTCCGTACGACCACGCTCCAGCAGGAGGCCTCGCGCAAGCTCGGCTTCGGGGCGAAGGCGACGATGCAGATCGCGCAGAAGCTGTACGAGAACGGCTTCATCACCTATATGCGTACGGACTCGACCACGCTCTCCGACACCGCCGTCGCGGCGGCCCGGGCGCAGGTCACCCAGCTCTACGGCGGCGACTACCTGCCGGAGAAGCCGCGCACGTACGCCGGGAAGGTCAAGAACGCCCAGGAGGCGCACGAGGCGATCCGCCCGTCGGGCGACCGTTTCCGCACCCCGGCCGAGACCGGTCTGACCGGTGACCAGTTCCGTCTGTACGAGCTGATCTGGAAGCGGACCGTCGCCTCCCAGATGAAGGACGCGGTCGGCAACTCCGTCACCGTCCGGATCGGCGGGACCGGCTCCGACGGCCGGGACGCCGAGTTCTCGGCGTCCGGCAAGACGATCACGTTCCACGGGTTCATGAAGGCGTACGTCGAAGGCGCCGACGACCCGAACGCGGAGCTGGACGACCGCGAGCGCCGCCTGCCGCAGGTCGCCGAGGGCGACCGGCTCACCGCCGAGGAGATCACGGCGGACGGGCACGCCACCAAGCCCCCGGCCCGCTACACCGAGGCCAGCCTGGTCAAGGAGCTGGAAGAGCGCGAGATCGGCCGCCCGTCGACGTACGCGTCGATCATCGGCACCATCCTCGACCGCGGCTACGTCTTCAAGAAGGGCACGGCTCTCGTGCCGTCCTTCCTCTCCTTCGCCGTGGTCAACCTGCTGGAGAAGCACTTCGGCCGGCTCGTCGACTACGACTTCACGGCCAAGATGGAGGACGACCTCGACCGCATCGCGCGGGGCGAGGCCCAGGCGGTGCCGTGGCTGCGGCGCTTCTACTTCGGTGAGGGCACGGGGACCGGCGGGGCTGCCGAGGCCGGGAACGGCGACGGCGACCACCTCGGTGGGCTCAAGGAACTCGTCACCGACCTCGGTGCGATCGACGCCCGGGAGATCTCGTCCTTCCCGGTCGGCAGCGGCATCGTGCTGCGCGTCGGCCGCTACGGCCCGTACGTGGAGCGCGGTGAGAAGGACTCGGAGGGGCACCAGCGTGCCGACGTGCCCGCCGACCTCGCGCCGGACGAACTGACCGTCGAGCTCGCCGAGGAACTGCTGGCCAAGCCGAGCGGCGACTTCGAGCTGGGCAAGGACCCCGTGACCGGCCACGAGATCGTCGCGAAGGACGGCCGCTACGGGCCGTACGTCACCGAGATCCTGCCCGAGGGCACACCGAGGACCGGCAAGAACGCGGTGAAGCCGCGGACCGCCTCCCTCTTCAAGTCGATGGCCCTCGACACGGTGACCCTCGAGGACGCGCTCAGGCTGATGTCGCTGCCGCGCGTCGTCGGCAAGGACGCCGAGGGTGTCGAGATCACCGCGCAGAACGGCCGCTACGGCCCGTACCTGAAGAAGGGCACGGACTCGCGCTCCCTGGAGACCGAGGACCAGCTCTTCGCCATCACGCTGGACGAGGCGCTGGCGATCTACGCCCAGCCGAAGCAGCGTGGCCGCGCGGCCGCCAAGCCGCCGCTGAAGGAGCTCGGCACGGATCCGGTGAGCGAGCGTCCCGTCGTGGTGAAGGACGGTCGCTTCGGCCCGTACGTCACCGACGGCGAGACCAACGCGACCCTGCGGACCGGCGACAGCGTCGACACGATCACGCCCGAGCGCGGCTACGAACTGCTCGCGGAGAAGCGCGCCAAGGGCCCGGCGAAGAAGACCGCCAAGAAGGCCCCCGCGAAGAAGACCGCGGCGAAGAAGACCGCGGCGAAGACGACGGCCGCCAAGAAGACCGCGGCGAAGAAGACGACCACGGCGAAGACGGCCGCGAAGAAGACCACGGCCAAGAAGACGACGGCGAAGAAGACCGCGGCCGCGAAGACGTCGTCCTCCGACGAGTAGCGACGAGTAGCGACGAGTAACGACGAGTAAGGACGAGTGGCGCGGCGCACGCGACGCCGGCGTCACGAACGTCCGGCAGGGGCCCCCGTGGAGCACCACGGGGCGCCCCTCCGCCGTTTCACGGGCACTCGCCGCCCGTTTGTTCGGGCGGGGCCTCCGGGGAGCAATCTCCTCCGGATAGGCTGGGCGGATGACGCGAGCCGACCAGCCAACGGCCCAGAGCCCCACCTCTGAACCCGAAGCACGTGCCGCCGACGCACTGGCCGCGGACTCACGCGAGCGCGCCGTACGGTCGCTGCTGCGTGTACCCGCGCTGCGGCGGTTGTGGAGTGCGCAAGTCGTCGGCGGCATCGGTGACGCCCTCGCCCTCCTGGTGCTGATCCTCCTGGCCCTCCAGACGGCGGTCGCCGAGGGGGCCTTCGGCGGCGGGTACCGGGGCGCCGCCTTCGCCGTCGCCGCCGTCTTCGGCGTGCGCATACTCGCCACCTTCCTCTTCGGGGCCGTACTCCTCGGCCCGCTCACCGCGCTGACCGCACCCGGCGGCCCCCTGGACCGCCGCTGGACGATGATCGGCGCCGACGGCCTCCGCATCGCCCTGCTCGTCATCGCCCCGCTGTGGATCGACTGGACCCCGGACAGCGCCGTGGCGTACGTCCTCGCCACGGTCTTCGTCGTCGGCGTCGCCGAACGCTTCTGGACGGTCGCCAGGGAGAGCGCCGCTCCCGCGCTGCTGCCCGCGCCGCCGCTGGAGGGCGCGGCCGTGCGCCCGCTGCCCGACCAGCAGGACGCCCTGCGGAGGCTGTCCCTCCGAACCTCCTTCGCGGTCATCCCGGCCGGCGCCGCCGCACTGCTCGTGGCGACGCTCGTCGGCAATCTGCTCGGCACCGGTGTCGAGTGGTTCTCGGTGCACCAGGCCGCGCTCGGTTCGTACGTGGCGGCGGGCCTCTTCGCCGCTTCGCTGTCCGTCCTCGCCGCGGTCGAACTCCCGGACACCCAGACCCCGCGCCCCCGTTCCCCGCTGGAGGGCCTGCGCCGCCCGTCCACGGGAAGCGGCCTCGACAAGGGCCGTACGGGCGCCGTCCCGCTGCTGGTCCTGGCCTGCGCCGCGATCGCCGGGGCCATCGCCTCCGCCGCCGCCGTGTCCGTCCTGCACGCCCGCGACCTGGGCGGCGGGCCGGTCGCCTTCGCGCTGCTCGTCCTCGCCCTGACCGGCGGCACCGTCCTCGGCGTCCGGGGCGCCCCCAGCGTGCTGCCGGCGCTGTCCCGCCGCAGGCTGCTCCCGCTGGTCATCGCCGTCAGCGGCGTGGCACTGCTGGCGATGGGACTCGTCCCGGACACGGCGACGGTGCTGTTCCTCGCGGTCCTCGCGGGCGGTTCGGCCGGCGTCGCCGCGCACACCGGGCACGCGCTGATCGACCTGGAGACCGAGGAGTTCCGGCGGCCGCGGGTCACCGAGCATCTGCAGGCAGTCGTCCGGGTCGCCATCGGACTCGGTGCCGTCGGCGCCCCGCTGCTCGCCGCCGCCATCGGTCCGCACCGCCTGGCCAGCGGCGACTTCGTCTTCGCCCACGGCGGTGCCGCCTTCACCCTGATGCTGGTCGGCGCCCTGCTGCTGCCCGTCGCGGTGATCGTCCTCGCCAGGACCGACGACCGGTCCGGCGTGCCGCTGCGCCGCGACCTCGCCGACGCGGTCCGCCGCGGCGCGGACCCGGCCCAGGCACCCGCGGCCACCGGCTTCTTCATCGCCGTCGAGGGCGGCGACGGAGCCGGCAAGTCCACCCAGGTCGAGGCACTCGCGGAGTGGATCCGCGCCAAGGGGCACGAGGTCGTCGTCACCCGCGAACCCGGCGCCACCCCCGTCGGCAAGCGGCTGCGCTCCATCCTGCTCGACGTCTCGTCGGCCGGGCTGTCCAACCGTGCCGAGGCCCTCCTGTACGCTGCCGACCGCGCCGAGCACGTCGACACCGTCGTCCGCCCGGCACTCGGGCGCGGAGCCATCGTCATCTCCGACCGCTACATCGACTCGTCCGTGGCCTACCAGGGTGCGGGCCGCGACCTCTCCCCGACCGAGATCGCCCGGATCTCGCGCTGGGCGACGGACGGGCTGGTACCTCATCTGACCGTGCTGCTCGACGTCTCCCCGGAGACCGCGCGCGAACGCTTCACTGAGGCACCGGACCGGCTGGAGTCCGAGCCGGCGGAGTTCCATCGCCGGGTACGGGCCGGGTTCCTCACCCTGGCCGCCGCCGACCCCGGCCGCTATCTCGTCGTGGACGCGGGGCAGGAACCCGAGGCCGTCGCCACGGTCGTACGGCACCGGCTCGACCAGATGCTCCCGCTCTCCGAGGCCGAGGTGAAGGCCCGGGAGGAGGCGCGGAAGGCCGCCGAGGAAGAGGCCCGCCGCAGGGCCGAGGAAGAGGCCGCCCGCAGGGCCGAGGAGGAGCGCCTGGAGCGCGAGCGCCAGGAGCAGCTCGCCAGGCTGCGCGCCGAGGAGGAGGAGCGCAAGCGCCGCGAGCTGGAGGAAGCGCGCCGGCAGGAGGCCGAACGGCAGGCGGAGGAGGCCAGGCAGCGGGCCGAGGAGGCGCGACGGCTGGCCGAGGAGGAGCGGCGCCGCCGCGAGGCGGAGGAGAAGACCCGCCGGGAGGAGGCCGAACGCCGTCGCCGGCAGGCCGAGGAGGAGGCCCGGCTGCGGGCCGAGGCCGAGGAGCGCCGTCGCGAGAAGCAACGCAAGGCCGAGGAGGCCCTGCTGCGTGCGGAGGAGGCACGCCGGGCCGCGGAGGCGGCCGCGGCCGCGGCGCAGCCCTCGGCCGCCGAGACGACGGTGCCCACTCCCGTGGTGGGGTCCAACGACGTGACGCAGACGGTCGAGACGCCGCGTCCGCCCGTCGACATGACGAAGGAGGACGCGGAGACGACGGTCCTTCCCCAGGTGCCGCAGCCTCCCGAGGGGTCCACGCACAGCACGCAGGGCATGGCACCGGGGGCCGCGACGGCCCCCGGGGGCGCGGCGGACGAGACCGCGGTGCTGCCGCCGGTGCGGGATGACCGCCCGGGGGCCGTGGGTGCCGACGACACCGCGGTGCTGCCGCCCGTGCGGGGTGAGAGCCCTGCGGACCGCGTGCCGCCGGGCCTCTTCCGTGACGAGCCGTCCGCCCACGCGGAGGAGGAGCGCACACGCGAGCTTCCCCAGGTCGACGAGGAGGGACGACCGCGCCGCCGCTCCGACTGGGCGGAGGAGACCCCGCTCGACGACCTGCCGACCCTGGCGGACGAACTACTGGGACCGCACGACGACGAGGACGGCGGGCGCCGGAGGCGCTGACCCGGTCCGCGGAGCCCGGCCCGGTCCGTCCCGACCTGGCGTGTCCCACCTGGCGTGTCCCGGCCTGGCATGTCCCGGCCTGGCCCGGTCGGGCGGGGGTGGCGTGGCCGGGGTCGTCCGAGGACGCAGGAGGACGATGAGCACCCCGGCCCGACGCAGGAGGGTTCCGCTCACCCTCGGATCGTTCCGAAAGGCGGCCCTCCGCTCGGCGAGCCCTCTCGGGGTGCTCGGAGAGCGAGCCTCCGCCTCGCCATCGCACGAGGGGTCCCTCCCCTTCGGATCGTACGGAAGGCGGCTCTCCGCCTGGCGAGCCCTCAGCGGCTTTCGGGGAAGCGCGCCTCCGCCCCGTGATCGGACGAGGGCGACCCTCCGCCTCGCGGTGGCGGGCACGGGCGGTGCGAGGCCGGGACCTCGGGCTGCGGTGCCTCGGCGCGAACCCGGCCGAGGCCGATCCGTGCCGGTCGGATGCGAGGACACCGCCCGGTCGGATGCGAGGACACCGCCCGGTCGGATGCGAGGACACCGCCCGGTCGGATGCGAGGACACCGCCCGGTCGGATGCGAGGACACCGCCCGGTCGGCTACGAGGACTTCGCCCGGCCGGACCGCGGGCGGGCGTCGGCGGGCATGCGAGGACGACGGGACGCCGGTTGTCCACAGGCGGTGAGGGGTGTCCGACCCCTGCCCCACAATGGGAGCCGGTGCAGGACCTCGGACCTCGGACCTCGGACCTCGCAGCGCGCAGTTCACAGCTCACATCTCGTACGACGTCGGAAGGCGGTGGCGGCAGCATGGCCGTGTGGGACGACCTGGTCGGCCAGGAGCGTGTCCAGGAGCAGCTGGCCGCCGCCGCGCGCGACGCCGACGCGCTCGTCACGGCGGAGGCGGCGGGGGAGGAGCCTCCGGCCGCGTCGAGGATGACGCATGCCTGGCTCTTCACCGGCCCGCCCGGTTCGGGCCGTTCCACCGCGGCCCGCGCCTTCGCCGCCGCCCTGCAGTGCACCAGCCCCGACCGGGCGCTGGGCGGTGCCCCGGGTTGCGGCTTCTGCGACGGCTGCCACACCAGCCTGGTCGGCACACATGCCGACGTGGAGGTGGTCCGGACCGACATGCTGTCCATCGGCGTGAAGGAGACCCGTGACCTCGTCCGCCGCGCCCAGCTGTCGCCCGCGGTCGGCCGCTGGCAGGTGATCGTCCTCGAGGACGCGGACCGCCTCACCGAGGGCGCGGGCAACGTCCTCCTGAAGGCCGTGGAGGAGCCCGCCCCCCGCACGGTCTGGCTGCTGTGCGCGCCCTCCCTGGAGGACGTGCTGCCCACGATCCGCTCCCGTTGCCGTCACCTCTCGCTCGGTACGCCGTCCGTCGACGCCGTCGCCGACGTGCTGATGAGACGGGACGGCATCGAGCCGGAGGCCGCCGCGTCCGCCGCCCGGGCGACGCAGGGGCACATCGGTCGCGCCCGCCGGCTCGCCACGGACGCGGCGGCCCGCGCCCGCCGCGCGACCGTGCTGAAGCTCCCGCTGAGGGTGGAGGACGTCGGCGGCTGTCTGAGGGCCGCGCAGGAGCTGATCGACGCGGCCGCGGAGGACGCCAGGCAGGTCTCGGAGGAGATCGACGCCAAGGAGGCGGAGGAGCTCAAGGCGGCCCTCGGTGCCGTGGCGGGCGGCCGGATGCCACGGGGCACGGCGGGGGCGATGAAGGAGCTGGAGGACAACCAGAAGCGCCGGCGCACCCGCACCCAGCGCGACAGCCTCGATCTCGCGCTCACCGACCTCACGGGCTTCTACCGGGACGTGCTCGCGCTGCAGCTCGGTTCGAAGGTCGCCCTCGCCAACGAGGACGTGCGGGACGCGCTCGACCGGGTCGCGCGCAGCTCCAGCCCGGAGGGGACCCTGCGCCGGATGGAGGCGGTCCTCGCCTGCCGCGAGGCCCTGGACACGAACGTGGCGCCGCTGCTGGCGGTGGAGGCGATGACCATGGCGCTGCGCACCGGGTGAACCTCCCCGCCTGCCGCAGCTCCTTGAGGGCGAATCACCTATACGGGTGCAAAGGGGCATGATCCGGCTTGGTGCCTATAGGCTCCCAGGATGGACACCAGGCAGTTCCTCAGGACCTCCGCCATCGCGTTCACCACAGCCCTGGGGCTGCTCGTCTCCGGCTGCAGCGGCAGCAGTCCGGCCTCGAAGGCGTCCGAACCCTCGGGATCGGTGCCGGGAGCGGCAGCGCCCTCCCCGGTGTCGACCGCGGCGCTGAAGCCGTACTACAACCAGAAGCTGGACTGGCGTAACTGCGGCGCCCCCGGCTTCCAGTGCGCCACGCTCAAGGCCCCGCTCGACTACGCCGAGCCCGACGGGCCGTCGGTCAAGCTGGCCGTCGCCCGGGTGAAGGCCACCGGACCGGGCAAGCGGATCGGCTCGCTCCAGGTGAACCCGGGTGGGCCGGGCGGCTCGGCCGTCGGCTACCTCCAGGCGTACGCGGGGGTCGGCTATCCGGCGCCGGTGCGGGCCCGGTACGACATGGTGGCCATCGACCCGCGCGGAGTGGCCCGCAGCGAGCCCGTCAAATGCCTCGACGGCAAGGAGATGGACGCCTACACGCAGAGCGACCAGACGCCCGACGACGCGGCCGAGGTCGACAAGCTGAGCACCGCCTTCAAGGGCTTTGCGGCAGGTTGCAAGGAGCGCTCGTCCAGCGTGCTTCCGCATGTCTCGACGGTCGAGGCGGCCCGGGACATGGACATCTTCCGGTCCGCGTTGGGTGACGAGAAGCTCTCGTACGTCGGGGCCTCCTACGGCACGTTCCTCGGCGCGACCTACGCCGAGCTCTTCCCGGAGCGGACCGGCCGGCTGGTGCTCGACGGGGCGATGGACCCGTCCCTCCCGGCCCGTCAGATGAACCGCGACCAGACCGAGGGCTTCGAGACGGCCTTCAAGTCCTTCGCCGCCGACTGCACCAAGCGTGCGGACTGTCCGCTCGGGACGAAGTCGACCGCGGACGCCGCGGCCCGGATGAAGGCGTTCTTCGCCAGGCTGGACACCCGTCCGGTGTCCACGGGTGAGAGCCGCGAACTCACCGAGTCGCTGGCCACCACGGGTGTCATCGCCGCGATGTACGACGAGGGTGCCTGGCCGCAGCTCCGCGACGGACTCGCCGAGGCCATGAAGGGCGACGGCGCGGGACTGCTGGCCCTCTCCGACAGCTACTACGAACGCGAGAGCGACGGTACGTACTCCAACCTGATGTCCGCCTACTCCGCAGTCAGCTGCCTCGACCTGCCGCCCGCCTTCACCACTCCCGACCAGGTCACGGCCTCCGCCGGCGACTTCGAGAAGGCGTCCCCCGTCTTCGGCAGGAACTTCGCCTGGGCCTCCCTGAGCTGCGCCTACTGGCCGACGCCCGCCACCGGTTCCCCGCACCGCATCGAGGCCGAGGGTGCCGCGCCGATCCTGGTCGTGGGCACCACCCGCGACCCGGCCACCCCCTACAAGTGGGCGCAGGCCCTCGCGGGCCAGCTCGCCTCGGGGACCCTGCTGACGTACGACGGCGACGGTCACACGGCGTACGGCCGTGGCAGCGCCTGCGTGGACACGGCGATCAACAAGTACCTGCTCACCGGGACTCCGCCGGCGGACGGCACGCGCTGCCGCTGACTGAAGGCCCGCTCCTCCCCCCTGACCGGCCCGGACCGCGTGATCGCCAGGCTGGTCAGGGGCACCCCCGATTAACCTGTAGACTTAGCGCCGCTGCTGATGCGAACCTGCTCCTGCCGGAACAGTCATATCCGCAGCTTGCCGCCTTAGCTCAGTTGGCCAGAGCAACGCACTCGTAATGCGTAGGTCTCGGGTTCGAATCCCGAAGGCGGCTCACCTGAGACCCCAGGTCGGATCCATTCCGACCTGGGGTTTTCTCGTTCAGCGGACGCGGCGGCGGGAGCGGGCCGCGCGGCTGTCGTGGGTCTCGGTTCGGGTCTCAGTGGGGCCCGGATCGGACGCCGGAGGAGCACCAGCCGCGATGATCTTGCGAGCCCTCGTCATGCGTGGGTCTCCGGTTCGAATCCCGAGGGCGGCTCTCCTGGAAACCCAGGTCACATGGATGGTGAACTGGGGTTTTGTGTTGCTCGGGGCGCGGCGGGATGCCCAGCCGGAGTGACGGAAGTGCCTGAGCGATGCGTGAGCGGGGACGCCCTCGGTGCCGGGGTGGCCACGCTCGTCGCAGACGGAAGCTACGTCGTTGTGAAGTTCAAGATCCTTCTCGCAACGCCGCCGGCCGTGGAAACGAGGAGCCGGAGCCGTCGCGGCAGACGAGCACCGGGGCGCACTCCCTACCGCTGCTCGGCAGCGAGCTCGTGCACCCGGCGTTCCGGAAGCTTGAGTACCGCCGCATCGCCGGGGGTGTACTCGTGCACCTGACGTCAGGGGACCAGCTCGGTCGTGGCCTCGGTGGCGCTCTCGCCGACGCCCGCGGATCAGGCCCCCCTGGCGCCGACCGCAACTCGCGCTCCGCGACCGAGGCGAATCCCTGCAGTGGAAGTGGTAGCCGGCGCGTGCCGGGAGGGTCAGGGAACCGGCTGCGCCCGACGGGACGTCACATGCGAAAGTGATCATAGGATTTAGTGCTTGCGGGTGGGAGCGGGGGCTGTTGCGTCGTGGGGTACACGATTCCCGAGGGCGTCGACACGATGCTCGATGTCGTCGGTGTGGGCTGGCCGAACGTGGACGAGGACGCCTACCGCGATATGGCGGACTCGCTGCGGGAGTTCGCGGACGACGCCGACGACGACGCGGGTACCGCGTACGGGCACGTCCAGAAACTGCTCTCCAGCGGGCAGAGCGAGTCGCTGACCGCCCTGGACAGACACTGGTCGAAGGTGCAGGCCAAGCACAAGGACCTGGCCAAGGCCGCCCGGATCGTCGCGGGCGCACTCGACCGCGTGGCGGACATCATCGTCGCCCGCAAGATCGCCGCGGTTGGTGAACTGGCGGACCTGTGCGCCACGGTGGGCCTCACTCTCGCATTGGCACCCGTGACGGCCGGTCTGTCCACCCTGCTGGCAGGCGCCAAGATCGCGGCAACCCGCATCGCCTTCAAGCGGATCCTGAAGGAGATGGCCGAGGCGGCCGTCGCCGAGATCGTCGCGACGCTCACCGCGCCGGCGGTCGCCGCGATCGAGAACATCGTCGCCGACCTCGCCATCCAGACCGCGCTCAACGCCGCCGGGGTCCAAGAGGGTTACAACACCGACCAGACGGTGCAGGCCGGCAAGGACGGGCTGCAGATCAACTCCGCCGGCGGCACGACCGGCCCCGGACCCGGCGGTGGCCCGGAGATCGACCACGACGCGCACGGCAAGGCCGGCATGCATCTGGCCAGCGTGCAGATCTCCATGAAGACCCGGGCGGGCGGCAAACTGGGCAAGGCCAAGGGCCACCACGGCCGCGCCAAGGGCAAGGACTCCCTGACCGCCGTTCTCGATACCACCATCGAAGGTGTCACCGAGAAACTCACCAAGGCGCTCAACGACCTTGGCGACCACGTCGGCAAGAAGATCCCCGACGCCATCACCAAGGGCTCCAAGACCCACAAGGACACCGACGGCGACGTCCGCGACCGCGTCAAGGCCATCGCGGCGAAGGACGGCAAGGACGAAGGCGGTCTCGACGGCCGGAGAGGAAGGTCCGAGGAGGGCCGCCGTCGCCCGAAGCCGCTGCGAGAGGCGGGGGAACGGGCCCGCGAACTTGCGGCTTCGCTGTTCAAGCGGCGGTGCAAGACCGACCCCGTGGACGTCGCGTCGGGCGAGATGGTTCTCACCCAGACCGACGTCTCGCTTCCGGGGGTGCTGCCGCTGGTGCTTCAGCGCACGCACATCTCGAGTTACCGGTTCGGGCACTGTTTCGGAGCCAGTTGGACCTCCACTCTGGACGAACGCGTGGAACCGGCCGGCACGGGCGCAGCCTGGGCGCGCGAGGACGGCTCGGTCCTGTTCTACCCCTACCTGCCGGCAGAGGAGGGCGAGGAGGTCCTCCCTCTGGAGGGGGACCGGGTGCCGCTCGCCTTCGTCGAACGTACGGCGCTGGGCAACGTCACGTACGAAGCCCTGGACCGGCATTCGGGCCTCTCGCGGCGGTTCACCGGCAACCCGTACGAGGGGGGTGGCCTGTACTGGCTGTCCGAAGTGGAGGACCGCAACGGCAACGTCCTCCGAATAGCGCGCACCGAGAACGGGCTGCCGACGATGGTGGTGCACGAGGGCGGGTATCGGCTCGCCGTGTCGTCGGATGCCTCACTGGGACGGATCACCGGTCTCTGTCTGCACACGCCCGACGGGCCGGTCGAGGTCGCGGCGTTCGGATACGACGATCGGGGACGGCTGGAAGCCGTACGGAACTTCTCCGGGGACCCGCTGCTGTTCACTTATGACGACGAGCAGCGCGTGACGTCGTGGACCGACCGAAACGGCCACACCTACCGTTACCTCTACGACGCCGCCGGCCGTGTCGTGCAGACCATCGGTCCCGACGGCGCGCTGTCCTCCCGCTTCTCCTACGACGACACCGCGCGCATCACCCGCTTCACCGACTCCACCGGAGCGGTCACCGTCTCCCGGCTCAACGCGTCCGGACAGGTGATCTCTGAAACGGATCCCCTGGGAAACACCGTCCTGCGCGAATGGGACCGGTACGACAACCTGCTGTCCCGGACCGACGAGCTGGGCAACACGGCCGAGTTCACCTGGGACGAGCGCGGGAATCTGACGTCGATTCGACGCCCTGACGGCACCGTCGCCTCCACCGTCTACAACGACTTCGACCTGCCCGAAGAAACGACCCATCCCAACGGTGCGGTATGGCGGCAGCGGTTCGACGGCCGTGGCAACCGCATCTCCCTCACGGCTCCCGACGGCACGTCCTCCTCCTACCGCCTCGACGCCCAGGGTGCCGTCGTCGAGGAGACAGACCCCACCGGCGCGGTCCGGCGGATCGAGCACGACCGTGTCGGCGTCGCTCTCGCAGTCACCGACCCTCTCGGACGGCGCTCTTCGGTCGTACGGGACGCCTTCGGCCGCCCCGTGCGCACGACCGACCCGAGCGGAGCCGTCACCGTCATGGAATGGCGGGCCGAGGGCTGGCTCTCCCGCCGTGTCCACCCTGACGGTACGGAGGAGTCCTGGACCTGGGACGCCGAAGGCAACTGCCTTTCGCACACCGACCCCCGGGGTGACACAACGCGGTTCGAGTACACCCACTTCGACCTTCTCTCCGCTCGCACCGGAGCGGACGGAGCACGCTACGAGTTCGCGTACGACACCGAGTTGCGGCTCACCGAGGTGCGCAACCCTCAGGGCCTCACCTGGACGTACGTCTACGACGCGGCCGGCAACACCGTTTCCGAGACCGACTTCGACGGCCGGACCGCCACCTATGCGTACGACGCGGCCGGCCGCATCGTGCTGCACACGACGCCGCAGGGCGACAAGATCCGCACCGCGTACGACGTGTGCGGCCGGGTCGTGTCCAAGGACGTGGCCGGCAGGACCACGCGCTACACGTACGACGCCGACGGAGAGCTCCTGAGTGCAGCCTCGCCCACCTCGACCGTGGTGTGGGAACGGGACGCGCTGGGCCGCGTCGTGACGGAGACCGTCGACGGGCGGACCATGCGGTTCCAGTACGACGCCGCAGGGCGAACCGTGCGGCGGACGACTCCTTCGGGAGCCGTGTCGGAGTCCGTCTACGACGCCGTGGGCAACCGCACCGCCCTGCGCGGCGGCAGCCACACCCTGGCGTTCACCCATGACCCCTGCGGCCGGGAACTGACCCGCACCATCGGCCGAGACGCCCCCGCGCTGACGCTCACATCGGCCTGGGACGCGGCCGGACGGCTGGCCTCGCACGTGCTCTCCACGCCCGAGGAGACGGTACGCGCGCGTTCCTTCGCATATCGAGCGGACGGCTTTCTCGAGCGGATCACCGACGAGGTCAGGCGCACGAGCACGCACTTCGCACTCGACACCGTGGGACGCCCGGTCCGGGTGACGGCGGAGAACTGGACCGAGACCTACGCATACGACGCGGCAGGCAACCAGACCGAGGGGACGTGGCCCGACGCCGCTCGCCGGACCGGAGCCCGTGGCACGCGCACCTTCGAGGGCACGCGGCTGCTGGCCGCCGGAAACGTGCGCTGCGAGTACGACGCCGCAGGCCGTACCGTGCTGCGCCGGCGGACCCGCCTGTCACGCAAGCCCGACACCTGGCACTACACCTGGGACGCGGAGAGTCGGCTGGTCGCCTGCCGCACCCCCGACGGGGCGCTGTGGCGGTACACCTACGATCCGCTCGGCAGGCGTACCGCCAAGCACCGCATGTCCGACGACGGCAGCACCGTGCTTCACTCCGTGCTCTTCACCTGGGACGGAACCCGGCTTGTCGAGCAGACCGACACCGCCAACGACACCACGCTCACCTGGGACTACAACGGGCGCGTGCCGCTGGCTCAGCGAGAGCGCCGAACCCGTCGGGACGGCGTTCCGGGGGAGGGTGCGGAGACTGATTCCCGATTCTTCGCGATCGTCACCGACCTGATCGGCGCCCCGAGCGAACTCGTCGACGAGCAGGGCCACGTCGGATGGCATGCCCGAACCACCGTGTGGGGCAGCACGCTGTGGAACCGGGACGCCGTGGCATACACACCGTTGCGGTTTCCGGGCCAGTACGACGACCCGGAGACCGGGCTCTACTACAACTGCTTCCGCTACTACGACCCCACCACCGCGCGTTATGCCAGCCCCGACCCGCTCGGGCTCGCAGCCGCGCCGAACCCGGTCGCCTACGTCAGCAACCCGCACGCCTGGATGGACCCCGAAGGCCTGAAGATCGCCAAGGGCTGCACCGAGTCAGGCGGCTGGTACAGCGGGATGACACCCGCCAACCTCAAGGACGACGACGGCAACCGGCGCACGGACGTCGACATGGAGATCAACCACATCCCGGCGAAGAATGCCTACGCCCATCTGGACGAGCCCGGATTCCGGACGAACGCGGACGGTGGCGGCGCCGGAATGGGGCCGGCCATCAGAATGGAGTACGACGATCATCGTAAGATGACGAGCACGGGATCGAGCCACAAATCAATCAAGTGGCGCGCCGATCAGAGAGCGCTGATCGATGCGGGGCGCTGGGACAAGGCGATGAAGATGGACATCGACGAATGCCGCCGCAAGTTCGGCACCAAGTACGACACGCACATCGCCGACATGATCGCCAGTCTTGAAAAGAACCGGAAATTCCAGGCGATGCTCAAGAAGCGCGGCTGGACGATCGACTACGACATTCTCAAGTAGAGCGCAGAAGGAGCACTTGTGGACATTGTTCTGGACCCGCCTCGCGGCGCCGGGCCCGTACGGCTGGGAATGTCCCTCGATGAAGCGGTCGCAGCGGTGTCCCCGTGGGGGCCCCACGAGGTCGAGCAGGATGACGACGAGAAGACGATCTACACCTCCTGCGGCAACGTGCGCGTCAACATCCTGCTGGAGGAGTCGGGCGAGGCAGTCACCGCAGTCGAGTTGTGGTGGCCGGGTGAGGGACGGGAGGCGGACGTGCGGGTCCTTCTCGGCGACGACGACGTCTTCAACACCCCCGCCGAGGACCTGTTCCGTCGGGCGGTCGAGCGCGGCTGGACCGTCGACACGTCCGAGGCCGAGCACCCCTTCGTCCCCGGTGTCTCCCTCGGCTTCACCCGGCAGACAACCCAAGAGGTGCCCCGCACCGCACAAGGGCTTCCGGTCCACGTCACCTCGGTCCTGGTCGCGGGCGAGCACTACTACGACTTCCGCCTGGTTGATCGTTGACCTGGACGATGCGTGTCCTGCGGGAGACGGGCCGGTTCGTGACAGGTCGGGTCCGGCGTCACGCCGATCAAAGGCGTATCTCCCTGATCAGCGGAGACGGGGTGCGGTGCACGGTGCGGCACCTCACGGGGTGATCTTGCCGGCCTCGTCATGCGTGGCTCTCGGGTTCGCATCCCGAAGCCGCCGCCGCTCAGCCCGGCTCGGACATGTCCGAGCCGGGCCCTTTTGTTCGGCAGGAGGTTCCGAGGGTGCCGCGTCGGATGGTCCCGGCCATGGTCGCCACTCCTGTGCCGCCGTCCCCTCGCCGCCCGCGGGGGGTGCGCGACGCGGACGACATCACCCGGTCGGCCCTCCCGCCAGATATTCGAACAGGCGTATCATTCTGGCTGTGGCCGATGACGACTTCCCCGACGATCTTCGCGACGCCCAGCTGCGCCTTCACCAGGCCCGGTCCGCGTACCGCGCGCTGTGCCGGGAGCTGCCGTGGTCGGTCGAGCCCGCCGAAGGGTGGACGGGGGAAGAGGGGCACTACTCCAGCTACCGTCGCGAGTTCCCGGAGAGCCCGGGGTGGAGCGAGGAGCAGAGGGCCGAGGAGGCCCGGCTGCGCGAGCTCGTGCTGACGCTGTCGATCGACGTGTCGACCCACCCGTACTGGGCGGCTCTCACCGGGCCGGACGTGGTGAAGGCCCGCATGGCGCTCAAGCACGCAGAGCCTGTCGGGGCCGAGAACGTCGGGGCTGCGCCCGCCCAGGCCGACGACACGGTTGCGGCGAGCGGTTCCGGCGGGGACGGCTCCGGTGGCGACGGTTACGGGCGCGAAGCCCGCGGGCGCGAGGCCGGCGGGGACGGCTCCGGGCACGGGTCCGGCGGAAACGGCTCGGGAAGGGACGGCACCGCGCAGGATGCGGCAGGGGACGGTTCCGGCGGGGCGCCGCCGACCAGCTCCGCCGCGGCGTGATCGGGGCAGGGGGCCATGTCCGACCTGTCGCGCTCCGAGCGCATCAGGCTCAACGAGGGCCTGCGCGACTGGCTCGCCTACCAGTTGAGGCAGACCGAGCGCATCCTCGACGAGCTGAAGCGTGAGGAGGAGGAAGACCGCAGGCGCCGTGAGGTGGCCCGGATCGAGCTGTCGTGGAAGCTGCAGCCCGCCCGAGTGGAGGGCGCCCAGCCCATGCTGCACCGGGGGAACTGCGGGCTGTACCGAACGCAGCTCGGCTACCTGGACAAGGAGCACGTCGTCATCGCCCTGGAGGAGTTCCCGGAGCTGGTGATGTGCGAGGTGTGCGCGCCGTGGGGCAGCCTCGGCGTCCCCCGGCCGCCCGGGCAGCCGGGGAGGTAGACGCACGGCGCGTCGGGCCGAGCGTCCGGCCGAGCGTTTCGCGCCCGGCGGCCCGGCGCGTCGTCCCGGGCCCCGTGCGTACCGCCGCCCGCGACCGGCTGCGATCACGACGCGCGCGGCGCACCCTGGATGCATGGCTCCGCCGATCGTCGTGCACCGGCCGTCCCCGTCCGGCGGGCGGCGGGTCACCGTGCGCGGGGAGATCCTCGGTCTCGCGCACGACGACAAGGACGTGATCGAGTTCCTCCGCCGGGCGGGTCTCCCGGACGCCTGGGACCTCCTCGACGACCCGAACTGGGTCGAGTGGCGGGGCGGTCAGGCGCACCAGTGGCATGCCGCCTGACGCGGGCGGCCGGTGACCCGGTTCCTCAGTGGGGGCGCCTTGTGGCCCGCCCGACGCCCATGTGGGTGAAGCCCGCGGAGAGGAGGGCGGCGGGGTCGAGCAGGTTGCGGCCGTCAAGGAGCAGCGGGTTCCGCATCACGCGGGCAGCGGTCGGCCAGTCGACGTCCGTCAGCTCGGGCCACTCGGTGACCAGGATCGCCGCGTCCGCGTCGGTCATCGCGCCGAGGGGGTCCGGCAGCCGGGTGGCCGAGCCCCAGGGTTCCTGCCCGCCGTCGGTGTACGGGGCCATCGGGTCCCAGCAGGTGACCGTGGCGCCCTCGGCGAGGAGGCGGGAGGCGATGATCGCGCTGGGGGCCTCGCGCATGTCGTCCGTGCCGGGCTTGAACGTCATGCCCAGCAGCGCGATCCGGCGGCCCTTCAGGCCGTCTAGCTCGGTCTTCAGCCGCTGGATGGCCCGCCTGGGCTGGAGCTCGTTCACCTCGATGACCGCGTTCAGCAGCTGGAAGGGGTAGCCGGAGTTGCTGGCCATCGCCCGCAGCGCGCGGGAGTCCTTCGGGAAGCACGAACCGCCGTAGCCGAGACCCGCCTTCAGGAAGTGGGGTCCCAGACGGTGGTCCAGGCCCACGGCACGGGACACGTGCCCGATGTCGGCGCCGGTGGCCTCGCAGACGGTCGCGATCTCGTTGATGAAGGTGATCCGTGTGGCGAGCAGGGCGTTGGAGGCCAGCTTGACCATCTCGGCCGAGGCGACGTCCATCAGCTCGACCGGCGAGTCCAGCCGCTGGTAGAGGTCCGCGACCCACCGCGCGACGGTGTCGTCCGAGGCGCCGATCACCACGCGGTCGGGGCACAGGAAGTCCTCGACCGCCCTGCCCTCCGCGGTGAACTCGGGGTTCGAGGCGTATCCCACGTGGCCGAGCCCCCGCTCGTCGAGGGCGGCCCGCACCCGCGCACCCGTGCCGACCGGCACCGTGCTCTTGACGACGACGGCGACCAGGTGCGAGGCGTCGCGCAGGGCGTCCACGACCGCCCAGACGCGTGACAGGTCGGCGTCGCCCGAGGCGGTGGGCGGGGTGTCGACGCAGACGAAGGCCACTTCGGCGTCGCGTACCGCCTCGTGCACGTCCAGCGTGAAGGCCAGCCGCTCCTTGTTGCGGGTGATCAGGTCGCCGAGGCCCGGCTCGAAGAAGGGCACTTCGCCGGAGTTCAGCAACCCGATCCGCTCGGGTCGGATGTCACGCACGACGACACGGTGACCCAGCTCCGCGAAGCACGCTCCCGTCACCAGGCCGATGTAGCCCGCGCCGAAGACAGCGATTCTGCGGGACGCGCCAGTCATCAATGGATTCCTTTTCTCGTTCTCGTGGGACGCCGTCCGCTCCCGGGGACGGGTTCAGGCGCGGCGCCCCTGGTTCCTCGGATGGTTGCGGGCGGTGCGCTCGTTGCCGAACTTGTACGAGCCGGTCCAGCGCGCCATCACCTCCTGGGCGTCGCCGGACTCCACCTCCTCGGCGAACTGCGCGGCGCGGTCGCCGCGCAGGGTCGCGGCCTTGCGGCGGCGGTGAGTGATGACGATGGTTCCGTCGGCGCGGGCTTCGTAGCTGAAGCCGGAAGGGCTCGGCATGAGCGGACCTGCCTCGTTTCTCTGGTGTCGGGGGTGCTTCCACGGGCTTTCCGGGCCGGCCGTCAGGCCGTGTCGCCCGTTCTGGTCAGTGCCCAGGAGGAGCGCACCGGCAACACGCGGGGGACGGCGCCTTCCTCCTCCGCCAGCATGCCGCCGGCGAACAGCCGGACCAGCGGGTGCATCCGGTACGCGTGTCCGCCGTGCCCGCGGACCACGTCGGTCCAGTGGCCGGCGGCCAGGTCGGCGAGCAGTTCCTCGGCCTCCTCGACACCGGTGCCCAGGGCGCGGGCGGCCGTGCCGGCCGGTACCGGCTGCGGGCCGAGCGCCGAATGGAACCGCAGGGCCCGGCGGGCGGCGGGCTCCAGCCGGCGGTACGCCTCCAGCAGGCGGTCGCGCAACGACAGGTCCGAGAAGGCCAGTTCGGCCAGGGTCCGGTCGGGGTCGGCGAGCCGGCCGGCGTGCCGGGACAGCGGCCAGTGCGGCCGGGCCGCGGCCTTCGAGCCAGCGATGCGCAGGGCGAGGGGCAGCCCGGCGCAGACGTGGACCACGGCCGCGGCGGAGGCGGGTTCGGCGCCCGTCCGGGAGCGGCCCGCCAGCTTCTCGAACAGGTCCCGCGACTCGGGCGGCGAGAGCGGCGCCAGGACCGTTCGGCTCACTCCCTCCAGCGCGTACAGTCCCGAGCGGCTGGTGATCAGCACCGCGCACCCGTCGGTGACGGGCAGCAGCGGACGCAGTCGGCGTTCGTCGGCAGCGTCGTCGAGCACCAGCAGCAGACGCCGGTCCGCGGTCCGGGTGCGCCAGGTGCGGACGCGCTCGTCGAGGGTGCCCGGGATCCGGTGCGCCGGCACGCCGACCAGTCGCAGAAGTTCGCCCAGGGCGTCCGCAGGGTCCAGCGGCTCGGGGCCGGAGCCGCGCAGGTCGAGGTGGATCTGCCCGTCCGGGTAGGAGCGCTTGACGCGGTGCGCCGTGTGGAGGGCGACGGCCGTCTTGCCGATGCCGGGCAGGCCGGTCACCACATGGACGGCCTGGTCGGGGCGGCGCGGACGGCGGCCGGTCAGCGCCGTGCCCAGCCGCATCACTTCCTGGGCCCGCCCCGTGAAGTCGGCCGGTGCGGGCGGCAGTTCGGCGGGCCGGAGCGGGCGCTCCGGGCGCCGCGTCAGGGGCGTGGCCGCCCCCGGCGCCGCCGTGGCCACCGCCCGCGGCGTGACGGCGACCGGCTCTCGTGCCGCCGGTGCCACGGCGGGCGCGGGCGGTACGGACGCCTCCGGTGCGGTGCCCCGGGAGCCGCGCGGAGAGCGCGGCAGCAGGGACGGATGTCCGGTCAGCAACGCCTGGTGCAGACGGCGGAGTTCGGCCGAGGGCTCCAGACCGAGTTCGTCGGCGAGCGTGGCCCTGGCCGCCCGGTAGGCGGCGAGCGCGTCCGCCTGCCGCCCCGCCCGGTACAGCGCCGTCATCAGCTGACCGCGCAGGCCCTCGCGCAGCGGGTCGGTGGCGATGAGCGCGATGAGTTCGGGGATGAGCTCGGCGTGCCGTCCCAGCTCCAGATCGGCGTCGATACGGCGTTCCAGGGTGACGAGGCGCTCCTCCTCCAGCCGGTCGCGCTCGACGTCGGCGAGCGGGTCGCAGACACCGCCCAGCGCCGCGCCCCGCCAGACGGCGAGGGCGCGGCGCAGTTCACCGGCGGCGGTCGCCGGGTCGCCGGCGGCCAGTGCCTCGGCGCCCCGCGCGGCCCGCTCCTGGAACTCCAGCAGGTCGACGCGTACGCCGTGGTCCGGCAGCCCGATGAGGTAGCCGGGGCGGCGGCGCTCCACGTCGACGTCGGGGCCCAGCAGCCGGCGGACGCGGGAGGCGTACGTGTGGAGCTGGGCCGTGCAGGTGGAGGGCGGGCGGTCGTCCCAGAGCAGAGCCGCCAGCCGGGTGTCGCTGACGACGCGGCCCCGGGCGAGGAGCAGCGCGGCGAGTACGGTGCGGGGCTTGGGCCCGCCGAGTTTGACCGGGGCGCCGCCGCGATGGGCCTCGACCGGGCCGAGCAGGTTCAGATGCAGGGTCTCCGTGGAGGCCGACGCGGTCACGGGCCCCATATGTTGCCGTTCTTCGCCTGGTGGGCGGGCTTGCCGTGCGGGCCGCCGGCCACGGTCACGGCGCCGCGCTCCGGGGACGCCCCGTGGGCGCCGGCGGCAGCCGCTCCGGCCACCGTCCCGGGTCCCAGGAGGACGGCGGCGAGCGCGGCCGCCGCGAGCGCCGTCTTGTGCTGGGCACTGAGGAAAGTCTGCATGGTCCCCCCTGGACACATCGGCTGAGCAGATCGGTCCCGGTACGCAGGCCGGTCGTGCCGGCCTGGTTTGCGCGCCTTTCCCCGTCGATCGGCGCTCTGTCCCGGTGGGACCACTCTGCTCGGGGACGGCGGCCTTGCCCAGAGGTTTCTCGTGTCAGGGACCTGCAATGGCAGCACGAGGACACGTCCGCCGGCCCGGGCCCCGTGCCGGAGCGGGCCGGCGGCAGGGCTCGCCGTCCGTGACGGCCAGCGGTCTCCACCGGGCTGTCGTGGGGCCCTCCGGGGGCCGTGCCCGTCGGCGGTCAGCCGTCCAGGCCCAGCAGTTCCACCAGCAGGGTCAGCGGCATCGCCGAGAGCCTTCGGAACCGCAGGCCCCCGGTCGTGCAGCGCCCCAGCACCGTGTCGGCGGCACGCTCCGACTCGGTGAGCGTGAGATGGGAGAGGAAGAGCACGACGTCGAGGGACGGCGCCGCCTCCCGGGGCGGCGCTCCGGCGGACGGCGGCCCCGGCTGGACGTAGATGTGCTCCACCCCGTCGCCGGGACGGGCCGCCTGCGACAGCAGGGCCCGCACATCGGCGGGGGAGAGGCGAGTGGTGGATTCCAGCCGGATGTCTACGAGATACACGGTCGCCCCGCCGCGCCGGCCCGGACCGCTGTCCGGGTCACCGAGGCGCTGTTGTTTCCGGGACCTGCGACGGGAGTAACAACCGTGTCCCCGGGGCCCGAAACGCTGCCGTCCGGAATCGGCCATCGCGTAGAGTGTGCGGCCGCATCCGCGTCCGTGACCACGCGCGCGGAAGTGATGTGCGGTGCGACCCACCGCCGCCCTGGGGGAGGGGAACCATGCTCGGTCGATTGGGGATCGGCCCGGATGAGGAAGCGGTATACCGCGCCATGCTCAAGGACGGCCCGGGGGCCGTTTCCGGTCTCGCGGAGGCCTTGGGATGGCCCGAGGCACGTGCGCGCTCGGCCCTGGACCGGCTGGCCGCACTGTCCCTCGTGCGGCCGTCGGCGGACGGCGGCCCGGGCCGCCTCGTCGACCCGGAGCTGGGCCTGACGTCGCTGCTCGCGAGCCAGGAGACCGAACTCCTGGAGCGGGAACGGCAGATCAGGGCGAGCCGGGTCGCGGTGGCCGGGATGCTCGCCGACCTCCGCGCCACCGGCGGGCAGGACGTCACCGAGGTGCAGAAGCTGCGGACCATGGACCAGATCCAGTCGAAGATCGAGCATCTGGCCGAGACCTGTACCAGCGAGATAGCGGCGTTCGTCCCCGGCGGGGGCCAGAGCGAGGAGCACCTGGAGGCCGCCCGGCCGCTGGACACCTCGACCAGCGACCGGGGGGTCCGCCTCCGGTACATCTTCCTCGACAGTTGCCGCAACTCCCCTGCGACCAGGGAGTACGTGGCCTGGCTGGGGGAGCGCGGAGGTCTGGTGCGCACCGTGCCCCGGCTGCCGCTGCGCATGCTCATCTACGACCGCAGCAGGGCGATCGTGCCGATGGACCCGACCGCGGCCGACATGGGGGCACTGGTGCTGGACGGCACCGGCGCGCTGACCGCGCTGCTGGCCCTCTTCGAGCAGACCTGGCAGCAGGCGCAGCCGCTCGGCGAGAGCGCGGCCGAAGCCGTGTCCGGCACCGGCAACCCCCTGACCCCACCGGAGCGGGCCGTGCTCGACCTGCTCACGGAAGGGCTGACGGACGAGGCCATAGCCCGCCAACTGGGCGTTTCCGTACGGACCATACGGCGCGTCACCGCCGACCTGATGCAGCGCCTGGGGGCGCGCAGCCGCTTCGAGGCGGGCGTGCTCGCCACCAGCAAGGGCTGGGTGAACGTGTGACCGCCGGCTTCCCATGACCGCCGAAACCCGACGCACCACGCCTGCCCCCGATCCGGTCGCTCCTTCGCCGAACGGTGCCAGCGGGTTCTACATTTCCTCTGCACCGGCGAGTTGCAGGCCCTCCAGACCGGCGGCCGACCGGGTCCGGAACCAGTCGATCGTCGCGGTCAGTCCGCGCTCCGTCGTGAACCGCGCCGTCCAGCCGAGCCCTTCGCGCGCCTTCGTGGTGTCGGGCCGGCGGATCGACGGATCGTCCGTGGGGCGCGGCACGTGCACGATGCCGGAGGCGGACCCGGTGAGCTCCCGGATCCACTCGGCGAGCCTGAGGACCGAGATCTCCTCCTGGTTCCCGAGGTTGACGGGCCCCGCCAGGTCCGACTCCGTCATGCGGACGATGCCGTCGATCAGGTCGGGCACGTAGCACAGCGAGCGCGTCTGCGAGCCGTCGCCGGCCACGGTGATCGGCCGCCCGGCGAGTGCCTGCCGGATGAAGGTGGGCACGGCGCGGCCGTCGTGGGCGCGCATCCTCGGCCCGTACGTGTTGAAGATCCGGACGATGCCGGTGTCGACGCCGTGCGTGCGGCGGTACGCCATCGTGATCGCCTCGGCGTACCGCTTGGCCTCGTCGTACACCGAACGCGGCCCCACCGGGTTGACGTTGCCCCAGTAGGACTCCGGCTGGGGGTGCACCAGTGGGTCGCCGTACGTCTCCGAGGTGGAGGCGAGAACGAACCGCGCGCCCTTCGCCCGGGCCAGGTCCAGCAGGTGCCGGGTGCCCTCGGAGCCCACCCGCAGGGTCTCCAGCGGCAGTTCGAGGTAGTCGACCGGAGAGGCGGGGGAGGCCAGGTTCAGCACGGCGTCGACCGGGCCCTCGATCGCCGGCGGTCCCGCCGTGACATCGGCCTCCACCAGCCGGAACGCGTCGCCGACGAGATGAGCCACGTTCTCGGGGGACCCGGTGACGAAATTGTCGACGCAGAAGACCCGCCAGCCGTCCGCGAGCAGCCGTTCGCACAGATGCGAGCCGAGAAAACCCGCACCGCCGGCCACAACCGCTGTTCTCGTCATCGTTTGTTTTCCTCCCTGGAATCGCACGGCACATCCGTGGCGGAGTTCCATGAGTCCCCCGCTTCTTTTGGGATTTGACCGCAACGGACCGGCTCCTGCAAGCGTGTGTATTTCACCGGCAAGGGGCTCGTGATTTCCTCACGGGACATGTGAGATCTTCACGCCCGGCCACGTGGTGGCTTCCTCACCCGTAATCGGTGAAGCCGGCACTACCGGACCGCGGGGGCGATCGGAAGAATCGAGGCGTCAACAGCGGAGAGCGGGCCGGCGCCGAGTCGCCGGGATTCCGGGAATTCCGCGTCTTCTATTCGAGGGGACGGCCACTGTGTCGCAGAACAGCATCACCGCCGAGAATGTGGAAGAGCTGATCGCGAAGAACATCGCGGAGCGGTTCGCCGACGACCACGAGGTGCTCGGGCTCTCCCAGCACTTCCGCCGCGAGGGCTACGTCAAGCTCCCCGGCCTGGTCTCCGCGGACGTCTTCGCCGCGGTCGCCCAGGAGACCCACGAGCTGATCGACACCCACCAGAAGCGCATCGACATCCGGCTCAAGGAGACCGGTGACTCCCCGCGCTACATGTCCACGGTCGGCCAGAAGTCCATCGCCACGGACGGCTCGCTGATCCCCGCCGTGTACGAGTCGCCGGCACTGAAGGGCTTCCTGTCCCGCCTGGCCAAGGAGGAGGTCATGGGCTGCCCGTGGGACGAGGAGAAGTACATCATCACCCGCCAGCACCAGAAGGGTGACACCCACGGCTGGCACTGGGGCGACTTCAGCTTCACCGTCATCTGGCTGATCGAGGCCCCGTCGCTGGAGTACGGCGGCATGCTGCAGTGCGTTCCGCACACGGACTGGAACAAGGACGACCCGCGCGTCGAGGAGTACCTGCAGAAGCACCCGATCCGCAGCTACGGCCACGCCAAGGGCGACCTCTACTTCCTGCGTTCGGACACCACGCTGCACCGCACGGTCCCGCTGAACGCCGACAAGACCCGCATCATCCTCAACACCTGCTGGGCCAGCCGCGCTGACCAGCAGAAGGCGACCACGCACGAGACCATGAACGCGATGTTCGACTGACCCGGACCGGGCGCGAACAGAAAAGGCGACGGACGATGGCCAGGATGCCTGCCACGCTTTCGATCACCGCGATGGTGCCCTGTTTCAACGAGGAGGAATGCATAGAGCAGGCATACCTGCGCATCAAGGAGGAGGTGTACCGGTACGGGGATGCCGAAATCCTCTTCGTCGACGACGGAAGCACGGACGGCACCCTCGGCATCATCAAGCGCATCGCCCGCGACGACCCGCGCGTCAGCTACATCTCGTTCGCCCGCAATTTCGGACTCGAATCGGCCTTCACCGCCGGCTTCTCGTACGCGTCGAAGGAATGGACCGTACAGCTGGACGCCGATCTGCAGTCGCCGCCCGAGGAGCTCCACAAGCTGGTCCGGCGGGCCGTGGAGGAGGACCACGACGCGGTGTTCGCGGTCCGGACCGGCCGGCAGGACCCCTGGTACCGCCGGCTGGGCACGGTCGGTCACCAGGCCATCGCCACCCGGATCCTCGGCATCGAACTGCCGGTCCACGCCTCGGTGTTCCGGGTGGTGCGCACCTCGGTGGCCCGCAAGGTCGCGGAATGCAAGGTCAGCACCCCCTACTTCATCGCGACCCTGCCGCTGATCGGCGCGCGGTACGCCACGGTGCAGACGGCGCACGCGCCGCGCGCCGCCGGACGGGCCAAATGGTCGCTGGGGAAGCTGTTCCGGCACGCCGCCGATCTCTTCGTCGGCTTCTCCTACCGGCCGCTCACCCTCATCTACCTCGCGGCGCTGGGCGCCGCGGCGGCGGCCGTGGCGCTGACCGCGGCCGGCAGCGGGGTACAGCCGCTGGCACTGGCCTCCGTCCTGCTGCACACGGCGGGACTGGGCGCCCTCGCCCTGCTCGCCCGCTACATGGTGCGGGTCATGCGGGGCAGCGCCGGGCTGCCCCGCTACCAGATCCGCGAGGCCAACGTGCCCGTCCGGCCGCAGGACGACCTCTACGCCTACCGAAACGAGTCCACCGGCCGGGCGGCGCCCGCGCCGCTGCTCCAGACAGGGAACCTGCCATGACAAAGCCTCACATCCTCGTGCTGGGCGGAGGCGAGGACCAGCTGCCCGCCTACCACGGGGCGCGCCGCCTCGGGTACGGAGTCGTCGGCGTCGACCAGCGCCCGGACGCCCTCGGCGCGTCCGCCGCCGATCTGTTCCTGTGCATGACCACCCGGGACCCGGAGCGGATCGCCGCCATGGTCGGCCATCTCGAGATCGCCGCGGTGATCTCACCCGCGAGCGACGCCGCCCAGGAGTCGGTGGCCGAACTGAGCCGGCTGCTGGGGACCCCGCACCAGCCCGCGCCGGACGCGGTCCGGGCCTCGGTCGACAAGGGATACTTCCACGAGGTGCTGGAGCGGCTCGGACTGCCCACGTACGCCTACATCCAGTCCGCCGACCCGGTGGAGCTGCGAGTCGCCGCCGCCGCGCTGCCGCTGCCCGTGATCGTGAAGCCGAGCGACTCCTCCGGCAGCAAGGGCGTCCGGGTCGTCGCCGACCAGGCCGCACTGCCCGAGGCCGTCGAGGAGGCCCGCAGGTACTCCTTCTCGGGCGAGGTGATCGTCGAGGAGATGCTGCTCGGCAGGCATCTCTCCGCCGAGGCGTTCCTCCGCGACGCCAGGCTGGCGACCATCGCGGTCACCGAGCGCGGCACCACCGGGGCGCCCCACATGATCACGACCGGTCACACGGTCCCGGCCGAGCTGGCGCCGGCCACGGAGATCGCCCTGCGCTCCATGGTCATGGACATCTGCGGCGCGCTCGGGCACACGGACGGCCCGGTGAACTTCGACTTCGTCGTCGACCGCACCGAGGAGATCCGCTTCATCGAGATGGGCGCCCGGCTCGGCGGCAACGGCATGCCGCTGCTCGTCCGGCACGCGTACGGCATCGACACCTACGAGGCCGCGCTCCGCCTCGCCCTCGGCCTCCCCTTCGAACTGCAGCCACGCCACGACAAGAAGACGGCGCTGCAGATCCTGACCACCGACACCGACGGCGTCCTGCGCACCGTGGAGGGGGCCGACGAGGTCCGCGCACTGCCGCAGACCGCCGAGCTGAGGCTGTTCGCGGGCCCCGGCAGCCGGGTGCGGCGCTACACCCAGGCGGGTCACAAGCTCGGCTACCTGCTGCTGGTCGCCGACACCTACGGCGAGCTCCGGGAGGCGCAGGCCAGGGCGAGGTCCCTGCTCCGCTTCGGCGTGGAGCCCGACGCCCCGCGCAACCCCGCACCCGCCCCGGCGGCCGCGGCCCCCATCCCCACCGATCTGCTTACGGAGAAGCGTTGACCACGCTCCGGCGCCATGCGCCCTTCCTGGTTCTGACCGCGCTCAGCCTCGTCTTCGCCGGCATCGTGTGGTTCGCCATGCCGCACGACCGCGAGGTCAAGAGCCTCGCCATCATGCTGTTCAAGCTGGTGCCCTTCGTCCTCGCCGCCGAGGCGATCGCCCAGCTCGACCCGGAGTGGGCCAAGAAGCTCAGACTGCACCTCGTCGTGCCGCTGTGCTTCCTGCTCTACTTCACCTACTTCGTGCCGAAGATCTTCTTCTACGCGGAGAACCACCCCGAGCTGTACTACTACGTCCTCACGCTCACGCCGTTCCTGATCCTGACCTTCGCCTTCTGCTTCCGGATCGGCGGCGGCGCGGCCCATCTGGTGCGCCGGCTCGCCTACGCGATGCTCCTGCTGATGCTCTCCGGTCTGGAGGACCTCGCGTACCTCACGGTCAACGACCACACCGACCCGCAGTGGCAGACCATCCCCGAGGTGTGGACCTGGGCCTCCCACATGACGGTCCGGCTCGGCCACCCGGCCAGCAAGTACGAGGCGTTCGCGCTGATCATCACGCACGTCGTGCTCGCCCTGTTCGTGCTGCTCGCCCCGACCCGCTGGTTCAGCGCGCTCGGCCGGTTCCTGCCGCGCCGCTCCGCCGTGTCCCGCACCGCCGCCTGACGGCCCCGCCGCCGAAGGGGAGATGACGAGATGTTCCTCCGAGAGGCCTGGTACGTGCCCGTCACGTTCGCCCGGCAGTACGGTTCCCGGCGCTCGCTGCGCCGGCGCCAGCTCTCGCAGCTGAACCGGATGCTGGCGCACGCCAGGGCACGGGTCCCGTACTACCGGGACAGCCCCGACCACCGCACCGGCCCGCTGCGCTCCCTCGCCGAGGTGGCGAAGCTGCCGGTCATCGACAAGGAGGTCCTGCGCAGCCGGCCCCTGGAGGAACTCCTCGCGGACGGGGTGGAGCCGGGTACCGTGCCCACCTTCCGCACCAGCGGCTCCACCGGACGCCGGGTCACCGTCGTCCACGACCAGCACAGCCACGACTACCACATGGCCTCGTGCGTACGCCGGTTCCTGGCCACCGGGCGCTATCTGCCCACGGACCGCCTCTCGCACATCAGGCCGTTCGCGCCGCCCTCGCGCGGCTTCGAGAAGGCCGGACTGTTCCGCCGCCATGTGCTGCTCACCGACCGGCCGATGGAGGAGATCAAGGCCGAACTGCTCGCCGCGCGACCGCAGGTGCTCATCGGGTACCCGGTGCATCTGCGCGCGCTGCTGAGGGCACTGGACCCGGCCGAACTCGCCGCACTGCGCGGCACGCTGAAGCTGGTGATGACGGAGTCCGAACTCCTCGTCCCGGAGCACCGCGCACTGCTGGAGCGGGAGTTCGGTGCGCCCGTGCACGACGAGTACTCGGCGTTCGAGGTGCTCAACATCGCGTACGAGTGCGCGCACCAGCGGGCCCATCTCGCCGAGGACCGGCTGCTCGTGGAGATCCTCGGGCCGGACGGGCGGCCCCTGCCCGACGGGGGCGAGGGGCGGGTCGTGGTGACGGCGTTCATGGAGCGCGCGATGCCGCTGATCCGCTACGACCTCGGCGACGTCGGCCGCATCGACACCGACCCGTGCCCGTGCGGCCGCCGCTTCAGGACCCTGCGGCTGACCGCGGGCCGCGTCAACGACGCGGTGCTGCTGCCCACCGGCCGCCAGCTGTACCCGGACACGTTCCTGCATCTGGCCGCGACGTTCCCCGGCATCGCCGAGTGCAGCGTCGTGCAGGACCGCGAGGGCTCGGTCCGGCTGAACGTCGTCCCGTCCGCGCCGCTCTCCGCCGCCGAATGGGACGGACTGACCGCCGGGGTGCGGGCCCGACTGCTCGCCGTGGCCGGCTGCGACTTCCCCCTGGAGGTCGTCCGGACGGACAGCGTCGAGATCACTGCGGGCGGCAAGGGCCGCTTCGTCACCTCCGAGGCGGTGGTCCCCGGGCCGGCCCGCACCGCACCGGCATGACGGCGCCGTCCGGTGGGCCGGACCGGCGCCCCACCGCCCGGTCGCTGACCTCGCTGCTCGCCGGACGCACCGCCTTCCGGCTGGCGCTGCTCGGGGCCAACGCCGCTCTGCTGGCGAGCTGGGGGGAGGCCGGGTACGAGCCCTACGCCGCGGCGATGGGCACGGCCCAGGTGCTCACCACGCTCACCACGCTCGGGATCGAGAAGTCCGCGCTGAAGCTCGTGCCCAGGGCACGCCGCACAGGGCGCCAGCTCATCACCGTCCTGCTGGTGTCCGCGCTGCTGCTCGCCGGGGCGGCCGTGCTCTGGCTGGGCTGCGCGGCACTGTTCGTACCGGCCGGCGACACGGGCATGCTGAGGCTGCTCGCAGGTCTCTACGCCGCGCTCCTCGGGCTGAACACCGTGCTGGTCGGCCTCTGCCGGGCCCTGGACAGGAACCGTGCCGACGTCCTGAACTTCGCCGCCCTCTCCCTGGTCATCGCCACCGGGGCCGGGGGAGCGGGCCTTCTCGGCTGGGGCCCCACGGCCTTCACCGGCTGGATCCTCGGCGGCACCGCCCTGCTCAACCTGGCCCAGCTGCCGGCCCTGTACCGGGCCGCGGGCCGGCCGGTGCGCCGCGGCATCACCCGTCCCGTGGTGTCCACCTCCGTGCTGATGGCCTGCGGCGACATCGCGGCCGCGGGCACGGTCAGCCTGCTCTTCGCGATGCTCGGCGCCTCCCGGCACCACGAGCAGACCGGCCATCTGTACCTGATGGTCCTCGCCTCGTCCGTGCTGCTGAACGGCTTCGGCTATCTGATGCGGCTCTTCCAGCCGCATGTGTCCCTGACGCTCCGGTCGGTGGACGGCGCCTCGCTGGACCGCCGGGTGGTGCGGCGTCTGCTGCCCGTCGCGGCCACCGGGGCGGTGTGGACCGCGGTGGCCCTGTGGCTGGCACGGTCGGCGGAACAGACCGCGCTCGTCCCTCCGGCGGTCGCCGTCCTGCTGCTGTACGTGCTCTGCGTGCCGCTGTTCTTCGCCGTCGGCAGCCTCAACTACCTGCTGGAGAACGCGACCTCGCGGACCCTGCGGGCCACCGCGGTGAGTGCGCTGGCCGGACTGCTCTGCGCCGTCCTGCTGGGCCTGTTCCTCGTACCGGCGCTGGGCGCGCTCGGCGCGGTGACCGCGCTCGCCTCGGGCGAGGTGGCCCACGCCGTGCTCGCCCGCCTCCTGCTCGGGAGCTCCGTCCGCGGCACCGCGCCCTCCGCGGACGCCCCGGCCGCGCCCCGGACGCCCGGGACGCCTTCGGCGGACGCCCGGACCGCGCCCGACCCGCCCGCCGCGGTGACGACCGAATCCGGAGCCCGCGATGAGCGGACCGCCCCGTGCACCTCAGGGTGCCGCAGATGGTCCCCGCGTCCGTCGGGACGACCGGGTCCGCGCCGCATCCGCCGTAGTGCTCCCGCCGGCCAGGTGCCGGCCCCGTCCACGACCGGACGGCCCCCCGTCCACGTCCGCGGCCGCATCCGACGCGGCCACCCCCGTCAAGGAAATGGAACCGGCATGAACCTCGCCTCACCAGCCCCCGTCTCCCTCGTCACCGGAGGCGCCGGCTTCATCGGATCACATGTGGCGCGCGAACTGCTCGCCGCCGGCCATCGGGTGGTCGTGCTCGACGACCTCAGCGGCGGTGTGCGCGGCAACGTCCCCGAGGGGGCGGAGTTCCGGCACGGCAGCGTCTGCGACCCCGAGGTGGTCGACGCCGTCTTCGCCGCCCACCGCGTCGACTACGTCTTCCACCTCGCCGCGTACGCCGCCGAGGGACTGAGCCACTTCATCAAGCGCTTCAACTACATGAACAACGTGGTCGGCAGCGTCAACCTCATCAACGCGGCCGTCAACGCGGGCACGGTCAAGTGCTTCGTGTTCACCTCGTCGATCGCGGTCTACGGCGCCAACCAGCTGCCGATGAGCGAGGAACTGGTCCCCGCGCCCGAGGACCCGTACGGCATCGCGAAGTTCTCCGTCGAGCAGGAACTCCGGGTCACCCACGAGATGTTCGGCCTGCCGTACATCGTCTTCCGGCCGCACAACGTCTACGGCGAGTACCAGAACATCGGCGACCGCTACCGCAACGTCATCGGCATCTTCATGAACCAGGCGCTGCGCGGTGAGCCCTTCACCGTCTTCGGTGACGGCGAGCAGACGCGCGCCTTCAGCTACATCAAGGACGTGGCGCCCTCCATCGCCCGCTCGGTGGAGATCCCCGAGGCGTACAACGAGGTCTTCAACGTGGGCGGCGACCACGTCTACAGCGTCAACCGCATCGCGGCCGCCGTCTGCGACGCCATGGGGGTGGACCTGCGCGTCAACCACCTGCCGGAGCGCAACGAGGTGCGCGACGCCTACGCCACCCACGAGAAGGCCCGCAAGGTCCTGGGCACCGGGGAGCAGCCCGTCGGCCTCGAGGAGGGCATCGGCCGCATGGCCGCATGGGTCAGGGAGGTCGGCCCGCAGGAGCCCTCGGTGTTCTCCGGCATCGAGGTGGTGCGGAACCTGCCGCCGTCCTGGCGGGCGGCGCTGGAGGAGCGTCGCGCCATCTGAGGGGTGGCCCCGCGCCGGAACGTCGCAGGCCGGGACGGCGTCCTCCGTGCCGTCCGCCGGGTGGCGCCGAGGACGCCGGGCGGTGCCGAGGACGCCGGGCTGGGGGAGGGACGGGCTCGTGACGCCGGTCCCTCCCCCCGCTCAGCCCGCGGTCTTCGAGACCTTCACCAGCCTGACCTTGCCGTTGGACTCCGGCGCGATGGAACGCACCCGTTCGACCGCGACGTCGAAGCCGGGGACCGCCTCCCGCACCGCCTCCGCGATCCGGTCCGTCACCGAGGCGCCGGCACCCGGGGCGAGGACCACTCGGACGGTGACCTGCGCCGGCCGCTCCTGGACGAGCTGCATCCGGGAGACCTCGGGGAAGCCCTGCACCCGGTAGGTGAGGAAGTCGGCGTAGAACTCCCGCCCGTCGTGGCCGCGGAAGCGGTCCTCGCTGCGGCCCTGCACCCGCAGCACCACAGGGGTGCGCCGTCCGCAGCGGCAGCCGGCCGGGCCGACGGTCACCCGGTCGCCCAGCCGGTAGCGGATCAGCGGCATCGCCTCGCTGTGCAGCCGGGTCACGAGGATCTCGCCCTCCGCCTCGCGGGTCCCGTCGGCCGGAACGACGGAGCCGTCGTCCTGCTCCAGTTCCACCACGACGTCCGCTGTCCGCAGGTGCAGCGAGCCGCGGCGGCAGGTACGGGCGATGGTGAACACCTCGACCGACGCGTACACCTCGTCGCAGCGCGCCCCCAGATGGCCGAGGACCAGGGCGCGCGCGGTCGGCGTCAGACGTTCCCCGCCGAACAGCACCCGCCGGGCGCCGCGGTAGCGCACGCCCCGTCGTTCCAGCTCCTCCACCACGGAGGCGATCACATGGGGGAAGCCGACCAGGAAGGTCGGCCGGGCCGCCAGGAACGCCTCGACCTGTTCGTCCAGCGTCCTGCTGGTGTCGATGTGGAACGTGCGGAGCAGGCCGAACCGCTCCAGCGGGTGCCGCAGGAAGGGACTGACCCGGAAGTAGGCCATCCGGTCCCACGGGCGCAGGCCCGTGGCCAGCATGTCGTACAGGTACGACGCCCGCAGATAGCCCAGGTCCCGCTCGGAGTTGCGGATGGTGACCGGGATCCCGGAGGAGCCGCTGGTGGTGCCCGCCTTGGTGTTCGCCGTGGTGAACCCGGCCGCGAGCAGGTCCTCGGCCGGCCGGTCGTGGAACTCGGCGCGGTCCAGCGTCGGCAGCGACGGAAGGTCCTCCGGGCCCCGGAAGGCGGCCGCGGTCTCCGGCGCGATCAGCTCCCGGTAGCGCGGCACGTTCGTCTGCGCGTGCCTCACCAGCCCCACGAGCAGACGCCGCCGCTCGGCGTCCAGACGAGCCGGGTCGGCCCGCTCCAGCCGGTGCGTCCGTACGAGACCGCGGAGCACGGGCACGAGCCGCATGACGGGTGAGACGGACGCGTTCACGGTGTTCTCCCCAGGACCGGTGCGCCGTGCACGGAGCAGCGTCCGGGGGCGAAGGACTCGGCGCCCTCGGGCCGGACGTGGACGAACGTGGGGCGCCGCCGGCGCAGCAGCGTCAGCACCGTGGCCCCGTCGAGCAGCCGGGCATGGACCCGGGACGGGTTGAGGTGCAGTTCCCCGCAGCCGCCGGGGACACCCCCGAGATGGCCGAGCCACGGCTCGTACCAGACCGAACCGGATGCCGGGCGTGTCCGGGCGGCTTCCGCCAGGGTGACGCGTTCCACGGTCACCGGGCCCGCCGCCATGTCCGTGAGCTGCGCGGCGTCGCCGACCACGAGCGCGTCGCCGTCCGGCCCCGGGTGTTCCGTGCCGGAGCGTTCGGCGGCGTACCGTCCCGCGTCCGCCGTGCTCGCCAACAGCACGCGCCAGTCGGCGCCGTACGCCCGCACGGGATCCCGCAGCGAGGGTGAGATCTCGTACACCTTCCGGCCCGCGGGCCGGTGCCCGGCGAGCCGCAGCGCCTCGTGCAGTTCGGCGATGTGCTCGGCGGCCGGGCGGCCGGGGTCGCGCCGCGCCGGCAGCGCCGAGCCGAGGGGCATCAGCAGGTGCCGCCGCAGTTCTGCCTCGTCGCGGGTGAGCGGCGGCAGGGCCCCGGTCGCCGCGTGACGCTCCCGGTAGTGGGGAACCGTGGCGACGGCACGGCGCACGGTCCGCGCGTAGCGCTGTCGGCCGCGCATCTCAGCAGTGGGTGTTCTGGTCGTGGACGAGGAGCCAGTTCCCGTCGGTGCGGGCGAAGACCAGGCTGAGCAGATAGCGCAGCTCGTACGGCTTGCCGTCCTGGTCCAGGTCCCGGTAGTCGACGGAGAGCACCGCGACCGCCGTGTCCTGGTGCACCACGGTGCGGGTCGTCTCGGTCTCCATCGTCCAGTCGGGGTCCCCGAACCAGCCCTGGTGGAAGGCCCGGATGGCGTCGGCGCCCTCCACCGTCTTCCCGTTCGGCAGGATGACCGTCGCCTCGTCGTGGACGGTGGCCATGTAGGCGTCCAGGTCGCGGGTGCGGACGGCCGCGAGGTGCTGGTCGAGCGCGGTGGTGAAGTCCATGGGATCTGCTTTCGTTCGTCGGTGGGGCGTCTGGGGTGGATCGTCGTGGGTGGGGCGAGGACGGATCAGAAGGGGACGGCGACCGCGTGGCGCGGTACCGCCCTGGCGCCGAAGGACTCCTTCAGCTGCCGCATGCCGGGACCGAGCCCGACGGAGGGCACCCCGGTCGTGATCATCCGGTCGATCTCCCTCAGGTACAGGTCGAGATAGAGGTCCCGGCCCCCGTCGGAGCCGGTCACCGTGGTCACCCAGCCGCCCGGCACGTCCAGCACCAGGTCGAAGGACACGGGACGGCCGGAGCTCTTGTCGCGGTGGACGAAGTACGAGGCCCCGGAGGAGCGGTTGAGCCGGTCGAAGTAGGAGGGCAGCAGCGGTACGACGCCGCCCGGGCGGCTCGTGTGCTTCATCCGGGTCAGCTGGTCCAGCCGGCTGGCGTGCACCGGGTCGATCGCCGGGACCGCCGTCTCGACGACGAGGTCCGGGTCGGCGCCGATCCGCTCGTGGAGCGCCGACAGCCTGCGCCGCCGGCCCCGTGGCAGTCCGGCGAAGTACGCGTCCATGCTCGGCCAGCGGTTGTGCAGCAGAGCGTTCGGGGCGGTGGCCCGCCTCAGCCGCAACGGCCCCTCGAGGTGGGCGAGTTCAGGGGACTCGACATCGAGGTGGACGACGCCCAGGCAGCGCGCGCCCAGCCGGCGGCGCACCGCCCGTTCGAAGGCGCGCGTGGCCGCCCTGCGGCCCGCGGTGTCCAGACCGGGGGCGTACAGCCGCCCCGCGCTGAAACTGTTCGGCAGATGGACCTGGAACCAGCCCGGTACGGCCGCACGGCCGGGCGGGCGGAACCGCTGCGCGACCGGTCGGACCCCGAGCCGGCCGCAGAACGCCGCGACCGGTTCGCCCGCGTCCCCGACCAGCCCTGCGAAGAGCGGACGCCGGTTTCCCCAGGCGGCCGCCTCCAGCAGCTCCTCCTCCCACAGCACGCAGGCACGGCCGTTCCGGACGAAGGCGTCCCAGCCGTCGGGCGCCGGCCCGCCGCCGGGTGTGAAGATCTCAGTTCGCACGGCTCGGGGCCTCCTGACGGGCACGGTCGGATCCTGCGGACACACGGGAGCGCAGCGGGCGTTCGCCGCGGTCGCGGTAGGCCGCCAGCGCGTCGGCGAGCGCGGCGGCGCCGAAGACGTCGGTGAGGGTGTCCAGGCGGGGGCCGTGCTCCGTGCCGAACAGCGCCCCGTAGATCTCCCGGAAGTCCTCCCGGGTGCGCTCCGCCCGCGGCGCGCCGGTCCCGGTGTGCTCCCGGAGCTGCGCGATGAGCAGGTCGACCGCCGGACCGGCCGGTGTGTCACCGGTCGCGGCCCAGTAGCGGTCCCGGCCGTACTCCGTGAGCCAGGCGAGCGCGTGGCCGATCCGTTCGTCGAGCAGCGTCC
The DNA here is from genome assembly GCF_030406905.1 of Streptomyces sp. HUAS CB01. Classification (NCBI taxonomy): domain Bacteria; kingdom Bacillati; phylum Actinomycetota; class Actinomycetes; order Kitasatosporales; family Streptomycetaceae; genus Streptomyces; species Streptomyces chengbuensis. The sequence goes on from NZ_CP129137.1 coordinate 4,366,700, forward strand.
GGTCGGCGCCCGGGTGCAGGGCGAGGAGGTGCCGGCGCGCGGCGTCGGCCGCGCGGCCGTGCGCGTACAGCGCCCCCAGGACCGAGCGCATCCGCGGCAGGGTGCCGTACCCGCCGGGCTCCTCGTCGGTCAGCAGTTCCCAGAGGGTACGGGCCCGCTCGTCCCGCGGTACGGACCGGACGAACCGGTCGAACTCGTCGTACGCGCCCAGGAACACGCCCGCGCCGAAGCCGAGCCGCAGATCGGACAGGCAGTTGCGGCGGGCGTACAGCCACAGCACCAGCGGGACGGGGTGGACGGCGAGGAGGTCGCGCACGTACGGGCCGCCGCCGCGCGATCCGGAGATCTTGCCGTCGCCCCGCTCGCCGCGGACCAGGCCGTACGGGACGATGACCGGCTGCGGGGAGCCGAGATAGCCGTCGTACACCGGCCGGGTCCGGTCCATGGTGCTGCCCGCGCTGCAGTGGTCCTGGCCCGCCGGCTCGCAGTCGATGCGTTCGTGCGCGACGCGCAGCGTCCAGTCCAGCGCCCACGACGGCTTGACGTCCGCCGGGTCGCGGGCGGTCAGTTCGGCACCGCAGGACAGGCACCGGTAGCGCGCGGCACGCTCGTCCAGGCGGTGGATCTCGGTGGTGTTGCGGCCGCACTGGAGGCAGTAGACGGAGAAGAGGTCCCGCCCGTCGTCCTTGCCGAGGAGCGCCGCGAGCCTGCCCGCGTCGCGCTGGTAGCGGCGCTGGATCTCCCGGTACTCACCGGCTCGGTACCGCTCGTACTGGTAGTGCGTCTCCCAGCCGCTGCCGGGCGGCGTCCGTCCGTCGTCGTCGGCCTCCGCGGGCAGGATGCCCATCGCCCGGAGCTCGGTGAGATAGGCACGGCAGATGCGGGTGGCGCGCTCCCGGTGCTCGGCGAGCGGCCGCCCTCCGCAGTCCGCGAGTTCCGGGTCCCGGGCGGCCTGGCTCTCCCGTACGGGGTCGTAGTCGTCGAAGCTGAGGAGGATCGCGGAGCGGCGGCCCATGCGGCGGAGGGCGCGGTGCACCAGGTGGGCGCAGACGGTGTCCCGGAAGTTCCCGATGTGGAAGTAGCCGGTGGGAGACATGCTGGTCTGGATCAGGATGCGGTGCTGCGCGGGGTGGCGGTCGGCGAGCCGGCGCGCGTAGTCCAGGGCCCAGTGCGGCACGCTGCGGTCCTGCGTGTGCAGCCCGCCGGAGCGGGCCTCCTCCCGCGCCTTCGGGTCCTGCTTCGGCGCACGTCGTCTCCTTGGCATGGCAGGAGTACAGCGCCCGCTCCGATAAACGCCCTATACGTCACGACGCATGAACGCCCCCTGTACGTCACGACGCGATCTCCGCACGCCCGCCGGGGCGTTCAGGGCAGCCAGCCGTTCTCCTTCGCCGTGCGCAGGGCGTCGATGCGGTTGCGTGCGCCGAGTTTGTTCACGATCGTCGTGAGGTAGTTGCGGACTGTCCCGACCGACAGGTTCGTGGCGGTGGCGATCTGCGCGGTCTCCGCACCGGCGGCGACGAGCCCCAGCACCTCGATCTCCCGCCTGGTCAGCGGATTGTCCCCGATCTCCCAGGCGGCCATGGCCAGTTCGGGATCGATGACCCGCCTGCCCGCACCCACCCTGCGTACCCCTTCGACGAGTTCCTCCGGCGACGCGTGCTTCGGCAGGAAGCCGCTCACCTGCGCGTCCAGCGCCCGCCACAGCTGCCCGGGCAGCGCGACGCCCGTGAGGATCAGCGTCCGGCAGCCGGGGACCTGGTCCCGCAGCAGGCCGGCGGCGGTGATGCCGTCCATCCCGGGCATGTCGATGTCGAGCACCGCGGTGTCCGCTTCCGTCCGGATCACCGCAGGTACCACCTCGGTACCGCTCGCGACCTGTGCGACCACCTCCATGTCCGGCTCCAGTTCCAGGAGTGCGGCCAGCGCCACCCGGATCATGTGCATGTCCTCGGCCAGCACGATCCTCTGCATGGGTCCCCCCGTTGTCCGTCCGGGCCCCCTGAATGCCGCCGGACCGGTTCCTGTCCGGACGACGGGGCCCTGTGCGACTCCGGTGCCCTGTGTACCACCGTCGAGGGCGCCTCGAGCCGGGCTCGTATAGCGGAGTGATAGCGGGGCCGGTGAAGCTCGGTCCGTACCGGACGCAGAACGGGGGCGACATGACGCAGACACGGCCCGCACCGTCCGCGCAGGCGGTGCCCTGCGCCGGCACCGCCACGCCCGTGCCCGCCGTCGTGGCCGGCACCGCAGGGCGCGCCGGCGCCGTGCCCGCCGTCGTGGCCGACACCGCCCAGCGTCGTGTCGTCGTACGGGAACGGCTGCGCTTCGCCCGCGATCTGCACGACCTGCTCGGGCCGCGGCTCCTGGCGATCACGCTCCAGTGCGAGCTGGCCCTGCGTCTGATGGACCGCACACCGGAATCCGCCCGCAGCCGGCTGGCCGAGGCGCTCTCCGGTATGCGTGAGATCCACGAGGAGGCCCGGCGGGTGGCGCACGGCTACCACTGCCTGTCCCTCGACACGGAGATCGAGTCCGTGCGGAGCCTGCTGGAGTCGGCCGGGGTCCGCACCGAGACGGAACCGCCGGCCGTGCCGCTCCCTCCGCCCCTGCAGACGGTCCTGGCCACGACGGTGCGGGAGGCGGCCGCCAATGTGCTGAGGCACAGCGGCGCCCGCAACTGCCGGGTGGCGGTGGACACGCCCCCGGGCGAGGTGCTGCTGACCGTGTCCAACGACGGGGTCCACGAGCCCGGGCGGCACGGCTCTCCCGCCGAGACCGCCGCGCATTCCGCCACGGCGCCGGGACTGGGACTGCGCAGCCTGGCCGAACGCATCACGGCCGCCGGCGGCACGCTGGCCCACGGCCCGTATCCTTCCGGGCACTACACGGTGGAGGCCCGCTTCCCGCTCCCCGCCGGCTTGCCGGACGGGCCGCGGGCCGCATGACGAAAGCCCCGGTCATCGCAGGTGACCGAGGCTCTCTCTGTCTTCGGATCCGGCGTGGCGGTGACACTCCCCCGAGTGTGGCCATCCACGCCGAGCACCGTCTCACCGGATCCGACGAGGTGATACAACCAGCCTCCACCAACACATCGCTAACATGAGGCCAACGGTCAGCGCAGGAGGAAGGCAATGCGGTTCGGCCTGCTCGGTCCGCCGACCGTGCACGACGCCGCGGGTGAGATCCGCACGACGGGCAGCGCGAAACTCCGCGTACTGCTCGGCACCCTGCTGCTGCGCGCCAATCGCGTCGTACCCACGGATGTGCTGAAGGATGCCCTCTGGGGCGACGAACCCCCTGCCTCGGCCCGGGCTTCGCTGCACAACCACGTGGCCAGACTGCGGCGGCTGCTCGGCGAGGAGGACAGGCTGCGGGCGGTGGCGCCCGGCTATCTGCTGCGTGTGGAACCCGGGGAACTGGACGTCGACACCTTCGAGCGCCACATCGGGACGGCGCGCGCCGCCTACATCCGCGCCGTCACCCGTACGGCGTCCCTCGACGCCCGTCCCGGCGGCCGTGCCGCCCCGAAGGAGGGCCGGGGCCTCGACGGGCCGCCGCAGGCCGGTCCGGTCCCGCGCGGAGCCGGCCCGGGCCCCGCCGGCACGGGCGCACCGGGCGGCCTCGGGGACGGGGCGGGCGCGGGCGGCCGGGCCGGCGCCGACGGCTCGGACGGTGCGGCCGGCGCAGGGGACTCGGACGGTTCGTATGGTTCGGACGGTTCGGGCGGCGGGCGCGAGGACTGGCAGACCGTCCTCGACAGCTCCCGCGCGGCACTCGACCTCTGGCGCGGGGACCCGCTGACCGGGCTGTACGACCCCGAGGACGGCACGCCCGCCATGGTGCGGCGGCTGCGCGAATCATGGCTGCTGCTCCTGGAATGGCGGTACGACGCGTTCCTCCAGCTGGGACGCCCCGACGGCCTCGGCCCCGAACTCACGGCGCTCACCGCGCAGTACCCCCTGCGCGAAGCCTTCCACCGGCAGCTGATGCTGGTGCTCCACCGCACCGGACGGCAGGCCGAGGCACTGGCCGCCTACCAGTCGCTGCGCCGCGGACTCGTCGAGGAACTCGGCATCGAACCGGGGCCCACGGTCCAGCAGGCCCACCGGGAGATCCTGCGGGGCCCGTGGACTCCCGGCGGCGCGCCCGTACCGCCCGGTGCGCGCCCACCGCGCGGCGGGCGCACACCCGCCGACGCGTCCGAGGCCGCCACGTCCCCGCCGGCCGAGGGCTCCCCGGACGGAGAGCCCGTACCGCCCGCCGGGTCCTCCCCGCGGCCCGCCCAGCTCCCGCCCGCCCCCGCGCACTTCACCGGCCGCCAGGCCCTCGTCGCCGACCTGCGCGCCGTGCTCACCCGGCCCGGTCGCGACCGCCCCGCCGTCGCCGTCCTCAGCGGCATGGCCGGAGTGGGAAAGAGCGCCCTCGCGCTCCATGTCGCGCACAGCCTCCGGGAGGACTTCCCCGACGGCCAGCTCCACCTCCACCTCCACGGCGCCACACCCGGCATGACCCCACTGGCACCGTGCCAGTCGCTCACCGCCCTCCTGCTCGACCTCGGCGTCGCGCCGCGCGCCATCCCGGAAAGCCCCGACGCCGCCGCCGCCCTGCTGCGCTCCACCCTGGCCCCGACCCGCACCCTCCTCGTCCTCGACGACGCGGCGTCGGCCGCACAGGTGCGGCCGCTGCTGCCGGCGGGGGCGGGCTGCGCCGTCGTCGTCACCAGCCGCTCCCCGCTGACCGCCCTCGACGGCGCGGCGCGCTTCGCACTCACCCCGCTGAGCCCCCCGGAGAGCGCCGCGCTGCTGCGTGCCGTGTCCGGCCGCGACGGCGCCGGGGCGGACGGCACCGACGACATGGACCGGCTCGCCGAGTTGTGCGGACGGCTGCCGCTCGCCCTGCGGATCGCGGCGGCCCGGCTCGCCGCCCGCCGCGCCCTCACCCCCGCGGCCCTCGCCGGACTCCTCACCGCTCAGGCCGGCCGGCTGGACCACCTGGAGTACGACGACCTCAGCGTCCGCCGCTCCCTCTCCGTGGCGCACGAGGCCCTCGACCCGGACGCCGCGCTCGCGCTGCGCCGGCTGGGCGCCGTCGACCTTCCCGAGTACGACGCGGCGCTGGTCGCGCATCTGATGTCGGCCGACGCCACCGGCCCGCCCTTCGACGAGCGGCGCGCGGTCGCCGCGCTGGAACGGCTCGCCGACGTGGCGCTGCTCGACGAGGTCGCCTACGGGCGCTTCGTCCCCCACGACCTGGTCCGCGACTTCGCGCACGAACTCGCCGTGCGGCTGGACGGCGAGGAGGGGCGGGCGGCGACCGTCGAGCGGGCTCTGCGGTGGTTCGGGGAGTCGGCGCGCCAGGCGGGGCTGGCGCTGGTCCCGGCCCATCTGGCGGGCAACCGCGTCCCGCCCCCGATCGGCGAGGTCCCGCCCTTCCCGGGCGAGGCGGAGGCCCTGGCCTGGGGGGACCGCGAACTGCCCGGCCTGGTGGCCCTCGCCCAGGCGTACGCGCCGAAGTCGCACACCGCGCTGCGCGTCATCCGTGCCGCCTTCCCGTATCTGCAGCGGCGCGGGCGCCTCCAGGAACTCGGCCTGCTCAACGAGGCCGCCCTGGGCGCCGCGCGCGCCGCCGGCGACGGGGAGGCCGAGGCGCACGCGCTCACCGACCTCGCCGCTGTCCACTTCATGCTGGGGCGGAGCGAGCGCTCGCTGGCGCTCAACGACGAGGCCATCGGCCTGTGGCGCGGTCTCGGCGAGGACTGCTGGGTCCAGCGCGGGCTCGCCAACCGCGGCATGTTGCTGGAGCGGCTCGAACGGTACGAGGAGGCCGCCGAGGCCCTGGAGGAGTCACTCGCCTGCGCCCGGCGCCTCGGTGACGACTACGGCGAGGGGATCATCCTCAGCCACCTCGGCAACCTCCACGAGCACACCGACGCACCGCACGCCATCGCCTGCCACGAGCGCAGCCTCGACGTCGGCGTACGGCTCGGCAGCCCGCTGCTGCGCCACACGGCCCACTGCAACATCGGTTACGCCCGTCTCACCCTCGGCCAACCCGGCCTCGCCCTGCGCCACTTCGAGGAGTGCCTGGCCATCGTCGGCGCCGGTGACGAGGGCGACTGGCAGAGCCAGTCCCAGTCGCGCATCGGCCTGGTGCGGGCCCTGCGCGCACTCGGCCGGGGCGGCGCCGCCGTCCGGGAGTGCGCCATCGTGCTGGAACGGGCGGTCTCCCGCGCCGACGGTTTCACCGAGGGACTGGCCCGCCATGAGCACGGACTGCTGCTGCGCGCGGAGGGCCGCATCGACGAGGCCCTCGACGAGTGGCGGCGCGCGTACGCCTGCCTCGACGGCACCGACGCCAAGGTGCTCCCGGAACTGCGCGCGCTTCTGGGCGGGGCCGTCTGAGACCGGGGCCGCCCGGGTTCGGGGCCGATGGCGGCCGGATGCCGTCTCGGTCGGCCGCCTGGGACGGGGACCTCCGGACGGGAGCCCAGGGCAGGAGCGCCGAGACCGGTGGGACCGGGGCCCGTCTGGGATCGGGGCCCGGCGGGGGCCGGAGGCCGTCTGGGGCGGGGGGCCGGTTGGGACGGGCTACCTGCCGGCCCGGAAACCGGAGAGCCACTGAACCGTTCGCTCATGGCGGCCCGTTCGGCGCTCCTTCGCTCCCAGTTCCTTCGCTCTTTCGCTCTTTCGCTCCTTCGCTCATGCGGTCCGGCGGCCCTGCGGTCGGCGGACCTGAAGCTCCGCGGCCTCGCGACTCGGCGCTCCCGCGGCCCCGCGAATCGGCAGCCCGGCGCCGGAGAAGCGGCGCGGGCCCGGCTCACTTCGCGTCCGAATACCGTTCCACCACCGCCGTCGTGAAGGGGAACCGCACCGGCGTCTCGCCGAAGGCGATCCGCCCCGCCAGCTCACCGGCCGCGCGGATCGCCCGCACCACCTCCTCGGCCTCCTCGGCCGGGCAGTGCACGATCACCTCGTCGTGCTGGAAGAAGACCAGTTCGGCGCGCATGTCCGCGGTAGCCCTGCGCAGCGCGGCGAGGAGGAGCAGCGCCCAGTCCGCGGCACTGCCCTGGACGACGAAGTTACGGGTGAACCGGCCGCGGGCCCGGGCGTCCGTCGAGGCGTAGCCCGGTGCGAACTCGCTCCGGGCCGGCGCCTCGTCACCGCCCGGCTGCGGAATGCCGGCCTCGTCGTCGTCGCCGGCACCGGCAGCCGGCGGGCTCGTGCGGCCCAGCCAGGTGCGGACCAGACGGCCCTCCTCCCCGGCGCGTGCCGCGTCGTCCACGTACGCCACCGCACGGGGGAAACGGCGGCGCAGCGCCGCGAGGTTCTTCAGCCCGTCGCCGCTGGTCTGGCCGTAGACGGCTCCGAGCAGTGCGATCTTGGCGTGCTCGCGGTCTCCGGAGAACGCCCGGTCCGACAGCCGCGTGTACAGGTCGTCGTCGTGTCCGGCGACCTCCATCAGCCCCGGGTCGCGGGAGATCGCCGCGAGCACCCGGGGCTCCATCTGGTCGGCGTCGGCGACGACGAGCCGCCAGCCCTCGTCCGCGACCACGGCACGCCGGATCACCTTGGGGATCTGCAGCGCACCGCCGCCGTTGGTGGTCCAGCGGCCGGACACGGTGCCGCCGGGCAGGTACTCCGGCCGGAAGCGCCCGTCCCGCACCCAGTCCTGCAGCCAGCTCCAGCCGTGGGCCGTCCAGATCCGGTACAGCTTCTTGTAGGCGATCAGCGGCCGCACGGCCGGATGGTCGATCTCCTCCAGCTCCCAGCGCCGGGTCGACCGCACCTTGATCCCGGCCCGGGCGAACGCCTTGACGACCTCCGCGGGCAGATCGGGGCGCACCCGGTGCCCGAACGCCGCCGAGACCTCGTCGGCCAGTTCGGCGAGGCGGCGCGGCTCGCCCCCGCCCGCGTACCGCTCGCCGAGCAGTTCGTGCAGCACGTCCCGGTGGACGTCCGCGCGCCACGGCAGGCCCGACCTGTTCATCTCCGCGGCCACCAGCATCCCCGCCGACTCGGCCGCGGTCAGCAGCCGCATCCGGCCGGGGTGCTCGGTGGCCCCGTGTCTTCGCTGCTGCCCGGCGTAGACCTCCAGCAGACCCTCGAAGGGCACGGCCACGGGCTCCGGTTCGAACAGCGACGACTGCGAGCCGGGCACGGCGGCGCGCTGCGGCGGGTCGTCCGGCACGGGGGCGTGCCGCAGACGAGCCCACGCGGCGGCCGCGGAACGCGGCTCACCGTGCCGCCCCTCGTGCCCGAGCAGGAGCAGCTCGGCGTCCTCGATGTCGTAGCACCGCTCGACGCCCACGCCGGCCGCGAGCAGGCGCGGATAGATCTCGGTGGTGGACCGCCACACCCACCGCCCGACCTCCGGCCGTGACCTCACCGCGGCGACGAGATCGCCCTCCCTGCGCACCTCCCCGGCGGGCAGCCCGTCCGGGCCGAGCGGCACGAGAAGCGCCCCGCCGTCCTCGGCCGGGGCCAGGGCCCACCGTTCGTTCATGGTGGCGAGTCTGGCACTCACGACTGACAACGCCGCGCCCGCGCGCCCGGCCGGGTGCCCCGACACGGGTACCGCGGGCACCGGCCCCGCGGCCCGGCGCGGCGACAGGCACGGGCGTTCCTCCGCTGCCACGGCGACCCCCTGCCGCGCTGCCACGGGAGTCCCCGTGCCGGGCCGTCCGCCCCCTGCCGGGCCTCCCGTCCGTCAGGTCAGCGCGCGGACCACCCTCGCCGGGTTGCCCACCGCCAGCACACCCCGGGGCAGGTCCCTGGTGACGACGGCACCGGCCCCGACCACCGTGTCGTCGCCGATCGTCACGCCCGGGCAGACGATGACGCCCCCGCCGAGCCAGACGTTGTCGCCGATCGTGATCGGGTCCCCCTTCTCCCAGCCCTCCCGCCGGCGCTCCGCGTCCAGTTCGTGGGAGGGGGTGAGCAACTGGACGTTCGGGCCGAACTGGCAGTGGGCGCCGACCGTGATGGGCGCGACGTCGAGGAACACCGCCCCGAAGTTGACGAACGTGCCCTCGCCGATGCCGATGTGGTACCCGAAGTCGCACTGGAACGGCGGCCGGATCCGGACACCGTCGCCGACGGAGCCCAGGAGCTCGGCGAGGATCGCGGCCCGGTCGGCGGGCGCGGCGCCGCCGTCGGCGTTGTACGCCGCGCAGAGTCCGAAGCGCCGTTCGCTGTCGGCGGCGAGTTCGGGGTCGTCGGGGAGGTACCAGTCTCCTGCCAGCATGCGCTGCTTGTTCTCACCCATGGCCTCACCGTACGGCCCGGCGGCCGGCGAGCACCGGCGCGATTCCCGCCGTCACGGCGATCAGCGCGCAGGCGGCGACCGAGGCGCCGAGCACCGTCCACGGCAGGTCCGGGGTCACCGGCGCAGACAGCGCGGCCAGCGCCGCGGCGAGTCCGGCCAGGTTCACCGCCGTGACGGCGGCGCCCAGCAGTGCGCCGATCCCCACCGCCAGCAGCGACTCGCCCGCCACGACCGCCACGACCTGGGCGCGCGTCGCTCCGGCGAGCCGGAGAGTCCGCAGTTCGCCCGCTCGTACGGAGTTGGCCATGACGAGAGTCCCGGCCAGCGCGATCGCCGTGTACACCAGCGCGATGCCGAGCACCACGAACAGCCCCAGACGGACCTGCGGCCCGGTGCGGGGATGCGTGGCCGCGGCCCAGGCGTCCGCCGTGCGGACGTCGCCGCCGGTGGCCCGCAGGGCCGCCGTGACGGCGGCGAGGTCCGCGCCCGCGTCCAGCCGGACGTCGAGGCGGTCGAGGTGCGCCGCGGGCACGTTGGCGGCGGTGACATAGGCGCCGTTGCCGCCGGTACCGGCCGCGAGGACGGCCGCGATCCGCAGCGTGACCGGCCGTCCGTCGCCCAGCCACACGTCAACCGCCGCACCGACCCGGTGCTCGGACCACTCCTCGTTCACGACGATGGAGCGGTCGTCGAGGTCCCGGAGATCACCGGCCACGACCGGCAGGCGGGCGACGGATGCCAGGGCCGCGGGGTCGGTGACCGCGCGCGCCTCGGACCGTACGAGGGCGGTGCGGTCCTCCCGTACGAAGACGGCGGTGGCGGCGGAACCCGACACCACGGCGCCCGGGATCGGCCCGGGGGCCGTCAGTTCCGCGCCGGTGACCACGAGATCGGCCGACGTCCGACCCCGGGCTTCCGCGCCTTTCGCGGCCGTCACCGTGGCCGCCGACCCCATCAGGGAACCTGCCATCGCCACGGTCACGAGCACAGGAGCGGCGACGGCGGCCGTACGGCGGCGGGCCGCCCGGGCGTTGGAACGGACGAGCAGCGCGGCCGCCCCGGGCAGTCGCAGCAGCCGCGCCAACGGCCCTGCGAGCAGCGGCGACAGCGCGGCCACGGCCGTGATCAGCACCATCGGCCGAGTCGTGTACGACTTGCGCTTCAGCAGATCGGCCGGGTCGGTCGTGAGTGTCCAGAGCAGCAGCCCGGCGCCGCCCAGGAGCAGCGCGCCGCCGAGCAGCAACCGTCCGAGCGGCATCGCGCCGCTCTCGGCGTCCGCCTCCCGCAGTGCCTCGGCGGGTCCGGTACGTCCCGCTCGCCGCGACGCGGCCCAGGCCCCGGCGCAGGCCACCGTGAGCCCGGTCCAGAACGCGGCGTGGAACGGCCAGGTGTGGTCGCCGACGGTGAACCACGACGGAGCGATCCCTTCGTCGACCAGCAGCCCGACCAGCCGGGGCGCGCCCCACGCGCCGAGCGCGCAGCCTGCGGCCGAGGCGAGGACGCCGACGGCGGCGGCCTCCGCGAGGAGCAGTCGGCGCAGCTGGCCGGGGGGCGCGCCGGCCGTCCGCAGCAGCCCGAACTCCCGGCGGCGCAGCGCCACGCCGAAGGCGAACGTCGAGGCGACGACGAAGACCGCGACGAACGCGGTGACGCCAGCGGCCGTACCGAGCAGGGAGTTCACGGTCATCAGCGCTTCGGCGTCCTGCTCGGGCCTGGGGTCGGCCCGGCGGCGGTCGTCGCCGGTGAGCACCTGTGCGCGGTCGCGCACGACGGCGCGTACGGCCGCGGGGTCGGCGGTGACCCCGACGGCGTCCGGGCTGCCGTCCGTGATCAGGGGGCCCAGGGTCGCGAGTTCGCGCTGGAGTTCGATGTCCACAGCCTGTGGATGAGCGAGCCGCTGGGACACCCGGGCGGTCGTGGGGCCCCGTTCGACCTCCACGGTGAGCGTGTCCGTCCCCATGACGACGACGGGCGCGCCGGCGAACCGCTCGACCGGCCGCACGGGCGCGTCCACCGTCGACGCGAGGCCGAGGCCCATCGCGGCGAGCAGTCCCACCCCCAGAGCGAGTGCGATGAAGCTCCCGAGGAGGGTGGCCCAGCGGGCCCTGAGCGAGGCGAGGACGACGGTCACCACGTGAACCCTCCGGAGGCGTGGTGACGCGGGGTACCGGGGGCGCGGGCAGCGGCGGCCGGAAGCCGGCGTCCGCCCCCGAGCCGGGGCCCGTCCTCGCCCCCGCTCCCGCCTCCGCCCCCGTCCCCGGCGGACGCGGGTCCGGGGCCCCGCCCGGGTGTCGGCTCGGCTGTCTCCAGATCCGTCATCGCCGCGGCGACCTGCCCCGCGGACGGGGACGCAAGCCCGCCCACCAGCCGTCCGTCGACCAGGAACACCACGCGGTCGGCGTACGACGCGGCCGCCGGATCGTGGGTGACCATCACCACGGTCAGTCCCTCCCGGTCCACGAGATCCCGGAGCATCACCAGCACGGCCCGCCCCGCCGTGGTGTCCAGCGCTCCGGTCGGTTCGTCGCCGAACAGCACCGCGGGACGGGTGATCAGCGCCCGTGCCAGCGCGGCCCGCTGCTGCTGACCGCCGGAGAGCTGGGAGGGCAGGTGCCGGGCGCGGCCGTCGAGCCCGACCGCCGCGAGGGCGTCCCGCACCTGCGCGCGGGACGGGCGCCGGCCCGCCAGCCGCAGGGGGAGGGCGACGTTCTGCGCGGCGGTCAGTGAGGGGACGAGGTTGAACGACTGGAAGACGAAGCCGATCCGGTCCCTCCGCAGCAGGGTGAGCCGGCGCTCGCTGAGCCCGGTCAGTTCGGTCCCGCCCACCTCGACCGTGCCGGACGTCGGCCTGTCCAGCCCTGCCGCGCACTGCAGCAGCGTGGACTTCCCCGAGCCCGAGGGGCCCATGACGGCGGTGAACGTGCCGGGGAGGACGTCGAGGTCGACGCCGTCGAGTGCGGCGACTCCCCCGTAGGTCCTGCGCAGCGCGCGGATCCGTACGGCGGCGGTGGTCGTGGGCGGTGGCGGGGACGCGGTCGTGGTCATGGCTCAAGACTGCCGTCGGCGGTGCGTGCGATCACGACCACTGGGGGGCGTCCCGGGGGTGGGGCCTGCCCTACCCCCCCCGGGGCCGGTGCGCCCGCCCGGCGCAGGGCTCCAGGGGGTGGGCTCGCGTAGGCTCGATCGGCGTGGATGTGGTGGAGCGTGCGCTCGGCGGGGCGCTGTACGCCGATGACGACGACGCGCTCGACAGCGGCGCCTCGCTGCTGGCCGCGGCGCCGCCCGAGGCCGACGCGGAACTGGCCCGGCGCGGCGAGGAGTTCGTGCGCCGTGCCTGGGAGCGCGGCTGGCAGCCGGCGGACGTCGTACGGATCGTCCGCCGTGACCTCGACGAGGGGCATGTGGAGCTGGCCGCCGGTCTGATCGCGACGGAGACCCGTCGGTACGGGGACGACCTGCCGCCGCGCTGGCGCGCGCAGCTCGACGAACTGCCGGGCGGCGGGAGCGGCCGGCGCCCCGCGGACCGGTTCTCGCACGCGACCGCCGTGCTCCAGCTCTACCGGCTCCTCGTGCGGCTGCCGGTGATCGAGCCGGTGGGGCCGGTGCCGGGGGCGCCCGTGCACCGGGCGTCCGTCGTCCCGCACCACACCGAGCCGCGGATGCTCACCCGGATCCGCGCCCTCCTCGCGAAGGCCGAGGCCACCGGCTACCCGGAGGAGGCGGAGGCGCTGACCGCGAAGGCGCAGGAGCTGATGGCGCGCCACAGCATCGACGACGCGGTGCTCGCGGCCCGTACCCGTCGTGCGGACGTGCCGGCCGCCTGCCGGATCGGCGTCGACGCGCCGTACGAGACGGCCAAGGCGATCCTGCTGGACGCGGTGGCCTCGGCGAACCGCTGCCGCGCGGTCTGGAACAGCGGCCTCGGCTTCTCGACGGTCGTCGGCTTCGAGGCGGACCTGGAGGCGGTGGAGCTGCTGTACACCTCGCTGCTGGTGCAGGGGACGACGGCGATGACCCGCGCGGAGGCCTCCCAGCGGGCGGGCGGACGCAAGCGGACGAAGACATTCCGGCAGTCGTTCCTGCTGGCGTACGCGAACCGCATCGGCGACCGGCTGGCGCGTGCGACGTCCCACGTGGCGGAGGACACGGCCGGCGGCGAGCTCCTCCCGGCGCTCGCCGCCCGGGACGTCGCCGTCACGGACCACGCGGAACGCCTCTTCCCGGACACGGTCCGCACCCGCGTCCGCGGCGCCACGGACGCTGCGGGCTGGCACGACGGCACCGCGGCCGCGGACGGCGCCCGTGTCCGCCCCCGCGACCGCCGGGGCGAACTCCCGCGCTGACGCGAGGTGCCGGGGTCGGTCCGTCAGTCGTCCCTGCGTCGGACTCGCGGCGCGGGCGGCCCGTGCTCCGGCGCCGCCGTACGGCGAGGTCCGCGCGGCCCGGGCGCTCGTGGTGCCGTGGCACGGTGTCGGCCGTCCGGTGGTCCCGCGCCGGCGGCAGCCGTACGGTCCCGTGCTCCGTGCACCCGTGCCGCACGGCTGTCCATTCACGGCCTCAAGAGCCGCGTGTCCGGGCGCCCGGAGCCGTCGTTCCGTACCGAACGCCGAACGCCGAACGCCGAACGCCGAACGCCGAACGCCGAACGCCGAACGCCGAACGCCGAACGCCGAACGCCGAACGCCGAACGCCGAACGCCGGACCAACCGCACCGCCCGTGCCCCGAGCCCGTGGACGCTCACCGCCGCCGTCCGTCCCTCACCAGGACGACTTCGTCACCCCCGGCAGGAACCCCGCATGCGCCTGCTCCCTCAGACGGACGCGGGAGAGGCCGAACCTGCGGACGTAGCCGCGCGGGCGGCCGTCGACCGCGTCGCGGTTGCGGACGCGGGTCGCGCTCGCGTCGCGCGGCTGGCGGCGCAGCTCGCGCTGCGCGGCGAGGCGGTCCTCCTCGCTCGTGCCGGGGTGCCGGACGATCTCCTTCAGTTCCGCGCGCCGGACCGCGTACCGCTCCACGACCTCCCGGCGGCGGTCATTGCGCGCGATCTTGCTCTTCTTCGCCATCAGACCTTCTCCCCCCGCGCGCGGATGCGGGCCACCGCCGCCTCGATGCCGATGCCGTCCACCGTCCTGATCGCCTTCGCGCTCAGCGAGAGCCGTACGTACCGGCCCTCGCCCGGCAGCCAGTACCGCTTGCGCTGGATGTTCGGGTCGAAGCGGCGCGAGGTGCGCCGGTGGGAGTGGGAGATGCGGTTGCCGAAACCGGGCTCGGCCCCGGTCAGCTGGCAGCGTGCGGACAACGTCACACGTCCTTCCTTTGGAAATGGAAACCATTTCCATTTACTGTACCCGCATGGCCCGCAACGAACTACGCCCGATCATCAAGCTCCGCTCCACCGCGGGGACCGGCTACACCTACGTCACCCGCAAGAACCGCCGAAACGACCCCGACCGCCTGACGCTGCGCAAGTACGACCCGGTCGCCGGCCGGCACGTCGACTTCCGCGAAGAGCGCTGAGCGGAAGCAGGAGGGACACCCGTCATGAAGCCCGGAATCCATCCGGCCTACGGCCCCGTCGTGTTCCGCGACCGGGCGGCCGGATTCGCCTTTCTCACCCGTTCGACGACGACGAGCGACCGGACCGTCGAATGGGAGGACGGCAACACGTACCCCGTCGTGGACGTGGAGATCTCGTCCGCGAGCCACCCCTTCTACACGGGCACGGCCCGCGTCCTGGACACCGCCGGCCGCGTCGAGCGCTTCGAGCGCCGCTACGGACGGCGCGAGGCACGGTGATGGAGGGAACGCTTCCCGTCGCGATCGTCGGCGGGCTCCACTCCGACGCCCGTGCCGCGGTCGTCGCGAAGCTGCTGACCACCGTGAGCGGCAGCGTCGCGCTCCGGCACGACCTGTCGACCGCCGTCCGGGGCACCGTCCGGCGCAGTGTCCGCGACGCGACCGGCGTGCTGTCCTGTGGTGAGGCACCGCTCGTCAACGACTGCGCCTGCTGCGCACTGCGCGAGGACCTCGTGCCGGAGCTGGAACGGCTCGCCGGCGACGGCCTCACCCGGCTGGCGATCGTCGAGCTCTGGGACTCGGTCGAGCCCAAGGCGATGGCCGAGGTCGTCGCGGCCCACGGTGACCGGCTGCGGATCACGAGCGTGATCACGGCCGTCGACCCCTCCCTCCTGCTGCCCTATCTCGCCAACGGCGACGACCTGATGGAGGCGGGGCTGGCCGCCGCCCCGACCGACCGGCGCACCGTCGCGGACACCTGGGCGCGTCAGCTGGAGTACGCGCCGGTGCTCGCCCTCGTCGGAGGGGACGAGGCCGACCGGGAGGACCGGGCCCTGCTGGCCCAGCTGCACCCGACGGCCCGTCAGGTGGCGGTGGACGGCGACGAACTGGCCGCTGTGGCCCTGGCCGGCTTCGACGTCGAGGCCGCCGCTGCCGCACAGCACCCGGCGTGCGCACTGCTGCCGCAGGACGCGGACGAGTGCGGGGTCGGGACGTACGTCTGGCACCGCCGCCGGCCGCTCCACCCGGAGCGGCTGTACGCGGCGCTGGAGGACCCCTGACCTGTGCCGCCGCCCGCAGCCGGGGCCGGTTCTGGCTCGCGGACCGCTCCGACACCCTGCTGGCGTGGGACGCGGCCGGGGGAGCGCTCTGCGTCGAGAGCGCGGGGCCGTGGCTGGCTTCGCTTCCCGACGCCGCCTGGGAGATGGTCCCGCCCGTGCGCCGGGCCGCGGCGGCGCTGGACTGGCATCCGGAGCACGGCGACCGCTGCCAGCACCTCGTCTTCACCTCGCCGGGGCTGGACCGCGAGGGCCTGACGGAGCTGCTCGACTCCTGCCTGCTCACCGATGCCGAGTACGCCGCCGGGCCCGAGGCGTGGAAGCGCCTGCCGCCGGCGTTCGACTCCCTCCTGGAGGTGTGACATGGCCAAGCGCCCATTTCACCGCACACCGGTGAAGCCCCGCCCGAACCCGCTGGACGCGGCGGGCATCACGTACGTCGACTACAAGGACACGGACCTGCTCCGCAGGTTCCTCTCCGACCGAGGCAAGATCCGCAGCCGCCGGGTGACCCGGGTGACGGCCCGGCAGCAGCGGCAGTTGGCGAGAGCGGTCAGGAACGCACGGGAGATGGCCCTGCTGCCGTACGCGTCCCCGCCCCGCTGACGGCGACCGCCGCCGGCTGACCGCTGACCCGGTGGCGTGGGCGCGGCGCATCGCGCGGCACCGCCACCGGGCCGGCGGGTGACGGCCGGTCCGGCCTTCGCCGTCCACCTCGACCTGCGCCGCACGGCCTCCCGGAGCACCGCGCGGTGCGGCGGGAGGCCGGACGCGTGTCCGGGGGCCGCTCCGGCAGACGGCGTATCCACCGGCTCGCAGCCGCCCGCCCGTCGACGTACGGGACCTGCTCCATCCGTACGAGCGGTTCTGTCGCGACCGTCTGAACAGGAGCCGGCGCCCGGCGCGACCGGGCGCCCCGCACGGCCGCGAGCCCCCGGAACCGGCGGCCCCTCACCGCCGTTCCCGGTCGACCGGCGACCGGGTCCTTCCGTCCGCGAGGGCCGGAGCGCCCCGACCGACGCCGAGCTCAGCGCCCTGTGAGGCACGTACGGAGACCTCCGCCGCCATGACGGGGCAGCCGGCGGCCGGTCGTTCGTCCGGCCTCGGGCCGGGCCGGTGCCCCGACCGCGTCGGGATCGGAACACCGGCTCCCGGGAGGGAGCGGACACTCCGCATCCGCGGGGCGGACCCGGCGAACGCACGTGACAAAGAGCGTGCGGACGGACAGAAGGCCGACTGACGCGCGGCGGTGCGACGAAGGGTCGCACCGGTACGCGAGTCGCCGGTAGGGGGTGACCAGAACACCGCGAACCGGAAATTCGCCGGACTGAGGAGCCGGAAGGGCCCGGCGCGCGTCTCTTACTCGTGCATGGCGGATTCGGGCCCGGCCGTCCGGCACGGGACGAGGGCGCGGAAGAGGGGAAGACCCGGCGAGGTGCGGCCCGGGCTGTAACCGCGGGACCACCAGGCGTGCACGTGCATCTGCTCATGCATCTGCATATGAACACAGCTATGATCCGAGACAGTTGACACCTGCACCTTGTAACTCGGGGAGCGTCCTGTGCACGACGTGTACAACGGCATGGCGGCCACAGAGCTTCACGGGGTCGTCTGGCAGAAGAGCAGGCACAGCAACTCCCAGGGATCGTGCGTGGAGTTCGCGAAACTGCCCGGCGGGAACGTCGCGGTGCGCAACTCGCGCTTCCCGGAGGGGCCGGCGCTCGTCTACACGCCGGCCGAGATAGAGGCCATGCTGCTGGGGGTGAAGGACGGCGAGTTCGACCACCTCGCCGGCGGCTGACCCGTCCGTGAACCGGGCCCGGTCCTCCGGTCCGCAGAAACGTTCATGCCGTGTGGTCCGGTCCGGGTGTGCCGATGGCCGGCGGCCGCGGCCCGCCGGGCGAGGACGGACGCACGGGGTGCACCGGAGTGCGGGAGGCTCACTCCGGGGGCAGGCGGAACAGCGCCCAGACGACCTTTCCGGTGAGCGAACCCGCCAGCGGGTGCCAGCCCCAGCTGTCGCTGAAGGAGTCGACGAGGAACAATCCCCGGCCGCATTCGGCGGAGTCCTCGGCCTCGCCGGCCACCGGACTGTCCTCGCTGGGATCGCGCACGGCGCACACCAGCCGGCTCGTCCAGCGCATCAGGTGCAGCCGTACGGGGGGCTCCTGGTCGCGCGGAGTGTCCGCGGGCAGGGCGTGCCGCAGCGCGTTGGTGACGAGTTCTGACACGACGAGCGCGACGTCGTCGAAGCGCTCGTCCAGTTCCCACTGGGTCAGCGTCCTGCTGGTGAACTTCCGGGCGCCGCGCACCGCTTCGTAGCGGGCGGGCAGTGCGCACGAGGCGGAGCTGGACACGGCCGCGGGATCGATCGGCGGAAGGCCCTGCCGTAACGGCTCGAGCATGGTCGATCCATTCGTTCCCATGCGAGGCACTCCCGGGAATCGCAGCTGTGGCGCTACAACACGAACGAGCACGTACGAGTACGCAGGTGCGCGGGGTCCATGGTTCCGAATGCCCACAACAGATGCAAGGGCAGATGCACGTGCACGCGCCCGGCCTGTCCCCACCCGTGCTGGTTCACTCTCATATCTTCCGCGTGCTTCCGGTGCGCCCTTCCCGGACGGCTTCTTGTTTCCGTAATCGAATGAGTACGGGGCGAAGCGTTTTGGTGGCAGAATCCGGGGCTCGGGGTTCGGGGGCACTCCGGGAACCGATGGCGATGGGGAGGGTGGGAGACGTGACCGCAGTGGAGTCGTGGGGCTACCCCCGGGCCGATGGTCCCGGCGGAGGGTCCGTGGTGCGCCGCATCCTGCTGGGCTCGCAGCTGAGGCGCCTCCGGGAATCGCGCGGCATCACCCGGGAGGCGGCGGGCTACTCGATCCGTGCGTCCGAATCCAAGATCAGTCGCATGGAGTTGGGACGGGTGAGCTTCAAGGCCAGGGACGTCGAGGACCTCCTCACGCTCTACGGCGTCACGGACGAGGCGGAGCGCGCGTCGCTGCTCGGGCTCGCCAAGGAGGCCAACGTTGCCGGCTGGTGGCACAGCTTCGGCGATGTGCTGCCCGGCTGGTTCCAGACGTACATCGGCCTGGAGGGCGCCGCCTCGCTCATCAGGATCTACGAGGTCCAGTTCGTGCACGGGCTGCTGCAGACCGAGGCGTACGCCCACGCCGTCGTCGAGCGCGGTATGCCCGACGCCCCGGCCGCCGAGATCGACCGCCGGGTCGCGCTGCGCCTGGAGCGCCAGAAGGCGCTCGTCTCCGAGCGCGCGCCCCGCTTCCACGCGGTCCTGGACGAGGCGGCGCTGCGCCGCCCCTACGGCGACCGCTCCGTGATGCAGGGGCAGTTGCGGCATCTGATCGAGGTCTCCGAGCAGCCGAACATCACGCTCCAGATCATGCCGTTCAGCTTCGGTGGCCACGCGGGCGAGTCCGGTTCCTTCACGATGCTGCGCTTCCCCGAGTCCGACCTCTCGGACATCGTCTACCTGGAGCAGCTGACGAGCGCGCTCTACCTCGACAAGCCCGAGGAGGTGGCGCTGTACGAGCGGGTGATGAAGCGCCTGCAGGAGGACAGCCCCGGTCCGGACGAGAGTCGGGACCTTCTCCGAGGACTGCTCCAACTCACTTGACCGGCAAGTAGGATGACGCGACATCAGTCCGACTGGTAACTGCACACGCCCCTGCTCCCGCGGCCGGTAAGGGATCCCATGTCCTCCTTCTTCAGCGACCTGGCACTCCAGTACATAGATGGCGAATGGCGCCCGGGCAGCGGTTCCTGGGACATCATCGACTTCAACCCGTACAACGAGGAGAAGCTCGCCTCGATCACCGTCGCCACGGCCGGCGAGGTGGACCAGGCGTACCGCGCCGCGGAGCGCGCGCAGAAGGAGTGGGCGGCCACCAACCCGTACACGCGGCGGTCGGTCTTCGAGCGGGCGCTGAGGATCATCGAGGACCGCGAGGAGGAGATCGCGGAGGCCATCGTCGCCGAACTGGGCGGCACGCGGCTGAAGGCGTCCTTCGAGCTGCACCTCGCCAAGGAGTTCCTGCGCGAGGCGATCCAGCTGTCGCTGCGTCCCGAGGGCCGCATCCTGCCGTCCCCGGTGGACGGCAAGGAGAACCGGGTCTACCGGCTCCCGGTCGGTGTCGTGGGCGTCATCAGCCCGTTCAACTTCCCCTTCCTGCTGTCCGTCAAGTCGGTCGCGCCGGCGCTGGCGCTCGGGAACGCGGTCGTCCTCAAGCCGCACCAGAACACGCCGATCTGCGGAGGTTCGCTGGTCGCCAAGGTCTTCGAGGACGCCGGTCTGCCCGCGGGGCTGCTGAACGTGGTGATCACCGACATCGCGGAGATCGGTGACGCGCTGATAGAGCACCCCGTGCCGAAGGTCATCTCCTTCACCGGCTCCGACCGGGTGGGCCGGCACGTGGCCACCGTCTGCGCGGCCAACTTCAAGCACGCCGTCCTCGAGCTGGGCGGCAACAGCGCCTTCATCGTGCTCGACGACGCCGACATCGACTACGCCGTCGACGCGGCGGTCTTCAGCCGGTACGTGCACCAGGGCCAGGTCTGCATGGCGGCCAACCGCATCCTGGTGGACCGCGGGGTGGAGAAGGAGTTCACCGAGAAGCTCGTCGCCAAGGTCCAGACGCTGAAGGTGGGCGACCCGGCCGACCCCGAGACCCACATCGGCCCCCTGATCAACTCCCTGCAGGCAGAGGCCGTGTCGAGCCTGGTCGAGCAGTCCGTCGAGGCGGGCGCGACCGCTCTGCTGCGCGGCCGGACCGAGGGCAATGTGGTCTCCCCGTCCGTGCTGACGGGCCTCCCTGCCGACTCGCCCGTGCTGTCCCAGGAGATCTTCGGCCCGGTGGTGCTCCTCATCCCGTTCGAGGGCGACGAGGAGGCGGTACGGATCGCCAACGACACCCCCTACGGGCTCAGCGGCGCCGTGCACACCGGCGACATCGAGCGCGGTGTGGCGCTGGCCCAGCGGATCCACACCGGAATGATCCACATCAACGACTCGACCGTGCACGACGAGCCGATCGTGCCCTTCGGCGGCGAGAAGTCGTCCGGCCTCGGACGGCTGAACGGCGAGGCGATGGTCGAGGTCTTCACCACCCAGAAGTGGATCTCCGTGCAGCGGGGCCGCTCGGTCTTCCCCTTCTGAGGTTCCGAGGCCCTTCCCGCGCGGTCCTCCCGGAGTCCGGGGCGAGACGCGGATCCGTCGCTCGACCCGTGTGCTCGAGGACGGAACCTGACCTAAAGGCTCCGTAACGTGAAGGTGTCAGGGGGCCGCGACCGGCGGCCGCACCCGTCCCGACCCGAAGGCGGACATCATGGTCACTCACGTTCCCGCGGAGGCTCCCGGCGACGAGCGCGGAGCTCTGCTGAGCTTCGTCGAGGCCCAGCGCGGCGCGATCCGCAGGTCCGTGCTCGGGCTGACCGAGGAACAGGCGGCGAGCCGCCCCAGTGCGAGCGAGCTGACGCTCTCCGGTCTGCTCAAGCACGTCGCCGAGTGCGAGCTCTCCTGGCTGCGCATGGCGCAGCAGAGGCCGAACGAGAAGCAGCGCGACGAGAACTCGTGGAGCGACGGCTTCCGCCTTCTCGACGGCGAGACCGTCGCCGGCACCCTGGCCTTCTGGGACGGCGTGGCCAAGGAGACCGAGGAGCTCATCCGCTCGGTGCCGAGTCTGGACGACACCTTCCCGCTGCCGGACGCGCCGTGGTTCCCCAAGGAGGGCAGGGTCTCGATGCGCTGGCTGATGCTGCATCTGGTCGAGGAGATCGGCCGGCACGCGGGTCACGCGGACATCCTCCGCGAGTCCCTGGACGGCAAGGGCGCGTTCGACCTCGTCGCGCTGGAGAGCGGGCGGGCCCCGGGCGAGTAGCGGGCGGGCGACGCGACGGGGCGGCGGGCCGCCCCTCGTGCGGGAGGCGGGCCGGTGCCACACCCTTGAACCATGAGCGACGCACCAGGAGTGGCCCCGATCGTCGTCCTTCCCATCCAGCCGGGTGATCCGCCGTTCCGGGTGGTGGAGATCGAGGGGCGCACGGTCGGGATCGCGCACGACATGGTCGACGTGATCAGCATGGCGCACGAGTCCGGCCGGCACGACGTGGATCTGGACGACCCGGCGCTGGTGCGCTGGGTCGGCGGCGGCAAGTACCGGTGGAGGCCCTGAGACCCCGGCCGGGACCTCGTGTGCGCCCTCCCGGACGCGTACCCTAGTCAAAGTTGAATAGGAGGGTACGCGCATGTCAGCGATCCGGCTTCTGGTCCTCGGGGCGGTGCGCCAGCACGGGCGTGCGCACGGCTACCAGGTCCGCAACGACCTGGAGTTCTGGGGCGCGCACGAGTGGTCGAACGCCAAGCCGGGGTCGATCTACCACGCGCTGAAGCAGATGGCGAAGCAGGGCCTGCTCCACGCCCATGAGATCGCGCCCTCCACGGTCGGCGGCCCGCCGCGCACCGAGTACGAGCTCACCGAGAGCGGCACCGAGGAGTACTTCACCCTGCTGCGCGAGGCGTTGACCTCGTACGACCAGAAGATGGACATCCTCTCGGCCGGTATCGGATTCATCGTGGACCTCGACCGCCGGGAGGCGGTGGAACTGCTGCGGGAGCGGGTGCGTGCCCTGGAGGAGTGGCGCTCGTCGGTCACCGAGTACTACACCCCCGAGGAAGGGCCCGAGTCCCTGGGGCACATCGGAGAGATCATGAACTTCTGGGTCCACTCGGCGGACGCCGGCGCGCAGTGGACGCGCGGTCTGATCGAGCGGATCGAGGGCGGGGCGTACACGTTCGCCGGTGAGGGCGAACCCTTCGTGGGAGTCCTCGCGGAGGGACAGGAGAACCCCTATGCGACGGGTGTGCCGCACGAGGGGGATCTTTCGTGATCAGACCGCCTGTGCCGGTGTCCGGTCTCGTCCCGTCGGCGGTGCGTCGCTTCGTGCGGCCGAGCCACTGACGGACCCGGGGTGCGGGTGGGACCGCCGCACCCCCGGCCGGTGCCGCTCAGTGGTGGAAGCTCGTGGCCGCCGCCTTGTCCTGGCTCTGCGGCGCGCTCTGGGCCCGCAGTTCCGGCATGGCCCGCTGCAGGTCCTCCAGCAGCAGCTCGGCGAGGTCCGCCGAGAAGCCGTTGCGGCAGACGAAGCGCAGCACCGAGAGGTCCTCGCGGTGGGGCGGGAAGGTGTACGCCGGAACCAGCCAGCCGGCCTCCCGCAACCGCCGCGAGACGTCGAAGACGTCGTAGTTCTTCACGTCCGGATTCGTCGTGACGGCGAAGACCGGCAACTCGTCGCCCCTGGTGAGCAGGTGGAAGTCGCCCAGGCAGTCGATCTTCTCGGCCAGGCTCCGCGCCACGTCCCGGGTCGTCTGCTGCACCGCCCGGTAGCCGTCGCGGCCGAGCCTGATGAAGGTGTAGTACTGCGCCACCACCTGGGCCCCGGGCCGGGAGAAGTTGAGCGCGAACGTCGGCATGTCGCCGCCGAGGTAGTTGACCCGGAAGACGAGTTCCTCGGGCAGGTTCTCCGGCGAACGCCACAGCACCCACCCCACGCCCGGGTACACGAGTCCGTACTTGTGCCCGGAGGTGTTGATCGAGGCCACCCTCGGCAGCCGGAAGTCCCAGGCCAGGTCCTCGTCCAGGAACGGCGCGATCATCGCTCCGGAGGCCCCGTCCACATGGACCGGGATGTCCAGGCCCGTCCGCTCCTGCAGGGCGTCCAGTGCCGCGCAGACCTCCTGGACGGGCTCGTACGACCCGTCGAAGGTGGATCCGAGCACGGCGACCACGCCGATCGTGTTCTCGTCGCAGAGGTCGGCCGCCGCCTGCGGGTCGAGGTGGAAGCGGTCGCCCTCCATCGGGACCAGCCGGGGCTCCACCTCCCAGAAGTTGCAGAACTTGTCCCAGCAGACCTGCACGTTGACGCCCATGACCAGGTTGGGGCGGGCGCCGGGGTACCGGTCCTTGTTGCGCTGCGCCCAGCGTCGCTTCAGGGCCATGCCCGAGAGCATGCACGCCTCGCTCGAACCGGTCGTGGAGCAGCCCACCGTGGTGGCCGGGTCCGGCGCGTGCCAGAGGTCGGCGAGCATCGCCACGCACCGCCGCTCCAGTTCGGCGGTCCGCGGGTACTCGTCCTTGTCGATCATGTTCTTGTCGCGGCACTCGGCCATCAGCCTTCCGGCCTCCGGCTCCATCCACGTCGTCACGAAGGTGGCCAGGTTGAGCCGTGAGTTCCCGTCGAGCATCAGCTCGTCGTGCACGAACTGGTAGGCGTTCGCGGGCGCCATCGGGCCCTCCGGCAGCCGGTGCTGCGGCGGGGCGAGGGTCATCGACCCCAGTGGATCGGCCGCCCCGTAGAACGGATTGAGCGACAGCCTCCGCCGTTCCTCGCTCTGCTCCGGATGCCTACCGACCTTGTGCAGTGCCATGTCCGATCGCCTTTCAGCGCAGGGGTGTGCCGTCGTCGTGGAGTTGCATCTGAGGCCGCCCCGTCACCAGCAGCCAGGCCGGGAGCAGGGCGATGCACAGCAGCGGGAGCACATGGGGGTCCGCGGCCAGGACCCCCGCGGTGAACAGGCTGAGCCAGCCCTGCCGGGTGATCGCCAGCAGCACCCCGAGGACCGCGCACACCACCGCGACCGTGGGATGCACCTCGGGTACGAGCGCACTCACACCGAGCCCGAGGGCGACGCCCACGAAGATGCTGGGGAAGATCCGCCCGCCCCGGAAGCCGCACGTGGCGGCGATGGTGAGCGCGGCGACTTTGACCACCGTCATCAGCGCGAACTGTCCCGAGGACCAGCCCGACGGGTCCGCCGCCAGCACCTT
Source organism: Streptomyces sp. HUAS CB01 (assembly GCF_030406905.1). NCBI lineage: Bacteria > Bacillati > Actinomycetota > Actinomycetes > Kitasatosporales > Streptomycetaceae > Streptomyces > Streptomyces chengbuensis. The sequence continues at coordinate 4,391,383 of NZ_CP129137.1, forward strand.
CACCTCTTCCAGTCCCTTGAACAGGGTCAACTGCCCGCCCAGCGCGCCGAGGAGCCCCAGCACCAGGCCGCCCGCGGAGATCGCCAGTACCGGGTGTCCCAGCTTGCGGAAGACGGCGTGCGCGTACGGGAACGCGTACACGGCCGCCATCCCCACCAGCGCGCCGAGCAAGGAGACGGCGAGCGCGGCCGGCACGTCGCCCCAGCGCGACCCGCTCAGCGCGGGGAGGTCGAGGTCGAAGGTGGGGTGGGCGATCAGCACGGTGGTCAGCGCGCCGGCGCCGCCCGCGATCAGCGGGGCGAACAGCTTGTCCCACAGCGCGCCGGGCGCCGGGCGGGCGGCCAGGGACTCGGTGAGGATCAGCGCCGCCGCCACGGGGGTGCCGAAGAGCGCCCCGACCGTTCCGGCCGCGGCCAGCGCGGCCCAGAGCTCCGCCCCCGAGCCCCGCATGGCCCGGCCGCCCAGCCAGGCGGCCAGCGCGATGTTCGCCGCCGTGATCGGGTTCTCCGGGCCCAGACTGACCCCGCCCGCGAGTCCGAGTACGGCGGTCAGCAGCAGGCTCGGCACCACCGCGGGGGGCATCGGGGGGTCGACGAGCCCGGTCGTGGCGGGCTCCGGGCCGGCGTGCCCGGGCACCTTCCACACCACGAGCCCGACCGCGAGCCCCGTGGCGGTGAGCACGGCGATCATCCACGGCACCGAGTAGCGGCCGATGCCGATCGCGTCGGGCAGGACTTCCCACAGCAGGCCCTTGAGCTGCTGCGAGAGCTCCGTCAGGCCGAGGAGCAGCAGACTCGACGCGACGCCGACGACGATCGCGGGGACGATCAGCGGCAGCAGCACCCGGGCCGGGGTCGCCACCGGGGCGTGGTCGGTCGTCGTCACGGACCTCACGATAACGGCAGAAAACGCCCATACCGCGCGCCATTCGGGGTCGCGCCGCGATACACCGTCAGACGCGCGTGATCACCACTGCCGTGCCGTACGCACACACCTCGGTGCCGACGTCCGCCGCCTCGGAGACGTCGAAGCGGAACATCAGCACCGCGTTCGCGCCCCGTGACCGCGCCTGCTCGATCAGCCGCTCCATGGCCTGGTTGCGGGTCTGCACCAGGGTCTTGGTCAGGCCCTTCAGCTCGCCGCCGATCATCGACTTCAGGCCGGCGCCGATCTGGCTGCCGAGATGCCGTGACCGCACGGTCAGCCCGAAGACCTCACCGATGACCTGCTCCACCCGGAAGCCCGGGACGTCGTTCGTCGTGACGACCAGCACATCGGCGTGCGGACCCTGGCCTCCGCCGAAATCCTCGATTCCCATGGGCACAGCTTCGTGGCCGTCCGTTCCCTCCGCATCCGGAGCGGGGCACTGGAACCGGCCCTCGAACGAATGCGTTGATAGTTTTGGGCGCCACGCCCCTCGACTCACACCACAGGAGCCCGGACCTCGTGAACACCCTTGCGCTCGGACCGAGCTGGCTGGACCCGGACTATCTGATCACGACCTTCGGGCTGATCGGCGTACTCGTCATCGTGTTCGCCGAGTCCGGTCTGCTGATCGGCTTCTTCCTGCCCGGGGACTCCCTGCTGTTCACCACGGGTCTCCTGGTGACGACCGGCGTCATCAAGCAGCCGCTCTGGTTGGTGTGCACGCTCGTCGTGCTCGCCGCGATCATCGGCGACCAGGTGGGCTATCTCTTCGGCCGCAAGGTCGGCCCCGCGCTGTTCAAGCGCCCGGACTCCAAGTTCTTCAAGCAGGAGAACGTGGAGAAGGCGCACGAGTTCTTCGAGAAGTACGGCCCGAAGTCCCTGGTCCTCGCCCGCTTCGTGCCGATCGTGCGGACGTTCACGCCGATCATCGCCGGTGTGAGCCGGATGAACTACCGCTCGTTCATCACGTTCAACATCATCGGCGGTGTCCTGTGGGGCGCCGGCGTGACGCTGCTCGGCGCCGCGCTCGGCAAGGTCGAGTTCGTGCACAAGAACATCGAGGCGATCCTGATCGCCATCGTGCTCATCTCGGTCCTGCCGATCGTGATCGAGTTCATGCGCGCACGCTCCAGGAACAAGAAGGAGGCCGCGGCCGAAGGCGCCGCGGAGGACGGGACCGCCCCGCGCGGCCGCCACGCCAAGCGCTGAGACCCGCTCGACGCCCCCGGCCCGTAGACGGGCCGGGGGCGTCGTCGTGCGCGGGGAACAGGGCCCCGGGACGCCGTGGCCGGCCGGGTCCCACGGCGTTCCCCCGCCCGCGACCCCGGGGCACACCCACCGTGCCGCCGTGCCGGGGCCGCCCGGGGTGCGGGTCCGGACGGGCCCCGGCCCGCGTGCGGGTCCGGACGGGCTCCGGCTCGTGATCGCAGGCTCCGGAGGCCGCGCGGGCCCCACTGGGCAGTCGGAGCCGGCGCGCGGACCCGGTCACGGCCTAGAAGCCTCGGGTTCGCTTGGCCGCGCGGCGCCGGCCTGCGGCCGCCGGGCTGCGCAGGAACATCCGGGCGATCTCGCCTCCCAGGTTCACGCCGATCGCGATGGCCAGCGCCAGCGCCGCGGCCCTCGCCAGCGAGGCGAAGCCCGCGTCGATGTTGTTCTGCGCGATGTGCAGCACACCGAAGTACATGGCACTGCCCGGCAGCAGCGGGCCGATCGCCGCGGTCACGTACGGCAGCGACGAGGTGTGCTGGAAGCGGGCCAGGAGCTGCCCGAACAGACCCACCAGACCGGCTGCCACCGCCGTCGCCAGCACGGCCGAGCCGTCGGCCGTCACCGCGATCGCCGCGTAGATCACCCACGCCACGCCGCCGTTGGCGGCCGCCACCAGGACGGTGGAACGGTCCTGCTGGAGCAGCACCGCGAAGGTCAGGCTCAGCACCATCGAGGCCAGGATCTGCATCACGGGCCGCTCGACGAGGACCAGCGCCCCCTCGGGACTGAGGTTCGCCTCGAACTGCACGCCCACGTACAGGACCGTGAGCACCCCGACGACGATCGCCACGAAGAAGTAGGCGACCTCCAGCAGCCGGGCCGACGCCGTGATGTAGAAGCCCGTCAGACCGTCCTGGACCGCCGCAACCAGAGCCCGCCCGGGGATCAGGGCGAACAGGCCACCGGTGATGACCGCCGAGGGGCTCAGATCGGCGTGCAGGGCGCTGAGCGCCACACCGATCGCGGCGGGCGGCATCGCCGCCACCACGAACTGGTAGAACTCCGGCAGCCCGCGGCCGGCGCACAGCCACGCCAGCCGGTCGCCCAGCATCGCGCCGATCGCCGCCGCCACGAACACCAGCGCGCCGCCGCCCACCAGGACGGAGGCCCCGCCGGCGAGGACGCCCGCAGCGAGCGTCAGGATCCAGCCGGGGTACGGGTGCCGGTTCCGGCGGATCTCCGCCAGGCGCCGGTACGCCTCGTCGAGCCTGATCTCCTGGTCGTCGCCGCTGATGTCGGCGACCAGCTGGTACACGGCCGTCAGCCGGGTGTAGTCCGTGCCCCGGCGGCGCACGGTCCGGTTCGCCGTCACCGGGTCGTCGACGAGCGACGGCTGGTAGGTGATCGACAGCAGCGTGAACGTCACCGTCGGCTCGACGTGGTCGAGGCCGTACGCGTTCGTGATGGCGAGCATCGCCGCCTCGACGTCCTCCGCGCCCTCGCCGCCCGCGAGCAGCAGCTCGCCGATGCGCAGCGTGAGGTCGAGCACGCGCGGCACCGCTGGCCCCGCCTCGTCGTGCCGCTGTACCGGCTCCGGCATCGGCCGCTCGCTCACCGGGATCCGGAGCATCGTGCGCATCCGGTCCTGCCAGGGCACGTCCTTGGACAGCTGGAGCACCGGGAATCCGTGGGCCGGGGTGTAGGCGGGTGGCGACGCCTTCGCCCGGTACGTCGCGGGCGGCGCGAACGCCGAGCCCTCCGGCTCGGCCGGGGCCTCGGTCGTCAGCCCCTCGGGAACGGCGAACTCGGAGGAGGGATGGTCCTCCTCTGGCGGTCCCGGCTGGTCGACACCCTCCGGCGGGGTGAAGGCGCTGCGTGCCTCGTCGGACTGCGGCTTCCGGTCCTCGACTGGACCTTCCGGCTCCGCCACCACGCTCTACCGACTCCTCCCGCTCGCGTACTGCGTGTGTGCGCCCAGTATGCGACGGGCGGCACACCCCTCGTGGGGTGCACCGCCCGGTCGTGCGTACAGGGAATGCGTCAGTGGGCGCCGCCCTGCGCCTCGAGGCGCTTGAAGGAGGCCTCGATCTCGGCCTCGGCCTCGGCGCGGCCGACCCAGTTGGCGCCCTCGACCGACTTGCCCGGCTCGAGGTCCTTGTAGACCTCGAAGAAGTGCTGGATCTCCAGGCGGTCGAACTCCGAGACGTGGTGGATGTCCCGCAGGTGCTCCACACGCGGGTCGGACGCCGGGACGCACAGCAGCTTGTCGTCGCCGCCGGCCTCGTCCGTCATCCGGAACATGCCGATGGCGCGGCACTTGATGAGGCAGCCCGGGAAGGTGGGCTCGTCCAGGATGACCAGGGCGTCGAGCGGGTCGCCGTCCTCGCCCAGGGTGTTCTCGACGAAGCCGTAGTCCGCCGGGTAGCTGGTCGAGGTGAAGAGGCGACGGTCCAGACGGATCCGGCCGGTCTCGTGGTCCACCTCGTACTTGTTCCGCGACCCCTTCGGGATCTCGATGGTGACGTCGAACTCCACGGGTGGTACTCCTCCATGATCAACACATATGTAGGTGACGCGGCTGTCCGCAGTGATTAAGTGTCCCCTACGCAGGTGTGTGATCGCGAAAGGGGCTGGTCAATGGTGCCCGACCGAGGAACGTGGCAGCTCACGGCGGGTGCGGCCGTGGTCGGCCTGGCCTTCGCCGCCGCGGCGGTGACCGCGGCCGGCCCCTGGGACAACGGTCAGCGTAAGGCCGAGCGCACGCACGCCGCCGCTCTCGGCCGCGCAGGTGGCGCAGATCACCAGGGCGCGGGGCAGGGGCGCGAGGCGGCGGAGGCACCCGGCCCCGCGCCTGCGCCGAGCGCCCCCGGCGTACTGGCTGCCGCAAGCGCCCCCAAGGTGCCCTCGGTCGCGCCGGCCGCCCTGGCCGACGTCCTCGCCCCCCTGCTCGACGACCCGGGGCTCGGTCCGCTGCGCACCGCCTCCGTCGTGGACGCCGCCACCGGCAGACAGCTGTACGGACGGGGCGCCGGTACGGCCATGACGCCCGCCTCCACGGTCAAGATCGCCACCGCTGCGGCCGTGCTGTCCGCCACCGGTCCCGCGCACCGCATCCCCACCAGGGTCGTCGCCGCCCCCGACTTCCGGTCGATCACCCTGGTCGGCGGCGGGGACCCCACCCTCGACACGCCCCGGATGCGTGCCCTCGCCGACCGGACCGCGAAGGCCCTGCGCGACCGGGGCGTCACCACAGTCCGCCTCTCCTACGACACCTCGCTCTACAAGGGGCCGGTGATCCACCCCATCGGCGCGGGCAACGACAACATCGCCCCCGTCACCGCCCTCATGATCAACGAGGGGCGCCTCGACGACTCGACGGAGGGCAGCGCACGCCGCAGTCCCGACCCCGCCGGCGACGCCGCCCGCGCCTTCGTCGGGCTGCTCAGCGAACGCGGTGTGAACACCGCGTCGGGGCCCGCCTCCGGCAGGGCCCCCGCCAAGGGGCCCGCCCTCGCCACCACGCACTCCGCGCCGGTCCCGGCCCTCGTCGAGCGGATGCTGACCAACAGCGACAACGACATCGCCGAGGCCCTGGCCCGGCAGACCGCGCTCGCCACCGGCCGCCCGGCGAGCTTCGCCGGGGCGGAGGCCGCGGTGACCGACCGGCTCAAGCGGCTGAAGCTGCCCATGACCGGATCGCGTTTCGCCGACGGCAGCGGACTGAACCGTGCCGACAAGGTCTCGGCGGCCCTCCTCACCACCCTGCTGGTGCGGGCCGCCGACCCCGCCCGCCCGGAGCTCCGCCCCGTCCTCACCGGCCTTCCTGTCGCGGGCTTCACGGGCACGCTCAGCGGCCGCACCGCCGCCGGGTCCGGCGGTCTCGTACGGGCCAAGACCGGCACGCTGAGAGGCGTGGACACCCTCGCCGGAACGGCGCTGTCCGCCGACGGCAGGCTGCTCGCCTTCGCCTTCCTCGCCGGTGACACGCCGTCCGCGGGCGTGGCCCGCCCCGCGCTCGACCGTCTCGCGGCGGCCCTCCTGCCCTGACGGAACCCGCGCTTCCGAGCCGGCGGCGGCCGCGCCCCGGCCCGCCCTTCGCAGCCCGCCCGGGCGCGGCCGCGGGGCCCGGGGGACGCCGACACCTCACCGTGTGCCGGGGTGACAACGTACGGTTGACGCATGACGAGCATCGGTGGTGCCGAGATGGTCGACTGGAACCTCGCGGTCGCGACCGCGATCCGCCTCGTCCGGCCGGGGCCGGACGTCACCCGCGAGGAGGCCCGCGCCGTCGTCGCCGAGCTGCGCCGGCACGCCAAGGCCTCCGAGGAGCACGTCCGCGAGTTCACCCGGATGATCCCCGACGGACACGAGCCGGAGGACACCCCGGTCCTCGTCGTCGACCGGCCGGGCTGGATCCGGGCGAATGTCGCGGGCTTCCGCGAACTGCTGAAGCCCCTTCTCGACAAGATGCAGGAGCGCCGGGCCGGCACCGCCGGCGGAGCCGTGCTCGGGGCCGTCGGCGGCAAGGTGACCGGCGTCGAGCTGGGCATGCTGCTGTCGTTCCTGGCCTCCCGCGTCCTCGGCCAGTACGAGACCTTCGCCCCGCCCACGCGCGAACTGCCCGGGGCACCCGGCAGCGGCGGGAGGCTGCTCCTGGTCGCCCCCAACATCGTCCACGTCGAACGCGAACTCGACGTCGCCCCGCACGACTTCCGGCTGTGGGTGAGTCTCCACGAGGAGACCCACCGCACCCAGTTCACGGCCGTGCCCTGGCTGCGCGACCATCTCGAGGGCGAGATCCAGTCATTTCTCGCCGAGACCGACGTGGACCCCATGACCGTGCTCGAGCGGCTGCGCGAGGCCGCCCAGACGCTCGCCGGCGGCCGTCCCGAAGGCGAGGAGGACGAGGGCCGCTCGCTGGTCGAGATCGTCCAGAGCCCCGCGCAGCGGGAGATCCTCGGCCGGCTCACGGCCGTGATGTCCCTGCTCGAGGGCCACGCGGACTTCGTGATGGACGGCGTGGGCCCGCAGGTCGTGCCGTCCGTGGGCGAGATCCGCGAGAAGTTCCAGCAGCGCCGCGCCCGGGGCGCCTCGCGCCTCGACCTGGCACTGCGCAAGCTCCTCGGCCTGGACGCCAAGCTGCGCCAGTACCGCGACGGCGAGCGCTTCGTACGGGCCGTCGTCGAGGAGGTCGGGACGGAGGGCTTCAACCGGGTCTGGACCTCGCCGAACACGCTGCCCACCAAGGCGGAGATCGCCGCACCCGCGGACTGGATCGCGCGCGTGCACCGGAGGGCGGAACCCTGAAACCCCGCGCGGCCGACGGCACACGGACGCCGCCGTAATCACCCGTCCGAGGGACCGTCGGCAATGGGTAGGCGTGCAATGCTCGGGGAACGGCACGGTTCTGTCACCATCGAGACACTCTCAGTGACGGAATCCCCCCGACCCCCACCCTCCTCCTCACGGAGGCACCCCCGACTCCACGAAGGGCACCGGACATGGGTCCGCATCCTGCGGTCGCGGCGATACGCCTGGCGGTCCGCCGCGTACTCCACGACGTACTCAACGAACTGAACGACATCCCGAGCGCCGCACTCCCCGCCGGCGGGCGCTCCCCCGCCGCACCGGGCCCGGACGGCCGCCCCCTCGTGCTGGTCGCCTGCTCGGGCGGCGCCGACTCCATGGCGCTCGCCTCCGCCCTCGCCTTCGAGGCCCCCAAACTGGCCGTCCGTGCCGGCGCCGTCACCGTCGACCACGGCCTGCAGGCAGGCTCCGATCTCCGCGCCGCCGAAGTCGCCGACCGACTCACCGCCATGGGCCTCGACCCCGTCGAGGCCGTCGCCGTGACCGTCGGACGCGCCGGCGGCCCCGAGGCCGCCGCCCGGGACGCCCGCTACGCCGCCCTCGACGAGGCGGCCGAGCGCCACGGTGCCGCCGCCGTGCTCCTCGGCCACACCCGCGACGACCAGGCGGAGACCGTCCTCCTCGGCCTCGCCCGGGGCTCCGGCATCCGGTCGCTCTCCGGCATGGCGGACGTCACCGGGGCCGGCCGCCGCTACCGGCGCCCCTTCCTCCGGCTCGACCGCCAGACGGCGCGCAAGGCGTGCCTCGTCCAGCACCTGCCCGTCTGGGACGACCCGATGAACGCCGACCCCGCCTACACCCGCTCCCGGCTGCGCCACGAGGGCCTGCCCGCCCTGGAGAAGGCGCTCGGCAAGGGCGTGGTGGAGGCGCTGGCGCGTACCGCCCAACTGTCCCGCGACGACGCCGACGCCCTGGACGCCTGGGCCGCGCAGGCCGACGAGACCGTCCGCGACGACGCCGGACTGCTCGAATGCGCGAAGCTCTACGCACTGCCTCCGGCCGTCCGCCGCCGGGTGCTCCGCCGGGCCCTGGTCGCAGCCGGTTCACCTGCGGGTTCGCTGTTCGCCCGGCACATCGAGGAGGTCGAGCGGCTCATTGTGGGATGGCGGGGGCAGAAGCCCCTGAACCTGCCCGGCCGGGTCGAAGCGCGCCGCCAGGGTGGCAGACTGGTCATTCGGCAAGGCTGAGCCGGCAGCAGGCCGAGCGCCGGGACGCCGAGACAGAAAGCGACGCGGGTGAACGAGAAGGACATGGGCGCCGATCTCAAATCGGTACTCATCACCAAGGAAGAGATCGACGCGAAGCTGGCCGAGCTGGCCGCGAAGATCGACGCGGAGTACGCGGGCAAGGACCTGCTCATCGTCGGAGTCCTCAAGGGCGCCGTGATGGTGATGGCGGACCTGGCGCGTGCGCTGTCCACCCCCGTCACCATGGACTGGATGGCGGTGTCCTCGTACGGCGCGGGCACCCAGTCCTCCGGAGTGGTCCGCATCCTCAAGGACCTGGACACCGACATCAAGGGCAAGCACGTCCTGATCGTCGAGGACATCATCGACTCCGGGCTGACGCTGTCCTGGCTGCTGTCGAACCTGGGCTCGCGCGAGCCCGCCTCGCTCGAGGTGTGCACGCTGCTCCGCAAGCCGGACGCCGCGAAGGTCGCGATCGACGTGAAGTGGATCGGGTTCGACATCCCGAACGAGTTCGTCGTCGGATACGGCCTCGACTACGCCGAGAAGTACCGCAACCTCCCGTTCGTGGGGACCCTCGCGCCCCACGTGTACGGGGGCTGAGGCGCGGACGCGTCCCGGGAACCCCGGCCGCCTTCCCGCCGTTGGAGCATGGGAAGGCGGTCCCGGGTGACAATGCTGGGGTACCGTCCGAAGAACAGTCTTTTACTCAGTCTCACAGCAGCACTCTCAGAGCAGCATTTACCTACGGGCAGGAGGGACGGGGCGACACCGCTCCGTATGGATGGACGTGAAGCGATACTTCCGTGGGCCGGTCATGTGGATCGTGCTGGCCGTCCTCGCCGTGGTCGTGCTGATGCAGGTCGTCGGCTCGTCGGGCGGCTACAAGACGGTGGACACCGCGAAGGTTGTCCAGGCGATCAACAAGAACCAGGTCGAGCAGGCCAAGCTGACCACCGGCGACGAGCAGATCATCAAGATCGAGCTGAAGGACGGCCAGAAGGTCGACGGCAGCGACAAGGTCCAGGCGAGCTACATCGGCGACCAGGGCGTCGAGCTGGCCACGACCCTGCAGCAGAAGTACGACGCGGGTGAGATCGAGAAGGGCTACACGGTCTCGCCCGAGCGGCAGAGCCCGTTCCTCTCGGTGCTCCTCTCGCTGCTGCCCTTCGTGCTCATCGTGGTCGTCTTCCTGTTCCTGATGAACCAGATGCAGGGCGGCGGCTCCCGGGTCATGAACTTCGGGAAGTCCAAGGCCAAGCTCATCACCAAGGACACACCGAAGACCACCTTCTCCGACGTGGCCGGGTCCGACGAGGCCGTCGAGGAGCTCCAGGAGATCAAGGAGTTCCTGCAGGAGCCGGCGAAGTTCCAGGCCGTCGGCGCCAAGATCCCGAAGGGCGTGCTGCTGTACGGCCCGCCCGGTACGGGCAAGACGCTGCTCGCGCGCGCCGTCGCGGGCGAGGCGGGCGTGCCGTTCTACTCGATCTCCGGCTCCGACTTCGTCGAGATGTTCGTCGGTGTCGGTGCCTCCCGGGTCCGTGACCTCTTCGAGCAGGCCAAGGCGAACGCCCCGGCGATCGTCTTCGTCGACGAGATCGACGCGGTGGGCCGCCACCGCGGTGCCGGCCTCGGCGGTGGTCACGACGAGCGCGAGCAGACCCTGAACCAGCTCCTCGTCGAGATGGACGGCTTCGACGTGAAGGGCGGCGTCATCCTGATCGCCGCCACCAACCGGCCGGACATCCTCGACCCGGCGCTGCTCCGCCCGGGCCGTTTCGACCGGCAGATCGCCGTCGACCGCCCGGACATGCAGGGCCGCCTGGAGATCCTCAAGGTGCACCAGAAGGGCAAGCCGGTCGCCCCGGACGTCGACCTCTCGGCCGTCGCCCGCCGCACCCCCGGCTTCACCGGTGCCGATCTGTCGAACGTGCTGAACGAGGCCGCCCTGCTGACGGCCCGCAGCGACAAGAAGCTGATCGACAACCACTTCCTGGACGAGGCCATCGACCGCGTCGTCGCGGGCCCGCAGAAGCGGACCCGGATCATGTCCGACAAGGAGAAGAAGATCACCGCGTACCACGAGGGCGGACATGCCCTGGTCGCGGCGGCCTCCCCGAACTCCGACCCGGTCCACAAGATCACGATCCTGTCCCGCGGCCGGGCCCTCGGCTACACGATGGTGCTCCCGGACGAGGACAAGTACTCGACCACGCGCAACGAGATGCTCGACCAGCTGGCCTACATGCTGGGCGGCCGCGCGGCCGAGGAACTCGTCTTCCACGACCCGACCACGGGCGCGGCGAACGACATCGAGAAGGCCACGGCCACGGCCCGCGCGATGGTCACGCAGTACGGCATGACCGAGCGGCTCGGCGCGATCAAGTTCGGCGGCGACAACACGGAGCCGTTCCTCGGCCGCGAGATGGCGCACCAGCGCGACTACTCGGAAGAGGTCGCCGCGCTGGTCGACGAAGAGGTCAAAAAGCTCATCGAGACCGCGCACAACGAGGCCTGGGAGATCCTGGTCGAGAACCGCGACGTCCTCGACAACCTCGTCCTCGCGCTGCTGGAGAAGGAGACCCTCGGCAAGGAGGAGATCGCCGAGATCTTCGCCCCGATCGTGAAGCGCCCGGCCCGTCCGGCGTGGACCGGCTCCTCGCGCCGCACGCCGTCCACCCGTCCTCCGGTGCTGTCGCCGAAGGAGCTCGCGCTCACCAACGGCGCGAACGGGACCTCGGCCCCGACGGTGACCGATGTCACCAAGGCGCCCAAGGAGGCGGTTCAGGAAGAGCGTCCGGAAGCCTGACCAGGCATGATGCGGCGGTGAAGACCGCCGGACCGGAATGAACGCCGCACTTCCCAGGTTCTAGCCTGGGAAGTGCGGCGTTTTCACGCCAAGGCAGAGCAAGGGAACGAGGCACAGATGACCGACCCGGTGACGCTGGACGGCGAGGGCACGATCGGCGTGTTCGACGAGAAGCGTGCCGAGAACGCCGTACGCGAACTCCTCATCGCAGTCGGCGAGGACCCGGACCGCGAAGGTCTGAAGGAGACCCCGGCGCGGGTGGCACGGGCGTACAAGGAGATATTCGCGGGACTCTGGCAGCAGCCGGAGGACGTGCTCACCACGACGTTCGACCTCGGCCACGACGAGATGGTCCTGGTGAAGGACATCGAACTCGTCAGCTGCTGTGAGCACCACCTGGTGCCCTTCCGGGGCGTTGCCCACGTCGGCTACATCCCGTCGACCACCGGCAAGATCACCGGCCTGTCCAAGCTCGCCCGTCTCGTCGACGTCTTCGCCCGCCGACCCCAGGTGCAGGAGCGTCTGACCACGCAGATCGCCGACTCCCTGATGGAGATCCTGGAGCCGCGCGGGGTCATCGTGGTCATCGAGTGCGAGCACATGTGCATGTCCATGCGCGGCATTCGCAAGCCGGGCGCCAAGACGATCACCTCGGCCGTCCGCGGCCAGCTCCGCGACGTCGCCACGCGCAACGAGGCGATGAGCCTGATCATGGCGCGCTGACCGGCCCCCGGCCCGGGCCGGGCCCCCGCACCTCCGGGCGGTGTGGTCCCGTCGCACACCCCTGTACGACCGAAGCACCCCCGGCCCACGAGGCCGGGGGTGCTTCGTCGTCGTGTCGTCGTCACGGGGCCCCGAGCGGGCCGGACGGCGTCAGCGCGCCGGGACCTGGCCCGTGCCGTCGTCCTCGTCGTCCGGGAGTTTGCAGACCCGCTCCAGGAACAGCCCCGCGGCGATCACCCCGATACCCGCGAGGACCGCGAAGCCCGCGTAGATCGCCTGGTCCCGGCGCGCCGGGACGTCGAGCGAGCCGAGCAGGAAGACCGCCACGCCGCCGTACACACCGCTGACGAGGGCCGCGACCAGCGCGCTCGCCTGGCCGAAGACGACCGCGCGGGCGGCCATGAGCGGCTCGACGCCCTTCGCCCCCGGCCGGCGCTCCCGCTGGGCCCGCAGCCGGGCCCGCAGCGACAGCGCGGTCGCCAGGAGGACCACGGCGATCGCCGCCAGGACGATGGGCGCGGCCAGCGGCACGCTCGGCAGCGTGCCCACCGCGTCCCACAGCCGCGTGCCACCCCAGGACAGCACCCCGGCCACCACGAACAGCCCGGCCAGTACCCCAAGCCGTAGTTGCTTCACCGCACGCCCCTGTGTCCTTCGTCCTGGTGCCGGAGACCCTGAAGAGCGTAACGACTACTCGGGCAGGCGGAGTTCCAGGTCCACGCGCGGCGCCACGCCCGTCCGGCCCACGCCGGACAGCAGCTCCGCGATTCCGCCCAGGCCCGGGAGCTGGGCCTCGGGCTCCACGTCGTGCCACGGGGCGAGGACGAAGGCCCGCTCGTGCGCCCGCGGGTGCGGAAGGGTGAGGAGCGGGTCGTCCGAGACCACGTCCGCGTACGCCACGATGTCGACGTCGATTGTGCGCGGACCCCAGCGCTCCTCGCGCACCCGGTCGAACGCCTCCTCGATCGCCTGGCCTCGCTCCAGCAGGGAACCGGGCGGCAGCGTCGTCTTCACGAGCACCACCGCGTTGAAGTACGGCGGCTGGGTGCCCGGCTCGACGCCCCACGGCTCCGTCTCGTACACGGGGGAGACCGCCTTGACCCGGATGCCGGGGGTGTCCTCCAGCAGGTCGATGGCGCCCTGGATCGTCTCCAGCCGGTTGCCCAGGTTGGACCCGAGCGCGATCACGGCGCGCTTGGGGTTGGACAGGGTGATGTCGGCCGCGTCGACCTGCTCGACGACGGCGGTGGGCACGGGCTGCACGGTGGGGTCGCTCATGCACGGCTCCGGGTGATGGTGATGGTGACGTCGTCGAACGGGACGGTGATCGGGGCGTCGGGCTTGTGCACGACGACCTCGACCTCCTGGACGCCGGCGTGCTTGAGGCACTGCTGGGCGATGCGCTCCGCAAGCGTCTCGATCAGGTCCACCGGCTCCCCCTGGACGACGTCGACGACCTCCTCCGCCACCACTCCGTAGTGGACGGTCTTCGCCAGGTCGTCGTCGGCGGCCGCGGGACGGGTGTCGAGGCCGAGCACCAGGTCCACGATGAAGGTCTGGCCCTCCTCGCGCTCCCGGGGGAAGACGCCGTGGTGCCCGCGGGCCTTCAGGCCGCGCAGCGCGACACGATCCACGCGAATCACTCCTGCTGTCGTAGTCCGGCGCGCACGCGGCCGCGTGCGGGCGGCAGCAGTGCACGGATTCGAATCTACCTGCGGGGTCGGACACGACCTGCCCACGGGGGCCGTGGACGGACCGTCACCGGCTGGTGGCGGCGCCTACCCCGCAGCCGCGGAAACGAACCTCCCACAACCCGGTTTACCCACTCACGGGGTGGAATCGCCGTCCTCTTCGTCGTCCGATTCCGCCAGAACGGGCGAACCGTGATGTGACCAGATTCTCCACCCCTCGGGTGTGCGACGGAACACGTTGGTGGCCACGACCAGCTGCCCGACGAGGGGACCGAGCTCGCCGGCCTCCTCGGCGGGGCCGCCGCTGAGGATGTTCTCGGTGCAGGTCACGACGGCGGTGTCGCCGGAGACGCTCACCCGCACGTCGGTGAGGAAGAACTGGATGTACTCGGTGTTCGCCATGATCAGGGCGTACGAGCGCAGCACCTCGCCGCGCCCCGAGAGCACCGGCCAGCCGGGGTGCACACAGGAGATGTCCTCGGCCTCCCCGCCGTCCAGCCAGAGGCCGGAGACCCCCTCGAAGTCGCCCCGTTCCATGGCCTCGTAGAACGCGGTGTTGGCGGCCTCCACGTTCTCGACGTCGGTACGTGAGGTCACCGGGCTCCCTCGACCGCCCGCGCGACCCGCACGGCGTCCGCCGTGGCCCGCACCTCGTGGACCCGGACCGCCCAGGCGCCCTCGTGGGCGGCGATCGCGGAGATCGCGGCCGTGGCGGCGTCCCGCTCGCGCGCGGGCGGCGGGGCCGCGGCGCCGTCGGCCAGGACGTGGCCGAGGAACCGCTTGCGGGAGGCGGCGACGAGGAGCGGCCGGCCCAGGGTGCGCAGCTCGGCGAGGTGGGCCACCAGCGCGAGGTCGTGCGCCGCCTGCTTGGCGAAGCCGAGGCCCGGGTCGACGATGAGCCGCTCGGCGGCGACACCGCCCGCGACGACGGCGTCCATCCGCTCGCGCAGTTCCGCGACGACCTCGGCGACGACGTCCCCGTACACGGCCCTGCTGTTCATGTCCTCGCTGAAGCCGCGCCAGTGCATGACCACGAAGGGAACCTCCGCCGCGGCGACGGCCGGGATCATCCCCGGGTCGGCGAGACCGCCGGAGACGTCGTTGACGAGGGTGGCGCCGGCCGCGACCGCCCGGGCGGCGACGGAGGCGCGCATGGTGTCGACGGAGACGGTGACGCCCTCGCCGGCCAGCCCCCGCACCACGGGGAGGACGCGCCGCAACTCCTCCTCCTCGTCGACGCGGGAGGCGCCGGGACGGGTGGACTCACCCCCGACGTCCACCAGGTCGGCGCCCTCGGCGACGAGGTCGAGGCCGTGCTTGACGGCGGCCGTGGTGTCGAACCAGCGGCCTCCGTCGGAGAAGGAGTCGGGCGTCACATTCACGACCCCCATGACCGCACAGCGGTCCCACTCCGGCAGGCCCGTGGCCGTGCCCCGTCCGCGCAACGTACTCATACGACCAGCCTAGGCCCGGAAGAGACCCGTCCATGCCGCTGCCGCTCCGGCCGGGTGCCGCTCCGGGCGGTCCCGCTACGCCGCGCGCACCTCGTGCTCCTGCGAGGCGGCCGGACGGATGTGGGCGCAGGGGCGGGGCGCCCTGGCCGTCCCGCGGCGGAACGGACGCGGCACGGCCAGGGTCACGAAGCCCTCCGCCTGCATGGCGGCGAATCCGATCCGGGGCAGGTCGCGGGTCTTGCGGAAGACCACGAAGCGGGGCTCCCAGCGCGGCCGGAACTTGGCGTTGAACTTGTACAGCGACTCGATCTGGAACCAGCGGGAGAGGAAGACGAGCAGCCCCCGCCAGACCCGCAGGACCGGTCCCGCGCCCAGCTGCTCACCGCGGGCGAGCGCCGAGCGGAACATCGCGAAGTTCAGCGAGACCCGGGCGATGCCGAGCTTCGGGGAGGCCTGCAGGGCGGCGACGATCAGCAGCTCGTTCATGCCGGGGTCGGCGGAGCGGTCGCGGCGCATCAGGTCCAGGGACATGCCGTCGGTACCCCACGGCACGAAGTGGAGCACGGCCTTCAGGTCGCCGTACGGGCCCGGCTCGCCGTCGTCGGCCTTGTGCGCGGTGGCGATCACGCTGTCGCCGTCCGAGGGGTCGCCGATCCGGCCGAGGGCCATGGAGAAGCCGCGCTCCGTGTCGGTGCCGCGCCAGTCGTCCGCGGCCCGGCGTATCCGCTCCAGCTCGCCGTCCGAGAGGTCACGGACGCGGCGGACGCGGGTCTCGTAGCCGTTGCGCTCGATGCGTTTCACCATCTGGCGCACGTTCCGCATGGCGCGCCCGGTGAGCGAGAAATCCGGGACGTCCACCACCGCCTCGTCACCCAGCTCCAGGGCGTCGAGTCCGGTTTCACGGGTCCAGACCTGGCCGCCCGTCTCGGAGCACCCCATCACGGCAGGGGTCCAGGAGTGTGCCTTGGCCTCGTCCATGAAGCGCTCGATGGCGCCCGGCCACGCCTCGACGTCGCCGATCGGGTCGCCGCTGGCGAGCATCACTCCGGAGACGACGCGGTAGGTCACGGCGGCCTTGCCGCTGGGGGAGAAGACGACGCCCTTGTCGCGGCGGAGCGCGAAGTGGCCGAGGGAGTCGCGGCCGCCGTGCTTCTCGAGCAGCTCGCGGAGCCTCGCCTCGTCGTCCGTCGTCAGCGTGGCGGCCGGGTGCTCGGGGCGGAACGCCAGGTAGATCGTGGTGACGGCGGTGAGCAGGCCGAGCGCACCGAGCGAGTAGCCGACGGTCCAGTCGACGCCGCTCTCGTAGCCGACCGGCCCTTCGAAGCCGAACAGCCCGAGCAGGACGTGCTCGAGACGGTCGGTGAGGCTGGGGCTGCCGATGACCTTGCCCGGGTGGGCGCTGACGACGACCAGTCCGAGGCCGATCGAACCGGCGCCCATCAGGACGAAGTTGGCGAGTGCCTTCCACCGGCTGCGCGGGTCGGGCAGCGCGGAGAACTCGCTGCGGTGGCGGAGCAGCAGCGCGAGCAGTGCCAGCGACAGCAGGACGCCGATGACCGAGTGGCGGTAGGCGAACTGCGCGGCGGCGCCGGCGGGCAGCAGGATCACCGCGGCTCGCCAGGCGCGCCGCTTGTGCCGCTTGAGGCCGTGCGCGAGGAGCAGCAGCAGGACGCCGGCGCTGAGCGACAGCGCGGCGGCGAACGGGCCGAGGGCGCCGGGGAGCACCTCGGCGAGGGCGTGCATCCGGCTGTGCCGGAAACGCGGGAAGACCCCTGCGGCGATGTCGATCAGACCGATGAAGGTGCAGGCGGTACCGACCAGCGCAGGAACGGATTCGGCGCGCGGGCCGCGGAGGATCCGGCGTACGCGATCCGGAACCAAGCCCGACTTATCCCCATCTATGGTGACAGACATCGCTTCCTGAGGCTCTCGAGAGAGTTCGTGGAGTCCATGGCCGCAGAACGTTCGGCCCGGACAATTTGCGCTCTCTAGGACGGCACTTCCGGGCGGCGGGTTCATTGACTCTCAGGAAATTCTCACGGAAGAAGCTCGATCGCCTCATGGGTCTCACCAGTAACAAGGTTCTGGCGCTGGCCGTTCTGGCCGCCGTGGCTCTCTTCGCCGCGACGATCTGGCTGTGGCCACGGCTCTCCCGTCGCGGCTGGCGCGCGGTCCTCGGCCGGGTCGGGCTGCTCCTGGCGACGCAGCTCGCACTGTTCGCCGCAGTGGGCCTGGCCGCGAACAACTCCTTCCTCTTCTACGGCTCCTGGGCCGATCTCCTCGGCCAGGAGCAGGAGATGGGGGAGGTCGTGGACCACTCCGCGAGCAGCAGGACCGTCAAGGTGGTCGGCAAGCAGAAGCTGGACGTCCCGGGGAGTTCACGGCCGGAGACGGGCGGCCAGATCCAGAAGGTGGTGGTCGTGGGCGAGAGATCGGGGATCGACAGCCCGGCGTACGTGTACCTGCCGCCCGAGTACTTCCAGCCCGCCTACGCGAGGAAGACCTTTCCCGTGACCGTCGTGCTGACCGGCTACCCGGGCACCGCGGAGAACCTGCTCAAGGGCCTCAAGTACCCGAGGACGGCGTTCATGCAGGCCCGGGAGGGACGGATGCAGCCGATGATCCTGGTCATGATGCGGCCGACGGTGGCGCCGCCGAGGGACACAGAGTGCGTCGACGTCCCGGACGGGCCGCAGGCGGAGACGTTCTTCGCGAAGGACCTGCCGGCCGCCGTGTCGGCGACCTACCGGGTCGGCACCGGACCGCGCAGCTGGGGCATCATGGGCAACTCGACGGGAGGGTACTGCGCGCTGAAGATAGCCCTCCACCACCCCGAGCGGTTCGGTGCCGGAGCGGGCCTGTCCGCGTACTACAAGGCCGCGGAGGACCCGACCACCGGTGATCTCTTCCACGGGAACCAGGCCGAGCGCAAGCGCGCGAACCTGCTGTGGAGCCTGGACCACCGGCCGCAGGGTGCCTCGTCGTTCCTGGTGACCACGTCCGAGCAGGGCGAGGGGAACCTCAAGGGGACGCGCGAGTTCATCAGGAAGGTGAAGGCACCCGCACGCGTCTCGTCGATCACGCTGGACAGCGGCGGGCACAACTTCAACACGTGGCGCCGCGAGATCCCGCCGGCGCTGGTGTGGATGAGCGGCCGGCTCGGCGCGGCGTGACGTCCGGCTGACGCGCCTGAGCGCGGTTCCTGGACCTGAGCCGCCTCCCGCACCCGAACCACGGTCCCTCGCCGGGGTCTCAGCCGGAGGGGACCTTGTCGATGTCCACCGTGGTACGGGGGACGTCCTGGGCGTCCGCGTCGATGGAGCGGCGCAGGGCCTCGTGCAGCCGCCCCGGGGTCAGCACCCCGAGGAAGCGGCCCTTCTCCTCCTTGTCGACGACCGCTATCCACCCGGCGTCGTGCTGCAGCATCGTGGAGAACGCCTGCTTCAGGGAGGCGCCGACGGGCAGCCAGGCGTCCATGCGGCGGGCGTGCTCGCGCACGGTGCCGGTACGGCCGGCGTGCTCGGCGGAGATCCATCCGTGCAGATCGCCGCCGGGGTCCAGGACGACGGCCCACGGCGAGTCCAGCGTGCGGGGCAGCGGGTCGTCGAGGCGCACCACGGGCGGCTGCTCGAGATCGCCCTCCTCGACGGGGGTGACCGACAGCCGCTTGAGGCCCCGGTCCGCTCCGACGAAGTCCGCCACGTAGGGGTTGGCCGGTGCCCCCAGCACGGCGGCCGGGGCGCCGAACTGCTCGATCCTGCCCTGCCCGTAGACGGCGATCCGGTCGCCGAGCCGGACGGCCTCCTCGATGTCGTGGGTGACGAAGAGCACCGTCTTGCGGACGGCGGCCTGCAGCCTGAGGAACTCGCTCTGCAGGCGTTCCCGGACGACGGGGTCGACCGCGCCGAACGGCTCGTCCATGAGCAGGACCGGCGGATCGGCCGCCAGGGCCCGGGCCACGCCCACGCGCTGGCGCTGGCCGCCGGAGAGCTGCTCGGGGTAGCGGTCGCCGTACACGCGGGGGTCGAGGCCGACGAGATCGAGGAGTTCGGCGGCGCGCTCGCGGCCCCTGGCGCGCTTCCAGCCCAGGAGATGGGGCACGGTCGCGGTGTTCTCCAGGACCGTCTTGTGCGGGAAGAGGCCCACCTGCTGGATGACGTAGCCGATCCGGCGCCGCAGTTGGACGGGGTCGACGGTGGATATGTCGTCCCCGTCCAGGAATATCCGGCCCTCGGTCGGCTCGATGAGCCGGTTGACCATCTTCATGGTGGTCGTCTTGCCGCAGCCGGACGGACCCACGAGCGTGACGAGTTCACCCGCGGCGACCTCGAAGGAGAGGTCGTCCACAGCGGTCGTGCCGTCCGGGTACCGCTTGGTCACGTGCTCGAATCGGATCATGGTTCCCCATTGTGACGGGTGAGGGCGGGGCCTTGTGTGAAGGCAGTGTTGCCGGAACGCGAAGCTCCTCGGCGATTGTCGGTGGCGGGGGTTAGGGTCGGTTTCCGTTCGGCAACCGGTCGAACAGGCCGGACACGAGGACGGGGGTGGGGCGATGGCGGGCCGGGACTGCCTCGTCACGAACGACTGGATCTGCGGCGAGTACCTGCGCTCCCGCAGCCAGGAGCTGGTCGACGCCACCGTGCAGCACGTCGGGATCACGGTCGCCTCGGTCGCGATCGGTCTCGTGGTGGCCTTTCCGCTGGCGCTGCTCGCGCGGGGCCGGCCCCGGTTCGCCGGGCCCGTGCTCGGGCTGACGACCGTGCTCTACACGATCCCGTCGCTGGCCATGTTCTCGCTGCTGCTGCCGTTCCTCGGCCTCTCGGCCGCCCTGGTGATCGCGGGCCTGGTGCTCTACTCGCTGACGATCCTGGTGCGGAACATGGTCGCGGGGCTGGAGGCGGTCCCCGCGGAGGCCCGAGAGGCCGCCCGCGGCATGGGCTACGGCCCGGCCCGGCTGCTGTGGGAGGTCGAGCTCCCGCTCGCCCTGCCGGCGCTGATGGCGGGCCTGCGGATGGCGACGGTCTCGACGGTCGCGCTCACCACCGTCGGCTCGATCGTCGGCCGCGGCGGCCTGGGCAATCTCATCGAGGACGCGCTGCCCAGCTTCTTCAAGGCGCAGGTGCTGACCGCCTCGCTGCTCTGCGTACTCCTCGCGGTCGCCGCGGATCTGCTGCTGCTGGGTGTGCAGCGGCTGCTCACGCCCTGGACCCGGATACGCGCGGCCGGGACCCGGGGGGCCCACTGATGGACGTACTGGCCGGCACCTGGACATGGCTGACCTCCGGCGCCAACTGGTCCGGGGAGGGCGGAGCCTGGCACCGGCTGGGCGAGCATCTGTACGTCACCGGCGTGGCCATGGTCCTGGCCTGTGCCATCGCCCTGCCCGTCGCGCTGTGGCTGGGACACGTCGGCCGCGGCGGCGCCCTGGCCGTGAACCTGTCGAACGTGGGGCGGGCCGTCCCGGTCTTCGCGGTGCTCGCGCTGTTCATGGTCTCGCCGCTGCGCAGCGCCGGATACGTCCCGACGATCATCGCCCTGGTGCTGTTCGCGGTGCCGCCGCTGCTCACCAACGCCTACGTGGGCATGCGGGAGGTCGACCGGGCGGTCGTCGAGGCCGCGCGGGGCATGGGGATGTCGGGCGGGCAGCTCTTCGTCCGGGTCGAACTGCCTCTGGCGTACCCGATGGTCATGACCGGGCTGCGGTCCGCCGCGGTCCAGGTGGTGGCCACCGCGACGATCGCGGCGATGGTCGGGCAGGGCGGCCTCGGCCGCATCATCACGGCCGGGTTCAACACGTACGACACCCCGCAGGTGGTCGCGGGCGCCCTGCTCGTGGCCGTGCTGGCCCTCCTCGTGGAGGCCGTGCTGGTGGCGGTGGACCGCTTGTTCAGTCCGCTCCGGAAGACCGTGTGACGACTCACTCCCTTGGATGGTGAACCTGATGAGCAAGACCTCGCGCCTCGCGGGAGCGGCACTGGGCGTCATGGCCCTGGTGGGCTCGCTCGCCGCCTGCGGCGGCGACAGCCTGGAGCAGGAGAAGGGCGGTTCCGGCACCTCGGACGGTACCGCGAGCGGCGGAGGCAAGGGCGCCCTCGTCGTGGGGGCGGCCGCCTTCACGGAGTCCAAGGTGCTCGCCGAGCTCTACGCCCAGGTGCTGCGCGACGCCGGATACGACGCCTCCGTCACCACGGTCAAGAACCGCGAGCTGTACGAACCGTCCCTGGAGAAGGGCGAGATCGACGTCGTGCCGGAATACGCGGCCACGATCGCCGAATTCCTCAACGCCAAGGCGAACGGCCCGAAGGCGCCCGAGGAGAAGCCCGTCGCCTCGAGCGATGTCGCCGCGACGGTGGCCGCCCTGGAGAAGCTCGCGGCGCCTCGCGGGCTGAAGGTGCTGCCCGCCGGAGAGGCGGTCGACCAGAA
This sequence comes from Streptomyces sp. HUAS CB01, assembly GCF_030406905.1. NCBI lineage: Bacteria > Bacillati > Actinomycetota > Actinomycetes > Kitasatosporales > Streptomycetaceae > Streptomyces > Streptomyces chengbuensis. The sequence continues at coordinate 4,413,173 of NZ_CP129137.1, forward strand.
CGCGTTCGCGGTGAGCAAGGAATTCGCCGAGAAGAACAAGCTCAAGTCCCTTTCCGATCTCGGCAGGTCGAAGATCAAGGTAAAGATCGCGGCCGGGGACGAGTGCGAGGTGCGCCCGTTCTGCGCGCCGGGTCTGAAGAAGGCGTACGGCATCGACGTGGCGGGGGTGGACCCGAAGGGAGTCGGCACCCCGCAGGCCAAGCAGGCGGTCAAGGACGGTGAGGACCAGCTCGTCCTCACCACCACGACCGACGCCACGCTGGAGAGCTTCGGGCTGGTGCTGCTCGAGGACGACAAGAAGCTCCAGAACGCCGACAACGTGCTGCCCGTGGTCAACGCCAAGGACGCCGGATCGCAGGAGATAGCCGACGCGCTCGGCAAGCTCACCGGGGCGCTGACGACCGAGGACCTGGTCGAGCTGAACCGGAAGGTGGACGCCGAGCGGGCCAAGCCGCAGGACGTGGCGAAGGAGTATCTGGCGTCCAAGGGCCTGGTCGGGAACTAGGGCGTGTTGCGGTAGTAGCCCCGTCCGCCCGCAGGGCGGGGTCTGCGGCGTCCGGTGCGTGCGATCGCACGGCGGAGGATCGTCCTCGTACTGGACGTACGCGGATGACTCCGACGACGCAGCGAGCGTGCGTGCCGGGCTTCGCGGGCCAGGAGGGACTTTCGCAGCAAGCCCTGGCCACCGCCGAGCGGGAACAGGCCCGGAGCGAGCCGGAACAGGGTGGGGAAAAGGACGGACGGCCCGGCACATCGAAAGCGATGTGTTCCTGATGCGAAGAGATTGCCGGGCCGACCCCCCAATCGTCACCTACGCACGGTAAATTTCAGGCCATGCCACGTGGACGCCACCGCCATTCCCCACCTCTGCACAGGCTTCTTCCGCCCTCGGCGGTCGCCGGAGCTTCGGTCCTTTGTGCTTTGGGCGCCTGGCTGCTCTCCGATCCGGTCCTGCTCCGTGTCCTGGTCGCCGCGGCCGCCGCCGCTGCGGTCACCGGCGCCGTTCTCATGCGCAGTTGGGACCGGTACGCGGGCCGCCGCGTCGCCGAACTCACCCGTCTCCGCGCCAGCGACGCGTGGAAGACGGAGGAGCGCACGGCGGAGCTGGAAGCCGATCTCGAGGAGTCCCGCGAACTGCGGACCAAGCTCGACGCCAAGCTGCGCGCCAAGCGGGTCGAGCTGGCCGGCCTGCGCAATGAGCACGCCGCCCTGCTCCGCCGGTACGCGAACGCGGAGACCGAGCGGGCCAGCGCGCTCGAAGGCCGCAGGCAGCTCGCGATCGAGGCCGGCTCGCCCAAGGAGCTTCCCGCGGCCGGTTCCACGCCGACGCCGTCCGCGTATCTGCGCGCGGCCAAGGCACTGGAGGACCTGCCTCGCCGGGCCGCCGAGCAGCAGGCGAAGCGCACCGTCGAGGAAGCCCGCAGGCGTGACATCGCCGAGCGGGCCCGAGAGGCGGACGAGCCGCAGGGGAAGCACGCGGCGGCCGCCGGGGGAGCTCAGCACGCCCGCCCGTCGTCCGCCGTCCCCGCCACGCGTGTGCCGGTCGCCGCGGCGATAGTCCCCTACTCCGGGCAGCGCCGGCCCGCGCGCCCGCAGGGCGGTTTCGACTTCTTCGGCACGCAGGGGGCGAAGGCTCCCGAGGCCGGCGAACAGGCCGCGGAAGCGGCCGGGTCCACCGGCCCGGACGCGACCGCCGGAGGCGGCAGTCGCAAGAAGAAGCCGGTCGCGGCCCTCGAACCCGCCCAGCTCGCCTCGGTCCAGGAGGAGGACCTCGCGGACGTCGTGGGCGAGGAGGCGCTGGCCCACAGCAGGCGCACCGAGGAGCGCGCCGTGGGAGAGGTCATCGATCTGACCGCGCACGACGAGACGGAGCAACTGGACGTCGCGCAGCTGCGCAGCGCGATCTCCTGACCCGCTCCGGGTGCCGCGCGGCTCCGGCCGCGGAGACGCCGGGTGGCTCCCGCCGCCCGGCGTCTTGTCGTGTCCGGGGAACGGATGGGCCGAGCCGGCCTACTTGTCGATGTCCCCGACCACGAAGAACATCGATCCCAGGATCGCCACCATGTCCGCGACGAGGGTGCCGGGCAGCAGCTCGGTGAGGGCCTGGATGTTGTTGTACGACGCCGAGCGGAGCTTGAGGCGGTACGGGGTCTTCTCGCCCTTGGACACCAGGTAGTAGCCGTTGATGCCCAGCGGGTTCTCGGTCCAGGCGTACGTGTGGCCCTCGGGGGCCTTGAGCACCTTCGGCAGCCGCTGGTTGACCGGCCCGGGCGGCAGCTCGGCGAGCCGGTCCAGGCAGGCGTCCGCCAGCTCAAGCGAGTTGTGCGTCTGCCACAGCAGGCACTCGAAACGGGCCAGGCAGTCGCCCTCGGTACGGGTGACGACCTTCAGAGTGTCCTTGAGTTCGCCGTAGGCCAGGTAGGGCTCGTCGCGGCGGAGGTCGAAGTCGACGCCGGAGGCACGGGCGATGGGACCCGAGACGCCGTACCCGTGTGCCGTCCGCTCGGTCAGCACGCCGACGCCCCGGGTGCGGCCTCGGAAGATCTCGTTGCCGAGGACGAGCCGGTCGTAGACGTCCATCCGCGAACGGACCTCGGCGATCGCGTTCCTCGCCCGGCCGGTCCACCCCGCGGGCAGGTCCTCCTTGAGGCCGCCCACGCGGTTGAACATGTAGTGCATCCGGCCGCCGGAGATCTCCTCCATCACGTGCTGGAGGTCCTCCCGCTCGCGGAAGGCGTGGAAGATCGGGGTGATTCCGCCGAGTTCGAGGGGATACGACCCCAGGAACATGAGGTGGTTGAGCACCCGGTTCAGCTCCGCGAGGAGCGTGCGCAGCCACACGGCGCGCTCCGGGACCTCCATGCCGAGCATGCGCTCGACGGCCATCACGACGCCCAGCTCGTTCGAGAACGCGGACAGCCAGTCGTGGCGGTTGGCCAGCATCACGATCTGACGGTAGTCACGCGCCTCGAAGAGCTTCTCCGCGCCGCGGTGCATGTAACCGATCACCGGCTCGGCCTGCTCGATGCGCTCGCCGTCCAGGACGATACGGAGGCGCAGCACGCCGTGCGTGGAGGGGTGCTGCGGCCCGATGTTCAGCACCATGTCGGTGCTCTCCGCCGCGCCGCCGATGCCGATCGTCGTCTCCGTCATGGGCGACAGTATCCCTCGCGTGGGCGCGCCACCGTAGTCCTGCCCGGGGGCCGGACGGGCAGGGGCCCGGATGGGGCGGGGACCGGCAGGGGTCCCGCGAGGGACCCGGACGGGGTCTGCGCCCGGGCCCGGAAGCCGGCCCTGTCCGGGCCGCGGCCCGGGACCGAGCAGAGGGCCGGATCGTGCCTCCGTCCGGGCCTTGCACCGTGCCGCCCCGGGGTCCGGAGGCCGTCCCGTCGGGGGCGCCGCCCGCGCCCTGCCCAAGGGCCGGAGCCGCCGGTGCCGGGGCGTGATCCGTCCGGGTCCTCGAACCCGGTCCCGTGCGGGACCGGACCCGATCGGTCCAAGGGGCGGAGCTGCTTGGCCGGCGGCCGGGGGTGGCTCCGGCCGGGTCTTGAACCCGGTCCGGTCCGAGTCGCTGACGCGGTCCCGTGCGGGGCCGGACCCGATCAGTCCAAGGCGCCGGAGCCGCCGGTGCCCGGGGTGGTTCCGACCGGGCCCGGAAGCCCGCCCCGTGCGGGTCCCCGAACGCGGTCCTGTGCGGGGCCCGTCCAGTGGCCCGGAGCCCGTTCCGTCCGCGTTCCGGCCTGGCCTCGTCCGGGTTCCCCGACGTTCCGAGGGCTCCGGTCCAGTTCCGCCCGATGCATGCGGACACCGGTCCTCCGCCGCTCGTGGTGGCGGTGTTCCGAGGGCCTCCCGTTCCGCCCGGTGTCCGTCCGTGTCGGTCCTCCGCCGCTCGTGGTCGGCGGTGTCGTGACGTGCCGGAACGCCCGCGCCCCGGCGGCACGCGCCCTGCGCGTACGTCGGGGCCCCTCGGGCTCCGGGCCCCCGGTCCCGAGGCCCGTGTCCGCGCGGGGCGGCGCCCCAGGAGCGTCGCGCCGTCGCAGACGCCTCAGCGGGCCGGGGCCGGTTCAGCGGGACGGGACCGGCTGGAGGAGCCAGGTGAAGTCGCCGAGGCCGCCGGGTGCGGTCAGTTCGGCGGCCTCGCCCGCGGCGGCCAGCGCCCGGACGTAGGCCGCGGGGTCGGACGAGGCCAGGGCGAGCGGCGGCCGGGCGCCGGAGACGCCGAGACGGCGCAGTGCCTCGCGCTGGCTCACCAGCTCGGCGCCCGGGCCGGCGCAGGCGTCGAGGGCCACGTGCGCCGTGATGTCACAGCCGCCGTCCGGGACGGGACGGACCTCGCGCCCTCCGCTGAACCCGGTCAGCGTCCCGAAGGGCGGACGATCGCCGGCGCGGTGGGCATAGTCCACGGCGACCGCGAGCCCGGCGTCCAGGCCCGCCACGGCCGCCGCCCAGGCCTCGTCGCGGGGCCGTCCGATCTCGGCCCGCGCGCCCGGGCCGGCGGGCGGCCACCAGCGGTCCAGCCAGGCGGCGTCCGCCCCGTCCACCGGATCCCCGAGGCGTTCCTCACCATCCGCCCTGACCAGCACGTAACGGGGCACACCCGCGTCGTCGACCTCGGCGACGTCCACCGGCACGTTGTCCAGCCACTCGTTCGCGAACAGCAGTCCGGATACCCCGGCCGGCGGCTGCTCGCCCCATTCGATCCGCGGGTCGGTCCCCGTGGGCCGGGCGGCCCGCTCTACGGCGTACGCGCGCACCGGAAAGCCCTCCGGCAGTGCCGCCAGGACTCCGGTCAGCAGTTCCCCGCGGCCCGCGCCGACATCGACGAGGGCGACCTCCGAGACCGGGGCCGGCAGGCCCTCCGCCGTCTCCCGCAGCAGCCGGGCCACCGCGGCGGCGTACAGCGGCGACGCGTGGACGGACGTACGGAAGTGCCCCGCCGGACCCTCCGGCCTGCGGTAGAAGCCCCGCGGCCCGTACAGCGCGCGCTCCGTGGCCTCCCGCCAGCGGAGCCATTCCGCGCCGCCGGTGGGCACCGCCTCGTTCGTCGCCTCGTACGTCACGCGCCCAAGTCTCCACCTTGGGGAGTACGCGCCGGCGGACCGGATCGCCCCTCCGGTTGACCCGGGCACCTTTCGTCCTTGCCTACGCTGGGTTACGTGCAGCGCCTCTATGACTTTCTCCGCAGGCACCCGACGGGCGTCGACAGCTTCTGGGCTGTGATGCTCTTCGGGTTCTCCATGCTGTGGGTCGTCCAGGAGCACGTCGGGGTCGAGCCGCGCATCGCGCCCGCCGTCGTCGTACTCCTCCTCTGCCTGGCCGTCGCGCTGCGCCGCCGCATGCCGGAGAAGATGCTGCTGCTGGTCGCCGGGATCGGCGTCGCCCAGCTGGCGCTGGATGTCGGGCCCAACCCGGCGGACTTCGCGATGCTCGTCGTCATCTACACCGTCGCCGCGCACGACGGCCCGCGCTGGGCCTCCCACCTCGCCCTCGCCGGCGGTCTGTGCGCCGCGACGCTCGCCCAGATCCGCTGGCCCGAGCCGAGCATGAGCGCGGGCACGAAGATCTTCTTCACGGTGGTCATGACCGTCCCCTTCGCCCTCGCCTGGGTGCTCGGGGACTCCCTGCGCACCCGCCGCGCCTACTTCGCCCAGCTCGAGGAGCGTGCCGCCCGGCTGGAGAAGGAACGCGAGGCGCAGTCCAAGGTGGCGGTCGCCGCGGAGCGCGCCCGGATCGCGCGCGAACTCCACGACGTCGTCGCGCACAACGTCTCGGTGATGGTCGTGCAGGCCGACGGCGCCGCCTATGTGCTGGACGCCGCACCCGACCAGGCCCGGCAGGCCCTGGAGACGATCTCCTCCACCGGCCGGCAGGCGCTCGCCGAGATGCGCCGGCTGCTGGGCGTCCTGCGCACCGGTGACGCCCCGGAGAGCGGCGAGTACGTGCCGCAGCCGGACGTCGAGCAGATCAAGGAACTCGTGGAACAGGTCCGCGGCTCCGGTCTGACCGTCGACTTCCGGATCGAGGGCACCCCCCGCCCGCTGCCGAGCGGAGTCGAGCTCACCGCCTACCGGATCGTCCAGGAAGCCCTGACCAACACCCGCAAGCACGGCGGCCCGGACGCCGGTGCGAGCGTCCGGCTGGTCTACTTCGACGACGGCCTCGGCCTCCTCGTCGAGGACGACGGCCGCGGCGCGGCCCACGAGCTGTACGAGGACGGCGGCGCGGACGGCAGGGGCCACGGCCTCATCGGCATGCGGGAGCGTGTCGGCATGGTCGGCGGCACGCTCGACGCCGGTCCGCGGCCGGGCGGCGGATTCCGGATCAGCGCGCTGCTGCCCCTCAAGTCCGCCCACTAGCCTGCCCTCACCGGCCCTGTTCCGCCCGCTCCCGCGCCCCGACCGCCCCCGGCCAACAAGACAAGGACCCCGCCCATGACCATCCGCGTGATGCTCGTCGACGACCAGGTGCTGCTGCGCACCGGCTTCCGGATGGTGCTCGCCGCCCAGCCCGACATGGAGGTCGTCGCCGAGGCCGGCGACGGGGCCGAGGCCATCGAGATCCTCCGCTCCACGGCGGTCGACGTGGTGCTGATGGACGTCCGTATGCCCCGGCTGGACGGGGTGGAGGCGACCGGCCGGATCTGCGCCCGGCCCGACGCGCCGAAGGTGCTGATCCTCACCACCTTCGACCTCGACGAGTACGCCTTCTCGGGACTCAAGGCCGGTGCCAGCGGCTTCATGCTGAAGGACGTGCCGCCGGCCGAACTGCTCGGCGCCATCCGTTCCGTGCACAGCGGTGACGCGGTGGTCGCCCCGTCCACCACGCGCCGGCTGCTCGACCGCTTCTCGCCGATGCTGCCCTCCCACGGGAAGGAGCCGCAGCAGAAGGAGCTGGAGCGGCTCACCGACCGCGAGCGCGAGGTCATGATGCTCGTCGCACAGGGCCTGTCGAACGGCGAGATCGCCGCCCGGCTGGTGCTGTCCGAGGCCACGGTGAAGACCCACGTCGGCCGCATCCTCACCAAGCTCGGGCTGCGCGACCGGGTGCAGGTCGTGGTGCTCGCCTACGAGAGCGGCCTGGTCCGCGCGGGTGGCGGGACCGCCTCCTGACCGATGTGCTGCCCGGGATCGACGGCCCGCTCGAACGGCGGCAGGACGCAGCCGGCGTACGCGGCAGGACCCGGACGGTGTACGCGGCAGGACCCGGACGGCGTCGGAGCCGGCCGCGGCGGTCGCCGGGCGGCGCGGTCCTCGGGCCCGGGGAGGCCGGCGACGGGCCGCACCGGATGACGCCGCCGTCGCAGCGGCACGACCTCCCCGGCGCCGGTACTCAGCGCTGCACGGGTACTCAGCGCAGCACGGTCTCCAGGAAGTCGCTCCCGAGCCGCGCCACCACAGCGACGTCCAGCTGGTGCAGGACGTACCGGCCGCGCCGGCGCGTCGTGACCAGTCCGGCGCGCTTCAGCACCGCCAGGTGCCGGGACACCTCCGGCGCGGTGATGCCGTGGGTCTCGGCCAGCTCGCCGGTCGTGTACGGGGCCCGGCCCAGGTTCCGGCACAGCCGCATCCGCAGGGGGTGGGCCAGCGCGTCCATCCTGCGCTTGAGGATCTCGACGGAGGCGGGGCCGGGCAGGTCGGGCGCTCCCACCGGGTAGGCGATGACGGGCCGCCAGCCCGTGGCGTGCAGCACCATCAGATGCGGCCAGCCGAAGTGGGACGGTACGAACGTCAGCCCCGGCCCGACGGCGGGGTCGACCGCGGTGGTCCCTCCCTCGCTGAGCTTGTCCACCGCGATCAGTCCCCGCTCCTCGTCGAAGGACAGCGCGGGCGAGACGTCGCGCAGCGCGTCGCCGAGGGTCTTGCGGCGCAGCAGCTCCGTCTTGTGCCGGGCGTCGGCGGCGAGCCCGGGGCCGACCCGGCGCCAGGTGTCCGCGAAGAACGCGTGGTCGCAGTCCTCGAACAGGCGCCGCAGCCATGCCCGTACGGCCCCGGGGTCGTCGAGGATGCGGCGGGCGAAGCCCAGCTGCTTGGGCCCGCGGGACGCGGCGAGGTCGAGGGCACGGTCGGGTTCGATCATGACGCCGGTGGCGTACGAGCGGGAGCAGGTGAACTCCATCGCGGCCGTCAGGAACCGCTCCTCGTCGAGCCGGTCCAGCAGGTCCAGCTCCTCGGCGAGCGTGGCGCCGGTCCGGCCGTCGCCGCCGCGGATCCCTGAGAACGGCATGAACACGTCGGAGAAGGTCGACGTCCAGAGGAAGTCGGCCTCGTGCAGGCGGTCGGCAAGGTCCGGCTTCAGGCTCGCGGCGGTCGCCGTCGCCCAGCCGTGCAGCCCCGGGTGGTGCCCGGGCTCGGCCAGTGCGTGCAGAGCCACGCCGAGTTCGGTGAGCGGCGACGGCTCGAAGACGATGCGCTCGGGCGGCAGGCCCGCGATGTCGATGGTGACGGTCACGGCCCCCATGGTGCGTGGTGGAGGGCGGTGCGCGTCGCGTCGGTTGACGGTCCTCGTCAATCCACGCGCCGGGGGACGCCGGCCGGCCCCGACCTGGAACGCATGGACACCATCCAGCAGCACATGCTCGACAGCGCCCGCGCGGCCCGGCGCGGTGAGGCGCCGCCGCCTCTTCCCGGCTGCTGTGACCTGGCCGTTCTCCGCAGCCGGCCGGCTGCGGTGAGGCGCGGCCCGCGCGCCGCGGAGATCCGGGCGGGAGGAGCGACGCCGACGAGGGAATGGCCCGAGGGGGAGCGGCCCGAGGGAGAGCGGCCCGTGCGGGACCGGCCGGGTCGGGCCCTGTCGGTCCGGGCCCTGTCGGTCCGGGCCCTGTCGGTCCGGGACAGGCCGGCCGGGGACGTGTCGGACCTGGACGTGTCGGACCGGCACCGGCCGGTCGGCGGCGGACCGGCGCGGGACCACCGGAGTCGCCGCCCCGCCGGCCCCGCACCCTCCCGTCTGCGAAGCGCGCTGTCCCGCCTCGGCCGCAGGGAACGTCCGCCGCGGTGACGCCCCCGGGAAGGGGCACGAGACGAGCCGTCCTCGCCCCGGGCGGAGATCTGCCCGCCGGTGACGCCCTCGCTCACGGACGGGTGCGTCACGCCCCGGGGGAGGGACGCCTCCCCCGCCCGTCAGTCCCTCCCCCGACCGTCCCCGTACCGCACCCGCGCCATGAAGTCGGCGAGGGCCGCCCTGACGTCGCCGGTGGTCCACGACAGTCCCGGCGAGGCGACGGTGACCTCCGTGGCGCAGACACCGGGAGGCCCGGACGGGGCCGGGAACCAGCGGCGGAACAGCGTCACCCCCGTCTCCTCCGCCTGCCGTACGCCCGCTTCGTCCAGCAGGTCGGCGTCGAACGGGAGCCACACCTGGAACTGGTGCGTGTGCGGCGGTTCCGGATGCACCCGGTACCAGGGCACGCCCGGGTCCTCCGCCAGCCCGGCCGACAGCGTCGCCGCGACGGTCCTCGCATGTGCCACGTACGACGGCAGCCTCGGTAGTTCCCGCTCCAGGCCGAGCAGCGCGGACAGCGCCGCCGGGTACTGCTGGAAGACCAGGCCGCCGTAGCGGTGGCGCCAGGCACGTGCCTCCTCCACCAACGACTCGGGCCCGGCCAGCGCCGCGCCGGACAGGCCGGCGAGGGACTTGTAGAACGACACGTACACGCTGTCCGCGAGCGCGGCGATCTCGTCCAGCCCACGGCCGAAATGGGGGGCGCATTCCCAAATTCGCGCGCCGTCGAAGTGCACCACCGCGTCCATTTCACGCGCCGTCTCGACGACCTCGACCAGTTCGTCCCACTCCGGCAGCACGAATCCGGCGTCCCGCAGCGGCAGTTCCAGCATCAGGGTGCCGAACGGTTCGTCCAGGCCGCGTATCTCGTCGGCCGTCGGCAGCCGCGGCTCCCGGGTCGGGTGCACCGTGCGCAGCCCGCCGACCGCACCCAGCGCACCCCGCTCGTGCACCTCGGGATGGGCGAGCGGATGCAGCGCGACGGTCCGGTTGCCCGTGCGCCCGGCCCAGCAGCGCAGCGCCACCTGCTGCGCCATCGTCCCGGTGGGGAAGAACGCCGCGGCCGGGAAGCCGAGCAGCGCCGCCACGCGTTTCTCCAGCTCGGCGACGACCCCGTCGCCGTAGAGGTCCACGGGCTCGTCCAGGTCGTGGACCGTGCCCGCGTCGGCCGCCAGGGCTGCGAGCCGCTCGCCGAGCCGGCCGTCGGCGGAGCCGCGCCACAGCACCCGCTCGGAGGCCCGCCAGGCCGTCAGCCTGCGGCGGCGCTCGGCGTCCTCGCTCGTGCCCGTGCCCTGCTCCGAGGCCCCGGCCGGGTCCTCGGCCCTGTCCCCGCCGGCCGCCCTGTCCGGGCCCGCGGCCGTCCCGCCGACGTCGACGGGCAGCGTCCGCTCCGCGTTCTGAGTCATGCTGCGATCATCGCCCACGCCCGGCCGTCCCGTGCCGTTGTCCACAGGCCCGGTCCGCCCGGGGCGGATACCGTCTCCACAGCCTGTGGACAAGCGGAAGCCCCGTCGAAACGCTGGCGTAGCATGGCGAAGAATCGTCCGGTACCCCCTGCGGACTGGAACGGAAGGCCGCGCGTGAACGCACCATCGCCAGCAACACCACCGGCACAGGAGCCGGTCGACCCCAAGGACCGTCCGGCCCGCCTCGCCGTGGGTGTCGTCGGTGCGGGCCGCGTCGGCCCGGCCCTCGCCGCGTCCCTCCAGCTCGCCGGCCACCGTCCCGTGGCCGTCTCCGGAGTCTCCGACGCCTCCGTGCGCCGGGCCGCCGCGATGCTGCCCGACGTGCCGCTCGTCCCCCCGGCGGAGGTGCTCGCCCGTGCCGAGCTGGTGCTGCTGACCGTCCCCGACGACGTGCTGCCCGGACTGGTCGAGGGCCTCGCCGAGACCGGCGCCGTGCGCCCCGGCCAGCTGCTCGTCCACACCTCGGGGCGGTACGGCGCGGCGGTCCTCGACCCCGCCCGCCGGGCGGGGGCACTCCCGCTCGCCCTGCACCCCGCCATGACCTTCACGGGCACCTCGGTGGACGTCCAGCGGCTGGCCGGCTGCTCCTTCGGCGTCACCGCGCCCGAGGAGCTGAGGCTCGCCGCCGAGGCGCTCGTCATCGAGATGGGCGGCGAGCCCGAGTGGATCGAGGAAGCCAATCGCCCGCTCTACCACGCGGGCCTCGCCCTCGGCGCGAACCACCTGGTCACGCTGGTGGCCCAGGCCATGGAGCTGCTGCGTACCGCCGGGGTCTCCGCCCCGGACCGCATGCTCGGCCCGCTGCTCGGCGCCGCGCTCGACAACGCCCTGCGCTCCGGCGACGCCGCGCTGACCGGGCCGGTCTCCCGCGGTGACGCCGGGACGGTGGCGGTCCACGTCTCCGAGCTGCGCAAGCACGCTCCGGGCATGGTCGCCGGCTATCTGGCGATGGCCCGGACCACGGCGGACCGCGCCCTCGCACACGGCCTGCTCAAGCCCGAACTCGCCGAGGACCTGCTGGTGGTCCTCGCGAACGGCCACGACGCCACGGACGGCCGGGGCCCCGCGGAAGGTCCGGGCGGCGCGGACGGGGAGAACGACCGATGATCGGCCCCCTGCGCACCGCCGCCGAGCTCGACGCCCTCGCCCCGGCGGCCCCCGCCCGCCGCGCCGTCGTGATGACGATGGGCGCCCTCCACGAGGGCCACGCCACCCTGATCCGTACGGCCCGCTCCCTGGTGGGGCCGGAAGGGCAGGTCGTGGTCACGGTCTTCGTGAACCCCCTGCAGTTCGGCGCCGGCGAGGACCTCGACCGCTATCCGCGCACCCTCGAAGCGGACCTGAAGACCGCGGCGGAGTCCGGCGCGGACGCCGTGTTCGCCCCCTCCGTGGACGAGGTGTACCCGGGCGGCGAGCCCCAGGTCCGGATCACCGCCGGCCCCATGGGCGAACTCCTCGAGGGCGCCTCCCGGCCCGGCCACTTCGACGGGATGCTGACCGTCGTCGCCAAGCTGCTGCACCTCACCCGCCCCGACACCGCGCTGTACGGGCAGAAGGACGCCCAGCAACTGGCCCTGATCCGCCGTATGGTCCGGGACCTGAACTTCCCGGTGGAGATCGTCGGAGTCCCGACCGTGCGGGAGCCGGACGGCCTCGCCCTCTCCAGCCGCAACCGCTACCTCTCGCCGGAGGAGCGCCACACCGCCCTGGCGCTGTCCCGGGCCCTCTTCGCCGCCCGTGACCGGCTCGCCGCCCAGGTCGCCCTGCGCGCCCGGGCCGAGTCCGCGCCGGCGTCCAACGCCCGGGCCGCCGCGCTGTCCGCGCTCGGCGAGGCCCGTGCCGCCGCCGACGCCCACGCCGTGGCCGCCGCCCAGCCCGGCGGCGGCGCCGACGCCGTGCGGGCCGCGGCGCGCGCCGTGCTCGACGACGCCGCCAAGTCCTCGTCGCCGCTCGTCCTCGACTACCTCGCCCTGATCGACCCGGCCGACTTCTCCGAGGTCGCCGACGACCACACCGGCGAGGCGATCATGGCCGTCGCCGCCCGGGTCGGCACGACCCGGCTGATCGACAACATCCCCCTGACCTTCGGAGCCGCCTCGTGACGAGCACCGGTATACGGCTGAACGCCCCGGCCCCCGGCTGGGCCATCGACGCGGACGTCGTCGTGGTCGGCTCCGGTGTCGCGGGCCTCACGGCGGCACTCCGCTGCACGGCCGAGGGCCTGCGCACCGTCGTGGTCACCAAGGCGCTCCTGGACGACGGATCCACCCGCTGGGCCCAGGGCGGCATCGCGGCGGCGCTCGGCGAGGGCGACACCCCCGAGCAGCACCTCGACGACACGCTCGTCGCGGGTGCCGGTCTGTGCGACGAGGAAGCCGTGCGCACGCTCGTCACCGAGGGCCCGGACGCGGTGCGGCGCCTGATCGCGACGGGAGCGCGGTTCGACACCACCGCCGCCGGCTCCATCGCGCTGACCCGCGAGGGCGGCCACCACCGGCGCCGTATCGCCCACGCGGGAGGCGACGCCACCGGAGCCGAGATCTCCCGCGCGCTCGTCACGGCGATCCGCGACGGCGCCGTACGCGTCATCGAGCACGCGCTGGTGCTCGACCTGCTCACGGACGCGGCCGGCCGTACGGCCGGCATCACCCTGCACGTCATGGGCGAGGGCCAGCACGACGGCGTGGGCGCGGTGCACGCCCCCGCGGTGGTCCTCGCGACCGGCGGGATGGGGCAGGTCTTCTCCGCCACCACCAATCCGTCCGTGTCCACCGGTGACGGCGTGGCGCTCGCACTGCGCGCCGGAGCCGAGGTGAGCGACCTCGAGTTCGTCCAGTTCCACCCGACGGTCCTCTGGCTCGGCCCGGACTCCGAGGGCCAGCAGCCGCTGGTCTCCGAGGCGGTGCGGGGCGAGGGCGCCCATCTCGTCGACGCGGCCGGCACCCGCTTCATGGTGGGGCAGCACGAACTGGCCGAGCTGGCCCCCCGCGACATCGTGGCCAAGGGCATCATGCGGCGCATGCAGGAGCAGGGCGCCGACCACATGTTCCTGGACGCCCGCCACTTCGGCGCCGAGATGTGGGAGAACCGGTTCCCCACCATCCTCGCCGCCTGCCGCGCGCACGGCATCGACCCGGTCACCGAGCCCGTCCCGGTCGCCCCGGCCGCCCACTACGCCTCGGGCGGCGTCCGCACCGACCTCCACGGGCGGACGACCGTCCCCGGCCTGTACGCCTGCGGCGAGGTCGCCTGCACCGGCGTCCACGGCGCCAACCGGCTGGCGTCCAACTCCCTCCTGGAGGGCCTCGTCTTCGCCGAACGCATCGCGAGGACGATCGCGGAGTCCCGGGCCGCGGAGCCCGTCCCGGCGGCAGGTCAGGACGGCCCCGTGCCCGCCGCGGACGCCCGGCCGGCGACCGCGACCGGGGCCGCGTCGGACGCCGGCTCCCGGGGCCCCGTCCCGCTCCTCGTGCCGGAGGCCCGGCACGAGATCCAGCGGATCATGACGAACGGCGCCGGAGTGCTGCGCTCCGCGGCGAGCCTGGAGGCGGCGGCGGACGCCCTGGAGGCGCTGCACCTGTCCGCGCTGCACGACGCCGAGGAGTTCGACAAGGCCGCCGAGCCCGGAGTCGAGTCCTGGGAGGCCACCAATCTGCTGCTGGTCTCCCGTGTGCTGGTCGCCGCCGCCCAGGAGCGGACCGAGACGCGCGGCTGCCACTGGCGGGAGGACCACCCCGGCCGGGACGACGCCGAGTGGCGCCGCCATGTCGTCGTGCGCCTCACCCCCGACCGCCGCCTCGTCGTACGCCGCACGGAGACCGAGGCGTTCCCACCCGCCCGTCCCCTCATCCTCACCACCCCCACCGCCGACAGGGAGCCGCAACAGTGAGCACGCCCGAAGAACGTCCGGAGCCCGTGGACGTACCGCTGATCCAGATCGGCGCCCGCGCTGCCGAAGAGCAGGGCTGCGGCGACGACTGCGGCTGCGGCGACGAGGTGTACGAGTGCGGCCTGGACCCCGCCCTCGCCGAGCTCCTGGCCGAGTCCGGCCTCGACCCCGTACAGGTCGAGGACATCGCGCACCTCGCCATCGAGGAGGACCTCGACGGCGGCATCGACGTGACGACCGTCGCCACCGTCCCCGAGGACGCGGTCGCCACCGGTGACTTCACCGCCCGTGAGGCCGGCGTCGTCGCCGGTCTGCGCATCGCCGAGGCCGTCCTCTCGATCGTCTGCACCGACGAGTTCGAGGTCGAGCGCCACGTCGAGGACGGCGACCGCGTCGAGCCGGGTCAGAAGCTCCTCTCCGTCACCGCCCGCACCCGGGACCTGCTCACCGGGGAGCGCAGCGCCCTGAACCTCCTGTGCCGTCTCTCGGGCATCGCCACCGCCACCCGGGCCTGGGCCGACGCGCTCGAGGGCACCGGAGCGCGGGTGCGCGACACCCGCAAGACGACACCGGGCCTGCGCGCCCTGGAGAAGTTCGCGGTGCGCTGCGGCGGCGGGGTCAACCACCGCATGTCGCTGTCCGACGCGGCCCTCGTCAAGGACAACCACGTGGTCGCCGCGGGCGGCGTGGCCCAGGCATTCAAGGCCGTCCGGGAGACGCTGGCCGAGCTGGGCACCCCGGACCTGCCCGTCGAGGTCGAGGTGGACACCCTCCACCAGGTCCGCGAGGTCCTGGACGCCGGTGCGGACCTGATCCTCCTGGACAACTTCACGCCCGTGGAGACCGCCGAGGCCGTGGCGATCGTCGGGAAGCGCGCCGTCCTGGAGTCCTCCGGCCGGCTCACCCTGGCGAACGCCCGGGCCTACGCCGAGACGGGCGTGGACTACCTCGCGGTCGGTGCCCTCACCCACTCCTCCGCGATCCTCGACATCGGTCTCGACCTCCGAGAGGCCGAGGTCTGATCCGATGCTGCTCACCATCGACGTCGGCAACACCCACACCGTCCTCGGCCTCTTCGACGGCGAGGACATCGTCGAGCACTGGCGCGTCTCCACCGATCCGCGCCGCACGGCCGACGAACTGGCCGTGCTCCTCAACGGCCTGATGGGCATGCACCCGCTGCTCGGCGAGGAACTGGGCGACGGCATCGAGGGGATCGCGATCTGCGCCACCGTGCCGTCGGTGCTCCACGAACTCCGTGAGGTGACCCGCCGCTACTACGGCGACGTGCCCGCCGTGCTCGTCGAGCCCGGCATCAAGACCGGCGTGCCGATCCTGATGGACAACCCGAAGGAGGTCGGCGCGGACCGCATCATCAACGCGGTCGCCGCCGTCGAGCTCTACGGGGGCCCGGCGATCGTCGTGGACTTCGGTACGGCGACGACCTTCGACGCCGTCAGCGCCCGCGGCGAGTACGCGGGCGGCGTCATCGCCCCCGGCATCGAGATCTCGGTCGAGGCCCTCGGCGTCAAGGGCGCCCAGCTCCGCAAGATCGAGCTGGCCCGGCCGCGCAGCGTGATCGGCAAGAACACGGTCGAGGCCATGCAGGCGGGCATCGTCTACGGCTTCGCGGGCCAGGTCGACGGCGTCGTCCAGCGGATGAAGCGCGAACTGGCCGACGAACCCGAGGACGTGACGGTGATCGCCACCGGCGGCCTGGCCCCGATGGTCCTCGGAGAGTCCTCCGCGATCGACGAGCACGAGCCCTGGCTGACGCTGATCGGCCTGCGCCTGGTCTACGAGCGGAACGTCTCGCGCATGTGACGCCCCGCGCCCGGTGTGCGGGCGCACGGCCACGCGACGGGTGTGCCCGGAGGACGCCGGGCGGAGCCCCTGCTTCCCCGGCCGCGGCGCTCCCGGTGGTCGGAGCCCGCAGAGGGGCGGGCCCCGGGGCCCACGGACGCCCGGGCGGCGGCCCGGCCCGTGGACGCCGTCCGCGGGCGCGGTCACCGGCAGGCCCCTGCAAGCGGAGGCGAGGGTCCGCCGCGGGTCCGCACCGGAGCGGCGGCGGGCCCGTGGGCGGGTGCCGGGCGGTTCCCGCAGGGCCGCCGCGGAAGCCGTCGTGGTGCCGCACGCACGCCGCGCCGCAAAAGAGACGTTAAACGAATTTTGTCCGATTAGCGCGTATCGTCGGCCCATGCCCACGCCATACGGATCCCGCGGCGGCATGGCGTTCAGCACGGACGAACTGCGTGTGCTCCGCCGCGCTCTCGCCATCGCCCTCAACCCCGACCAGTCCCCTCGCGCCGACCGGGGCGACGGCCCCGGCGCGAACACCGCCCAGGAGTATCTGCGGCTCGCACAGTCCGTGGACGAGGCCGTCCGCGAGGCGGGCCGGCTGCGGGCCTTCCTGCTCGCCGACCTGGCGCGGTACCGCGACGCCCTCCCCGGCTCCGCGAGCGGCTATCTGGAGCTCCTTCAGGAGGCCCTCGCCGCGGGCCACGACCCCACTCCCGAGGATCTCGCGGCCCTTCGCTCCCTGCGTCGCACGCCGCTCTCCACGGCCCTCCTGGAGCGCTGCCAGGGCATCGCCGAGGAGTCCGTGCGCGCCCGGCTGGCCGCACGGGCCGCCGCCCGGGCGTCCGCGGCGACCCCGTCGCGCGTCCGCCTTCAGGCCCTGCCCGGGGGTCGCGCCGCGGCCGGGGACAAGCAGGAGCCCCGCCCGGCGTCCCCGAAGCCCGCCCGCCCGGCCCCCCGCCCGGACCGCCCCATCCCCACCCCCGGCGAGGTCTTCCCGCCACGCCGCCGTCCGGCGCCCCCGCCCGAGAAGCGGGCGGCCGGATAGCTACTCTGGAGGGCATGGACTACGTATCCGCGCTCCTGCCCCCGGTCGTGATGGCCGCGTTCTTCACCGCCCTCGTCGTCACGATCGTGAAGAGCCAGGGCGGCCCGAACAAGGCCAAGGAGGACGCCGCCGTGGACGCGGCGATCGCCCGCGCGGAGGCCGACCGCCGGCCCACCCCGTCGGACCGCCCGACCGAGGCCTGACACCGGTCGCCATCGGCTGCTCACAGGACGTACGGCTCATCGCGGCCGTACGTCCTTTTTCGTACCCGAAGTACGTCAATAGCCAGGCATTACGACATCTCCGACTATGGTGGCGATGTGCCCCGCCAATTGGGAGACCTCGAAGACGCCGTCATGACGCGCATCTGGCAATGGAACCGCCCGGTGACGGTGCGCGAAGTGCTGGAAGATCTCCAGCAGGAACGGTCCATCGCCTACACCACGGTCATGACCGTAATGGACAATCTCCATCAGAAGGGCTGGGTGCGCAGGGAAGTCGAAGGCCGCGCCTATCGATATACCGCGGTCTCCACCCGGGCCGCCTACTCCGCCGCACTGATGAACGAAGCCTGGTCGAAGAGCGACAACCCCGCGGCGGCCCTTGTCGCCTTCTTCGGCATGATGTCGCCGGAGCAGCGCCAGGAGCTCAGGGACGCGATCCGCGTCGTTCAGCGCGACCCCGCGGAAGAGACCGCGGAACCGGAGCGGGAAGGGTCTTCGCAAGGAGCGGCGGAGGGTTCTCCCGAACAGGATGCCGAGGGCGCCCACGGCGCGGACGGGGCGGGGCGATAGCGTCCGGTCATGTCGTCAGCGCAGCCGCTTCCCAATGCCGCAGCAAATGCCGTCACGGTCCGTCGGGCCAGGACCGGCGATGTGCCGGCCGTACGCCGTCTCGTGGACCCGTACGTGAGCGAAGGCATCCTGCTCGACAAAGCGACCGTGACGCTTTACGAGGACATCCAGGAGTTCTGGGTCGCGGAACGCGACACGGACGCGCAGGTGGTCGGCTGCGGTGCCCTCCACGTGATGTGGGAAGACCTCGCGGAAGTGCGCACGCTCGCCGTGGACCCCCAGTTCAGGGGCGGGGGTGTGGGCCATCATGTGCTGGACAAGCTGCTGCACACCGCCCGCTGGCTGGGTGTGCGGCGGGTATTCTGCCTGACCTTCGAAGTCGACTTCTTCCGGAAGCACGGCTTCGTGGAGATCGGTGAGACTCCGGTCGACGGAGATGTCTACAGTGAGCTGCTGCGTTCCTATGACGAGGGTGTCGCCGAGTTCCTCGGTCTCGAACGGGTGAAGCCGAACACCTTGGGCAACAGCCGGATGCTTCTGCACCTGTGATCCCGCTTCGACGGCAAGCGGAAGCGGGACTCAGCCCGGCGCCGAACCCCTATGTCCGAATCGCGCACGTTTCCCGCGTTCCCCGGGTTCTGAACCTCTGCCGAGGGTTTGTGTTTTCCAGAGAAAAGCGGTTTCCTTTCCGCGTACTGCATTTTCGATGAAAGGAAATCCGGTGGCACAGAAGGTTCAGGTCCTTCTTGTCGATGACCTCGACGGCGGCGAGGCGGACGAGACCGTGACGTTCGCTCTGGACGGCAAGACCTACGAGATCGACCTCACCACCGCCAACGCGGACAAGCTCCGCGGTCTGCTCGAGCCCTACACCAAGGGCGGCCGGCGCACCGGTGGCCGTGCCACGACCGGCCGTGGAAAGGGCCGTGCCGCATCCTCGACGGGCAGCAAGGACACCGCCGAGATCCGGAAGTGGGCGAAGGAGAACGGCTACAGCGTCAACGACCGCGGCCGCGTCCCCGCCGAGATCCGCGAGGCCTACGAGAAGGCCAACGGCTGAGCAGTCGTCCGCGGCCCTGCCGCACACGTCCGCATCAGACGGGCCCGGTGGCAGGCGTTCGCCGCCGCGTCCACGAGCCGTACGAGGTCGGGGGTGCCGCCCGCGCCCCCGGGCCCGGCACCGCGGCGCCCGACGGCGGCGAACGCCGGCAGTGACGGCTCCACCTCGCGCCCCGGCTTCGGGGGCCGCAGCCATTCGGCGGCCCCCTGCGGCGCCCCGGCCGGGACGGTGCACCCCGGGGGCGCCGGGGCGGGTACGCACCCGCCCCGCCCGTGAGCGGTGAGCTCCAGGCCGATGCCGCCCCACTCCAGCCAGTCGAGCAGCCCCGGCAGCTCCTCGGCGCTGCCCGCGGCGACCAGGAGCAGAATTCCGTTCCCCGCCCTGGCGACCGGCCCGGTCCGTCCACAGCGCCGCAACAGAGCCGTTCCGGCGTCCGCCGGCAGCTCCAGAACGTCGAACCGCAGCCCGGTGATCAGCCGTACCGGTGGCCCTTCGGCCGTAGCCCAGCCAAGCTCGTTCTTGTACCACCTTGCGCCGCCGTCATCGAGCGGCACGCGAGGTGCCGGGAGAGTGAAGGCCATGTCCGTGGAACTGCCGGGAGGACCCCGTGGTTACGGATCGTCAGGCAATCGTCACGCATGGTGCCGGGACGGAGGTGACAAGGGCGTGCTCGGGGGCGCAAGGGTGTTCGCCCGTAGCTGAGGGAACCGGCGTGCGCCGCATGGAGTGTCCGTCCATACGGGTAAGACATCCCTAGTGGGGACGGGTGACACGCGGGCTCCGGGGTCTCACGTTCGCCATCGGCGTACTGATGGCACGGGTAACTGCCTGGCCTGCGGGAACATCGTCTCGCACCATCGGGTTGGAGCATTTGTCGGCGTTCGGGGCAGGAGGCCACAGACGGGTGTCGGCAGTTGGAATGAGCGGTCCCCGCTTGCGGGACTAAGCTGCGGAAGGACAGGGAGGGGATCGACCCCTAACTGACTGACCGCTCTGAGGAGCGATTAACGATGTTCGAGAGGTTCACCGACCGCGCGCGGCGGGTTGTCGTCCTGGCTCAGGAAGAAGCCCGGATGCTCAACCACAACTACATCGGCACCGAGCACATCCTCCTGGGCCTTATCCACGAGGGTGAGGGTGTCGCCGCTAAGGCCCTGGAGAGCCTCGGGATTTCGCTCGAGGCGGTCCGCCAGCAGGTGGAGGAGATCATCGGCCAGGGCCAGCAGGCCCCGTCCGGGCACATCCCCTTCACCCCTCGTGCCAAGAAGGTCCTGGAGCTGTCGCTCCGGGAGGCTCTCCAGCTGGGCCACAACTACATCGGCACGGAGCACATCCTGCTCGGCCTGATCCGCGAGGGCGAGGGCGTCGCCGCCCAGGTCCTCGTGAAGCTGGGCGCCGATCTCAACCGGGTGCGGCAGCAGGTCATCCAGCTGCTCTCCGGTTACCAGGGCAAGGAGGCCGCCACCGCCGGCGGTCCGGCCGAGGGCACGCCCTCGACCTCCCTCGTCCTCGACCAGTTCGGCCGGAATCTCACCCAGGCGGCCCGCGAGTCCAAGCTCGACCCGGTCATCGGGCGCGAGAAGGAGATCGAGCGGGTCATGCAGGTGCTGTCCCGCCGTACCAAGAACAACCCGGTCCTCATCGGCGAGCCCGGCGTCGGCAAGACCGCCGTCGTGGAGGGCCTGGCGCAGGCCATCGTCAAGGGCGAGGTGCCCGAGACCCTCAAGGACAAGCACCTCTACACCCTCGACCTCGGCGCGCTGGTCGCCGGCTCCCGCTACCGCGGTGACTTCGAGGAGCGCCTGAAGAAGGTCCTCAAGGAGATCCGCACCCGCGGGGACATCATCCTGTTCATCGACGAGCTCCACACCCTGGTGGGCGCGGGTGCCGCCGAGGGCGCGATCGACGCCGCCTCCATCCTGAAGCCGATGCTGGCCCGTGGTGAGCTGCAGACCATCGGTGCGACGACGCTCGACGAGTACCGCAAGCACCTGGAGAAGGACGCGGCCCTCGAGCGCCGCTTCCAGCCCATCCAGGTCGCGGAGCCGTCCCTGCCGCACACCATCGAGATCCTCAAGGGTCTGCGCGACCGCTACGAGGCGCACCACCGCGTCTCCATCACGGACGAGGCGCTGGTCCAGGCCGCGACCCTGGCCGACCGGTACATCTCGGACCGCTTCCTGCCGGACAAGGCGATCGACCTGATCGACGAGGCCGGTTCCCGGATGCGCATCCGCCGGATGACCGCTCCGCCGGACCTCCGCGAGTTCGACGAGAAGATCGCCGGTGTCCGCCGGGACAAGGAGTCCGCGATCGACTCCCAGGACTTCGAGAAGGCGGCCTCCCTCCGCGACAAGGAGAAGCAGCTGCTGGCGGCGAAGGCCAAGCGGGAGAAGGAGTGGAAGGCCGGCGACATGGACGTCGTCGCCGAGGTCGACGGCGAGCTGATCGCCGAGGTCCTCGCCACGGCCACCGGCATCCCGGTCTTCAAGCTGACGGAGGAGGAGTCCTCCCGTCTGCTCCGCATGGAGGACGAGCTCCACAAGCGCGTCATCGGCCAGAAGGACGCCATCAAGGCGCTGTCCCAGGCGATCCGGCGTACCCGCGCCGGTCTGAAGGACCCGAAGCGCCCCGGTGGTTCGTTCATCTTCGCCGGACCGTCCGGTGTCGGTAAGACCGAGCTGTCCAAGACGCTCGCCGAGTTCCTCTTCGGCGACGAGGACGCGCTGATCTCCCTCGACATGTCGGAGTTCAGCGAGAAGCACACGGTCTCGCGCCTCTTCGGTTCCCCGCCCGGATACGTGGGTTACGAGGAGGGCGGCCAGCTCACCGAGAAGGTGCGCCGGAAGCCGTTCTCCGTCGTCCTCTTCGACGAGGTCGAGAAGGCCCACCCCGACATCTTCAACTCCCTGCTCCAGATCCTGGAGGACGGTCGTCTGACCGACTCCCAGGGCCGGGTCGTGGACTTCAAGAACACGGTCATCATCATGACGACCAACCTCGGGACCCGGGACATCTCGAAGGGCTTCAACCTGGGCTTCGCCGCCCAGGGCGACGTCAAGACCGGCTACGAGCGGATGAAGGCCAAGGTCAACGACGAGCTGAAGCAGCACTTCCGGCCGGAGTTCCTCAACCGCGTCGACGACACGGTCGTCTTCCACCAGCTGTCGCAGGACGACATCATCCAGATCGTCGACCTGATGATCGCCAAGGTGGACGAACGGCTGAAGGACCGCGACATGGGCATCGAGCTCAGCCAGGAGGCCAAGCTCCTGCTGGCGAAGAAGGGCTACGACCCGGTCCTGGGCGCCCGTCCGCTGCGCAGGACGATCCAGCGCGAGATCGAGGACCTGCTCTCCGAGAAGATCCTGTTCGGCGAGCTGCGTCCCGGTCACATCGTGGTGGTCGACACCGAGGGCGAGGGTGAGGAGAAGAAGTTCACCTTCCGCGGCGAGGAGAAGTCGGCTCTGCCGGACGTCCCGCCGATCGAGTCGGCGGCCGGCGGCAGCGGGCCGAACCTGTCGAAGGACGCCTGAGCGTTCCGAGCGCACGTCGAAGGGGCTGCCCCCGGACCCGAGGGTCCGGGGGCAGCCCCTTGGTGATGCGTGCGGCCGGGAACGGGACCTCCCCCGCGGCTGGACTGCCGCGGGGGAGGTACGCGCCGCCCGGGAGGCCCGGACCGTACCCCCGTGGGACGGACCCGGGCCACGGGCTTCAGCAGACGTCCGGCTTCCGCCAGGTGCACTCGAGATCGGCGGGTGCGGTCCGGGGGGCGTTCCGCAGGGCCGGTTCGGACGTGGTGGCGATCGTGCCGCCGGCCGTGTCGGACCTGGCCAGCGTCACCACGATCGCGTCCTCGATGCTCTTCACGGAGGACGCGAGGTGGTTGTTGAGCACGATGCTGAAGACCAGTTCGCGGCCACCGGCGTCCTCGACGTACCCGGAGAGCGCCGAGGCGCCGGTCAGGGAGCCGGTCTTGGCACGGGCGTTGAGGGCAGCCGGGGTGTTGCACATACGGGTGCGGAGCGTGCCGCCGACGGCGCGGTCGGGGTTGCAGGCGACCGGCAGCGACGCGTTCCAGTCGGCGTACCAGGGCGCGTCGCGGACCGCGAGCAGGAGGCGGGTGAGCTGGTCGGCGGGGAAGACGTTCATCCGGGACAGGCCGGAACCGTCCGCCTGGCGCAGTTTCGCCGCCTCGACCCCCTCCTTCCTCAGATAGCCGTCGATGGCGGAGAGCCCCGCGCTCCAGGTGCCGTGTCCGGACGTCTCGTAGCCGAGCGTCTTGGTCAGCGTCTCGGCGTGCATGTTGTTGGACAGCTTCATGAAGGGCAGCATCAGTTCCCTGAGCGGCATGGAGCTGTGGGTGGCGAGGACCTTCGCGCCGGGTGGCGTGGGCCTGCCCAGGCGGGGGGTGCCGGCGACGCGTACGCCCTGCTCGGCCAGGGCGTCGGCGAAGACGGACGCGGCGTAGCCGGTGGGCTCCCAGACGGTGATCCACTCCTTGGTGGTGGAGCCGCCGACCGGGATGTCCCCGCTGATCACGATGGTGTTGGTGCCGTGCTCGCGCTCGACGGCGAGGGTGTCGGTCCCGCCGGCGGGCACGGTGCGGCCCCGGACGTCGACCCGCACGTAGTCGGTGGGCGGGGTGAGCTTCACCTTCGGCCTGTCGCCCGCGGTGGCGCCGGGGGACGCCTCCACGATGACGGTCCCGGAGTCGTAGTCGGTGTCGGGTGCGACCGTCAGCGGGGAGATCTGGGCGGAGTAGTAGGAGGACTCGTCGTCCGCGGCCCAGGAGCGGCCCAGACGCTGGGTGTCGAACCGGGTGTCGTCGGCGACGATGCGGCCGGTGACCGCGCGGATGCCCGACTCCCGCAGCTGCGCGGCGAGCCGCCCGTAGTCGGAGGCGAGTGCGGTGGGGTCGCCTCCGCCGCGGAGGTACAGGTCGCCGTGCAGGACCGAGCCGTGACGGCGGCCCGTGGACAGGACGTCGGTACGGAACCGGTGGTCGGGGCCGAGCAGCGCCATGGCCGCGGCGGACGTGGCGAGTTTCGTGTTGGAGGCGGGCATCAGCCGGTCGCCGGCGTCGCGTTCGTAGAGCCGCTCCCCGGTGGTGGCGTCGGCGACGACGACGCTCGCGGCACCGCCGTCCATCCGGGGGTCGGCGAGGATCGTGTCGATGGCGCCCTTGAGTCCGGTGTCGGACGGCCCCGCCCCGGCGGGTGCGCTGCCGCTGCTCCAGGCGAGTGCGGCGACGAGGCCGAGGGCGAGTGGCCAGGTCCGGGCGTGGAGGACACTGCGGCGGAAGCGGTCACGGCGGAGCCGCCCGCTCCGGTTCAGGCTCATCACGGGTCTGCTCATGTCACAGGAGGATGGCGGACCGGGCCGGGGGCGGGAAGGAGGCGTGACGCAACACCCGTGCTATTCGGGCATCCTGACGGTCACTGAGACATGGCCGGGAAAGCCGTCCGCCCCCAGGACCAGGGCGGGATCGCCGACGACGAGGATCCGGCGGAGCCCGTCCACGGCCGTGAGCGGTGACAGGTCCACGGGTTCGTCCTGCCACAGGTGGACGACGGAGAGGAAGGGCAGGCCGGGGAAGAGCTCCGGGACGCGGCGCAGGGTCGGTTCCGCCCGTCTCAGCTCCACTTGGACCCCCTCCACGTCCGGTACCCGTGCCACGACGGCCAGTTGGCTGTCGTCGAGGAGGAGCGTGGTCAAGGGGCCCACGGCCGAGAGGTCGGTGAGGGCGGGACAGCGGTCGATCTCGACGTCCCTCGGCGGCACGGGTGCGTCCGTCAGGCAGTCGAGGCCGGTCAGCCGCGGGTTCCGGGAGATCCGGACCGCGGGAGGCGCACAGGACCGGACCGTCGCGGCGATGAGCTCCTCGGGCAGGTCCCCCTGGAAGTGCACCGCGCGGCCGCCGCCGAGGGCGGCGAGCGAGCGCGCCTGCTCGCCGTTGCGCACCGTGAAGTACAGCCCCGAAGGGTCGATCGCGGCGATCACGTCCCTGGCGTACTCGGCGTGGTCGTACCGGTCCCAGGACCACACGAGCTGCGAGCGCACCCGCACCGAGGGGTGCCCGGCGTACCGGGCGAGGAAGGGGACCGCCGCGTCGGAGTCGACGAGCGAGGCGGTGACGACCGTCATGTGCGCCACGTCGTCGCCCCCCGCCTCCTCGGGTCCCGGCAGCAGGTCGAGCACCAGGGGGCCGGCGGCGGACAGGGCCCGGGCCTCCTGGACGGTCCTCGGCGGAATGGCCTCGGCCGTGCGGCTCAGCAGCGCCTCGCGGACGGACGGCGCGATCTCCGTCGCCTGTTCCATCGCCGCCGCAGCGACCACCAGGATCCGCAGCTGTGCGGCGCGGTCGGGCGCCGCGTCCGCAGCGGCGAGCAACTCCGTGAAGATCTCGGCGCATTCGCGCGGCCGTGCATGGGCCACGCTCATGCGGATCACGTCCTCCCACTGGTCGTCCGCCGCGTGCCGGACGAGGACGCCGATGTGCCACTCGTCGACGATGGCCTTGGCGGCGAGGTGGTCCTGGAAGGTGCGGTGCACGAAGTCCACCGCGCCGGGGGAGGATTCGCGCAGCAGCCCGCTGCGGTGCAGCAGATGGGCGAAGACCGCCTGCGGGTCCCCGGCGGCGGCCGCCTCGGGGACCGCCGGGATCGCGCCGAGGACCAGCGACTCGGCCCGGGAACGGTCCATCTGGGTCCGGCCGTTGAGCGTCATCCAGTACGCCAGCCGCTGCACGAGCTGGATCTGCGGGGCCTCGGCGAGGTCGACCCCGGAGGGCGCACCCATGTCCCGCTCCCGGTCCCGGCGGGTGAGCAGCATCGCGAGCGCCGCCTCGTAGAGGGCCTTGCGGCCCCGGGGGAGGAAGCCGCGCCGGTCGCGGTGGAGTGCGCAGATCAGCCCGCACATCAGGGGGTTGGTGGCGAGGGCGGCGAGGTCCTGCTTGCTGCGGAGGGCGTCCTGGAGCGGTTGCTCGTACGTTCGGGCGTCGGCACCCGCGGCCCGGTGCCAGCGCTGGACGAACGTCGTGACCGCCCGGCGGCTCATGGGGGAGAGGGTGAGGTCGGTGAAGCCGTCGGCGGCGAGCCAGTCGTCGCGTACGGCGGAGGGCCGGGACGTGACGAGCCAGCGGTTGCCGGCGCCGTAGGCGCCCAGCAGATCGCGGAGCCACCGGCGGGTGCGGCTCCGCTCGGCCTCGGGGACCTCGTCGACGCCGTCGACCAGGATCAGTCCGCGACCCGCGGTGAGGACCCGGTCCGCCCAGTCCTCGGGCGGGGTGAGGGGGCAGCCCACGGCCGACAGGAACCCCTCGGGGGCGGGCAGCCGCTCGCCGTGGCGGGTGAGGGTGCGCAGAGGCAGGACGAAGGGGACGCGGTCGTGGAGGTAGCTCATCCGTTCGTCCGGGTCCTCACCCGGGACACGGGTGGCGGACACGGCCAGCCACTGGACGAGGGTGGTCTTGCCGGAGCCGGCGACGCCGCGGAGCAGCACCCGGTCGTGGGCGGCGAGGGCCTGGTCCGCGGGCACGGGCTCCGCCTCGGGATCGTCCGCGCCGCGCGCCCTGCCAGGCCACCGGACGCCGTCGCCCGGCGGCTCCTGGCGGTCCGCGGCCGGTCCGGGCTCCAGGTCGGGCCCGGTCGGGTCCGTGGCCGGTGCCGGGCCGGTCCGCGGGTCAGGGGCCGGTGCCGTCCGGGCGGAGGCGTCCAGACACAGGTAGGCGACGTCCAGAGGCCACTCGTCCGGTGAGTCGTGCAGGTCGATGCCGTAGATCGTGAGGTCGCCGTGCCTCCGCGCGACGTACTGGAGGTAGCGGCGCTCGAACTCCGTGTCACGGGCGTCCGCGCGGGGCACCCGCCGGATCAGCTCGTCGAGCTTCCTGATCAGCTCGGCCTGGGTGCGGCTCTGCTCGACGAGGGTGCGGGCGACGAAGGACGAGCGCTGGGTGAAGAACTGCAGGATGTGCAGGCAGGCCCACTCGGTGATCGAGTCGAGGTAGAGGGTGGCGTCCGCGGACAGTCCGGCGGCTGCGCGCCGTGCCGCGGGCGTGGTGCGCAGCCGCCGGGCCAGTTCGCGGTGGCCGTGGCGGACGGCCTGGACGTCGTCCATCTCCAGCTCGCCGAGGGCGAGCAGGGTCCGGGCCAGGGCGTCGGCGACGGCTTCGGCCTCGTCGCCGGGGAACGGCGCCTCACCGGGGCGGGCCAGCGACTCCCGGACGAGGGTGCCCGCGAGCTTGTGGACGTCCCGCTCGGTGAGGGTGCGCTTCTCGCCCCGGAACGAGACCAGGCCCGCGAGTCGTACGGGTCTGTCCGTGAGGGCCGCGCCGACGCCCTCCTGCACCAGGAGGCGTCTGACGAGCGGGGAGAGCGCCGCCGACGCGAGGCGGCTGCCGATCAGTGCGGGCTCCATCGGACTCTCCCCCGTGTCCAGAGGGGCATATCCCCTCAAACCTCGCGTTCCGGGCGCACCGCCCGAAGTCAGTCAGCGCTCGTGGCTAACGGGACTTTGGTCCCGAAACGGACGGACTTTGGTCCCACCGCCCGTGACAAGGCGCACAGGCGTTTCCGAGCCTACTAGGGCGCTTAGTGGGGTTGCGGGGCCGTGCGCGGGGGTGTCCGGACCCTCAGGGGTGGCGTCGGGGGCCGTGCGGGCCCGGTGCGGCGGCGGTCCGGACCGGTCAACGTATCTGTGCAGCCCCCACGTGCTAATAAACCATCCTTCGTCCGGAGATTTCGGGCAATGGCGGACGAGAGTTGCGGTTCCGTCAAGGGTGCCGCTCACAGGCGCGGCTCTACGACGAGATGTCGTAGATGGGGTGTTTGAGCCGGGTTGGGGGTGCGGGTTACCAAGGTGTTGCCCCGGTGCTCAGCCATCGGGTCGCTTCATGTCCCACAGCCCGGAGGTTCTCCCCGTATGTCGAAGCGCACCGCCCTCACCCGTTTCCGCCCGTCCGTGCTCCGTACCCGTGGTGCCGTCGTGGCTGCCGGACTCGGCGCCGCGATGGTCGTCGGAGCCGGTGCCGGTGTCGCGTCCGCCGACACGGTCGAGAGCGCCCCGGCCGCGGCCGAGGCGAAGCCGGTCGCGGCGAAGAAGGCCAAGGCCAACGGCTGGGTCAAGCCGGTTTCCGGCTACACCCTGACCGCCAGCTTCAACCAGGGCGGCGCCATGTGGTCCCACAAGCACTCCGGCCAGGACTTCGCCGTTCCGGTCGGCACCCCGGTCAAGGCCGCCAGCGGCGGTGTCGTCGTCAAGGCCGGCCCGAACGGCGGCGGCGACGGGTCCGCCTACGGCAACGCCATCGTGATCAAGCACGGCAACGGCAAGTACTCCCAGTACGCGCACCTGTCGAAGATCAACGTGCACGTCGGCCAGAGCGTGAACGCCGGCAAGCTGATAGCCCTGTCCGGCAACACCGGCAACTCGTCCGGCCCGCACCTGCACTTCGAGATCCGTACGACCCCGAACTACGGCTCGGCCCTGAACCCGGCGAACTTCCTGCGTGCGCAGGGCGTCACCATCTGACGTTCCCCGCAGGGCGGAGTACGGCTCACTCCCGCGGGCCGTGATGGGCCTGCGACACCAGATCGACGGCGACCTCGAGGACGGCTTCACGCTTCTCCTCGGGGTCGCCTTCGACGTTCTGCATGAAGAACATCCCGGCGTGCATCGTGAAGAGCGCGCTGACGCAGCGAACCCGGTCGGTCAGGGCCAGGCCCGGCTCCTGGATCAGCCGGGTCATCGTGATCATGCGCTCCTTGAAGGTCTCGCCGATGCTCAGTTCGCGCACGGTGGCCTGGTTCTCCTGCATGAAGCGGAAGAGCGGGTAGGCCCCGACGAGGGCCTCCTGGTAGCGGCGGAGGATCTCCTGCTTGGTCTCCAGGGTGTGCGGCTGCCCCTCGGCCCAGGCGATGAGCTCGTCGATCGGCCGCGTCAGATCCTGGAAGAGGCTGATGACGATGTCTTCCTTGGTCTTGAAGTGGTAGTAGAGCGCCGCCTTCGTCACGTCGAGCCGCTCGGCGATCTCGCGCAGCGACGTCTTCTCGTAGCCCTGCTCGGCGAAGAGCTCCAGGGCGACGTCCTGAATGCGCTGGCGGGTGTTGCCTCTGGCCATGGGGCTCTCCTGGGACGGATACTTACTTGACGCCCGGCTAGTTACGGGGCTACCTTCCCCAGTGTAGTGAACTAGCCGGGCGGCAAGTAAGTGCACAGGGGAGTGGAACGGGTGGGAGCACAGGAAGCACAGCAGGGAGCGGAGCCCGGCGGGACCGTGACCGCCGAGGAGGCCGCGGGCGATCCGTCGGCCGCGCCGCAGCCGCGCAGCGTCCGTGTCGTCCTGCTCGCGCTCATGATCGCGATGCTGCTGGCCATGCTCGACAACATGATCATCGGAACCGCCATGCCGACGATCGTCGGCGAGCTCGGCGGCCTCGCGCACCTGTCCTGGGTGGTCACGGCGTACACCCTGGCCACGGCCGCCTCCACGCCCATCTGGGGCAAGCTCGGCGACATGTACGGCCGCAAGGGCGTCTTCCTCACCTCGATCGTCGTCTTCCTGATCGGCTCGGCCCTCAGCGGGATGGCCCAGGACATGGGCCAGCTGATCGGCTTCCGCGCCGTCCAGGGCCTCGGCGCCGGCGGCCTCATGGTCGGTGTGATGGCGATCATCGGTGATCTCATACCGCCCCGGGAGCGCGGCAGGTACCAGGGCATGATGGCCGGTGTGATGGCCCTCGCCATGATCGGCGGGCCGCTCGTCGGCGGCACCATCACCGACCACTGGGGCTGGCGCTGGAGCTTCTACATCAACCTGCCCCTCGGCGCGGTCGCCCTCGCGATGGTCGGCGTCGTGCTGCACCTGCCGAAGCGCGACCGGATGGCGAAGGTCCGGGTCGACTATCTCGGCGCGGCCCTGCTCACGGTCGGCATCACCGCGATCGTGCTCGTCACCACCTGGGGCGGCACGGAGTACGCCTGGGACTCCGCGGTGATCATGGAGCTCATCGCGATCGGCGTCGTCGCCCTCGTCGGCTTCGTCCTGATGGAGACCAGGGCGGCCGAACCGATCATGCCGCTGCACATCTTCCGCAGCCGCAACTTCACCCTGATGTCGGTGATCGGCTTCCTGACCGGCTTCGTGATGTTCGGCGCGGTGCTCTTCCTGCCGCTGTTCCAGCAGTCCGTGCAGGGCGCCTCCGCCACCAACTCCGGTCTGCTGCTCCTGCCGATGCTGCTGTCGATGATGGTCGTGTCGCTCATCGCGGGCCGGGTCACCACCAGCAGCGGCAAGTACAAGATCTTCCCGATCATCGGCGGCGCCCTCATGGTCGTCGGCCTCTTCCTGCTCGCGCAGATGGACACGGGCACGTCGCGGCTCACCTCGGGCCTCTACATGGCGGTCCTCGGCGCCGGCATGGGCTTCCTGATGCAGATCACGATGCTTGTCGCGCAGAACAGCGTCGAGATGAAGGACATGGGCGTCGCCTCCTCGGCGACCACCCTCTTCCGCACCCTCGGCTCGTCGTTCGGCGTCGCGATCATGGGAGCCCTCTTCACCTCCCGGGTCCAGGACGAGATGGCGGCACGGGGCGGGTCGGTGGCGACCCAGCAGTCGGCGCAGCTCGACGCGGCGAGTCTGGCGAAGCTGCCGGAGCAGGTGCGGGAGGCGTACCAGTTCGCGGTGGCCTCCGGTACGCACTCCGCGTTCGTGCTCGGCTCCGCGGTCGCGGTGATCGGCTTCGTCGCGGCGTTCCTGGTCAAGGAGGTGCCGCTGAAGGGCGCCGGTCCGGCCCGGCCGGAGGACGACGCGGCCGCAGCCCCCGAGGGCGGCGCGAAGGTCGCGGAGGCGGTCTGACCTCGGGCACGGCCCGCAAACGCCCCCCGGTGCACGGCACGGGGGGCCGTCGGCGTCCGGGACCGCGTCGAGGGGTGCGGGTGCCGGTGCCGGCGCCGGCGCGTGGACGCACGGGGCCGGCGGACGAACCGGGCGGCCCGGACGAGCCACCGGTGTCCGGCGCACGCCGGGCACCCGGGGAGCGCCGGACACCCGGGGCGTCTGGCCCGGATGCTCGCCGGCCCTCGCCCGTCCGCCATGGCCGCGGCGCACCGGAGGCGATCAGCTGCGGGAGGGCCGCTCGGGGACAGTGCGGCAAGGGCCGCCGACCGGGAGCCGTGGTCGTCGGTCAGGGAGCAGCCATGCGGGAACGATCGGTCCGGGAGCGCCGGCCCGACCGGGGGCCGTTGGGGGCGTCAGTGGGCTGCAGTGGTCCGGGAGGGGCCGGTCCGGAACGACGCGTTCGTCGGGTGCAGTGGTCCGGGAGGGGCCGGTCCGGGAACGCCGGCCCGACCGGGCGCGTGCATTCCGCGGCGTCGTTCCGGAACCATCGCCGCGGGCACGGTCATTCCGGGAACGCCGGCCTGGTGAAACTGCCCGTGTTCGTCGGCGCGTGCTCCGGCAGCCAGAGGACGGCGATCGCTCCTCCGGCGGCGCCCGGTGACGCGACGCCCTCGGGCGCGGCGTTGCGGAAGGTCAGCCGGGCGCCGAGGACGCGTGCCTGGCCGACCGCGATGGTGAGGCCCAGGCCGTGACCCGTCCCCGCCCGGTCGCTCGCGCCGGTGCGGAACCGGCTCGGTCCCTCGCGCAGCAGCGCCTCCGGGAAGCCGGGACCGTGGTCGCGGACCCGGACCACCCGGCCCTCGACCGTGACCTCGATCGGTGACCCGCCGTACTTGGCGGCGTTGGTCAGCAGATTCAGCAGGATCCGCTCCAGCCGCCTCGGGTCCGTGCTGACCCAGGACTCATGCACGACGCTGACCCGGACGTCGGGGTCGAGCACGGCGACCCGGCGGCTGACGAACTCGCCCAGGGCGATCTCCTGCAGCTCGGCCCGCTCCGACGCGCCGTCCAGCCGCGCCACCTCCAGCACGTCCTCGACCAGCGTGCGCATCGCCTGTGCCCGGTCCCGCACCAGCTCGGTGGGGCGGCCGGGCGGCAGCAGCTCGGCCGCCGTCAGGAGCCCGGTCACCGGGGTGCGGAGCTCGTGCGCGATGTCCGCGGTGACCCGGCGTTCCGCCTCGATGCGTTCGTTGAGCGCGTCGGTCAGCGCGTCGACCGCCCGCGCCAGCTCGTCGGTCTCGTCCCGCACGACTCCGCCGACGGCCTTCCGGACCCGTACGTCCGTGTTGCCCTGGGCCACCCTGCCCGCCGCCGCGGCGGCCTTCCGCAGCCGGCGGGAGAGCTGACCGCCGATGAGTACGCCCAGCGCACAGCCGCCGAAGACGACCGACACCGAACCGATCACGAGGGCACGGTCGAGGTCCTTCATGATGTCGGCGCTGCGGTCGGGCATCCGGCTTTGCAGGGACAGCACATCGCCGTTGCCGAGCGGCACGGCCGCCCAGATGGTGGGTGCCGCACCCTTCCCCTGTACGTAAGTGGCCTGCCGTCCGTCGGCGAGCAGGCTCCGCAGCGGCCGCGGCAGCTGCGGGTCGTTGAGCTTCGCGCCGAGCTTCGGCTCGGTCCTCGGCTTCGTGGTCTCGTATATGCGCTGGGCGAAGAGCAGCCGGCTCATCTGCAGATCGCGCGAGGTCTCGAGCATCGACACCCGGGCGGCGTTGTGCACGACCAGGCTCAGCGCGACAGCGATCAGCGCACCCACCGCGGCGATCGCGATGCTGATCTTCCAGCGGACGCCGGTCCGCAGGGCCGGTCTCCTCATGCCTTGAGCTTGTACCCGAAGCCGCGGACCGTCTCGATCCGGTCCTGGCCGATCTTCGTGCGGAGCCGCTGCACATGGACGTCGACGACGCGGGTGTCCCCGCCCCATCCGTAGTCCCAGACGCGCTCCAGCAGCTTGTCGCGCGAGAGCACCGTGCCGGGTGCCGAGGAGAACTCCAGCAGCAGCCGCATCTCCGTGGGCGTGAGCCCGACCGGCCGGCCCGCCCGGCGCACCTCCATGCCCTCCGTGTCGACCTCGAGGTCACCGAAGGTCAGCACTCCTCCTTCGCCCGGACGGCCCGGCTCGCCGGAGTCCCCCGCGACCCCGCCCGCGTGGCCGAAGCGACGCAGCACGGCTCGGATCCGGGCGACCAGCACGGCCCCGTCGAAGGGCTTGGTGACGTAGTCGTCGGCCCCGGCCTCCAGCCCCAGCACCACGTCGATCGAGTCCGCCCGTGCCGACAGCATGATCACGGGCACGGTCGACTCGTCCCGGATCCTGCGGCAGAGGCTGACCCCGTCGAGACCGGGCAGCATCACGTCGAGCAGCGCGATGTCGGGCCTGTTCGCCCGGAACGCCTCGAGACCCGCCAGTCCGTCCGGCATGGCGGTCACGGTGAAGCCGTCGCGTTCCAGTGCCAGCTGGGTGGCCTCGCGGATGACGTCGTCGTCCTCGACGAACAGCACATGTGTCTCGGCCATCCCTCAGCTCTCTCGGCTCTCGTCTCTCGATCGTGGTCCGCGGTGGTCCGCGGTGGTCCGCGGTGGGCTGCCGGTTCTCCGGCAGGTGTCCGGGGACGCCCGGCGTCGCCCCCGGGGCGTCCGTCCCGTGCGCGTCGGCGGTGTGCGACGCCACGGCGGGCACGTGGGTCAGTCCTCGCTCGGGGCCGACGTGGCCGGCGGTTCCTCCTCACCGCCGACGACCCGGCTGTACTCGTTCTGCAACCGGTCGCGCTCGGTGAACCGCGTCCCCGACCAGCGGTAGGTGGTCACGATCTCGCCCGACGGGTACGTGACCGGGTCGCCCTCGGCGTACACCTGCTGGGTGACGATGAGGTCCCCGCGGTCGATCGTCGCGTAGACGGCGGGCTCCTCCTTCGCGAAGACATTCTCGTACGTCCCGCCCGTCGCCCGGTACACATAGGTACCGATCCCCACGGCATCCCCGCACGACATCAGGTTCACCACCACGTCCGGCGCCTCCGCGTTGTCCGTGAGGTTCCCGTACGAGGTGTCGATCGCGTAGGCGTCGGCCGTGCAGGGCCGCAGGTCCGCCTTGACCCGCTTGCTGACCTTGGGGTCGCTCTTGAGCAGCGCGACCGGGTCGACCTTCTTCCAGGGGGAGGCCGAGGTCGCCGCCGCCGACGGGGACTGCGCCACCGGATCCGTGCGCGCCGGCCCCTCGTCGCGGGTGCCCGTGCCGCCGGTGGAGCAGCCCACCGCGAGCAGCCCGAAGGCGGCGAGGCCGGCCATCGCCGTGACACTCGCCGCCCATGGGCTGAGCAGCCCTCCGGGAGGGGGACCGCCCCGCGGGCCGGTCCCTTCCTCGGGGCCGCCGCCTCTGATCAGGCCGCGCAACGCTCCTGCCCCCGTTCCTCACGCCGTGCGTGCGAGTTGTCCCGACGATGCGAACGCTCCAGGGTCCGGGCGCCCAGCTCACGGCTCTCCAGCTCCTGGCGGAGCCGGGCGAGCGCCCGGTGCAGCGTGCTCTTCACGGTACCCGTCGACATGCCGAGCGCGGCGGCCGTCTCCTCGGTGCTCATCTGCTCCCAGTGCCGCAGCACGACCACACTGCGCTGCTTGGGGGCGAGCACCTTCAGGACGTCCATGAGCAGGGCCCGGTCCGCGTGCTGCTCGGTGACGTCCTCGACGCTGGCGTCCGGCAGCTGCTCGGTCGGGATCTCCTCGAGCTTGCGGGCCCGCCACCACTCCGTACGCGTGTTGATCATGACACGGCGCAGATAGGCGTCGGCGAGGGACTTGTCGGCTATGCCGTCCCAGCGGCCGTAGGTCCGCACCAGCGCGGTCTGCAGGAGGTCCTGGGCGTCCACCGGGTCGGGGACGAGCCGTCGTGCGCTGCGCAGCAGCGCCTCCTGCCGCGTACGGACGTACTCCTCGAACTCGAGCACCTCTGCGTGCGCCATTCCAACCGCCTCCGTTCCCCGTTCAGCCCCGTGACAAGCCGTGTGTTTCCGTGGTCTCGCTTACGCCACAAGAAGCTACGGAGCAGTTGTCACGAGGCTGTGCGGAGAAGCCGTCGGACGGCGCACGGCCATCCATCGGTTGTGTAACAGGCGGGGTCGGCCACCGATTCTCAGGTCAGAGGCAACCGGAACCGATCATTCTCCAGGGGTTCGACCAAACCGTCCGAGACCAGGCCGTCCAGGGCGCGGGCCCGCTGGACGGGCTCGTCCCAGACCCGGTCGAGCACGGCGCGCGGCACGGGCCGCACGGACTCCCGGAGCACCGCGAGGAGTTTGCCGCGCACCTGCCGGTCCGTGCCGGCGTAGGTCTGGCCGCGCCGGGGTGGTCCGTCGTGCGCCGGCTTCCCGGCGAGGCGCCAGGCGCACAGCCCGGCGACGGGGCAGCGCCCGCAGTCCTCGTTGCGCGCGGTGCAGACGAGAGCGCCCAGTTCCATGGAGGCGGCCGCCCAGCGGGCCGCCCTCGGCTCGTCGTCCGGCAACAGCTCGCGTGCCAGCCGACGTTCCGCGGCGGTCGTCGCGTTGGGCGGGTACTGGACGCCGGTGACCGTACGGGCGAACACCCGGCGGACGTTGGTGTCCAGGACCGGGTGCCGCTGCCCGTACGCGAACGAGGCCACGGCGGCCGCCGTGTACTCGCCGATGCCCGGAAGGGCGAGCAGCTGGGCGTGCTCCCTGGGCACGTCGCCGCCGTGCCGCTCCGTTATCGCGACCGCGGCTCCGTGCAGCCGCAGCGCCCGGCGTGGGTAGCCGAGGCGGCCCCAGGCGCGCACGGCCTCGCCGGGAGCCTCGGCGGCCAGGTCCGCGGGGCGGGGCCAGCGGGCCAGCCACTGCTCGTACACCGGGAGGACCCGGTTGACGGGGGTCTGCTGCAGCATGAACTCACTGACCATCACGCCCCACGCACCGGCCTCGGGGCGGCGCCAGGGCAGATCACGGGCGTGCTGGTCGAACCACGCGATGACGGGGGTGTGGAGTTCGGCGGCGGCCTCGGCGGCGCCGGGCACACCGTCCGGGTCGGAGGGGACGTCGGTCACGGAGGAGGGCATCTCGGTCGCAGTCATGGCACCTCCGATCCTGGCATGTTCAGCGCCGGACGCGGCGGACGCGCTCCGGGCGGTCCCCGACGGGGTCCGGGTCGGAGTACACACCCGCGTCCGGATCGGTGTATTTCCCGTCGGGGGTGGCGGGGCAGCGGGGTGGCGGGGCTCCGGGGTGGCGGCGCGTGGCGGTGACGGGTTGGGGTGACGGGTGGGGCGCCGGCCCGCCCGTGCCGGACGGGACACCGTGGCGCCGGCCGCGCCTGGCGGATCGCCGGACCCGCAGCCACGTCGTGCGGGTGGCGCACCCGACGGCGAGGCGGGTGAAGGCCATGGGCGCAGCATCAGGGGGAACGGCCGGCCGGGCGATCCGCGGCCGTACGGGCGCGGGTGCCGAGGGCACGGGGGCATCGGGGCACGGGCACGGGGGAAAACGAGCACGCGCTCGACCGTCGTCGCGGCGGCGATCGCCGAGGGGCGCTCGGGAACGACCGGTCGCCCGCGGCGGGCACGGCACCCGTGCGGCGCGGCCCCGAGAGGGCGCGCGGCACGGACGTTCCGAGTCCCGCGGCGACATGACGGCTCGCGGTGCACCCGGCCCGGAGCGGCGGCGAGCGGGCCGGTTACGGGGGCTGCCATCCGGTGCGCACCCAGGCCGCGCACCCCCCGGCACACACGCGCGCGCCCCGCAGAACCGAAGAGCACCGGGTCCGTAGCCCGCGGCGTCGTGCACCCGGTGCGGGGGAGGACCGGGCGAAGCCGGTGCATCGAGGTAGGGAGGGGAGCTGCCGCCGTCCAAGGCCCCGAGCGTGGGCGGAGTGGCCTCGCACACGCGGCGCGATCGGCCCCGGCCGCCCGTCCCCCGTCGGGGTTTCCGGCCCGGTCCGGCCCGCGGTCGCGCACCCGGCGGGACCCTGCCGGCCTCTCAAGGGGGCCGGAATCAGGGGCGCATGATGATGATCGGCACATTCGGGAGCCATGAGCGGCGGGTGGGGCCCGAGTTGCCCGCCGATCTCTCGTACAGTTCGGTACGTGGGATCTCTGCGCAATCCGGTCGGGCCCCTTCCCTCCTCCATCTACTGGCGGCGGAGGGCGGTCGCGCTGCTGCTGTTCGCGCTGCTCGCACTGCTGATCGCCTGGGCCGTCACCTCAGGTGGCCCCGGCGGTGGGACGAGCGACGACGGCAAGCCGGGCGGCGCCAAGCCCGCGCCCTCCATCACGCCGGGCCCCAGCGGTTCGGGACCCGCGATCAGTGAACAGCCCGGCGGGCGGGACGAGTCGGGCGACACCGGCGAGGGCGACGGCACGGGCGGTGACGCGGGCACGGACACCGGCGGCGGTGACGGGAAGAACGGCGACCCGGGCGCGGGCGGCGCGGCCAACGGCGGCGCGGCGAACGGCGGTGGCACCGGCCCGGCCGAGCAGGTCCCGGCGGGCTCCTCACTCCCCGACTGCGCCCCGGGCTCGGTCGAGTTGACGGTCCGCAGCGTCAAGCCCGCCTACGCCCCCGGGGAGCGCCCGCGGTTCGAACTCGCCGTGCACAACGGCTCGTCCGTCACCTGCAAGGCCGATCTCGGGCCCGGAAACGCGGTGTTGACCGTGTCCGCCATCAACGACGGCGAGAACGACAAGGTGTGGTCCTCGAAGGACTGCCCGAGCGCCGGCGGCTCCCTGCTCCTGAAGGTCCCGGCGGGCCGGACCGTGACCCACACCGTGGACTGGGACCGGCGCAGGAGCGCCCCGCAGTGCGCGACCCCGCCGGCGGGACCCGCGGCACCGGGTTCGTATCTGCTGGAGGCGGCGTTCCCGGGGGCGTCCGTGGCTCCTGCGTCGTTCCGTCTCGAGAAGGACTAGCTGGACCGACATGCCGGCAGAACGGGCAGAACGGGCAGGACCGGTGCCGGTTTCGGGCCGCAGGGGGCGTCGGACCCCGTGCGGAACGGAAAGGCAGGACCTGGCCCCGGCCGGAGAAGCACGCGTGCGGCGACCGCCGCGACGTCACGTCACGCGGCGCGGTGTGCGGCCATCGCGCACCGTCGCCGCACGAGGGCACGGCCGTCAGACGTAGCGCTCCAGGATGGACGACTCGGCGAGGCGCGACAGGCCTTCCCGGACGCTGCGGGCGCGGGCCTCGCCGACGCCGTCGACCGTCTGGAGGTCGTCGACGCTGGCGGCCAGCAGCTTCTGCAGACCGCCGAAGTGCTCGACGAGCCGCTCGATGATCGCGCCGGGCAGCCGAGGCACCTTCGCGAGCAGCCGGTAACCGCGCGGGGAGACCGCGGAGTCCAGGGTCTCGGGTGAGCCGCTGTACCCCAGGGCCCGTGCCACGATGGGCAGTTCCAGCAGTTCGGCGTGCGTCAGGTCGTTGAGTTCGGCGAGCGCTTCGTCGACCGTGCGGGAGCGCTTGGCGGTCGGCTCCGGGACGTAGTCGCGGATGACGAGCCCGCGCTCCGGCTCCACGCCGGCGATCAACTCGTCGAGCTGGAGGGCGAGGAGCCGGCCGTCGGTGCCGAGCTCCACCACGTACTCCGCGATCTCCGTGGCGATCCGTCGCACCATCTCCAGCCGCTGGGCGACCGCGGTGACATCGCGGACCGTCACCAGGTCCTCGATCTCCAGGGCCGAGAGCGTGCCGGCGACCTCGTCCAGCCGGAGCTTGTAGCGCTCCAGCGTGGCCAGCGCCTGGTTCGCCCGGGACAGGATCGCCGCGGACTCCTCCAGGACCCGCCGCTCGCCGTCCACGTAGAGCGCGATGAGGCGCATCGACTGGGACACGGAGACGACGGGGAAGCCGCACTGCTTGGAGACGCGGTCCGCGGTCCGGTGCCGGGTGCCGGTCTCCTCGGTCGGGATGGAGGCGTCGGGAACGAGTTGCACCCCGGCTCGGTGGATCTTGGTGATGTCCTTGTCGAGGATCAGCGCACCGTCGAGCTTGCACAGCTCGCGCAGCCGGGTCGCCGTGAACTCCACGTCCAGCACGAAGCCGCCCGTGCACATGGATTCGACCGATTTGTCCATTCCCAGGACGATGAGACCGCCCGTGCTGCCCCGAAGAATGCGCTCGAGACCGTCACGCAGAGCGGTGCCCGGGGCGACCGCACTGAGCGAGGCGCGCATCAGCGCGTCCGTGCCGGATCCCCCGGGGCCTCCGCCGGACTTTCCGGGTGCTGAGCCCCGGTCGTTGGCTGCCACTGCACTCCTCCGGCTCGTACGGGCGGGCGAGACCAGGGCAAAGTCTACCGGCGCGCGTCGTCCGCCCGTGGGGCCTCTGCCCTACGCCCGCGTGGGAGCACCCTCAGTGCGTCCCCCATGTCGGCGACTTCCGTGACCTTCATACCAGGCGGGACCTTGCCCGGATCGGACGGGACCAGCGCGTGCGTGAAGCCCAGGCGGTGTGCCTCGGCCAGCCGGCGCTGGACCCCCGTGACGCGTCTCACCTCGCCCGCGAGGCCCACTTCGCCGATCGCGACCAGGTTCTTCGGCAGCGGGGTGTCACTCGCCGCGGAGGCCAGCGCCAGGGCGACCGCGAGGTCCGCCGCGGGCTCGGAGAGCTTCACGCCGCCGACCGTCGCGCTGTAGATGTCCCTTTTGCCCAGGGCGCTGATCCGGCCCCGCTGCTCCAGCACGGCCAGCATCATCGACACCCGGGAGGTCTCCAGCCCGGACGTCGTGCGCCGGGGCGAAGGGATCTGCGAGTCCACGGTCAGCGCCTGCACCTCGGCGACCAGCGGGCGGCGGCCCTCGAGCGTCACCGTGAGGCAGGTTCCCGGCACGGGCTCGTCGCGCCGGGTGAGGAACAGCCCGCTGGGGTCGGCGAGTCCGGTGATCCCCTCGTCGTGCAGCTCGAAGCAGCCGACCTCGTCCGTGGCCCCGTACCGGTTCTTGACGCCGCGCACGAGGCGCAGCCGCGCGTGCCGGTCGCCCTCGAAGTGCAGGACCACGTCCACGAGATGCTCCAGCAGACGGGGTCCGGCGATCGCACCGTCCTTGGTGACGTGGCCCACCAGCAGCGTGGACATCCCGCGCTCCTTGGAGGCCCGGATCAGCGCGCCCGCGACCTCGCGGACCTGCGCCATCCCGCCGGGCGCCCCGTCGATCTCGGGGGAGGCCACCGTCTGGACGGAGTCGAGGACGAGCAGGGAGGGCTTGACGGCGTCGAGATGGCCGAGGACCGCGGACAGGTCGGTCTCGGCGGCGAGGTACAGATGGTCGTTCAGCGCGCCGATCCGGTCGGCGCGCAGCCGTACCTGGCTCGCGGACTCCTCGCCCGTCACGTACAGCGTGCGGTGGTCGTCGCTCGCCGCCTTCGCCGCGACGTCGAGCAGGAGCGTGGACTTGCCGACGCCCGGCTCTCCCGCGAGGAGCACCACGGCGCCCGGGACCAGCCCTCCGCCGAGCACCCGGTCGAGCTCGTCGACGCCGGTCGTGCGGGCGGCCGCCTGCCGGCCGTCCACCTGGCCGATGGGCACGGCGGCGTTGGTGACCCGGCCGGCGGCGGTCGTGCGGACCGCGGGCGCCCCGTGCTCCTCCACCGTGCCCCACGCCTGGCACTCGGGGCAGCGCCCGAGCCATTTGGCGGTCGTCCATCCGCATTCGGTGCAGCGGTAGGACGGCCGGTCCTTGGAGGTCTTCGTACGGGCAGCCATGCGGGAAACCGTAGCGGCGCGCACCGACAACGCGCCCCCGGGTGCCGGACGAGGGCTCCGCCGCGCGGGCGGCGGGCATGCCCGGTGACGGTCGCACATGCGGTGCGCATAGGCCAGGTTGGTAAGCACAATCACCCGCACCGTGGCAAATGCCACTGTTCTCTTTCGAGGGATCGCTTCACCCGTATGGATTAAATGTGCTCAAGTCGCGCGAAGGGTGTGCCAGCCGCTGCCTACGGTCGCCAGGTGACGAGCAGCATGCTGGAGCCCCCCGCGCAAACCACCGGCGCACACCGCGCACATCGCCGTGCGCCCCGGCCCGCGCTCGGGCAGACCCCGCCCGCACGGTACGAGCCCCATCTGGACGGGCTGTTCACCTACTGCCTGTCCGTGCTGTGCGACCACGACGCCGCGACGGCCGTGCTGGGCGAGGTCCTGGCCGTCGCCGAGCGGCACCACGGCCGCAGCCCCGCCGACGAGGAGCGGCGGAGGGCCTGGCTGTACGCGCTGGCCCGCTGGGCCTGTCTGCGGGCGCTGAGCGAGCAGCGGCGCCGCAGGCGCCAGGGGCCGGGGGCGCACGCCGCCCGTACGGGCGCGCACGCGGCGCGGACCGGGCCGCACGCCGCAGGGCCCTCGGCCGCGGAGGAGCGGGACGAGCCCCCGGTGACCCCGGAGTCCGAGGAACGGCACCGCGCGGAGCTCTCCCGGCTCGCCTGGCCCGAGGCCGCGGGTACCACCCCCGAGCAGCGTGAGGCACTGGAACTGGCTGTGCGTCACCGCCTCGGATCCCGTGACGTCGCCGCCGTGCTCGGGCTGGAGCCGGCCACGGCCCGCGAACTGCTCTCGTCCGCCGCCTGCGAGGTGGAGCGCACCCGTGCCGCGCTCGCCGTCGTCGAGACCGGGAACTGCCCCTCCGTCGCCCGGCTCACGGAGGACCGCCGGGTGCTGCTCTCCGCCGCGCTGCGGAGAGAGCTCGTCCGTCACGTCGACGACTGTCCGCGCTGTCGCCGCGCGGCCGAGCGCGCGGGTGCCGCGGGACCGTGGCCGGGCTCGACCGTCACCCCCGCCGCGCTCCCCCTGGTCGTCGCACCCCGGGCCGAGGCGCACGCGGCGATGCTGCACGTCCCGCGCGCCCGCGCCGCCGCGCCCCGCTTCGGCCGCGACGGCTTCCCGCTGGACCCGAAGGACCACGCCGCCCGGCGCGGCCGGCTGAGGGCCCGCGCCGTCACCACCACCGTGGTGGCGACCGTCGTCGCCGCGCCGGTGCTCGCCCTCTGGGCGGCCTACCGGGGTGCCCCGCTGACGGGCGAGGCGCGCGACGGCTCCTCGGTCTCCGCGAGCGAGGCCGACGACGCGCAGTCCCTGGGCGGAGCCCCGTACGACCGCTACGAGAACGCGGGCAACGCCCGCCGGGACGGCCCGGGTCCCCGGGGCACCGGGGGCCTGCCGAGCCCCGGGGCCGGGGGAGTCACCGTCGAGGTGATCAGCCCCGGCCTCCCTCCCGGTTTCGCAGGGGCGGCGGGCCACGGTTCCGGCCGGCTCTCCGTCGAGGCGCAGCCGTACGGCGAGTCCACGATGCTCACCCTCACCGCCTCGGGCGGCTCCCCGGTCTCCTGGTCCCTGTGGACGGACGCGCCGTGGCTCTATGCCGACCGCACCTCCGGCACGCTGGCCCCGGGGGAGTCGGTCGTCGTCCGCGTCCATGTGGACCACGCGGCCGAACCGGCCGGTCCGTGGAGCGCCCGTGTCGGAATCGACCCCGCCGGAACGGTCCTGCAGATCCGTGGTGAGGGGTCGCCGCAGACCCCGCCGCCTTCGTCGGAGCCCCCGCCGTCCACGGAGCCTCCGCCGTCCTCGGAGCCCCCGCCTTCGTCCGAACCTCCGCCGTCCACGGAACCTCCGCCGTCCACGGAGCCCCCGCCGTCCTCGGAGCCCCCGCCCTCGTCCGAGCCTCCGCCGTCGTCGGAGCCTCCGCCGTCCTCGACCGACCCGTCCCCGCCGCCGCTGAGCGAGGCTCCCGCCACGCCTGGCTGACGAAGCGTTTCTCCCGGGCCGGGGTGCGAGACGCCCTGCACCCGGCACCGGGCGTGCTCGCGGCCGGCCGGGAGCACGCTCATGAAGCAGGGAGCACGCCCGTGAAGGGGAGCGCCGGGTGCACTCCCACCCCGGCACCGCAGACGACACCGCCCGCGCGCCGTGTCGATCCCGCCGCCGCCCACGGGGCCGGCGGGCCCGGGCGCGCCGACGGGACGGTCCTCACCGGGAACGGCCGGTGCCGGAACCGTCCGTGCGGGGTCGGCCTCTGCCGGAGCCGCCTACGCGGGGTCCGCCGGGTGCGGAGCCACCAGCGGGAGCTGCGAGGCCAGCCGGGCCTCGCACAGTTCCACGAGCACGTCGTACGCGGCCTTGCCCATCAGCTCGGTCAGTTCGGGCCGGTAGGTCACATAGACCGGCTCGCCCGCCCCGTGCGCCGAGGTCGCCGACGTGCACCACCAGTGCAGGTCATGGCCTCCGGGGCCCCACCCCCTGCGGTCGTACTCGCCGATCGAGACCTGGAGGATCCGTGTGTCGTCCGGCCGGTCGATCCACTCGTACGTGCGGCGGATCGGCAGCTGCCAGCACACGTCGGGCTTGGTCTCCAGCGGCTCCCGGCCCTCCTTGAGCGCCAGGATGTGCAGGGAGCAGCCCGCGCCGCCCCCGAACCCCGGCCGGTTCTGGAAGATGCACGAGCCCTTCCAGCGCCGCGTCTGCCGGTCCCCGTCCTCGTTGACCTCGGCCCAGCCCGAAGCCCGCCCCACGTCGTGGAACTCCCAGAGCTCGGGCGTGAGACGTGCCACATGCTCGGCGACCCGCCTCTCGTCCTCCTCGTCGGAGAAGTGCGCACCGAGCGTGCAGCAGCCGTCGTCCGCCCGGCCCGCCTGGATGCCCTGGCAGCCGCTGCCGAAGATGCAGGCCCAGCGCGAGGTCAGCCAGGTCAGGTCGCAGCGGAAGACCTGTTCCTCGTCCGCCGGGTCCGGGAACTCGACCCAGGCCCGGGCAAAGTCCAGGCCTTTCTCGTCCGGTTCGGCGTGTGTAGGGCGGTGAGAACTGACGGTGGGCTTCTTCGGCTGGGCTTTGTCCGGCTTCGCCTTTTTCGTCTTTGGCACGACTCCAGCGTATGCGCGTCGCCGCAGTAGCGTTCCGTACATGAGACTCGGAGTCCTCGACGTCGGTTCGAACACAGTGCACCTTCTGGTGGTGGACGCCCACCCGGGCGCCCGGCCGCTGCCCGCCCACTCCCACAAGGCGGAACTGCGCCTGGCGGAGCTGCTCGACGGTGACGGGGCCATCGGCCCCGACGGCGTCGACCGGCTGATCGGCACGCTCAACGACGCCCTGCAGGCCGCCGAGGACAAGGGCTGCGAGGACGTGCTGCCGTTCGCGACCTCCGCGGTGCGGGAGGCCGCCAACGCCGACGACGTCCTGTCGCGGGTGAAGGCGGTGACCGGAATCGACCTCCAGGTCCTCACCGGCGACGAGGAGGCCCGGCTCACGTTCCTGGCCGCCCGCCGCTGGCTCGGCTGGTCGGCGGGCAAGCTGCTGGTGCTCGACATCGGCGGGGGCTCGCTGGAGATCGCCTGCGGGATCGACGAGGACCCGGACATCGCCGTCAGCCTGCCGCTCGGCGCCGGACGGCTGACCGCCGGGATGCTGCCCGGCGACCCGCCCGCCCCGGAGGACGTCCGCGGACTGCGCCGCCACGTGCGGGCACAGATCGCCCGTACGGTCGGCGAGTTCAACCGGCTCGGCAGGCCGGACCACGTCGTCGCCACCTCCAAGACCTTCAAGCAGCTCGCCCGGATCGCCGGAGCCGCCCGCTCCGCCGAGGGCGTGTACACCCAGCGCGAACTGAGTCGGAAGTCACTGGAGGAGTGGGTTCCGAAGCTCGCCGCGATGACGTCCGCGCAGCGCGCCACCCTGCCCGGGGTGTCCGAGGGCCGGGCCGGCCAGCTGCTGGCAGGAGCGCTGGTCGCGGAGGGTGCGATGGACCTCTTCGGCGTCGACGAGCTGGAGATCTGCCCGTGGGCGCTCCGCGAGGGGGTGATCCTGCGGCGGCTGGATCACCTCCCCAACCTCTGATGCGGGCCCGTAATCTGTCCCTCGTGGCAGAACCAGTGGTGCGCATCCCGGATGCGAAGGTCGCCCTGTCGACGGCCTCCGTCTATCCGGA
Organism: Streptomyces sp. HUAS CB01; assembly: GCF_030406905.1. Lineage (NCBI taxonomy): Bacteria > Bacillati > Actinomycetota > Actinomycetes > Kitasatosporales > Streptomycetaceae > Streptomyces > Streptomyces chengbuensis. Next base: position 4,458,047 of record NZ_CP129137.1, read on the forward strand.
GTCGACGGCGACGGCCTTCGAGATCGCCGCGCGCCTCGGCTACGACGGCGTCGAGGTCATGGTCTGGACCGACCCCGTCAGTCAGGACATCGAGGCGCTGCGCCGGCTCTCCGACTATCACGAGGTGCCGATACTGGCCGTCCACGCGCCGTGTCTGCTCGTCACGCAGCGCGTGTGGTCCACCGATCCCTGGGTGAAGCTGCAGCGCGCCCAGGCGGCCGCCGAGAAGCTCGGCGCGTCGACCGTCGTCGTCCACCCGCCGTTCCGCTGGCAGCGGCAGTACGCCCGGGACTTCGTCTCCGGCATCTGGCGGATGGCGAACGAGACGGACGTGCGCTTCGCCGTCGAGAACATGTACCCCTGGCGGTACCGGGACCGAGAGATGCTCGCGTACGCCCCCGACTGGGACGTCACCAAGGAGGACTACCGGCACTTCACGATCGACCTCTCGCACACGGCGACGTCCCGCACGGACACCCTCGCCATGGTCGACCGCATGGGCGACCGGCTCGGCCACGTCCACCTCGCGGACGGCAAGGGCTCGGCGAAGGACGAGCACCTGGTGCCGGGACGCGGTGACCAGCCGTGCGCGGAGCTGCTGGAGCGCCTGGCCGGCAGCGGCTTCGACGGCCACGTCGTGATCGAGGTCAACACCCGGCGGGCGATGTCGGCCGCGGAGCGCGAGGCCGACCTCGCGGAGGCGCTGGCCTTCACCCGGCTGCACCTGGCCTCGGCCGGCGCGCCGTCGCGGGGCGGTCTCCCCGGTGCGGCGGGCCCGGGCGGATCATGACCGGCGACGCGCCCAGGCGGCGCGGCCGACCCGCCCGCACCGAGGCGGAGACCGGCCCCGGCGCCCGGGAACGGATCCTCGAGGCGGCCCGCACCGAGTTCGCCGAGCGCGGTTACGACAAGACCTCGGTGCGGGGCATCGCCAAGGCCGCGGGGGTGGACCCCGCCCTCGTCCACCACTACTTCGGCACCAAGGACGAGGTCTTCGCCGCCGCCATCGAGGTCTCCTTCGAACCGGCGCTGGTGGTGCCGGCGATCCTCGGCGAGGGCAAGGACGGCGTCGGCGAGCGGCTGGCCCGCTACTTCATCGGGGTGTGGGAGAACCCGGTGACCCGCGCCCCGCTGCTCGCGATCCTCCGCTCCGCGCTGACGCACGAGGCGGCGGCGAAGGTGCTCCGCGGCTTCGTCCTGCGGCGGATGCTGGAGCGGATCGCGGCCGACCTCGACGTACCGGACCCGAAGTTCCGGGCCGAACTGGCGGCCTCGCACATGATCGGCATCGCCATCCTGCGCTATGTGATCCAGGTGGAGCCGCTGGCGACGGTGGATCCGGAGGAGATCGTCGCGATGGTCGCGCCGACGCTGCAGAGGTACCTCACGGAGGCGTGAGCCGGGACGGGGCCCGCGGTCCGTGCGCTCCGGGCCGTCGGGGGGCCCGGATCCGTGACCGGGATCCGGGACCTGGATCCGGGACCTGGAGCGGGACCTGAGCCGGGCCGGCCCGCGAGGGCCCCCGCGGCCGGCCCGGTGAGCTGACCGAAAGGCGGACCTCCGTCCCGCATTTCGGACAGGGCGTCCAGATCTTGGAGCATCGGCGTACGCTCGAGAAAGCCAGAACTGTCTGAAGGAGCGAGCGACGATGCCCGAGCTGAGGTCCCGCACAGTCACCCACGGCCGCAATATGGCGGGCGCCCGCGCCCTTATGCGGGCCTCGGGCGTAGCGAGCGCGGACATCGGCAAGCCGGTCATCGCGGTCGCCAACTCCTTCACGGAGTTCGTCCCCGGGCACACCCACCTCGCCCCGGTCGGCCGGATCGTCTCGGACGCGATCCTGGCCGCGGGCGCGGTCCCCCGCGAGTTCAACACGATCGCCGTCGACGACGGCATCGCGATGGGCCACGGCGGCATGCTCTACTCCCTGCCGTCACGCGACCTCATCGCGGACTCCGTGGAGTACATGGTCGAGGCGCACTGCGCCGACGCCCTGATCTGCATCTCCAACTGCGACAAGATCACCCCGGGCATGCTGATGGCCGCCATGCGCCTCAACATCCCGGCGGTCTTCGTCTCCGGCGGCCCGATGGAGGCCGGTCAGGCCACCCTCGTCGACGGCACGGTCCGCAAACTCGACCTGATCAACGCCATCGTCGACGCGGTCAACGAGAACGTCTCCGACGAGGACGTGCTGCGGATCGAGGAGAACGCCTGTCCGACCTGCGGCTCCTGTTCCGGCATGTTCACCGCCAACTCGATGAACTGCCTGACCGAGGCCATCGGCCTCTCCCTCCCGGGCAACGGCTCGGTCCTCGCCACCCACACCGCCCGCCGCGCCCTGTACGAGAACGCGGGCCGTACGGTCGTCGAGATCACCAAGCGCTACTACGAGGAGGGCGACGAGTCCGTCCTCCCCCGCAACATCGCCACGCGTGAGGCCTTCGAGAACGCCATGGCCCTCGACATCGCCATGGGCGGCTCGACGAACACCATCCTCCACCTGCTCGCCGCCGCCCAGGAGGCCGAGCTCGACTACGACCTGACCGACATCGACGCCGTCTCGCGCCGGGTCCCGTGCCTGGCCAAGGTCGCGCCGAACGTCGCCCCGGGCGGCACGTACTACATGGAGGACGTCCACCGGGCCGGCGGCATCCCCGCCATCCTCGGCGAGCTGTACCGGGGCGGACTGCTGAACGAGGACGTGCACACCGTCCACTCGGCGTCGCTTGCCGAGTGGCTCAAGACCTGGGACGTCCGCGGCGGCTCCCCGTCCGCCGAGGCCGTCGAGCTGTGGCACGCCGCCCCCGGCTGCGTCCGCTCGGCCACCGCCTTCTCCCAGTCCGAGCGCTGGGAGTCGCTGGACGTCGACGCCGAGGGCGGCTGCATCCGCTCCGTCGAGAACGCCTACTCCAAGGACGGCGGTCTCGCCGTCCTCAAGGGCAACATCGCCGAGGACGGCTGCGTCGTGAAGACGGCGGGCGTCGACGAGTCGATCTGGACCTTCGAGGGCCCGGCCGTCGTCTGCGAGTCGCAGGACGAGGCCGTCGACAAGATCCTCTCCAAGGTGGTCAAGGAGGGCGACGTCGTCGTCATCCGCTACGAGGGCCCGCGCGGCGGCCCCGGCATGCAGGAGATGCTGTACCCGACCTCCTTCCTGAAGGGCCGCGGCCTGGGCAAGGCCTGCGCCCTCATCACCGACGGGCGGTTCTCCGGCGGCACGTCGGGCCTGTCCATCGGCCACGCCTCCCCGGAGGCCGCGTCCGGCGGGGCCATCGCCCTCGTCGAGGACGGCGACCGCATCCGCATCGACATCCCGAACCGCTCGATCGAGCTGCTCGTCGACGACGCCACGCTCGCCGCCCGCCGCGAGGCCCTGGGCGGCGTCTACGCGCCGAAGAACCGCGAACGCAAGGTGTCCGCGGCGCTGCGGGCGTACGCGGCGATGGCGACGAGCGCGGACAAGGGCGCGGTGCGGGACGTGGACAGGCTCGGCTGACAGCCCGATCACCCGGTGCCGTGGCCCGGTCACCGCACCGGGCAAGCCCCGTCGGCTCTCCGGCCGGCGGGGCTCCGCCCGTGTCCGGCGGCCTACCAGCGCGACGGGTCCGTGGCGTCCACGGCGAACACGCTTCCGTCGGGAGCGGACGCGAAGACCTTGCCGTGAGCCGTGACGGGGGCGGGCAGGGCGGAGGTGTAGCGCCCCGTGCCCATCCGCGGCTCCGTCTGGCCGAGCTGCACGCCGCGTCCGGCGTCGACGGCCAGGAGCCGCCCGTCGGCCCCGCTGAGGTAGACCCGTCCTCCGTCGACGACCGGCCGTGAGGACCGGGCCATGTACGTCTCCAGCCGCCAGCGCTGGCCGCCGCCGTCCGCGGTGTCCACGGCGAGCAGTGAACCTCCCGTCCCCGCCAGGTAGACGGTGTCGCCGGCCACCGCGGCCTGGGCCTGGTCGACGTCGACCCGCAGTGGGACACGGCGGGCCTCCCGGGTGGCGGTGTCGAGGCGTACGACGGCGGTGGTGAAGTCGTCGGAGTCGGTCGCCAGGAGGAAGAGCGCGCCGGGCGACGCCGACGGCACGGGGGACAGCGCGCCCTCCAGCCGCTTCTCCCAGCGCACACCTCCGTCGCGGGTGCCGATGGCCCGGACGGTTGTGCCGGCGCCGTCGGCACCGGGGGTGACCGCGAGGACGGTGCCCGAACCGCGCGGGCCCGGCGCCCACTGGGTGCCCGGCGCGCCCCGCCGCTTCCGCCACAGCTCCTCGCCGGTCGCGCCGTCGAGCGCCCGGACGTCCCCGTCCGCACCCGCGAGGAGGACGCACCCGTCGGCGTGGCCGACCGTCGTGTCCGAACCGATGCCCGCGGTCCAGCGCGTCGCCCCCGACTCCGGATCGAGCGCCTCGAGACGCTGTCCGCCGGCCGTGGTGACGTGCAGCAGTCCCCCGGAGAGCACCGGGGCCCCGGCCTCGTAACCCGCGCCTACCTCCGGCCCCGCGCCGGCTCCGGCGGCCCTGCGCGTCCACAGGGGCTTTCCGTCGAGCACGGACAGCCGGGCCGCCGTCACGCCCGGCGCGGCGCAGTAGACGGCGCCGTCGTGGGAGGAGCACGCGGGCGTGCGCAGGGCGTCGGTGCCCTTCGCGAGGAGGGTCTGCCAGGCGGTGAAGGCGGGCTCGCCACGGTGGGCGACCGTGGCGCCGGCAGGGCGGTCACCGTCGCCCGCCGCCGTGCGGACCCCCGCGTACGCGCCCGCGAGCAGACCGAGGACGAGGCTGCCGACGGCGGCGTACCGGACGAGGCGCCGACGGGGCCGGGCGGCCGGTCCCGGATCCTCCTCCTGCGCGTCTTCGTCCCTCGCCGAGGACGGGCCCCGGTCCGTGGGCCGCCTGTCCGCGAACGACCGTTGCAGCGGTATGTACGCCGTCGCCACCTCACCCACCGGCGTGCGCAGTTCGGCCATCACCTCGTCGGGCGCCGGCCGTTCGTCGGGGTCCTTGGCCAGACAGCGGGTCAGGAGCGGCAGCAGCTCGGCGGGCACTCCGGTCAGATCCGGCTCGTTGTGGACCACTTGATAGGCGACGATGTAGGGGCTGCCGGAGTCGAACGGACCCCGTCCCGTGGCCGCGTGGACGAGGACCGCGCCCAGCGCGAATATGTCGGCGGCGGGACCGACGTCCCGGGGCCGCTGGAACTGCTCCGGCGCCATGAACGGCGGAGTGCCGATCAACTTCCCCGTCTCCGTGCGCAGATCGCTGTCCGAGGGCCGGGAGATGCCGAAGTCGATGACTTTCGGACCGTCGGCCGCGAGCAGCACGTTGCTCGGTTTGAGATCGCGGTGGACGACCCCGGCACGGTGGATGTCGCGCAGCGCCTCCGCGAGCCCCGAGCCCACCCTGCGCAGCTCGTCGAGGCTCAACGGCCCGTTCCGCTTGACGCGTTCGGCGAGCGTCGGCCCCTCGATGAAGAGCGTCGCCATCCAGGGGCGCCCGGCTTCCGGGTCGGCGTCGACGACGGGCGCGGTGAAGGCACCGCTCACCCTGCGGGCCGCGGCGACCTCCTGCCGGAAACGGGCCCTGAACTCCGGGTCCGTGGCGTGTTCCGTGTGGACGACCTTGATGGCCAGACGCAGTCCGGACGCCGAGGTGGCCAGATGCACGACACCCATGCCCCCCGAGCCCAGACACCGCTCGAGGCGGTACTGCCCGGCGTACTCAGGATGTTCCGCTTCCGGGACCGGCCCGGTGCTGCGCAGCGGCGGCATCGTCCACCCCCGTGTTCTCTGTCCGCAAGCGCGACTCACGGAGCCTAGTCGATGGTGCGTACGAGTCGACGGGGCTTGCTAGCCTGCGTGGCGCACGTATGTCGTTCGGAACGCGGGGGAGGGCGGCATGGCCGTCGAAGGAAACGAGAGCGTGGCGGAGGCGGAGTCCGGGGCCCTCGCCGAGCCACGCGCCACGAGACGCTACGCGGTCGCCCCCGGCTACCGCGTGAACGTCCGCAGCGGGCCCGGCACCCAGTACCAGATCGTCAGGGTGCTGCAGTACGGCGCGCGGGTGCCGATCAACTGCCAGAAGCCGGGCGAGACCGTCACCGGCCCGTACGGCACGTCGAACCTGTGGGACAACATCGCCAACGGCCAGTTCGTCTCCGACGCCTACGTGAACACGGGCAGCGACGGCTACGTCGCCGTGCGCTGCGCCTGACCGCTCGGACGGCCCGCACGTGGCGGGGCGGGTGGCCGAGCGCCGGGGCGCCGGGCGGCCGGGGATAATCGGGTGCGTGAGCGAGAACCGCGACGACAGACCCCACCGCAGCCGTGACACCGGCTCCACGGCCGGCCCCGTCGGCGAGTCCGGCGCCGGGAGCGTCGGCCGCACCGGGCCGCAGCCGGAGGAGATCCGGTTCTTCGGCACCACCTGGGTCCGTCACGACGGCGGCTACGGTCTGCGCCGCGTCGCCGTCGCGGCCGGCTCGCTCGCCGCGGCGGTCGCCGGATGCCTCGTCCTGCGGTTCGCCTACCAGGGCCTGGAGACCGCCCGGGTCGGCGGCTTCGTGAACCTGCTCGTGATCGTGACGTTCGCGGTGTGCAGCGCCATCGCCTTCCGCAAGACGTGGGAGAGCTTCTCGCGCCGTTCCGTCGACCCCGCGCGCGAGGAGTCCCTGCGCAGTCTCCGGATGATCGGTTTCATCGGGGCACTGCTCGCCTACTTCTTCCGCTCCCTCACCGAGGCGCCGGGGGAGAAGCTGCGCCGCGGGGAGTACGAGGCGGCCGTCGCCCGGTACGAGAAGCGCCGAGGCGCGCGCACCGGGAACCCGGCGGCCCGGAAGAAGCCGAAGCGCAAGTGACCGGGCCGCGCCATGACGGGGCGCATGACGCACGCGGTACGGCGACCGGGGCCTGACACCCGCGGGCACCGCCTCCCGTTCGAGTCCGTGGCCGCCCAGTACGAGGCGGCCCGTCCCGGCTGTCCGCCCACCCCTGCTCGACGCGGTCGAGGACTCACCGGCACACCTCTCGCGGGCTCCCGCGTCGTCGACGTCGGCGCCGGCACGGCAATCGCCACCCGGCTGCTGCGCGACCTCGGGGCCCGTGTCGTCGTCGTCGAACCCGGCCCCGCCACGGCCGGCGTGCTGAACGGCGTGCTCCCCGGCGTCCCGCTGGTAAACGGCTCCAGGACGGCCCCGGCTCGGTCGCGGTCGTCGGCGGCGGGCTGACCGGGATCGAACTCGCCGCACTCGCCGGGTCCCAGGCCCGGTGGCGCGTGAGCCTGCACACGCAGGGACGGATCGGTACGGGTTTCCCGCCGCGCGCCCGCGATCACGTCCTTCGCGTCCTGAGCGAGCGGGGCGTACGGATCGAGGAGGGCCGGCGATCGAGGGCCCCGGGGCCGTGGACGCCGACGAGGTGGTCCGGGCGGCCTCGATGATCCCGCACACCGAACTCGCCGCGGCCGCCGGCCTCCCGCTCGACCCCTCGGTCCGTATCCGGGTCGACGGCGCGCTCCGCTCGCCGGCGTGTCCCGAGGTGTACCGCGCGGGGACGCGGCCGCGGCGAGCTCGCCGAGGGCGGGCGCGCTGCGGATGGCGTGCGCGACCGCGATGCCCATGGGTTCGCACGCCGCCTCGTCGATCGTCTCGGGGTTCCGCGGGCGGGAGCCGTTGCAGCCGGCCGTGCGCTTCCTGACCAGTGCGGAGCCCCGGCCGCCGGGACGCCCTCGTCCGGTCCGTCCGCCCCGACGACAGCCCGCGACCGCTTTTCTGACGGGGCGTCCGTCCGCCCGGGTCAAGGAGCGGGTCGTCCGCTCCACCGTCGGACCGCTCCGGCCGGCCGTGGGCCCTCCGGCTGACGCCGGGAATGTCATGACGGAGCGCACCGCGTCTTGACGCCCACCCCCTCCGGATGGATTATTCATCGCATGATGAATAATCCGTCGGAGGGCACTCCGGCACCGGCCGTCCACGCGCGCGCCCTCACCGTCGTGCGCGGCTCCCGCACCGTCCTGCGCAACCTCGACTTCGACGTGCCGCCCGGCCAGATCACCGGACTCCTCGGCCCCTCGGGCTGCGGCAAATCCACCCTCATGCGGGCCGTCGTCGGCACCCAGGCCCGGGTCACCGGCACCCTCGACGTCCTCGGCCGGCCCGCCGGGCACGCCGCACTGCGCTCCCGCATCGGCTACGTCACCCAGGCACCCTCCGTCTACGACGACCTGACCGTCCGCCAGAACCTGGACTACTTCGCCGCGGTGCTCGACCCCGGCCGCGCCGCCGCCGAACGCCGCCGGCGCCATGTCTCCCAGGCCCTCACGGACGTGGACCTCGCCGCGCACGCCGGCTCACTCGCGGGGAGGCTCTCCGGCGGTCAGCGCAGCCGCGTCTCCCTCGCCGTCGCCCTCCTCGGAACGCCCGAACTGCTCGTCCTCGACGAGCCCACCGTCGGTCTCGACCCCGTCCTGCGCCGTGACCTGTGGGACCTCTTCCACCGCATCGCCGCCGAACGCGGCACCACGATCCTCGTCTCCTCGCACGTCATGGACGAGGCCGAGCGCTGCCATCGGCTCCTCCTGCTGCGCGACGGCGAACTCCTCGCCGACGACACCCCCGACGCCCTCCGCCGCCGCAACGACACCGCCACCGTCGAGGACGCCTTCCTCCACCTCGTCGACACGGCCAACGCCCTCCAGGAGACCGCCCGATGAACGCCCAGCCGACACCCCCGACCGTGCCCGCCACCCTGGCGGCTCCGCGACGCGCGCTCTCCCTGTCCCGCACCCTTGCCACCGCGGCCCGGGTCCTGCGGCAGCTGCGGCACGATCCCCGCTCGATCGCCCTGATGCTGCTGGTGCCGTGCCTGATGCTCTTCCTGCTGCGCTACGTCTTCGACGGCAGCCCGCAGACCTTCGACGCCATCGGCGCCTCGCTGCTCGGTATCTTCCCGCTGATCACGATGTTCCTGATCACCTCCATCGCCACACTGCGCGAGCGCACCTCCGGCACCCTCGAACGCCTGCTCGCCATGCCACTCGGGAAGGCCGACCTCATCGCCGGCTACGCCCTGGCCTTCGGCCTGCTGGCCGTCGTCCAGTCCGCCCTCGCGACCGGGCTCGCGGTCTGGTTCCTCGGCCTGGACGTCGTCGGCTCCGCCTGGCTGCTGCTCCTGGTCGCCCTGCTGGACGCCCTGCTCGGCACGGCCCTCGGCCTGTTCGTCTCCGCCTTCGCCGCGTCCGAGTTCCAGGCGGTCCAGTTCATGCCGGCCGTGATCTTCCCCCAGCTCCTCCTCTGCGGCCTCTTCACCGCCCGTGACAACATGCATCCCGTCCTCGAGGGCTTCTCGAACGTGCTGCCCATGTCGTACGCCGTCGACGGCATGAACGAGGTCCTCCGTCACACCGACGTCACCGCCGACTTCCTCCGCGACGTCCTCGTCGTCTCCGCCTGCGCCCTCCTCGTGCTCTCCCTGGGCGCGGCCACCCTCCGCCGCCGTACCGCGTGACCGTCCCTCGGACACCGCCGACACCACCGCCGCCCCGGTGCGAGGATGTCCATGTCCGTGGGAGAAGCCGGGAGCGACCGGTCACGGACATGGACGACCCACGTGCACACGCACCAGCCCGGCGAGGTGACCCGCATGACCCAGACAGTCGCAGTCCTCGGCACCGGCAAGATCGGCGAGGCCCTGCTCAGCGGCATGATCCGGGCCGGCTGGCCCGCCTCCGCCCTGCTGGTCACCACCCGCCGGGCGGACCGCGCGGAGGAGCTCCGCACCCGTTACGGGGTGGAAGCCGTCACCAACGCGGAGGCCGCCAAGCGGGCCGACACCCTCATCCTCGCCGTCAAGCCCCAGGACATGAACAGGCTTCTCGACGAGCTCGCCCCCCATGTCTCGGCGGACCGCCTCGTGATCAGCGCGGCCGCCGGTATCACCACCGCCACGATCGAGAGCCGGCTCGCCGGCAACACCCCCGTCGTCCGTGTCATGCCCAACACCCCCGTCCTCGTCGACGAGGGCATGTCCGTGATCTCGGGCGGCAGCCACGCCACCGCCGAGCACCTGGCCCACACCGAGGAGATCTTCGGCGGAGTCGGCAAGACCCTTCGCGTCCCCGAGTCCCAGCAGGACGCCGCCACCGCCCTCTCCGGCTCCGGCCCCGCCTACTTCTACTTCCTCGTCGAGGCCATGACGGACGCCGGCATCCTCCTCGGCCTGCCCCGGGCGCAGGCCCACGATCTGATCGTCCAGGCCGCCATCGGCGCGGCGGTGATGCTGCGCGACTCCGGGGAGCACCCGGTCAAGCTCCGCGAGGCCGTGACCTCCCCTGCGGGGACCACCATCAACGCCATCCGCGAACTCGAGAACCACGGAGTCCGCGCCGCCCTCATCGCCGCGCTCGAAGCGGCCCGGGACCGCAGCCGCGAACTCGCCTCCGGCAACGGCTGAGCCGCCGAGGCCGGGTCGGCCCCGGCCCCGCGGCCCCGGCCCCGCGGCGGCAAGGCCGCGCTGCGAGCCGGTGCTCACCTCTCGCCGGTGCTCACCTCTCGCCAGCGCTCACTTTCCGGCTGCGGCCACCAGCTCGTCCGTCGTCACGACCGTCGCGAACCCGCCGCCGTGCAGCGTCACGGCGGTGGCCCGCGCCAGCTCATCGGCCCCCAGGCTCCAGCCGAAGGGCCCCGCGAGGTCGAAGGTGTACGTCGCGTCCAGCGCGAACAGCACCTCGTACCCCAGGTTGCCGCCCATCCGCGCCGTGGTCTCCGCGCACATGTTGGTCTGGATCCCGGCCACCACGAACTGCCGCACGCCCTGGGACCCGAACCACGCCGCCAGGTCCGGCGTCCCGTAGAACGCCGAGTTCACGGTCTTCGTCACCAGCAGCTCCGGTCCGTCGCCCTGCCCCCTCCTCTGCTCCACGTAGTCCTTGAACTCGTTGCCCGTCCGACCCGCCCGCAGCGGTGACCCCGGCTTCGACGAGTCATGCCGTACGAACACGACCGGACGGCCGCTCGACTGCCACGCGTCGATCAGCGAGGCGATGTTCTCGTCCGCCCCCGGATTGTTCCGCCGTCCCCAGAAGACCTCCTCCTCGAATCCCTTCTGCACATCCACGACGACCAGCGCTGCGTTCTCCGCAATCTCCATACCGCCATGCTGCCCCCGCGCAGGCACCCGCCACAGAGCCGCAAAAGTCAGCGATCGATGGTTTACTGCCAACCATGGCCCCGACGGCAGCCGCACCTCAGCGCATCGCCCTCCTCGCCTTCCCCGGTATTCGGGCCTTCGACGTCTCCGTCATCCACGAGGTCTGGGGTGTCGACCGGACCGACCGCGGCGTACCGCCCTTCGAGCTGCGCCGCGCCGCCACCGACCGCACACCCGTGCCCATGCGCGGCGGCCTGAGCCTCACCCCCGATCGCACCCTCGCCTGGCTCCGCCGCGCCGACCTCGTCGTCGTGCCCGGTCTCGACGACCACCTCGCCCCCGCCCCCTCACCGGTCCTCGACGCCCTCCGCCACGCCCACCAGCGGGGCACTCCGATCGCCGCACTCTGCGGAGGCGCCTTCACCCTCGCCCAGGCCGGGCTGCTGGACGGCCGCCGCGCGATCACCCACTGGAACCTCACCCACCTCCTGCGCCGGCACCATCCCCGGGTCACCGTCGTGCCCGACGCGCTCTTCCTCCACGACGACAACCTCTGGACCTCCGCCGGGACCGCGGCCGGCATCGATCTGTGCCTCCATCTGGTCCGGGTCACCCACGGCGCCGAAGCCGCCGCGGCCATCGCCCGGTCCATGGTCACCGCCCCCTTCCGCACGGGCACCCAGGCCCAGTTCATCGAGCACCCCACACCCCGGGCCGACCGCGACGCCGACGCCCTCGCCGCCGTCCGCGAATACGCCCTCGCCCACCTCGCGGAGCCGCACACCGTCGCCTCGCTCGCCGCGCGCGCGGGTATGTCGCCCCGCTCCTTCGCCCGTCGCTTCCAGGCCACCACCGGAACCACCCCCCTCCACTGGCTCATCACCCAGCGCGTCGCGGCCGCTCAGAAGCTCCTCGAACTGACCGATCACCCCATTCCCGAAGTCGCCCGCCGCGCGGGCTTCGGCAGCGAGGTGACCATGCGCCAGCACTTCACCGGCCACCTCGCCACCAGCCCGCGCGACTACCGGGCCGCCTTCCGTCAGCCGGCCGGAAGCAGCCCGATCGCCCGATAGGCGCGGTCCACCAGAGGACGGGCCAGCCCCCGTGCCCTCGCGGCCCCCGCCCTCAGCACCTCGTCCACATAAGAGGGATCGGCCGCCAGCTCCGCGTGCCGCTTACGCAACGGCCTCAGCAACTCCACCACCGCCTCGGCCGTGTCCTTCTTGAGCGCGCCGTAGGACTCATACACACCTGCCAGGCTCTCCGGGTTCCCGTTCTCACAGGCGGCCAGGATCTCCAGCAGATTCGCCACGCCCGGCCGGGTGTCGCGGTCGAGGACGACGTCCTGGCCGCTGTCCGTCACCGCGCGCATGATCTTGCGTCGCACCACGTCCGGATCGTCGAGCAGACAGACGATGCCGGCCCCGCCGTCCATGGACTTCCCCATCTTCGACGTCGGGTCCTGCAGATCCATCACCCGCGCGGCCACCTGCGGATGAGTGGCCTTCGGAACGGTGAAGACGTGCCCGTACCGCTGGTTGAACCGCGTCGCCAGATCGCGCGTCAGCTCCACGTGCTGGGCCTGGTCGTCACCGACCGGGACCTCGTCCGTCGCGTACGCGAGGATGTCCGCCGCCATCAGCACCGGATAGGTGAGCAGGGAGAGCCGGACGCTCTCACCCGCGGCCCGCGCCCGGGCGCCCTTCTCCTTGTACTGGATCATCCGCCGCATCTCGCCGTCCGTGGCGGTGCACTCGAGCAGATAGGAGAGCCGGGCGTGCTCGTCCACGTGGCTCTGCACGAACACGGTGCACAGCTCCGGATCCAGTCCCGCCGCCAGGAGCAGCGTCGCCGCCTGCCGGCTGAGTCTGCGCACCCGAGCCGGATCGTGCTCGACGGTCAGGGCGTGCAGGTCCACGATGCTGAACAGGGCGTCGGAGCGGTGCTGGTCCGTCTCGGCCCACCGGCGCACGGCCCCGAGGTAGTTCCCCAGAGTCAGATGCCCGGTCGGCTTGATCCCGCTGAAGGTCCTCGTCATGTGTCCGTCTCCTCCTCGGTCGGAGCCGCCACCACCGGCGGGCCCGGCTCCCGGAGGGAGGAACGAAAACGGCCGCCGAGGCGGCGGCCGTGGGTGCGCGCGTGACTGTCGGCCGCCGTCAGGCGGCCCACCACTGAAGGGTGCACGCGTGCGTAGTCATGTCCAGAGAGTACGCCGGGGGAGCGAGGTTGACACGCAAATCGCCGATCCGTATAGTTCTTCGAGTTGTTCGACGTGAGCACCGACTCCGGTCGGCCCCGGACAGCCATCCCGCAAGAACCACTCCCAGCGAGCGACATCCTGTCGCCTCGCTTTCCGTGCGCTTTTGCGAAATGAGGAATCCGCGTTCGAATGGACGCGCCCCGATTAGCGTCGGAGACAGTGATTCCGCTAAAGTCTCACTCGTCGGAACGGCCCGGTGGCCGGAAAGACAACCCCCTCTGACTGGGAATCAGGCCCGAAAGGATCTGATAGAGTCGGAAACGCCGGAAAGGGAAAACGCGAAAGCGGAAGAACGGCCCGGCAGCCCGCTCCAGCGGGTGGCAGGAACGGAAATCGGATCTGCTAAGCTGGAAACACCGAAGGGAAGCGCCCGGAGGAAAGCCCGAGAGAATGTTCTGCGGGTGAGTACGAAGGAAGCGTCCGTTCCTTGAGAACTCAACAGCGTGCCAAAAGTCAACGCCAGATATGTTGATACCCCGTCCATCCGTTCGGATGGTCGAGGTTCCTTTGAAGAAAACACAGCGAGGACGCTGTGAACCGGGAAGACTATTCCTCTTCCTGGTTCCGCTCTCGTGATGTGTTCGCCCCGATCACGGGGAAGCATTCACGGAGAGTTTGATCCTGGCTCAGGACGAACGCTGGCGGCGTGCTTAACACATGCAAGTCGAACGATGAACCTCCTTCGGGAGGGGATTAGTGGCGAACGGGTGAGTAACACGTGGGCAATCTGCCCTGCACTCTGGGACAAGCCCTGGAAACGGGGTCTAATACCGGATACGACCACTGAGGGCATCCTCGGTGGTGGAAAGCTCCGGCGGTGCAGGATGAGCCCGCGGCCTATCAGCTTGTTGGTGGGGTGATGGCCTACCAAGGCGACGACGGGTAGCCGGCCTGAGAGGGCGACCGGCCACACTGGGACTGAGACACGGCCCAGACTCCTACGGGAGGCAGCAGTGGGGAATATTGCACAATGGGCGAAAGCCTGATGCAGCGACGCCGCGTGAGGGATGACGGCCTTCGGGTTGTAAACCTCTTTCAGCAGGGAAGAAGCGAAAGTGACGGTACCTGCAGAAGAAGCGCCGGCTAACTACGTGCCAGCAGCCGCGGTAATACGTAGGGCGCGAGCGTTGTCCGGAATTATTGGGCGTAAAGAGCTCGTAGGCGGCTTGTCACGTCGGTTGTGAAAGCCCGGGGCTTAACCCCGGGTCTGCAGTCGATACGGGCAGGCTAGAGTTCGGTAGGGGAGATCGGAATTCCTGGTGTAGCGGTGAAATGCGCAGATATCAGGAGGAACACCGGTGGCGAAGGCGGATCTCTGGGCCGATACTGACGCTGAGGAGCGAAAGCGTGGGGAGCGAACAGGATTAGATACCCTGGTAGTCCACGCCGTAAACGTTGGGCACTAGGTGTGGGCGACATTCCACGTCGTCCGTGCCGCAGCTAACGCATTAAGTGCCCCGCCTGGGGAGTACGGCCGCAAGGCTAAAACTCAAAGGAATTGACGGGGGCCCGCACAAGCGGCGGAGCATGTGGCTTAATTCGACGCAACGCGAAGAACCTTACCAAGGCTTGACATACACCGGAAAGCATCAGAGATGGTGCCCCCCTTGTGGTCGGTGTACAGGTGGTGCATGGCTGTCGTCAGCTCGTGTCGTGAGATGTTGGGTTAAGTCCCGCAACGAGCGCAACCCCTGTCCTGTGTTGCCAGCGGATCATGCCGGGGACTCACAGGAGACCGCCGGGGTCAACTCGGAGGAAGGTGGGGACGACGTCAAGTCATCATGCCCCTTATGTCTTGGGCTGCACACGTGCTACAATGGCCGGTACAATGAGCTGCGATACCGCGAGGTGGAGCGAATCTCAAAAAGCCGGTCTCAGTTCGGATTGGGGTCTGCAACTCGACCCCATGAAGTCGGAGTCGCTAGTAATCGCAGATCAGCATTGCTGCGGTGAATACGTTCCCGGGCCTTGTACACACCGCCCGTCACGTCACGAAAGTCGGTAACACCCGAAGCCGGTGGCCCAACCCTTGGGAGGGAGCCGTCGAAGGTGGGACTGGCGATTGGGACGAAGTCGTAACAAGGTAGCCGTACCGGAAGGTGCGGCTGGATCACCTCCTTTCTAAGGAGCATCTAGATTCCGCAAGGAATCCAGAGCCACTACGTCGGCAAACGTCCGACGGTGGTCAGCTCATGGGTGGAACGTTGACTACTCGGCACACTCGACCGGTTTCCCCGGTTGCCTAGTACTGCTCTTCGGAGCGTGGAACGGGACGGGGATCGGGTGAGGGTGTCGGGCACGCTGTTGGGTGTCTGAGGGTGCGGACTTGATGTCTGCCCTTCTTGCGCCGGCCCCGGTGAACTCGCTGCTTGTTGTGGCGGGGTGATGGGTGGCTGGTCGTTGCTTGAGAACTGCACAGTGGACGCGAGCATCTGTGGCCAAGTTTTTAAGGGCGCACGGTGGATGCCTTGGCACCAGGAACCGATGAAGGACGTGGGAGGCCACGATAGGCCCCGGGGAGCTGTCAACCGAGCTGTGATCCGGGGGTGTCCGAATGGGGAAACCCGGCAGTCGTCATGGGCTGTCACCCGCTGCTGAACACATAGGCAGTGTGGAGGGAACGAGGGGAAGTGAAACATCTCAGTACCCTCAGGAAGAGAAAACAACCGTGATTCCGGGAGTAGTGGCGAGCGAAACTGGATCAGGCCAAACCGTATGCGTGTGAGACCCGGCAGGGGTTGCGCATACGGGGTTGTGGGATTTCTCTTGACCAATCTGCCGGTTGGTCGACGAGTCAGAAACCGTTGATGTAGGCGAAGGGCATGCGAAAGGCCCGGCGTAGAGGGTAAGACCCCCGTAGCTGAAACATCAGCGGCTCGTTTGAGTTATTCCCAAGTAGCACGGGGCCCGAGAAATCCCGTGTGAATCTGGCGGGACCACCCGCTAAGCCTAAATATTCCCTGGTGACCGATAGCGGATAGTACCGTGAGGGAATGGTGAAAAGTACCGCGGGAGCGGAGTGAAATAGTACCTGAAACCGTGTGCCTACAAGCCGTGGGAGCGTCGGACGTGCTTTGCGCGTCTCGTGACTGCGTGCCTTTTGAAGAATGAGCCTGCGAGTTAGCGGTGTGTAGCGAGGTTAACCCGTGTGGGGAAGCCGTAGCGAAAGCGAGTCCGAACAGGGCGTTTGAGTTGCACGCTCTAGACCCGAAGCGGAGTGATCTAGCCATGGGCAGGTTGAAGCGGAGGTAAGACTTCGTGGAGGACCGAACCCACCAGGGTTGAAAACCTGGGGGATGACCTGTGGTTAGGGGTGAAAGGCCAATCAAACTCCGTGATAGCTGGTTCTCCCCGAAATGCATTTAGGTGCAGCGTCGTGTGTTTCTTGCCGGAGGTAGAGCACTGGATAGGCGATGGGCCCTACCGGGTTACTGACCTTAGCCAAACTCCGAATGCCGGTAAGTGAGAGCGCGGCAGTGAGACTGTGGGGGATAAGCTCCATGGTCGAGAGGGAAACAGCCCAGAGCATCGACTAAGGCCCCTAAGCGTACGCTAAGTGGGAAAGGATGTGGAGTCGCAGAGACAACCAGGAGGTTGGCTTAGAAGCAGCCACCCTTGAAAGAGTGCGTAATAGCTCACTGGTCAAGTGATTCCGCGCCGACAATGTAGCGGGGCTCAAGCGTACCGCCGAAGTCGTGTCATTGCGATATGTACCCCCAACGGGGATCGTGATGGGTAGGGGAGCGTCGTGTGCCGGGTGAAGCAGCCGCGGAAGCGAGTTGTGGACGGTTCACGAGTGAGAATGCAGGCATGAGTAGCGATACACACGTGAGAAACGTGTGCGCCGATTGACTAAGGGTTCCTGGGTCAAGCTGATCTGCCCAGGGTAAGTCGGGACCTAAGGCGAGGCCGACAGGCGTAGTCGATGGACAACCGGTTGATATTCCGGTACCCGCTTTGAAACGCCCAATATCGAGCCCATTAATGCTAAGGCCGTGAAGCCGCCGGCTGAGTCTTCGGACGAGGTCGGAGTGGTGGAGCCGCTGACCCAAGGTGGTAGTAGGTAAGCGATGGGGTGACGCAGGAAGGTAGTCCAGCCCGGGCGGTGGTTGTCCCGGGGTAAGGGTGTAGCCCGAGAGATAGGCAAATCCGTCTCTCATGGAGGGTGAGACCTGATGCCGAGCCGATTGTGGTGAAGTGGATGATCCTATGCTGTCGAGAAAAGCCTCTAGCGAGTTTCATGGCGGCCCGTACCCTAAACCGACTCAGGTGGTCAGGTAGAGAATACCGAGGCGTTCGGGTGAACTATGGTTAAGGAACTCGGCAAAATGCCCCCGTAACTTCGGGAGAAGGGGGGCCACGTCTGGTGATGAGTCTTGCACTCTGAGCTGGGGGTGGCCGCAGAGACCAGCGAGAAGCGACTGTTTACTAAAAACACAGGTCCGTGCGAAGCCGTAAGGCGATGTATACGGACTGACGCCTGCCCGGTGCTGGAACGTTAAGGGGACCGGTTAGCTTGGATTCGTCCGGGCGAAGCTGAGAACTTAAGCGCCAGTAAACGGCGGTGGTAACTATAACCATCCTAAGGTAGCGAAATTCCTTGTCGGGTAAGTTCCGACCTGCACGAATGGCGTAACGACTTCTCGACTGTCTCAACCATAGGCCCGGTGAAATTGCACTACGAGTAAAGATGCTCGTTTCGCGCAGCAGGACGGAAAGACCCCGGGACCTTTACTACAGTTTGATATTGGTGTTCGGTTCGGCTTGTGTAGGATAGGTGGGAGACTGTGAAGCTTGGACGCCAGTTCAGGTGGAGTCGTCGTTGAAATACCACTCTGGTCGTGCTGGATGTCTAACCTGGGTCCGTGATCCGGATCAGGGACAGTGTCTGATGGGTAGTTTAACTGGGGCGGTTGCCTCCTAAAGGGTAACGGAGGCGCCCAAAGGTTCCCTCAGCCTGGTTGGCAATCAGGTGTTGAGTGTAAGTGCACAAGGGAGCTTGACTGTGAGACCGACGGGTCGAGCAGGGACGAAAGTCGGGACTAGTGATCCGGCGGTGGCTTGTGGAAGCGCCGTCGCTCAACGGATAAAAGGTACCCCGGGGATAACAGGCTGATCTTCCCCAAGAGTCCATATCGACGGGATGGTTTGGCACCTCGATGTCGGCTCGTCGCATCCTGGGGCTGGAGTCGGTCCCAAGGGTTGGGCTGTTCGCCCATTAAAGCGGTACGCGAGCTGGGTTTAGAACGTCGTGAGACAGTTCGGTCCCTATCCGCTGTGCGCGTAGGAGTCTTGAGAAGGGCTGTCCCTAGTACGAGAGGACCGGGACGGACGAACCTCTGGTGTGCCAGTTGTCCTGCCAAGGGCATGGCTGGTTGGCTACGTTCGGGAGGGATAACCGCTGAAAGCATCTAAGCGGGAAGCCTGCTTCGAGATGAGGACTCCCACCCACTTGATGGGGTAAGGCTCCCAGTAGACGACTGGGTTGATAGGCCGGATATGGAAGCCAGGTGACTGGTGGAGTTGACCGGTACTAATAGGCCGAGGGCTTGTCCTCAGTTGCTCGCGTCCACTGTGTTAGTTCTGAAGTAACGAACATGCCGAGACCACGTGGTGGTCGGCCGGTTCGACATCTTCATAGTGTTTCGGTGGTCATAGCGTTAGGGAAACGCCCGGTTACATTCCGAACCCGGAAGCTAAGCCTTTCAGCGCCGATGGTACTGCAGGGGGGACCCTGTGGGAGAGTAGGACACCGCCGAACAATTTTTAGCCTCAACCCCCGGGTTTCACCCGGGGGTTGAGGCCTTTTTGCGTTACCCCCCTGTCCCGGCCGTGTTCTCGGTTTCCTAGGCTGCGGGTATGCGCTATGACCTCGTGATCTTCGACAACGACGGCGTCCTCGTCGACAGCGAGTTGTTGTCGAACACGATCCTCGCCGCGTATCTGACGGAGTTGGGGCACCCCACCTCCTGTGCCGAGTCCATCCGCGACTACATGGGCGCCGCGGTGCACCGGGTGCACGACCTCGTGCTGGAGCGGACGGGGAAGCGCCTCCCCGACGACTTCGACGACACGCTGCACGCCCGCGTGTTCGCCGCCTTCGAGCGCGAGTTGACGCCCGTCCCGGGTGCCCCGGAGGTTCTGGGCCGGCTGAAGGCCGAAGGAGTGCCCTACTGTGTCGCGTCCTCCGGGAGCCATGAGCGCATCCGGGTCGGGCACCGGAAGACCGGCCTGGACGCATGGTTCCGGCCGGAGAACGTCTTCAGCGCCCAGGACGTGGGCCGCGGCAAGCCGGCGCCGGATCTCTTCCTCCACGCGGCCGAGCGGATGGGTGTCGCCCCCGAGCGATGCGTCGTGGTCGAGGACAGCCCCCTCGGTGTCACCGCGGCCCTGGCGGCCGGCATGGACGTGTACGGGTTCACCGCCATGACCCCGGCCGAACGGCTCGCCGGTGCCCGTGGCCACTTCACGGACATGACCGAACTCCCCGGATTGCTCGTGTGATCCATCTACCCCCGGGTAGTCGAGCGGCTTACGCTGTGCGGCCATGACGGACGCGCGGTTGCGGCACGGTCGGGCCTCGTTGGCGCTGAGCTTCTTCGTCCAGGGCGTGGCGTTCGCCCTCCTGGTGACGCGGATACCTGCCATCCAGGACCGCTACGGCATATCCGACGGACTGCTGCCGCTCTTCCTCGCGGCCGTGCCGGTCCTCGCAGGCGCCGGCAGCGTCGCCACCGGGAAGCTCGTCACGCGGCGGTCGCCCGTTTCGGTACTCCGGTGGTCGCAGCCGGTGGTGCTGCTCTCCCTGCTGGCCGTCGGCGCGGGCAGCAGGGTGTGGCAGGTCGCCCTGGCGCTGGGGGTGTTCGGGCTGGCCGTCGGCGCGCTGGACGCCTCGATGAACATGCTCGGAGTCAGCCTGCAGCAGGCGTACGGCCGCAGCATCATGCTCGGCTTCCACGCCACGTACAGCCTCGGCGGGATTCTCGGTGCCTCGCTGGCCTGGGCCGGTGCCCACTGGGACCTGCCGCTCGCCGTGTCGTACCTGCCGGTGGTCCTCGTGCTGCTGCCCGTGGCGCTGCTCGGTAGCCGGTGGTACGTGGACGCCGTCGATCCGCCGTCCGCAAAGGACACGGACGAGCCGGGCGGTGGGGCCACCGTTGCGTCCGCGGTCCCCTTCACGCTGCTCCTGCCGCTGTGCCTGGTGATGGCGTTCGCGTACATCGGGGACTCCACCGTGTCGAATTGGAGCGCGAAGTACCTCCAGGACGTGCTGGGGGGTTCGGAGGAGCTCGCGACCGTCCCGTACAACGCCTACATGGTGACCACGCTGCTCGGGCGGGCCGTGGGGGATCTCGGGGTCCGGCGGTTCGGGGCCGTGGCCGTCGTGCGGTGCGGGACGGCCCTGGCGGCGGGCGGGTTCGCCGTCGTGGCGCTGGCGCCCGGACCGTGGACGGGCCTCGCCGGATTCACCCTGCTGGGACTGGGCCTCTGCGTGATCGTGCCGCAGACGTTCGCCGCGGCGGGCCGGCGGGCCGTCGTGAACGGCGGTCCCGGGGCGAGCAACGCGGCCGTCGCACGGCTCAACGTCTTCAACTACGTGGGGTTCCTGATCGGGGCGCCGTTGGTCGGGGGACTGGGGGACGCGTGGAGCTACCGGGGAGCGATGCTCGTTCCGATGGTGTTGGTGCTGGTGACGTTGCTGTATGCCAGGTCGTTCGAGCCGGAGTCCGACCGATACGGTGTCGACCATGAGCGGCCGCGCACTGTTGATGTGGGACGAAGCGGTAACGAAGTATGACTTCGGGGCCAGTCATCCGATGGATCCCGTACGTCTCGCGCTGACCATGGGGTTGGTGCGGGCCTACGGGCTGGACCGCGCGGTGGACGTCGTGGCGGGCAAGCCCGCCGGCGAGTCCACGCTGCGCCTGGTGCACCGTGAGGACTACGTGGCGGCCGTGCGGGCCGCGTCGGAGAACCCGCGGGCCGCGGACCAGGCGTACGGCCTGGGCACGATGGACGATCCGGCCTTCGCTGGAATGCACGAGGTGTCCGCGACGATCGCGGGCCAGTCCGTGGGAGCGGCCGAGGCGGTGTGGCGGGGCGAGGCCCCGCACGCCGTGAACTTCGCCGGCGGACTGCACCACGCGATGCCGGGTTCGGCCGCGGGCTTCTGCATCTACAACGACGCGTCGCTGGCGATCGCCCGGCTGCTGGAGCTGGGGGCCGAGCGGGTCGCGTACGTGGACGTCGACGTGCACCACGGGGACGGTGTGCAGGCGGCGTTCTGGGACGACCCGAGGGTACTGACGATCTCCCTGCACGAGCATCCCCGGATGCTCTTCCCGGGCACGGGGTGGCCGGAGGAGACGGGCGGCTCCGGGGCGGGCGAGGGCTCGGCGGTGAACGTCGCCC
Organism: Streptomyces sp. HUAS CB01; assembly: GCF_030406905.1. Classification (NCBI taxonomy): domain Bacteria; kingdom Bacillati; phylum Actinomycetota; class Actinomycetes; order Kitasatosporales; family Streptomycetaceae; genus Streptomyces; species Streptomyces chengbuensis. The sequence continues at coordinate 4,479,846 of NZ_CP129137.1, forward strand.
TGCCGGCGGGGACGGGGGACGAGGGCTGGCTGCGCGCCTTCCACGCCGTCGTGCCGGAACTGCTCGCGGACTTCCGGCCGCAGGTCCTGGTGACGCAGCACGGTGCGGACACGCACTTCGAGGACCCGCTGGCGCATCTCGCGGTGTCGCTCGACGCCCAGCGGCTGGTGCAGGAGGCCTGCCACTCCCTCGCGCACGAGTACGCGGAGGGCGGGCGCTGGGTGGCGCTCGGCGGGGGCGGTTACGCCGTCGTGGACGTGGTCCCGAGGTCCTGGACCCATCTCGTGGGGATCGCGGCCCATGCGCCGGTGGACCCGGAGTCGGTGATCCCGTCCTCGTGGCGGGACGAGGTGTACGCGCGGACACGGCAGTTGGGGCCGGGCCGGATGACGGACGGGCGCACGCCGACGTGGCGGCCCTGGGAGGACGGCTACGACCCGGCGGACCGGCTGGACCAGGCGGTGCTGGCGACACGTCGGGCGGTCTTCCCCCTCCGGGGCCTGCTCGCGTAACCGGTGTCGCCGCCCCCGGCGCGAATCCCGGCCGTTACGCCGACTGTGGGGTGTGCAGGGCTTTCCCCGGTGCGGTGGCGGGCGCTGCGGGACGATCGTCGCTGTGTTGAGCAGAGGGGCGCTGCGGGCGCATCTGTTGGCGGCGGGGCTCGCCGGCCCGGTGGCGACGTCCCGGGAGGCGAGCCTGCGGAGCTACCGGCTGTTCGCGGCACGCGATCCGAGGGTCACGCTCGGGATCGATCCCGAACGGGCCTGGGCCGAGCGCGATCTGATCGCGCTGATGGCGGACCGGTGCGGGGTCTCCGACGACCCGGAGCACGTATCCGGCCAGGATGTCATCGACCCGGAGCGCACGTTGAGCGGGCTCGAGGCGTTCGCCGGGCGGCTCGCGGCGGTCGCGGAACGACGCGGCACCGTGCTGTTCGGGACCGGGCATCCGCACCGGCTGCTCGGGTTCTACGCCGCGCTGGCAGACGCCCTGTCGGCGGTGGGCTGTCTCGTTCTCACACCCGCGCAGGGGCGATGTGTCGACATAACGACCCGGTTCGGCGTACGTACGTACACCCTCGACTACGTACGGGGAGTCGCGATGGTGCGGGAACCGGGAGCGCGGCACCCGGGGAGTGAGACCGGCGTGCACTCCCACTCACCCCTCCCGGTACGGGCCGTGCTGGAGGGGGTCGCGGAGGCCGGGGGCCCTCTGCCCGAACTGGTCGTCGGGGACCACGGCTGGGTCTGCGGTGCAGGTCAGCTCGGTTTCGAGACCATCGGCCTGGCGGACACGGATGATCCTGCACTGTTCGTCGGCGAGGCGGAGGGGCGGGTGTCCGTCGCCGTTCCCCTGGATGACGCTGTGCGGTCCGATTACTACCGGCCGCTCACTCGCTATGTACTCAATCGAGCGTGTCTGTCACAGTAAACGGCCGATGGCTGCTCCTCTTCCCCACTCGCACCACCCGCCCCTACTCTGGGGAGTGAGCGCACCGCGACGAAGAGTCACCGGAGGGGAAGCCGGTGGGCGTCGTGTGCGGAAGGTACAGGTGGGTCATGGCTGCTGGCGAAAGGCCTCTCAACGAGGTCAAGTTCCTGACCGTGGCGGAAGTCGCCTCGGTGATGCGCGTGTCGAAGATGACCGTGTACCGCTTGGTGCACAGCGGTCATCTGCCGGCGATCCGGGTGGGGAGGTCCTTCCGGGTCCCGGAGCAAGCGGTTCACGAGTACCTCCGGGAATCCTTCGTGGGGGTCGAATCGGCCTGAGATGCCCCTCGGATTACAAGCTCGGAGCTCGGGCCGGTAGGCTAGGCCGACGTAGGTCGTGTGGGCCCAGACGCCCCGCACCGAGTGAAGAGAAGTGAGCGAGGGTAGTCGTGGGCTCTGTTATCAAGAAGCGGCGCAAGCGGATGGCCAAGAAGAAGCACCGCAAGCTGCTCAAGCGCACGCGTGTTCAGCGTCGCAACAAGAAGTAAGCGGCAGCTGTCGCGAACGTCGTGGCCCCTTTCACCTGCGCGGTGGAGGGGCCACGGTGCTTTTCGGCCGGTGCTGTCGTGCGTTGGGATCAAAGAGCCGGGAAGAAGGCCCTGCGGTCATCACAGCGCAACATCAACCCGCTACGGTGACGCATAGCCAGGACCGAACGGAAGGCGCTGATCTTGGGCAAGGTCGTGCTTGTCACCGGTGTGGCCCGGCAGCTCGGGGGCCGCTTCGTACGCCGTATCCAGCGGGACCCCGAAGTGGAACGGGTGGTGGGCGTCGACGCGGTGACTCCCGAGCACCGTCTCGGCGGAGCCGATTTCGTACGGGCCGACATCCGGCAGCCCGCCATAGCGCGCGTACTGGCCGAGCACGACGTGGACACCGTGGTCCATCTGGACGTCACGGGCACCCCTCTCGGGTCCGGGGGCCGTACGGCGGTCAAGGAGACCAACGTCATCGGCACCATGCAGCTGCTCGGCGCCTGCCAGAAGTCGCCGACCGTCCGGCGCCTGGTCGTCAAGTCCAGTACGAGCGTCTACGGCTCCGCCTCGCGTGATCCGGCCGTCTTCACCGAGACCACGCCGCCCAAGTCCCTGCCGAGCGGCGGCTTCGCCAAGGACGCCGTCGAGGTCGAGGGGTATGTGCGGGGCTTCGCGCGCCGCCGTCCGGACGTGGCGGTGTGCGTGCTGCGCTTCGCCAACATCCTCGGACCGCGCGCCGACTCACCGCTCGCGGACTACTTCTCGCTGCCCGTCATGCCGACCGTCCTGGGCTACGACCCCCGGCTCCAGTTCGTCCACGAGGACGACGTCGTCGACGTGCTGCGGATCGCCTCCCACGAGCCCCGCCGCGGCACGTTGAACAGCGGCACGTTCAACATCGCGGGCGACGGCGTGCTGCTGCTGTCGCAGTGCTCGCGCAGACTCGGCCGCCCCACGGTGCCGGTGCTGCTGCCGGCCGTGACCTGGGTCGGTTCGGCGCTGCGCACGGTCGGCATCACCGACTTCTCGCCGGAGCAGATCCGGCTCCTCACGCACGGCAGGGTGGTCAGCACCGTGCAGATGCGCGAGACACTGGGCTTCGACCCCGACTACACGACCGCGGAGACCTTCGCGGACTTCGCGCGCAGCCGCGGGCCGGGCCTGCTGCCGCCGGAGACCCTGGCCAGGGCGGTCGACAAGGTCGCCGCGCTGTCACCGGCCGGTGGCGCCACCCCTCAGAGCGCCGGATAAGGAGCGCGAGCAACGATGGCGGACGCCAAGGTCATTCCGTTCGACGACGACCGGTCGCGCAACGGCTCACCGCAGCGGTCGGTGCGGCGCCGCACCGGATCGGGCCGGCGGAAATCCGTGGCCGAGTCGGCGCGTGAGATCCCGGTCGGTTCCGTGCCGGGACAGCTCGGCGGGGAGCGGGCGGTGCCGAGGGACGCCTCGGCCGGTGGCGGTACGGGCGCGGACGGGCCGTCCGCGCAGCCGCCGCGCGGCCCGGGGATCCCCGGAGCGGACACCGGCTGGGACCAGCGCATCGCGGGCGGGCTGGCGTTTCTGCGCCGCCGGCTCACCGGTGACTACGACGTCGACGAGTTCGGCTACGACAAGGAACTCACCGACCAGGTGCTGATGTCGCTGCTGCGGCCGTTGTACGCGAAGTACTTCCGGGTCGAGGTGAAGGGCATCGAGAACATCCCGTCGGAAGGCGGGGCACTGGTCGTGGCCAACCACTCCGGGACGCTGCCGCTGGACGGGCTGATGATGCAGGTGGCCGTCCACGACAACCACCCGGCGGGGAGGCATCTGCGGCTGCTCGCCGCGGACCTGGTCTTCGTGCTGCCGGTGATAAACGAACTGGCGCGCAAGGCCGGGCACACGCTGGCGTGCACGGAGGACGCGGAGCGGCTGCTGCAGCGGGGCGAGGTCGTCGGTGTGATGCCCGAGGGCTTCAAGGGCATCGGGAAGCCGTTCAGCGAGCGCTACAAGCTCCAGCGGTTCGGGCGGGGCGGTTTCGTCTCGACGGCGCTGCGGGCGGGCGTGCCGATCGTGCCGTGCTCGATCGTCGGGGCCGAGGAGATCTACCCGATGATCGGCAACGCGAAGACGCTCGCGCGCTTGCTGGGATTCCCGTACTTCCCGATCACGCCGACGTTCCCGTGGCTCGGGCCGCTGGGGGCGGTGCCGCTGCCGACGAAGTGGACGATCCAGTTCGGTGAGCCGATTCCGACGGACGGCTATCCGCCGGAGGCGGCCGAGGACCCGATGCTGATGTTCAACCTCACCGACCAGGTGCGGGAGCAGATCCAGCACACGCTGTACAAACTGCTGGTGCAGCGGCGGTCCGTCTTCTTCTGATCGTCCTGGTCACGGCCGCCCGGATCGGTCCCTGACGCAAGGGCGGGGGCCGGATACGCGTCGAGCGTATCCGGCCCCCGCCCTTTGCCTGTCACCGGCCCGGGGCCCACCGGGCTACGGCATGTCCTCGCTGTCGAGACCCAGGCCCGGCAGGAGCCCCGGCAGCAGCGGCGGGATCGTCACGTCCGGTACCGGCGCGGCCGGGTCCGGGAGCCTGCCGGACGGCGACGGGGAGGCGCTGTTCTGCGGAGGGTCGAGCAGGCCGCCCGTGGTGCCCCCGATCAGCTGGTCGTCCTCCACGGCGCCCGAGCCGGACGGCTGGGGCCGGTTGTCGCCGTCCGGGCTGCCGGTGGACGGTGAGGAGGCCGCCGAGGGATGCGTCTCCGAGGAGCCCGAGGAGTCCTGCGGGGACGATCCGGGCTGACTGGACCCCCGGCGCTCCGCCTCGGGAGCACTCGGCAGCAGCGAACGGAGCGGACCGACCTCCTGGTCTATGGCGTCGAAGACCGAGCTCACCTCGTCGCCGACGTCCGTCAGCTGGGCGGGCAGCCGGTCCCGCAGCCCGTTCCACACGTCGCGGTGGCTGTTCGCGAAGGAGGACAGGGTGGCGATGGGACCGAGCGAGCCGTCGCGCTCGTACGCCTGGTGGAGCAGCCGGTGGCCCTCGGAGGCGTCGTGGCGCATCCCGCTGAGGGTGTGCCTGACCTCGTTCACCGACTCGGTGTCCAGCTCACCGGCGCGGCCGCGCTCCATGAGCCGGCGGGCCTCGTTCAGCCGGGTGGAGGCCTGGTCGAGGTAGAGCCCGCCGCGGTCCGCGTCGTCGTCGGCCATACCGAGTTTCAGGTCCTCCATGCCCCGCTTCAGCCCGTAGAGGGAGTCACCGGGGAGGGCGTCGGAGCTGGCGGCCGCCACGCCGCCGAAGGCGCCGGCTGCCACTCCGACGGTCAGTCCTCCGGCCGCGAGGCCCTTGGACCACCGGGAACGCGGGCGGAGTTTCCGGAGCGGGGAGGCCCGATGGGCGCCGCGGCGGGAGCTCCGCTGCTCCGGGACGGTAGGGCCCCCGGACGCGGAGCCCTCCGCGAGCATGGCTTCCATGGCGGCCACGAGCTGGGCTCGCTGCACCACCTTCACATCGGGATCCAACTCCGGCTTCGGCAGCTCACCGAGGCCGTTCGCCAGGGCCAACAGCTGCCCCTGTTCGGCCCGCTCGGCCGAACTCTCGGGCTGCTCGGCCTCCGCGCCCCGGAGCGTTTGCGTCTCCAGGGCCTGGGCGAAGGCGTTCGCCCGCCGGTGTGCCGAAACGTTCGCGATCACTGGCGGCACCTCCTCTCGTCATGACGGTCGACTCCCCGGGTGGTCCGGAAGGTTGCACGACTTGAGCACATCCACACGAAAGAGTGAGTGGCTGCGCGCACGACGTGACCGCAGGGAGCCTGCATTGCGCACAACGAGCGGTTCGGCAGTTGGGTTACGCGCGGAGGATGATCGGACCAGTGCGTCATCAAGTGCTCACGGATGGTGAGTTGAGGGTGGACGGGCCGGGGACGGGCGCGTGGGGGAGGGGTGGTGCCGGTGGGGGTGCGGGGGGCGGTCGGAGCGACGGGCGTCAGCGTGCGTCGTCGGGCAGGAGCCGGGCCAGGGTGCGGACGGCCCGGTACTGGAGGGTCTTGATCGCGCCCTCGTTCTTGCCCATCACGCGGGCGGTCTCGGCGACCGAGAGGCCCTGGAGGAAGCGGAGGGTGACGCACTCCTGCTGCTGCGGGTTGAGCTTTCGGACGGCTTCGAGCAGTGCGGCGTTGGAGAGCGACTCCAGTACCGACTCCTCGGGGCTGCGCTCCACCTCGTTGGCGTCGAGCATCTCGCCGGTGGTCACTTCCAGCCGGAACCGGCTCGATTTGAAGTGGTCGGCGACCAGATTGCGGGCGATCGTGACCAGCCAGGCGCCGAAGTCGCGGCCCTGCCAGGTGAACGTGGAGATGCGCCGCAGGGCGCGGAGGAAGGTCTCGCTGGTGAGGTCCTCCGCCGTCGCCTTTCCGCCGACGCGGTAGTAGATGTAGCGGTAGACGGTGTCGCTGTACTGGTCGTAGAGCCGGCCGAAGGCCTCGGCCTCGCCGGCCTGGGCGCGTTCGACCAGTTCCATCATCCGCGCGCTGTCGCTGTCGGCACTCGGCCTGCGGGCGGTGGTCGAGGTGGCGGCGTGCCGGCCGCCTCGTCTGCCCACCTCTCGCTCGCCGGCCCGCCCGTCGACCACGCCGCTGCGGGCCGGCACCTTCTCGATGCGGTCGGCCAGGGCGTAGCAGGGACCGGCAGGGCCGAGGGCGGCAGGGCTCGCGGCGAAGGCAGGGACGGCGTACGCGGTGGGGACGAAACCGCGCAGGTGGTCGAGGACCACTGCGCGGAGCGTAGCCAGGCCCGAGGCGTCAACCCCGACGTGTGGGTACACGGGACTCCCAGAGGCAGAGCTTCCATCACGTGCTGTGCGGGACCGTTCACTCGTCGTGGCGACGTGTGGGGGTCCATGTGCGTCTGAGGAGAATAACGCTTCGTACAGGCAGTGCTACACCCAGTTGCTCAAATCATCGAATCCGTCGCTTCTGTTACGGCAAAGCAGCACATTCAGTCGCAGATTGTGATCGCTTGCTGATCGGACTACTTCGCCATCTGCTGGAGGGCGTGATGGGTTGTGTTCGTCTGGGCGCATCACGACTGGCGGGCGGCGTGACGGGGTAAGGGCCTCGGATTGCCGGGTGCCGTCCGTCGCGCGTCGTCGCAGGACAGCGGGTGGCGGGGTGCGGAACCGCTGCGGCGGAGCCGGGGGGCGCGGCCGTCGTGTCCGTGGCGCGGTCCCCGGACACGCAGAGTGGCGGCGCGGATGTACGGAGGCCCGGATGCCGCCGGGCGCGCTCGTCCGGTGGCGAGCGGTCAGCGGCGGCGCCGGTGGAGGGCCACGGCGGCGGCCGTGCCGCCCGCGAGTGCCCCGACTCCCGCGGCGGCCGGGATGCCGACCTTCGCCGCCTTGCGGCCGGTGCGGTAGTCGCGCAGCCGCCAGTCGCGCTCCCGGGCGTGCTTGCGCAGCTTCGTGTCCGGGTTGATCGCGTACGGGTGTCCCACGAGCGAGAGCATGGGGATGTCGTTGTGCGAGTCGCTGTAGGCCGCACAGCGCGACAGGTCGAGGTTCTCGGCGCCCGCGAGGGCCCGCACCGCCTCGGCCTTGGCCGGGCCGTGCAGCGGCTCGCCCACGAGCTTGCCGGTGTAGACGCCGTCGACGGACTCGGCGACCGTGCCGAGCGCGCCGGTCAGCCCGAGCCGGCGGGCGATGATCGTCGCGGTCTCCACCGGTGCGGCGGTGACCAGCCACACCTTCTGGCCCGCGTCGAGATGGGCCTGGGCGAGGGCGCGGGTGCCCGGCCAGATGCGGTCCGCCATGTACTCGTCGTAGATCTCCTCGCCGATCGACATCAGCTCGGAGACGCGGTGGCCCTTGACGATGGACAGCGCCGACTCCCGCACGTCCTGCATGTGCTCGGGATCCTCGACGCCCGCGATCCGGAACCACGTCTGCTGCCAGGCGAACCTCGCCAGCTCCCGGCGCTGGAAGAACTTCCGCTTGTACAGGCCGCGGCCGAAGTGGAAGATCGCGGCGCCCTGCATGACGGTGTTGTCCAGGTCGAAGAACGCGGCGGCGCTGACGTCCCCGACCACGGGGAAGACGGGCTCGGCCGGCGCGGTGTCTGCGTCGGTCCGGGCCCGGGCGTCCGCCTCGAACTGCTGTGACGTCTTGCGTGCTGCCTCGGCTGCGGCCTCGCCGGCGAGGACGCTCCGGGCGGTCGAGGAGCGCCTACGGGGAGTGAGCCATCCCAGTGCGGCCATGTCGTGAGCATAGCCAGTCCGTTCGGCGGTTCCGGACTCGCCGGGATGCGAAGGCGTGAACTCTCCGCGGCCGGATTGTTAAAGGGGGCCATTCGGGCGTGTCGCGCCCGGGCGGAGAATGGAGGGCATGAGTCCTCTGCTGCGGCGTAGCAAGAAGAAGGCCGGTGACCGCGTGGTGACCCTGATCGGAAAGCCCGGATGTCATCTCTGTGACGACGCGCGCTCCGTGATCGAGCAGGTGTGTGCCGAGACGGGCGCGGCCTGGGAGGAGAAGGACATCACCCAGGACGAGGAGCTGAACAGGGCGTACTGGGAGCAGATCCCCGTGGTGCTGGTGGACGGGGAGCAGCACACGTTCTGGCGCGTGGACGCCGGCCGGCTCCGTCGCGAACTGGGGGCCTGACCGCAAAGGCGGCTACCATCATGGGCGTTTTGTTGGGGTCTCGGGGGCGTGGCCGTGAGGAGTGTGTACTGCTTTGCCCCCTTCCGATCTTCAACGCGTGCCGGCCGTTCACGGTTCCGGAATGGCGCGATCGGCTCGCGTGACCCCGGTCACTTTGCACGGACAAAACGGACACCATCTTTGTGCACGCGTTCACAAAGACATAGCCTGCTCTCGACGGGGCGGTCCTGGGACGCATGGCCGCCAGCCTCGCTCATCCCGCAGGAGCACCGTGGCAACTGGCCGAACTCACCGACCGGCGACTCGCAGCCGAGGAATCCCCGAGGCCACCGTCGCCCGGCTTCCGCTGTATCTGCGCGCACTGACCGCACTGTCGGAGCGCTCCGTGCCGACCGTCTCCTCCGAGGAGCTCGCGGCCGCCGCGGGAGTCAATTCCGCGAAGCTGCGCAAGGACTTCTCGTACCTCGGCTCCTACGGGACCCGCGGCGTCGGGTACGACGTGGAGTACCTCGTCTACCAGATCTCCCGCGAGCTCGGCCTGACCCAGGACTGGCCGGTTGTGATCGTCGGTATCGGTAACCTCGGCGCCGCGCTCGCCAACTACGGCGGCTTCGCCTCCCGCGGCTTCCGCGTGGCAGCGCTGATCGACGCGGACCCGGCGATGGCCGGCAAGCCGGTCGCCGGCATCCCCGTCCAGCACACGGACGAGCTGGAGAAGATCATCTCGGACAACGGCGTGTCCATCGGGGTCATCGCGACCCCCGCGGGCGCCGCCCAGCAGGTGTGCGACCGGCTCGTCGCCGCCGGTGTGACGTCCATCCTCAACTTCGCCCCCACCGTGCTCTCGGTGCCGGACGGCGTGGACGTGCGCAAGGTCGACCTCTCGATCGAGCTGCAGATCCTCGCGTTCCACGAGCAGCGCAAGGCCGGCGAGGAGAGCGAGGGCGAGGCCGCCGTGCCGCCGGTCGCCCCGACCGGCACCTCCGCCACGGCCGACGGCCGGAAGGGACCCGACGGGGACGTGCCCGCCGTGATGCCGGCATGAGCCTCCTCGTCGTGGGCCTCAGCCACCGCAGCGCCCCCGTCAGCGTCCTGGAGCGGGCCTCGCTCTCCACGGACACGCAGGGCAAACTGCTGCAGGACGCCCTCGCCGCGGAACCCGCGGCGGAAGCGGCCGTCCTCGCCACCTGCAACCGCATCGAGCTCTACGCCGACGTGGACAAGTTCCACGCGGGTGTCGCCGAGCTGTCGACGCTGCTCTCCCAGCACAGCGGCGTCGGCCTGGAGGAGCTCACCCCCTATCTGTACGTGCACTACGAGGACCGGGCCGTCCACCATCTGTTCTCGGTGGCCTGCGGGCTGGACTCGATGGTCGTCGGCGAGGGGCAGATCCTCGGCCAGATCAAGGACTCGCTCGCGCTCGGCCAGGAGCTGCACAGCGCGGGCCGACTGCTGAACGACCTGTTCCAGCAGTCCCTGCGGGTCGGCAAGCGCGCCCACAGCGAGACCGGGATCGACCGGGCCGGGCAGTCGCTCGTCACCTTCGGGCTGGAGCAACTGGCCGACGGCACGCCGACCGAGGAGTGGGCCGCGGGCAAGAGCGCCCTCGTCATCGGCGCGGGCTCGATGTCCTCGCTCGCCGCCGCCACCCTGGCGCGCGCCGGCGTCGCCGAGGTCGTCGTCGCCAACCGCACCCGTGAGCGCGCCGAACGGCTGGTGCAGATCCTGACCGAGCCCGGCGGGACGGGCGTCCGCGCCCGGGCCGTCGACATGGCCTCCGTCGGCGACGAACTGACACGTGCCGACGTCGTCGTCTCCTGCACGGGCGCGACCGGGCTGGTGCTCAGGGCGGAGGAGGTCGAGGCCGCCATCGCGGGCCGCGAGGGACGGCCGGCGCTGCTCGACCTCGCCATGCCCAGGGACATCGACGCCGCCGTCCACCGGATCGACGGTGTCCGGCTCGTCGACATCGAGTCGCTCGCCGAGGCGTCCGCGGACGCCCCCATGGCAGCCGACGTCGACCGGGTGCGGACCATCGTGGCCGCCGAGGTCGCCGCGTTCGGCGCCGCCCAGCGTGCCGCGCACATCACGCCGACCGTGGTCGCCCTGCGCGCCATGGCCGCCGATGTCGTGGCGGGCGAGATCGCCCGGCTGGAGGGCCGGCTGCCCGATCTCGACGAGCGCCAGCGCTCCGAGGTATCCCAGACGGTCCGCAGGGTCGTCGACAAGCTCCTGCACGCGCCCACCGTGCGGATCAAGCAGCTCGCGGCCGAACCCGGCGGCGCCGGGTACGCGGACGCGCTGCGCACACTCTTCGACCTCGACCCGGAGACGGTCGCCTCCGTCAGCCGGGCCGACGTCACCGACGCCGACATCAAGAACCGAGGGCGAGTATGACCGAGAGGGCATCGGGGACCGAGCGGCCCCTGCGGCTCGGAACCAGGCGCAGCAAGCTCGCCATGGCCCAGTCCGGGCATGTGGCGGAGGCGGTGCGACAGCTGACCGGCCGCTCCGTCGAGCTGGTGGAGATCACCACGTACGGCGACACCTCGCGCGAGCAGCTGGCGCAGATCGGCGGCACCGGTGTGTTCGTCACCGCGCTGCGCGACGCGCTGCTCGCGGGCGAGGTCGACTTCGCGGTGCACTCGCTGAAGGACCTGCCGACCACGCAGCCGGACGACCTCGCCCTGGCCGCGATCCCGCGACGCGAGGACCCGCGTGACGTCCTGGTCGCCCGGGACGGGCTGACGCTCGACCGGCTCCCGCACGGCGCCCGGGTGGGCACCGGCTCGCCGCGCCGGATGGCTCAGCTCAACGCGTACGCCCGCTCGCACGGGCTGCAGATCGAGACCGTGCCGATCCGCGGGAACGTCGACACCCGCATCGGTTTCGTGCGGAACGGGGAACTGGACGCGGTGGTTCTCGCCGCGGCCGGTCTGAACCGCATCGGCCGGATCGACGAGGCGACCGACTTCCTGCCGGTCGACGCGATCCTGCCCGCCCCCGGTCAGGGGGCCCTGGCGGTGGAGTGCCCGGCGGCCGACACCGCCCTCGCCGCCACGCTCGCCGAGCTCGACGACCCGTACACCCGGGCCGCCGTGACCGCCGAGCGGTCCCTGCTCGCCGCACTGGAGGCCGGCTGCAGTGCGCCCGTGGGCGCGCTGGCCGACCTGCCGGCCGACGAACAGGCTGTTCATGAGATGCGCCTGCGGGGCGTCGTCGGTACCACCGACGGTTCCACGCTGGTGCAGCTGTCCATCACCGGTCCCGTGCCCTCTTCGCACGACGAAGCGGTGGCACTCGGGCGCGAACTCGCCTCCGAGATGCTCGCCAAGGGCGCGGCCGGTCTTATGGGGGAGCGAGCACTTTGAGCCCCACCACCTCGAACGTCCCGGCTGGTCCCGTACACGGGCAGGTCACCTTCCTCGGCGCCGGTCCCGGTGATCCGGGCCTGCTGACGCTGCGCGCCGTCGAGGCGCTGGCGGGCGCGGACGTACTGATCGCCGAGCCGGAAGTCCTCGACGTCGTTCGCGGCCACGCGCGCGCCGGAGTGAGCACGCCTGAGCTGACGGTTGTTGACGATGCCTCAACAACCGCCGGTGTCCCGGTGTTGAGGGACGCGGCCAATCTTGTCATGGAGGCCGTGCGGGGCGGCAAGCGGGTGGTCCGTGCCGTGAGCGGGGACCCCGGACTCGACGGCGACGCCGGCGCCGAGATGCTCGCCTGCGCCGCCGAGGGCATCCCCTTCGACGTCGTGCCGGGTGTGGCGACCGCCGTGGGCGTGGCCGCCTACGCGGGTGTGCCCCTGCGGGACGCCCAGGGCACGGACGTGCGGTTCATCGACGCCAGGACGGCGGACGCCCGCTGCTGGACCGAGGTCGGTGCCTCCGACGGCACCGTCGTCGTGTCGACGACGCTGGACGCCGTGGCGTCCGCGGCCGGGGAGCTGGTGACGGCCGGGCGCAAGCCCGACACACCGCTGACGGTGACGGTGGCCGGTACGACGACGCGGCAGCGGACCTGGACGGCGACGCTCGGCACGATCGCCCAGGTCTTCAAGCAGGGCAAGGTGCTGCCGTCGCCCGAGGGCCATCGGCCGGTCATAGCCGTGGTCGGTGAGCGCAGCGCCGCGGCGCAGCGCGACCAGCTCGCCTGGTTCGAGTCCAAGCCGCTGTTCGGCTGGAAGGTGCTCGTGCCGCGCACGAAGGAGCAGGCCGCTTCGCTCTCCGACCAGCTCAGGTCCTACGGCGCCGTGCCGCACGAGGTTCCGACGATCGCCGTCGAGCCGCCTCGTACGCCGCAGCAGATGGAGCGCGCGGTCAAGGGACTGGTGACCGGCCGCTACGAGTGGATCGCCTTCACCTCGGTCAACGCCGTGAAGGCGGTGCGGGAGAAGTTCGAGGAGTACGGGCTGGACGCCCGCGCCTTCGCCGGGATCAAGGTCGCGGCCGTGGGCGAGCAGACGGCGAGGTCGCTGATCGAGTTCGGCGTCAAGCCGGATCTGGTGCCGAGCGGTGAGCAGTCGGCAGCGGGGCTGCTGGAGGACTGGCCGCCGTACGACCCGGTGTTCGACCCGATCGACCGGGTGTTCCTGCCGCGGGCCGACATCGCCACCGAGACCCTGGTGGCGGGACTGATCGAGCTGGGCTGGGAGGTCGACGACGTCACGGCCTACCGGACCGTGCGGGCCTCGCCGCCGCCGGCGGAGACCCGGGAGGCGATCAAGGGCGGCGGTTTCGACGCCGTGCTCTTCACCTCGTCGTCCACCGTGCGGAACCTGGTCGGCATCGCCGGCAAGCCGCACAACGTGACGGTGATCGCCTGTATCGGCCCCGCGACCGCGAAGACGGCGGAGGAGCACGGGCTGCGGGTCGACGTGCTGTCGCCCGAGCCGTCGGTGCACAAGCTGGCCGAGGCGCTCGCCGAGTTCGGGGCGCGGCGCCGGGAGGCCGCGCTGGAGGCCGGCGACCCGGTGACGCGGCCCAGCGAGCGGCGTCCGGGAGCGCGCAGACGCCGCACGACGTGAGGTCGTGGGACGTGATCGGAAAGGGGTCATGGGGTTGTTCCCCGTGGCCCCTTTCCGCTCGTTCCCGTTCGCTCCGGGCCGGACCGCGCCCGGAGCGGTCCGGCTGCTCTCCGGGGACAGCCTGTCGGCAAAAGCGGTCCGCCCACGGGCGTAGCGTGGTGGGCATGACTGTGTACGGATCCTTCCCCGGATCGCGGCCGCGACGGCTGCGGACCACCCCCGCGATGCGGCGCATGGTCGCCGAGACGCGGCTGCACCCCGCCGATCTGATCCTTCCCGCCTTCGTGCGGGAGGGCGTCAGCGAGCCCGTGCCGATCGGGGCGATGCCCGGGGTCGTGCAGCACTCGCTGGACACGCTGCGGAAGGCCGCGGTCGAGGCCCGGGAGGCAGGTGTCTCCGGGATCATGCTCTTCGGCGTGCCGGAGGACGCGAAGAAGGACGCCGCCGGTACCGCGGGCACCGACCCGGACGGGATCCTCCAGGTCGCCGTCCGCGCGGTGAAGGAGGAGGTCGGCGACGACCTCGTCGTCATGTCCGACCTGTGCCTGGACGAGTACACCGACCACGGCCACTGCGGGGTGCTCGACGCGGACGGCCGGGTCGACAACGACGCGACGCTGGAGCGGTACGCCGAGATGGCGCAGGTCCAGGCGGACGCGGGCGTCCACGTCGTCGGCCCGAGCGGGATGATGGACGGCCAGGTCGGGGTGGTCCGGGACGCGCTCGACACCATCGGCAAGGAGGACGTGGCGATCCTCGCGTACACCGCGAAGTACTCGTCGGCCTTCTACGGGCCGTTCCGCGAGGCGGTCGCCTCCTCCCTGAAGGGCGACCGCAAGTCGTACCAGCAGGATCCGGCGAATCTCCGGGAGTCCCTGCGGGAGCTGGCGCTCGACCTCGAGGAGGGCGCGGACATGGTCATGGTCAAGCCGGCGGGTCCCTACCTCGACGTGCTGGCGAAGGTGGCGGAGTCCGTGGACGTGCCCGTCGCCGCGTACCAGATCAGCGGCGAGTACGCGATGATCGAGGCCGCCGCGGAGAAGGGCTGGATCGAGCGCGACAAGGCGATCCTGGAGACCCTCACCGGGATCCGGCGCGCGGGCGCTCGGATGATCCTGACGTACTGGGCGACGGAGGTCGCGCAGAAGCTCGCCCGCGACTAGGTGTATTGATCACGAGCGCCGACAACGTTCGTGATCAATACAACGAGGGCAGCCCGCGGCCGGGTGTCCCCACCCGGCCGCGTTCAGCCGTCCGGGCTCGCTCGACGGCCCGGCCGGGCGCCCTCGCCGGAGGCACGCCGGGTCGGCGGGCCGGTCACACCGAGGGCCGGTCCCAGCAGAAGGTCCAGACCGGGGCTCCCAGGAGCAGTTGGGCGTACGCGCCGAGACGGGGGCGGGGCCCCTGCCGGAGGTTGTCCGGGCAGAAGGCGAAGTGCTCGGCCGCGAGCGCCTCGGCGTCCGCCGTCGTGGTGGGTGGCGCGGCCACGGAGACGACCAGTTGGTCGAAGGAGAGCCCGACGACCCGTATGCCGAAGCGGTCCTCCCACGACCGCAGGACCGAACAGAGGCGGGCCACGTCGTTCTCGTGGTCGAGCGGGCCGGACCAGCCGATGGCCGCCGGTATGTCGGCGCTGCGGCGGGCGCGGACCAGTGCGGGGCGGGCGCCCTTCCACACGTCGCCGTGTTCGCCGGCCGACAGCGCGTCCACGGCCTCGCCGGCGAGCCGGTCGGGATCCTCCGGGAGCGTGCCGCCCGGGGCCGGTCCGGGCCACTCGCCGTCGGTGTCCGGCTCGTCAGCCGCACAGGACTCCCAGAACTCCTCGAGCACCTCTTCGGCGTCGTGGTCCCCCGGGTACGACACCCGCTGCGGCGACAGCTCCCACGCGTGGGGGCCGTCGGCGCCGCCGATCAGCACGGGATGCAGCCCGCCCGCCCTGCGGGCGGGGAGGAGCCGGTCCCAGGTGCCGGGAGCGGCCGGTTCGTCGCCGTACCAGAGCAGGGGCTCGTGCCACGGGCCGTCGGCCGTAGTGTCCACCAGCCGGCCGGGAGGCAGATCGAGGCCCAGGGTCCGGCCGGTGGGGTCGGTGGCCAGGGTCGGCAGGGGGTTGGGAAGCATCGCCATGGTCCGAAGGTAGGCGCCGTCACTGACAACGGAGGCCGCCGTGCGGGAACGGCGGCCTCACGCCCGGGCACGCGCGGTCGGCGGGGTGCGGGCTCAGCTCCTGGAGCCGAGCAGATCCGTGAGACGGGAGAGGCCGTCGGCAGCGTGGCCCTCGTCGATCGCGCGGTCGAGGAGGGCCTGGAACGGCTCGAACAGCTCAGGGCTGACGCCCTGGTCGCGGAACGTCGCCGTGAAGTTGGGGAACGCGGCCTGGTTGACGGCGAGGCTGGAGACATCGGTCCGGTGCCGGCCCGTGTCCACGGCCCGGCCCATCTCCGGGACGCCGGCGAGCATGGCGCCGACCCAGGGGACCAGGAGGTCCGAGAACTCCTCGGCCTGGATGCCCTCCGTGCGGACCAGGGCGAAGGCCTGCAGGACGCCGAGCAGCATTCCGTACATGCCCGTGAGCAGAGCCAGGTCGTACAGGGCCGCCCTGCCCGGGTCGGTGCCCGTCCACCGGGTGCCGCCGAAGGCCGCGAGGGTGGCCCGATGGGTCGCGTACGCCCCCTCGTCGCCGCTGTAGAGGACGTAGGCGTCCGGGCCGGCGATCATCTGCGGGACGGCCATGATGCCGCCGTCGAGGTACCGGGCGCCGCGCCCCGCCGTCACCGCCGAGAGTTCCCTGGCCTGGACCGGGGTGCCGTTGGTCAGATTGACCACGGTCTTCCCCGCGACCGCGTCGCCGAGGCCGTCGAGAACCTCGCGGACGGCGTCGTCGGCCAGCAGGCACACGACGAGGAGAGGGCTTGCCGCGGCCGCGTCGGCGGGGGTGGCGGCCGGGACCGCGCCTCGCGCCACCAGCGGGCCGGCCTTCGCCGGGGAGCGGTTCCAGACGGTGACGTGGTGGCCCGCGCCCAGGAGCGCGGCGGCGAGCGCGGAACCCATCATGCCGAGACCGAGGACGGTCACGGGTGCGGCGACGGGCGAGCCGCCGCTCGCGGTCACGGGTGTTGCTCCGGGCACGGATGCTTCTCCGGGCATGGGTGATCCTCCGGTCAGGGGCTGCTGGGGCTCGCCCCTGATCCTCGCCGGGCCCACAGAGGCGAACAAGTACCGACTTTCTGCTCAGGTACTCACCTTTCGGTGCGTGGGGGCCCGGGCCGCGGCGTGCACGGGGCATGGGGCGGCGTACGGGAGAGGTGGTGATCAGCCTGCGGTCGGCGCACCCTGAGAGGGGTACCGCTGTGGAGGTGATCCGTCATGCAGACTCTCGTCGGCTGGCACGTCGAGATGGAGTTCCTCGAAGAGGGCGACAAGACCAAGGCGGCCGCGATGCTCCGGCTCGCCGACGGCTCGGAAGTGCGCGGCCACGGGCACGCCAGCCGTCATCCGTCCGACCCGGCCCAGCTGCGGGTCGGCGAGGAGATCGCCGGTGCTCGGGCGCTCATGGACATCGCACAAACACTGCTGAAGAAGGCCCACGACGAGATCGAGGAGACCACGGGAAGGCCGGCGCACCCGCTGAACCACTGACCAGGTGACGCGAGGCGAACGCCGGACCGCCCCCGGCGGTTCGATCGCCGGGGGCCGTCCGTGCCGGATGTGCCTGATGGGCCGGGCGCGCAGCGTCCGGGAGCGCCGTGCGTGCGTCAGAGACGCGCGGGGGTGCCGATGCCCAGGAGGGCCATGCCCTCATGGAGCGTGCGGGCGGTCAGGTCGCACAGGAAGAGCCGGTTCTCGACCTGGGCCGGGGTGTCCGCCTTGAGCACCGGGCACTCCGAGTAGAACGTCGTGTACAGCGACGCCAGCTGGTACAGGTACGCGGCCAGCTTGTGCGGCTCGTAGGAGGACGCCGCCTCCTCGACCGTCTCGCCGAACCGGTCGATGTGCAGGCCGAGCGCGCGCTCGGACGGAGCCAGCCCGATCTCCGCGTGGGCCTGCGGCTTCGCGTCCCCGGCCTTGCGCAGGATCGACTGGATACGGGCGTACGCGTACTGGAGGTACACCGACGTGTCGCCGTTCAGGGACACCATCTGGTCGAGGTCGAACTTGTAGTCCCGGGCCGCCGACGTCGAGAGGTCCGCGTACTTCACGGCGCCGATGCCGACCTGGGCGCCCCGCTCGGCGATCTCCTCCTCCGACAGGTCCTGGGCCTTCTCCCGGACGACGGCCGAGGCCCGCTCGATCGCCTCGTCCAGCAGGTCGACCAGCCGCACCGTCTCGCCCTCACGGGTCTTGAACGGCTTGCCGTCCTTGCCGAGGACGGTGCCGAAGGCCAGCTGCACGGCCTTGACCTTGTCGTTCAGCCAGCCGGCCCGGCGGGCGGTCTCGAAGACCATCTTGAAGTGCAGGGACTGGCGGGCGTCCACGACGTAGATCAGGCTGTCCGCGCCGAGGTTCTGCACCCGGTCCCGGATCGCGGAGAGGTCGGTCGCCGCGTAGCCGTAGCCGCCGTTGGACTTCCGCACGATGAGCGGGACGGGGTTGCCGTCCGGGCCCTTCACGTCGTCGAAGAACACGCACAGCGCGCCCTCGGAGCGCACGGCGACACCGGACTCCTCGAGGATGCGGCAGGTCTCGTCGAGCATGTGGTTGTAGCCCGACTCGCCCACGACGTCGGGGTCGCGGATCTCCATGTCGAGCTTCTTGAAGACGGAGTAGAAGTAGATCTTCGACTCGTCGACGAACCTCTGCCAGAGGGCGAGGGTCTCCTCGTCGCCCGACTGCAGGTCCACCACCCGGCGCCGGGCCCGCTCCTTGAATTCCTCGTCGGAGTCGAAGAGGGCACGCGAGGCCTTGTACAGCCGGTTCAGGTTGGACATGGCCTCCTCGCCGGAGACGGCGGCCTCGTCCTTGTGGTCCAGCTCGTGCGGGTGCTCGATCAGGAACTGGATGAGCATGCCGAACTGGGTGCCCCAGTCGCCGATGTGGTGGCGCCGGACCACCTTCTCGCCGGTGAACTCCAGGATCCGCACCATGGCGTCGCCGATGACGGCGGAGCGGAGGTGGCCGACGTGCATCTCCTTGGCGACGTTCGGCTGCGCGTAGTCGATCACCGTCGTGCCGGTGCCGTCGGCGAACGGCACGCCGAGGCGGTCGTCAGCGGCCCGTGCGGCGAGCGTCCCGGTGATCGCCTTGTCGGAGATCGTGATGTTCAGGAAGCCGGGGCCCGAGACCTCGATCTCCCGCAGCACGTCATCGGCCGGGAGGGACTCGACGACCTTGGCGGCGAGCTCACGCGGATTGCCCTTGAGCTTCTTGGCGAGCGCCAGGATGCCGTTGGCCTGGAAGTCGGCCCGGTCGCTGCGTCGCAGCAGCGGATCCGCGGAGCCGGCCTCCGGCAGGGCTGCCGAGAGGGCGTCCGCGAGGCGCTGCTGCACGGTCGAGGCGAGGGAAGGGACCGAGGCCATGAGCTTCCGTTTCCTGTGAGTGGGGCGTCGTGGGTCGTCGGGGAGTGATCAGCGCTGCCAATTCAGTGGTCAAGTCTCCCACGGGGGAGCAACCTGTTTCTCCCACGGGACCCCGGACCTGTGGACAACCGGCGCCTGTGGACAACCGGCGCCTGTGGACGACGGGGGGCGGGACCTCGGGGCGGTCGGCGTGGGCCTGTGGACAACCAACGGGCGCGCTGTTCCGTCTGGGAGAATGGCAGACGCCAGCTTCGACAGACTCAAGCAATCAAGGACGTGCCGATCGTGGCTCAGAGCAGCACCGAGACCGACTGGGTCTCCCGTTTCGCGGACGATGTCATCGCCGAGTCGGAACGGCGTGCGCCCGGGAAACCGGTCGTGGTTGCGTCTGGCCTGTCCCCGTCCGGGCCCATCCACCTGGGCAATCTGCGTGAGGTCATGACCCCCCACCTGGTCGCGGACGAGATCCGCCGCCGGGGCCACGAGGTCCGGCACCTGATCTCCTGGGACGACTACGACCGCTACCGCAAGGTGCCCGCCGGCGTCGAGGGCGTCGACGACACCTGGGCCGAGCACATCGGCAAGCCGCTGACGTCCGTGCCCGCGCCCGCCGGCTCGCCGCACCCGAACTGGGCGGAGCACTTCAAGGCCGCGATGGTCGAATCGCTCGCCGAGCTCGGCGTGGAGTACGACCCGGTCAGCCAGACCGAGCAGTACACCTCGGGTGCCTACCGCGAGCAGATCCTGCACGCCATGAAGAACCGCGCCCGGATCGACGGCATCCTCGACCAGTACCGGACGAAGGCGAAGGTCCAGGCGAAGAAGCAGCAGAAGCCCCTCGACGAGGCCGAGCTGGAGGCCGCCGAGGGCTCCGGCGCCGCCTCGGAGGACGACGGCAGCGGCGGCAAGGCCGGCTACTTCCCGTACAAGCCGTACTGCGGCAACTGCGAGAAGGACCTCACGACCGTCACGGAGTACATCGACGCGACCACGGAGCTGACGTACTCCTGCACGGCGTGCGGCTTCTCGGAGACGGTCCGGCTGAGCGAGTTCAACCGCGGCAAGCTGGTCTGGAAGGTCGACTGGCCGATGCGCTGGGCGTACGAGGGCGTGATCTTCGAGCCCAGCGGTGTCGACCACTCCTCCCCGGGGTCGTCGTTCGTCGTCGGCGGTCAGATCGTCCGCGACGTCTTCGACGGAGTCCAGCCGATCGGCCCGATGTACGCCTTCGTCGGCATCTCGGGCATGGCCAAGATGTCGTCGTCGCGCGGTGGGGTGCCGACGCCGGCGGACGCACTGAAGATCATGGAGGCGCCCCTGCTGCGCTGGCTGTACGCCCGCCGCAAGCCCAACCAGTCGTTCAAGATCGCCTTCGACCAGGAGATCCAGCGGCTCTACGACGAGTGGGACAAGCTGGAGTCCAAGGTCGCCGACGGCAGCGTGCTCCCGGCCGACGCCGCCGCGTACGCCCGCGCCGCCCGCACCGCCGCGGGTGAGCTGCCGCGCACGCCGCGCCCGCTGCCGTACCGCACGCTCGCGTCGGTCGTCGACATCACCGCCGGGCACGACGAGCAGACGCTGCGCATCCTCAGCGAGCTGGACCCGGCGAACCCGCTGTCCTCGCTCGACGAGGCCCGGCCCAGGCTGGACCGCGCGGAGAACTGGATCACGACGCAGGTCCCCGCCGACGCCCGCACGGTCGTGCGTTCCGAGCCGGACGCGGAACTGCTCGGCTCCCTCGACGACGAGGCGCGCGAGTCGCTGCGCCTGCTGCTGGAGGGGCTGGACACCCACTGGTCGCTGGACGGTCTGACGACCCTCGTCTACGGAGTGCCGAAGGTGATGGCGGGCCTGGAGCCGGACGCCAAGCCGACGCCGGAGCTGAAGGTCGCCCAGCGTTCGTTCTTCGCGCTGCTCTACCGGCTCCTCGTGAGCCGCGAGACCGGCCCGCGCCTCCCCACGCTGCTCCTGGCGGTCGGGGCGGACCGGGTGCGCAAGCTGCTGGCGGCCTGACCACCGGGGCCCGAGGGCAGCCGGCGGAAGGACGGAAGAAGGGCTCTCCCTCTCGTGGGAGAGCCCTTCGGCGTCGCCGCGTCGCTGGCCGTCGGGCGACCGCCCGGCCGTGCCGTCGGGCCCGGCGGTTCGCGGTGCCGCCTCGACGTGCCGGTCCAGGCGGGAGCCGGCCCCAGGGACCACCCGGTGGGGACGCCGGCCCCTTACGCGATGTGGTCTTCCAGCAGCTCGTTGTTGAAGCGGGTCGCGAACCGGTCCATGTACTGGTTCACCTCACGCGACTGGAGGCGCAGTCCGTACGCGGCCTCGACGTTCGATGCGAAGGCGCCGGGCGTCGGCATCCCCTCGCCCTCTATCGAGCGCCGGAACACCTGGTACAGGTTCTCGTCCGACGGCAGTGCCTCCTGCACGCCCTCACCCAACGGCCGTATGCCGCCCGCCCCGTTCGGCACCTGGAACTTCGGCTCCGGGTCCCGGGCCGCCGGCGGTTCGGGATCCGTGGCCTGCGGCTGTGCCACCGTCTCGGGCTCCGCCGGGTGCGGCTGCGGCAGCGCCTCGGGCTCCGCCGCGCGCGGCTGCGGCACCGGGACGTGCTGCGGCTGCCCCTCGTACCAGGCCTGGTGGTCCGGCCCGGGGACGTACGTGGGCGGCTCGTAGTCCGGGTCGTAGTCGCCCTGGTACCGCACGTCCTGCGGAGTGGCGAACCACTGGCTCGGCTCGTCTCCGGCGGCCGCCGGCGGCTCCTGCGCCCGGGCGGGCCGGGTGGGTTCCAGCTCAGGTGCCGCGGGCTGCGGCGGCAGCAGCATCGGCTCGATCCCGGCCGCGGCCAGCCCCGCCGGCGCGGTCTCCGCCAGCGGCACTCCGTACTTCGCGAGCCGCAGCGGCATCAGCGCCTCGACCGGGGCCTTGCGGCGCCACGCCCGCCCGAAACGGGCCTGCAGCCGGGCCTGGTAGATCAGCCGGTCCTGCTCCAGCTTGATGACCTGCTCGTAGCTGCGCAGTTCCCACAGCTTCATCCGCCGCCACAGCCGGAACGTGGGCACCGGGGAGAGCAGCCAGCGGGTGAGGCGCACACCCTCCATGTGCTTGTCCGCGGTGATGTCCGCGATCCTGCCCACCGCGTGGCGCGCGGCCTCCACGGACACCACGAACAGGACCGGGATGACGGCGTGCATACCGACGCCGAGCGGGTCCGGCCAGGCGGCCGCGCCGTTGAAGGCGATCGTCGCCGCCGTGAGCAGCCAGGCCGTCTGGCGCAGCAGGGGGAAGGGGATGCGGATCCAGGTCAGCAGGAGGTCGAGGGCGAGCAGCACACAGATGCCCGCGTCGATGCCGATCGGGAAGACCAGGGAGAACTGGCCGAATCCCTTCTTCTCGGCGAGCTCGCGCACGGCGGCGTACGACCCGGCGAAACCGATCGCGGCGATGATCACCGCACCGGCGACCACCACGCCGATGAGTATGCGGTGCGTGCGTGTCAGCTGCATCGCGGCCACCGCGATCCCCTCCCTTTTCTGTTCATGGCGCCCGTGGCGCGGCCCAAGCCTGGCACATGGATACGGAGTCCGGCCCTCCGGGGAGGGCCGGACTCCGGCCGGGTGCCGGGCCGCCGGGGCCGTCCAACAGATCGTGCGGGGTGCGGTCACCGTGCCGTGGTGCGTGAGCACCGCGGCACGGGGCGCGGCAGGAACGCCGGGCCCCGTGCCGGGCCTAGTTGGCCTTGGCGACGGAGGCCGTGGCCTCCTTGGCCGCGGTCACCGCTTCCTTCATCAGCTGCGCCGGGTCCGGGTTCTTGGCGCCCGCGAAGCCCGTACCGTTGTAGCCCAGGGTCACCACGACATTGCCCGTGCGGGCCACGATCGTTGCGTATTTGAAGTCCTCGCCGGACTTGGTGAGGCCGAAGCTGATCGCGGTGGCCTCCTCCCCGACACCCGCCGCGGGTGAGGAGTTGACGCTCTTGGCCTTCTCCGTGGCCCGGACAGCGGCCACTTCCTTCTTGTAGGCGTCCTTGGCACGCTCCTCGCCGCTGCCGAGGCCGGACTCGGACTCGAAGCGCTGGAAAGACACGTCGAGCCAGCGGTAGTTCGAGCCCTTGACGCCCTTGTCCTCCAGACCGTTCCAGGAGCAGCTGCCGCGGGCCCCCGTGTCGTTGGAGGTGCCGGCCGTGCCGGACTTGTTCTTCACCTTCGGCACCAGCTCCTCGACCGTCTTGGAGGTCAGTGCCTTGCAGGGCTGGGGCAGCTTGGCGTACTTCGCCGGCTCCACGGCCGGCTGCGACTGCTCGCCGCCGCCGAGGGCGGAGGCCTCGGACGAGGAGGACGAGCCGCTGTCCGAACCCGAGCCCTTGCTGTCGGAGTCCGACGAGCAGCCGGCGACGACGAGCATGACCGGGACGGCGGCGCAGGCGAGTATGCGGGTGAGTCGCGGAGCTGATCGGTGCATGGTTCCTTCAGTCGGTTGTCGTACGGTCCTCCGGAGAGCCGGACCCGGGGTCCGGGTCCTCCGGGCGGACGGTCCGGTGTTCCCGGGCGGCCACGGTACGCCGACACGGTACGACGCCGGGGTCGTCCGACGGGACCGACCGGCGGAACAGCCGGGTCCCGCCGGCGGCCCGGCGGGCCTGTCAGTCGTTGAACCGCTCCGCCAGCTTCCGGGCCAGTCCCTGGGCCTTTTCCTGCAGTTCCTTGCTGTCCGGGATCTCCGTCACACGGGCGGGCTGCTCGCCGTACTCGACGGTCACGATCACGTTGGATGTGCGGAACACCACGCTCACCGTGCGGTGCTGGGCGGTGGAACCGGCCCGGGCGAGGACGTCGTCGAGGAACGCGGCGTCGCCGAGGCCGTCGAGCACGCGCGGCTCCAGGCCCTCGGGGGCGCCCGGGGAACCGGAGGCGGTTCCACCGGAAGGTGCGGGGGCGCCCGAGGGCGAGCCGGTTCCGGCTGCCGGGGAGCCCGTCACGGGGGCACCGGCGCCGCCCTGGCCGCCTGCGGCGGGCGCCGGGAGCTCGGCGACATCCTGCTTCCGCGTGTACACCTCGAGGGCGCGCTGGTCGTCGCTGACGTCCTGGGCGTAGGACACCACCCGCTCGACGTCCACGCGAAGGTGGTGCGAGGCGTCGGGGGAGTCCGCCTTCCAGCTGCAGCCGACGCGGCGGTCCGTGTCGTACGTGACGGCGGCGGTACCGCGGAAGATCTTCTCCTGCTGCTCCTCGGGCAGCTCGGCCGCGCCGGGGAGCAGGTCCCTGAGCATCGAGCGCTCGACCGCGCCGCAGGGCTCGTAGAGCGTTCGGTACTTTCCGGGCGCGGCGACGGGACCTGCGGTCTCGCCGGCCTTGGCCTCGGTGGCGGTGCCACCGTCGGTGGATCCGCCGGTGCAGCCGGTGACGAGCGCCGCGAGAAGCGTCGCAACGCCGGGTACGTACCCCTTTCGCCGCACGTTCCCAGGCTCCCTTCTCTGCCGTCCTGCGTTTCCGGCCCGGCCCTGTCGCCCGCCGGCTCCGGTCCCGGTCGTGGCCGCTCGCGGCGAAAACGTGTTGCCGCCCGATGCGCGCCGATGGACACAATGTGTATCGCACGCGCAGCTGTGAACGCCGGTTCGATATCCCTTTTCTTGAGCCTGGCGCCGGTTTTGCGTTATCTGGCCTTTGGGGGGAATCGAGAAGGTATGTCGTATGTAGAGGTGGCCGGCGCCAAGGTCCCGATCCGGATGTGGACGGATCCGGCGACGGTCGAGGACGGCGCCATGCAGCAGCTGCGGAACGTCGCGACGCTGCCCTGGATCAAGGGGCTCGCCGTGATGCCGGACGTGCACTACGGCAAGGGCGCGACGGTCGGTTCGGTCATCGCGATGCACGGCGCGGTCTGCCCGGCGGCGGTCGGCGTCGACATCGGCTGCGGGATGTCGGCCGTGAAGACCTCCCTCACCGCGAACGACCTGCCCGGCGATCTCTCCCGGCTCCGGTCCAGGATCGAGCGGGCGATCCCGGTCGGCCGCGGCATGCACGACGACCCGGTGGACCCCGGGCGGGTGTACGGGTTCCCGTCGACGGGCTTCGACGACTTCTGGTCGGGGTTCGACGGCGTCGCCGACCCGGTCAAGTTCCGCCGGGAGCGTGCGGCCAAGCAGATGGGGACGCTCGGATCCGGGAACCACTTCATCGAGTTCTGCCTGGACGAGACCGGTTCGGTCTGGCTGATGCTGCATTCCGGCTCGCGGAACATCGGCAAGGAGCTCGCCGAGTACCACATCGGCGAGGCCCAGAGGCTGCCGCACAACCAGGGACTGGTCGACCGTGATCTCGCGGTGTTCGTCTCGGACACCCCGCAGATGGCGGCCTACCGGAACGACCTGTTCTGGGCGCAGGAGTACGCCAAGTACAACCGCGCGATCATGATGGGGCTGTTCCAGGAGGTCGTCCGCAGGGAGTTCCGGAAGGCGAAGGTGGCCTTCGACCCGGTCATCTCCTGCCACCACAACTACGTGGCGGAGGAGCGGTACGAGGGCATGGACCTGCTGGTCACCCGGAAGGGAGCGATCCGGGCGGCGTCCGGCGACTTCGGGATCATCCCCGGCTCGATGGGCACGGGCTCGTACATCGTGAAGGGCCTCGGGAACGAGAAGTCGTTCAACTCGGCCTCGCACGGCGCCGGCCGCCGGATGAGCCGCAACGCGGCGAAGCGGCGGTTCTCGACCAGGGACCTGGAGGAGCAGACGCGCGGCGTGGAGTGCCGGAAGGACTCGGGGGTCGTGGACGAGATCCCCGGCGCGTACAAGCCGATCGAGAAGGTGATCGACCAGCAGCGGGACCTCGTGGAGGTCGTCGCGAAGCTGAAGCAGGTCATCTGCGTGAAGGGCTGAGCACCAGCGCACCAGTGCATCGACGGGTCCTGGCGGAGGCAGTTCAGGACCCGTCGCTGTGCCGACGGTCACTCTGCGCGCGATTCCCTCGGACAAGGTTGTCCTTCATCTGGGAGCCCTTTCCAGGCTCACGAGCCCGTTGCCTTACCCGCCGGCTGACGCGCACCATCGATGTCCGGCAGCGGCATCGAGGAAACCAGCTTTACCTCGTGCGCAGCGCAGACGGCACGACGTCCCGTCGACCCAGTCCCACCCAATGAAGGTGCCCGGCATCTGTACTCGTCGGGCAGCCGGAGCAGGACTTGGGATGGCCGCCCACTCAGCCAGCGTGGTGGGCTTCCTGAGGCTCCTTGCTCCGGATTTTTCATTTTTGGGAGGAATGGCATGAAGCAAAGGCGGCCGTGATCGTGGGCGCTGCTGTCGTTGTGGCCGCATCACTGCTTGCGGGGTCTGCGTCAGCGGCCACCGCCCCGGGCTGGCGCGACTTCTCCGGACCGGCGGACGGGTACGGCGACCTTGTTGTCATCAACCCCGACAGCAGCGCTTCCTTTTTCTGGGGATCGGGCTCCGGTGGCCTACGCACCCATCCTGTCTACTCGGGTGAAGGAGTCGGATTCAACCACTTCGTACCCTTCAGCGACCTCACCGGGGACGGGTGCAACGATCTCCTCAGCCGCCGGCAGAACGGCGACCTGTACCGGGAGGAGACTCTCTGCTCTCCCGGTATGGGCGGCCAGTTCGAGACGAGCCGGCGCCTGGGCACCGGCTGGAACCAGTTCAACGTCCTGACCTCACCGGGGGACATGACTGGTGACGGCCGCGCCGATCTGGTCGCCCGCCAGGCCGTTACCGGTGACATGTACCTGTATGCGAACGACGGGGCGGGCACCCTCAAGGCGAAGGGCCGCATCGGTACCAACTGGAAGATTTACCGCGCCGTGTTGGGAGCCGGCGACATCAACGGGGACGGCATCGGTGATGTTCTCGCGGTCGACCGGGACAACTCGCTGTGGCGATACGACGGAACAGCCGCCGGAACGCTCAAGCCTCGCGCACTGGTGTTCAGCAACCAATGGGCCACCGGCCGCAACGCGTTCGTGGGCGTTGGCGACATTACCGGAGACGCACAACCTGATCTGATTTCCCGGAACGCGCAGGGGCAGTTGTTGCGCAATACCGGGACAGGCACCGGCACGTTCCGCTCCACCGTCAAGATCGCCACCGCTGGCTGGGACCGCTTCAAAGGACTCTTCTGACCAAAGTCCGTCGTGCGGGGCAACGACATCGGGTACCTGCTGCCTCAGGGCGAGGTCCTGCACTACGGGCCTGCCAACACGTGAGTCCTGGCCGGGCGCGGGTGATCGTCGGAGCCTGGTGCCAGCATGGCGCGCCATGGACGTGGAGGAGTTCTGGAGCCTCATCGGGTCGGCGCGTAGGGACGACCGGCCGTTCGCCGAGGCGTTGACGGAACGGCCGGCAGCGACGTCGGCGGAGCAGATCCTGGCGTTTCAGGAGCGGTTCGATGCCCTTGACGGCGCTGTGTGCCGACGCTGGGACGTCTGGGCAGCGGCGTACCTCCCAGGCAGTGGATGCTCCGATGACGGCTTCATGGACTTCCGCGCCGGGCTGATCGCACTCGGTCGTGCTTGGTACGAGAGGGCGATCAGCTCGACGGGCAGTCTCGCCGACCACCCGGACGTGAGGGCCGGCGTGGGGAAGTACGGCCAGGGCGTGACTGAGGAAGCGGAAAAGTGCGCACGGCGTGCGGGTTCTCACTCCGTGCGTAGTCCGTCCGGGCGGGTCATGCGCCACAGCGGCGGCAGGCTGAGGAGCGTTACCAGCAGGATGAGGCCGGCGCCGACTCCGATGATGGGCAGGAACGCCCACCAGTCGGTGACCTGTTTGTCGACCATGTTCAGCAGTGTGAGGCCGAGGCCGATGCCCGTGGTGACCGCCAGGGCGAGTCCCATCACGACGGGGATGGCCGTCTGCCAAAGGACGGACCAGCTCAGGGTGGTGCGCCGGGTGCCGAAGGCGACGAGGACCGACAGCAGCTGTTTGCGTTCTCGCAGTTGTTGCAGGGTGGAGACGAGCATGGATGCGGCGACCACCAGCATCGTCACGGCGGCACCGACGAATACCCCGGTGAGGACGCTTGAGTACCGACTGTCCCGTTCGAAGTTCTGCATTGTCTGGACATCGGTGACGGGGTCGATGGCGGCTGCGGTGTTGCGGGCGTACTCGGCCGCGTCCGGGACCTTCGGGTCGAGCCTGATCATCGCCGTGGTCGTGGCATCGTGCAGTTTCGACACGTCGATGGCGGACGGCGTGGCCAGGATGCCGTCGAGGGGCAGCCGCCCCATCGGGTGGCTTCGGGTCTGCGCGGTCCTGGCCGAGGCGGGGATGCGCCACAGTTCAGGTTCGGCCTTCTTCACCGTTCCGCTCGGCGTGCTCTCCTGCAGGCTGAGGTCGACCTGAGCGCCGGGCTGCGCCGGATCCTCGTCCTTCGGCCGCAGCTTGCCGTTCTTGGTGGCGATGAAGACGTCGCCGTCCTTGCAGGAGGGCAGCTTCGCCAGCTCCCGCAGCGACGGACAGTCGCCCACGGTGAGCCCGGTGACGGGGACCCAGCGCTCGCCGGACCGCTGCGGGCCGGGTCGTTCGGCGTAGGTCTCGATGATGCCGATCACACCGGAGACGCCCTTGGTCGCCGAGTACTTCTCGATGATCTCGCGGCCCGAGGTGGCGTCCGCGCCGGGTGCGGACGTGAACAGCTGGGCGCGGGCGGTGTCCATGCCGGTCGGCTTCATGAAGTCGCTCTGCATGGAGGCGACAAGCATCTGCAGGGCGATGCCGCCGGCTGCGGCGACCATGATGCCGGTCACGGCGCGGGCCGCAGTGCCGCTGCTCAGCTGGAGCCGACGCACGGCCAGTTGCCAGGAGACCGGGCCGCCGTGCAGCCGGCCGACCACGGCTTCCACCAGCCACGGCAGCAGGGCGGTGATTCCGATCAGCACCAGCAGCGCGCCGCCGGAGATCTGGTAGGTGGCGATGTCGGTGTCGTCGTTCATGCCGACCTGGCCCGCCTGGGGCAGCAGCAGGGCGAGTCCCGCGACCGGCAGCAGCACGCGCCACCAGAGCCGGCGCCGCCGTGGCGCCGTGTTCCGTACGACGCCGAGCGGCTCGATCGCCACACCGCGCAGGGTGAACAGGGTGACCGCGATCGCGCAGACCGGTACGGAGACGATGATCAGCGCCGTCAGCGCCGGGTTCGGCGCGACGTCGGAGGGGAAGGCGTTGATGTCCCAGATCGTCACCGAGCCGAGGAACTGCCGTACCAGCATGAAGGTGCCGGCGCCCGCGGCCAGTCCGAAGAGCGCCTCGCAGAAGGACTCACCGGCCGCGATCCGCCGTGTCATCGCCCGGTCTGAGCCGACCAGACGCAGCGCGGCCAGCCGTCGGTCGCGCTGCTCGCTGCCGAAGCGCGCGGCGGTGGCGATGAACACGGCCACCGGCAGGAGCAGGACCACACACGCCATCACGACGATGAGGAGAAGCCCCGCGTCCATCGGGACACGGCTGTCGGAGCCCCCATCGAAGCGGTCGGAACGCTCGACGGCAGAGGCTTTGAGCGTGTTGCTGCCCGCGTAGTAGAAGAGTTCGCCGGGGCCGACCAGACCCTGGTCCCCGATGGTGGCGGTGATCCGGTACGGCAGGCGGTCCTTCAGCAACGCCCCTTCGGGGGAGACGAGGAGATCCGCGAGTGCCGGGGAGACGGCCATCTCGCCGGGCCCCGGCAACTTCGTCAGCCCGGGTGGTGCGGGGGCGCGCCCGCCGTCGGGACGGACCACCATGCCCTTGACCGTGTCCCCGCGGTAGAGAGTGCTGGTCTCCGCGTAGAGGAAGGAGCGCTCGGAGGGCTTCACCTCCGGATGAACGACCGGGAAGGCGGTACGGCCCGCCACGCGGTCGTCGCGGCTGTCCAGCAGGTGGGGCACCGAGGCAGCGGCCAGCAGCAGGCAGACGCCCAGGCCGACGCCGATGGCGGTGAGGCTCGTGCGGGTCCAGCCGCGGCGGCCGCCGGTGACGGCGAAGCGGGCGCCCAGGGCGAGGTCACGGACCCAGGTACGGACTCGGCTCACACCACACCTGCTACGTCGCGCACCTTGCCGTCGCGGACGACTATCTCGCGGTCGGAGTACGCCGCGACCCGGGCTTCGTGGGTCACCAGGACGACCGCGGCACCGGTGTCCCTGGCGGCGCCCGTGAGCAGTTGCATCACGCGCTCGCCGTTGAGCGAGTCCAGAGCGCCGGTCGGCTCGTCGGCGAAGAGCACCCGCGGGCCGGTGACGAGGGAGCGGGCGACGGCGACGCGCTGGCCCTGGCCGCCGGAGACCTCGCCGGGACGCTTGTGCCCAACCTCGGCGACCTCCAGACGCTCCATCCACTCCAGAGCCAGACGCTCGGCTTCCTTGCGCTTGACGCCGTTCAGTCGCAGGGGCAGAGCGACGTTCTCGAGGCAGGTCAGCTCCGGTACGAGCTGGCCGAACTGGAAGACGAAGCCGAAGTCGCCGCGGCGCAGGGCGCTGCGTTCCGCGTCCCTCATCGCCGACAGCTCACGGCCGTCGTAGGTGATGGTCCCCGAGTCGGGGGTGACGATTCCGGCGAGGCAGTGCAGCAGGGTCGACTTGCCGGACCCGGAAGGGCCCATGACGGCGACGATCTCGCCGGCGTCGACCGCGAACACGGCGCCGTCGAGGGCGGCGGTGGGCCCGTACGTCTTGTGCAGTGCGGTCGCGTGGAGCAGAGGCTCGCTCACCTGGCGATCTCCTTCGCCAGCTGGTCGAGCCGGGCCGCGGTCAGTTCCAGCCAGCGCAGGTCCGCTTCGAGGTGGAACAGGGCGTGGTCGCAGATGAGCTGGTCGGCCAGGTCACCGCCCTGCTTGCGGCGGGTGAGCTCACGCATCAGCCGCAGGTGCTCCGCGCGCTGGGTGTCGAGGAGTTCGGCGGCGCTGCGGCCGGTGAGGAGGGCGAGGACGACCTTGGTGTACAGGGTCGACTGAAGATACGGTTCCGGCTTCTCGGGCTGCGCCAGCCACTGTGATACGTCGGTGATGCCGGCTTCGGTGATGGCGTACCGCTTGCGCTCAGGCCCGCCGCCGGCCTCTACGGCGTCGACCTCGACAAGGCCGTTCTTCAGCAGCCGTGACATCGTCGCGTAGACCTGGCCGTAGGCGAGAGGCCGGTCATGACCGAATTTCTCGTCGAAGGCGCGCTTGAGGTCATAGCCGTGACGTGGGCCGGACTCAAGCAGCCCGAGCAGTGTGTGACCGATGGACATGGCGAGCACTATACATGCGGTGTATATACGGCATGCACAGTCGATCTCCCGCGAGCAGGGGGTCGCTCCGCAGGTGGGAGCCTCGGTGACGTGCTTGTCGGGTGGTTGCGTCGACCGGCTCGCCGCCCGACCGCGGTGAAGTGCGCCGCGGATGGCCTCGACGGAGTGCGGGGAACGCGGGTGTCGAACCTCGCGTGGCTCCTGATCTGGATGTTCGCGACTGATGTCCGGTTCGGGTTGCTAGTCGTTGAGTGTATACATCGCATGTATACGTTCTGTGTATAGTCGTCTCTGTGCGCCCGCCCGATCGGTTCCCGGCACCCGCCGTACCCCGTGGCGCGCCCACATCGACAGGACCAGCCCGCTCTATGGGGGAAGCGCCACCATGCCCGAAATACCCGGAACCACGACCACCACCAGGCCCACCAGGACAGGCCGGACCCGGCCCAGGGTCGCCTCCGCAGTCGCCGCGATGTCCCTCGCCGCGCTCGCCCTCACCGGCTGCGCGACGGACCGCGTCTCGCCCTCCGAGGCCCGCGCGGACGCGCTGGAGAACCCCGCAGCCTCGACCGGAGGCGACGGGAAGGCGGCGAAGGCGGGTTCTGCCGGACGCAACGCGGCCGGCGCGAAGGTGCCGGTCGACTGCGAGAAGACCAAGTGCATCGCTCTGACCTTCGACGGCGGCCCCGGGAAGGCCACACCTGCACTCCTCGACATCCTCAAGAAGGAGAAGGTCCACGCCACCTTCTTCCTGCTCGGCAAGAACCATGTGCTCAAGTACCCGGAGACCGTCCGCCGCCTCGCCGCCGAGGGCCACGAGGTCGCCAACCACACCTGGACCCACGAACGGCTCGACACGCTCGACAAGGACGCCATACGCGAGGAACTGGGCCGTACTCAGGACGCCATCGCCGAACTCACCGGCAGGAAGCCGACCCTGATGCGCCCGCCCCAGGGCCGCACCAACGACGACGTCACGGCCGTCAGCAAGGAGCTCGGACTCTCCCAGGTGCTGTGGAGCACCACCGCGAAGGACTTCTCCACCACGGACTCAGCCCTGATCGCCGAGCGCACCCTCGACCAGGCGGGCCGGGACGGCATCATCCTTCTCCACGACATCTACGACGGCACCGTCCCCGCCGTGCCCGCCATCATCACCGAGCTGAAGAAGCGCGGCTACACCTTGGTCACGGTCACCGAACTCCTCCACCCGGCCCAGCCGGTTCCCGGAGCCGTGTACGACCAGTGAAGCCAACAGCCGTGCGGTGCCCGTCGACCGCGGACTCAGGGCGCGACGCCGGCCAGCCCTCCGCCACCGGTGGCGATGCCGCCGCTGGGCCGGGGCGTGGAGAAGGGGGGCGTGGTCGGCCGGCACGTCGTCCCGGGTGGAGGGAGCGTGCCGTCGACGAAGTAGCGGCTTTCGTGCTCCTGTACGCAACTGCTGCGGTTGACCAGCGCGGTGTGCCCGTACCCGTCATGGGTGAGCAGACGGGCGTTCGCCAGTTCTCGGGCCATGGCCTGCGCGTTCGCGTACGGGGTGGAGGGGTCGTAGATGGTGCCGACCACCAGGACGGGATGGGCCGTCGGCCTGTTCCACGGGCCGGTGTAGCGGTCCGCTGCGACCGTCGGCCAGGTGGCACATCCCTCGGCCGCCCATGTCCAGAAGCGTCCGACGTCGCCCGCGCGGACGGCGGCGGCCTCCTCCAGCGCGTGGTAGTCCCCGGGGTCACGGGGGTTGGGGCTGTCGCCGCAGAGGACGGCGGACGCCTGCTCCTCGCCGACGTACGGATCCGGGTGCGGGACCGGCGGCGGGGGCGGCAGCGGGGCGGGCTCCGGGGCGCGGCCCTGCCACAGGTCCTGGAGCCTGCCGGCGAGGTCCGTCCAGCCGGGGTGGACGACGTAGAGGCCGTTCACGACGTCGCCCATGGTGCGGCCGTAGGTCCACGGGCCCACGGGACGTTCACGGAGCCGCTGCAGCAGCCGGCCGAACTTGTCCCGGGTCGCCTGCGGGCTCCCGGCGGAGAAGGCGCAGCGGGAGACGGTGGTGGACCCGCACAGACCGAGGAACCTGTCCAGGGTCGCGGCGGCGGTGCGGTCCGAACCCATGCGCAGGAACGTCGTGAGCCGGGCGTCGTCCGAGGCGTCGTTCGTCCAGGCCCGCGGGTCGATGTTGCTGTCGAGGGCCATGGCCCGGACCTTGCCCGGGAACAGGTTGGCGTAGGTGGCTCCGAGGATCGTCCCGTACGACATCCCGAGGTACGAGAGCTGCCGGTCGCCGACGGCATGCCGGAGCAGGTCGAGGTCGCGTGCGGTGTCGGTGGTCGACACATGGCGCAGCAGTTCGGGGTCGCGTTGCTGACAGCGCCGGGACAGGTCCTTGTACGCGGCGATCCACTCCGCCCGCTCCCGTGCACCCACCGGGAAGCCGGCCGGCTTCCCGGCGGCCCAGGCGTCCGCCTCCTCGCGACTGCCGAAGCAGTTCACCGCGGTGCTGCTCCCGATACCGCGGGGGTCCCAGCTGACGATGTCGAACCGTTCCCGCACCTCCTGCGGGAACGACTCGTAGTTCTGCGGCATCTGGACCGTCCCGGGCCCTCCGGGGCCTCCGGGGTTGAAGAACAGGGTGCCGATGCGGCGTCCGGGGTCGGTCGCCTTCCGCCTGATGACGGCCAGTTCGATCGTGCGGCCACGGGGATTCGCGTGGTCGAGCGGCACGTTCGCCGTCGCGCAGTCGAACGGACTGCCCGGGACACAGGGGGTCCAGTCCAGCTTCGGGGCGGGCGCCGCCCGAGGGGGCGTGTCACCGCCGGCCGGGGCGATGTCCGGCCCGATGAACAGCGTCGAGCAGAACAGCGTTGCGGCGAGGGCCGCCGCATGATGCCGGCGGCCCGCCACGTGCCCGGGTATGTGCATGCTCCGCCCTTCCTCGCTCACGGCTGAGTACCCGAAGCCGCCCAGGTCCTGGACGTCGGTACACGACCGCCTCCACACCATCGCGGCCGGACGGGGCACGCCAGCGGACCGCGGCTGAATGGCCGAGCCGCCGGATCGCGGTGGCCCGGCCACGGGACCGGGCCGGGGCCGGGCCGTCGATCCGTCCTCGATCGCACGGCCGGCTGGTCTGCGAGGTCGGGGTCCCTTTCACCGACGGCAGGGGCCAGGCGAGGGGGCCAGGCGAGGGGGCGAGGGGAGAGGGCGTGGGGGAGGGGAGGGCGAGTGGTGCGAGGGCGTGGGCCGGAAGGCACCGGCCCGGAGGGGGCCGGCGCGCCGTCGGGGCCGGGCCGGGTCAGCGCTCCCGGTGGACCTTCGTGTTCGACGCCTGGGCCCGGGGGCGGACGATCAGCAGGTCGATGTTGACGTGGGCCGGGCGGGTGACCGCCCAGGTGACGGTCTCGGCGACGTCCTCGGCGGTGAGCGGTTCGGCGACGCCCTCGTAGACCTTGGCGGCCTTCTCGGTGTCGCCCCGGAACCGCGTGGTCGCGAAGCCCTCTGTCTTGACCATGCCCGGGGCGATCTCGACGACGCGGACCGGTGTGCCGACGATCTCCAGACGAAGGGTCTCTGCGAGGACGTGCACGCCGTGCTTCGCGGCGACGTAACCCGCGCCACCCTCGTACGTGGCGTGCCCGGCCGTGGACGAGAGGATCACGACCGTGCCGTCGCCACTGGCGGTGAGCGCGGGGAGCAGCGCCTGGGTGAGGTTCAGCGTGCCGATGACGTTGACCTCGTACATCTGGCGCCAGTCGGCCGGGTCGCCGGTCGCGACGGAGTCGGCGCCGAGGGCTCCGCCCGCATTGTTGACCAGGACCTTCACGGGGCCGGAGCCTTCGAGGGAGGAAGCGAAGGCGTCAACGGCGGCGCGGTCGGTGACGTCGAGGGGATGGGCCGTGGCCGGGTGCCCGGCGTCCGTCAGTTCGGCGGCGAGGGCTTCCACCCGGTCCTTGCGACGGGCGGTGAGGACCACGTGGTAGCCGGCCGCGGCGAGACTCCGCGCGGTGGCGGCGCCGATTCCGCTGCTCGCTCCGGTGACGACGGCGATGGGCGTGGCGGTCATGACGGCTCCTCGGTCAACTGATCGTTACCAGTGGTCAGGATAGGCAGAGGCTCACCGGCCGCGCGGCGCGTACATGATCACGGCCATGCCCGCCAGGCAGATCAGGGCGCCCAGGACGTCCCAGCGGTCGGGACGGTAGCCGTCGGCCACCATGCCCCAGGCGATCGAACCCGCGACGAACACCCCGCCGTAGGCGGCGAGGACCCGTCCGAAGTCGCCCTGCGGCTGGAACGTGGCCACGAACCCGTACGCACCGAGGGCGAGGACCCCCGCGCCGATCCAGATCCAGCCCCGGTGCTCCCGCACACCCTGCCAGACCAGCCAGGCACCGCCGATCTCGAAGACGGCGGCGACGGCGAAAAGGAACACGGAGCGGGCGACGACCATGACGCCAGCCTGGCACGTCGAGGTGCGGCACCCGCGACACGGGACGGTGTGCGGTCCGCGCCGGGCCGGCGCCGCGCATCCCGCGTTCGCCGCCGAGTCCCGTGCTCAGTCCCGCGCCCACGCGATGTATCCGTCCGGGCGTACCAGGACTGCCGAGCGGTTCGCGTCGCACCAGTGGGCCCTGGCGACGGGGCCGGGCGCCGAAGGCGGCTCCGTGTCGGCTCCGTCCGGTGCCACGAGGACGAACTCGCCCCTGCGCAGCAGTTCGTAGAGCCGGCCCTCCCTGAGGGAGAGGTCGGGCGCGCGCCTGCCGGTCAGTCGGTGGGCGCCGCGCGGGGCACCGTAGGAGAGACCTGTGCCCGAGATCATGCCCATCGCCTTGTCCGCGGCGGGCCGGGCCGCATTCAGGAAGCTGGTCGCCAGGGCGCGGGTGAGGCGCTCGAGGGGTGTGTGCGCCATGGCGAGGCGCACGATCGCCCCGCTGCTGCGCACCACCTGGGCGCCCACCGGGTGGCGCTCGGAGTGGTAGGTGTCGAGGAGTCCGTCGGGGTCCGGGGCGTGGTTCCGCAGGGCGGCGACGAGCTTCCAGGACAGGTTCGCCGCGTCCTGCAGGCCGGTGTTCATCCCCTGGCCTCCGGCGGGAGAGTGCACATGCGCGGCGTCCCCGGCGAGGAAGACCCTGCCCCGGCGGTACTCGGGGACCTGGCGTTCGTCGCTGTGGAAGCGGGAGAGCCAGCGGGCGTCCCGCATGCCGTAGTCGGTGCCGAGCGCCTGGCGGGCGACCTCGCGCACCTCGTCCAGGTCTACTGGCCGGTCGTCCGGCTGCGTGCGGTCGCGCCGCCACCCCATCACCCGGTACCAGCCGTCACCGAAGGGGGCTATGAAGGCGAAGGCCCGGCCCGTGCCGTTGACGGTGAGCAGATTCTCCGGTTCCTGGTCGAGCCGCACGTCCGCGAGCAGGATCGAGCGGATGGCCGAGACCCCGGGGAAGGGCAGACCGAGCGACTGCCGCACCGAACTGCGCATCCCGTCCGTGCCGACGAGGTAGCGGGAGCGCAGTTCCGTGCCGGCACCGTGCTCGTCGCGGATCTCGGCGGTGACCGATCCGGCGTCCTGCCGCAGGCCGCGCAGCTCCGTGCCGTACCGGAAGTCGGCCCCGGCGGCGCGTGCACGGCGCTCCAGCAGCCGCTCCACCTCGTACTGCGGCGCTATCAGCAGATAGGGGAAGCGGGAAGCCAGCCGGGACAGATCGAGGGAGAGCCGGCGGAACAGTCGCAGGCCGGTGATGGGTGTACCCCTCGCCACCAGTTCGTCCGCCAGATCCCTGGCGTCGAGGAGCTCCAGCGTGCGTGCGTGCACCCCGAAGGCCCGGGTCAGATTGCTCCTCTCCGGCGGCCGGCGTTCGACCACGGTGATGCGGACACCGGCCGCCGCGAGGTCGCCCGCGAGCAGAAGCCCGGTGGGCCCCGCCCCCACGACCGTCACGTCCGTCTCCGTGGGGGCGGGGGTGGTGGTGCTCCGGTCGGCGGTCTGGTCGGTCATGACGGTGCCTCCTGTCGGCACTCGGGCGCCCGAGGGACGGCCGGGTTTCCCCTGCCGGGCCACGGGTCGGGCGCTTGAAGGTCAACGAGCGTGGGCCTACGAGTGTGGGTCAACGCATGTTGGCCAACGCTTGTAGGCAACGTTAGGTCCGGTCCGACTGGTCTGTCAACGCCCGTTGGCCTACATTTGTTGGCATGACTTCGGAGCCCTCTCCCACCGCGCGCCGCTCGGACGCCACCCGCGCCGCCATCCTCGAAGCCGCCCGTGAACGCTTCGCCGCCGACGGGTACGAGCGGGCCACGATCCGCGCCATCGCCAAGGACGCGGGGATCGACCCGTCGATGGTGATGCGGTACTACGGCAACAAGGAGGGGCTCTTCGCCGCGGCCTCCGAGATGGACCTGCGGCTTCCCGAACTGGGTGCGATGCCCGGGCAGCACATCGGCGCCGTGCTCGTGTCCCACTTCCTCGACCGGTGGGAGCACGACGAGGTGCTGACGGCGATGCTCCGGGTCGGTGTCACCAACGCCGCCGGTGCCGAGCGCATGACGGAGGTGTTCCGGGGGCAGTTGCTGCCCATCGCCGAAGGGGTGTGCCCCGTGCGCGACGAGGTGCCGCGCCGGGCCGCGCTCGCCGCCTCGCAGATCCTGGGAATGGCCCTCGCCCGCTATGTGCTCCGGATCCCGCCGGCGGTCGAGATGACCCGGGACGAGGTGATCGCGTGGCTCGCCCCGACGATCCAGCGGTATCTCACCGCGGAGAGTCCTCAGCCGTACCGGTCATGACCACGGTGACCCTCGCCGAAGCGATGACCGGGTGCACCTGACGGCCCGGCGAGTGCGGTCAGGCGACCGCGCCGCCGAACTCGCGCAGCGCGTCCTCGACGATCGTCTGCAGCCGGGCGTGGTGGGCGCCGCGCCAGTAGACCCGCTCACAGGCCGTGCACTGCGCGAACACGTCGTACGAGCGCTGCGTGCCCTGCTCCAGGTGGTGCTCCACCGCTGCCTTGTCCGTGTCGGCGAGGCGGCCGTTGCAGGCGGTGCAGCGGGTCCAGGGCTCGAGGGCGGGCGCGAAGCGCTCCAGCACGTCACGGAGCTGGTCGTCGGGGCGGTCGCTGTAGACGTACGCCCCGGCCCAGAGCTCCCGGCGGCGCAGCAGCCCCCGGTCCCGGGACAGCATCACGCGCTGCTCGCGCGCCGAGAACGCGGCGAGGGCGGCATCGCCGATGTCCTCGCTCTCGTACGCGGCGTCGACGCCCAGGAGCCGGAGCCGCCGGGCGAGGGTGCCGAGATGGACGTCGAGGAGGAACCGGAGAGGGGCGCCCGGCACCCGCTGGGGGCGCTCGACGCCCAGGACCTGGACGTGCTCGCCCTCGGCGGGGACGTACGAGGTCTCGACCCGGCTGCCGTCCACCAGCAGCCGCCCGGCCTCGGTGAGCGGGACCCCGAGCGACTCGACGACGTGCCCGAGGCTCGACGAACCGTCCGTGACGAGGGGCGTCCGTCCGTCCCGGCGCTCCGCCGGGACGAAGAGCCGCAGCTCAGGGGCGAAGCTGATGTGGATCTCCGGTCCGTTCACGCCGCCAGCATGCCATCGGGCGCACGGCCCCAGCCAGCGGTTTCCGCCGGGTCCGCGGCATGCCGCGCCACCGTGTCGGCCGCGTTCGCGCCGGAACGCCGGAACGCCGTCCGGGAACCACGTCGTCCGGAACGCCGGCCCGAGCCTCGCGGCCCGGACTCCGGCCGGACGCACGCCTCTGACGAGGGACCGCGCCTGTGGACCGTCCCTGCGCGGCCCGCTCGCGGAACGACCCCGCCCGACGCCCGGACCGGCCGCCTCCGCCCCGTACCGAGGCGTCCCGCGCTCGGACCGGGCCTGCCTCAGGGCCTGCCGCCGGTCACGAACCGGTCGTCACCCCTCGGATCCGGCTCGGCCCCGCCCGACTCCGGATCGCCGAGATCGAGTCGCCAGTCGTTGCTGCGCAGCGGCGTGCCGGGCGGGTACTCGAAGTCGCACTCCCCGAGCAGCGAGAAGCCCGCCTTGCGGCACACCGCGTTCGACGGAAGGTTGTCGACGGACGGAAAGGCGTGCAGATGGCGGTGCTCGGACGCCGCGCGGGCCTCCTCGACGACGGCCAGCGTGGCCGCCGTCGCGATCCCGCGCCCCTGGAAGCCGGGAAGGACGCTCCAGCCCGTCTCCCAGACCTTCCCGCCGCGCCAGGACTTCTCCCAGAACCCGATCGAACCGACCGGCTCCCCGCCGTCAGTCAGCACCACGCGGTACATCCGCCCCGCCCCGGACCCGTCCGCGCTCAGGGCCACATAGCGCCGGTGCCGCTCGGTGAGCTTCGCCTCCGGCTCGGGTCCTCCGAGGTGCGCCGTCAACTCCGGCGCGTTGAGGGCCCGCAGCAGCTCGAAGTCGTCGTCCGACCAGGGCTCGATCCGCACAACCGGTGTCGCGTCGTCCATGTCCCGCACGGTACGCCACCGGACCGACAACGCCCGGAGCAGCGGCTCACCCGGGCGTCCTGGTCGCCGCGTACGCCGTGGGCGGCACACCGACCGTCGCGGTGAAGTCGCGTACGAGGTGGGCCTGGTCGCTGTAGCCCAGTTCCGCCGCGAGGGCCGCCCAGTCGGGCTCGGCGCCCCGGGAACGGGGGCCGGCTCCGTCCGCGCCCGGCTCGGCGGTGCGCCCGGCACCACCCGCGGCCCGGCTGTCCGCCTCCGCCCGCTCCAGGGCCTCGTGGATGCGGTAGCGCAGGACGACCCACTTGGGTCCGACGCCGACGTACGCGGCGAAGAGCCGTTGCAGGGTGCGCGGCGACACACCTTCCGCCGCGGCGAGTTGGGCGACCCTGCGGATCGTGCGGTCCGTACGCACCCGTTCCACCAGGGCCATCGCGTGGTCCGCCCGCGGATCGGGTTCCGGCCGCAGGGCGAGGAGGAAGGCGTCGAGGGCGGCCACCCGGGCGTCCTCCTCGTCGGGGACGACGACGGCCGCGACGTCCACCGGTGCCGGCCCGCCCGAGGGCCCGACGGAGGCCGCCGTGAAGACGTCCGCAGCGGCCACCCGGCGGCCCGTCCACGCCGACACCGGCCGTCCCGGCGCGAACGGGCGGAACCCGCCGGGCCGGAACTGCACACCGCAGACCCGCCCGCGCCCCTCCAGCTTCCGGGTGAAGAGGCCGGGACCGATGCCGGCGACCTCGCCCCACGGTTCCTCGTCCCCGTACCGCTGGAAGACGGCGTTCACCGACGGATGGGGGACGACGTGCGTGACGTACGGCTCGGGAAGGTCCCAGTCGACGAGCCAGTAGTGCTCCAGATAGGGGCGGAGGGGAGGGGCCGGCGTGCGGCGCCGGAACCGTACGCGTGCGAACAGCTCCGGCGCGTCCACGATCCCCCGGGTGTCGCGCCGCGGCTCCGGTGCCCCGGCCCCGCGCGCCCCGCCGGCGGGCCCCGGCCCGTCGAACCCTCCGGGCCCGCTCCTGGTCGCCATGCCCGGATCCTATGTCGCGTTTGTTCAAGACGCCCGGGCCCAGCGGTGCCACCGTTGCCGCATGAAGACCATCAGTGAACTGCTCGCCGCGACCACCGAGCGCGCGCTTCCCGTCGTGCGCGGGGTGACCGACGACGCGCTCACCGCACCGACCCCCTGCCCCGAGTACGACGTCCGCGCGCTGATCAACCACCTGTTCCAGGTCGTGGTCAACTTCCAGGCGCTGGCGGCCAAGCAGGACACCGACTTCTCCGAGACGCCCGACCGCACGGCGGAGCGGGACTGGCGGGAGAGCTTCGCCGACGAGACCGCGCGCCTGGCCAAGGCCTGGGCCGAGCCGGGGGCGGAGGAGGGGGCCACGG
The DNA here is from genome assembly GCF_030406905.1 of Streptomyces sp. HUAS CB01. Classification (NCBI taxonomy): domain Bacteria; kingdom Bacillati; phylum Actinomycetota; class Actinomycetes; order Kitasatosporales; family Streptomycetaceae; genus Streptomyces; species Streptomyces chengbuensis. The sequence goes on from NZ_CP129137.1 coordinate 4,521,039, forward strand.
GTTCGCTGGGCCTCCCCGCGAGGACCGTGGGGCACATGGTGCTGGCCGATCTGACCGTGCACGTATGGGACCTGGCGCGTGCGACCGGTCAGGAGTACGCACCTGACCCCGGGGTGGTGGCGGAACTCGGCCCGGCGGTCGAGGAGATGGCGCCGCAGGCGCGTCGCTACGGGGCGTTCGGTGAGCCGGTCAGTGTTCCGGCGGACGCGTCACCGTTCGCGCGGGTGCTGGCCGTGACGGGCCGTGATCCGCGGTGGAGTCGGCGCTGACGGGGTCGGCGCTCGGCTCGGCACCGACGTCGGCGCCCGTGTCGCCGTTCGCGCCGGCGTCCGGGCCGGCGCAGGCGCCGTCGTACAGCCAGGCCAGCTTGGCGTAGGCCTCGTCGACGATCTCCTCCGCCGCGGTGAGCATGTCCCGCTCCGCGAGCCGGGCTCCGGCGTGCGCGCGGGGGTGCTCGTAGGCGTAGACGTAGGAGCACACGCCCGGATACAGGTGACGCGGTTGCACCGCACCGCGCCTGCGTCGTCGCCACCAGCTGTCGCACACCGCGTAGAGACCGCTCGCGAAGAGCGTCAGCGGGATGCACAGAGCCAGCAGGACGTCAGCCACGCCGGACCTCCTCGGGCTCGGGAAACTCGTGTCTCGTGTCAGGACCGTCACGGCACGTCGGAGCGACTCACGACGGGCGCAGTCCGGACATCGGCAGCCAGGGCGCCCGGCTGGAGTTAGTTCACCGTTCAAAAGGATGTCCGGCAACGGCGCGTACCCGGCCCGAAGGTGGCCGGGAACGCAGGGTCACCCCAGGACCCTCACCGGACTTTCGCCGTTCGGTTCCGCCGCCTGGCCCCGCGCCGGTGTCCCGCGCCAGGGGCGTGGCGTGGGGCACCTACCGCGGCCATCGGTCGGCACCGCTCCGGTCGCGTACGCGGGCACGCGCCCTCAGGCCGCCGGTCACGTTCGCGGACGCCGCTCGTCGGGCTTCCGCGCACCGCCCGTCATTTACAAGCGACTTCCCGTTCGAGAGGCTGGCCGGGGAAGCACCACCCCCTGTCCGTCCGGGAGTCCGCGTTGTCGATGATCCGCACCCTCGGTCGCGCGGTACGCCGCGCCTACCGTCGCACGGTCGACCTGAGCCATCCGGCCCGGTCGCCCCTCGGCAGCGCGGTCGTCAACTGCGTGGGCTACGCGGACGGAGTGCGGCAGGCCGGGAACTGCCCGGCCGCGGAGGCGCTGCGACGGGTCCGCAAGGAGAACGGCGCCGACCCCACGAGCAACAGCTTCGTCTGGCTCGGGCTGCACGAGCCCTCCCGCGAGGAGTTCGAGGAATTCGCCGAGTTGTTCGGGCTGCACCCGCTCACGGTCGAGGACGCCGTCGACGCGCACAGCAGGCCGAAGGTCGTGCCGTACGACGACACCCTGCTCGCGGTCTTCAAGACGGTCGGGTACGCCGAGCACGCCGAACTGACCTCCACCAGCCAGGTGGTGGAGACGGGCGAGATCACGGTGATCACCGGCCGGGACTTCGTGATCACCATCCGGTACGGACGGCACGGCTCGCTCGGCCCGCTCCGCGAGGCGCTCGAGACCGTTCCCGAACAGTTGGCCAAGGGCCCGTCATCGGTGCTGCACGCCGTGGCGGACTTCGTCGTGGACGAGTACCTCGCCGTCGCGGACGCCGTCCAGGACGACATCGACGCGGTCGAGTCGGCCGTCTTCTCGGGGCACGCGGGCCGCGGTGCCGCCGGCCGGGGCGAAGCGGGCCGGATCTACCAGCTCAAGCGGGAACTGCTGGAGTTCAAGCGGGCCATGTCCCCGCTCAGCCGCCCGCTGGCGGCCCTGGCCCACCAGCCCGCGTCGCTGATCGCACCGGAGACCAGGCCGTACTTCCGTGACGTCTCCGACCACCTGGCCAGGGCCGGTGAGCAGATCAACGGCTACGACGCGCTGCTGGACTCGATCCTCCAGGCGCACCTGGCCCAGATGACCGTCGCCCAGAACGAGGACATGCGCAAGATCACGGCGTGGGCGGCCATCGTCGCCGTGCCGACGATGGTCTGCGGGGCGTACGGGATGAACTTCGAGCACATGCCGTTGACCGGCTCGGTCTACGGCTATCCCCTCGTGATCGCGGTCATCGCCGTCGCCTGCTATGTGATCCACCGGGGCTTCCGCCGCAACGGCTGGCTCTGAGCCGCGCCGACCCGTCCCGCCGGGCCGGCGCCCCCGCCGGGGCCTCCACGGCCGCCGGTTCGGCGCCCCGGTCCCCGTCGGTCTCCCGGTCCTGCGCCGTTGACCTTGCTCAGGGCCAGACCAGGCAGTACGGCTGATGCCCCGCCTCGTGCAGACGATGGCTGAAATCCTGCCATTCGTGCAGCAGCTGGTAGACGTTGAACGCGTCCCGCGGGCCCCCGCGGTCCGGGACGGTGGACCAGATGAACGCGGCCGCGCCCACCGATTCCTCGCCGATGTCGCGGAGCGGGTCGACGACCGTCATCGGGAGTTTCACCACGGCGTAATCCGGGTGGAGGACCACGAGCTCGAGCGGGGGCACCTTGTGCAGCGGCATGCCCTGAATACCCGTGAGAACCATGGCGGCTATCGTCTCGGGTTTGATCTTGGTGAACATTCCGCCCATGCCGAGCTCGTCACCGCCCAGCTCCTCCGGACGCATGGAAATCGGCACTCGGGCGGCCGTCGCGCCGTCCGGCGCGCCGAAGTACTTGTAGGTCACCCCCATACCGCGGCCACCTCTGTTCTCCACGGGCTCGGGCGTACCCGCCTCGTGCCGCCGGTGCCGCCCACGCCGGGCAGGGTCGGGACCCAGGTCGTCAGTCCCCTCGCCCAGTCCGCCACCGCGATGCATATCTCCACCCGACTGCTTTTAGGACGCACGGCCCCCGCCGCGCAACCCGATCATCGTGACAGTGACCTCCCCCACGGACGTGTGGTGAAACACCTGTCCGCAAGAACGTCCCGTGCCTCTGACACCATGGATTCCGTGAGCTTTCCCTATGACGCCCCAGTTTCGCAGACGCTTTTCGACCGCGCGTCCCTCGTGACGCCCGGCGGCGTGAACTCTCCCGTCCGGGCCTTCCGCGCCGTGGGCGGTACACCCCGGTTCATGGTGTCCGGTACCGGCCCGTACCTGACCGACGCGGACGGCCGCGAGTACGTGGACCTCGTGTGCTCCTGGGGTCCGATGATCCTCGGCCACGCCCACCCCGAGGTCACCGCGGCCGTCCAGGAGGCCGTCGCACGCGGCACCTCGTTCGGCACGCCCGGTGAGGGCGAGGTCGCGCTCGCCGAGGAGATCGTGGCCAGGGTCACCCCGGTCGAGCAGGTGAGACTCGTCTCGTCCGGCACCGAGGCCACCATGTCGGCGATCCGGCTGGCGCGCGGGTTCACCGGGCGGGCCAAGGTGATCAAGTTCGCCGGCTGCTACCACGGGCACGTGGACGCGCTGCTGGCGGCGGCCGGCTCCGGCGTGGCCACCTTCGGGTTGCCGGACACCCCCGGTGTCACGGGAGCGCAGGCGGGGGACACGATCGTGCTGCCGTACAACGATCCGGACGCGGTCCGCGCGGCCTTCCGGGCGCACCCCGGCGAGATCGCCTGTGTGATCACGGAGGCGTCGCCGGGCAACATGGGCGTGGTGCCGCCGCTGCCCGGCTTCAACCAGAGCCTCAAGGACGCCTGTGCCGAGAACGGCGCGCTGTACATCTCCGACGAGGTCATGACCGGTTTCCGTACGTCGAAGGCCGGCTGGTACGGCGTCGACGGCGTCGTACCGGACCTGATGACCTTCGGGAAGGTCATGGGCGGCGGGTTCCCGGCCGCGGCGTTCGGCGGACGTGCCGACGTCATGGGGCACCTCGCCCCGGCCGGGCCGGTCTACCAGGCCGGCACCCTCTCCGGGAACCCGGTCGCGACCGCCGCGGGCCTCGCCCAGCTGCGGCTGCTGGACGACGCCGCGTACGAGAAGGTCGACGCGGTCTCCACGGTCGTGCGGGGCCTGGTCACGGACGCGCTGGCCAAGGAGGGCGTCGCACACCGGCTGCAGACGGCGAGCAACATGTTCTCGGTGTTCTTCACCGACGGCGAGGTCCGGGACTACGAGGACGCGAAGCGCCAGGAAGCCTTCCGCTTCAACGCCTTCTTCCACTCGATGCTCTCCCAAGGGGTCTACCTTCCGCCGTCCGCCTTCGAGTCCTGGTTCGTGTCGACCGCCCACGACGACGCGGCCGTCGAGCGGATCGCCGCCGCGCTGCCCGCCGCCGCCCGTGCCGCCGCGGAGGCCACGGCATGACCGGTACGGGGATCAATACGGAAAGGACCGTCGTCCATCTCATCCGGCACGGCGAAGTGGACAATCCGGACGGCGTTCTCTACGGGCGCCGTCCCGGCTACCACCTCTCCGAGCTGGGGCGCCGGATGGCCGACCGCGTCGCCGAGCACCTCGCCGACCGTGACGTGACCCACGTCGTGGCCTCCCCGCTGGAGCGGGCGCAGGAGACGGCCGCGCCGATCGCCAAGTCCCACGGTCTGACCCTGGACACGGACGAGCGGCTGATCGAGGCGGCGAACGTCTTCGAGGGCAAGACCTTCGGGGTCGGCGACGGCGCGCTGCGCAAGCCGGGCAACTGGCGGCACCTGACGAATCCGTTCCGGCCGTCCTGGGGCGAGCCGTACGTGGACCAGGTGGTGCGCATGATGGGCGCGCTGGGATCCGCCCGGGACGCCGCACGCGGCCACGAGGCGGTCCTGGTGAGTCACCAGCTGCCGATCTGGATCGTGCGCAGCTATGTGGAGCAGCGCCGGCTCTGGCACGACCCGCGCCGCCGGCAGTGCACGCTCGCGTCGCTGACAACCTTCACCTTCCAGGGCGACAGGATCGCCTCGGTGGCGTACTCGGAGCCCGCGCGCGATCTCGTTCCGGCGCACCTTCTCGCCGGCGCCAAACCGGTCAAGGGAAAGTCGAAGGCCTTTGGCGCATAGCCGTCTGGCTGTTCCGCACCCTCCGTGCTAGCCCCTGGAACCTTCGCGTACCGCATGCCATCTCACTCCATGGGAGTACGTACGGGGACGCGACAGGGAAACGGGGACGGTCGGCATGCGCAACATCACCCGAAGGAACCTGCTGGGAGCGGGACTCGGTGCCGCCGCAGCCCTCGGCGCCGCGGGCTGCGGCGTCGGTTCGGGCGGCGGCGGGAAGCCGGGGCGGAGCGGAAGTGACGCGGGCGGCGACGGCAAGCCGCCCGGCCCGGCGAAGAAGCCGGTCCGTCTCATAGGCGACGGCTCGACCGCCGACACGGGAGAGCAGCCGAATCAGCCCGAGACCCCGGTGCCGCTCGAACCGGGGCAGACCCCGCCGCAATTCGTGATCTTCTCCTGGGACGGCGCGGGTGAGGTCGGCAACGGCCTCTTCCCGCGTTTCCTGCAACTCGCCAAGGACCACGACGCGGCGATGACGTTCTTCCTCTCCGGGCTTTATCTGCTGCCCGAGTCCAAGAAGTCGCTCTACCGCCCGCCGAACAACCCGGCCGGCGCCTCCGACATCGGCTATCTCACCGACGCGCACATCAAGGACACCCTCACGTACGTCCGCCGGGCGTGGCTCGAAGGGCATGAGATAGGCACCCACTTCAACGGGCACTTCTGCGGCGGATCGGGTTCCGTCGGCAACTGGACGGCCGCCCAGTGGGAGAACGAGATCGACCAGGCTGTGTCCTTCGTCACGCAGTGGAAGAGCAACAGCGGCTGGACGGAACTCGATCCGCTCCCCTTCGACTACCGCAAGGAACTCGTGGGTGCCCGCACCCCCTGTCTGCTCGGCCAGGACAAACTCCTGCCGACCGCGAAGAAGCTGGGCTGGCGCTACGACGCGAGTTCCCCGGGCGGCCGTCAGAAGTGGCCCGAGAAGCGCGGCGGCCTCTGGGACCTGCCCCTGCAGGCCGTGCCCTTCCCCGGCCACTCCTTCGAGGTCCTCTCGATGGACTACAACATCCTCGCCAACCAGTCCGGGAATTCGACGAAGGGTGTTCCCGCGCGTTACCCGGGCTGGCGCAAGCAGGCCACCGAGGCCTATCTCAACGGATTCCGGCGGGCCTACGAGTCCAATCGTGCGCCGTTCTTCATCGGCAACCACTTCGAGCAGTGGAACGGCGGCATATACATGGACGCCGTCGAGGACGCACTGAAGTCGATGGCCGGGAAGAAGGACGTGCGACTGGTGTCGTTCCGGCAGTTCTGCGACTGGCTGGACGTGCAGGATCCGAAGATCCTCACCAGGCTCCGCACCCTCGAGGTCGGACAGTCCCCGGAGGGCGGCTGGAACGCCTTCCTGAAAACCGCCGCGTAGCCGCGCGGGGAAAGCGGCACGCGGATCCGGCGCGCCACGCTCCTTAACCACTCCTGACAAGGGGCGTTACGGGCAGCAAGGGGGGCGGCCAAGATCTCCTGAACCCTCATGCGAAACTTTTCACATGAGCCTTGTCCGTGCCCCTCGACGCACCCTGCTCGCCGCCGGCGCCCTCGCCGCCGCGCTCACGCTGTCGGCGTGCACCGGCGACTCCAACGGCAGGTCCGGCGGCGGCGGTGACACCAACTTCGTCACCGGCACGGGCGGGATCTCCACGGCCCCCGAGGGCAAGCGCATGGCGGCCCCCCTGCTGTCCGGCAAGGATCTGACGGGCAAGCCGCTCGATCTCGCCGACTACCGGGGCAAGGTCGTCGTGCTGAACCTGTGGGGCTCGTGGTGCGCGCCCTGCCGCGCCGAGGCGCCCTATCTGACCAGGATCGCCGAAGAGACCCGGAGCAAGGGCGTGGAGTTCGTCGGGATCAACACCCGCGACCCGCAGACCGGCCCGGCGCTCGCCTTCGAGAAGGACTACGAGGTCCCGTACCCGAGCTTCCACGACCCCATCGGCAAGCTGATCCTGAAGTTCCCCAAGGGCAGCCTCAATCCGCAGGCCATCCCGAGCACGATCGTCATCGACCGTGAAGGGAAGATCGCGGCCCGGGCGCTGACGGCACTCGACGACAAGCAGCTCCGCTCCATGATCGACCCCGTGCTCGCGGAGAAGTAGGGATGCAGAACGAGACGGTCATGAGCGGCGCGATGCTGCTCGCGCTCCCCGTCGCCGTCCTGGCGGGCCTGGTGTCCTTCTTCTCCCCCTGCGTCCTGCCGCTGGTCCCCGGCTACCTGTCCTACGTGACGGGTGTCACCGGCACCGATCTGGCGGAGGCCCGCAAGGGACGGATGGCCTCCGGGGCCGCGCTCTTCGTGCTCGGCTTCTCCGCCGTCTTCGTCTCCGGCGGGGCCCTCTTCGGCTTCTTCGGCTGGACCCTCCAGGAGCACCGCGAGGTCCTCACCACGGCCCTCGGCGTCCTCATGATCCTGATGGGCGTGTTCTTCATGGGCCTGATGCCCTTCCTCACCCAGCGCGAGTTCCGCTTCCACAAGCGGCCCGCGACGGGGCTCGTGGGGGCACCGTTCCTGGGCGCGCTGTTCGGCATCGGCTGGACCCCCTGCATCGGCCCGACCCTCGCCTCGGTGACGGCGCTCTCCGCACAGCAGGGCAGCGCCGGCCGGGGGGCGCTGCTGACCGCGGCGTACTGCCTCGGCCTCGGACTGCCGTTCGTGCTCGCGGCCGTCGCCTTCCGCAAGGCGCTCGGTGCGTTCGGCTGGGTCAAGCGGCACTATGCCTGGGTGATGCGGATCGGCGGCGGCATGATGATCGCGACCGGCGTACTGCTGCTCACAGGTGCGTGGGACATCCTCGTGCAGGAGATGCAGAGCTGGTCCAGTGGCTTCCAGGTGGGAATCTGATCGATGAGCGACACCGACACGACGACGGAGACCGACGCCTCGGGGGCCGGCCAGGAGGCCGCCGACCTCGGCAGGGCGGGTGAGCAGCTGTCCACCGCCCCCCAGGAGCGGGCCGTGCCCGGCTCGTTCGGCGGACGGCGCGCCCCGGGTCTCGCCGGCGCGCTCTACTGGGGCTTCCGCGAGACGACCGGCTGGATCCGCTGGTTCTGGCGCCAGCTGACCTCCATGCGCGTGGCGCTGATCCTGCTCTTCCTGCTCTCGCTGGGCGCGATCCCCGGTTCCCTCATCCCGCAGAACAGCGTGGACGAGGTGAAGGTCCGCACCTGGAAGACGAACAACGAGTTCTGGACGCCGGTCTTCGAGAAGCTCCAGCTCTTCGACGTCTACAGCTCGGTGTGGTTCTCCGCGATCTACATCCTGCTGTTCGTCTCGCTGATCGGCTGCATCGTCCCGAGGACCTGGCAGTTCGTCGGCCAGCTCCGCGGCCGCCCGCCGGGTGCGCCCAAGCGCCTCACCCGGCTGCCCGTGTACGCGACGTGGCGTACCGAGGCCGGGCCCGAGGCGGTCCGCGAGGCCGCGCTCGCACTGCTGCGGAAGCGGCGGTTCCGGGCCCATGTCGCCGGGGACGCGGTGGCCTCCGAGAAGGGCTACCTCCGCGAGGTCGGCAATCTCCTCTTCCACGTCGCCCTGATCGTGATGCTCGTGGCCTTCGCCGTCGGGCAGCTCTTCAAGTCCGAGGGCGGCAAGCTGATCGTCGAGGGTGACGGCTTCGCGAACACCCTCACGCAGTACGACGACTTCAAGTCCGGTTCGATGTTCGACATCGAGAACCTGGCGCCGTTCAGCTTCACCCTGGACCAGTTCACGGGCACGTACGAGCCCAGCGGCCCCCAGAAGGGCACGGCCCGCACCTACGAGGCCGCGGTCACCTACGCGGAGGGCGCCGAGGGCAAGGACCGGAAGGCCGTGATCCGGGTCAACGAGCCGCTCGAGATCGACGGCTCCAAGGTCTATCTGCTCGCCCACGGCTACGCGCCCGTCGTCACCGTCCGCGACGGCAAGGGCCAGGTCGTCCACAGGGCCGCCGTGCCGCTGCTGCCGATCGACAACAACGTCAGCTCCACCGGCGTGATCAAGGTGATGGACGGCTACCGCAACAAGGACGGCAAGAAGGAACAGCTGGGCTTCCCGGCGTTCTTCGTCCCCACCTACGCGGGCAAGGGCCACGGCCAGATGTTCTCCCAGTTCCCGGCCCTGGTCTTCCCGGCGCTCAACCTCAGCGCGTACCACGGCAGTCTCGGCGTCGACTCCGGCGTCCCGCAGAACGTGTACCAGCTGGACACGCGCAAGATGAAGCCCTTCAAGGACGCCAAGGGCGAGGTGTTCAAGCAGACCCTGCTGCCCGGCGAGACGATGAAGCTCCCCGGCGGCGCCGGCTCGATCACCTTCGAGAAGGAGATCAAGGAGTGGGCGAGCTTCCAGGTCTCCCAGCAGCCGGGCAACGGACTCGCCCTCGCCGGTGCCGTCGCCGCGATCACCGGGCTCGTCGGCTCCCTGTTCATCCAGCGCCGCCGCGTCTGGGTGCGTGCCGTGCGCGGGGAGGACGGCGTGACCGTCGTCGAGATGGCGGGGCTGGGCCGGAGCGAGTCCGCCGGGCTCCCCGAGGAGCTGGCCGAACTGGCCGCATCGCTCAACGCCAAGGCGCCCACCGCGCCGGATCCCGAACCGTCCGAAGCTGTTCCTGCCGAAGGGGCTGAGAAGTGAATCTCGCCGCCGCCAACAACGAGAGCCTCGCCGAGTTCAGCAACGTGCTGATCTACTCGGCCATGGCCGTGTACACCCTGGCCTTCCTCGCGCACATCGCCGAGTGGACGTTCGGCAGCCGCAGCAAGGTCGGCCGTACCGCCGCCGCCCTCACGGCGAACGGCAAGGCCGCCGCTCCGAAGATCCAGGTCGCCCGCAAGGGCGGCGGCACCGCCGTGCTGGACCGCCCCGAGGTCGTCACCCGGTCGTCGGCCGGTGCCCGGGACGTGCCCGACGGCCCCGGCGCGGCCGGCGGCGACCAGCAGGGCGACATGTACGGCCGGATCGCGGTCTCGCTGACCGCCCTCGCCTTCCTGATCGAGGCCGCCGGCGTCGTCACCCGCGCCGTCTCGGTGCAGCGCGCCCCCTGGGGCAACATGTACGAGTTCTCCACCACCTTCTCCACGGTGGCGGTCGGCGCGTACCTCGGTTTCCTCCTCGCCAGGAAGAACGTGCGCTGGATCGGTCTGCCGCTGGTCACCACGGTCCTGCTGGACCTGGGCATCGCGGTCACCTGGCTCTACACGGAGAGCGACCAGCTCGTCCCGGCCCTGCACTCGTACTGGCTGTGGATCCACGTCTCCACCGCGATCTTCTGCGGCGCGGTCTTCTACCTGGGCGCGGTCGCCACCCTGCTGTACCTCTTCCGGGACTCCTACGAGAACAAGCTCGCCGACGGCGGCGACCCCGGCTCCTTCGCCCGCTCGGTGCTGGAGCGGCTGCCGGCCGCGGCGTCCCTGGACAAGTTCGCGTACCGCATCAACGCCGCGATCTTCCCGCTGTGGACGTTCACGATCATCGCCGGCGCGATCTGGGCGGGCGACGCCTGGGGCCGCTACTGGGGCTGGGACGCCAAGGAGGTCTGGTCCTTCATCACCTGGGTGGCGTACGCCGCGTACCTGCACGCCCGCGCCACCGCCGGCTGGAAGGGCCGCAAGGCCGCGTACATCGCGCTGGTCGCCTTCGCCTGCTTCCTCTTCAACTACTACGGCGTCAACCTCTTCGTGAACAGCCTCCACGGCTACGCGGGCGTCTGAGCCGCCCGCCGCTGCCGGGACGTCCCACGGGGCGTCCCGGCAGGCCCCGACTGGCCGAGACACGGTAGCGGCCCCGGCCCGCGCGGGTGACGCTGGTGCCATGACGGAAGCGATCCCGTACGGCACCAGTGAGACCCGCGCCGGCGACGACGGCCCGGTCCACGTCCTGCACTACGTGCTCCATCTGCCGCACCCCGTGGTGCGGGTCTGGGCCGCCGTGGCCACGCCCGAGGGGCTGCCGCAGTGGCTGGCCGCCGCCGATCTGCTGGAACCCCAGCTCGGCGGCGCGGTGACGCTCCGTTGGCTGAACGCGGAGGAGAGCGTCGAAGGGGCCGTGGTCTCCGGACGGGTCACCGCCTGGGACCGGGAGGCCGTCGCGGAGTACACCGTGGGGACGCACGGCCGCATCCGCTTCCACATGGAGCCGGCGCCCGCCGACTCGCTCGCCACCGTGCTGCGCTTCACCAACGAGTTCTCCGGCCCGGACGGGCGGCGCCTCGACAACCTGGCAGGCTGGCACCAGCACTTCGAGTACCTGTCGGACGCTCTCGACGGGCGGCCCGCGGACTGGTCCGCCTGGACGCCGGAGCGCTTCGAGCAGCTGCGCGCGGAGTACGCCGCGCGCTCCTGACCGGACGGCGCCGGCGCGGTCAGCCGTCCTCGCCGATGTCCTCGTGCCACAGGTCCGGATGGCCGGCGACGAACTCCCGCATCATCGCCGTGCACACGGGATCGTCCAGGACCACCACCTCCACGCCGTGCGCCTCGAGCCAGCCGTGGGCGCCGTGGAACGTCTCCGCCTCGCCGACCACGACCCGCGAGATGCCGAACTGCCGGACCAGCCCCGCGCAGTACCAGCAGGGGGAGAGGGTGGTCACCATCGTCGTCCCCCGGTACGACCGCTGCCGCCCCGCGGCCCGGAACGCGTCCGTCTCCGCGTGCACCGAGGGGTCGCCGTCCTGGACCCGGCGGTTGTGCCCGCGGCCGAGGAGCGAGCCGTCCGCCCCGTACAGCGCGGCGCCGATGGGGATGCCGCCCTCCGCGAGGCCCGCGCGCGCCTCGTCGACGGCGGTGGACAGCCACTGCCGTGCCGTCTCCCGGTCCATGACCCGGCCCTCCCGTCGTCGTCAGGACGTGCCCGGGTCCTCGTCGCGCTTCTGGTCCTTCGTCCGGTCCCGGGACTGCCCCGGCTTGCCCTCGTCGTCCAGGGACTTCAGGAACTCGGGGTTGTCGTCGGGAGCCACCCAGCCGCCGCGCCGCGCAGGACGCGGCGTGCCGCGGTCCTTCCCGGCGATCAGCCAGGAGATCGAACCGACGAGCGGGAAGAGCAGCACGAGGATCGCCCAGAGCGGCTTGGGAATGTGCCTGATCTCCTTCTCGTCCGTGGAGATGCAGTCGATGAAGGCGTAGATGCTGAGCGCCAGCGGCACCAAGAACATCAGTACCCGAAGCATGGGCGGCCCCCTGCGTGCGGAGATACGGGGCCGTGGAACGGCCCCCGTGACAAGTCCAGCGTAGCGAGTGGCCGATACTGGACGGCATGGCTTACGACGATCTTCGCTCGCTGCTCCGGGCGCTGGAGCGCGAGGGCGACCTCAAGCGCATCAAGGCCGAAGTCGACCCGTACCTGGAGGTCGGGGAGATCGTCGACCGGGTCCAGAAGTCCGGCGGCCCCGCGCTGCTCTTCGAGAACGTGCGCGGCTCGTCCATGCCGCTCGCGATGAACGTGTACGGCACCGACCGCCGGCTGCTGAAGGCGCTCGGACTGAAGTCGTACGACGACATCAGCACCAAGATCGGCGGGTTGCTGAAGCCGGAGCTGCCGCACGGCTTCGTCGGCGTGCGCGAGGCGTTCGGCAAGCTCGGCGCGATGACGCACGTGCCGCCGAAGAAGGTCAAGGACGCACCGGTGCAGGAGGTCGTCCTGCGCGGGGACGAGGTCGATCTGGACCGGCTGCCCGCGCTGTTCACCTGGCCCGAGGACGGCGGCTCCTTCTTCAACCTCGGCCTCACGCACACCAAGGACCCGGACACCGGGGTGCGCAACCTCGGCCTGTACCGCCTCCAGCGCCACGACAAGCGCACCATCGGCATGCACTGGCAGATCCACAAGGACAGCCGCAACCACTACCAGGTGGCCGCGCGGCGCGGTGAGAAGCTGCCGGTCGCGATCGCCTTCGGCTGCCCGCCCGCCGTGACGTACGCCTCGACCGCACCGCTGCCCGGGGACATCGACGAGTACCTGTTCGCCGGCTTCGTGCAGGGCAAGCGGATCGAGATGGTCGACTGCAAGACGGTGCCGCTCCAGGTGCCCGCGCAGGCCGAGGTGGTCCTGGAGGGCTGGCTGGAGCCGGGCAAGATGCTTCCCGAGGGTCCGTTCGGGGACCACACCGGCTTCTACACGCCGCAGGAGGACTTCCCCGCGCTGACGATCGACTGCGTGACGATGCGCAGGCGCCCGCTGCTCCAGTCGATCGTGGTGGGACGGCCCCCGACGGAGGACGGCCCGCTCGGCCGGGCGACGGAGCGCTTCTTCCTCCCGCTGCTCAAGATCATCGTGCCGGACATCGTGGACTACCACCTGCCCGAGTCGGGCGGCTTCCACAACTGCGCGATCGTCTCGATCGACAAGAAGTACCCGAAGCACGCCCAGAAGGTCATGCACGCCGTCTGGGGCGCGCACATGATGTCGCTGACCAAGCTGATCGTCGTCGTGGACGCCGACTGCGACGTCCACGATCTGCACGAGGTGTCGTGGCGGGCGCTCGGCAACACCGACTACGCCCGCGACCTGACGGTCGTCGAAGGGCCGGTGGACCACCTCGACCACTCCTCCTACCAGCAGTTCTGGGGCGGCAAGGCGGGCATCGACGCGACGCGGAAGTGGCCCGAGGAGGGCTACACCCGGGACGGGGGCTGGCCGGAGATGGTCGTCTCGGACCCGGACACGGCTGCGCTGGTCGACCGCCGGTGGAAGGAGTACGGCCTGTGAGCGCGTCCGCGGCGGCCGTGCCCGGACCCGGCCGGACCAAGGCGTTCCTGCGGCTGGTGATGATCGAGCACTCGGTCTTCGCGCTGCCGTTCGCGTACATCGCCGCACTCACCGCGATGTTCGAGAGCGACGGGCGCGTCGACTGGGTCACGCTGCTGCTCGTCACCGTCGCCATGGTGGGCCTGCGGACCTTCGCGATGGCCTGCAACCGGATCATCGACCGCGAGATCGACGCCCGCAACCCGCGCACGGCCGGCCGCGAGCTGGTGACCGGAGCGGTGTCGGTGCGGTCCGCCTGGACCGGGGCGGGCATCGCCGTCGTGGTCTTCCTCGGCGCCGCCGCCCTGCTCAACCCGCTGTGCCTGGCGCTCGCGCCGGTGGCGGTCGTCCCGATGGTGGTCTATCCGTACGGGAAGCGCTTCACGAACTTCCCGCACGCGATCCTCGGACTCGCCCAGGCCATGGGCCCCGTCGGGGCGTGGCTCGCGGTCACCGGGACCTGGTCCTGGGACGCGGTGATCCTCGGGCTGGCGGTCGGGGTGTGGATCGGCGGCTTCGACCTGATCTTCGCCTGCCAGGACGTGCGGGCAGACCGCGCCCACGGCGTGAGGTCGGTACCGGCCCGCTTCGGCATCCCGGCCGCCCTGTGGGGCGCCCGGGCCTGCCACGTCCTGACGATGGCCCTCTTCGTCTGGTACGCCCTGGCCACCGGCGCCGGGCTCTTCCTCTGGCTGGGCCTGGTGGTCGTCGCGATCGCGTTCGTCTACGAGCACACGATCGTGACGCCGCACGACCTGTCCCGGCTGAACCGTGCGTTCTTCACCGTCAACGGCTTCATCGGCATTGCCCTGTTCGTGTGTGCGCTGACCGATCTGGCCGTTCGGGGCCTCACCCCGTAGCCACCGTGCGGCCCACCGTCGAGTGCGTGGACGGGGACGTCGATGTGACTGTCACCGAGGACTCCCCGTGGATCCCGCGGCCCGGTCCTGAGCACGCCGCGCCCCGGCCCGTGCCCGGCCCTGGCCGGCCCCGTCAGGCCGTGGTCGCGGCCGGCCTGCGGCGGCGGAACACGAAGGCCGCCACGACGCCCGCCACCAGGCCGATGAGGTGTCCCTGCCAGCTGACGCCCGTGTCGGTGGGGGAGAGGCCCAGCAGGATCGAGCTGCCCCACATCATGCCGATCAGCAGGCCGACGCCGATGTCCAGCGGCCGCCGGTCCACGAAGCCGCGGACCACCAGATAGCCGAAGAGACCGAAGACGAGACCGGACGCGCCCGCCGTGTTCGAGCCCGGCGGCGATATCAGCCAGACGCCGATGCCGTCCGCGACGATGATCAGCGCCGCCACGGCCAGGAAGCGGCGGACGCCGCCGAGCGCGGCGAGGAAACCGAAGACCAGCAGCGGGACGGTGTTCGACGCCACATGGCCGAAGCCGAAGTGGAGGAAGGACGCCGGGACGACGTCCGCAAGCTCACCGGGCTCGCGCGGTGAGATCCCGTACGCGTCGAGCCTGTGGCCCGTGACGTGGTCCACCGCCTCCAGGGCCCACAGCAGCGCCACCCAGGCCAGCATCAGCTTGCCGGCCGCCTTCGCCCGGTCGGTCCGGCCCGGCTCGATCGAGGTGGTCGACATCATGGCCCCCTGTGATTGCCGCGTCTCCCCACGGAAACGTCCGGGGTACCTGACTCAGTTCCGCCACCCGGTGGCCGGATAGGCTCAATCCCATGAACGACGCCAACCGCACCCCGTGGGTCGTCGGGGTCTCCGGGGCGTCCGGGACTCCCTACGCCGCAGCCGTACTGCGCGGTCTGCTCGACGCGGGTGAGAGCGTCGACCTGGTGGTGTCGCGGGCCTCGCGGCTCACCCTCCTCGACGAGACGGGGATCGCGTTCCGGGACGCGCACTGGGAGGACGATCTCCGCACCTGGCTGGAGCGGGGCGCGGACGGCAAGCCCGGGACCTTCCGGGTGGACGTGAGCGCGGTGCGCCACTGGGCGGCCGGGGACCTGGCCGCCGGACCGTCGTCGGGGTCGTACCCGGTGAAGGGCATGCTGATCGTGCCGGCGTCCACCGCCTGTGTCGCGGGAGTGGCGCTCGGGCTGTCCAAGGACCTGCTCCAGCGGGCGGCGAGCGTCACGCTCAAGGAGCGCCGGAGGCTCGTCGTCGCCGTGCGCGAGACCCCGCTGGGCGGTCAGACCCTGCGGCACCTGGTGGCGCTCGACGAGGCGGGCGCGGTGGTCCTGCCCGCGTCCCCCGCCTTCTACGCGGGAGCGACGCACATCCAGGACCTGGTGGACTTCGTGGCAGGGCGGGCGCTGGACGCGGCGGGTGTCGCGCACGGCCTGTACCGCCGCTGGGAGGGAGAGCTGGGGGGCTCCAGGGCCGACTAGCCGACCGACTGCGAGGGGACCGCGGCGGTCGGCGGGAGGGCTGTCCGCGGCCCCGACGCCCCCCGTCGTCCCCGAACGTTCGGGACACGCATGGGCAGCGCGGGGTGTACACCCTGCATGCCTTGGATTTCACACGTAAAATTGCGGTAGCGATGAATAATGGAAGGCTCAGGCATATGGACGCCGTGGATAGGCAGCTCATCCAGGCCCTGCGCGAGAACGGCAGGGCCTCGTACGCCGAGCTCGGCCGGCTCGTGGGACTCTCCGGTCCCTCCGTCACCGACCGCATCAACCGCCTGGAGGCCGCCGGAGTCATCACCGGCTACCGGGCGACCGTCGACGCCGCCTCCCTCGGGCTCGGTGTCACCGCGCTGATCGGCATCTCCCTCTCCGACGCCGCCGACCACGAGGACGTGGCACACCGGCTGCGCGACCTCGCGGAGATCGAGGACTGCTGGTTCATCGCGGGCGACGACTCGTACATGCTCAAGGTGCGCGCCAGCGACGTCGACGGACTGGAGAAGACGATCCGCCGGCTGTCGGGGACGAAGGGCGTCTCGCGGACCCGTACCACCATCGTGCTGTCCACGAAGTGGGAGAACCGGGTCGGGGACCTGCCCGAGGAGGTCTAGGCGTACCGTGGGTGGGGCCTCCGGCGATCCGGGGGCACACCCGGGAAAAGGCCCTGGGGCAAGCGCAGTACGAGGACATCTGGGAGGCGGCCGCATGGACGCGGGGCTCAAGCGCGAGCTGGAGGAGAAGGTCCGGGCCGGCGAGCGGCTGAGCCGCGAGGACGGCATCGCCCTGTACGAGTCGGACGACCTGGCCTGGCTGGGCGGCCTCGCGCACGAGGTCCGTACGCGCAAGAACGGTGACGTGGTCCACTTCAACGTCAACCGCCACCTCAACATGACGAACGTCTGCACGGCGTCGTGCGCGTACTGCTCGTTCCAGCGCAAGCCGGGCGAGAAGGACGCGTACACGATGCGCATCGAGGAGGCCGTCCGCCTCGCCAAGGCGATGGAGAGCGACAACCTCACCGAGCTGCACATCGTCAACGGGCTCCACCCGAACCTCCCCTGGCGCTACTACCCCCGGTCGCTGCGCGAACTGAAGCAGGCGCTGCCGAACGTCTCGCTGAAGGCCTTCACCGCGACCGAGATCCACCACTTCGAGACCATCTCCGGGCTCACCGCCTCGGAGATCCTGGACGAGCTCATCGACGCCGGGCTGGAGTCACTGACCGGCGGCGGTGCCGAGATCTTCGACTGGGAGGTGCGCCAGCACATCGTGGACCACCGCACCCACTGGGAGGACTGGTCCCGGATCCACCGCCTCGCGCACGAGAAGGGCCTGAAGACCCCGTGCACGATGCTGTACGGGCACATCGAGGAACCCCGCCACCGCGTGGACCACGTCCTGCGGCTGCGTGAACTGCAGGACGAGACCGGCGGCTTCCAGGTCTTCATCCCGCTGCGGTACCAGCACGACTTCGTCGACATGAAGGACGGCAAGGTCCGCAACAGGCTCCAGGCCCGGACGACGATGGCGACGGGGGCGGAGGCCCTGAAGACCTTCGCCGTGTCCCGGCTGCTGTTCGACAACGTCCCGCACGTGAAGGTCTTCTGGGTGATGCACGGTGTGCAGACCGCGCAACTGGCCCTTCAGCACGGCGCGGACGACATGGACGGCTCGGTCGTCGAGTACAAGATCACCCACGACGCGGACAACTACGGCACGCCGAACAAGCTGACGCGCGACGACCTGCTGGAGCTGATCCGCGACGCGGGCTTCCGCCCGGTGGAGCGCAACACCCGCTACGAGGTCATCCGCGAGTACCCCGGCCCCGACGGCGACCGCCGCGAGTCGCCGCAGCCCATGCGCGTCTGACCCGTCCGGCCCCGTACGGGGGCCGAGTCCGAGGCCGTGGCGCCCCGGTCCCACCCGCCCGCGAGGGCGTGCCCGGCCCCTTCGGGGCCACCCGGGCAGGGGCCGGGGCGTTGTTATCGTCGGGGTCATGGCTCTGCAGTTCACGCTCGATCCGCCCGTCGACCCCGCGCTCCGTGACGGGATCCTGGGGCTCTGGACCGACGTGAGCAACGCCGACGGGGCCGTGGGGTTCGTACCGCCGGTGAGCACGGAGGACGTACGGCCCGAACTGGTCCGGCACCTGGCGGCGATGGCCGAGGGACGGACGCGGCTGCTCGTCGGGCGCGACGAGGACGGCGAGGTCGCCGCCGCCGCGTTCCTCACGCACAACGCGCACCGGCTGATGCGTCACCGGATCTGGCTCTACACGGTGATGGTGCATCCCCGGCACCAGGGCAGGGGCTACGGCCGGGACCTGCTCGCCGAGGCCGCCGGCGCCGCACGCGGGATGAGCGGGATCACGGCGATACGGCTGACCTGCCGCGGCGGCGCGGGACTGGAGCGGTTCTACGCCTCGTGCGGCTACAAGGAGGTCGGCCGGGTGCCCGACGCGATCCGCGTCTCCGACGGCGACTTCCGCGACGACATCACGATGCTGCTCCCGCTCGTCTGATCCTCCCCGGAGCGCACTCCGGGCCGGACCGGCCGGAGCCGCCGAATGGACCACGGTCGGGACGTGCTTCACTGGACGGGCGACTCAGTGAAGGAAAGGGGCCGTCGTGTCCGACAGCAAGACGAGCGCCACGCTCCGGTACACCCTCATGCGGCTCGGCGTCTTCGCCGGCTGCTTCTTCGTCCTGTGGGGGCTGGTGTACCTGCGCGTACTGCCGCGCGGCCTGGGCGACTCCAACCTGCTGTGGGTGCTCGTCCTTTCCGTCCTCATCTCGGCGCCGCTGAGCTTCGTCCTGCTGCGCAAGCAGCGCGACGCGATGTCCGAGCAGATCGTCGCGAAGGTGGACCGGGCCAAGACCCGCCTGGAGGCCAACCGCACCCGCGAGGACGTCCAGTAGCGCGCGACGCCGTCCTCCGGCTCCGCCGGTGGACGTGACCTTCGTCACGTCGAACTCCGCAGACCCCGCCGCCCCGGCCGGGAGCACAGCGCTCCCGCGCTGGGGCAGTGCCGTTTCCGGACGCTCGATGGCGCGATCCAGACTCAAAGTCCGACTTTGAGGGTCTCAAAGTTCAAGTGTTAACGTGTGGCCATGACGACAGCAGTGTGCCCCGAAACGGTCATGAGCCCCCCGCTCGTGACGCGCCTGCACGTCGACGCACCTTGCTGCGCTCGCGCCGGGACCTCCCCCGGCATGTCCGCAATCTGTCGCCGTTCGGTCTGACCCGGCGTCACAGAGCGGCCTCCCCCGAGCGAACGGGCGCCGCATCCCCGTCCCCCCGCCTTTCCGATACGCCTCACCGGAGTGTGTCCGTGTCCGCGAACTCCGCGACGCCCGCCCACACCAGCCGCATACCGAAGGTCCCGTTCTGGGCCCAGATAGTCGCCGGTCTGGTCGCCGGCGTCCTGCTCGGCTGGCTGGCCCGCAGTCAGGACGTCACCTGGCTCCGCACGACCCTGGAGCAGGTCGGCGACATCTTCGTCCAGCTGCTGAAGCTGGCCGTCGCGCCGCTCGTGTTCTTCGCGATCCTGGTGTCGATCACCAATCTGCGGAAGGTCAACAACGCCGCACGGCTGGCCGGCCGCACGCTGCTGTGGTTCATGATCACCTCGCTGATCGCCGTGGCGATCGGCCTGGCGATCGGTCTGCTCACCGACCCCGGGGCGGGCACCGGCCTCACCCGGCAGGACGGCGAGAAGCCGGAGAAGGCAGGCTCCTGGATCGACTTCCTCACCGGGATCGTTCCCACGGACGTCGTCACGCCCTTCACCGAGCTGAACGTCCTCCAGATCGTCTTCATGGCCGCCGTCGCCGGTGTCGCCGCGCTCCAGCTCGGCGACCGCGCCCAGCCGGTCCTCGCCTTCAGCGAGTCCGTGCTGGAGCTGCTGCAGAAGGCCCTGTGGTGGGTCATCCGGCTGGCCCCGATCGGCACCGTCGGCCTCATCGGCCACGCGATCGCCGACTACGGCTGGGACCTCATCGGCAAGTACGCCACCTTCACGGCCGACGTCTACGTCGGCTGCGCGCTGGTCCTGTTCGGCGTGTACCCGCTGCTGCTGGCGACCGTCGCCAGGGTCAACCCGCTGCAGTTCTTCAAGGGTGCCTGGCCGGCCATCCAGCTCGCCTTCGTCTCCCGCTCCTCGGTCGGCACGATGCCGGTCACCCAGAAGGTCACCGAGCGTCTCGGCGTTCCGAAGGAGTACACCTCCTTCGCCGTGCCGTTCGGCGCGACGACGAAGATGGACGGCTGCGCCGCCGTCTACCCGGCGCTGGCAGCGATCTTCATCGCGCAGATCTTCGAGGTCCAGCTCGGCGTTCAGGACTACCTGCTGATCGCCTTCGTCTCGGTCGTCGGATCCGCCGCCACGGCGGGTCTCACCGGCGCGACGGTCATGCTGACGCTGACCCTCTCCACGCTGGGCCTCCCGCTGGAGGGCGTGGGACTGCTGATGGCGATCGACCCGATCCTGGACATGATGCGGACCGCGACGAACGTCGCCGGCCAGACCGTCGTGCCGGTGATCGTCGCCGCTCGCGAGAAGATCCTCGACCGCGACGCGTACGACGCGGCGAAGCCGTCGCCGATCGACGACGTGGACGCGGACGCCCGCGAGACCGAGCGGAAGGTGGCGGTGCCGGCCACCGCGTGAGGGCCGCAGGCCCCCGACCCACCGCGAGCGGGCCCCGGATCCGACGGATCCGGGGCCTCCGTCGTCGGGGGGCGACGCGCGGGGCCGCCGGTCACCGCCGGGCGGCGTCCAGGCGCGCGAAGCGCCGGGGCGCCAGCCCCCGGCCCCGGCCCGCGAGGCCCAGTGCGAGCCGGCCCTCGGACCACGTGCCGCGCACCTCGATCTCCTCGTCTCTCAGGTGGCCTCGCGTGAACGCGACGCGCTCCCCGTGCTGCTCGTAGCGTGCCGTGTGCACGCCCGGAGTGGGCAGTTCGCGCCGCAGCCACGTGGCGATGGTCGCGGCGTTCTCGGGCCGGGGAGCGGGACGTACGAGTACGTCGAGGACGGTGCCGTCCGGGTAGAACCGGAACACCTGCACGTCCGCGCTGAAGATGCCGCTCAGCCGAACGGGCCTCTGGCGGCGGTTCCGACGGGTCACTGGGCCCCCGGGTGTTCGGCGATCGTGGCCCGGTCACCGGCCCTACCGGTGGACCGTCCCGGTCCCGGGCGCTTCGCGTGCCCGGCTCGTGCGGCCTCTGGCCGGAGGGGAAAGGCGCCGTGTCGGCGGGCTGTGCGTGCGGAGCGGGAGCGCCCGCCCTAGACTGGCAAGATCATCGTTTTCGTCCGGAAGCGGGAGATTCGCACCATGTCGAAGCGAGGCAACAAGCGGCGGGCCAGGAAGAAGAGGAAGGCGAATCACGGCAAGCGTCCCAACGCCTGACCGCCCCCCGACCCCGACCGTACGCGCCGATCCGGCGCAGCCCACCCGAGGACCGGTCCGCGGAACCGTGCGGACCGGTCCTCGGCGTTTCCGCCCCGCGGCGGGCCTTAGGCTTACCGAACAGTAGATCGGTGGCCAGGGCCGGGAGGACGTCTGACGTGGAAGGTGCCGGTAGGACCAAGCGGATGCCGCGTGCCGTGCGGGAGCAGCAGATGCTCGACGCCGCAGTGCAGACGTTCGGGCAACGGGGGTACCGCGCTGCGTCGATGGACGAGATCGCGGAGCTCGCCGGCGTGTCCAAGCCGCTGGTCTACCTCTACCTGAACTCCAAGGAGGACCTCTTCACCGCCTGCATCCGGCGGGAGTCCGCGGCGCTGGTCGCGGCCGTGCGGGCGGCGGTGGACCCGGGGCTGCCGGCGGACCGTCAGCTGTGGGAGGGCCTCACCGCGTTCTTCGGGCACACGACGGAGCACCCGGACGCGTGGGCCGTGCTGCACCGGCAGGCCCGTACGCACGGGGAGCCGTTCGCCGCCGAGGTGTCCGTGATGCGGAACGAGATCGTGGCGTTCGTGACGGGGCTGATCGGGGTGGCGGCGCGCGAGTCCCTCGGGGACGGCGAACTCGCCGACAAGGACGTGGCGGGTCTCGCCCAGGCGCTCGTCGGCGCGGCGGAGTCGCTGGCCGGATGGGCCAACGACACACCGGGCGTCTCCGCGCGGGAGGCGGCCGCGACGCTCATGAACTTCGCGTGGGAGGGCCTGGGGAACCTCATGAAGGGCGAGCGCTGGTCACCGTCCTCCCGGTGAGGTGCACCCGGCCTTCGCCGTCGGCGCCGCGCAGCTCGAAGACCCCGTCGGCCCGGTCCGTGCGGACGCCGGCGTAGACGACGGTGCCGGGAAGCAGCACGGGCGCCTTGAACACCGCTTCCGCACGGCGGAGTTCCCGGGGGTCCCGCTCGGCCAGGCAGCGGGCGAAGGTCCACATGCCGTGGGCGATCGCGCGGGGGAAGCCGAAGGCGCGTGCGGTCGCCGCGTACAGGTGGATGGGGTTGCGGTCCCCGGACGCGGCGCCGTAGCGGCGTCCGAGGTCGGCATCGAGCCGCCATCGCGCGCGCTCCTCCGGCGCCGGGGTCCGTTCCGCGGGGCCGTCGTCCTCCCGAACGGCCCGCGGAGGACCGTCGCCCGCTGGGCTGTCGGCCGGAGGGCCGTCGTCGGGCGGCGGTGTGCCCGCCGCGGGGCCGTCGTCGGGTGCGGGCCCGGCGGTGACCCCCCGGCCGCCCGCGTCGCGCATCGCGGACGGCCCGCACGCGGGCGTGTCCCCCGTACCCGCTCCGGACGGCCCGGCCGCTCCCGGGTGCCGTGCGTGCCGGGAGAGGTACGTGCTGTCCGACTCCCACACGAGTTCGCCGTCGAGCCGGGCCTCGGTCACCAACGTCACTTCCGTGCCGCGCCGGTGCGGCCGCAGCCAGGCCGCGTGGACGGAGATCTCCGGCCGGTCGTCCGGCCCGATGTCCCGGTGCCGGGTGATCGCGATGCGGGTGTGGACGAGCCCCGGCAACGGCAGGGGGAAGCCGCGGTCGGCCATCAGCCGCATGGCGAGCGGGAAGCCGAGGACGTGCGGGTACGTGATCGGCAGCGGCCCGGCGGCCTCGAAGCCGCACACGCGGGCGTACGCGGCCAGACGCGACGGCTCGACGGCCGCTCCCGGCAGCACGAGCCGGGTCCGCGGGAGCCGGTCGCCCACCGCGGCGCCGGGGAGGGCCCGCCGGCGGAACGGCGAGGCGAGGACGCCGCGCAGCAGGGCGGGCCAGAGGGCGGGCGGTGCGGACAGGGTCCGGGTCTCCATGGCGGGTCTCCTTCCGTGCGGGGGCGTCACGCGCCGAGGAGCGACTGCCCGCAGACACGTACGACCTGGCCGTTCACGGGCCCCGACGCCGGGTGGGCCAGCCAGGCCGTCGTCTCCGCGACGTCCTCCGGGAGGCCGCCCTGGGCCAGTGAGTTCATCCGGCGGCCCGCCTCGCGGATCAGCAGCGGCACGGCCGCGGTCATCCTCGTCTCGATGAAGCCGGGCGCGACGGCGTTGACCGTGACGCCGTGCTCGGCGGCGGCGCGGGGGGCGAGCGAACGCACCAGGCCGATGATCCCGGCCTTGCTCGCGGCGTAGTTCGTCTGACCGGCGTTGCCGGCGATGCCCGCGATGGAGGCCGTCGCGACGATCCGGCCGCCGTTCGCCAGCACTCCGGCCTTCAGCAGCGTGTCCGTGATGTCGAGCACCGACGACAGGTTCACGTCCACCACGGAACTCCAGCGCTCCGAGGGCATGTTGGCGAGCCTGCGGTCGCGAGTGACGCCCGCGTTGTGGACGAGGACGCCCAGCCCGTCGGGAAAGGCGTCGGCGATGCGCTCCGCCGCGTCGTCCGCCGTGATGTCCAGCGGGAGCGCCGCCGCGCCGAGCCGTTCGGCGGTGCGGCCGAGTTCGTCCCGGGCCCGGGGTGTGTCGAGGCAGACGACGCCGGCGCCGTCGCGCACGAGGGTGGCGGCGACGGCCGCGCCGATCCCGCGTGCAGCGCCGGTGACGAGCGCGGTGCGGCCGGCGAGCGGACGGGACCAGTCGTCGGGAGCCGCCTGGGCGGAGTCGCCCACCTCGACCGTCTGCCCGCTGATGTAGGCCGACTTGGGGGAGAGGAGGAACCGCAGCGTCGACTCGGCGGCGCGGGCGCCGCCGGCGATCCGCACCAGGTTCACGGTCCTGCCCCGGCCGATCTCCTTGCCGAGGGAGCGCACGAACCCGTCCAGCGCCTGCTGGGCGGCGGCCTGGTGGTGGTCCGTCGCGGAGAGCGGGGCGCCGAGGACCACGATCCGGCCGCTCGCCGCGACGGACCGCACGACGGGGTGGAGCAGGGCGTGCACTCCGGCGAGCCCTCGCGCGGACGCGACGCCCGTCGCGTCGAGCACGACCGCTGCGGGGTCGGCGGCCGCGGCGGCCACCGGCAGACCCGTCGAGGCGAGGACCGCGGCGAGGTCCGCTCCTGCGACCGTGGACGAACCCACCGTCAGATGCGCCAGCTCGCCGTCGAGCGTGGGGTGTTCGGGTGTCCAGCGGTGCAGCGCGGCCGGTTCCGGGAGTCCGAGGCGGCGCGTGAGGAAGCGGCCGGGCGCGGTGTGGGTGAAACGCAGATAGCGGTCGGCCATGGTCGTCCGGACTCCCTGCTGGGTCGTGGATTTACTCCAGAGTAAGGTTACTCAGAGGTCAGGAGTTGGTCGAGGTGTAACTCGGAGAGGTCCGCAGGGTCGCGATCGTCGGGGCAGCCGTACTCCGTTCGCCGGTTCCGACGGCCCCTGCGCACCACCGCCTCCGACCAGGAGGTGCCCGCCGCACGGGACGGGATCGTCGAGCGGTACGGCTGCGGGAACCGGGCGCGGTGGGCGTTCGTGGCCGGCGCGGTCCTCGAGCGCATTCGGGACCCAACCTCGCCCGCGAGACCGTCCTCGGCTCGGGCCTGGATCCGCGCACCCCGGCCTACGACATCCAGCAGGCCTGCGGCACGGGCGTCTCGGCGGTCGTCGCAGCCGACACGATCGCGCTCGGCGCCGCCCACTCCGCCGTCGCGGGCGGCGCCGACACGGCAAGCGACGCGCCCCTCGCCGTCGAGGACGACCTGCGCGGGGCAACGGTTCGCCGCCCGGCGCGCGAAGGGACTCGGTGGCCGCCTGAAAAGACGCTGTCCGGTGTGCGCCCCTCCCCACGCGTGCCCGACATCCCGCGCAACGCCGAACCCCGCACGGGCCTCTCCATGGGCGAGCACGCCGCGATCACCGCCCGGAAGCGGGGGACCACCCGCGAGGACCAGGACGCACTCGCCGCCGGGAGCCGCCGGCGTCTGGCCGGCCGCCTACGAGCGGGGGTTCCTGCGCGATCGCCGCGCCGTTCCGGGGAGTCGCCCGGGACCAGAACCTGCGCCCCGGTTCGACGGCCGCGAAACTCGCCGCGCTCAAGCCGGTGTTCGGCACGGACCACGACAACCCGACGACGACCGCGCGCAATTCGACGCCGCTCACCGACGGGGCGGCGGTCGTGCTGCTCGCCATTGAGGGGTGGGCGGAGGCCCGCGGGCGTGAGGTCCTGGCCCGTCTCACGGCGTACGAGACGGCAGCGGTGGACCGCGTGGACGGGACGCGGGGCTGCTGACGGCGCCGGCCCGCGCGGTCCCCGCGGATGCTGGAGCGCACCGGTCCGGGGACGGAGGACTTCGACCTCGTCGAGATCCACGAGGCCGTCGCCCCGCAGGTCCTCGCCACGCTCGCGGCCCGGGAGGACCAGGGACTCGCCCCGGTGGACCGCGCGAGGCTCGATGTCGCGGGGCCTCGCCGGCGACCGGCCACCCGTTCGCGGCCACCGGCGCCCGGATCGTCGCGACCCCTCGCCACGCTCCTCGCGGAGCGGGAGGGGCCCGGCCCGCGGGCTGATCTCGCTCTGCGCGGCGGGCGGGCAGGGCGTGACGGCGATCCTGGAACGGCCGTAGCACCTCGGGGCCGGGTGCTCCGAGGGTCCTCCGGTGTCCTGGGCTCGGGTCAGTGCCCGGCGGGTCGTCCCGGGCCGGGGGCTCGGTGGGTCCTCCGGCGCCCGGATCGGCCGGGGCCCGGGGCCTCACTGGTCCTCCGGTTTCCGGGATCCGGGGTGGGGCCTCCCGGGTCGTCCGGGGCCCGGGATCCGGGGTGGGGCCTCCCGGGGCCCGGGATCCGGGGTGGGTCCCCCGTCGTCCGGGACCCGGCGGACGTGCGGTCAGCCCCGCCGGAGCCGCCACTCCCGGAGGACCTCGTCCACGTCGTACGGCCTGCGTCCGAGCGGCGGACCCGGCGGCGGCATCATCAGCATCCGGGTGATCCTCTCGTTGATCTCCGTGACGATCCGGCGCACCGCGGCCTCCGACGGGGCTCGGTACGCCTTCTCCAGCGCGTCCTCGGCCTCCTTGCGCAGGGCGAGAGCGGGCGGCAGGACGGCGATGCCTTCCTTGTGCATCTTGCCCTTGACCCACCACAGCTCGTCGTACGGCGCCAGGTCGTCGGGCAGGGGCTTGCCGAGGCCCGGCAGCTCCTCGAACTCCCCGCGTTCCCTCGCGTCGCGGATCTGCTTGTCGACCCACGACTCGAAACTGACGCCCGGGGGCTTGCGCTCGGTCATGCCTTCCAGGGTACGGATGTGCGAGGGCGCCGGTGAGGGCTCTGGGACACTTGAACCGTGCTGATCAGAGAGGCGACCGCGCAGGACTGGGACCGCATCTGGCCCTTCTGGAGAAGGATCGTGTCCGCCGGCGACACCTACGCATGGGATCCGGACACCGACGAGCCCGCCGCACGCGCGCTGTGGATGGCGCCCTCCCACCGGGTGTTCGTGGTCGAGGACGAGGACGGCACGCTGGTCGCGTCGGCGTACGTGCGGCCCAACTACGGCGGCCCCGCCGCGCACATCGCCAACGCGGGCTTCATGGTCGACCCGGAGCAGACGGGACGGGGCATCGGGCGGCGTCTGGCCGAGCACGTCATCGACCGGGCACGGCGGGACGGCTACACCGGGATGGTCTTCAACGCCGTAGTGGAGACGAATCCCGCGACGCGGCTGTGGGAGGCGCTGGGTTTCCGTGTGCTGGGCACGGTCCCGGGGGCTTTCCGGCATCCGGAGCACGGCACCGTGGGGTTGAACATCATGTTCCGCGAGTTGTGAGCCGTCCGGGGGACTTTTCCCTTTCTTTCCCCGCTCGCGGTCTCCCGTTCACTGCCCTTTCGTATTCCGGCGTCCGGATTCCCGGATTCGGGGCCGGCGGGCGGGACCGGACGGCTGCTCGGCCTTCCGGAGGGGATACGGAAAAGGGCAGGAGCCCCGTCCCGTACACGAGGTACGGGCGAGGCTCCTTGGGTACTGCTAAGTCGTGCGCGATCGCCGACCCGGTCGCATCAGGCCGGGGTGACGTTCTCCGCCTGCGGGCCCTTCGGACCCTGCGTGACGTCGAAGTTCACGACCTGGTTCTCCTCGAGGGAGCGGAAGCCGGTCGCGTTGATCGCGGAGTAGTGGACGAAGACATCCGGGCCGCCGCCGTCCTGGGCGATGAAGCCGAAGCCCTTTTCAGCGTTGAACCACTTCACGGTTCCGGTAGCCATAAGCCCTCCTTGGGCCAAAGGGTTGCCCTGCTCCAGAACCTGCAAACAAGTCTGAAAACTACAAAAGCCTGCGGGTCACATGCTCCGCAGGCTCTGCACTGCAAGGGAAACCAAACTGCAACTTGCGTCGAGCCTAGCACGCACGGTGTTCAGATGGGTAGAGGGAAAGATCACGTCACCCGGATGTTTGATGCCGCCTTGACATGCTGACGCTCTCGGGCGGGGTGCCCCGGCCATTCGAAGGCGTGTCCCCCGGTCTAGCCTCACGATGTGGACAGTCACGCAGAACCCGCGGAGCACGCGGAACACGCCGAGAACGCCGCCCCCGGCCACGACCGTCGCAGCCGGCCGCGCGTCGGTCACATCCAGTTCCTGAACTGCCTGCCCCTGTACTGGGGCCTCGCCCGCACGGGGACGCTCCTGGATCTCGAGCTCACCAAGGACACGCCGGAGAAGCTCTCCGAGGGGCTGGTCGCCGGTGATCTCGATATCGGCCCGATCACCCTCGTGGAATATCTGCGCAATGCCGACGATCTCGTCGCTTTCCCCGATATCGCGGTCGGCTGCGACGGGCCGGTCATGTCCTGTGTGATCGTCTCCCAGCTGCCGCTGGAGCAGCTGGGCGGCGCCCGGGTCGCCCTGGGGTCCACCTCCCGCACCTCGGTGCGCCTGGCGCAGCTGCTGCTCGCCGAGCAGTACGGAGTGGCGCCCGACTACTACACCTGCCCGCCGGACCTGGGCGTGATGATGCAGGAGGCGGACGCGGCCGTGCTGATCGGCGACGCCGCACTGCGCGCCTCGCTGCACGACGCGCCGAGGCTGGGGCTGCGGGTCCACGACCTCGGCCGGATGTGGAAGGACTGGACCGGCCTGCCGTTCGTCTTCGCGGTGTGGGCGGCCCGCAAGGACTATCTGCGGCGGGAGCCCCGGCTCGTACGGAAGGTCCACGAGGCGTTCCTGGACTCCCGCGACCTCTCCCTGCAGGAGGTCACGAAGGTCGCCGAGCAGGCGGCGCGCTGGGAGGCGTTCGACGCGGAGCTGCTCGAGCGCTACTTCACGACGCTGGACTTCCGCTTCGGCCCCGAGCAGTTGGCCGGGGTCAGGGAGTTCGCCCGCAGGACCGGGCCGACGACGGGCTTCCCGGCGGACGTGGCGGTCGAGCTGCTCGGCGTCTGAGCGGCACGGCGGTGCCGGTGTCGCCGAGCTCCACGCCGGAGCCGGCGTCCGGCGCGTCCGCCGCAGGCCGGACGGGGGCGGAGCGCCCCGCACCCGCCCGGCGGGCCATGCGGCGGGCCGGGACGCGGGTCAGGGCGTGGCGACGGGCGCCTGCATATGGCGGCTGATCCACTCGATGGACCCGTCCTCCATGCCCTGCACATAGGTCCTGGCGTTGTGCTCGCCGTCCTGGATCACCTGCAGCCGGGTCTTCACCGGGCCCTTGGTGTGGTCCCTGATGAAGGCCCTGACCTTGCGGAGCGCCGACTCCTTGGTGCCCGCCTGGAACGCCAGATAGACGTCCGTGTCCTTGCCGCTCGGGCGGGCCCCGAGCGCCCGGGCGAGCTTCTCGGGGTCGTTCGCCGCCTGCTCCGCGGGGTGCCCCGCCCACAGCGGTGAGTCCGGCACGATGTCGGGGCCGGAGGCGATGACGGCCTTGAACCGGTCCGGGTGCTTCAGTACCGACTTCAGTCCGACGAAGGCACCGGACGACGATCCCATGAACGCCCATCCGTCACGGGACGTGAAGGTGCGGAAATTGGCGCGGACGAAGTCGGGGACGTCCTCGGTCATCCAGGTGCCCATTTTCGGCTGCCCGGGTATGTCACTGCCGTCGTAGTAATACTTGTCATCCGGATTGAGCACCGGCATCACCACGACGAACGGAAGGCTCTTGCCCTCCTTCGACCACCGGCTGATGCTGCTCTGCAGCTTCAGATCGGTGCCCATCCAGTAATTGTTCGGGTAGCCGTTGCCGCCCGGCAGCGCGATCAGGACCGGGAAGCCGCTCTTCGCGTACTTCGGGTCGAAATACTGCGGGGGCGCCCACACCCAGACCTTCCCGGTGAAGCCGGACTTTCTGCCGTGCAGCGTGGTCACGCCGATCCTGGTTCCGTCGTCGACGGTGTTCTGGGTGGTGAACTCGGCCTTCGGGCCCGTCGGCATCAGGGTCTTCGCGGCGGCCTCCCCGCCGGCCTCCCCGGCGGCCGGGCCGTCCGAGCCGCCGTCCCGGCCGGCGGGGGCGGCGGACGGCCCGTCGAAGGTGACGGGCTCCCCTTCTGCCGAACAGCCGGACGCGAGCGCGACAGAGCAGAGGGCGACGGTGGCGATGAGCGCCTTGGACAGCCGTTTCATGGCGTACTCCGTTGGTGCGGTGATTCGCGCGCTTCGCGGGGGTTACCGGCGCGGTGAGCGGTTTACGACCAGGGAGATGCGGGCCCGGCGCGATCGGTTGGCCCCAGACCGGGCCCGATCCCGGTGATCCGGACCACGCGTGGGCCTACGCTGCTGGACGGATCGGACGGGCCAGCGGGCCGCCGCGACAGGGGGAGAGACGCGCATGCAGCCGTTGGAAGCCGGCGAACCGCGGACCATCGGCACCTACCGGCTGCTGGGCAGGCTCGGTGCGGGCGGCATGGGCCGGGTGTACCTCGCCCGCAGCGAGGGCGGCCGTACGGTCGCGGTGAAGGTCGTCCATCCCCATTTCGCGCTCGACGAGCAGTTCCGGGCGCGGTTCCGGCGGGAGGTGGAGGCGGCCAGGCGGGTGGGCGGGGCCTGGACGGCCCCCGTCCTCGACGCCGACCCCGACGCGCCCGTGCCCTGGGTGGCCACCGGCTTCGTCGCGGGCCCCGCGCTCGGCGCGGCGGTGGCCGAGCACGGGCCACTGCCCGAGCACACGGTCCGGACCCTGGGCGCGGGGCTGGCCGAGGCGCTGGCCGCGGTCCACGCGCTGGGGCTCGTCCACCGGGATGTGAAACCGTCCAACGTGCTGCTGACCCTGGACGGTCCCCGGCTCATCGACTTCGGGATCGCGCGGGCCACCGACGGCACGGCCTCACTCACCACGACCGGCGTCTCCGTCGGCTCCCCCGGCTACATGGCTCCGGAGCAGATCGTCGGCTCGGGCGAGGTGACCGGTGCCGCCGACGTCTTCTCGCTCGGCGCGGTCCTCGCCTACGCCGCGACCGGCACCGCGCCCTTCCCCGGCGACTCGTCGGCCGCCCTGCTCTACAAGGTGGTCCACGAGGAGCCCGAACTGGGAGCCCTGACGGGTGAACTGCGGGAGCTCGTCGCCGGCTGCCTCGCCAAGGACCCGGCCGCCCGCCCGGCCCCCGCCGGGCTGGTCCGCCGGCTCGCGCCGGCCGGCGCCGGGGCACTGGTGGCCGCCGGCTGGCTGCCCGGCCCGTTGGTGGAGCAGGTCAGCAGGACCGCGGTACGGCTGCTCGACCTGGAGCCGGCGTCCGGCGAGGACCCGGTGGCGTCCGGGCCCGTGCCGTTCACCAGCCAGGCCCTGGGGGTGTTCGGCCCGCCGATCGACCCCGTCCCCCCGGCGCCCGTGCCGGCGCCCCCTCCCGAGCCGACGACCGCGCCCACGGACCGCAAGCCCGGGGGCCGGCTCTCCCTCTCGGTCACGACCCGCGGAGAACACGACCGCCCGGGCGGCTCCCGCAAGGCCAGCTGCACCGTGGCCCTCGCCGTGGCCGGGGCACTCGCCGCGGTGACCGTGGGCGCGGGGGTCCTGCTGGACCTCTTCCCGCGCGGTGGCGGCGGCCACGGCGACACGGCGGCCCAGCCGCCCGCGTCCTCGGAGACCAGCGCACCCGCCGACGGCGGAACGGGCCCGGAAGAGGTGCCGAAGACCTTCGCGGGCGTCTGGGAGGGCAGCATCACGGCGGCCGGACTGCCCGCGGGCACGATGAAGGTCACCATCGAGCCGGGCGGCCGCACCGGCGAGCGGGTCGGCAAGGCCGAACAGACCGACATCCTGGGCAACTTCATCTGCGAGGACCTGCTGACCGCCACGAGCGCCGACGCCCGCACCCTCGTCGTCGACGCCAGGCGCGGGCCGCGCAGCAAGGGCATGTGCAGCGAGAGCACCAAGGGCCTGCGCCTCGAACTGAGCGGCGGCACGCTGCGGTACGTGTCGGCCGACGCCCGGGCGGGCAACCCGGTCGGCGACCTCAGCCGCAGCGGCCGTTGAGAGCCGGCCGCGCACCGGCCCGCGCGAGGGTCGGGGCGGGCCCCTGCAGGGCGTGCCGCCGAGGTGCCGCCGAGGGGCGGGCACAGGGCCTGTCGTAGGCTGGCACGGTCCGGTAACGCCCTGCTCCACCGCCGAAAGGTGACACCCCGGTGACCCAGAAGGCCGACCTCCAGTCCGTCCTGGACCGTGCCGCCGAGGGCGGGCGGATCACCCCCGAAGAGGCACTCGACCTGTACCGCTCCGCGCCGCTGCACGCGCTGGGCGCCGCCGCGGACGCCGTGCGCCGCCGCCGCTACGCGGGCACCGAGCACATCGCGACGTACATCATCGAGCGCAACATCAACTACACCAACGTGTGCGTCACGGCCTGCAGGTTCTGCGCCTTCTACGCGGCGCCCAAGGACACCGCCAAGGGCTGGACCCGCGACCTCGACGACATCCTGCGGCGCTGCGCCGAGACGGTCGAGCTGGGCGGCACCCAGATCATGTTCCAGGGCGGTCACCACCCGGACTACGGCGTCGAGTACTACGAGAAGCACTTCGCCGCCATCAAGAAGGAGTTCCCGCAGCTGGTCATCCACTCCCTCGGCGCGTCCGAGGTGGAGCACATGGCCCGCATCTCGGGAGTGTCCGTGGAGGAGGCCATCCGGCGCATCAACGCGGCGGGTCTGGACTCCTTCGCGGGCGCCGGCGCCGAGCTGCTGCCGGAGCGGCCGCGCAAGGCGATCGCCCCGCTGAAGGAGTCCGGTGAGCGCTGGCTGGAGATCATGGAGGCGGCGCACCGGCTCGGCGTGGAGTCGACGTCCACGATGCTGATGGGCACCGGCGAGACGAACGCCGAGCGCATCGAGCACCTGCGGATGATTCGCGACGTACAGGACCGGACGGGCGGCTTCCGGGCCTTCATCCCGTACACGTACCAGCCCGAGAACAACCACCTCAAGGGCCGGACCCAGGCGACGATCTTCGAGTACCTGCGGATGATCGCGATCGCCCGGCTCTTCTTCGACAACGTCGCCCACATCCAGGGCTCCTGGCTGACCACGGGCAAGGAGATCGGCCAGCTCTCCCTGCACTACGGCGCGGACGACCTGGGGTCGATCATGCTGGAGGAGAACGTCGTCTCCTCGGCGGGCGCCAGGCACCGCTCCAACCGCCAGGAGATCATCGACCTGATCCGCCGCGCGGACCGTGTGCCCGCGCAGCGGACGACCACGTACGAACACGTCGTCGTGCACGACGACCCGGCGAACGACCCGGTCGACGACCGCGTCGTCTCGCACATCTCCTCGACCGCGATCGAGGGCGGCACGGCGCACCCCGAGCTGAAGCTGCTGAACGCCAACTGACGACGCCGTGCTGACGATTCACGCGGCCGACCTGCTGCTGCCCGGTGGCCGGGGGGCGCCGGTGCCGGGCGGCGCGGTCGCCGTCCGGGGAAGCCTGATCGCCGCCGTCGGCCCTTACGAGGCGGTGGCTGCCGCCCACCCGCAGGCGCGGGTGCGGCGCTGGCCCGGCGTGCTGACTCCGGGCCTGTGCAATCCGTACGGGCCCGAACTCCTGGAGCGGGCCTACCACCCCGACCCGCGCGAGGCGGACGAGCTGGGCACGGAACCGCTCACCGGCGACGCACTCGCCGCGCTGGGGATGACGGACGCCCGGTGGGGTGCGAGCGCACGGCGCGGTGCCCAGCGGATGCTGGCGCACGGCACGGTGGCGGTGGCCGGGGACCTCCGGCGCGGTGCCGTCCGGGACGCGGTGACCCGCGTGGGCCTCGGCTGCGAGGAGCGCTTCTCGGAGCCGCAGGGGCCGCCATCCCTGGACCCGTTCGCGGGACGCCCCGTCACGGAGGCCTTCCTGCTGCCGCTGGGTCCCGAGGGCGCGGACGCGGACTTCGCCGTCTTCGACGTACCGGTCGGCGGCGACCCGTACACCGCCCTGCGCGAGCACGGCGCCCGTACCTGCGTCGCCACCGTCCTCGGTGGCCGGCTGGTGTACCGGCGGCGCTAGGTGTTCTGTCCGAGGAGGTTGTGGACGGGTGAGCCAGGTCTCGGCTGAGGGAGCTTGAACGGGTGCGGGCCTTCCGGGTCCGGCACCGGGCGTCGGAGCCCGGAGCGCGCCGGGCGGCATCCTCCGGTGACCGGGCCGGGTCAGGAACCCACGGCACGCCCCCGCCGGGCCCGCCGCGGTGTGCCTGAGACAATGGGCGGCGTACCGTCCGCACCCGACACTGCGAGGCCGAACGCCAGTGACCCGCGCTTCCCTGGACAAGCAGCCGCACGAAGTCGCCTCGATGTTCGACGATGTCGCGGCGAACTACGACCTCACCAACGATGTGCTCTCGCTCGGCCAGGACCGGCGCTGGCGCAAGGAGGTCGCCAAGGCCGTCGACGCGCGGCCCGCCGAGAGGGTGCTCGACCTGGCGGCCGGGACCGGCACGTCCTCGCTGCCCTTCACCCGCACCGGCGCCTACGTCGTGCCCTGCGACTTCTCGCTCGGCATGCTGCGCGAGGGCAAGAAGCGGCAGCCGTGGCTGCCGCTGACCGCCGGCGACGCGACGAAGCTCCCTTTCCGCGACGACTCCTTCGACGCCGTGACGATCAGCTTCGGGCTGCGCAACGTCCAGGACACCGACCAGGCGCTGCGGGAACTGCACCGCGTGACGAAGCCGGGCGGCCGCGTGGTCATCTGCGAGTTCTCCCACCCCACGTGGGCGCCGTTCCGGACCGTGTACGAGGAGTACCTGATGCGGGCGCTGCCGCCCGTCGCCCGCGCGGTCTCGTCCAACCCGGCCGCGTACGTCTACCTCGCCGAGTCGATCCAGTCCTGGCCCGAGCAGGCGGACCTCGCCGCGATGCTCCAGAAGGCCGGCTGGTCGAAGGTGGCCTGGCGCAATCTGAGCGGCGGGATCGTCGCGCTGCACCGCGGCACCAAGTCCCAGTAGATCCACCGGGGACCGCGCACCATGGACTACCAGGCGATCCTCGAACGCATCGCGCAGGACGTCGCGCCGCTGGTCGGCAGCGGCACCCCGGCCGAGTACATCCCGGCCCTGGCCGCCGTCGACCCGCGGCACTTCGGCATGGCCATCGCCGACCTCGACGGCAGGGTCCACGGCGTCGGCGACTGGGAGCGGCCCTTCTCCACCCAGTCGGTGACCAAGGTCTTCGCCCTGGCCCTGGCGCTCTCCCTGGGCGGCGACAGCCTGTGGGAGCACGTGGGCCGGGAGCCCTCCGGCAATCCGTTCAACTCGCTGGTGCAGCTGGAGTACGAGAACGGGATCCCGCGCAATCCGTTCATCAACGCGGGGGCCCTCGTCGTCACCGACCGGCTGCTGACCCTGACCGGGGACGCGAGCAGCGAGGTGCTGGAGTTCCTGCGGCAGGAGAGCGGCAACCCGGAGCTCGCCTTCGACCCGGAGGTCGCCGGGTCCGAGTCCGCGCACGGTGACCGCAATGCCGCGCTGGCCCACTTCATGGCCTCGTACGGCAACATCGCCAATCCCGTCCCGGCGCTGCTCGACCACTACTTCTGGCAGTGCTCGATCGAGATGAACTGCGCCGACCTGGCCCGCGCGGCCCGGTTCCTGGCCCGTCACGGACTGCGCGCCGACGGCAGCCGGCTGCTGACCCGCAGCGAGGCCAAGCAGATCAACGCGGTGATGCTCACCTGCGGTACGTACGACGCGGCGGGTGAGTTCGCGTACCGGGTCGGGCTGCCGGGAAAGAGCGGCGTCGGCGGCGGGATCGTGGCGGTCGTGCCGGGGCGGTGCACGCTCTGCGTGTGGAGCCCGGGGCTCGACGGACAGGGCAACTCGGTGGCGGGCGTGGCGGCGCTGGACCGGTTCACGACGCTGACCGGGCTGTCGGTGTTCTGACCGGACGGGGAGTGCGCGCACGGCGGTCGCGAGCGGCAACCGCAGTGTGGTGAAAGCGAGTTGACGGGAACCGGCGGGCGGGCAAGATGGGTCGTTCACACCGGACGCATCCGATTTCCCCATGGAGCTCCCCTTGGCGTCGAACTGCCCGTACTGCGGCAACACCTCCCCGGCCGGGGCGCGCTTCTGCATGACGTGCGGCCGGGAGCGCCCGCAGCCTGCCGCGGCGGCCTCGTACAGCCCCACGTGGGTGGGCGCCGGCGCTCCGGCCCCGGCCGTGCCGCCCGCCGCCGGGCCGGGGCGCAGCCGCGCGCTCGTGTGGGGCGGGACCCTCGCGGCGGCTCTCGTGCTCGGCGCGGGCACCACCGCGGGCGTGATGCTGCTGAAGGAC
This sequence comes from Streptomyces sp. HUAS CB01, assembly GCF_030406905.1. Lineage (NCBI taxonomy): Bacteria > Bacillati > Actinomycetota > Actinomycetes > Kitasatosporales > Streptomycetaceae > Streptomyces > Streptomyces chengbuensis. Next base: position 4,557,136 of record NZ_CP129137.1, read on the forward strand.
GACGGGGCCGGGCCGGGTCCGTCGGAACGGCCCACGGCGGCCGCCCCGGCCCAGCCGCCCCCGGCGGTCACGAGCCCCACGGGGGCGCCCCTCGCGAGCCCCGGGCCCGCCGGGACGCCCGCGCCCGCACCGTCCCCGCCGGGGGCGGCCCGCACCGTCGCGCCGGGCGGCGGCGACGCCGGGGTGCCCGAAGGCTTCAGGCGCGTGAACGACCCGGCCGGCTTCTCCTTCGCGATCCCGTCCGTCTGGTACCGCCAGAAGGAGGTGAACGGGCAGATCACCTACGCCGGTTCCACGGGGATGTCCCACATCCTCGTCGGCGTGGTGCGGTCCGCCCCGTACACCTCCCTGGAGAACCTCACCGCCATCGAGGCCAAGTCCCGTTCGAGGAACGCCGACTACCGGCGGCTGCGGCTGGAGGAGAACGCCTTCCACGGCCGCCCGGGGGCCGTCTGGGAGTACACCTACACGCACGCCGCGTCGGGCGAGACGATCCACGGCATCGACCAGTCGTACATCGCCGAGGACGGCACCGAGTACGCGATCTACTTCACGGAGCGCGACCTGTACTGGGCGGACACCGAGCACGTCTTCGAGACGGCCCTGTCCACCTGGACCGCGAACCGGGCGTTCGCTACAGGGTGAGCCGGAAGCAGAGCCCCTTGCGCTCGGAGCCCGGGACGGCGTACGTCTCCGCCAGTTCCATGCCCAGGCGCCGGGTCACCGCGATCGACCGCTCGTTGCGGGAGTCGACCATCGCGACCACGGAGGGGACACCGGCCGCGCGGAGCCGGTCCAGGGTCGTGCGCGCGGCGGCGGTCGCGTAGCCGCGGCCCCAGTGGGGCCGCGCGAGACGCCAGCCGATCTCGATCTCGCCGACCGGCCCGAACGACTCGTGCGGCCAGGGCTGCGCGCCCGTGAAGCCGAACACCCGGCCTGCCTCGTCGAGCAGCGTCCACAGGCAGAACCCCCGTTCCGCGTCGTGTCGCCGCTGCCGCGCGGTGAGCTCCTCGTACACCGACACCTCGGCCGACCTGCCCCCGTGGAACTCCATCACCTCGGGGTCGTCGAAGACGCGGTGCCAGGCGAACGCGTCCTCCTCGGTGGGCACACGGAGCTGTACGACGGGGAGAGACGCTGCGGTCATCGTGGGGGAGCCCTTCGGTCGCCGGTCGGTACGCCCCCATAGACTGCACATGACCTGTGCCGCACGGCACGCGAATTCGAGTCTTCGGGAGAACCCGCCGTGACCGAGACGACCCCCTCCGAGCACACCGCAGATGTGATCGTCGTCGGGGCAGGCCCGGCCGGTGCGACGACCGCCTACTACCTGGCCAAGTCCGGCCTGGACGTGCTCCTGCTGGAGAAGACGGCGTTCCCCCGTGAGAAGGTCTGCGGCGACGGGCTCACGCCCCGTGCCACCAAGCAGCTGGTCGCCATGGGCATCGACGTCTCCGAGGAGGCCGGCTGGCTGCGCAACAAGGGCCTGCGGATCATCGGCGGCGGTGTCCGGCTGCAGCTGGACTGGCCGGAGCTGGCCAGCTACCCGGACTACGGACTCGTCCGCAAGCGGGACGACTTCGACGAGCAACTGGCGCGACAGGCGCAGAAGGCCGGCGCGCGGCTGTACGAGCGCTGCAACGTCGGCGCGCCCGTCATCGACGACCGGACGGGCCGGATCACCGGCGTCCACGCCAAGCTCGGCGAGGACAAGCGCGAGGTCACCTTCCACGCCCCGCTCGTCGTCGCGGCCGACGGCAACTCCTCCCGGATCTCCCTCGCCATGGGCCTGCACCGGCGCGAGGACCGTCCGATGGGTGTCGCGGTCCGCACGTACTTCACCAGCCCGCGGCACGACGACGACTACCTGGAGTCCTGGCTGGAGCTGTGGGACCGCCGCGGCCCGGGGGAGGACCGGCTGCTGCCCGGCTACGGCTGGATCTTCGGCATGGGCGACGGCACCTCCAACGTCGGCCTCGGGGTCCTGAACACCTCGGCGTCCTTCAAGGAGCTCGACTGGCGCGAGGTCCTCAAGGCCTGGTGCGCCTCGATGCCGGAGGACTGGGGCTACGTGCCCGACAACATGACCGGCCCGATCCGCGGCGCCGCGCTCCCCATGGCCTTCAACCGGCAGCCGCACTACACCAGGGGCCTGCTGCTCGTCGGCGACGCGGGAGGTCTGGTCAACCCGTTCAACGGCGAGGGCATCGCCTACGCGATGGAGTCCGGGCAGATCGCCGCCGACGTCATCGTCCAGGCGCACGCCCGGGCCACGCCCGCCCAGCGGGAGCTGGCGCTGCACAACTACCCGAAGGTCCTGAAGGACACCTACGGCGGCTACTACACGCTCGGGCGCGCCTTCGTGAAGCTCATCGGCAACCCGAAGGTCATGAAGATCGCGACCCAGCGGGGCCTGACGCACCCGCTGCTGATGAAGTTCACGCTGAAGATGCTGGCCAACCTCACCGACCCGTCCGGCGGCGACGCGATGGACCGGATCATCAACGGCCTCTCCAAGGTGGCCCCGAAGGCCTGACACCCGTGCCGCGGAGGGCGGGCGCCGGGCCTCGGGGCCGGTGCCCGCCCTCCGGGTCGTCCACGGCAGGCCGCACTCCGAGGGGCGACGCGGGGCCGGTGGGAGGGACGCCGAAAAGGCCACCGCCCCCGCACGGGGGGACGGTGGCCTTCTTCGACCGACTGCCCGGGGCGAACCGGGTGTTTCCGGAAAACCGCTACGAGTCCGGAGAACTGCTGTGAGATCCGCTCAGAGGACGCGAACGGCGCCGCTCGCCGGGTAGCCCGACAGCTCCTGGATCACGACACCCTTGCTCGGGTTGGCGGCGTCGAGGTACTTGCCGTCGCCGATGTAGACACCGGTGTGGTACGCGGATCCGGCGCCGCCCCAGTAGAGGATGTCGCCGACCTGGAGGTTGTCCAGGGACACCTGGGTGCCGGCCAGCGACTGGTCCTGGGAGACGCGCGGCAGGTCGATGCCGACCTGGCGGAAGGCGGCCTGGACCAGGCTGGAGCAGTCCCACGAGTTGGGGCCGGTGGCGCCCATGACGTAGGCGTCGCCGAGCTGGGCCTTGAGGAAGGCGACGACGGTCGCGGCGGAGCCGGACGCGTTGGAGACGCTCTGCGAGGCGCCGGAGAGGGTCGTGCGCTCGGAGGAACGGGAGGAGCGCTCCTCGACTGCGGCGCGGGCGGCCTCCTCGGCCTTCCGCTCGGCCTCCGCCTTGCGCTCGGCCTCGGCCTTGGCCTTCTTGGCGGCCTTCGCGGCCTTGGCCGCGGCGGCGTTCTCCTGGGTCTGCAGATCGAGGTCCAGGGCCGCCTGCTGGGTCGCCTCGGCGGAGAGGGCGACCGCGCCGGCGAGCTCCGGGGTGTCGAAGGTGAGCGCGGGCATCTCGATGGTCTCGGTCACCGGCTCGGCGTTCGCCGGCCCGGCGCTTCCGGCCACCGCGATGGTGCTGAGGACGCCACCGGCAACTCCGGCACGCAGCGCGAGCTTCGAGGAGCTGCGTCGGGGCTTCCGGTGGCTACGTATGTGAGCGGTGTGGGACATGGGTACAACCGCTATCAGGGCTCCACGGTTCCCTTCAAGAAACGTGGTTTCCACCACAGTTGCCGCCGCGGGCTCCCGAATCCGCCTGCGTGCCACCTTTATTGACGCCGTAACGGGCAAAACGGGCAGGCGTGATCAGGGCTGTGATCATGGGCTTTCGTAAAAAGGTCCGGATTGCCCGTCGCTTACCACCCCTTCACACCGATGGCCAAGCCCCCGGTTTCCGGGCCGGGGCCCGAGTGGCGCAGGTCACAGAAGGGTCACCGCCGGCGACCCCTCGGAGTGCTCGTGAACGTGCGCACGCGTCCACTTCCGTCCGGCCCGCCCCTCGCGTGAGTGACGGCCGGCTTCTATCACCCGGTCCGGTCCATCGCCAATTTGCCTGGACGCCGTCGCCCCTGCTAGTGAACCGAGCCTCTGACCAGCGGTAACGACGGAAATGGTCACCTTTTGTAGTTGCTCGTGCGCTTCCCGTATGAAGATCACCGCTCATCCGACTTCATGATCCTTCGTCAGGTGGTGGAGATCACAAAGTCGTTGCCGTACCCCGTGTCGCAGATCACAGACCGGCGGGCATAGGATGCGGAGCAGTCGGGCTTGTGAACTGCCTCACATGAGCATGATCTTCGCGGGGCGGCGAGGCGAGTCCCGGTGCGGTCCAACGGTCAAGGACGACTGGAAGGAGCGAGGAGCGTGAATGCCTACGCGCCCATCCTCGTGCTCGGCGCCCTAGGGGCAGGCTTTGCGATCTTCTCCGTGGTCATGGCCACGCTCGTCGGCCCGAAGCGGTACAACCGCGCGAAGCTCGAGGCCTACGAGTGCGGTATCGAGCCGACGCCGACACCGGCCGGAGGGGGCCGCTTCCCGATCAAGTACTACCTGACGGCGATGCTCTTCATCATCTTCGATATCGAGATCGTCTTCCTCTATCCATGGGCCGTCACCTTCGACGCCCTGGGGATCTTCGGGCTCGTGGAGATGCTGCTCTTCGTGCTCACCGTGTTCGTCGCCTACGCCTACGTCTGGCGGCGCGGCGGCCTGGAATGGGACTGAGGGGCTGAGGAGCAATGGGACTCGAAGAGAAGCTGCCGAGCGGTTTCCTGCTGACCACCGTCGAGCAGGCCGCGGGCTGGGTGCGCAAGGCGTCCGTCTTCCCCGCGACCTTCGGCCTCGCCTGCTGTGCCATCGAGATGATGACGACCGGCGCCGGCCGCTACGACCTGGCCCGCTTCGGTATGGAGGTCTTCCGCGGCTCGCCCCGGCAGGCCGACCTGATGATCGTCGCCGGGCGGGTGAGCCAGAAGATGGCGCCCGTCCTGCGGCAGGTCTACGACCAGATGCCCAATCCCAAGTGGGTGATTTCCATGGGGGTTTGCGCATCTTCGGGCGGTATGTTCAACAATTACGCGATTGTGCAGGGTGTTGACCACATTGTTCCCGTTGACATCTATCTGCCCGGCTGTCCCCCTCGGCCGGAGATGCTGATGGACGCCATCCTCAAGCTCCACCAGAAGATCCAGCACTCCAAGCTCGGGGTGAACGCGGAGGAAGCGGCCCGCGAGGCGGAGGAAGCGGCACTCAAGGCGCTCCCGACCATCGAGATGAAGGGGCTGCTCCGGTGAGCGACGCGCGCACGGCCGCCGGGCCGCAGACGACGACGGAACCCGCACCCCTGCGCCGTGCGGGCGGAGAAGCGATCAAGGGGGTGTTCCGGTGACCGACCAGCCGAACCCGGAGAAGGAGCTCTCCGAGCAGAACCTGCCGGGGCAGCGCGGTGAGCACGGTGAGGAGATCCGCGTCCAGCGCGGGATGTTCGGCGCCAACGACGGCGGCGACACCTCCGGCTACGGCGGACTCGTCCGCTCCGTACGGCTGCCCGGAGCCGCCACCCGCCCCTACGGCGGCTGGTTCGACGAGGTCGCCGACGAACTCGAGGGCGCCCTGGAGGAGCAGGACCTCCTCCCGGAGAACGCGATCGAGAAGACCGTCGTCGACCGAGACGAGCTCACCTTCCACATCGCCCGCGAGCACCTCCTCCGCGTCGCCAGGACGCTGCGCGACGACCCGGCGCTCCGCTTCGAGCTGTGCACGGGGGTGAGCGGCGTCCACTACCCCGGGGACAAGGGGCGCGAGCTGCACGCCGTCTACCACCTGCGCTCGCTCACCCACGGCCGGCTGATCCGCCTCGAGGTCAGCGCCCCGGACGCGGACCCCCACATCCCCTCGCTCGTCGAGGTCTATCCGACCAACGACTGGCACGAGCGCGAGACCTACGACTTCTTCGGTCTGGTCTTCGACGGCCACCCCGCCCTCACCCGGATCATGATGCCGGACGACTGGCAGGGCTTCCCGCAGCGCAAGGACTACCCCCTCGGCGGCATCCCCGTCGAGTACAAGGGCGCCCAGATCCCGGCTCCGGACCAGCGGAGGTCGTACTCGTGACCACCCCATCTGCATCCGCACGCGAGACCACCGAAGGCACCGTCTACACGGTCACCGGCGGTGACTGGGACGAGGTCGCCCAGACCGCGGCCAAGGCGGACGACGAGCGGATCGTCGTCAACATGGGCCCCCAGCACCCGTCCACCCACGGGGTGCTCCGGCTGATCCTGGAGATCGACGGCGAGACCGTGACCGAGGCCCGCTGCGGCATCGGCTACCTGCACACCGGCATCGAGAAGAACCTCGAGTACCGCACGTGGACGCAGGGCACCACGTTCGTCACGCGCATGGACTACCTCACGCCGTTCTTCAACGAGACGGCGTACTGCCTCGCGGTGGAGAAGCTCCTCGGCATCGAGGACCAGATCCCGGACCGCGCGTCGGTCATCCGCGTGCTCCTGATGGAGCTGAACCGGCTCTCCTCCCACCTGGTGTGCATCGCCACCGGCGGCATGGAGCTGGGCGCGACCACGATCATGATCTACGGATTCCGTGATCGTGAACTCATTCTCGACATCTACGAACTGATCACCGGCCTGCGGATGAACCACGCGTACATCCGCCCCGGGGGCCTTGCCCAGGACCTGCCCCCGGGCGCGGTGGACCAGATCCGCGAGTTCGTGAAGACGATGAAGAAGAACCTTCCCGAGTACGACAAGCTCGCCACCGGGAACCCCATCTTCAAGGCCCGGATGCAGGACATCGGCTACCTCGACCTCTCCGGCTGCATGGCCCTCGGCGCGACCGGCCCGATCCTGCGCTCCACCGGCCTCCCGCACGACCTGCGCAAGACCGACCCGTACTGCGGCTACGAGAACTACGAGTTCGACGTCCCGACCGCGGACACCTGCGACGCCTACGGCCGCTTCCTCATCCGGCTGGAGGAGATGCGGCAGTCGCTGCGCATCGTCGAGCAGTGCCTGGACCGGCTCGCCCCCGGCCCGGTGATGGTCGAGGACAAGAAGATCGCCTGGCCCGCGCAGCTCGCGCTGGGCCCGGACGGTCTCGGCAACTCCCTCGACCACATCAAGAAGATCATGGGCACCTCCATGGAGGCCCTGATCCACCACTTCAAGCTGGTGACGGAGGGCTTCCGCGTCCCCGCAGGACAGGCGTACGCGGCCGTCGAGTCCCCCAAGGGCGAGCTCGGCGTCCACGTCGTCTCCGACGGCGGCACCCGCCCCTTCCGGGTCCACTTCCGCGACCCGTCCTTCACCAATCTGCAGGCCATGGCGGCGATGTGCGAGGGCGGCCAGGTCGCCGACGTCATCGTCGCCGTCGCGTCCATCGACCCCGTGATGGGAGGCGTCGACCGGTGACAGACGTATCGCTCGGGATGCCCCAGCTCCCCGCCCCCGACTATCCGGCGGAGGTGCGCACGCGGCTGGAGACGGACGCCCGGCAGATCATCGGCCGCTACCCGGACAGCCGGTCCGCGCTGCTGCCGCTGCTGCACCTCGTGCAGTCGGAGGAGGGGCACGTCACCCGCACGGGCATGCGGTTCTGCGCCGAGGTGCTGGACCTGACGACGGCGGAGGTCACCGCGGTCGCGACCTTCTACTCGATGTACCGCCGCAAGCCGTCCGGCGACTACCAGGTCGGCGTCTGCACCAACACCCTCTGCGCGGTGATGGGCGGCGACGCGATCTTCGACGGTCTCAAGGAGCACCTGGGCGTCGGCAACGGCGAGACCACCGAGGACGGCAAGGTCACCCTCGAGCACATCGAGTGCAACGCGGCCTGCGACTTCGCCCCGGTCGTGATGGTCAACTGGGAGTTCTTCGACAACCAGACCCCCGAGTCGGCCCGCCGGCTCGTCGACGACCTGAGGGCCGGACGGCCCGTCGAGCCCACCCGCGGTGCCCCGCTCTGCACGTTCAAGGAGACCGCCCGCATCCTGGCCGGCTTCCCCGACGAGCGCCCCGGCGCCGTCGAGGCCACCGGCGGGGCCGGCCCCGCCTCCCTCGTCGGACTCCGGCTGGCCAGGGGCGAGGCCCCCCAGCCGCGGGTCGTCCACCCGCGGGGCGCCGCCCCGCAGGACGAACCGCCGAGTGAGCACCTCAGCTCGCACGACGCACCGCAGGACACGTCGGCGTCCGACCCGGCCCACCCGGCCGGCCCGGTTTCCGAGGAGGGGGAGTGATGACCGTGTCCACCGAGTACGGGCCGGAGGCCGGCGGCGAGACCAGCCCCGAGAAGCTGCTCGTGCCCGTCCTTTCCGCCTTCTGGGACCAGCCCGAGTCCTGGACCCTGGACACCTACCGCGACCACGAGGGCTACGAGGGACTGCGCAAGGCCCTCGCCATGGCGCCCGACGACCTGATCGCCTACGTCAAGGACTCCGGGCTGCGCGGCCGCGGCGGCGCCGGCTTCCCCACCGGGATGAAGTGGCAGTTCATCCCGCAGGGCGACGGCAAGCCGCACTACCTCGTCGTCAACGCCGACGAGTCGGAGCCGGGCACCTGCAAGGACATCCCGCTCCTCTTCGCGAACCCCCACTCCCTCATCGAGGGCATCGTGATCGCCTGCTACGCGATCCGGTCCGGCCACGCCTTCATCTATCTGCGCGGCGAGGTCGTCCCCGTGCTGCGCAGGCTGCACGAGGCGGTCCGGGAGGCGTACGACGCCGGCTACCTCGGCAAGAACATCCTCGGCAGCGGACTCGACGTCGAACTCACCGTGCACGCCGGCGCCGGCGCGTACATCTGCGGCGAGGAGACCGCCCTGCTGGACTCCCTGGAGGGCCGGCGCGGACAGCCCCGGCTGCGGCCGCCCTTCCCCGCCGTCGCCGGTCTGTACGCCTGCCCCACCGTGGTGAACAACGTCGAGTCCATCGCGTCCGTTCCCGCGATCCTCAACAGGGGCAAGGAATGGTTCCGCTCGATGGGCAGCGAGAAGTCCCCCGGCTTCACGCTGTACTCGCTGAGCGGCCATGTCGCCCGCCCCGGCCAGTACGAGGCCCCGCTCGGCATCACCCTGCGCCAGCTGCTCGACATGGGCGGCGGCATGCGCCCGGGTCACCGGCTGAAGTTCTGGACCCCCGGCGGCTCCTCCACCCCGATGTTCACCGACGAGCACCTCGACGTGCCCCTGGACTACGAGGGCGTGGGCGCCGCCGGTTCGATGCTCGGCACCAAGGCGCTCCAGTGCTTCGACGAGACGACCTGCGTCGTCCGGGCCGTGACCCGCTGGACCGAGTTCTACGCCCACGAGTCCTGCGGCAAGTGCACGCCCTGCCGCGAGGGCACCTACTGGCTGGTCCAGTTGCTGCACGACATCGAGGCCGGGAAGGGCTCGACGGAGGACCTCGACAAGCTGAACGACATCGCCGACAACATCAACGGCAAGTCGTTCTGCGCCCTCGGTGACGGTGCCGCGGCGCCGATCTTCTCCTCCCTGAAGTACTTCCGCGACGAGTACGAGCAGCACATCAGCGGCCGGGGCTGCCCCTTCGACCCCGCGAAGTCCACGGCCTGGGCCGTGTCGAACCTGGAGGTGGACGCATGACCGTCACCACGTCCGCCGCGTCCGCCGGCGGCGGGAGCGCCCCGGTCCCGCCGGAGGACCTGGTCACGCTGACCATCGACGGTGTCGAGATCTCCGTGCCGAAGGGCACCCTGGTCATCCGGGCCGCCGAACAGCTCGGCATCGAGATCCCCCGGTTCTGCGACCACCCGCTCCTCGACCCGGCCGGCGCCTGCCGGCAGTGCATCGTCGAGGTCGAGGGCCAGCGCAAGCCGATGGCCTCCTGCACCATCACCTGCACCGACGGCATGGTCGTCAGGTCCCAGCTCACCTCGCCCGTCGCCGAGAAGGCGCAGAAGGGCGTGATGGAGCTGCTGCTCATCAACCACCCGCTCGACTGCCCCGTCTGCGACAAGGGCGGCGAGTGCCCGCTGCAGAACCAGGCCGTCTCGCACGGCCAGGCCGAGTCCCGCTTCGAGGGCAGGAAGCGGACGTACGAGAAGCCGGTCAACATCTCCACCCAGGTGCTGCTCGACCGCGAGCGGTGCGTGCTGTGCGCACGCTGCACCCGCTTCTCCAACCAGATCGCCGGCGACCCGATGATCGAGCTCCTGGAACGCGGAGCGCTCCAGCAGGTCGGTACGGGCGAGGGCGACCCGTTCGCGTCCTACTTCTCCGGGAACACCATCCAGATCTGCCCGGTCGGCGCGCTGACCTCGGCGGCCTACCGCTTCCGCTCCCGGCCCTTCGACCTCGTCTCCTCGCCCTCCGTCTGCGAGCACTGCGCGGGCGGCTGCGCGACCCGCACCGACCACCGGCGCGGGAAGGTCATGCGGCGGCTCGCCGCCGAGGACCCCGAGGTCAACGAGGAGTGGATCTGCGACAAGGGGCGGTTCGCCTTCCGCTACGCCCAGCAGCGCGACCGGCTCACCACTCCGCTGGTCCGCAGCAAGGAGACCGGTGAGCTGGAGCCCGCGAGCTGGCCGGAGGCCCTGGAGGCGGCGGCCACCGGACTCGCGGCGGCACGCGGCCGGGCCGCGGTGCTCACCGGCGGGCGGCTGACCGTCGAGGACGCCTACGCCTACGCCAAGTTCGCCCGGATCGCCCTCGACACCAACGACATCGACTTCCGCGCGCGGGTCCACTCCTCGGAGGAGGCCGACTTCCTGGCCGCCCGCGTCGCCGGCCACGGCCGGGACCTGGACGGCGAGGGCGTCACGTACACCGCCCTGGAGAAGGCCCCGGCGGTCCTGCTCGCGGGCTTCGAGTCGGAGGAGGAGGCCCCCGGCGTCTTCCTCCGGCTGCGCAAGGCCGCGCGCAAGCACGGCCAGCAGACGTTCGCCCTCGCGACGCACGCCACCCGCGGGCTGGCGAAGGCCGGGGGCGTGCTGCTGCCCGCGGCGCCCGGCACCGAGGCCGAGTGGCTGGACGCGCTCGCGTCCGGCACCGGGCTCGAGGGGGACGGCGCCACGGCCGCCGAGGCGCTGCGGGCCGCAGGGGCCGTGATCGTCGTCGGTGAGCGGCTGGCCGGAGTGCCGGGCGCTCTGAGCGCGGTCACGCGCGCCGCGGCGGCGACCGGCGCCGCACTGGTCTGGATCCCGCGCCGCGCGGGTGAGCGCGGTGCGATCGAGGCGGGTGCCCTGCCGTCGCTGCTGCCCGGCGGCCGCCCCGCCACCGACCCGCAGGCCCGTGCGGAGACCGCGGAGGCCTGGGGAGTACGCGAACTGCCGCACCGCTACGGCCGGGACACCGGACAGATCGTGGAGGCCGCCGCCAACGGCGAACTGGCCGCCCTGGTCGTCGCCGGCGTCGAGGTCGCCGACCTGCCGCACCCCGCACGCGCCCGGGAGGCGCTCGACTCGGTCGGCTTCCTGGTCTCGCTGGAGCTGCGGCCCTCCGAGGTCACCTCGCGGGCCGACGTGGTCTTCCCGGTCGCGGCCGTGGCCGAGAAGCCCGGCACCTTCCTCAACTGGGAGGGCAGGGCACGCCTCTTCGAGGCCGCGCTCAAGCCGGACCAGATGACCCGCCCGCTGCCGCCGGCGGACGCGCGGGTACTGCACATGCTCGCCGACGCGCTCGACGTGCACCTCGCCCTGCCCGACCTCCGGTCCGTGCGCCGCGAGATGGACCGGCTGGGCGGCTGGACCGGCGCCCGGGCGGCCGAGCCCGCCGAGTCCGCCCGGCCGGTGCCCCGCCCCGGTGAGGGCGAGGCGGTCCTGGCCGGCCACCGGCTCCTGCTCGACCAGGGGCTCCTCCAGGAGGGCGACGAGGCGCTGGCCGGCACCCGGCACGCGGCCGTCGCCCGGCTCTCCGCCGCCACGGCGGCCGAGACCGGGGTCAAGGACGGCGATCTCCTCGCCGTCAGCGGCCCCTCCGGTTCCGTACAACTCCCGCTCCAGGTGACCGAGATGCCCGACCACGTGGTGTGGCTCCCGCTCAACTCGGCCGGCGGCGGCGTGCTGAGCGACACGGGCGTGACGCCCGGCCGGCTCGTCCGCGTCGGCCCGGCGGCAACGGCCGGCCACGGGAGCGCCGGCCCCGACGACGTACCGGAGGTGCGCGCGTGAACCCGGCACTCCTCGACCGGACCCTGCTCGCGGCGGAGGACCTCTCGCTGTTCGGGCGGGACCCCTGGTGGCTGGTCGTCGTCAAGGCGGTCTTCTGCTTCGCCTTCCTGATGGTGACCGTGCTGTTCTCCATCGTGTGGGAGCGCAAGGTCGTCGCCTGGATGCAGCTGCGCATCGGCCCCAACCGGCACGGTCCGTGGGGCCTCCTCCAGTCCCTCGCGGACGGCGTCAAGCTGATGCTCAAGGAGGACGTGATCGTCAAGCGCGCGGACAAGGTGGTCTACGTCCTCGCGCCGATCGTCGCGGCCATCCCGGCCTTCATGGCGATCGCCGTCATCCCGTTCGGCCCGGCCGGCAACGAGATCTCGATCTTCGGCCAGCGGACCACGATGCAGCTCACCGACCTGCCGATCGCGATGCTGTACATCCTCGCGGTCGCCTCCGTCGGCATCTACGGCATCGTGCTCGCCGGCTGGTCGTCCGGCTCGACGTACCCGCTGCTCGGCGGACTGCGCTCCTGCGCGCAGATGATCTCCTACGAGATCGCCATGGGCGCCGCGTTCGCCTCGGTCTTCCTCTACTCCGGCTCGATGTCGACCTCGACGATCGTCGAGGCGCAGGCGGACCGCTGGTACGTCCTGCTGCTGCCGGTCTCGTTCCTCATCTACATCGTGACGATGATCGGTGAGACCAACCGGGCCCCGTTCGACATGCCGGAGTCCGAGGGCGACCTCGTCGGCGGCTTCAACACCGAGTACTCGTCGATCAAGTTCGCGATGTTCATGCTCGCCGAGTACGTCAACATGGTCACCGTCTCGGCGGTCTCGGTCACCCTCTTCCTGGGCGGCTGGCGGGCCCCGTGGCCCATCAGCACCTTCTGGGAGGGCGCGAACCACGGCTGGTGGCCGATGCTCTGGTTCGTCCTCAAGGTGCAGCTGCTCCTCTTCTTCTTCATCTGGCTGCGCGGCACGCTTCCGCGTGTCCGCTACGACCAGCTGATGAAGCTCGGCTGGAAGGTGCTCATCCCGGTCTCGGTCGTCTGGCTGATGCTCGTCGCGACCGTGCGGGCGCTGCGCAACGACGGCCGCGACTTCTCGCAGATCGTGCTGTACGTCGGCGGCGCCGTCCTCGCCGTCCTGCTGCTGTCCTTCGTCGCGGACCTCTTCCGCGGCCGGAAGGAGCGGGCCGACGCGGAGGCGGCGGAGGCCGCCCGGGCCGAACAGGGCGGGGTGCCCGGCGCGTTCGACCCGATGGCCGGAGGCTTCCCGGTGCCACCGCTGCCCGGACAGGTGCTGCCGCAGGCTCCGCGCAGGCGGCCCCGCCGCGACCGCGAGCTGATTGTCAGTGGTGGCACGAATACTGACAGTGACGGTCCTCGTGACGGAAAGGAGGCTGACGGTGTCTGAGCGATCCGAGGATTCCGAGAGCGCGTTCCAGAACCCGGTCGCCGGCTTCGGCGTGACCTTCAAGGCCATGTTCAAGAAGCGGCTGACCGAGCAGTACCCGGAGCAGCAGAAGACGACGGCGCCGCGCTTCCACGGCCGGCACCAGCTCAACCGGCACCCGGACGGGCTGGAGAAGTGCGTGGGCTGCGAGTTGTGCGCCTGGGCCTGTCCGGCGGACGCCATCTACGTGGAGGGTGCGGACAACACCGAGGAGGAGCGGTACTCCCCGGGCGAGCGGTACGGCCGCGTCTACCAGATCAACTACGCCCGCTGCATCCTCTGCGGGCTGTGCATCGAGGCGTGCCCGACCCGGGCGCTCACGATGACCAACGAGTTCGAGCTCGCCGACAGCTCCCGCGAGAACCTGATCTACACCAAGGAGCAGCTGCTGGCGGGCCTGGAGCCCGGCATGGTCGACACCCCGCACGCGATCCACCCCGGCACGGACGAGCAGGACTACTACCGGGGGCTGGTCACCGGAGCCGCACCGGGCACCGAGCGCCAGACCGCCGTGTCCAAGGGGGAGAAGCCGCAGGACGCCGCCTCCACCTACGGGCCGGAGGAGCCGGCGGCGAAGAAGGAGGTCGACGCATGAGCGCGCTGGCCGCCGCGACCTCCACCGGCGAGGCCGTGCAGTTCTGGGTGCTCGGCACCGTCGCCGTCGTCGGGGCGCTGTGCACCATCCTGATGAGGAAGGCCGTGCACAGCGCGCTGTGCCTCGCCGGGACCATGATCATCCTGGCGGTCTTCTACCTCGCCAACGGCGCGTACTTCCTGGGCGTCGTCCAGATCGTCGTCTACACCGGCGCGATCATGATGCTCTTCCTCTTCGTCGTCATGCTCGTCGGTGTCACGGCCGCGGACTCCCTCAAGGAGACCCTGAAGGGCCAGCGCTGGTGGGCCGCCCTCTGCGGCATCGGCTTCGGCGTCCTGCTGATCGCGGGCATCGGCCACGCCTCGCTGGGCCCCGGGTCCTTCATCGGGCTCGGCGAGGCCAACGCGGCGGGCAACGTCGAGGGCCTGGCGGCACTGATCTTCACCAAGTACGTCTTCGCCTTCGAGATCACCGGTGCCCTGCTCATCACGGCGGCGGTCGGCGCGATGGTGCTCACCCACCGGGAGCGCACCGAGCGCGCGAAGACCCAGCGCGAACTGGCCGAGCAGCGGGTGCGGGAGGGCAAGCACCTGCCGCCGCTCCCCGCCCCGGGTGTGTACGCCCGGCACAACGCGGTGGACATCGCGGGTCTGCTCCCCGACGGCACCCCGTCGGAGCTGACCGTCAACAAGACGCTGCGCGCCCGCGGACAGATCCGCGACGTGTCCCGTGAGGCGCTGAACGACCTCAAGGCGCTGGAGCGGCGCTCCGAGGAGCGCCTCGGCCGGGACCGGGACGAGCTCGACCGGGACGGCCGGCGCGACGGACAGGAGGCCAAGCGGTGAATCCCGTCAACTATCTCTATCTCGCCGCCCTGTTGTTCACCATCGGCGCGGCAGGCGTGCTGATCAGGCGGAACGCGATCGTGGTCTTCATGTGCATCGAGCTGATGCTCAACGCCTGCAACCTCGCGCTCGTCGCCTTCTCCCGGATGCACGGCAATCTCGACGGCCAGATCATCGCCTTCTTCACGATGGTCGTCGCCGCCGCCGAGGTCGTGGTCGGGCTCGCGATCATCGTGTCGCTGTTCCGTTCCCGCCACTCGGCCTCGGTCGACGACGCCAGTCTGATGAAGCTGTAAGGGGTCGCAGACTCGTGGACAACGCAGAGAACCTGATCGCGCTGCTGGTCGCGGCGCCCCTGCTCGGAGCGGCCCTGCTGCTGCTCGGCGGGCGCCGGCTCGACCGCACGGGCCACTGGATCGGCACCGCGCTCGCCGCCGCCTCCTTCGTCGTCGCCGTCGTGCTGTTCGCCGACATGCTCGGCCGGCCCGGTGACGACCGGACCCTGTACCAGCACCTGTTCAGCTGGATCCCGGTCGGCGGCTTCCAGGCGGACGTCGCCTTCCAGCTGGACCAGCTGTCGATGACCTTCGTCCTGCTGATCACCGGCGTCGGCTCGCTCATCCATCTGTACTCCGTGGGGTACATGGAGCACGACGAGCGCCGCCGCCGCTTCTTCGGCTATCTCAACCTCTTCCTCGCGGCGATGCTCCTGCTCGTGCTCGCCGACAACTACCTGCTGCTGTACGTCGGGTGGGAGGGCGTCGGCCTCGCCTCGTACCTGCTCATCGGCTTCTGGCAGCACAAGCCCAGCGCGGCGACGGCGGCGAAGAAGGCATTCCTGGTCAACCGGGTCGGCGACATGGGCCTGTCCATCGCCATCATGCTGATGTTCACCACCTTCGGCACCTTCGCCTTCGGTCCGGTGCTGGACTCCACGGGCAGGACGTCCGAGGGCACGCTCACCGCCCTGGGGCTGCTCCTGCTGCTCGCCGCCTGCGGCAAGTCCGCGCAGGTGCCGCTGCAGTCCTGGCTCGGGGACGCGATGGAGGGTCCGACCCCGGTCTCGGCCCTGATCCACGCGGCCACGATGGTCACCGCCGGCGTCTACCTGATCACCCGCTCCGGAGCGATCTTCAACGCCGCCCCGGACGCCCAGCTCGCGGTCGTCACGGTCGGCGCGGTCACGCTGCTCTTCGGTGCGATCGTCGGTTGCGCGAAGGACGACATCAAGAAGGCGCTGGCCGGTTCGACGATGTCCCAGATCGGCTACATGATCCTGGCGGCGGGCCTCGGCCCGATCGGATACGCCTTCGCGATCATGCACCTGGTCACCCACGGCTTCTTCAAGGCCGGGCTCTTCCTCGGCGCCGGTTCGGTCATGCACGGCATGAACGACGAGGTGGACATGAGGAAGTACGGCGGTCTGCGGAAGTACATGCCGATCACCTTCGTGACCTTCGGCCTCGGCTACCTCGCCATCATCGGCTTCCCGGGCCTGTCCGGCTTCTTCTCCAAGGACAAGATCATCGAGGCGGCCTTCGCCAAGGGCGGCACCGAGGGCTGGATCCTCGGCGGCGCGGCCCTGCTGGGCGCCGCCATCACCGCCTTCTACATGACGCGCGTGATGCTGATGACCTTCTTCGGCGAGAAGCGCTGGCAGCCCGACGACAAGGGCGAACTGCCGCACCCGCACGAGTCGCCGAGGACGATGACGATCCCGATGATCGTGCTGGCCTTCGGCTCGGTCTTCGCCGGCGGGCTGTTCTCCTGGCACGAGTCGTTCGTGAAGTGGCTGGAGCCGGTCACCAGCTTCGAGCACGGCCACTCGCCGCTCAGCGCCGCCACGGTCACGACCGCGACGGTCGCCGTGATGGTCCTCGGTGTCGCGCTCGCCTATCTCCAGTACGGCCGGCGCCCGGTGCCGGTCACCCCGCCGCGCGGCTCGCTGCTCACCCGGGCCGCCCGCCGCGACCTCCTCCAGGACGACTTCAACCACGTGGTCCTGGTGCGGGGCGGCGAGCACCTGACCCGCTCGCTCGTGTACGTGGACCACAGCCTGGTCGACGGGGTCGTCAACGGCACGGCGGCCTCCTTCGGCGGCCTCTCCGGCCGGCTCCGCAAGCTGCAGAACGGCTACGCCCGCACCTACGCGGTCACGATGTTCGGAGGTACGGCGGTGCTGATCGCCGCGACCCTGCTGATGAGGGCGGTGTAACCGACATGTCCTTCCCGCTCCTCACCGCGACGGCGGCACTCCCGGCGCTCGGCGCGATCGCCACCGCCGCCGTCCCGGCCGGCCGCCGCACCGCCGCCAAGTGGCTGGCGCTGCTGGTCTCCCTGGGCACGCTCGTGCTCGCTGCGGTGATCGCCGTGCGGTTCGAGCCCGGCGGCGACCGCTACCAGCTCACCGAGTCCCACGCCTGGATCAAGGACTTCGGGGTCCGCTACGAACTGGGCGTGGACGGGATCGGGGTGGCGCTGATCGCGCTGACCGCCGTGCTGATCCCGTTCGTCATCCTGGCCGGCTGGCACGACGCCGACCCTTCCCCCGCCTCCGGCGGGGAGACCCCCAAGGAGACGAAGAACTACCGCTGGCGGCCGACCCAGGGCTTCTTCGCCCTGATCCTGTCCGTCGAGGCGATGGTGATCCTCTCCTTCGAGGCCACCGACGTCTTCCTCTTCTACATCCTCTTCGAGGCCATGCTCATCCCGATGTACTTCCTCATCGGCGGCTTCGGGGACCGTGCCCACGCGGGCACCGACGAGAACGCGGCGGCGCAGCGCTCCTACGCCGCGGTGAAATTCCTCCTCTACAACCTGGTCGGCGGCCTGATCATGCTGGCCGCGGTGATCGGGCTCTACGTGGTCGCCGGCAACTTCTCGCTGACGGAGATCGCCGAGGCCCGTGCCAACGGCACGTTGGAGATGG
Source organism: Streptomyces sp. HUAS CB01 (assembly GCF_030406905.1). Taxonomy (NCBI): domain Bacteria; kingdom Bacillati; phylum Actinomycetota; class Actinomycetes; order Kitasatosporales; family Streptomycetaceae; genus Streptomyces; species Streptomyces chengbuensis. The sequence continues at coordinate 4,574,986 of NZ_CP129137.1, forward strand.
CGACCAACACCGAACGGCTGCTGTTCCTCGGCTTCTTCTTCGCCTTCGCGGTGAAGGCGCCGCTGTGGCCGCTGCACACCTGGCTGCCGAACGCGATGGGCGAGTCGACGGCCCCGGTCGCCGTGCTGATCACGGCCGTGGTCGACAAGGTCGGCACGTTCGCGATGCTGCGCTTCTGCCTCGGACTGTTCCCGGAGGCGTCCGAGTGGGCGACTCCGGTGATCCTGGCCCTGGCCCTGATCAGCATCGTCTACGGGGCGCTGCTCGCCGTCGGCCAGCGCGACATCAAGCGCCTGGTCGCCTACGCGTCGATCTCCCACTTCGGCTTCATCATCATGGGCATCTTCGCGATGACGACCCAGGGCCAGTCCGGGGCCACGCTCTACATGGTCAACCACGGGATCTCGACCGCCGCGCTGATGCTGGTGGCCGGCTTCCTGATCTCGCGGCGCGGGTCCCGGCTCATCGCCGACTACGGCGGGGTGCAGAAGGTCGCGCCGATCCTCGCCGGCACCTTCCTCATCGGCGGCCTGGCGACCCTGTCGCTGCCGGGACTCGCGCCGTTCGTCAGTGAGTTCCTGGTCCTCGTCGGGACGTTCGCGCGCTATCCGGTGGTCGGCATCATCGCCACCTTCGGCATCGTGCTCGCCGCGCTCTACACCCTGGTCCTGTACCAGCGGACGATGACCGGGCCGGTGAAGGAGGAGGTGCGGACCCTGCCTGACCTGCGGCTGCGCGAGCTGGTGGTGGTCACCCCGCTCATCGCACTGCTGATCTTCCTCGGCGTCTATCCGAAGCCGCTGACGGACATCGTGAACCCGGCCGTCGAGCACACCATGTCCGACGTCCAGAAGAAGGACCCCCAGCCCGAGGTGGAGGCGGCCAAGTGAGCACGACAGCTGTCCACAGCCTGTGGACAACGGCAGCCGAGCCGCTGGACAAGATCCCGGCGCCGCACATCGAGTACGCACAGCTCGCGCCCACGCTCATCGTGGTCGGCGCGGCGATCCTCGGTGTGCTGGTCGAGGCCTTCGTCCCGCGCAGGAGCCGCCACTACACCCAGGTGTTCCTCGCCGTCGTCGCGCTGACCGCCGCGTTGGCCGCGGTCGTCGGTCTGGCCGCCGGCGGCTACGGCACGACCAAGGCGCACATCGCGGCGATGGGCGCGATCGCGGTCGACGGACCCGCCCTGTTCCTGCAGGGCACGATCCTGCTGGCCTCACTGGTCGCCGTCTTCACGTTCGCCGAGCGCCGGCTCGACCCCGCGGCGCACGGCAACCGTGTCGACTCCTTCGCCGCACAGGCCGGCTCCGTACCGGGGAGCGACAGCGAGAAGGCCGCGGTCAAGGCCGGGTTCACCACGACCGAGGTCTTCCCGCTGGCCCTCTTCGCCGTCGCCGGGATGCTGGTCTTCCCCGCGGCGAACGACCTGCTGACGCTGTTCATCGCCCTGGAGGTCTTCTCCCTCCCGCTGTACCTGATGTGCGCGCTGGCCCGCCGCAAGCGGCTCATGTCGCAGGAGTCCGCGGTGAAGTACTTCCTCCTCGGCGCCTTCTCCTCCGCGTTCCTGCTCTTCGGTATCGCCCTGGTCTACGGCTACGCGGGCTCGGTCGCGTACGCGCGCATCGCCGACGTCGTCGACGGCACCGTCCAGACCATCGACCCGGCGCTCGCCGGCACGATGGGCAACGACGCCCTGCTGCTCATCGGCGGGGCGATGATCCTGACGGGGCTGCTGTTCAAGGTCGGCGCGGTGCCGTTCCACATGTGGACCCCGGACGTCTACCAGGGCGCGCCGACCCCCGTCACCGGATTCATGGCGGCGGCCACCAAGGTCGCGGCCTTCGGCGCGCTGCTCCGGCTGCTGTACGTGGTGCTGCCCGGACTGCGCTGGGACTGGCGGCCGATCATGTGGGCGATCGCTATCGTGACCATGCTGGGCGGCGCGATCGTCGCCATCACCCAGACCGACATCAAGCGGCTCCTGGCGTACTCCTCGATCGCGCACGCCGGCTTCATCCTCGCCGGTGTCATCGCGGTGACCCCGGACGGCGTCTCGTCGGTGCTCTTCTACCTGCTCGCGTACTCCTTCGTCACCATCGGCGCGTTCGCGGTGGTCACGCTGGTGCGCGACGCGGGCGGCGAGGCGACGCACCTGTCCAAGTGGGCCGGTCTCGGCAGGCGGTCCCCGCTGGTCGCGGCGGTCTTCGCGGTGTTCCTGCTGGCCTTCGCCGGCATCCCGCTGACGTCGGGCTTCTCCGGGAAGTTCGCCGTCTTCCGCGCGGCTGCCGAGGGAGGTGCCGGGGCGCTGGTGGTCGTCGGTGTGATCTCCTCCGCGATCGCCGCGTTCTTCTACATCCGCGTCATCGTGCTGATGTTCTTCAGCGAGCCGAAGGCGGAGGGCCCCACGGTCGCCGTCCCGTCTCCGCTGACGATGACGACGATCGCGGTCGGCGTCGCCGTCACGCTGGTGCTCGGTGTGGCGCCGCAGTACTTCCTGGACCTGGCGGGCCAGGCGAGCGTGTTCGTGCGGTAGGTGGTGGCCCGCGGGGGTCTCCCCGCGAACGGTCCGCGCGCGGGCCCGGCACTTCTCGGAGGGGTGCCGGGCCTCGCGCTGCCCGCGCACGCCCGGCCGGGCCGCCCGTGAGCGACTACGCTCGATCACGGGGCGAGGCTGTCGGGTCAAGGAGGATCGTCATGATCGACCAGTACCAGGAGCCCGAGTACACCACCCCCTCCCAGGCCGAGGGAGAGGACCGGGAGTCGACCGAGGAGCAGCACCCCGACGTCGACCGGACCACACCGTCACAGGCCGAGGGCGAGCGCGTCGCGGACGACAGGACCTGAGCCGCCCGCACCGGGGACGGGACGCTCGGGGCTGCTCCCGCGCGGTCCGCTCGGCCTGTACGGTCCCGCCGGGGTTCCGTGCGCTCATGCTCGGGTTCCGTCCGGCGGGGTGTGGGTCCCATCGGGCTTCCGTCCCGGCTGACGCCCGGCCGCGTGTGGCTGCCGTGCTGCTCCTGTGCGGCTGACGCCCGGCCGCGTGTGGCTGCCGTGCTGCTCCTGTGCGGCTGACGCCCGGCCGCGTGTGGCTGCCGTGCTGCTCCTGTGCGGCTGACGCCCGGCCGCGTGTGGCTGCCGTGCTGCTCCTGTGCGGCTGACGCCCGGCCGCGTGTGGCTGCCGTGCTGCTCCTGTGCGGCTGACGCCCGGCCGCGTGTGGCTGCCGTGCTGCTCCTGTGCGGCTGACGCCCGGCCGCGTGTGGCTGCCGTGCTGCTCCTGTGCGGCTGACGCCCGGCCGCGTGTGGCTGCCGCCGGGGTTCCGTGCGCTCATGCTGGGCTTCCGTCCGGCGGGGTGCGGCTGCGACCGGGCTCCCGTCCGGACTCTCGCCCGACTTCCGCCCAGGGCTCCGCCCGTTCCTGTCCGGTTCCGCTCGGCCGCGTCCCTCTCCGGCTCGGCTCCCGCCCGGCCGCGTGCGGCTGACGCCCGGCCCGCCGGCCCCTGCCCGGGCCGCTGCCGACTGCCGCCGGGCCCCGCCCGAACCGCTGCCGACTGCCGCTGGGCCCCTACGGTTCCCCGGGCCTGCGCCGGGCTGCCGCCGGGCTCGCGCATGGCTTTCGCCCGGCCGTTTAGCTCCCGCACCCGGTCCGCCCTCGGCACGTTTCCGTCCGTCCCGGGCAACCCGCGATCAAGGTCCGGCGTCCTCAAGAGCGGTCGGACCTTGATCGTGCACACGGGGGACATGGGGGACACGGTGGACGCCTCAGCGGAGCAGTCGCAGCGGACCGGGGAGCAGGAGCGTCCGGACCGGCCGCGGGAACCCGGGCGGCCGGAGAAGCCGAACGGGCCGAGCAGCGCCGACACCTGGCCGGCCGTGGTGCTGCTCCCCGCCCTCCTGCTGCTCAGGTTCTTCGGGGAGCAGGGCTGGGCCTACTGGACGGGGGCCGTCATCGGTGTGCTGGGCACGGCCTGCGCCGCCGTCGAGTGCACGGCGGCGGTACGGCATCTGCTGCACCGCCGCAGGCCATGGGTCGCCGCCTGGGTCCTGCTGGTCCTGGTGTCGGCGTCGCTGGTCCTGGCGCTCAGACTGGCCGAGCACTGGTGACGCGGGCCGCACAGGCCCGCACGTAGGCGTCCACGGGGCTCCCCGGGGCCGCCGCTCCGCTCGCGACCCGCGACGTCCCGAGCGGCGGACCACGGAAGGTCGACGATGCCCGGTTCCCGATCCGCGCGTTGCTCGACGCGTGGCGCCGGCGAGGGCCGGACCGGGCGGTCAGAGGCCCGGGAGGGGCCTCTGACCCGATGCCATGGGGCGGGGATCCTCCGTTACGCGGCGGGCGCGATACGGCCCGTGACCTCGCCCAGGCCGACCCTGACGCCGTCGGGGCCCGGTGCCCAGGCGGTGAGCGTGACCTCGTCGCCGTCCTCCAGGAAGGTCCGCTTCCCGAAGGGCAGTTCGAGCGGGTCGCGGCCGTTCCACGTGAGTTCCAGGAGCGAGCCGCGCTGGTGCACCTCGGGGCCGCTGACCGTGCCGGAGCCGTAGAGGTCGCCGGTGCGCAGGGAGGCGCCGTTGACCGTCATGTGAGCCAGCTGCTGGGCAGCGGTCCAGTACATGGTGGCGAACGGCGGCTCGGACACGACCTCCCCGTTGATGGCGACGGAGATACGCAGGTCGAAGCCGCCGGGCTCCTCCTCGCCCGAGTCGTCGAGGTACGGGAGCAGGCCGAGGTCCCGAGCGGGCGGGGCGGTCCGGGCCGCGTCCAGCGCCTCCAGCGGCGTGACCCAGGCGGACACGGACGTGGCGAACGACTTGCCGAGGAACGGGCCGAGCGGCACGTACTCCCAGGCCTGGATGTCGCGCGCCGACCAGTCGTTGAGCAGCTGGAGTCCGAAGACATGGTCGCGGAAGCCGTTCAGCGGGACGGGCCGGCCGAGCTCCGACGGGGTGCCGACGACGAAGCCGACCTCCGCCTCGATGTCCAGCTTGACCGACGGGCCGAAGACGGGGGCCTGGTCGGTGGGGGCCTTGCGCTGCCCGGAGGGACGGACGACATCCGTGCCGGAGACGACGACGGACCCGGAGCGGCCGTGGTAACCGATCGGCAGGTGCTTCCAGTTGGGCGTCAGCGGCTCGCCGTCGGGGCGGAAGATGCGGCCGACGTTGGTGGCGTGGTGCTCGCTGGCGTAGAAGTCCACGTAGTCCGCGACGTCGTACGGGAGGTGGAGGGTCACCGAGCCGAGCGGATGGAGCAGCGGCTCGATGTCCCGGCGGTGGGCCGGCACCGTCACCCATGCGGTGAGCGCGCGGCGCACGTCGCGCCAGGCGGTGCGGCCGGCCGCGAGCAGCGGGCCGAGGCCCGGCTGGGCGAGCAGCGCCGCGTACGGGGAGCCGAGGGTGTGCGCCGCGGCTCCGGCGTCGAGCACATGGCCACCGATCCGGACTCCGAGCCGGCGCCGGTCGGGCTCGTCCGCCGTGGTGAAGACGCCGTACGGGAGGTTGTGCGGGCCGAAGGGATCGCCCTCGGCCAGATCGAGCGGGCTCTGCTCGGGCATCGGTGCTTGCCTCGCTTTCCACGTGTGTGGAGGACACGTTACGTGGAGGGTGCAGCCGGCGTCAGGGGCCACTCGGACGCCCGGCGGGGCAGCCCGGATGCGGGCGGCCTGCTGCCGGAGATCGCCCTCGCCGGAGGGGCGGCGCGCTTGCCGGGCGCCGTGCGGTGCCCGGAACGCGCCGCCGCAGGGCGGGCTCCGGCGCCCGACCGGCGTGGTGGCCCGGCGCTCCCCCTCAGCCCGCCGTCCTCGGGATCCGCTTCTGCCAGGTGCGGTGGAACACCACCTCCCGGCCGTGCCGGCACACCACCTCGTCGGTCGTGATGAAGTGCTCCGCGTCGCAGCCGATCTCGGAGCGGGTCTCGACCGTGGTGTCCCAGCCCTGCTCCGGGCGGTGGAGTCGGATCGTCCACGCGGACCGGGCCGTCGCGGACAGCGGGTCCCGCTCCTGGATCGCGTACGACTCCGTGCTCCGCTCGGTGTGTTCGAGGCCGTCCGGATGGACGCGGGTGCCGGCGTCGTCGGAGAGCTCCAGCCGCCATTCGCCCTTGGCGACGTCACGGACGACCAGCCGTGCGGGACGCGGCGGGTCGAGTGTGACGGGGGTGACGACGCCGAGCGGTGCGGCGTGCTCCGGCTCCTCGAAGGCGACCGTCCCGGGTGCCCCCGGACCCTCGGGCGCGGAGCGTACGGGAAGTTCGAGGAGGGAGCCGTCCGGGTCGAGGGTGAAGCCCGCGGAGTCCGCCCGCGGCCAGATCCAGGGCCAGTAGGCGGAGGACACGGCCAGTCGGATGCGGTGGCCGGGGGCGAAGGCATGGCCGGCGGCGCCGAGCTCGAACGAGACGTCCTCGGTGGCGCCGGCCGGCCAGTCGTCCGCGCGGTCCCGCCCGGCCCGGCAGGAGAGGTCGAGCGCGCCCCGCGTGACGAGTGTCGACGAGCCGTCGGGCGCCACGTCGCACAGCCGGGCGACGGCCTGCCCGTGGCCCGCGTCGAGGCGGAGCCGCAGGGTCACGCGCGGCCGTCCCAGGATCTCCGTCCGCTCCGCGACCGGAAACTCGAAGCTCGCGGACTTCGCGTCCTCGTCCCGCTGGTCGGGCGGCAGATCGGCGTCCTCGCCGAAGGGGACGAAGCTCCCGGCGTCGAGCCCGGTGTGCTGCGGCGAGTCGACGACCAGCGGCGGACCCTGGAGCGCGTACGCCACCGGGGTGATCCGCTGGGACGGCCACGCGGGCTCGCCGTCCCAGCGGCCGGGTAGTTCGTCGTACGCCGTGGCGGGCGGGTGGGACTCGGTGATCCAGAAGCGGAGCAGCGGTTCCGCCATCACACCGGTGGCCGTGCCGGGCGCGTCCCGCCGCTCCGCGCCATCGCCGTGCCCTGCCCGTTCCGGGGCGTCGTCCCGCAGCCAGTGGTCCCACCAGCGGAGCGTCTCCTGGAGGAAGCCGATCGCCGGACCGGGCCGCAGCCCCTGGTCCGGGTACTCGTGGGGCCAGGGCCCGATGATCCCCCGGGTCCGGGTCGGGTCCAGCGCCCCGACCAGCCGCAGGACGGTGTCCCGGCAGGGGTCCTGCCAGCCGCCGACGGCCAGCACCGCGGCCCGGATCGCGCCGTAGTCCTGGCACACGCTGCCGTGCTCCCAGTACGCGTCCCTGGTGAGGTGGGCCAGCCAGGTGTGGTGGAGGGGTTCGAGCGCGTCCAGCCGGACCTGCCACAGCCGTTCCCAGTCGTCACCGGTGTGGAGCGGGTCGGGCGGCCGGGCGCTGAAGGCCAGCAGCGTGGCGGCCCGGGAAGCGGTCCCGGCGGCCGCCACCGCGCCGCCGACGCGGTGCACGTCGTTGTCGTACCGGTCGTCGGTGGAGCAGACCGTGACGACGGCCTTCAGCGGCTCCGGTGCGAGCGCCGCGGTCTGCAGGGCGCTGGTGCCGCCCCAGGAGACGCCGAACATGCCCACGCGGCCCGTGCACCACGGCTGCCGGGCGAGCCATTCGACGACGGCGGCCCCGTCCGCCTGCGCGGCCGCCGTGTACTCGTCGCCGGGCACGCCCTCGCTGTTGCCGTGGCCGCGGACGTCGACACGTACGGAGGCGTAGCCGTGTCCCGCGTACCAGGGGTGGCGCTGCTGGTCCGAGGCCGCGGTCCCGTCGCTCAGCCGGTAGGGCAGGTATTCGAGCAGGGCCGGGACGGGCTCCTCGGTGACCGGCCGCCAGACGCGCCCGTACAGCAGGGTCGTGCCGCCGGAGACGCCGGGCACGGGGATGCGGATGTCGTCCCGGCGGGTCGCGTACGGGTACTCGGTGCGGATCTTCACGACGCCGGCCCGGGCACGCTCCGCCGGGAGTCCGTCCCCGCCCGGCGGAACCGGGCGCTGCGGCCTTCCGCGGGCCGGTGTGCACCCGTCCCGACGTGCACGATCGAGATTTCTGACAAAGCTCTCACATCCCGTCGTATGAGCTGATCACGAACATACCGGGGGAGGCGGGAAGGCGCCCATGGTGATCGAAAGGCGACCGGATACGCTGACTTGAGTGGTGACAGCGACACATCGACAATCCGTGTGATCGTCAGCAGACAGGAGTACCTCTCGTGACCGTCGTCGGGCCGTTCGGGCTGAGCGTGCGGGACCAGGCTCTTGAGGCCGATGTCCAGACCGGATTGGCGGCCGTCGAGTCGGGGCTGCTCGATGCCACCAAGAGCGAGGTGCCCTTCATCACAGAGGCCGCGCAGCACCTCGTGCGGGCCGGCGGGAAGCGGTTCCGGCCGCTCCTGGTGATGCTGGCGGCCCAGTTCGGCGACCCCGACGCCCCGGGCATCGTGCCCTCGGCCGTCGTCGTCGAGCTGACCCACCTGGCGACGCTGTACCACGACGACGTGATGGACGAGGCCGAGGTGCGCCGCGGGGTGCCCAGCGCCAACGCCCGCTGGGGGAACTCCCTCGCCGTCCTCACCGGCGACTTCCTCTTCGCCCGCGCCTCGCACATCCTGGCCGACCTCGGCCCCGAGGCCGTCCGCATCCAGGCCGAGGCCTTCGAACGCCTCGTGACCGGCCAGATCCTGGAGACGGCGGGCCCGCGCGACGGCCGCGACCCGGTCGAGCACTACCTGGACGTCCTCCGGGGCAAGACGGGGTCGCTGGTCGCCGTCTCCTGCCGCTTCGGCGCGATGATGTCGGGCGCGGACGAGCGGATCACCGACGTCCTCACCCAGTACGGCGAGCGCCTCGGCGTCGCCTTCCAGCTCGCCGACGACGTCCTCGACATCGCGTCCGACTCCCACGAGTCGGGCAAGACCCCCGGCACCGATCTGCGCGAGGGCATCGCGACCCTCCCGGTGCTCCGGCTGCAGGAGCAGGCGGCCGCGCACGGCCGGCCGGAGGACCTCGAGCTGGTCGAGCTGCTCGCCGGTGATCTGACGGACGACGCCCGGCACGCCGAGGCGCTGGCCAGGCTGCGGGTCCACGCCGCTCTGGAGCAGGCCAGACGGGACACCGTGCGCTACGCGCAGGAGGCCCGCGCGATGCTGGCGGCGCTCCCCGAGTGCACCGCCAGGGCCGCGCTCGAGGAGCTGTGCGACGCGGTGGTCCACCGCGCCGGCTGACGCCCCGCCTCCCCCGACCCCTACTGGACGGGTGACGGAACCGGCCCCCGGGTCATACCGCAGCAGTAGGCGGAGTTGATCCCGGGGGCTGACGCGTGTGACGGCCCGATTTGGTCAGATGGAGACAACCACTCCTCACCGAACGGACCGATACGGGTGAGAATGGCGGCGCGGGGTGGACTCGTGCACTGGACGGACGACGCCGCCGATCACGGAGGTAGGGCACACCATGGCACCGAACGACACCGCACGGACCACCGATGAGGCCGGGGAGGGCAGCGTCGTCCGCCGCAAGGCGGCGCGTTACGCGGTCCCGGTCGCGGTGGCGGGGGTTGCCGCGGCGACCATCGGGCTCGTCCCGGCGCTCGCCGCGTCCGGCGACCCCGATCTGCCGGACATCACGGCACAGGAACTCATCGCGAAGATCGCGGCGTCGGACACCGAACAGCTGTCCGGCACGGTCAAGATCAGCACCGATCTGGGGCTCCCGTCGCTCGGCGGGCTGGCCGGGGACGCCGCCGGAGGCTTCGCCCCCGGGGGCGGCGAGGGCGGCTCGTCCGCCTCGCCCGACGCCAAGCTGATGGAGCTGGCGTCCGGCACGCACACGCTGCGGATCGCGGCCGACGGCCCCGACCGGCAGAAGCTGTCGATCCTGGGCGACGCCGCGGAGTACAGCGTCATCCACAACGGCGCCGACGTCTGGGCGTACGACAGCAAGTCCAACGAGGTCTTCCACGGCAAGGACGCCGAGGCGGGTGCCGAGCGGGAGCACCCGGCCCCGAAGGAGCTGCCCACCACCCCGAAGGCCCTCGCGGACGAGGTGCTGAAGGCCGCCGGCGAGACCACTTCGGTGACCGTCGACGGCACGGCCCGGATCGCCGGCCGCGACGCCTACCAGCTGCTCGTGAAGCCCAGGCAGAGCGGCTCCACCGTCGACTCCGTCAGGATCGCGGTGGACGCGGAGAACGGCGTACCGCTGAAGTTCACCCTGCTGCCCAGCGGCGGCGGCAAGGCCGTCGTCGACGCCGGCTTCACCAAGGTCGACTTCTCCCGGCCCGCCGCGTCGACGTTCGACTTCAGCCCGCCGAAGGGCGCGAAGGTCACCGAGGCGGACGAGCTCAACAGCCGGGACAAGGGAGAGCCCAAGCACGCGGAGGGCCTGAAGGGCCTCGAGGGCCTCGGACTGGACGGCATGGCCGGCCAGGAGGGCCGGGGGGTGAACGTCATCGGCGAGGGCTGGACCGCCATCGCCGAGATCACCGCACCCGCCGGCAAGGGCGCCACCGCGCCGAAGCCGGGCGACGCACCGCCGGAGGCCCAGAAGTTCCTGGACGCCCTCGGCGAACCGGTCAAGGGTGACTTCGGCACCGGCACGGTCTTCAAGACCCGCCTGGTCAACGCCCTGATGACGGACGACGGCAAGGTGTACGTCGGCGCGGTCACGCAGGACGCCCTCGTCAAGGCCGCGAACGCGGCGAAGTAGAACGGCCGGGTGCGGGGCGTTCCACGGGCGTCCCGCACCCTGTGCGTGCCCGGCCCGCGCAGTGGCCGGCGGCTCACGAAGGGGGACGGATGACCGGCGTCGCCGTCATCGAGACGCGCGGGCTCACCAAGCGGTACCGGAGCGGGCCGCCCGCCGTCGACCGGCTCGACCTCGACGTGCCCGCCGGGAGCGTCTTCGGTTTCCTCGGGCCGAACGGGTCGGGCAAGACCACCACCATCCGGCTGCTGCTCGGGCTGGTCGCGCCGAGCGCGGGCACCGTGACCGTCCTCGGCGCGCCGATGCCCCGCGCCGCCCGGACCGTACTGCCCGGGGTGGGCGCGCTGATCGAGGGCCCGGCGCTCTACGGGCACCTGAGCGGCCGGGACAACCTCGTGCGCTACGACTCGGCGGACCCGTCCGCCGATCCCCGCACCCGCCGGGCCCGGGTCGCGGCGGCGCTCGACCGCGTCGGGCTCTCCGCGGCCGCCTCGCGCAGGGCCAGGACGTACTCGCTCGGCATGAAGCAGCGTCTGGGGCTCGCCGCCGCCCTGCTCCAGCCGCGCAGCCTGCTCGTCCTGGACGAGCCCACGAACGGTCTCGACCCGCAGGGCATGCGGGAGATCCGGGCCCTCGTCAGGGAACTCGCGGCGGACGGCACCACCGTGTTCCTCTCCTCGCATCTCCTCGACGAGATCGAGCAGGTCTGCACCCACGCCGCGGTGATGAACCGCGGCACCCTGATCGCGCAGGGCTCCGTCGCCGAACTCGCCGCGCACACCCGCGGGCGGCTGTCCGTCACCGGACCCGACCCCGCGGACGCCGTACGCGTACTGAAGGAGCTGGGCGTCACCGGTCTGACCGTGGCCGGGGACCGGGTGACCGGCGACCCGCCCGCAGGCACCGAACCTTCCGACATCAACGCGTCCCTGGTGCGGGCCGGAGTACGGGTACGCGCCTTCGGTCCGGAACGGGCCTCCCTGGAGGACGCGTTCGTGGCCTTGACGGGGGAGGGTTTCGATGTCGCGGGCTGAGCCACCCGCCGGGGCGGCGGACGGCACGGGCGCCGGACGGGACGCCGGTGCGCCGGGCGCCGTCGGGCGGGAAGGGACGGCAACGGCGGGTACGCCGGACGCCGTCGCGCCCGAAGGGACCGCAGCGCCGGGCGACGCCGTCGCGCGGGCCGGGCGGCCGCGGTGGGCCCTGGGCCTCTTCCGCTCCGAACTGGTCACGACATTCCGCCGCTGGCGCACCCTCGCACTGCTGGGCGTCCTCGCCGCCGTGCCCGTGCTGATCGGCGTCGCCATCAGGATCGAGACCGCCGACGGCGGCACCGTCGGCGACGGCGGCGGTCAAGGACCCGCGTTCTTCACCCAGATCACCAACAACGGGCTCTTCCTCGTCTTCGCCGCGCTCGCCGCCACCCTGCCGGTGTTCCTGCCCATGGCGGTCGGTGTCGTGGCGGGGGACGCGATCGCCGGCGAGGCGAACAGCGGAACGCTGCGCTATCTGCTCGTGGCCCCCGCGGGCCGGACCAGGCTGCTGCTCGCCAAGTACACGGCCGCGCTGGCCTTCTGCCTCGCCGCGACGCTCGCCGTGGCCGTCTCGGCACTCGCGGCCGGAGCCGTGCTCTTCCCCCTCGGGGACGTCACCACCATCTCCGGGACCCGGATCTCCTTCGGGGAGGGGCTGCTCCGGGCGCTGCTGATCGCCGTGCTGGTCGCCGCGTCGTTCACCGGGCTCGCGGCGCTCGGCCTGTTCGTCTCCACGCTCACCGGAAGCGGTGTCGCGGCGATGGCGACGACCGTCGGGCTGGTCGTCACCGCTCAGATCCTGAACACCATCCCCCAGCTGGACGCGCTGCACCCCTACCTGTTCCCGCACTACTGGCTGTCGTTCGCGGACGTGCTGCGCGAACCGGTCCTCTGGGACGACGTCCTGCGCAACCTCGGTCTCCAGGGCGCGTACACGGCGGTGTTCGGCTCGGCGGCGTGGGCGCGGTTCACCACGAAGGACATCACCGCCTGAGCCGCGGCACGGCCGAGCGTGTCCGGCCCCGGGAACGACCGCATGCGCACACGGTGCCCGCGCGCGCATGCGGCCTGTGGGGGGTGGGTCCGGAGCCGCCGGCTCAGAAGGTGAGCCGCCAGCTGTCGATGTATCCGGTGTCCTGCGAGGCCACGTCCTGCACCCTGAGCTTCCAGGTGCCGTTCGCGGTCTCACTGGAGGCGTTCACGGTGTACGTCGTGATCACGTTGTCGGCGGAGTCGCTGCCGCTGGAGTTCTTCAGTCGGTACGCGGTGCCGTCGGGCGCCAGCAGGTCGACGACGAGGTCACCCCGCCAGGTGTGCTTGATGTCCACGCCCACCTTGAGGGTGGCCGGTGCGTTGCCCGTGCGGCCGGACACGGTGACGGAGGAGGTCACCGCGGCGCCGTTGTCCGGGATGGCGACGTCCCCGGTGGTCTCGTAGACCTCGCCGGGCGGGACGGTGGATCCGGCGGAGAGCGTCCAGACGGCGTGGGCGATGGCGTCGCTGTTGCGGTCGAGCGCCGTGTCGTTGATGTTCGACGTGGTGTCGCAGGACGAGTGGTAGCAGCGGTCGAAGGCCTGGCCGGCCGTCCCGCCCCACTTCTGGGCCTGCGCGCTCGACTTGGTACGGCTGGCGCCGGTGAACAGGCCGCCCACCGCTATCCCGACGTTTTTGAACGAGGCGTGGTCCGAGCGGCCGTCGCCCTCGGTCTCGATCTCGGTCGGCACGCCGAGTCCGGCGTAGAAGTCCTTGAAGGTCTGCTCGATCGTCGGGTCGTCGTCGTAGACGAAGTAGCCCGGGTTCGGCGACCCGATCATGTCGAAGTTGAGATAGCCGGAGATCTTCGAACGCTCAGCGGCGGGCAGGTTGTTGACGTGGTACCGGGAGCCGACGAGCCCCAGCTCCTCGGCGCCCCACCAGGCGAAGCGCAGGTGCTTCGCGGGCTGCAACTGGGCCCGTGAGACGGCCAGGGCGGTCTCCAGCACACCGGCGGAGCCGGAACCGTTGTCGTTCATGCCCGGCCCGGAGCTCACGGAGTCGAGATGGGCGCCGGCCATCAGCACCTGGTTGGGGTCGCCGCCCGGCCAGTCGGCGATCAGGTTGTAGCCGGTGGCGCCCGAGGAGGTGAACTGCTGGACGGTGGTGGTGAAGCCGGCCGCGTCCAGCTTGGCCTTCACGTAGTCGATCGACGCCTTGTAGCCGGGGCGGCCGTGGGCGCGGTTGCCGCCGTTGGCGCCGGCGATGGACTGGAGCTCGGACAGATGGGCCTTGACGTTGGCCAGGGGTATGTCCGGCGCGGCGAGCGCCGCCGGGGAAGTGGCGGCGCTCGCCCGGGAGTCCGGCGCGGAGGCGGGTGGTCCGCCGGGGGCCGCGGTCGCCGGTACGGCCGCGGTGAGCAGCCCGGCGAGAGTCAGTGCCGCGACGGCGGCGGTACGTCTGTGCGCGGAGTGATTCATGTGGGGGCTCCGGTATTCCGTACGGGGACAGGACGGAACGTGCGAGACTCCCTGCGACGACGGCGTCGCAGGGTGCTGGAGCTGTGCGCGGTGCGGGTGTGCGGTGCGGCTGTGTGCTGAATGTTCAGTGAGATGGTGACGGACCGTCAAGGGCGGAAACCGGTCAGTCAGGTCCGATAAGCGGACATCTCGGAACGGTCAACTCCGCAACGCTTCTTGACCAGGCTCCGACTGCCGCCGCCCCGGCGGGGCACCATTCCCCCCATGTTTGCGTGCGGGTGCATGGACCTCGGCACGATGGCCTGGGTGCTGCTCGAGCTGGGCGTGTGGGGGTGGTGCTCCTCGTCGCGGGGGCACTTCTGGCGGTGTGTCCGACGCTGGGTGCCCTCCCGCTCCTGGTGCGCGCCGTCCAGCGCCGGCGGGGCGTCGTCGCGCCGGCCGTGGAACCGGTGTGGCTCCCGGACTTCCGCTGGGAGGGGGAGCGGCACGAGCCGTAGCGCCGGAGGGGAGGGGCCGCGGTGCCGTCCGCGGTCCTCGCGCCGCCCACGGGCCCGTCCGCCGTTCCGGGAGCGTCGTACCGTCCGCGGGTCCTCGTGCCGTTCCGGGGATGTTTGCCCGTTCCCGCCGGTGGCCCCGTCGCCGTCTCGTCCCCGTGCGCGACCGTCCCCGCCCGTGACCCCGGAGCACGGACCGAAGTTCCCGCCGGAGCCGCCTCGCCCGCCGCCCGCCTGCCGCCCGCCGCCCGCCTGCCGCCCGCCGCCCGCCGAGCGCGTCGCCTGCCTGCCGTACGCCGACTGGTGGACGACTAGTGGACGCAGAACTCATTGCCCTCCGGGTCCTGCATCACGCACCACTCGCCGCCCTGTTCCCTCACCCCGTCGCAGCACGCTCGCGCCGAGCCTTCGAGCCGGGTCACCTCCTCGTCGCGCCGGCCGGGGCCGGGATGAAGGTCGAGGTGGAGACGGTTCTTGGCCGTCTTGGTCTCCGGCACCCGCTGGAAGAGCAGCCGTCGCCCGAGCCCCCTGCCGGTCGCCCCCTCGTACGGGTCGTCCGGATGCCGGACGGCGGCCAGATCCCGCCATTGCGCGGCGGCCGTGCCACTCGGTGGTCAGGGCCTCGGGGACTATGCCCTGCTCCAGCAGACCCTCGACGGGTGCGCGGCCCGGTTGCCGCCGCGCCCTGCGTCCGCCGTCGGGCCGTGCGCCCCCGGCCTCCGTGGGGCGGTGCGTCCTCCGCCCATGGCCGGTCTGCGGCCCGTGCCCGCCGTCGGGCCGTGCGCCCATCGCCCATCGCCCGTCGTCAGGCGGCGGGCTCCGGACGCCGCGCGGTGGACGACCCCGGGACCGCCGGTGCCTCGGGTGCCGTGCCCGCGGCGGCGGCCGCGCGGGCCTCGGCCGCGAGACGTGCCGCCTCCGCCCGGGTGCGCCGTGCGTAACGGAGCGCGTCCCAGGTGAGGATCGTCAGCGCCAGCCACACCAGCGAGAACCCGGCCCACCGCTCGGCGGGCATGGCCTCGTGGAAGTACAGGACGCCCAGCAGGAACTGGAACATCGGCGCCAGGTACTGCAGCAGCCCCAGCGTCGACAGCGGCACCCGGATCGCGGCCGCGCCGAAGCAGATCAGCGGTACGGCGGTGACGATCCCGGTGGCGGCGAGCAGCGCGGCGTGCCCGGCGCCGTGCGCGCCGAAGTCGGCGGCGCCCCGGGAGCCCAGCCAGAGCAGATAGCCGAGGGCCGGCAGGAACTGGACCGCCGTCTCGGCCGCCAGCGACTCGAGACCGCCGATGTTGGTCTTCTTCTTCAACAGCCCGTAGACGGCGAACGAGAAGGCCAGGACCAGCGAGATCCACGGCGGCCGGCCGTACCCGACCGTGAGCACCAGCACCGCGCCGAGGCCGATGCCGACGGCCGCCCACTGCGCGGGCCGCAGCCGCTCCTTGAGCAGCAGCACTCCCATCGCGATGGTGACCAGGGGGTTGATGAAGTAGCCCAGTGAGGCCTCCACCACCTGGCCGGCGTTGACGGCCCAGATGTAGACACCCCAGTTCACCGTGATCACGGTGGCGGCGAGGGTGATCAGGCCGAGCTTGCGCGGGTCGCGCAGCAGGGGGCGCAGCCATCCCCAACGGCGCAGCACCAGCAGGGCGATGCCGACGACCGCCAGCGACCAGACCATGCGATGGGCCAGGATCTCGACGGCGCTCGCCGGCTTCAGCAGCGGCCAGAAGAGCGGGACGAGGCCCCACATCCCGTAGGCACCCATCCCGTAGAGCAGGCCCATGCGCTGCTCGTTGTCCGCCTTCACTGGCCCTCCTGCCGCCCTGCCCCGCGTTGTCCTGGTCGAAGGTAGCGCCGAGCAGGGCGGACTGTCATGTCCGTATTGCTATACGGTCATGACGACCCGGTCAGCGGTGCGCGAGGGCGGCCGCGACGGTCTCCGCGAGCGGGGTGGTCGGCCGGCCGATGAGGCGGGCCAGATCCCCGTCGCCGCGGGCCAGCAGGCCGCGCTCGATCGCGCGGTCCACGTCGACGAGGATCGCGGCGAAGGGGGCGGGGACGCCGGCGCCGGTCAGGATCTCCAGGTGCGTCTCGGCGGGGACGTTCCGGTGGACGATGTCCTTGCCCGAGTGCTTCGCGACCTCGGCCGCGTACTCGGCCAGGGACCAGGCCGTGTCGCCGCTGAGCTCGTAGGCCCGGCCGAGATGGCCGTCCCCGGTGAGGACGGCGGCCGCTGCGGCGGCGTAGTCGGCGCGGGAGGCGGAGGCGATCCGGCCCTCACCCGCGCTGGCGACGACCGCGCCGTGCTCCAGGACCGGGCCGAGCTGCTCCGTGTAGTTCTCGGTGTACCAGCCGTTGCGCAGGAAGGTGTGGGGCAGGCCGGAGTCGAGGATCGCCCGCTCGGTCGCCTTGTGCTCCTCGGCGAGCTCGAAGTCCGCCTCGGGGCCGCCGAGGACGCCCGTGTACGCGAGCTGCGCGACACCCGCGGCCCGGGCGGCGGCGATGACGGCCGTGTGCTGCGGGACCCGCCGTCCCACCTCGTTCCCGGAGACCAGCAGGACCCGGTCGCCGGCGCGGAAGACGCCGGTGAGCGTCGCGGGGTCGTCGTAGTCGGCGAGGCGCAGCTCGACCCCACGTGCCGCGAGGTCCGCGGCCTTTTCCTTGTCGCGTACCACCGCGGCGATGCCGGCGGCGGGCACACCCGTCTCGAGGAGGCGCTCGACGACGAGGCGGCCGAGACGTCCGGTGGCTCCGGTGACGACGATGCTCATGAGGGTTCTCCGTTCCCTGGGGGCTTCGGCATCGACGCTACGGTGAGCGCTAACCATTCGAAAGTACCCACTTTGAAGTAAGGTACTGGTATGAGCGTGAGCCCGCAGGTCGTCGGCAGCCCCGTGCGGAGGCCCGATGTGAACGAGAAGCTGTGCCCGTCCCGGGTGGTCCTGGAGCACGTCACCAGCCGGTGGGGCGTCCTGGTGCTGGCCGCGTTGCTGGAGCGCTCGTACCGCTTCAGCGAACTGCGCCGAGCCATCGGCGGGGTGAGCGAGAAGATGCTGGCGCAGACCCTGCAGACCCTGGAGCGCGACGGCTTCGTGCACCGCGACGCCAAGCCCGTCATCCCGCCGCGGGTCGACTACTCCCTCACGGACCTCGGCCGCGAGGCCGGCGAGCAGGTGTGGGCGCTCGCGCGGTGGACCGAGCGACGGCTCGACGACGTGGAGCGGGCACGCGCCGAGTACGACGGGGCCCGGACCTCCTGAGCGGAGGTCCGGGCCCGTGTCCGGAAGCGGGGCCGTGCGTCAGCCGACGACCGTCCAGGTGTCGTTGCCCGCGAGCAGGGCACCCAGGTCACCCTTGCCGTTCTGCTCGATCGCGGCATCGAGCTGATCGGCCATCAGCGTGTCGTACACCGGGCGCTCGACGCTGCGGAACACCCCGATGGGCGTCTGGTGCAGGGTGTCCGGATCGGCCAGCCGGGACAGCGCGAACGCGGTCGTCGGGCTGGCGCTGCGGGCGTCGTGGACGAGGATCTGCGACTCGTTCTCCGCGGTGACCGAGACGACCTTGAGGTCACCGGTGGCGGGGTCCCGCACCACGCCCTTGGAACCGCCGCCGCCGAAGCGGATCGGCTGCCCGTGCTCCAGCCGGATGACGGCCTCCTCGGCCTGCTCCTTGTCCTTGAGGGCCTCGAAGGCGCCGTCGTTGAAGATGTTGCAGTTCTGGTAGATCTCCACCAGCGCCGTGCCCGGGTGGTCCGCCGCGGCGCGCAGTACCTCGGTGAGGTGCTTGCGGTCGGAGTCGATCGTGCGGGCGACGAACGACGCCTCGGCGCCGATCGCCAGCGAGACCGGGTTGAACGGCGCGTCCAGCGAGCCCATCGGCGTCGACTTGGTGATCTTGCCGAGCTCGGAGGTGGGCGAGTACTGGCCCTTCGTCAGACCGTAGATCCGGTTGTTGAACAGCAGGATCTTCAGGTTCACGTTGCGCCGCAGGGCGTGGATGAGGTGGTTGCCGCCGATGGAAAGGGCGTCGCCGTCACCCGTGACGACCCACACGCTGAGGTCGCGGCGGGAGGAGGCGAGCCCGGTCGCGATCGCCGGGGCGCGGCCGTGGATCGAGTGCATCCCGTAGGTGTTCATGTAGTACGGGAAGCGGGAGGAGCAGCCGATGCCGGAGACGAAGACGATGTTCTCCTTCGCCAGGCCCAGCTCGGGCATGAAGCCCTGAACGGCGGCGAGGATCGCGTAGTCACCGCAGCCCGGACACCAGCGGACCTCCTGGTCCGACTTGAATTCCTTCATGGACTGCTTGGCTTCGGCCTTGGGAACCAGGGACAGCAGTGTGGACGCTGTCTCAGTCATCGAGGGCCTCCTTGAGAGCCGCCGCAAGCTGCTCGGCCTTGAACGGCATTCCGTTGACCTGGTTGTACGAGTGCGCATCGACCAGGAACCTCGCCCGGATCAGGGTGGCGAGCTGGCCGAGGTTCATCTCCGGCACCACTACCTTGTCGTAACGTCCGAGAACCTCCCCGAGATTCCTCGGGAACGGGTTGAGGTGCCGCAGATGGGCCTGTGCGACGGCCCCGCCCTCCCGGCGGATGCGGCGCACCGCCGCGGTGATCGGCCCGTACGTGGAACCCCAGCCGAGGACCAGTGCCCTCGCGCCGTCCGGGTCGTCGACCTCCAGGTCCGCGACCTCGATGCCGTCGATCTTGGCCTGCCGGGTGCGGACCATGAGGTCGTGGTTCGCCGGGTCGTAGGAGATGTTCCCGCTGCCGTCCTGCTTCTCGATGCCGCCGATCCGGTGCTCCAGACCCGGCGTGCCGGGCACGGCCCACGGACGGGCCAGCGTCTGCGGGTCCCGCTTGTAGGGCCAGAACACCTCGGTGCCGTCGTCGAGCGTGTGGTTCGGGCCCGTGGCGAACTGGGTCCGCAGGTCCGGCAGCTCGTCGAGGTCCGGGATCCGCCACGGCTCGGAGCCGTTGGCGAGGTACCCGTCGGACAGCAGGAGCACCGGGGTGCGGTACGTCAGCGCGATGCGGGCGGCGTCCAGTGCCGCGTCGAAGCAGTCCGCCGGGGTGCGGGGGGCGACGACCGGCACCGGAGCCTCGCCGTTGCGGCCGTACATCGCCTGCAGCAGGTCGGCCTGCTCGGTCTTGGTCGGCAGACCGGTCGAGGGCCCGCCGCGCTGGATGTCGACGACCAGCAGCGGCAGCTCCAGCGAGACCGCCAGGCCGATGGTCTCCGACTTCAGCGCCACACCGGGACCGGACGTGGTCGTCACGGCGAGCGAGCCGCCGAACGCGGCACCGAGCGCCGCGCCGATGCCGGCGATCTCGTCCTCGGCCTGGAAGGTGCGCACGCCGAAGTTCTTGTGCCGGGACAGCTCGTGCAGGATGTCCGAGGCCGGGGTGATCGGGTACGAACCCAGGTACAGCGGCAGGTCGGCCTGCCGGGACGCGGCGATCAGCCCGTAGGACAGGGCCAGGTTCCCCGAGATGTTCCGGTACGTACCGGTCGGGAACGCGGTGTCGGCGGGGGCGACCTCGTAGGAGACGGCGAAGTCCTCGGTCGTCTCCCCGAAGTTCCAGCCGGCCCGGAACGCCGCCACGTTCGCCTCGGCGATCTCCGGCTTCTTGGCGAACTTGGCTCTCAGGAACTTCTCGGTGCCCTCGGTCGGCCGGTGGTACATCCACGACAGCAGGCCCAGCGCGAACATGTTCTTCGAGCGCTCGGCCTCCTTGCGGGAGAGACCGAACTCCTTGAGCGCCTCGATCGTGAGCGTGGTCAGGGGGACGGGATGCACGCTGTAGCCGTCCAGCGAGCCGTCCTCCAGCGGGGAGGTCTCGTAGCCGACCTTGGCCATGGCGCGCTTGGCGAATTCGTCGGTGTTGACGATGATCTCGCCGCCGCGCGGCACGTCGTCGATGTTGGCCTTCAGTGCGGCCGGGTTCATCGCGACCAGCACATGGGGGGCGTCACCGGGCGTGAGGATGTCGTGGTCGGCGAAATGCACCTGGAAGCTGGATACGCCCGGAAGGGTGCCGGCAGGCGCCCGGATCTCGGCCGGGAAGTTGGGCAGGGTCGACAGGTCGTTCCCGTACGACGCCGTCTCCGAAGTGAAACGGTCACCCGTCAGTTGCATACCGTCACCGGAATCACCCGCGAAGCGAATGATCACCCGGTCCAGTTGACGTACTTCCTTCTCGCCGGGAGGCCGTCGCTGCCCCCCCACGAGGGCCTCCCCGGTCTCGTCTGCCTCGTCCGCGTGTTCTGCTGGGCTGCTGACCTGGCTGGTCACTGAACTGGACCTCCCTCGAGGCGGCTGGGCTGCGGCCGGCGCACCGGTCGCTCCAAGGTCAACCCTACGTCCGTGAGCATCGCCTTCCCTGGACCGCTCACATGTCGGACGTCGATCTGAGATACCGCCGTGTCCTGGTTTGCCATGTTCCGTTCGCCCCCCGGTTCGTTCGGTAAGACGCTCCCCCGCGATCGATCGTTGTTACCTGACAGAGTGTCAGGTATTCAGGATTCCAGATAGGTGAGCACGGCCAGTACACGCCGATGGTCACCGTCACTGGGTGACAGTCCGAGCTTCAGGAAGATGTTGCTCACGTGCTTCTCCACGGCCCCGTCGCTCACCACGAGCTGCCGCGCGATCGCCGAGTTCGTCCGGCCTTCCGCCATCAGGCCCAGCACCTCGCGCTCCCGGGGCGTGAGCCCGGCCAGCACGTCCTGCTTCCGGCTCCGGCCCAGGAGCTGAGCCACGACCTCCGGGTCCAGCGCCGTCCCGCCGCCGGCCACCCGGACGACCGCGTCCACGAACTCCCTGACCTCGGCGACACGGTCCTTCAGCAGGTAGCCGACACCGCGGGTGTTCCCCGCGAGCAGCTCCGTGGCGTAACGCTCCTCCACGTACTGCGACAGCACCAGCACCCCCAGGCCCGGATGGTCCCTGCGCAGCCGGACGGCCGCGCGCACGCCCTCGTCCGTGTGCGTGGGGGGCATCCGCACGTCGGCGACGACGACGTCGGGGAGCTCGTCCTGCGCGGCCAGCTCCCCGACGGTCTTGATCAGCGCGTCGGCGTCCCCGACGCCCGCGACGACCTGGTGGCCGCGGTCGGTGAGCAGGCGGGTGAGGCCCTCGCGGAGCAGCACGGAGTCCTCGGCGATGACGACGCGGACGGCGGGCGCGTGGGGCGCCCCGTTCGCGGGCGGCGGCGCGGCCTGCGTCGCCTGTGCGTGGGTCTCGGGCTCCACGTGGTGCGTCCCCCTGTGGTCGTTGTGCGCGTGGTCGTCGTGCGCGGTCCCTCGGCCTGCGTCCGGCGGTCCGCGGCCGGTCGCCCCCAGCATCGCACCGTTCGCACGGCCGGGCGGGCGTTTCCCGTCCGCGGCGCCGCAGCTCGAGCGGGCGGGTGCCGGTCCTCGGGCGAGGGGCGGGGCCGGGGCGTGCGGTCGTACGGGAGCTCCGGCGCGGGGCGGGGTGCGTACGGGTCCGGTTCACCGGCCTGCCAGTCGCGGAGCCGGGGCGGGACGGGGCGAGGCGGGCGCGGGGCCGTGGCGTGTGTGCGGGCGCGGAGTGGGGCCGGGTGCGTGCTTCGGCACGGGGCGAGGGGCGTACGCACCGGCTGACGGGCCGGCCGGGGCGTCCCGGGCCCGGCCGGGCATCGTCCGCACGCTCGACGACCTGCGGGCCCGCGCGTGGCGTCCTGCGGACCGCCTCCGTGCGCGGAGCCCCGGGCCCGGCGCCTCCGTGAGCGGCGCCCGTCTCCCGCCGAGTGGCCGAGTGGTCGGCGTCCGTGCCCGGACCCGGTGGGCGCCCCGCGGGATGCGCGCCGCCGCCCGGCCGGCGGCGTCACGCGCGCCAGGGGAGCTCCGCCGTGACCACCGTCGGCCCGCCGGCGGGGGAGTCGACGACGAGCAGGCCGTCGACCGATCCCAGCCGCTCGGCCAGGCCCCCCAGACCGCTGCCCGCCGCGTCCGCCTCTCCGCGCCCGTCGTCGGTCACCTGGAGCATCAGCCGGTTCTCCGCGCGCCACACGTCGACGGAGGCCGTCCGGGCCCCGCTGTGCTTGCTGACGTTCTGCAGGAGTTCGGAGACGGTGAAGTAGGCGATGCCCTCGATGGCCGGCACGGGCCGGGCCGGCAGGTCCACCTCGACCCGGACCGGGACCGTGCAGCGGGAGGCGACGGAGGAGAGTGCGGCGTCGAGGCCGCGGTCGGTGAGGACGGCCGGGTGGATGCCGCGGGCCAGGTCGCGGAGCTCCTGGAGCGCCGTCTTCACCTCGCCGTGCGCCTCGTCCACCATGCGGGCCGCGGCCTCCGGATCCTCGGCCAGCTTCTCCTTGGCCAGACCCAGGTCCATGGCGAGGGCGACGAGCCGGGCCTGGGCGCCGTCGTGCAGGTCGCGTTCGATGCGCCTCAGGTCGGCGGCTGCCGTGTCCACGACGACACCACGGTCGGACTCCAGCTCCACGACCCGGCCCTCCAGCCGGGACGGGCCGAGCAGTCCGGCGACGAGCAGCCGGTCCACCGTGGCCAGCCCGCGGACGACCCAGGGCGTGGCCAGGGTGAACAGCAGTCCGATCAGGCTGGTCACGCCGAGCTCGAAGGGGGAGTCGAGGTAGACGTTGTGCGTGCCGTCGCCGTACAGCTGGAGCCCGTCGATCCCCGCGTGGACGGGGAAGACCCACTGCCACAGCGGATACGTGAGCAGACCCCAGCCGTAGCTCCAGAACACCAGCGAGACGGAGAACGCGAAGACCGCCCACGGCATGTGCACCAGCGCGTAGAGGAGGTGCCGCCAGGACACCCCGCTCTTCAGCACCGCGCCGACCCAGCCGAGCGCGCTGTCGCTCCGCGGCCGTACCGGCGCGGGATCGGCCACGTCGAGCCGCAGCAGCGCCCGCGCCCGGGCCCGCTCCACCGCGCCGAAGCCCCGGCACACGGCGAGCGCGCCGGCGAGGACCGGGATGCCGAGGAACGTGACCACCAGCCCGGCGCCGGCCGCGGTCAGGGACAGCGCCAGGGCGAAGAACACGACGCTGAGGGGCAGGCTCAGCAGGAGGTAGCCGAACTCGCGCCAGGTGCGGCCCTCGAACGGGGCCCGCAGCGCCGGGGGAAGGCTGTGGACCCGGGTCCCGGATCGGTGTGCCGTGGCCATCGTGTCGTCCGTTCTGCTCGTCCGGTCGGCGGTGGTGCGCCGCGGGTGCCGCGGTGCTCACGCCCAAGGCTCGCGGTGTCGCCCGGCCCGCACCATGTGGCCCTTCTCCGTGTCCTCCGGGGGTTTTCCCCACCCCGTCTCCGGGGGCGTGCCGGGCCGCCCCGTGAGCCGGGGATGTGAGGGCCCGCCCGGGTCAGCCGGACGACGTGCCGGACCGCCCCGGTCGGGTGCCGGCCCGTGCGGCCCCGGCGCCCCGCCGCGGGGTCCGGTCGCGCCACGGCAGTTCCGCAGTGACGACCGTGGGCCCGCCCGCCGGTGAGTCGACGACGAAGAGCCCGTCGACGGCCCCGAGCCGTTCCGCCAGTCCGGCCATCCCGGTGCCCCCGGACGGCGAGGCGCCACCGCGCCCGTCGTCCTGGACCTGGATCAGCAGCCGGTCCTCGCGCCGCCACACGTCGACGGAGGCCGTCCGGGCCCCGCTGTGCTTGCTGACGTTCTGGAGCAGCTCGGAGACGGTGAAGTAGGCGATGCCCTCGATCGCCTCGGCCGGCCGGGCCGCCATGTCCACCGTGACCTGCACGGGGACGGTGCAGCGGGAGGCGACGGAGGAGAGTGCGGCGTCGAGGCCGCGGTCGGTGAGGACGGCCGGGTGGATGCCGCGGGCCAGGTCGCGGAGCTCCTGCAGGGCCAGCTTCACCTCGCCGTGCGCCTCGTCGACCATGGCGGCGGCCGCGTCGGGGTCCTCCGGCAGCTTCTCCTTGGCGAGCCCGAGCCCCATGGCGAGGGCGACGAGCCGGGCCTGGGCGCCGTCGTGCAGATCGCGTTCGATGCGCCGCAGGTCGGCGGCTGCCGTGTCCACGACGACACCACGGTCCGACTCCAGCTCCGCGATGCGCCGCTCCAGCTCGTCGGACGGCGAGAGCAGCCCCCGCACCATCGCCCGGTCGACGTTCGCCAGCGCGCGCACGACGAAGGGGAGAACCGGCCAGAGCACGAACAGGCCCACCAGCGTGACGGTGAAGGACAGGACCGCCCACGGCAGCCTGATGAAGGCGTACAGCACGGTCCGCCAGCCGACCGGGTCCTTCAGCCCGTTCCACAGACTGGCGAGGAGCCCCGTCCCCGGACGGCGGGGCAGCCGGCTCGGCTCGTCCATCCGTACGTCGAGCAGTGCCCGGGCCCGGGCGCGCTCCCAGCGGCCGAGGAGGCGGGCGCCGGCCAGTCCGCCCGCGAGGAGCGGCAGCCCGACGACCGTCACCGAGAGCCCGGCGCCGACGGCGACCATGGTCACGGTGTAGACGAACCCGGCGACGGCCACCGGCAGGTCGGAGAGGAGGTGGGCGACCTCCTTCCAGGTGTGCCGGTCAAAGGCGAGGCGAGCCGGCGGCGGCCCGTCCTGCCCGGGCGCGGAGCCGTCGGGAGAACTGCTGGTCGGGGTCATGGGGGACAGCCTGCACGGTCGCATTCGCGCACGCCATGGGGTGCGTGGGTGGGGACGGAGTGGGGATATCCCCACCGGCGGGATGCCCGTTCCGGTCCGATCGGTGACACAGCTGCTTACCGTCTCTTTAACAGGGCCTAGACTCCCGTGCGTACAGATCGTCGAACGGGCCGGGAGCGAGGGGCGGACGTGCGGACACTTCCCGAATCGACCGTACTCGCGGCTGACTACTTCCAGAGCTACTCCGTCGTCGGGCTGCTCGCCCTCGTCGGTGTGCTGTTCGTCGCCGTGGCGTTCGGCGCCGGCCGGCTGCTGCGGCCGGTCGTGCCGACACCGGAGAAGCTGCTCACGTACGAGTGCGGAGTCGACCCCGTGGGAGAGGGCTGGGCACACACCCAGGTCCGCTACTACGTGTACGCCTTCCTCTACGTGATCTTCGCCGTCGACTCGATCTTCCTCTTCCCTTGGGCCACGGTGTTCGCCGCGCCCGGATACGGCGCGACGACGCTCGTGGAGATGTTCATCTTCCTCGGCTTCCTGGCCGTGGGAATTCTCTATGCATGGAAGAAGGGCGTCCTCACATGGACGTGACCCCGCAGAACCCCGGCTCGGAGGCCGCCGTGCCGGCCCCCGAGCCGGTGACGCTGCCGGAGCCCAGGAGGCTGGGAGTCCTCTCGCGGCTGGCACCCGAACCGATGAAGGTGATCCTCAACTGGGGCCGCCGCTACAGCCTGTGGGTCTTCAACTTCGGCCTTGCCTGTTGCGCGATCGAGTTCATCGCCGCGTCGATGGCCCGTCACGACTTCATCCGCCTCGGCGTGATCCCCTTCGCGCCCGGCCCCCGCCAGGCCGACCTGATGGTCGTGTCGGGCACGGTCACCGACAAGATGGCGCCCGCGGTGAAGCGCCTGTACGAGCAGATGCCGGAACCCAAGTACGTCATCTCCTTCGGCGCCTGCTCGAACTGCGGCGGCCCGTACTGGGACTCGTACTCGGTGACCAAGGGCGTCGACCAGATCATCCCCGTCGACGTGTACGTCCCGGGCTGCCCGCCGCGGCCCGAGGCGCTGCTGCAGGGCATCCTCAAGCTGCAGGAGAAGATCGCGCACGAGTCGCTGGGCGAGCGGTACGCCTCCGCACCCGGTCGGGCCTCCGTGGGCGAGCTCCGCAGCGGGCTCGTGACCCCGCCCGCCCCGGCCGGGGACGCTGCGGACTCCGCGTCCGGCGGCGCGCCCTCGGACGCGGCTCCGTCCGGGCCCGGGCCCGACCGGGGAGCCGCCTCGTGAGCACGTTCGAGACGGAGATCGCGGAACGCTTCGGCCCCGAGGCGACCGCCGAGGCGGCGTACGACCTGCTGACCCTGGACGTCCCGGCCGGCACATGGCTCGACGCGCTGCGCACCGCACGCGACGAGCTCGGCTGCACCTACTTCGACTGGCTCAGCGCCGTCGACGAGCCGGGCACGGGCTTCCGCGTCTGCGCACACGTCGTCGCACTGGAGAAGAGCACCGAGGGAACCGCCGTGCGCCGGCTGATGCTGCGTACGACCGTCCCGCACGACGCACCCGTGCTCCCCACCGCGGTGGAGATCTTCCCGGGTGCGGGCTGGCACGAGCGTGAGACGCACGAGATGTTCGGCGTGGACTTCACCGGCCATCCGCACCTGGTGCCGCTGCTCCTGCCCGACACCTTCGAAGGACACCCGCTGCGCAAGGACTTCGTCCTCGCGGCGCGGGTCGCCAAGGCGTGGCCGGGCGCGAAGGAACCGGGCGAGTCCGAGCACGGCGGGCCGAAGCGACGCCAGATGCTGCCGCCCGGCGTCCCCGACCCGAACGAGTGGGGCCCTCTCAAGGGCCAGCTCCCCCCTGCCCCCGCCCGCCCGGCCCGCACCCCGCGCGCCGCGGGCGAGCGCCCGCCGCGCCGTACCCGCAGCGTCTCGGAGGGCTCGGCCAGTCAGGCTGCTTCGGCGGAGGGCGCGGAGACGGCCGGGGCGGAGGCTCCTCCGGTGCGGCGGTCGCGCAGTGCGGCGGAGGGCTCGGCCAGTCAGTCGGCCGGACGAGCTGCTTCGGCGGAGGGCGCGGAGACGGCCGGGGCGGAGGCTCCTCCGGTGCGGCGGTCGCGCAGTGCGGCGGAAGGTTCGGCGAGTCAGGCGCCGGCCCGCCGCTCGCGGTCGGCGTCCGAGGGCTCGGCGAGTCAGAGCCCGGCGTCGGACGAGGCGGCCGCCGCGCCCCGTCGTACGCGCAGTGCCTCCGCGGACGGGTCGGCGAGCCGGTCGGGCGAGGCCGCAGCCCCGTCCGCCCCTGCCCCGCGCACCCGCAGCACCGACGCCCCCTGGCACCATGCGCGCCCGGCCTTCGACGCGTCGGAGCCGACGAAGCCGCCGACGACGGACCCCGAGGGCCGGCCCGGAGCGGGCGGAGAAGGGACGCCATCGGCGCCCGGCACCGACGCTGCGGACAGGCCCGATCCTGCTGCTGAATCCGCCGAGGCCCGGCCCTCGGACGACGCCGCCGTGCGGCCCCCCACCGAGGCACGGCCCCTGACCGGGCCGGCCTCTCGGACGACCGCGCCCACGGAGGCGAAGCCCGAGGCGGAACCCGGCGCCGGCGCTGAACCCGGCACCGAGACTGCGGGCACGCCCGAGGCGGCATCCGGATCTGAGGACGCCGACGAGTCGGAGCGCGAGGCCGCACGCGAACCCGAGGCCGGGCCTGCGGCTGAGCAGGCCGAGCCTGAGGCAGCGGCTGACCGGCCCGGAACCGAGGGCGAGTCCGGGCAGTCCGGACCCGAGGGCGCAAGGCCCGCGCCTGAGCGCGAGGCCGCACGCGGGCCGGAGTCCGGGCCTGCGGACGGGCCGGTCGGGACCCGGCCCGTGCCCGAGCCGGACGGCGCCGAGCCCGAGGCAGCGGCTGACCGGCCCGGAACCGGGACCGTGCCCCAGCCCGAAGGCCCCGAGCCCGCGCCTGAGCAGGCCGGCCCCGAGCCCGGGCCCGAGTCCGAGAGCACCCCACCCACGACCCCGACCCCCCGGCCCGGCGCCGGCCCCGGGCCGGGGACGGACGACGCCACAGGAGGCGACCGCGCGTGAACGACGCACTCGACGTCGCCCTGCGGCTCCTCGCCGTCTTCGCCGTGTTCCTCGTGCTGCCCCTCGTCATCGGGCAGACCGAGCACAAGGTGATGGCCCATATGCAGGGCCGGCTCGGCCCCATGTACGCCGGCGGCTTCCACGGCTGGGCGCAGCTCGTCGCGGACGGCGTGAAGTTCGCGCAGAAGGAGGACGTGGTCCCGGCCGACGCCGACCGGCGCGTCTTCCAGCTCGCGCCCGCCGTCGCGCTCCTCCCGTACCTGCTCGTGCTGGTCGCGATCCCGATCGGTCCGAGCGAGGGAGCGGTCGGCATCATCGTCGACGCGGGCATCTTCTTCGTGCTCGCCGTGATGGGCGTCGGTGTGCTCGGTTCGCTCATGGCGGGCTGGGCCTCGGCCAACAAGTTCTCGCTCCTGGGCGCCCTGCGCACCGCCGCGCAGCTCCTCGCCTACGAATTGCCGATGCTGCTCGCCGCCGCGTCCGTCGCGATGGCCGCCGGCACCGTCTCCCTCCCCGGCATCCTGAACGCCTTCGAGTGGTGGTGGCTGCCGTGGCAGATCGTGGGCGCCCTGGTCTTCTTCGTCGCCGGTCTCGCCGAACTGCAGCGTCCGCCGTTCGACATGCCGGTCGCCGACTCCGAGATCATCTTCGGCGCGTACACGGAGTACACCGGACTGCGCTTCGCCCTGTTCCTGCTCGCCGAGTACGCGGGCATCGTCGTCCTCTGCGGTCTGACCACCGTCCTCTTCCTCGGCGGCTGGCACGGCCCGTTCGGTGCCGACGGCCTCGGCTGGCTGTGGACCCTGCTGAAGACCGCGGTGCTCGCCTTCGTCGTGATCTGGCTCCGCGTGACCTATCCGCGGCTGCGTGAGGACCAGCTCCAGCGGCTCGCCTGGACGACGCTCGTCCCGCTCGCCCTCGCCCAGATCGCCCTCACCGGCGTCGTCAAGGTGGTGATGCAGTCATGACCGGCTCCCATCCGCCCGCCCGGTCCCGTATCCCCGGATCCGGCCTGGCCAAGGGGCTCGCCGTCACCCTGCGGACGATGACGAGGCGGGCCCACACCGCGCAGTACCCCGACGTGCAGCCCGAACTCCCGCCCCGCTCCCGCGGTGTGATCGGCCTGTTCGAGGAGAACTGCACGGTCTGCATGCTCTGCGCCCGCGAGTGCCCCGACTGGTGCATCTACATCGACTCCCACAAGGAGACCGTCCCGGCTGCCGTGCCCGGTGGACGCGAGCGCAGCCGCAACGTCCTCGACCGGTTCGCCATCGACTTCTCGCTCTGCATGTACTGCGGTATCTGCATCGAGGTGTGTCCTTTCGACGCGCTGTTCTGGTCGCCGGAGTTCGAGTACGCGGAGACCGACATCCGCGATCTGACCCATGAGCGGGACAAGCTCCGCGAGTGGATGTGGACGGTTCCGGCGCCGCCGGCGCTCGACCCCGCCGCCGAGGAACCCAAGGAACTGGCCGCGGCCCGCAAGACCGCGGAGAAGCTCGCCACCGCGCGCGCCGAGGCCGAACGGACCGGGACCGAGCAGGCGTCCGGGGCGCCGGACGCCGCGGACCCGGACACTCCGCCGGCCGAGGGAGGCCAGGCATGACCCTCGCCCACGCCGTCAGCCAGACGGGCAACGGCTTCCTGTCCCCGACGGGCGTCGAGATCGCCTTCCTGATCGTCGGCATCGTCACGCTGGCCGCCGCCGTCCTCACCGTCACGACCCGGCAACTGGTGCACGCCGCTCTGTGGCTGGTCGTCGCGCTGGGCGGGCTGGCCGTCGAGTACCTCCTGCTCACCGCCGAGTTCATCGCCTGGGTGCAGGTGCTGATCTACGTCGGCTCCGTGGTCGTCCTCCTCCTCTTCGGACTGATGCTCACCAAGGCGCCCATCGGCCGGTCCGCCGACGCCGATTCCGCCAACCGGCCCGCCGCGCTCGTCGTGGCCGTCGCCTCCGCCGCCGCCCTGGTGTGGGTGGTCGTCGACGCGTTCCGGACGACGTGGATCGACCTCGAGGGGCCTGCCCAGGGCTCCACCCGCGTCTCCGGCGAGATCCTCTTCCGGCACTGGGTGCTGCCGTTCGAGGCGCTCTCCGTGCTGCTGCTGGCCGCCCTGGTCGGCGCGATCGTCCTGTCCCGCAGGAGCCCCCAGGACGGGGAGGGGAAGAGCTGATGCATCTCGCCTATCCAGCGGTGCTCTCCGTCCTCCTCTTCTGCACGGGGCTGTACGGGGTGCTCGCGCGCCGCAACGCGATCCTGGTCCTGATGTCGGTCGAGCTCATGCTCAACGCCGTCAACCTCAACCTCGTCGCGTTCGACGTCTGGCTGCGCGACGCCCTGCACAGCGGCCAGGCCCTGACCCTGTTCACCATCGCCGTCGCCGCCGCGGAGATCGGGATCGGTCTGGCGATCGTCCTGATGGTGTACCGCAACCGCGGTACCTCGGACATCGACAAACTCCGCGACACCGCCGAGGGCCACGAACCGGCCGACGCCACCGCGCCGGCAGAGAAGGCCGAGGCCACCGCGTGACCACGACGACCCTCGCCGTTCTCGTCCCCCTCCTTCCCTTCCTCGGCGCCGCGGCCGGTCTCCTCCTCGGCCGCTCGACCCCGGGGTTCGTCCGGCCCCTGGCCGTGCTGCCGACACTGGCCGCGACCGTGCTCGCCGCGCTCGTCGCCGTACGCCAGGGCGGCGGGCGGCCCATCAGCGCGTCCACCCAGCTCACCCCCACCGGCTCGGTCCCGATCGACCTCGCCCTGTACCTCGACGGCTTCGCCGTCCTGGTCGCCGTCCTCGTCGGCGTCGTCGCCTCCTGCGTGCAGATCTACTCGACCGCCTATCTGCGCGACGACCCGCGCTACCCCTCCTACGCGGCCCTGGTCTCGCTGTTCACCTCCGCGATGCTGCTCGTCGTCTACTCGGGCGACCTCATGGTGCTGCTGGTCGGCTGGGAGATCATGGGCATCTGCTCGTACTTCCTGGTCGGCCACTACTGGGAGACGCCCGAGGCGCGGGCCGCCTCCCTGAAGGCGTTCCTCGTCACCAAGCTCGGCGACGTGCCCTTCCTGTTCGGTCTGTTCGCGCTGGCCGTGGACGCCGGGACGTTCCGTGTCACCGGCGTCCTCGGGGCCGTCGCGGCGGGTGCGCTCGACCACCCGACCCTGGTGGCGCTCCTGCTGCTCGCGGGCGTCGCGGGCAAGTCCGCCCAGTTCCCGCTGCACACCTGGCTCCCCGACGCCATGGCCGGCCCCACCCCCGTCTCGGCACTGATCCACGCCGCGACGATGGTCGCCGCCGGTGTCTACTTCGTCGCCCGTCTCCTCCCCGTCTTCGCCGCCTCCGCGGCGGCGCTGGTCGTCCTCGCCGTGATGGCCGCGATCACCATGGTCGGCTCCGCGCTCGCCGCCCTCGCCCAGGACGACATCAAACGGGTCCTCGCCTACTCGACGATCGGCCAGCTCGGCTACATGTCGGGCGCCCTCGCCGTCGGGGACCGCGGCGCCGCCGTCTTCCACCTCCTGTCGCACGGTGCGTTCAAGGCGCTGCTCTTCCTCGCGGCCGGCGTGATCATCCATGCCGCAGGCACCAACTCGCTGGCCGCCATGTCGCGGATGAGCGGCCTGACCAAGCGGATCCCCGACGCGTACTGGACGATGACGATCGCCCTGCTGGCGCTCGTCGCCATTCCCCCCTTCGCCGGCTTCTTCTCCAAGGAGGCGGTGCTCGTGGCCGCCGAGCACACCGCGCTCGGCGACTCCGCCGTCGCCCCCGCCGCGGCGGGCTGGGCCGTCCTGGTGTCGGGTCTGGTCACCGCCCTCCTCACCGCGGCGTACGCCACCCGGCTGTGGCTGCTCGCCTTCCGCGGCAGGGGAGCCGAGGTCCCCGACCACGGCTGGCAGCCCCTGGCCATGACCGCCGTCCTCTGGGCGCTGGCCCTGCCGTCGCTCGCCTTCGGCCTGACCGCGGGCTTCATCGACGACTGGTTCGACGGCCGCCCACTGCAGCCGACCCTGACCACGGCCGTGCTGGGCACGGGTGTCGCGCTCGTCGGCGTACTCGTCACCTACGCCACCTGGCGGCACACGACCGCGCTGGCCGCCCGCGTGCCCATGGGGGCCGTCGCCGCACACCCAGAGGCCGAACCGGCCGTCTCCGAGGCCGAGGCGATCACCAGCCACGAACCTGCGTACGGCGACATCGCCGCCGCACCCGACCCGGCCGACCCCGGCCGGCTGCTGCTCGGCCCGCTGCACCGGCCCGCGGCAGCCGGCTTCCACCTCGACGCCGTCTACCACGCCCTGTTCGTCCGCCCGGTCACGGCCGGCGCCGAACTGGTCAGGTTCCTCGACCGGGAGGTCGTCGACACGTACGTGCGCGGCGCGGGCACCGGCACCAACTGGCTCGGGTGGCTCGTCCGCCGCGCCCAGACCGGAAACGTGCAGACCTACCTCAGCGCACTGCTGGCCGGCTCCGTCGTCCTGGCGATCGCCGTCGTACTCGTCGCCGCGGGAGTGTGAGCCGTGATCGATATCAGCGAATCCGTGATGCAGTTCCTTCTCGCGTTCATCGTCGTCGGCCCGCTCATCGGCGCCGCCGCGGCCCTCCTGCCCGCCCCGCCCGGACTGAAGGGGAAGTCACCGGAGCAGGCCGTGCTGCGGCACGGTGTGACCGTCACCGGAGCGGTCCTCGCCGCCGCGATCGTCCTCGCGCTGGGCTTCGACCACGACCAGCCGTCGAAGATGCAGGCCACGACGGACATCAGCTGGATCCCGGCGCTGGACGTCCGGATCCACCTCGGTACCGACGGCATTTCCCTCCCCCTCCTGGTCCTGACCGCGCTGCTGACCTTCCTCTGCGCGCTGTACAGCTACTTCAAGATGCCCGAGGGCCCGTCCCCCAAGGCATTCGTCGCACTGCTCCTCGTGCTCGAGTGCGGCACCCTCGCCACCTTCGCCGTCCTCGACCTGCTGCTGTTCTTCCTCGCCTTCGAGACGGTCCTGATCCCGATGTACTTCCTCATCGCCCGCTGGGGCGGTGCGGGCCGCCGCCCCGCGGCCTGGAAGTTCATCCTCTACACGCTGCTCGGTTCGGTCGTCATGCTGCTCGGCCTGCTCCTCGTGGGACTGAAGGCCGGCACGTTCGACATGCTGGCACTCGCCACTGACAACGGCCGCGGCCTGACCCTGTCCGTGCAGGTCATCGCCGTACTCGCGATCGGGATCGGCCTCGCCGTGAAGACCCCGATGTGGCCGCTGCACAGCTGGCTCCCCGACGCCCACACCGCCGCGCCGACGGTCGGCTCGGTCCTCCTCGCCGGCGTCCTGCTGAAGATGGGCACCTACGGCTTCGTCCGGATCGTCCTGCCCGTCGCACCCGACGGCATGCAGGTCTTCGCCCCGTACCTCGCGGCCTTCGCCGTCGTGGGCGTCATCTACGGGTCCCTCGCCTGCCTGGCGCTCGCCAGGCCCGGCTCCAAGGGCGACCTGAAGCGGCTGATCGCGTACTCCTCCGTCGGCCACATGGGCTTCGTGCTCCTGGGCATCGCGACCATGACCCCGACCGGCGTCAACGGCGCGCTCTTCGCCAACATCGCCCACGGCCTCATCACCGGTCTGCTCTTCTTCCTGGCCGGTGCCGTCAAGGACCGCTACGGGACGGCCGACCTCGACACGCTCGCCGGCGCCACCGGCGCCGCGCTGTACGGCCGCGCGCCCCGTCTCGGCGGACTGCTCGCCTTCGCGGCCGTGGCCTCGCTGGGGCTGCCCGGCCTCGCCGGGTTCTGGGGCGAGATGCTCGCCCTCTTCGGCGCCTTCGACCCCGCCGACGGCCTCAGCCGCCCCGCCTTCCTCACCTTCATGGCGATCGGCGGCCTCGGCACCCTGCTCACCGCCGCGTACCTGCTCGTCGTCGTCCGCCGCGTCTGCATGGGCGGCCCCCGGCCCGCCGACGAGGCGCAGCTCGCCGACGTACAGGGGTACGAGTTCGCCGCCTGGACGCCGCTCGTCGCCCTCACGGTCCTCGCCGGGCTCTGGCCCGCGGTCCTCCTCGGCCTCACCGACCCGGCCGTGCAGAAGCTCCTCGCTGGAGGAAAGGCATGACCCTGGCCGCCGCACCGCAGGCGCTCGCCGCGCCCGTCGTCCAGTCCGTCGACTGGCTCGCGATCGCCCCGCCCACCATCGCCGCGGTGGCCGCCCTGCTCATCCTGGTCGCCGACCTCTTCGTGGCCGAGCGGAAGAAGGCGTTCCTCGGCTACGCGGCCATCGCCTCCCTCGCGGTCGCCGTCGTCTCGCTCCTGCCGCTGCGCAAGGCCGACCGCTCCACGTTCTGCCTGACCACGGCCCCCGACGTGTGCAGCTACACGGCGGACCGGTTCACGCTCGTCATCCAGTTCCTGGTGCTGGGCGGCGCCCTCGTCACCGCCCTGATCTCCGTCACCGAGACCAGGAAACGGCTGCCCGCGGGGGAGTACTGGTTCCTGCTGCTGTCCTCGGCCGCCGGAGCGGCCCTGCTGCCCGCCGCGCGGGACCTGGCCACCCTCGTCGTCGCCCTCGAGGTCGCCTCGCTCCCCGCGTTCGCGCTGGTCGGCCTGCGCCGCGGCGACCGGATGTCCAGCGAGGCCGCGCTCAAGTTCTTCCTGTCGTCGGTCACGGCCACCGCCGTGATGCTGCTGGGCGTCAGCTTCGTGTACGCGACGACCGGCAGCCTGCACCTGACCCGGATCGCGTCCCGCATGGACGACGTCCCCGGCCAGCTCGACACCCTGGCGCAGGCCGGTGTCGCGCTCACCCTCGTCGGCTTCGCCTTCAAGACGGCGGCCGTGCCGTTCCACTTCTGGGTGCCCGACACCTACGTGGGCGCGCCGCTGCCCGTCGCCGCGTACCTCTCCGTCATCGGCAAGGCCGTCGGCTTCTCCGGCCTGATCCTGGTCACCGTCATCGCCTTCCCCGCCCACGCGGACGTGTGGGGCCCGGCCGTCGCCGTGCTCGCGGCCCTCACGATGACCGCGGGCAACGTCGCGGCCGTGCGCCAGTCGCCCACCCGTGCGAACAGCGCCGTACGGCTGCTGGCCTGGTCCTCCGTGGGGCAGGCGGGCTACATCCTGGTCCCGATCGCCGCGGCCGCCTGGTCCGGTGACGTCCGGATCGGCTCCACCGTCGCGTACGCCCTCATGTACGCCGTCGTGAACCTCGGCGCCTTCGCCGTGGTCGCCCTGGTCGCCCGCACCGAGCCGCTGAACCGGATCGCCGACTACCGCGGCCTGTACGCGACCCGCCCCGTGACCGCTCTGGCGCTGGCCTTCTTCCTGCTCTGCCTGGCCGGGCTGCCGCCCGGCGTCATCGGTCTCTTCGCCAAGGTCACGGTGTTCTCGGCCGCGGTCGACGCCGGCCTCGGCTGGCTCGCCGTCGTCATGGCCGTGAACGTGGTGATCGCGCTCTACTACTACCTGCAGTGGACCGCCCAGCTCTTCCGGGCGCCCGAGGGGGCGGCCGAAGGGGCGCCCGAGGCCCTG
The DNA here is from genome assembly GCF_030406905.1 of Streptomyces sp. HUAS CB01. Taxonomy (NCBI): domain Bacteria; kingdom Bacillati; phylum Actinomycetota; class Actinomycetes; order Kitasatosporales; family Streptomycetaceae; genus Streptomyces; species Streptomyces chengbuensis. Next base: position 4,610,794 of record NZ_CP129137.1, read on the forward strand.
GAGGGCGCCGCTCCGGCGCGGCGCCGCGCCCCGGCGCTGGTCACCGCCGCCATCGCCCTCACCGCCGCCGCGGGCGTCCTGCTGTCCGGCTGGCCGCAGCTGGTGCTGCGCTTCGCCTCGGTCGACCTGTTCTGACCTCGCCTGCCGCACTGACACGCTCCCGGCAGCCGCGCCCCGCGCCGCGCTCGGCCCCGCCCCCGCCCAGCACCGGAAGGGGAGATTCCTTGCGCCCGTGGACGGCGGGCACCCGGTAGGCGGAACCGGCGGTTCGACAAGCGGTGCCCCGAGCGGGCACGGTGTTGACCGCATTCGGACAAGCAGCAGGAACGACATGGCAGCAGAACACAAGGGAGTACCGCTGTGCTGAGCGGGTTCAAGGACTTCATCCTCCGCGGAAACGTGATCACGATGGCGATCGGCCTCGCCGTCGGCTCCGCCTTCACGGCGGTCGTCACGGGGCTCACCAACGCCTTCATCACCCCGCTGATCGGCGTGGCCACACAGGGCGCCGGCGACTTCAGCAAGGCGGCCTTCACGGTCCAGGGGGTGAAGTTCCCCTACGGCCTCTTCATCAGCGCGAGCATCGCCTTCCTGATCACCGCGGCGGTGCTCTACTTCTGCGTCGTCGTGCCGATGCTGAAGGTGCAGAACCGCTTCACCAAGGAGGAGCCGGCCGGTATCAAGGCGGCGGTGCGCGACTGCCCGCGCTGCTACACCGAGATCCCCGCGATCGCCAGCCGCTGCGGCCACTGCACCAGCGACGTGGAGCCCCTCCCCGAGGCACTGGAGAAGGCCGGCCTGCTCCCGTCCCAGCGCTGAGCCCGCCGGGTCACCCGAACGGCCCAACGGTGCCGGAGCCCCCGCCCGTGGCGGCGGGGGAACCCGCGGCTCCCGCCTGGCGTTGACCAGTACGGGAGGGTCCACTGGAGAGCGGACCACGACCGCAGAGGGTTCCCCTGCCGAACCACTTGGAGGGCGTACCGTGCACCGCCGGCACAACGGACTGAGGACCGCCGTTCTCCTCGGGGGGCTGTCCGCCCTCATCATCGTCATCGGCAGTCTGTTCGGCCGTACGGGTCTGATCGTCGCCGTCGTCGTCGCCCTGGGGACGAACGCGTACGCGTACTGGAACAGCGACAAGCTCGCGCTGCGGGCCATGCGCGCCCGGCCGGTGAGCGAGTTCGAGGCACCCGCGCTGTACCGGATCGTCCGCGAGCTCTCCACCCAGGCGCGTCAGCCCATGCCCCGGCTGTACATCTCGCCGACCCAGGCGCCGAACGCCTTCGCCACGGGCCGCAATCCGCGCAACGCCGCCGTCTGCTGCACCGAGGGCATCCTGCGGATCCTCGACGAGCGGGAGCTGCGGGCCGTCCTCGGCCACGAGCTGAGCCACGTCTACAACCGGGACATCCTCATCTCGTCCGTCGCCGGAGCGCTCGCCTCCGTGATCATGTTCCTGGTGAACTTCGCCTGGCTGATTCCCATAGGCCGCTCGGACGACGACGACGGCCCCGGGCTGCTCGGCCTGCTGCTCATCATGATCCTGGGTCCGCTCGCGGCGTCCGTCATCCAGCTCGCCATCAGCCGTTCCCGCGAGTTCGAGGCCGACGCCGACGGGGCCAGGCTCACGGGCGACCCGCTCGCCCTCGCGAGCGCCCTGCGCAAGCTGGAGCAGGGCACCAAGCAGTTGCCCCTGCCGCCCGAGCCGAAGATCGAGACGGCGAGCCATATGATGATCGCCAATCCGTTCCGGCCGGGGCAGAGCCTCACGAAGCTGTTCAGCACCCACCCGCCGATGGCCGAACGCATCGCCCGTCTCGAACAGATGGCAGGTCACCGCCCATGAAGACAATCCTGAACGTCATCTGGCTCATCCTGTGCGGCTTCTGGATGTTCCTCGGCTATCTGCTGGCCGGCGTCCTGCTCTGCATCACCATCATCGGCATCCCGTTCGGCCTGGCCGCCTTCCGCATCGGCGTCTACGCGCTCTGGCCCTTCGGGCAGACGGTGGTGGAGCGCAGGGACGCCGGGGCGCCCTCCTGCATCGGCAATGTGCTCTGGCTGGTCCTGGCCGGCTGGTGGCTGGCGCTCGGGCACGTCGTCACGGGCATCGCCCTCTGCCTCACCATCATCGGCATCCCGCTGGGTCTCGCGAACTTCAAGCTGATCCCCGTCTCGCTGCTGCCCCTGGGCAAGGAGATCGTGCCGAGCGACCAGCCCTTCGTGGCCAGGTGAAACCGGGCCGGCTGTGCCGGTGCCCATACCGTTGAGACCCGGCACGCCGGGCCGGGCCGCCGATGACGGCGGGTGGTGAAGCCGGCGGCCTTCGTCCGGCTCCTCGTCGACCACGAGGACGACCGTGCCGTCGCGGAGAGCGTCCACGCCGAGAGCCCCTGTGCCTGTGAGCCCTCGCGAACGCCTGCGTCAGGGGCGCCCTCGGCTGACCCGTGCCCGTACCGCGTACGCCACCGCGCCCGCCGCCAGCACCGCCGCGCCCGCCACCACCGACGACAGCGGCAGCGCGAAGGCCAGCACCAGACAGCCCGCCAGCCCGACGACGGTGAGCACCCTCCCCCGTGAACCGAGCGTCCAGGCCGACGCGTTGGCGATGGCGTAGTACACGAGCACACCGAACGAGGAGAAGCCGATCGCTCCCCGCACGTCGGCCGTCGCCGCCACCACGGCCACCACCGCCCCCACCGCGAGCTCCGCATGGTGCGGGACCCGGAAACGGGGGTGGACGGCCGCGAGCGTGCGCGGCAGATGGCCGTCCCGGGCCATCGCCAGCGTCGTCCGGGAGACACCGAGGATCAGCGCCAGCAGCGAGCCGAGCGCGGCCACCGCAGCCCCGGCCCGTACGACGGGTACCAGCCCCTCCGCCCCCGCCGCCCGGACGGCGTCGGCCAGCGGAGCCGTCGCCCCGCCCAGCTCGTCCACGCCCAGCACGGAGAGGACCGCACAGGCCACGCCCACGTACACGGTCAGCGCGATCCCCAGGGCCACCGGGATCGCCCGCGGGATCGTCCGGGCCGGGTCCCGCACCTCCTCGCCGAGCGTCGCGATCCGCGCGTACCCGGCGAACGCGAAGAACAGCAGTCCGGCGGCCTGCAGCACACCCCACGCGCCGCCGCCGGGACCGCCCGACAGCAGAAGCCCGGGGTCCGCGGCCGGGGAGGTGAAGGAGGTGACGACCACCGCCGCCAGGACCGCCAGTACGACCGCGACGATCACCCGGGTCAGCCGGGCGGACTTCTGAACACCGCCGTAGTTCACGGCCGTCAGCGCCACGACCGCGGCCACCGCGACGGCGTGCGCGTGTTCCGGCCGGACGTACGCCCCCACGGTCAGTGCCATGGCCGCGCACGAGGCGGTCTTCCCGACGACGAAGCCCCAGCCCGCGAGATACCCCCAGAACGGGCCCAGCCGCTCCCGCCCGTACACGTACGTCCCGCCCGACGCCGGGTGGCGGGCCGCGAGCCGGGCCGACGCCGTGGCGTTGCAGTACGCCACGACCGCGGCCAGACCCAGCGCCAGGAGCAGCAGCGGCCCGGTCCCGGCCGCGGCAGCCGCGGGTGCCAGGGCGACGAAGACCCCGGCGCCGACCATCGAGCCCAGCCCGATGACAACGGCGTCGGACACGCCCAGCGACCTGCGTAGTTCCTGTGTCATGCGCCGCACCCTACTCATGGCCGCAACCGCAGTCCGCACGCCCGTCGTCTGACATGACAACAGCGCGTTACGGGCAGGAGTCCGGGGAAGCGCACGAGGAGAGGCAGGTCATGGCATGGGCATCGTCAGCTGGATCGTGCTCGGTCTGCTCGCCGGGATCATCGCCAAGATCCTGCTGCCGGGTCGTGACCCGGGCGGACTGATCGGCACCACCGTCATCGGCGTCGCCGGCGCGTTCGTCGGCGGCTGGATGTCGTCCCGTTTCCTGGACCGGCCGATCACCAAGGACTTCTACGACGGTGCCACCTGGGTGTCCGCCATCGGCGGTGCGCTCGTCCTGCTCATCGGGTACCGGATCCTCTTCGGTCACTCGCGGTCCCGCTGACGTCCGGGCCGCGGCACCTCCCCGGCCCGCCGGGGCTCTCAGTCCCGGAGCCCGGTCTCGCGCAGGGTGATGTTCAGCCGGCCCGTCAGCCCCAGCGCGGGGTCGGCCGTGCCCGGCAGGACCCTGGGCACCCCGTGGTACGCGAAGCGGGACGGCCCGCCGAAGACGAACAGGTCCCCGGACGCCAACTCCACGTCCGTGTACGGCCGGCCCCGGTTCTCGGTGTTCCCGAAGCGGAAGACACAGGTGTCGCCGATGCTGAGGGACACCACCGGGGCGCCGGACCGCTCGTCCTTGTCCTGGTGCATGCCCATCCTGGCGGCGCCGTCGTAGAAGTTCACGAGAGCGGTGTCCGGTGCGTACGGCTCGCCGCTCCCGTCGCCGTACGCGGCGGTCAGCGCCGCACGCCCCAACTCCGCGAGCCATCCCGGGAATTCCGCGACCCGGGCACCGTTCACGTCATCCGCCGTCCGCGTGTACCGGTACGGCTGCCAGTGCCAGCCGACGCACACCGTCCGCACGGACATCACCCCGCCCCGAGGCAGCCTCGTGTGCCGGATCGGGACCGGCCCGCGCGCCCACTCCCGGCACACCCCGACGAGTTCGCGCTGCCGGTCCGCGGACAGCCAGCCGGGGACGTGCACCGCGCCCGGCGCGACCTCGGCCCGCTCCCGCGGGAACAGCCCGGCGCTCACGGCACCAGCGCGCCTTCCAGCCCGAGGAGCCGCTCCTTGCTCGGCAGCCCGCCCGCATACCCGCGCAGCGCCCCGTCGGCGCCGATCACCCGGTGGCACGGGCGCACGATCAGCAGCGGATTGCGGCCGATGGCCGTCCCCACGGCCCGTACCCCCGCGCCCGCGGCACCGACCCGCTCGGCGATCCGGCCGTAGCTCACCGTCCGCCCGTACGGAATCTCCTCCACCGCCCGCCACACACGCCGCTGGAAGTCCGTGCCGGCGCCCTGCGCGAACTCGATCGAGAAGCTCCTCAGCTCCCCGGCGAAGTAGGCGCGGAGCTGGGCGGCGATCTCCCCGAACGCCTCCGGGGCGAGCCGCCGGTCCTCCCCGGCCCGTGCGGCGCCCTTCTGACCGGGCAGCGAGAGCGAGAGGAGCGCGGTCCCGCCGACGGCGGTCGCGGACTCCTCGCCGACCAGCAGCAGCTCACCGAGCGGGCTGTCGACCGTCGCGTACACCGTCATGGCTCTCTCCTCTCTGCCAGGGGCCGTCCGTTCGCGGCCCCACGCCTACGAGTCTGCGGCGCGGTCGCCGACCGGACCGGCGGTATTCGGACGTCGCTCCGGGCGGCTCCGGAACGCGAGGCGGGGGTGGTGCGGACCGGGCCGCACCACCCCCGGGTGCCTGTTTCCGCTCGGCCGGACGGCTCGGCGGCGGTCATGGCTCAGCGGTAGTTCACGAACTGGAGGGCGAAGTCGAAGTCCTTGCCCTTCAGCAGCGAGATGACGGCCTGCAGGTCGTCACGGCTCTTCGAGCTGACCCGCAGCTCGTCGCCCTGCACCTGCGCCTTGACGCCCTTGGGGCCCTCGTCGCGGATGGTCTTGGCGACCTTCTTCGCGTTCTCCTGGGAGATGCCCTCCTGGATCGACGCGAAGATCTTGTACTCCTTGCCGGAGAGCTGCGGCTCGCCCGCCTCCAGCGCCTTCAGCGAGATGCCCCGCTTGATCAGCTTGGACTGGAAGATGTCGAGGATCGCCTTGACCCGCTCCTCGCCGCTCGCCTGCATCAGGATCTTCTCGCCGGACCACTCGATGGTCGCGCCGGTGCCCTTGAAGTCGTAGCGCTGCGAGATCTCCTTGGCGGCCTGGTTGAGGGCGTTGTCGACCTCCTGCCGCTCGACCTTCGAGACGATGTCGAAACTGGAGTCGGCCATGTCCTGTGGCTCCTTGTATCGGGTGGGTAGAGGCACGGCCGGATACCCGGACCGCCACCGCAAAGCCTAGCCACCCGCACCCGCCGTAGGCGCTGATCAATCCGGTGGCGGAGCACCCCTGGGGATCAGGTATCGTTTACGTCGTTGCCACGGAGCACCGCGCGAAAGCGGCTCCGGAGCGACATCCCATGGCGGTGTGCCCGAGTGGCCAATGGGAGCGGACTGTAAATCCGTCGGCTTAGCCTACCCAGGTTCGAATCCTGGCGCCGCCACGCTTGAGGAACCCCCCTCTGAACTGCGGAAACGCAGCTTCGAGGGGGGTTCTGCGTTGATCGGCACACGCAGGAGGCCGACGGGTGCGTCAACAGCTCTTGTTGCGAGGGCAACACGCGACGCGGTCGACGAATCGGACGCCGACGGTTTCCATGCCCGTCTCCGTGAGCCGGCGCGGCCGACACCCGCACGCCCGGTCGCCGTGCGGGCCGTTGGGGCCGACCCACTGACGAAGCGGCGTCTCGCCGCCGGAGCCGGCGGGTGCCTCGCCGCTACGGGCCGACCGGCATCAGGGAGCGATGGGCAGCGCGCGCTTGTGGCCGGTGGCGCGGTAGCGGCGGACGATCGTGTCGAAGGCGCGTTCGTCGACCGGCTTGCCTTCCAGGAAGTCGTCGATGTCGTCGTAGGTGACCCCGAGCGCGTCCTCGTCCGCCTTGCCCGGGTCGAGGGTCTCCAGGTCGGCCGTCGGGGTCTTCCACACCAGTTCGGCGGGCGCGCCCAGCGCGTCCGCGAGGGCGCGCACCCGGCGCTTGGTCAGACCGGTCAGCGGGACCAGGTCGGCGGCGCCGTCGCCGAACTTGGTGAAGAAGCCGGAGACAGCCTCGGCGGCGTGGTCGGTGCCGACGACGAGCCCGTCGTGCGCCCCCGCCACCGCGTACTGGGCGATCATGCGCTGCCGGGCCTTGATGTTGCCGTGCACGAAGTCCTGGTGGTGGGCGTCGCGGAAGCTCACCTCGGCGGCCGGCAGGGCGGCGAGCGCGGCATCGCTCGCGGGCTTGATGTCCACGGTCAGCACGTGGTCGGCCCGGATGAAGGAGAGTGCGAGCTGGGCGTCGTGCTCGTCGGCCTGGACTCCGTAGGGCAGCCGCATCGCGTGGAACCGGGCCTCGTGGCCGGCCGCCCGGGCCCGCTCCACGGCGAGCTGGCACAGCCGACCGGTGGTGGTGGAGTCGACGCCGCCGCTGATGCCGAGCACGAGGGAGCGCAGACCGGTGGAGATCAGGCGCTCGGTGAGGAAGGCCACCCGGCGCTCGATCTCGCGCTCCGCGTCGAAGGTCTCGGCGACCTCGAGTTCCCGGGCGATCTCCTGCTGCAGGGCGATGGACGCCGAACCGCTCACGTCTGCTCCTTGCTCCGGTCCACGTGTACTGCTGACGCGCCCACCCTACCCAGGGGGTTACGGCGGAACGGGGCCGGACGGCCGGGGCCGTGAGGGGTCGGGGTCCGCGAAAACGGGTGGGAGGGCGGTGCGCCGCCGTGCATGATGGCCGTATGACCGACAGACGAAAGGCCCATGCCGCGTAGGGCTCCCTCGCAGGTCGCACGGGACCTGCCACGTGCACCGCGGCCGTACGACGGCAGAGTGGTGATACCCGGCCTCTCGGCCAGGGCGCTCGCGGGGATCGCCCGGATCGAGCGGAGCCGTTTCCGGCCCGGCGACGCGCACCGGGCGTGGGCGCGATGGCGGGCGATGGCCTACGAGCCCGGCCCGTGGGTGATGTACGCCGCGCCGGAAGACGACCTCCCCTGCTGCGACCCCTTCACGGGCAGTGACGCCCGGGCGTTCCTGGAGGAGCTGTGCTCCGGCCTCTCCCGGGGGCCGGCACGCGAGCTCCGCGCTCTGCTCGGACCGCTGGACGCGCGCTTCCTCGCCCGTACGCTCAACGACCCGTTCGCCTCGCCCCGCGACCCGTGGTGGGACCGCCGGCTCGAAGCCCCGTGAGGCGGGCACGACCGGGGTACAGGGCGGGCACCCCGCGCCCGTCAGGCCGGGCGCTCCTCCGCGAGGTCGCGGAGTTCGTCGCGGACACGGCTCACGCAGCGGTGCGGTCCGTGCGGTCCGCGTCGGGGACTGCCGGTGCCGTCGAGGAGACGGACGCCGAGCCGCACCTGTCCGGCGAGAACCACACCCCGTCCCCCGTGCCGGGCATGCTCATGCCCGGTGCTGTACCGAGCGAGGCCCCACGAAGCCCGGGGCCGCGTTCCCCGCGGTGCTCAGGGGCGGGTGTCGGCCACCGGAGCGGCCGGGGGCCCGGGCTTCGCGGTCCGCCGGGCGTAGAACCGGGCGATCGGCTCGGCGCTCAGTCCGTGGAGCACGATGCTGAGCATCACGGTGATCACCATCACGCGGGAGACGAAGTCCGCGCTCGGGTCCGGGAGTTCGATGACCGCCAGGGAGCCGAAGACGATGGACGTCACCCCTCTCGGTCCCATCCAGCCCAGGAAGAGCTTGTCCGACCTGCTCATCCCGGCGCCGACGAGGACGAGGAGCACGGGGATCATGCGGACCAGGGTGACGGCGAGGAGCGCGTAGAGAATGACCGTGGCCTGGAACCCGGGCCAGAAGGCGTTGTTGACGATCTGCCCGAAGACGAACCACAGCGCGAGGCTCATGAGCGTGACCACGTCGTCGGTGAGCTCCACGGCCGTCTCCGGCAGCTCCCGCACCGCCGGGCCGAAGACGACGCCGGCGATGAAGGAGGCGACGAATCCGTTCCCTCCGACCGCACTGGAGAAGGTGTACGCCACCAACGGGACGGCCAGCACGCCCAGCCGCATCGCCGACGTCTGCGTCCACCCACGGGCCCACGACTTCCGCAGCAGCCAGCCGGTCGTCCAGCCGACGGCGAGTCCGGTGACGAGCGCCCAGCCGGCCGCATCGACGGCCGTCAGCATCGCCTCGCCGTAGTCGGCGTGCAAGTCGTGCGACTCGACGGCCACCGCGATGCAGAGGAGGAAGACCGGCGAGACGATGCCGTCGTTCAGGCCCCCTTCGACGTTGAGGACCTCACGCAGTCGGGCGGGGATCCGCTGGTCGCGGACGACGGACGCGGTGGGGGCGAGGTCCAGCGGCACGACGACGGTCGCCAGGACCGCGAGCAGCCACCCGGACTGACCGGGGAAGAGGAGGAGTCCGGTCAGGAACGCGGCGCCGAGCGTCAACGGCAGCCCGCCGCCGAGCAGCCGGAGGACGAGCCCCTTCTCACGGCCCAGGATCCTGCCGGGGACCTCGATGGCGTCGACGAACAGCAGCAGGGCCAGGATGACTTCCACCGCGTGCTCGAACACGGTCGTCTCGAGCTCGAAACGCAGCGGAGGGTTCGAGCTGGCGGTGAGGGCGATGCCCGCCGCCATCATCGCGATGGGCGCGGTGATGCTCCAGCGCGAAAGCCTGAGGGCCAACAGCGACCAGATGAAGAGAATTCCCGCGATGACCGTGACGGCAAGCATGCGACCCCCGCTTTCCGTTCTCGACCTCGCGTCGTCGGGTTCGGAAACCGAGCTTAGGCCGATCGCTTTCCGCGGCCACGGCCGACGGCGCCGGGGAATGGGGCCTTTGCGTTCCGCGCGGTGAGGTGAATGTTCGGGATTCGCACGCGCTTGGGTATGAAGTCGTGTGCGTGGAAGAGGAATTGACGGGGGAAAGGGGGAGGGGATTCCCGTGGATGCCGGCGAGCCGGCGGTACTCCGGCGAGTACGGACACTCCGGCGAGTACGGACACTCCTGCGCGTATGGACACCTTGCGCGCACGGATCCCGCGCGAGTTCGGAGACCCCCGCGAGCACGAAGGCGGGCCCGCGTCCGTACGCATGCCCGGAAGCCCTTCGCACGGGCCCGGGACCTCGCGCCGCGGCTGCGTCAGGACGGGGCGCCAGGAGCGCGACACGCTCCGTCCACCGGTGGCCCCGGAGTCGACCCGTACACCGGCAGGAAGCTCCCGACCTGCGCGGACGAGATCTCTCCGCAGGACCGAGTCGCCGGACCCGGCCCGGCGGCCGACCATGGAGGGACAGCGCAGCCGGGGCTCTCGGTGGGGAGACGCCAGTGGTGGACACCGATGTACTGATCGTGGGTGCCGGTCCGGTGGGACTGACCGCGGCGGCGGAACTGCGGCGCCACGGGGCGGACTGCCGCATCATCGACCGGCTCCCGGCCCGGCTTCCGTACGCCAAGGCCGTGGGGATCCAGCCCCGGACGCTGGAGATCTGGGACCGGATGGGCATGGTCCGCGAAGCCATGGACGCCGCCGTGCCGATGCGCGGCCAGCTGGTGTACGCCGACGGCGGCGAGCCGATGCGCATCGACCTGCGGCTCCCGCCGGACGTCCCGTACGGCTTCGCCGCGCTGCCGCAGTACGAGACCGAGCGCGTCATCGAGGAGCACCTCGCCCGGTTCGGCACAGGGATCGAGCGCGGAACGGAGCTGGTCTCGTTCAAGCAGGACACGGACGGGGTCATCAGCCGGATCGTCACGGTCGACGGAGGCGAGGAGGAGGTCCGGTCCCAGTTCCTCGTCGGCTGCGACGGCGCCCACAGCATCGTCCGCAAGACGCTCGGACTGGCCTTCGAAGGAGCGGCCTTCCCGGAGGAGTACATGCTCGCGGACGTGGAGGTCGACTGGGGCCTGCCGCCGGGCTACGGCGTGCGCGCCATGCACCACGGCGACGACGGAGCCGTCGACGACCTGCTCGTCTGCATCCCGCTGCCCGGACGCGGCCGCTACCGCATGTCCATGCTGGTCCCGCCGGAACTCTCCGCCGTCCGGCGGGACGCGGGGGAGCAGGACACCGGGGACGGCGTCGCGCACGGCCTGGAGACCGGGCAGCGGGCGCCCGGCATCGAGCACATCCAGGCCGTCATCGACCGCCTCTCTCCGGAGCCCACCACGGCGTCGGCCATGCGCTGGTCCTCCGTCTTCCGCATCAGCCACCGCCTGGTGGACAAGTACGCGGACGGCCGGGTCTTCATCGCCGGCGACGCCGCGCACATCCACCCGCCGACGGGCGCCCAGGGCATGAACACCGGTATCCAGGACGCCTGCAACCTCGCCTGGAAACTGGCTCTCACCGTGCGGGGCGCCGCGCATCCCCGGCTGCTCGACAGCTACGACGCCGAGCGTCGGCCCATCGGCGAGGAGGTCGTCGGGCGCACGGTCCGGCACGCCTCGGAGGGCGTCCAGGCCGACCCCGACGACTACACGACCGTGATGCTGCGGGAGGCCCAGTTGCTCGTCGCCTACCCGGACAGCCCCGTCGTGGGCCCGCGCACCCCGGGCCTGGAGGGACCTGGCGCCGGCGACCGGGCACCCGACTGCGGCGGCCTCACCGGTGGCATCGCCGCCGTTCCCCTGCGGCTCTACGACCTGCTGCGCGACCGCGGCCATGTGCTCCTGCTCCACGCCGACTCGGCCGCCGCGCTCGGCGTGTGCGGCGAAATCGCCGCCGCCGTACGTCATCTGACGGACGGGCAGGCGGCGGTCCTGGTGGTTCTCGCCCCGGACGCGGGCACGGTGACCGATACGGCGACCGGCGCGGGTACGGACGTGGACGCGGACACCTCCGAGCCCGGGGCCGAGGCGGCCGGCCCCGCCGCCGGTGACGCCACCGAGTCCGTGGCCTACGCGACGGACGGGGACGGGCGGCACCTGCCCGCCTTCCTCGACAGCCGGGACGAGTTCGCCCGCGTGTACCGCACGACGGGCGCGACGGCGTTCCTCGTACGGCCGGACGGCTACCTGGGCGCGCGCGTGGCACCGTTGACCGGTCCCGGCGCGGTCGCCGCGCTGTCCGAGGAGCTGGCGCGGGTCTTCCGGCTGTAGACGCGGACCGACCGCATCACACGCCCACCGCCGGGCCGCACGAGCGGACGACCGGCCAGAACGCGCCCCCGGCTGTCCGGATGAACGCCCCCGGCCGCACGACCGCCCGGCCCCACCCGGCCGCACGACCGCCCCCCGGGCGTTACGACCCTCCCGCCCCGTGCCCGGCCGCCGCGTCCGGCGCCCGGCCCCGCCTGCCCTGGTCCGCTCCCACGTTCGGCGGCGTGGGGATCCGGTTCCCGAAGAAGTCGCGGACGACCCCCTCGGCGACCGGCAGGCCCGCGCCGATCGCGGGCGAGCCCGGGCGCGGCCTGCGGCCCCAGGTGGAGGAGGTGCCGATGGCGGTCCGGTCGACACGGCGACGGCCGAGTCCTCGATCCGTACGCCGTCGAAGCGGGTCGGTACGACGACGGCCGAGCCGGGGAGGAGAGGATGCCGCCGCCGGGGTCGGGGTCCTTGAAGTCGGCACCGTTGACGTCGTGCACGTCCACGCCGGGCACGACGTCGTGCCGGCCGACCCCGTGGTCGGTGCGCCGGACGAGCAGACCCGCGCGCCGGTCGGTGGTGGTCGGCGCGTCGGTGTTGGAGAGGTAGGTCGCGCAGGTCCCAGCCCTCGACGTTGAGCAGCAGCACGGCGGCCCGGGCGCCGCCGCCGTCGGTTCGGGGTTTCGCGCCCCCGCCGTACGCGCCGACCGAGATCGGCCGAGCGGCGGTACCGGAGCCGGTGGGGGCCAGGACCCCGGTGCAGGTCCGGCCGCGCCGCAGCAGGAGCCGGTCACCGGGTCCGCAGGTGCGCGAGGCCTTGGCGAGACTGCGCCGGGGGCGGTCGCCGCTGGTTCCGGGGGACGTGTCGCCGCCTGGAGACGGTCCGGGTAGTAGGTGGTTCCGGACGCCCGCGGGCCGCCGCCGCCGCCGGGAGCGGGACCGTCGCCGTCAGCGACGCCACGTGGGCCGCCGCCGCGGCCGTCTTGGTGCGTGTCAGGGTGAGGGCCATGCCGCGGAGCCGCGGAACGTGGCCATGGCCCCCGTGCGAGCCATGGACATCACTGCGCGGTGCTTGGACCCGGCGAAGCGGAGTCCGCCGGGACGGCGGATCAGTAGGGGCCGTTCACATTGTCGATGGACCCGTAGCGCTTGGCCGCGTAATTGCACGCCGCCGTGATATTCGCAATTGGGTCATAAATGTCCCACGAGGTGCCGTCTACGTGGTATGTCCGAAATGTGGGGTCAATGACCTGCATGAGCCCCTTGGACGGAATGCCCTTTTGGGCATTCGAATCCCAGAGGTTGATCGCGTAGAGATCGCCGCTCGATTCGCGCATCAGGTTGCGGCGGATCCCCTCGTAGCTGCCGGGAATTCCCTTGGCCTTCATGACCATCAGGGAGTGCTTGATCCAGCCGTCGATCCGGTGTGCGCTGGCGGGGGCCGCGGAGGCCTCGGTAGGTGCTACGGCCGTGGTCACACCGGTTGCGACGGTGGCCGCGGCGACGCCGCCCACGAGGTACTTGGCGATCTTGGACGTGGCTCGCCGGGGAAGCAGGGAAAGCTGCATGACGCCGCCCTTTCACATGAATCTTGGGGTTCTGATCCCATGCAAGGCGGTTAATCGGGAATGGGGATTTCCGCCGGGGTTTTCAGCATCCGAGTGAAGGCAGGCGACGGCAAGAGGCATTTCTGTGATTGGCGCCACAAGGGGAATAAATACGGGGTAAAGTGGGATGTGGTTCCCGTCACGTGGCACTTCGGGCGGGGGTGTCGAAGCAGTGACCCGGCCGGTGAGGTTGCCGGTGTGTACGCAGCAATTCCCGCCGCGGGCGGTGCGGCGACGAGGTCGGAATTCCGGAGGTCCGCCGACGGAAGGAGGGGCTCCGGGTCACAACACGCCTTTCGTGTCAGGCTGGTGACGTCACATCAGTGATGCGCCGTCGGATCCGGCCGAACGCATCCGTCCGGCAGGGATCAAGCCGTCTCGGCGGTGATCAAGCGCACCGGGCTGCGATCAAGAACCCAAGCAGTGATCAAGAATCCAAGCGGTGATCCATTGCGGCCGAGATCAAGCGCCTCGGCGGTGACCGACCGCGCTGCCGCGGTGATCAATCGGCCAGGCGGAAGGCCGGCACCGTCTCCCACCTCTCCATGTGCGGCTCGACGCGCGGATCGGTGAGGTACGACGCGATGCGGCAGCCCCAGTGCTCCGCCCCGTCGGGCCCCGGCGTCATGTCCCGCTCCGTGCGTCAGCGTCCCGTAGCGGCCCGCCGGGAGGATGCCGACGGCGATGTCGCCCTCGGGTGCCGGCACGGAGAGCACGGGGACGCCCGTCTCGCCGTTCGACTCGCCGGCCATGTCGACGGTGTGGAAGCGGAAGAACGGGGCCCTGCCGGAGCGGTGCCGTGCGAGGCCGGCCGAAGATCTCGGGCAGGCGTCCGCGATGACGGCGAAGCCGGACGGAACGCCTGACGGCAACGCAGGTCTGCTCGGGCCGTTCCACGACGGTGGGGTGCTGGTGCGCGGTTTCCCTCATGCCACGGCGGACCGCGGCGGCCGGGGTTCAACGGTCCCCGTCATCCGCGGAGCCGTCATCGGCCGCGCCACGTCATCTGCCGTGCCGGCGGGGTCAGTTGCCCGCGACCGCCTTCACCGCCACCGTGACCGGCACGTTGCCGCTGACCAGTTCGAGGACCAGCCCCGCCGTCGCCGACGTCTCCAGCAGTTCCGCGATCACCGCGGCCACGTCGTCCCGGGGGATCGTCCCCCGCCCGGTGTGGGCCTCCAGCCGGACCAGCCCGGTGCCGGCGTCGTTCGTCAGCATGCCGGGGCGCAGGATCGTCCAGTCCAGGGCGTCCTTGCTCCTGATGTAGGCGTCCGCCTCGCCCTTCATCCGCTGGTAGACGTCGAACACGTCGTCGCCCCGGTGCTCGGGGTCGGCGCCCATGGACGAGACGACGATGTGCCGCCGCACACGGGCCCGTTCGGCCGCGTCGGCGAAGAGGACCGCGGCGTCCCGGTCCACCGTCCTCTTCCGTTCGGTACCGCTGCCCGGCCCGGCCCCCGCCGCGAACACCGCGCCGTCCGCGCCCTGGAGCACCGCCGCTACCTCCTCCACCGAGGCGGACTCCAGGTCCAGCAGGCACGGTTCCGCACCGGCCTCCCGCAGGTCGTCCCCGTGCTCCGGTTTCCGGATGACGCCCACCGGCTCGTGCCCGCTCGCCGCGAGCAGCCGCGCCAGGCGCATCGCGATCTGGCCGTGTCCTCCTGCGATGACTATGCGCATGCTCCCGACCGTACGCCCGTCCCCCGTCGGACGCGCGCGACGGCCGTGGGCCCGGGCGCCCTTTTCGGCCACCGCCCGGGCAGGGTTCCGTCCCGCCCCGTCTGTCAGGGCCTCGGGTCGGGCCGCCCCTGCCGGGGCAGCTCCAGCGCCACCGCGGCGGCCGAGTCGCAGTACTCCCGTACCGCGCTGGTCCGGGCCACCACGCGTCCCCGGTGGATGACGATCCGGCTGTACGCCAGGGAGAGGACGCCCGCGAGCCGTTCGCCCCGCACCGCGAGGAGTTCGGCGGGGAAGCCGGCCTCCACCCGTACCTCCGGCAGGCCCATCGCCGCCCGTGCCGCCGCGCTGACCGCGTCGTACGCGTCCGGGACCCGCAGCCCGCCCTGGGAGGCGAGCAGGAAGGCCGCCTCCAGCGGGTCGCCGCGGCCCACCGGATTCGTCACGTCCCGCATCGCGCCGCTGCCCGCCGCGACGGGTACTCCCGCCGCCCGCAGCAGCCGTACGGGAGCGACGCCCCTCAGTTCGGAGCCCGCGCAGCCGCCCTGCGGCAGGCAGACGACCGTGACCCCGGCCGCCGCCAGCTGGTCGGCCGTCCGGGACGCCACGTCGGCGGGCAGCCGGGCCAGTCCGGCGCAGGGACCGATCGACACACCGGGGCGCAGTCCCCCCGCCATGGCGGCGAGCCGGGCCAGCCGCGCCGGATCGTCGCCGTCCGTGTGGAGGTCGACGGGGCAGCCGTGCTCCGCGGCCGCCTCGAGCACCGCCTCCGTGTACCCGGTCGGATCCGGGTCGGCGTCGGGACTGCCGCCCACCACCGACGCGCCCGTCTTCAGCGCGTCCCGCAGCATCGCCAGGCCGTCCGCGCCCGCCACGCCGGTGAGCAGCCGGGGTACGGCGACGGTGGTCACCTCGGCGAGCCCGCGCAGCGCCCGCCGCGCCTCCAGTACGGCCTCCAGCGGGCCGAGCCCCTGCACATCGCCGATGCGCACGTGCGAGCGCAGCGCCGTCGCCCCGTGCCCGAGCTGGAGCAGCGCGGCCTCGGTGGCCCGCCGCTGCACGTCCTCCGTGGCGTACGACACGGGCCCCTCCGGCGCGAGCGCGGTGAGCGCGGTGTCGGCGTGGGCGTGCGGTTCGGCGGGAGCGGGCAGCAGCAGGTAGCCGCCGAGGTCCACGCGGGCGGAGTGGGTCCTCGGTACGGCGCTGAGGCTGCCGGCGGTGCCGACGGCCTCGATGCGCGTGCCGCTCAGCCGCACGTCCACCGTGCGGCCGTCGGTGAGCCGGGCGCCGCACAGGAGCAGCGTGGTGCTGTCTGCGGTGGCGCCGTCGGGCGGCTGCGCCTGGCTGTCGGGCATCGCGCTCCTGAGGGGCGGGGGAGTGGCCTGCGGGCGGCCTGCGGGACGATCAAGATCACCCGGCGTGAGCCGAGCCTAGGGGCGCCCCGACCGCGCATCGAGGAGGAGCGCAATAGTCGTACCGGTGTGACCACGAGTGGCGTACGGCGACGCGCGGGGCGACGGGACCGGTGGCGTCCCGTGAGGCGGCCGGGAGGCGGCTCCGCCGGTACGCGACGAAGGCGGCCAACGTGGCCCGTAAACGGATTTGGGCGATCGGCGGCCGACCGTGTAATGTCTTCATCGCTCGCCCCAATAGCTCAGTCGGCAGAGCGTCTCCATGGTAAGGAGAAGGTCTACGGTTCGATTCCGTATTGGGGCTCTGATGTTGGATGATCCTCGCCCTCGGGCGAGGGGATCCGGCATCGAAGCGGTGTAGCTCAGTCGGTAGAGCAAGCGGCTCATAATCGCTGTGTCACCGGTTCAAGTCCGGTCACCGCTACAGACAGTAGCCGATTGTGGGGTCGGTCCTCCGATCGGCTACTCTTTTCTGCGTTCAATCCGTCCATCCGTCCAAGGAGCACTCACGTGGCTGCCACCGACGTCCGCCCGAAGATCACGCTGGCCTGCGTGGAGTGCAAGGAGCGGAACTACATCACCAAGAAGAACCGGCGCAACAACCCGGACCGTCTTGAGATGAAGAAGCACTGCCCGCGCTGCAACGCGCACACCGCGCACCGCGAGACGCGCTGAATCAGGCTCGTATGCGAGGCCGTCCCCACCCGGGGGCGGCCTCGTGTCGTTTGTCGCGGGGTTACCGGCAAGTGTTCCGGTGGCACCGGCCAGGAATGGAAACCAGGAGGTAGCGAGTCCATGGCGCTCGACCAGTCCTTCGTGGGGCGGACCTATCCGCCCACCGCGCCGTACGAGGTCGGCCGGGAGAAGATCCGGGAGTTCGCGGAGGCGATCGGTGACGCCAACCCCGCCTACACGGACCCCGAAGCCGCGAAGCAGTTCGGCCACTCGGACGTGATCGCCCCGCCGACCTTCGTGTTCGCCATCACGTTCAAGGCGGCGGGACAGGTCGTCGAGGATCCGCAGCTCGGCCTGGACTACAGCCGTGTCGTGCACGGCGACCAGAAGTTCGCGTACACCCGCCCCGTACGGGCGGGGGACCGGCTGACGGTCACCTCCACGATCGAGGCCGTCAAGTCGCTCGCGGGCAACGACATCCTGGACATCCGCGGCGAGGTGCACGACGAGGCCGGGGAGCACGTCGTCACCGCGTGGACCAAGCTGGTGGCGCGAGCCGCCGAGGAGGGCTGATCCGATGGCGGCGAAAATCACATACGAGGACGTCGAGGTCGGCACCGAACTGCCGCCGCAGACCTTCCCGGTGACCCGGGCGACGCTGGTGCGGTACGCGGGCGCCTCCGGGGACTTCAACCCGATCCACTGGAACGAGAAGTTCGCCAAGGAGGTCGGCCTGCCGGACGTGATCGCGCACGGCATGTTCACGATGGCCGAGGCGGCGCGCGTGGTGACCGACTGGACGGGCGACCCGGCCGCGGTCGTCGAGTACGGGGTCCGCTTCACCAAGCCGGTGGTCGTGCCCGACGACGACCGGGGCGCGGTCATCGAGGTCAGCGGCAAGGTCGCGGCCAAGCTGGACGACAACCGGGTGCGCGTGGACCTGACGGCGGTGTCGGCGGGCCAGAAGGTGCTCGGGATGTCCCGGGCGGTCGTCCGCCTCGCCTGAGACCATCGCCCCTGCGCCCCGGAGCTTCCCACGGCTCCGGGGCGCACGTGCTCCGCGACTCCCGCCGCCCGGTGACGCGGCGGCCGGACGGAGTTCCGGCCGCGGCCCGGGACGAGCCGGGTCCGGTCCCGTCTGCCGGCCGCGGCGCTGGAGTGCGCCGGGGCTCCCGGCCTCCCCGTGCGCGGCGGGACCGGCATGCCCGGCCTGACCGGGTGGACGAGAGCGGGACCGGCGTGCACGACGCGGAAGGCGGCGTGAGACCGGACACATCCCGTAGCGCGACCCTTCCCCCTCCCGCGCCGACACATCCGCCGGGCCGCGCCGCGACGCAGTCCCGCCCCCGATCCGGCGGATCCGGCCGCTCCCTGACCGGGACGGCCCGGACCGTACCCTTGTCCCCGTGCTGGAACTCCATGACGCTCCCCTCGCCCCGCTGACCACCTTCCGACTGGGTGGTCCGGCCACCCGTCTCGTCACGGCCACGACCGACGACGAGGTGATCGCCGCCGTCCGCGAGGCGGACGCGGCCGGCACGCCGCTGCTGCTCATCGGCGGCGGCAGCAACCTGGTGATCGGGGACAAGGGGTTCGACGGCACGGCCCTGCGCATCGCCACCACCGGCTTCCGCCTGGAGGGGGAGGAGCTGGAACTCGCCGCGGGCGAGGTGTGGACCGACGCCGTGGCCCGCACCGTCGAGGCCGGACTCGCCGGCCTGGAATGCCTCTCCGGCATCCCCGGCTCGGCAGGCGCCACCCCGATCCAGAACGTCGGGGCGTACGGCCAGGAGGTGTCCAGCACCATCACCGAGGTCGTCGCCTACGACCGGCGCGGCGGCGGGACGGTCACCGTGCCGAACGCCGAATGCGGCTTCTCCTACCGCCACAGCCGCTTCAAGGCCGAGCCCGACCGTTACGTGGTGCTGCGCGTCCGGTTCCGGCTGGAGGACGCGGGCGGTCTGTCCGCACCCATCAGGTACGCCGAGACCGCGCGGGTGCTCGGCGTCGAGCCGGGCGACCGGGTGCCTGCGGCGGCGGCCCGCGAGGCGGTGCTGAAGCTGCGCGCCGGCAAGGGCATGGTGCTGGACCCCGAGGACCACGACACCTGGTCCGCCGGTTCCTTCTTCACCAACCCGATCCTCACGGCCGCCGAGTACGAGACCTTCCTGGACCGGGTGAGGGAACGGCTCGGCGAGGACGTCACCCCGCCCGCCTACCCCGCCGGTGACGGGCACACGAAGACCTCCGCCGCCTGGCTCATCGACAGGGCCGGCTTCACCAAGGGCTACGGCAGCGGCCCCGCCCGGATCTCCACCAAGCACACCCTGGCCCTCACCAACCGCGGCGACGCCACCACCGAGGACCTCCTCGCGCTCGCCCGCGAGGTGGTCGCCGGGGTCCGCGACGCCTTCGGGGTCACCCTCGTCAACGAGCCGGTGACGGTCGGCGTCAGCCTCTGAGAACGCCCGGGGCGGCCCGCTCCCTCCGGAGCGGTCCCGGGGCCGGCCCGCGACCTGCGGCGCCGTCACCCGCGGGCACGGGGACGACGCCACCCGGCGGCCGTCCCCCGCGCCGGGTCCGAGGGCTCAGTCCTTCAGCCACTCGTCGATCCCGGTGAGCAGACCGTCGCGCACGTCCTGCGGCGCCGCCGAGGCCCGCACCGACTGGCGGGCCAGCTCCGCCAGCTCCTCGTCGGTGAAGCCGTGGTGGCGCCGGGCGATCTCGTACTGGGCCGCCAGCCGCGAGCCGAAGAGCAGCGGGTCGTCCGCGCCCAGCGCCATCGGCACACCCGCGTCCCACAGCGTGCGCAGGGGTACGTCCTCGGGCTTCTCGTAGACCCCGAGGGCCACGTTCGACGCGGGGCACACCTCGCAGGTCACACCGCGCTCCGCCAGCTTGCGCAGCAGCCGCGGGTCCTCGGCGGCGCGGACCCCGTGGCCGATCCTGGAGGCGTGGAGATCGTCCAGACAGTCCCGCACGGAGAACGGACCGGTCAGCTCGCCGCCGTGCGGGGCCGCCAGGAGACCGCCGTCACGGGCGATCGCGAACGCGCGGTCGAAGTCCCTCGCCATACCGCGGCGCTCGTCGTTGGACAGACCGAAGCCGACCACCCCGCGGTCGGCGTAGCGCACGGCGAGCCGCGCGAGCGTGCGGGCGTCCAGCGGATGCTTCATCCGGTTGGCGGCGACCACGACGCGCATCCCCAGCCCGGTCTCCCGCGCCGCCTCCTCCACGGAGTCGAGAATGATCTCCAGGGCGGGGATCAGCCCGCCGAGCATCGGGGCGTACGAGGTCGGGTCGACCTGGATCTCCAGCCAGCCGGAACCGTCCCTGACGTCCTCCTGGGCCGTCTCCCGCACCAGCCTCCGGATGTCCTCCGGCTCGCGCAGACAGGACCGCGCCATGTCGTAGAGCCGCTGGAAGCGGAACCAGCCCCGCTCGTCCGTCGCCCGGAGCTTCGGCGGTTCGCCGCCGGTCAGCGCGTCGGGGAGGTGCACGCCGTGCTTGTCGGCGAGCTCCAGCAGGGTGCCGGGCCGCATCGACCCGGTGAAGTGCAGATGCAGATGGGCCTTGGGCAGCAGGCTGAGATCGCGTACTCGCTCCATTGAAGGATCTTGCCGCAGACACCGGCCGTCCGGCAGCCCCTTTCCCCGATCGGGTCCTTGCCCGAACGAAGAAACGTGTCGGAGGGGGCGCGCCCCAGCTGTCCGGACGCCGAGCGGGCCCCGGCCGTCCGGCCGGGGCCCGCCCCTCACTGCGTCCCGTCACTGCGTCCGGCGGGAACGGAACCTCAGTCCCGGGCCTCCGCCAGCAGCTTCTGCATCCGCGAGACGCCCTCGACCAGGTCCTCGTCGCCCAGCGCGTACGACAGCCGCAGGTAACCCGGCGTGCCGAACGCCTCGCCGGGGACGACCGCCACCTCGGCCTCGTCCAGGATCAGCGCCGCGAGCTCCACGGAGGTCCGCGGCCGCTGCCCGCGGATCTCCTTGCCCAGCAGGCCCTTCACCGACGGGTACGCGTAGAAGGCGCCCTCGGGCTCCGGGCAGACCACGCCGTCGATCTCGTTGAGCATCCGCACGATGGTCTGCCGGCGGCGGTCGAACGCCTCACGCATCGTCGCTACGGCGTCCAGGTCGCCGGAGACCGCGGCGAGCGCCGCGACCTGCGCCACGTTCGAGACGTTGGAGGTGGCGTGCGACTGCAGGTTGGTCGCGGCCTTGACGACGTCCTTCGGGCCGACGATCCAGCCCACCCGCCAGCCGGTCATCGCGTACGTCTTCGCCACGCCGTTGACCACGATGCACTTGTCGCGCAGCTCGGGCACGACCGCGGGGATCGAGGTGAACGCGGCGTCGCCGTAGACCAGGTGCTCGTAGATCTCGTCCGTCAGCACCCACAGACCGTGCTCGAGCGCCCAGCGGGCGATCGCCTCGGTGTCCGCCGCGCTGTAGACCGCGCCGGTCGGGTTGGACGGGGAGACGAACAGCACGACCTTCGTCTTCTCCGTGCGGGCCGCCTCCAGCTGCTCCACGGAGACCCGGTAGCCGGTGGTCTCGTCCGCGACGACCTCCACCGGGACACCGCCGGCCAGCCGGATCGACTCCGGGTACGTCGTCCAGTACGGCGCCGGGACGATGACCTCGTCGCCCGGGTCCAGGATCGCCGCGAAAGCCTCGTAGATCGCCTGCTTGCCGCCGTTGGTCACCAGCACCTGCGCCGGATCGACCTCGTAGCCCGAGTCGCGGAGCGTCTTCTCCGCGATCGCCTTCTTCAGCTCCGGCAGACCGCCGGCCGGGGTGTAGCGGTGGTACTTCGGGTTCTTGCAGGCCTCGATCGCGGCCTCGACGATGTAGTCCGGGGTCGGGAAGTCCGGCTCGCCCGCCCCGAAGCCGATCACCGGACGGCCGGCGGCCTTGAGGGCCTTGGCCTTGGCGTCGACGGCGAGGGTCGCGGACTCGGAGATCGCGCCGATACGGGCGGAGACCCGGCGCTCGGTGGGAGGAGTTGCAGCGCTCATACGGCCATCGTCCCAGAACGCGGAGCGCCCGGGCACAGTGGTTTCGCGGGTCGGACGAGTGGCTGACAGGGTCCGGACAGAACGCGGACAGGAACCGCCCCGAAGCTATCTGTTCGACGCACGGCTTCCGACCACGTACACTCACACGTCGTTGGCCCTCACGGACCACCACCGCCGATGCGGTAGGTTTGGGGGGAACCACAAAGGGTCGTAGCTCAATTGGTAGAGCACTGGTCTCCAAAACCAGCGGTTGGGGGTTCAAGTCCCTCCGGCCCTGCTACACACACCTTCGCCAGGATGTGTGCGCATGTACGTACTTCGATGCATAGCCGTGCGGCTCGACCGGGCGCGGCACGGCCACGACCCGGAATCAGGTGAGAGACGTGACGGACGCCGTGGGCTCCATCGACATGCCTGATGCCGAGGACGAGGCGCCCGAGTCCCGTAAGAAGACCCGTAAGGGTGGCAAGCGCGGGAAGAAGGGCCCCTTGGGCCGCCTCGCGCTGTTCTACCGGCAGGTCGTCGCCGAGCTGCGCAAGGTCGTCTGGCCCACGCGCAGCCAGCTGACCACGTACACGACCGTGGTGATCGTCTTCGTCGTCATCATGATCGGTCTTGTGACCGTGATCGACTATGGCTTCCAGGCAGCCGTCAAGTACGTCTTCGGCTGATCCCGCGGAGGGCGCCTGACCGGCGCCTTTTTCGCATGTTCCACCCCATCTGTATCCAGGAAGAAGCAGCCACCGTGTCTGACCCGAACCTGAACGACGCCGTTGAGCCGAGCGACAGCCTCGAGTCCGCTGAGGACGCGCTCGACATCGTCGAGGCGGCGGACTCCGTCGACCCGGACCAGGCGGAAGCTGCTGACGCCGCTGCGGGCGAGCCCGCCGAGCAGGCCGCGATCCACGTGGACGAGGACGCCGAGGCCGTCGCCGAGGTCGACGAGGACGCCGAGGCCGCGGAGGCCGTGGCCGACGAGGAGCCGGCCGAGGAGGCCGAGCCGGAGGCTCCGGTCGACCCCGTCGCCGCGCTCCGCGAGGAGCTGCGCGGGCTGCCCGGCGAGTGGTATGTGATCCACACCTACGCCGGCTACGAGAAGCGCGTGAAGGCCAACCTGGAGCAGCGCGCCGTCTCGCTGAACGTCGAGGACTTCATCTACCAGGCCGAGGTGCCCGAGGAAGAGATCGTCCAGATCAAGAACGGCGAGCGCAAGAACGTCCGGCAGAACAAGCTGCCCGGCTACGTGCTCGTCCGGATGGACCTGACGAACGAGTCCTGGGGCGTCGTCCGCAACACCCCCGGTGTCACCGGCTTCGTCGGCAACGCCTACGACCCGTACCCGCTGACCCTGGACGAGATCGTCAAGATGCTCGCCCCGGAGGCGGAGGAGAAGGCGGCCCGCGAGGCGGCCGAGGCCGAGGGCAAGCCGGCGCCGGCCCGCAAGGTCGAGGTCCAGGTGCTGGACTTCGAGGTCGGCGACTCGGTCACCGTCACCGACGGTCCGTTCGCCACCCTGCAGGCCACGATCAACGAGATCAACCCCGACTCGAAGAAGGTCAAGGGCCTCGTCGAGATCTTCGGCCGCGAGACCCCGGTCGAGCTGAGCTTCGACCAGATCCAGAAGAACTGACGGATCGACCCACAGGTTTCCGACCAGGTCAGAACGGCCCTCGCGGCCGTTCTGACCTGCTCGGTTTTCAGCCGCACAGTGGTACCCGTTATCGTG
The DNA here is from genome assembly GCF_030406905.1 of Streptomyces sp. HUAS CB01. Lineage (NCBI taxonomy): Bacteria > Bacillati > Actinomycetota > Actinomycetes > Kitasatosporales > Streptomycetaceae > Streptomyces > Streptomyces chengbuensis. Next base: position 4,634,709 of record NZ_CP129137.1, read on the forward strand.
GTGCGGTATGCCTCCATCCGGATGATCGGGTGGAAGTCATGCAGTTTCAGCAAACTCTCAACTGGACCCGGAGAGAGCAATGCCTCCCAAGAAGAAGAAGGTCACGGGGCTTATCAAGCTCCAGATCCAGGCCGGCGCCGCCAACCCGGCTCCGCCGGTCGGCCCCGCGCTGGGTCAGCACGGCGTCAACATCATGGAGTTCTGCAAGGCCTACAACGCTGCGACAGAGTCGCAGCGTGGCATGGTCGTGCCGGTGGAGATCACGGTCTACGAGGACCGTTCCTTCACCTTCGTCACCAAGACTCCGCCGGCCGCCAAGCTGATCCTCAAGGCCGCGGGCGTGGACAAGGGCTCCGGCGAGCCGCACAAGACCAAGGTCGCCAAGCTGACGCGCGACCAGGTCCGCGAGATCGCCACCACCAAGATGCCCGACCTGAACGCCAACGACCTGGACGCCGCCGAGAAGATCATCGCCGGCACCGCCCGTTCCATGGGCATCACGGTCGAGGGCTGATCAGCTCCCCGAGACCTCAGTGGCAGGGCCAGGCGCTGGCCCGCACCACGAACTCCACGCCTGAAACACCACAGGAGAAGAAGTGAAGCGCAGCAAGGCTCTCCGCAACGCGGACGCCAAGGTCGACCGGGAGCGCAACTACGCCCCGCTCGAGGCCGTCCGTCTTGCGAAGGACACCGCCAGCACCAAGTTCGACGGCACCGTCGAGGTCGCCTTCCGCCTGGGCGTCGACCCGCGCAAGGCCGACCAGATGGTCCGTGGCACCGTGAACCTTCCGCACGGCACCGGCAAGACCGCCCGGGTCCTGGTCTTCGCGACCGGTGACCGTGCTGCGGCCGCGGAGGCCGCTGGCGCCGACATCGTCGGCTCCGACGAACTGATCGACGAGGTCTCGAAGGGCCGTCTGGACTTCGACGCCGTCGTCGCCACCCCGGACCTCATGGGCAAGGTCGGCCGCCTCGGCCGCGTGCTCGGTCCCCGTGGTCTGATGCCGAACCCGAAGACCGGCACCGTCACCATGGACGTCGCCAAGGCCGTCACCGAGATCAAGGGCGGCAAGATCGAGTTCCGAGTGGACAAGCACTCGAACCTGCACTTCATCATCGGCAAGGTCTCCTTCGACGAGACCAAGCTGGTGGAGAACTACGCCGCGGCGCTGGAGGAGATCCTCCGTCTGAAGCCGTCCGCCGCGAAGGGCCGCTACATCAAGAAGGCGACCCTGACCACCACCATGGGCCCCGGCATCCCGCTGGACTCGAACCGCACCCGCAACCTCCTCGTCGAGGAGGACCCGGCCGCGGTCTGAGCCTGACGGCTCGCACACGGTGAACCGGCCCCCGCGCCTCTTCCGAGGCGCGGGGGCCGGTTTTTCGTACGACAGTGTCAGTGCGGTGCGTTACCGTTCAGTTCATTCACGGACGCAACAGAACAGAAAACCAGGGGTGGGGATTCATGAGCATGTCGGCGTGGAAGCGCGCGGGCGTCTCCCTGACGGCCGTCGCCGTCGTCGCGGGTGTCGCGGGCTGTCAGGACGGTGACGGGGGCGGGAAGAAGAAGGCCGCCGACTCGCCGCAGTCCGCCGTCCAGTCGCAGGGCGAGATCACCAAGGTGATCCAGGCCGCCTACAAGAAGACGTCGGACGCCAAGTCCGCCAAGGTCCGCATGACCATGACCATGCCGGCGGGCCTGGAGGGCGGCGGCACCATGGAGATGTCCGGCGTGCAGGGCTGGGACCCCGGTCTGCTGGACGTCACCATGAAGGGCTCCATGCTCACCGCGGGCGACCCGGACGCGCCTTCCCAGGTGCGCATGGTCATGGTGGACGACGCCATGTACATGGAGATGGGTGCCAAGCAGGCCGCCGAGATGGACGGCAAGCGCTGGATGAAGCTGGACCTCAAGGCCGCCGCCGAGGCGAGCGGGGACAAGGCGCTCCAGAAGCAGATGACCGGCAGCCTGGAGAACATGAACCAGGACCCGGCCCAGCAGCTGGGCCTGCTGCTGGGCTCGCCGAACATCAAGCACATCGGCGCGGAGAAGGTCGACGGCGTCGAGGCGCAGCACTACAAGGGCACGCTGACGCTGCAGGAGATGATCGACGCCAACAAGTCCTTCGACGTGCTCTCGGCGGACGAGCGCAAGAAGCTGGTCGCCAACGTCAAGAAGGCCGGCATCACGGGCTACGACACCGAGGTCTGGGTCAACGAGGACGACTACCCGGTCAAGATGGTCGTCGGCATGAAGATGCCGCAGGGCACGATGAACATGACGGCGACCTACTCCGACTACGGCGCCACGGCCACGGTCAAGGCGCCGCCGGCGAAGGAGACCTTCGACCTGTTCAAGATGCTCAAGGAGCTCGAGGGCGCGGGCGCCGAAGGCGGCGCCGGCCTGGACGGCTGAGCGGTCCGGACGCCCCGGGCAGGCGCGGGCCGGCGGATGCCGCCGGCCCGCGCCCGGCCGCGGGCACGGCCCTCCGGCCGCCCGATTTGCTTGACGCCGATCCGTTCGCGTAGTCTTCCCCGGAAGCCAAAGACCGCTGGTCGTTGCCGTGCCCGTCAGGGTTTCGGCGGCCGAAGGATCCGCTAGCTGCGGACGACCCGCGCAGGTGACTGTGGATGAAGCTCCCGGACGTTCGTTCGGTCGAGCCACGCCCCGTGCGCCTGCGCCGGGGCGTTTCGTTTTGCCCAGTCTCCTTCCTTCAGCCCATGCGGTCCGAATCACCCGGAAGGAGGCCGAGGCTCATGGCGAGGCCCGACAAGTCCGCCGCGGTCGCCGAGCTGACGGACAAGTTCCGCAGCTCGAACGCCGCCGTGCTGACCGAGTACCGCGGTCTCACCGTGGCGCAGCTGAAGCAGCTGCGCCGTTCGCTCGGTGAGAACGCCCAGTACGCCGTGGTGAAGAACACGCTGACCAAGATTGCGGCCAACGAGGCCGGGATCACCTCGCTCGACGACCAGTTCGCTGGTCCGACGGCGGTCGCCTTCATCACCGGTGACCCGGTGGAGTCGGCGAAGGGTCTTCGTGACTTCGCCAAGGAGAACCCGAACCTCATCATCAAGGGCGGTGTCCTTGACGGCAAGGCGCTGTCCGCCGATGAGATCAAGAAGCTTGCGGACCTCGAGTCCCGCGAGGTTCTGCTCGCCAAGCTGGCGGGTGCCATGAAGGGCAAGCAGTCCCAGGCTGCCGCGCTCTTCCAGGCGCTCCCGTCGAAGCTCGTCCGCACCGTGGACGCGCTTCGCGCCAAGCAGGCCGAGCAGGGCGGTGCCGAGTAATTCGGCTCGCGCATTGATCCGCGCCGCCTAGCGCGCGGGTCGCAGCGGGCCCAACGTACGCCCGCCGACATGTACACCCGGCACCAGCCGATTTAGTGGAAGGACCGCCATCATGGCGAAGCTGTCTCAGGAAGACCTGCTCGCGCAGTTCGAGGAGATGACCCTCATCGAGCTCTCCGAGTTCGTGAAGGCGTTCGAGGAGAAGTTCGACGTCACCGCTGCCGCCCCGGTCGCCGTTGCCGCCGCCGGTGGCGCCGGTGTCGCTGCCGCCGAGGCCGTCGAGGAGAAGGACGAGTTCGACGTCATCCTCACCGGCGCCGGCGACAAGAAGATCCAGGTCATCAAGGTCGTGCGTGAGCTGACCTCCCTGGGCCTGAAGGAGGCCAAGGACCTCGTCGACGGCACCCCGAAGCCGGTCCTCGAGAAGGTCAACAAGGAGGCCGCCGACAAGGCCGCCGAGGCCCTCAAGGGCGCCGGTGCCGCTGTCGAGGTCAAGTGACCTTGCGAGTCTTCTGACTCTCGCGCTGTAACGCGCACACACTGAAGGGCGATCATCCATTCGGGTGGTCGCCCTTCGGCGTTCCCTCCACCGTCGGGTGGCTCCTTGCGATGTCCGCTGCGGAGAGTAAGGTGATCTTCGCCGTGCGCCAGGTGACGATCCCCGCAGCCAGGATTGGGCTGGGGGGCCTTGACGAACCGCACGCAGCGCGCAATTCTCAGGACGCGTCGTCACAACGGTCCAAGTTCGAGGCATGGATCGGCGACGGAACGGGCAGTATCGGTGTGCGCCTCCCGGCGCACGGCATACCGCGGAGTTGAGAACAACGAGGGTCTCGGTTTACCCGCCCTGGACATCAGTGGGCCAAGTGGCTACACTGACCCTTTGCGCTGCCTGTTAGCTGCCCCCTGCCCGTCACCAGGGGCATCCCCACGCACGAGCATCGTTGACCAGAATACCCCTGACCTGGGATTTCTGTCTTTGTGCCCGGCTTGGGACCGGTACGCGCGTAGTGAGTCCGAGCCCTCGGAAGGACCCCCTCTTGGCCGCCTCGCGCAACGCCTCGACCGCGAATACGAACAACGGCGCAAGCACCGCCCCGCTGCGCATCTCCTTTGCAAAGATCAAGGAGCCCCTCGAGGTTCCGAACCTCCTCGCGCTGCAGACCGAGAGCTTTGACTGGCTGCTCGGCAACGCAGCGTGGAAGGCTCGTGTCGAGGCGGCTCTGGAGTCCGGACAGGACGTCCCCACCAAGTCCGGTCTGGAGGAGATCTTCGAGGAGATCTCCCCGATCGAGGACTTCTCCGGGTCGATGTCGCTGACCTTCCGCGACCACCGCTTCGAGCCTCCGAAGAACTCGATCGACGAGTGCAAGGAGCGCGACTTCACGTACGCCGCCCCGCTCTTCGTCACGGCCGAGTTCACCAACAACGAGACCGGCGAGATCAAGTCCCAGACGGTCTTCATGGGCGACTTCCCGCTCATGACCAACAAGGGCACGTTCGTCATCAACGGCACCGAGCGTGTCGTGGTGTCGCAGCTGGTCCGCTCGCCGGGTGTCTACTTCGACTCCTCCATCGACAAGACGTCCGACAAGGACATCTTCTCCGCCAAGATCATCCCGTCCCGGGGTGCCTGGCTGGAGATGGAGATCGACAAGCGCGACATGGTCGGTGTCCGTATCGACCGCAAGCGCAAGCAGTCCGTCACCGTCCTCCTGAAGGCGCTCGGCTGGACCACCGAGCAGATCCTCGAGGAGTTCGGCGAGTACGAGTCGATGCGCGCCACCCTGGAGAAGGACCACACCCAGGGCCAGGACGACGCGCTGCTCGACATCTACCGCAAGCTGCGCCCGGGCGAGCCCCCGACGCGTGAGGCCGCGCAGACCCTTCTTGAGAACCTGTACTTCAACCCGAAGCGCTACGACCTCGCCAAGGTCGGCCGCTACAAGGTCAACAAGAAGCTCGGCGCGGACGAGCCGCTGGACGCCGGCGTGCTCACCACCGACGACGTCATCGCGACCATCAAGTACCTGGTCAAGCTGCACGCCGGTGAGACCGAGACGGTCGGCGAGAGCGGTACCCAGATCGTCGTCGAGACCGACGACATCGACCACTTCGGCAACCGCCGTCTGCGCAACGTCGGCGAGCTGATCCAGAACCAGGTCCGTACGGGTCTCGCCCGTATGGAGCGCGTCGTGCGCGAGCGCATGACCACCCAGGACGTCGAGGCGATCACGCCGCAGACCCTGATCAACATCCGGCCGGTCGTCGCCTCCATCAAGGAGTTCTTCGGCACCAGCCAGCTGTCCCAGTTCATGGACCAGAACAACCCGCTGTCGGGCCTGACCCACAAGCGCCGTCTGTCGGCGCTGGGCCCCGGCGGTCTGTCCCGTGAGCGGGCGGGCTTCGAGGTCCGAGACGTGCACCCGTCCCACTACGGACGCATGTGCCCGATCGAGACCCCCGAAGGCCCGAACATCGGTCTGATCGGTTCGCTCGCCTCGTACGGCCGCGTCAACGCGTTCGGCTTCGTCGAGACGCCGTACCGCAAGGTCGAGGGCGGCCAGGTCACCGACGAGGTGGACTACCTGACCGCCGACGAGGAGGACCGCTTCGTCATCGCGCAGGCCAACGCCGCGCTCAACGACGACCTGCGCTTCTCCGAGGCCCGCGTGCTCGTCCGCCGCCGTGGCGGCGAGGTCGACTACGTGTCGCCCGAGGACGTGGACTACATGGACGTCTCGCCGCGCCAGATGGTGTCGGTGGCGACCGCCATGATCCCGTTCCTCGAGCACGACGACGCCAACCGCGCCCTCATGGGCGCGAACATGATGCGCCAGGCCGTCCCGCTCATCAAGGCGGAGGCCCCGCTCGTCGGCACCGGCATGGAGTACCGCTGTGCCACCGACGCCGGCGACGTCATCAAGGCGGAGAAGGACGGTGTGATCCAGGAGGTCTCGGCCGACTACATCACCGTCACCAACGACGACGGCACGTACACCACGTACCGCATCGCGAAGTTCTCCCGCTCCAACCAGGGCACCTCGGTCAACCAGAAGGTCGTCGTCTCCGAGGGCGACCGGGTCATCGAGGGCCAGGTCCTCGCCGACGGGCCGGCCACCGAGAACGGTGAGATGGCGCTCGGCAAGAACCTGCTCGTGGCGTTCATGCCGTGGGAGGGTCACAACTACGAGGACGCGATCATCCTGTCGCAGCGCCTCGTGCAGGACGACGTCCTCTCCTCGATCCACATCGAGGAGCACGAGGTCGACGCCCGTGACACCAAGCTCGGCCCGGAGGAGATCACCCGGGACATCCCGAACGTCTCCGAGGAGGTCCTCGCCGACCTCGACGAGCGCGGCATCATCCGGATCGGTGCCGAGGTCGTCGCCGGCGACATCCTGGTCGGCAAGGTCACCCCGAAGGGCGAGACCGAGCTGACCCCGGAGGAGCGCCTGCTCCGCGCGATCTTCGGTGAGAAGGCCCGTGAGGTCCGTGACACCTCGCTGAAGGTGCCGCACGGCGAGACCGGCAAGGTCATCGGCGTCCGCGTCTTCGACCGCGAGGAGGGCGACGAGCTTCCCCCCGGTGTGAACCAGCTGGTGCGCGTGTACGTCGCGCAGAAGCGCAAGATCACCGACGGTGACAAGCTCGCCGGCCGTCACGGCAACAAGGGCGTCATCTCCAAGATCCTGCCGATCGAGGACATGCCGTTCCTGGAGGACGGCACCCCGGTCGACATCATCCTGAACCCGCTCGGCGTCCCGTCCCGAATGAACCCGGGACAGGTCCTGGAGATCCACCTCGGCTGGCTCGCCAGCCAGGGCTGGGACGTCTCCGGTCTCGCCGACGAGTGGGCCCAGCGCCTGCAGGCCATCGGTGCCGACCAGGTCGCCCCCCGCACCAACGTCGCCACCCCGGTCTTCGACGGTGCCCGTGAGGACGAGCTGGCGGGTCTGCTGGAGCACACGATCCCGAACCGCGACGGCGACCGCATGGTCCTCCCGTCCGGCAAGGCGCGCCTGTTCGACGGCCGCTCCGGTGAGCCGTTCCCGGACCCGATCTCGGTCGGGTACATGTACATCCTCAAGCTGCACCACCTGGTCGACGACAAGCTGCACGCGCGCTCGACCGGTCCGTACTCGATGATCACCCAGCAGCCGCTGGGTGGTAAGGCTCAGTTCGGTGGCCAGCGGTTCGGTGAGATGGAGGTGTGGGCGCTCGAGGCATACGGCGCCGCATACGCCCTCCAGGAGCTGCTGACCATCAAGTCCGACGACGTCACCGGCCGCGTGAAGGTCTACGAGGCCATCGTCAAGGGCGAGAACATCCCCGAGCCCGGCATCCCCGAGTCCTTCAAGGTGCTCATCAAGGAGATGCAGTCCCTGTGCCTCAACGTGGAGGTGCTGTCCTCGGACGGCATGTCCATCGAGATGCGCGACACCGACGAGGACGTCTTCCGCGCCGCGGAGGAGCTCGGTATCGACCTGTCCCGGCGCGAGCCGAGCAGCGTCGAAGAGGTCTGACGGGCCTCCCGCCACCCCTCACCCGGGGTGGCGGGCCCCGGGACCCCGTACAGACCATGATTGAGACACGACCCTGAGAGGGATTGACGCATAGTGCTCGACGTCAACTTCTTCGACGAGCTGCGGATCGGCCTGGCCACCGCTGACGACATCCGTCAGTGGTCCCACGGCGAGGTCAAGAAGCCGGAGACCATCAACTACCGCACGCTCAAGCCCGAGAAGGACGGACTCTTCTGCGAGAAGATCTTCGGTCCTACCCGGGACTGGGAGTGCTACTGCGGCAAGTACAAGCGCGTCCGCTTCAAGGGCATCATCTGTGAGCGCTGTGGCGTCGAGGTCACACGCGCCAAGGTGCGCCGCGAGCGGATGGGCCACATCGAGCTGGCCGCTCCCGTCACCCACATCTGGTACTTCAAGGGCGTTCCGTCGCGGCTGGGCTACCTGCTCGACCTCGCCCCGAAGGACCTGGAGAAGGTCATCTACTTCGCCGCGTACATGATCACGTACGTGGACGAGGAGCGCCGCACGCGCGACCTGCCCTCGCTCGAGGCCCACATCTCCGTCGAGCGGCAGCAGATCGAGAACCGCCGCGACGCCGACCTGGAGGCCCGCGCCAAGAAGCTCGAGGCCGACCTGGCCGAGCTCGAGGCCGAGGGTGCCAAGGCCGATGTGCGCCGCAAGGTGCGCGAGGGTGCCGAGCGCGAGATGAAGCAGCTGCGGGACCGTGCCCAGCGCGAGATCGACCGTCTCGACGAGGTGTGGACCCGGTTCAAGAACCTCAAGGTCCAGGACCTCGAGGGCGACGAGCTGCTCTACCGCGAGCTGCGTGACCGCTTCGGCACGTACTTCGACGGTTCGATGGGTGCCGCGGCGCTGCAGAAGCGCCTGGAGTCCTTCGACCTGGAGGAGGAGGCCGAGCGCCTCCGCGAGATCATCCGTACCGGCAAGGGCCAGAAGAAGACCCGTGCGCTCAAGCGCCTCAAGGTCGTCTCCGCCTTCCTGCAGACCAGCAACAGCCCCAAGGGCATGGTGCTGGACTGCGTCCCGGTGATCCCGCCGGACCTGCGTCCGATGGTGCAGCTGGACGGTGGCCGCTTCGCGACCTCCGACCTGAACGACCTGTACCGCCGGGTCATCAACCGGAACAACCGTCTGAAGCGTCTGCTCGACCTCGGTGCCCCCGAGATCATCGTGAACAACGAGAAGCGGATGCTCCAGGAGGCCGTCGACGCGCTGTTCGACAACGGCCGCCGCGGCCGTCCGGTCACCGGCCCGGGCAACCGCCCGCTGAAGTCCCTCAGCGACATGCTGAAGGGCAAGCAGGGCCGCTTCCGTCAGAACCTGCTCGGCAAGCGAGTCGACTACTCGGCGCGTTCCGTCATCGTCGTCGGCCCGCAGCTGAAGCTGCACCAGTGCGGTCTGCCCAAGGCCATGGCGCTGGAGCTCTTCAAGCCGTTCGTGATGAAGCGCCTGGTCGACCTGAACCACGCGCAGAACATCAAGTCGGCCAAGCGCATGGTCGAGCGCGGCCGCACCGTCGTGTACGACGTCCTCGAAGAGGTCATCGCCGAGCACCCGGTGCTGCTGAACCGTGCGCCCACGCTGCACCGCCTCGGCATCCAGGCCTTCGAGCCGCAGCTGGTCGAGGGCAAGGCCATCCAGATCCACCCGCTCGTCTGCACCGCGTTCAACGCGGACTTCGACGGTGACCAGATGGCCGTGCACCTGCCGCTGTCCGCGGAGGCGCAGGCCGAGGCCCGCATCCTGATGCTGTCCTCGAACAACATCCTCAAGCCGGCCGACGGCCGTCCCGTCACCATGCCGACCCAGGACATGGTGCTGGGCCTCTTCTTCCTCACCACGGACGAGGAGGAGCGCGAGGTGCGCGGCGAGGGCCGTGCGTTCAACTCCACCGCCGAGGCGATCATGGCGTTCGACGCCCGGGAGCTCTCGCTCCAGGCGAAGATCGACATCCGCTTCCCGATCGGCACCGTCCCGCCGCGTGGCTGGACCCCGCCGGTGGCGGAGGAGGGCGACGACTCGGGTGCCGCGGAGTGGCAGCAGGGCGACAGCTTCCGGCTGACGACCACCCTGGGCCGCGCGCTCTTCAACGAGCTGCTGCCCGAGGACTACCCGTTCGTCGACTACACGGTCGGCAAGAAGCAGCTCTCCGAGATCGTCAACGACCTCGCCGAGCGCTACCCGAAGGTCATCGTGGCGGCGACGCTCGACAACCTGAAGGCGGCCGGCTTCTACTGGGCGACCCGTTCCGGTGTCACCGTGGCCATCTCCGACGTCGTCGTTCCCGAGGCGAAGAAGGAGATCGTCGCGGGCTACGAGGCGCAGGACGAGAAGGTCCAGAAGCAGTACGAGCGCGGTCTGATCACCAAGGACGAGCGCACGCAGGAGCTCATCGCGATCTGGACCAAGGCGACCAACGAGGTCGCCGAGGCGATGAACGAGAACTTCCCGAAGACCAACCCCATCTTCATGATGGTCAACTCGGGTGCTCGCGGAAACATGATGCAGATGCGTCAGATCGCCGGTATGCGCGGTCTGGTGTCGAACGCCAAGAACGAGACGATCCCGCGTCCGATCAAGGCGTCCTTCCGTGAGGGTCTCTCCGTGCTGGAGTACTTCATCTCCACGCACGGTGCCCGTAAGGGTCTCGCCGACACCGCCCTGCGTACGGCCGACTCGGGTTACCTGACCCGTCGTCTGGTCGACGTCTCGCAGGACGTCATCATCCGCGAGGAGGACTGCGGCACCGACCGCGGTCTGAAGCTGCGGATCGCCGAGCGGGGCGCCGACGGTGTCCTGCGCAAGGCGGAGGACGTCGAGACGTCGGTGTACGCGCGGATGCTCGCAGAGGACGTCGTCGTGGACGGCAAGGTCATCGCGCCGGCCAACGTCGACCTCGGTGACGTGCTGATCGACGCGCTCGTCGCGGCGGGCGTCGAGGAGGTCAAGACCCGCTCGGTCCTGACCTGTGAGTCCGCGGTCGGTACGTGCGCGTACTGCTACGGCCGTTCGCTCGCCACCGGCAAGCTGGTCGACATCGGTGAGGCGGTCGGCATCATCGCCGCCCAGTCCATCGGCGAGCCCGGTACCCAGCTGACGATGCGTACCTTCCACACCGGTGGTGTGGCCGGTGACGACATCACCCAGGGTCTGCCGCGTGTCGTCGAGCTCTTCGAGGCCCGTACCCCGAAGGGTGTCGCCCCGATCTCCGAGGTCGCCGGCATCGTCCGGGTCGAGGAGACCGAGAAGACCAAGAAGATCGTCATCACCCCGGACGACGGCAGCGACGAGGCGGCCTACCCGATCTCGAAGCGCGCCAAGCTCCTGGTGCGGGACGGCGACCACGTGGAGGTGGGCCAGAAGCTCACCTTCGGTGCCACCAACCCGCACGACGTGCTGCGGATCCTCGGCCAGCGCGCTGTCCAGGTCCACCTGGTCGGCGAGGTCCAGAAGGTCTACAACTCGCAGGGTGTGTCGATCCACGACAAGCACATCGAGATCATCATCCGGCAGATGCTGCGCCGTGTGACGATCATCGAGTCCGGCGACGCGGAGCTGCTGCCGGGCGAGCTGGTCGAGCGCTCGAAGTTCGAGCACGAGAACCGTCGTGTGGTCCAGGAAGGCGGCCACCCGGCCTCCGGCCGTCCGCAGCTGATGGGTATCACCAAGGCCTCGCTGGCGACCGAGTCGTGGCTGTCGGCGGCGTCCTTCCAGGAGACGACCAGGGTCCTCACCGACGCGGCGATCAACGCCAAGTCGGACTCCCTGATCGGCCTCAAGGAGAACGTCATCATCGGTAAGCTCATCCCGGCCGGTACGGGCCTCGCCCGCTACCGCAACATCCGGGTCGAGCCGACCGAGGAGGCCAAGGCCGCGATGTACTCGGCCGTCGGCTACGACGACATCGACTACTCGCCGTTCGGCACCGGCTCCGGCCAGGCCGTTCCGCTGGAGGACTACGACTACGGTCCGTACAACCAGTAAGGCGAACGTCTGACGTCAGGGGCGGTCACCCTCCGGGGTGGCCGCCCTTCGGCGTTCGACCGCCGCCCCGGGTGAAGTTCCCCGTGGTGCCGTCCACTGAGGGCGTGTCGCGCACCGGGGTCGCGAGCCGCTCGCGGCCCGCTGACGGGCGCTCGGCGTCGGGGGGCGGGCGCGGCTCAGGTCCGGAGCGTGCGCCGGCGGAGCCTCCCGGTGCGCCTTCGCGGCGCGGTCCTGGGCCGGCACCGAACCGCCGGCGGTTTCGGCCCCGCGCGCCTCCACACCGCTCTCACGTGGGGGTTTCTCCGCCGTCGAGCGGCTGCGCGCGGTGCGCGCGGAGGCCGGGGCGTCGAGCGGGGGGAGAGAAGTTCCAAGGGGCGCGGCACAATGGATTCGAGGGCGCAGGCGGCCCGTGTGGACATCTGGCGAAAGTCCGGAGTGTCGGGCGGGCTCCATTTGTTTTGACCGAAGTCGGTGAGGTAGGTACGCTCAGACCTTGTGCCTGGGGTGTGCCTGGGCTCATGTGCGTGTCCTCAGCCGCACAGCGAGCCAAGACCGGCCACCGTAATCTGCGCCTTTTCCGCCTTCGGCGGGGGTCCGCAGTATTCGACACACCCGACCGCGTGGGTCGGCGACGTTCCAGGTTAGCTTTACTACACGGCACACAGAAACCGGAGAAGTAGTGCCTACGATCCAGCAGCTGGTCCGGAAGGGCCGGCAGGACAAGGTCGAGAAGAACAAGACGCCCGCACTCGAGGGTTCCCCTCAGCGTCGCGGCGTCTGCACGCGTGTGTTCACGACCACCCCGAAGAAGCCGAACTCGGCCCTCCGTAAGGTCGCGCGTGTGCGTCTGACCTCGGGCATCGAGGTCACGGCCTACATTCCGGGTGAGGGACACAACCTGCAGGAGCACTCCATCGTGCTCGTGCGTGGTGGCCGTGTGAAGGACCTGCCGGGTGTTCGCTACAAGATCATCCGCGGTTCCCTCGACACCCAGGGTGTCAAGAACCGCAAGCAGGCCCGCAGCCGCTACGGCGCCAAGAAGGAGAAGTAAGAATGCCTCGTAAGGGCCCCGCCCCGAAGCGCCCGGTCATCATCGACCCGGTCTACGGTTCTCCTCTGGTGACCTCGCTGATCAACAAGATCCTGCTGAACGGCAAGCGTTCCACCGCCGAGCGCATCGTCTACGGCGCCATGGAAGGCCTCCGTGAGAAGACCGGGGCCGACCCGGTCATCACGCTGAAGCGCGCTCTCGAGAACGTCAAGCCGTCCCTCGAGGTCAAGTCCCGCCGTGTCGGTGGCGCCACCTACCAGGTGCCGATCGAGGTCAAGCCCGGTCGCGCCTCCACCCTCGCGCTGCGCTGGGTCGTCGGGTACTCCCGCGCCCGCCGCGAGAAGACCATGACCGAGCGCCTCATGAACGAACTGCTCGACGCCTCGAACGGCCTCGGTGCTTCGGTCAAGAAGCGCGAGGACACGCACAAGATGGCCGAGTCCAACAAGGCCTTCGCGCACTACCGCTGGTAGTCGCTACCCACATCGAGAACCGAGAGAAGACTGAGCCTTATGGCCACCACTTCGCTTGACCTGGCCAAGGTCCGCAACATCGGGATCATGGCCCACATCGACGCGGGCAAGACGACGACCACCGAGCGCATCCTGTTCTACACCGGTGTCTCGTACAAGATCGGTGAGGTCCACGACGGCGCTGCCACGATGGACTGGATGGAGCAGGAGCAGGAGCGCGGCATCACGATCACGTCCGCCGCGACGACCTGTCACTGGCCGCTCGAGGACGTCGACCACACCATCAACATCATCGACACCCCGGGCCACGTCGACTTCACCGTCGAGGTGGAGCGTTCCCTGCGTGTGCTCGACGGTGCCGTGACGGTGTTCGACGGTGTCGCCGGTGTCGAGCCGCAGTCCGAGACCGTGTGGCGTCAGGCCGACCGGTACGGCGTTCCGCGCATCTGCTTCGTGAACAAGCTCGACCGCACCGGTGCCGAGTTCCACCGCTGCGTCGACATGATCAGCGACCGCCTGGGTGCGCAGCCGATCGTCATGCAGCTCCCGATCGGTGCCGAGGCGGACTTCAAGGGCGTCATCGACCTGGTCCGCATGAAGGCCCTGGTCTGGTCCGCCGAGGCCGCCAAGGGCGAGATGTACGACGTCGTCGACATCCCGGACACCCACACCGAGGCTGCCGAGGAGTACCGCGGCAAGCTGCTCGAGGCCGTGGCCGAGAACGACGAAGAGATCATGGAGCTGTACCTCGAGGGCCAGGAGCCCACCGAGGAGCAGCTGTACGCCGCGATCCGTCGTATCACCATCGCCTCCGGCAAGGGCAAGGGCACCACGGTCACCCCGGTGTTCTGCGGCACCGCGTTCAAGAACAAGGGCGTGCAGCCCCTGCTCGACGCGGTCGTCCGTTACCTGCCGTCGCCGCTCGACGTCGAGGCCATCGAGGGCCACGACGTCAAGGACGCCGAGCAGATCGTCCGCCGCAAGCCGTCGGACGACGAGCCGCTGTCGGCGCTGGCGTTCAAGATCATGAGCGACCCGCACCTCGGCAAGCTCACCTTCGTGCGCATCTACTCCGGCCGTCTGGAGTCCGGCACCGCGGTGCTGAACTCCGTGAAGGGCCGCAAGGAGCGCATCGGCAAGATCTACCGCATGCACGCCAACAAGCGTGAGGAGATCGAGTCGGTGGGCGCCGGCGACATCGTCGCCGTCATGGGTCTGAAGCAGACCACCACCGGTGAGACGCTCGCGGACGAGAAGAACCCGGTCATCCTGGAGTCCATGGACTTCCCGGCGCCGGTCATCGAGGTCGCGATCGAGCCCAAGTCCAAGGGCGACCAGGAGAAGCTGGGTGTCGCCATCCAGCGTCTCGCGGAGGAGGACCCCTCCTTCCAGGTGCACACCAACGAGGAGACCGGCCAGACCGTCATCGGCGGTATGGGCGAGCTTCACCTCGAGGTGCTGGTCGACCGGATGAAGCGCGAGTTCCGCGTCGAGGCCAACGTCGGCAAGCCGCAGGTCGCGTACCGCGAGACCATCCGCAAGTCGGTGGACCGCGTGGACTACACCCACAAGAAGCAGACCGGTGGTACCGGTCAGTTCGCCAAGGTGCAGATCGCGATCGAGCCGATCGAGGGTGGCGACGCCGCCTACGAGTTCGTGAACAAGGTCACCGGTGGCCGCATCCCGAAGGAGTACATCCCTTCCGTGGACGCCGGCTGCCAGGAGGCGATGTCGTTCGGCATCCTCGCCGGCTACGAGATGACGGGCGTCCGCGTCATTCTTCTCGACGGTGCCTTCCACGAGGTCGACTCCTCCGAGCTCGCGTTCAAGATCGCCGGTTCGCAGGCCTTCAAGGAGGCCGCGCGCAAGGCGTCCCCGGTTCTCCTCGAGCCGATGATGGCCGTTGAGGTCACCACGCCCGAGGACTACATGGGCGATGTCATCGGTGACATCAACTCCCGCCGTGGCCAGATCCAGGCCATGGAGGAGCGTGCCGGTGCCCGTGTCGTCAAGGGCCTGGTGCCGCTGTCGGAGATGTTCGGCTACGTCGGCGACCTCCGCAGCAAGACCTCGGGTCGCGCAAGCTACTCGATGCAGTTCGACTCCTACGCCGAGGTTCCGCGGAACGTCGCCGAGGAGATCATCGCGAAGGCCAAGGGCGAGTAACTCACCCGAGTACACGCTTTAGGCTTGACGCCGAACCGTCGGGACGTTCCCCGCGAACCCGTGAGGCTCGCCCCGGCGGTCGGCACCACCAGCAAAGATCACCCTGGCGCCGATGAGTAAGGCGTACAGAACCACTCCACAGGAGGACCCCAGTGGCGAAGGCGAAGTTCGAGCGGACTAAGCCGCACGTCAACATCGGCACCATCGGTCACATCGACCACGGTAAGACGACCCTCACGGCCGCCATTACCAAGGTGCTGCACGACGCGTTCCCGGACCTGAACGAGGCCTCGGCGTTCGACCAGATCGACAAGGCTCCTGAGGAGCGCCAGCGCGGTATCACCATCTCCATCGCGCACGTCGAGTACCAGACCGAGTCGCGTCACTACGCCCACGTCGACTGCCCCGGTCACGCGGACTACATCAAGAACATGATCACCGGTGCCGCCCAGATGGACGGCGCCATCCTCGTGGTCGCCGCCACCGACGGCCCGATGCCGCAGACCAAGGAGCACGTGCTCCTGGCCCGCCAGGTCGGCGTTCCGTACATCGTCGTCGCCCTGAACAAGGCCGACATGGTGGACGACGAGGAGATCCTGGAGCTCGTCGAGCTCGAGGTGCGTGAGCTCCTCTCCGAGTACGAGTTCCCGGGCGACGACGTTCCGGTCGTCAAGGTCTCGGCGCTCAAGGCTCTCGAGGGCGACAAGGAGTGGGGCCAGTCGGTCCTGAACCTGATGGCCGCCGTCGACGAGGCGATCCCGCAGCCCGAGCGCGACGTCGACAAGCCGTTCCTGATGCCGATCGAGGACGTCTTCACGATCACCGGTCGTGGCACGGTCGTCACCGGTCGTATCGAGCGTGGTGTCCTGAAGGTCAACGAGACCGTCGACATCGTGGGCATCAAGCAGGAGAAGACCACCACCACGGTCACCGGCATCGAGATGTTCCGCAAGCTGCTCGACGAGGGCCAGGCCGGTGAGAACGTCGGTCTGCTCCTCCGTGGCATCAAGCGCGAGGACGTCGAGCGCGGCCAGGTCATCATCAAGCCCGGTTCGGTCACGCCGCACACCGAGTTCGAGGCCCAGGCCTACATCCTGTCGAAGGACGAGGGCGGTCGTCACACCCCGTTCTTCAACAACTACCGCCCGCAGTTCTACTTCCGTACCACGGACGTGACCGGCGTCGTGACCCTCCCCGAGGGCACCGAGATGGTCATGCCGGGCGACAACACCACCATGTCCGTCCAGCTGATCCAGCCGGTCGCCATGGAGGAGGGCCTGAAGTTCGCCATCCGTGAGGGTGGTCGGACCGTCGGCGCCGGCCAGGTCACCAAGATCGTCAAGTAAGTCCTTGACCGTCTGACCTGGTAGCTCCGCAGCGAGCTGCAAGCGAGAGGCCCCGCACCGTGAGGTGCGGGGCCTCTTCGCGTGTCCGGGCCGCGGGGTTGCGGCGGTCCCTGGACCACCTGCGTCACGGGCCGTACGGCGGAAGGGTGCGGGCGGGGGAGCCGCCGAAGCCTGCGGCGGCTCCCTGAGGGTGTGTCACCGACTGCCGGCCCGTGGGGAGTCGGGCGCCGGCGGCGGGAGCCGGGTCGACCACGGCCGGCCCGTTTTCGCGGGAGCGACCTCACGGCCCGGACCGGCGCCCCGCCTCACGCCCCGTTCGCAGGGCCGGAGGCGGCCCGGAGGGTCGGGACGTGGCCGCAGTCGGCGCGGTGCAGCGAGGTGCCCGGCAGTCCGCGCAGCCAGTGCTCGGCGATCGCCGCGAGGCGGTCGCGGTCCGGGGGAGTGGCGCCGAGCCCGATCGCGTACCGGACCTCGGCCGGGCCGGTGGCGAACGGGTGGGGCCAGGCGTGGACGTCGGAGGTGCCTGTTTCCTCCAGCGCGGTGATCAGGGCGCGCACCCGGCCCCGGACCCTGCCCTCGTCCGGACCGGCGGGCACGGTCAGCACGGCCCAGGCGGCGTGCCGCCGGTGCAGGGGAGGCGGTGACAGCAGCTCGGGCCAGGGGATTCCGGCGGGTACCGTACCCGGCCTGGCGGAGGCGGCCGTGTCGGACACGGCCGCGTCCACGAGCTCCCAGGCCCGGAACAGCTCCTGCGCCAGCAGCTCGCGGAACCCGGGGCCGGCCTGTGCCGTGCAGGAACGGACCGGCTCCGTCGGGGTCAGCACCGCGGGCTCGTTCCAGTCGGCGACCGCCCAGTCCGCGAAGAACCGCCGCAGCAGCTCGGGGGCGGGGAGCCCACCGGCCGCACGCACCGTGCGGGCGGCCAGCAGCGCCCAGGCCAGTCCCGGCAGCCCGCCGTAGGGGGCCGAGTCCAGTCCGCGCGCCCTCGCCCAGGCCTTGACCTCCCGGGCCAGCCGTACGAACGCCTCCCGATGCGGTCCCGCCAGGTCCAGTACGGCGTCGGCGTCGCTGACGGCGCTGAGTGCGACGGCCGCGGCCTCGCCCAGCTCGGCCCGGCGGGCGACCGCCTCCGCCGGGTCCATCGCCCCGGTGGACACCAGGACGAGATCGACGGACAGTCCGCCGACCCGCAGCCGCAGGCCCGGCACCCGCGCCCCCACTACGTCCCGCACGTCCTCCGCCTCCGGCAGGGCCTCGGCGAGCCGCGCCCGTACCTCACCCGGTCCGGTCGACCCCGGCAGGGCGGCGACGAGGTCGAGATCCGCTCCGGGCAGCGCACAGCCCATCCGGCGCGAGCCCACGAGGTGCACCACACCGTCCGCCAGCGCCCCGGACACGCGCCGCACGGTGCGGCCGGCGTGCTCCGCGAGGTCCCGGTTCTCGGCCGCCGGCGCGGTCGCGTCGCCCTCCTCGGGTTCCCAGCGCACCTCACCGGTGCCGAGGGCGACCCGCGCCCGTACCCGCATGGGTTCGTCCCCGCGCCGGGACAGCAGGACGACGTCGTCGACGCGTGCGGTCATGCCGCCCAGCAGCGCCTCGCAGTGGGCGGCGAGTTCTCCGGCACGGCGCGACCTGCCGAGGGACAGATGCGGGGTGAAGCCGTCGGCGCGACCCGCGCAGCGCGGGAAGCGCTCCTCCAGCGCCCCGTACAGCCGTTCCCACGGCTCCGCGCCGGCCGCCGCCGGGTCGAGCCAGACGGTGGAGTCCTCCCGGTGCCGGAAGCTCCGCACCCCTTCGAGGCGTGCCGTGAACGGGGGTGCGTCCGAGACGGCGGCGGACAGCAGCGGTGCCGCCCGCTCGAAGTCGCACTCCGGTACGAAGCCGAAGAGCACGTTCACGTGCGGCGGCCAGCGGCGGATCTGCCGGTCGTGCTCACGCCGGATGTGCTGGATCGGGGGCCACAGCTCGTCCGGCGGGATCCAGGCGACTGCCGTCCGGGGCGTCGCCCGGACGGCGAGCACCTCATCCGGTCCGTCCGCCCCGATGTCCCGGCCGGCCCCGGACCTCGCGACGGGGCCGGGGTCCGACGCCCGAGGCGCGTTCAGGGACGCGGCCCGGCCCGTCGGCGCGGCGGCGGCTGCGTCCCCCGGGCCCCGCGTGCCCGTCGCCGGTTCCCCCGGGCCCAGGTCGACGACGACGCCGAAGTGGTCGGACACGTACAGCCCGTCGGGCGCGGGGGCGTCGCCGAGGAGCGCCGCCGAGTCCACCCGCAGCCCTTCCGCGCGCACCAGCACCCGGTCGAGCCGGGAGGCTCGGCCGCTCCGCGACGAGACCGCGGCCAGCGGATTCACACGCGGGTCGAAGGTCGGGGTGCTGTCGGCGGTTCCGTGTGCCTCGGTCCAGGCGTCGCGCAGCCCGAGTGCCGTCGCGGGCGCGTCCCCGCCGTCGTTGAAGTCCCCCAGGAGCAGTACCGCGCCCTCGACGCCCGCCAGCGCCTCCGCCAGCCGGCCCAGTTCGGCGTCCCGCCTGCCCGGCCCGTCCTCCGAGTGGTCGCTGGTCAGATGGGTCACGGCGACGGTGGCCGGGCCGTTCGCGGTCTCCACCACCACCGCCGTGACGGCCTTGTGCGGGCCGAGGACGTGGAGGGCCGCCTCGCGCACGGGCAGCCGGCTGAGCAGCAGCAGGCCGCATTCGCCGACGTCCTTGCCGCCCGGGTCGGTGCCCAGCGTGTACGACTGCCGCACCCAGGGGGCGCCGAGCAGCATCGTGACCAGCTCCGGCTCCACCTCCTGGAGCGCGATCACGTCGGCGTCGGCGTCGCGCAGCGCCGTCAGCAGCAGCGGTCGGCGCCGGGCGGTGTCGATGCGGTCGCTGTCGTAGCGGTCCCACAGCGTGTTCCAGGTCAGTACGCGCAGCCGCGCGGTGGCCGGTGCGTGCCGCGGCGCACCGGCGGCGGTCCAGCCGAGCGCGGGGTCCCAGGCGTACGGCGTCCGTGCGGCGAAGAACGGGGCGCGCAGTCTGCGGGGGTCCCGGACCCGTCCGGCGCCGGTCGCGTCGATCCGGTCGACGCCCGCGGAGCGGTCCCACACCACTTCGCCGTCCGCCTCGAAGAACACCACCCGGTGCCAGGGGATCTCACCGGAGGGGTCGAAGTCCTCGAGCCGTATCCGCTTCGGTTCGGCGGCGCGCTGGTGGATGCCCATCACGAAGCGGGCCGGGTCGAACCGCGGGTCCCAGCGAACCCGGTGGTAGATCTCCTCGCTCGTGCGCACCTACGCCTCCTCCTCGATCGTGCCGCCCGCGCCGACGTACCAGGTGCGGTGCGCCTGGCCGGGGTACGGAGGCACGAAGCGGCGCAGCTGCGCGGTGAGCACCTCCGCCGGTACCGGGTGCGTGCGCCGTTCGTTGCGCCGGATCAGTTCGTCCTCGTCGACGAGCACCACCGCGTGGGTGACCAGGGCGTCGCGGCGGCGGGCGACCGCGTGCACCAGGGACCGCTGGTGCGGGTTGAGGGATGTGGCGTCCCATACCACCGTCGCACCATCCGCCAGCGCCGTGCCCAGCCGGTCGAGGCCCTGGCGCAGGACCTCGCCGTTGGCGCTCTGGTCCGCGCGGGCACCGCGGGCCCCGCGCAGCGCGTCGAGGGACACGTACGCGTCGACTCCGGACAGCCCTTGGGCGAAGGTGCTCTTGCCGCTGCCGGACGGCCCGACCATGTGGACCAGTCTCGGGAAGTCCCCCGAGCGCCGGCGCCAGGTGGCCGCGACGGCCTCCTCGACGGTCCCGACGCGGCCCAGCGCGTACGCCTCCCGGGCCTCGCCGAGGCAGCGGGCGGCCGCGGCGGGGTCGAGATCAGCGAACGCCTCCCGCAACGGGCCGATCGGCCGGATGTCCTCGGCGTGCAGCGCCGACCACTCGACCTGCTCGCGGGCCGCGGCGTCCGGCGAGGTCGCGGCGGCGACGGCGTGGAGCGTCTCCAGGCCGACGGCGTAGGACATGCGCAGCAGGCCGGTCCGGCGCTGCTCGTCGGGGTAGGGGCGGTGCAGCCCGGTGTGCAGACCGACGAGGTCGGCGACGCGGCGGGCGAGCGGCAGCCCGAGCGGCCGGGCCAGCCGGCCGGCCAGCGTCGCGCGGTGCCGCGTGTGGAGCAGTGCTGCGAGGACGCCCGCGAGGCGTTCGTCCCCCGTGCCGCCGAGACGCGCCGCGGCCTCGGCAGCGGCCGAGGCCGCGGCCGGCGCGTCACCGTCAGGGAGGCCGAGCGCCCGGAGCAGTGCGGCCGGGTCCGGCGCCGCCCCCGACCGCACCGCCCACAGCGCGGCGGCCGGTGCGAGCCCGTTCTCCACGACGGGGGCGTGCATCCAGTGGGTGCCGGTCTGCACGTGCCCGGGCCGGACCCATTTGGCGACGCGGTGCCGGAACTCCTCGGCGGGAAAGCCGTCGGCCGTGCGGACGACGTACCCCTCGCGGCGCTCGGTGTCGACCCCGAGCCGGCGCAGGACCCGCTCGTCGAAGACCCCGCGCCAGAGCACGCGCGGCACGGGGATGCCGAGCCCGCGCAGGAACTCCGCGCCACGGTCCCAGTCCAGGCAGCGGCCGTCGGCGTCCCAGACGGAGAAGCCGTAGAACCAGCTCTCCAGGTCGTCGTAGGCGAGCGAGTGCCGGGCGTACACGTTCTCCCCGCACACCCGCCATCCGGCCGGGATGCCGCCGGCGACGCGGCCGTGGAGTGCCTTCACCCAGGCCCGTGACGGATGGTGCGCGGAGTCGGGCGACCGCGCGTGCAGCCCGTCGCCGTACAGCGTGGTGTTCTCGCCGTCGAGCTTCTCGGTGACGACCACCTCGCGGCCGCGCAGCGCGGCGAGATCGCCGGTCCGTACGTCGTCGCCCGTCGCGCCGGGCGACCACGGCAGATGGGGGGTGCGCGGATAGTGCGTCCGCGCCGGATGCCGGCCCATGGTTCTCGTCCCCCGTCGACGGCCTGCGGTGCCTCGACACTGTAGGCAGGGAGCCCGGCGGTGATCGACCGAATAACCCCGCGGCCGCGCGGACGGTCGCGGCGGCGTGGTCGGCTCGCGGGGGCACCGGCTCGTGGTCCGGTGCCCGGTCCGTCACCTCGTGCGCGCGGCCCGCCGCGGCGCGCTGCCTGCGGTCACTTGACCCTGAACTGGCAGGGCTTGGCGACCTTGCCCTCCTGGTTGTCCGCGACCTTCCTGCCGTCGACCGTGATCACGCACGGGGCCGCCTGGAGGAGCCCGTCGGAGCCCTGGATCGAGCCGGGGACGACGGAGACCAGATGGCCGACCTTCTGCTCGGCCGCGGTGAGCTCGATGGTGGCGGTCTTCTTCCACGGCAGGGTGACCTGCTCGAACTTGCTCGTGTCCAGGTGGTAGGCGACCTGGGCGGTCCCCGTACCGAGCACCTCGAGCGTCACCTCGCGCTTCGCGGTGCCCTTGGCGTCGCCCCCGGCGTCCGGCGTGGCCGTCCGCTGCGTGCCGCCCGCGCGGCCGTCCTCGCCGCTCCTGCCGCCCGAGTGCTTCCCGCTGCCGTCACCGCACCCGGTCAGCAGGACCGCGGCCAGCGCGAGAGCCGTGGCCGTGACTGTCTTGCGCATGTGTTTCCCCCATGGACGAACCCACCCCGGACGTCACTCCCGAGGCCCGAATGATCATAAGGGCGGGGGAGCCTGGGCCGGTACGGAGCGGCTTGTATCCTCCGCCTACTCGTGGAATGTCCACGACACGGGCACACACGTGCCACATACAAGGGGTGGGGGCCAGTGGGGAAGACTGTGCCGGAGGACCGTCCCGGCGACGAGCCGCCCGTCTCGGACGAGGAGTGGGCCGAGTTCCTCCGCAGGGCCGGGGAGGGCGGGCGGGACGCGCCCGTCGAGCCGTCCGC
The DNA here is from genome assembly GCF_030406905.1 of Streptomyces sp. HUAS CB01. Taxonomy (NCBI): domain Bacteria; kingdom Bacillati; phylum Actinomycetota; class Actinomycetes; order Kitasatosporales; family Streptomycetaceae; genus Streptomyces; species Streptomyces chengbuensis. The sequence goes on from NZ_CP129137.1 coordinate 4,657,462, forward strand.
GCGCGCACGCATGGTGGCCGGGCGGCTGCGGGCGGAGGAGAGCGCGGCGGGTCGCGCGTCCCGATGGAGCGAGCGGCCGCGGAAGCGCCGGCGGCTCGGGCCGGTCCTCGCCGGAGTGTCGGTCCTGGCTCTCGCCGTCGTCGCCGTTCGGCCGGAGGCGGTCGTCGACCTGCTGCCGGGCGCCGCGGGCGGTTCCGGCCCGGACACCGCTCCGCTCGCCGCGGAGACCGCGCGCCCCACGGAGGCGCCCTCCGAGGAGCTCTTCCCGGACATGCCGACCGTGAAGGAGCCCTTCCGCGGCTCGCCCGCGGTGGCCTGGGCGGACGGCGCCGCCGGCATCCAGGTGCCCCCGGCCGAGGCGGTCGGCGGAATGAGCGAGGACCAGGTCGCGCACGCCCTGCGCAGCACGAAGGAACTGCTGGTCGCCTCGAACCTCGATCCCGCGACCCTCCGCGGCGGGCACCCGGGAAAGGCGCTCCGGCTGCTGGACCCGCTCCAGAAGGACGGCCACGGCCTGCTGGTGAAGGGGCTGCGGGAGCCCCGCGAGGACCAGGACCCGCTGTGGCTGTTCAGCCGCTTCGACCCGGCCGAGGTGCGCGTGGTGGGTGAGGTGGTGAAGGCCCGCGGCCGGATGACCTTCGGCAAGGGCGACCGTGACGGCTCCGTCGAGGTCAAGGCCGACTACACCTTCGTCTACCCCCTGATCAAGGCCAAGCCGGGTGCGGAGGAGGTCACGCGGACGATCGTGCGCCGGGAGGTGACGGTGACCCTGCACGACCCGGCGAGGACGGTGACCACGCCGGGCAGGCTGGTCGTGGTGGCGTGGAACACGAACACCGGGAACTCCGACTGCGCCAGGGACGGCGACGGATTCCTGCACCCGCAGTTCCAGGAGGACATGACGGGCCTGACCCCCGGCCCCTCCGGCCCGGCAGTCGACCCGTACGACCGCAGCAAGGACCTCGGCGCGCTGCCGCAGGAGTGCGGGACGGTGACGCGTACCTGACGGTTCCGGTTCGCCGGGCGGGGCAGGGCCGCCCCGGCTGGCGCGAGGCGTCCTGCCCCGGAGCCGGCCGGGCGGTGTTCGCGCCACCCGGTCGGGAGGCCGACAAGGCTCGTGCGGGCGGTAGTTGGGTCCGCTCGTCCGTTCGGGCGGGGGAGATGTTCCGGGGACGACCCGGGTTCCGCGGCGGAGGGCGCCCCCCCGTGGACGCGCGTGCCGTGGTTTGACAGGCAAACCCGGCGGGGTAATGTCTTCGGCCCGATTGGCGCCCGTCGCGGCCCGTATGGCAGACTGTCCGGGTTGCTCGGTTGAGTGCCGATGCTGCGCGCCTCCCGCCGGGAGGACCGGAAGCGAGTCCCACAGTACTCGTCACCCCTGATCAGGGGTGGAAGTACGGGAATCTTCCGGGAAGCGTGGGCGGGGCGCCTGCCAGGCACCCGGTGGGTGGTCACCCCCGGCTTCGTGGTCCCAGGGACCGCACCCCTTGGTTGGGAAATCCTTCGGGAGATCTGCGTAGAGGGGATGCGACACGCCCGACCGCGTGGGTCGGAGGAGACGGGAAGCCACCGGGTTCCAGAGCGTTACGAGAGACAGGACTACGAAGTAGCCATGGCGGGACAGAAGATCCGCATCCGGCTCAAGGCCTACGACCACGAGGTCATCGACTCCTCGGCGAAGAAGATCGTCGAGACGGTGACCCGCACTGGTGCGTCGGTCGCGGGCCCGGTGCCGCTGCCCACTGAGAAGAACGTGTACTGCGTCATCAAGTCGCCGCACAAGTACAAGGACTCGCGCGAGCACTTCGAGATGCGCACGCACAAGCGCCTCATCGACATCCTCGACCCGACCCCCAAGACCGTTGACTCTCTGATGCGACTCGACCTTCCGGCCGGTGTCGACATCGAGATCAAGCTCTGAGGCCGGTGATCTGAGAGATGGCTAAGCAGATCAAGGGCATCCTGGGCGAGAAGCTCGGCATGACGCAGGTGTGGGACGAGAACAACCGCGTTGTTCCGGTCACCGTCGTCAAGGCCGGCCCCAACGTCGTCACCCAGGTGCGTACGAACGACGTCGACGGCTACGAGTCGGTCCAGATCGCCTTCGGCGAGATCGACCCGCGCAAGGTGAACAAGCCCCTCAAGGGCCACTTCGCCAAGGCCGACGTCACCCCCCGTCGCCACCTCGTCGAGATCCGCACCGCGGACGCCTCCGAGTACGCGCTCGGCCAGGAGATCACCGCTGAGGTGTTCGAGGCCGGCGTCAAGGTCGACGTGACCGGCAAGAGCAAGGGCAAGGGCTTCGCCGGTGTCATGAAGCGCCACAACTTCCGTGGCCTGGGCGCCGGACACGGCACCCAGCGCAAGCACCGCTCCCCCGGTTCCATCGGTGGCTGCGCCACCCCGGGCCGTGTGTTCAAGGGCCTCCGTATGGCGGGCCGCATGGGCAACGAGCGGGTCACCACCCAGAACCTGACCGTCCACGCCGTTGACGCGGAGAAGGGTCTGCTGCTCATCAAGGGCGCGGTTCCCGGTCCGAACGGCGGCCTCGTCCTGGTCCGTACCGCGGCCAAGGGGGCCTGAGGTAACCGATGAGCACCATTGACATCCTTTCGCCCGCTGGCGACAAGGCCGGTAGCGTCGAGCTCCCCGCGGAGATCTTCGACGCCAAGGTCAGCGTTCCGCTGATCCACCAGGTCGTCGTCGCGCAGCTGGCCGCTGCCCGTCAGGGCACGCACAAGACCAAGACCCGCGGCGAGGTCCGTGGTGGTGGCAAGAAGCCTTACCGCCAGAAGGGCACCGGCCGCGCCCGTCAGGGTTCGACCCGTGCGCCGCAGTTCGCCGGCGGTGGCGTCGTCCACGGCCCCGTGCCGCGCGACTACTCGCAGCGGACCCCGAAGAAGATGAAGGCCGCCGCCCTGCGCGGTGCCCTCACCGACCGGGCCCGCAACTCCCGCATCCACGTCGTCTCCGGCGTGGTCGAGGGCGAGGTCTCCACCAAGGCCGCCAAGACGCTGCTCGGCAAGATCTCGGAGCGCAAGAACCTGCTCCTGGTGGCCGAGCGCACCGACGAGGCCGCGTGGCTGTCCGCCCGCAACCTGCCCCAGGTGCACATCCTGGAGCCGGGCCAGCTGAACACGTACGACGTGCTCGTCTCCGACGACGTGGTCTTCACCCAGGCCGCCTTCGAGTCCTTCGTGTCCGGCCCCAAGGCCAACGACAATGAGGGGAGCGAGGCCTGATGGCCGAGATCACCAGCAAGACCTTCACCGACCCGCGTGACGTTCTCGTCAAGCCGGTTGTCTCGGAGAAGAGCTACGCGCTGCTGGACGAGAACAAGTACACGTTCATCGTCGCGCCCAACGCCAACAAGACCCAGATCAAGCAGGCCGTCGAGGCGGTCTTCTCGGTCAAGGTCACCGGGGTGAACACGATCAACCGCCAGGGCAAGCGCAAGCGCACCCGCACCGGTTTCGGCAAGCGCGCCAACACCAAGCGCGCCATCGTGACCCTCGCCGAGGGCGACCGTATCGACATCTTCGGCCAGGCCTCCTAACGGAGACCTTGGTCCGATATCGGACGAGGACTGAGAAATGGGTATCCGCAAGTACAAGCCGACGACTCCGGGCCGTCGTGGCTCCAGCGTCGCCGACTTCGTCGAGATCACGCGGTCCACGCCGGAGAAGTCGCTGGTCCGCCCCCTGCACAGCAAGGGCGGCCGTAACAACGCCGGTCGTGTGACCGTTCGCCACCAGGGTGGTGGCCACAAGCGCGCCTACCGCGTGATCGACTTCCGTCGTCACGACAAGGACGGCGTGCCGGCCAAGGTCGCGCACATCGAGTACGACCCCAACCGCACCGCGCGCATCGCGCTGCTGCACTACGCGGACGGCGAGAAGCGCTACATCCTCGCCCCGCGCGGTCTGTCGCAGGGTGACCGGATCGAGAACGGCCCCGGTGCCGACATCAAGCCCGGCAACAACCTGGCGCTGCGCAACATCCCCGTCGGTACGACGCTGCACGCCATCGAGCTGCGGCCCGGCGGCGGCGCGAAGTTCGCCCGCTCCGCCGGTGCCTCCGTGCAGCTGCTGGCGAAGGAGGGCTCCATGGCCCACCTGCGCATGCCGTCCGGTGAGATCCGCCTGGTCGACGTCCGCTGCCGCGCCACCGTCGGCGAGGTCGGCAACGCCGAGCAGTCGAACATCAACTGGGGCAAGGCCGGCCGTATGCGCTGGAAGGGCGTCCGCCCGACCGTCCGCGGTGTCGCCATGAACCCGGTCGACCACCCGCACGGTGGTGGTGAGGGCAAGACCTCCGGTGGTCGCCACCCGGTCTCCCCCTGGGGTCAGAAGGAGGGTCGTACTCGTTCTCCCAAGAAGGCGAGCAACAAGTACATCGTCCGCCGCCGCAAGACGAACAAGAAGCGCTAGGAGCGGGTTTAGATGCCGCGCAGTCTCAAGAAGGGGCCCTTCGTCGACGACCACCTGATCAAGAAGGTGGACGCCCAGAACGAAGCAGGCACCAAGAACGTCATCAAGACCTGGTCCCGTCGCTCGATGATCGTCCCGGCCATGCTGGGCCACACGATCGCGGTGCACAACGGCAAGACCCACGTCCCGGTGTTCGTCACCGAGTCCATGGTCGGCCACAAGCTCGGCGAGTTCTCGCCGACTCGCACCTTCCGCGGCCACGTCAAGGACGACCGGAAGTCGAAGCGCCGCTAATCGCGGGGTGGAACGACTATGACTTACACCGAAGGGACAACCATGGAAGCCAGGGCCCAGGCGCGGTACATCCGCGTCACGCCCATGAAGGCCCGCCGCGTGGTGGACCTCATCCGTGGCATGGACGCCACGGAGGCTCAGGCGGTCCTGCGTTTCGCCCCGCAGGCCGCGAGCGTGCCGGTCGGCAAGGTGCTGGACAGCGCCATCGCCAACGCCGCGCACAACTACGACCACACGGACGCCTCCTCGCTGTTCATCAGCGAGGCGTACGTCGACGAGGGCCCGACCCTGAAGCGGTTCCGTCCGCGTGCCCAGGGCCGTGCCTACCGGATCCGCAAGCGGACCAGCCACATCACCGTGGTCGTCAGCAGCAAGGAAGGAACCCGGTAATGGGCCAGAAGGTAAACCCGCACGGGTTCCGGCTCGGTATCACCACGGACTTCAAGTCCCGCTGGTACGCCGACAAGCTGTACAAGGACTACGTCAAGGAAGACGTCGCCATCCGTCGGATGATGACGTCCGGCATGGAGCGCGCCGGCATCTCCAAGGTCGAGATCGAGCGCACCCGTGACCGCGTGCGGGTGGACATCCACACCGCGCGTCCCGGCATCGTCATCGGCCGCCGTGGCGCCGAGGCCGACCGCATCCGCGGCGACCTCGAGAAGCTCACGGGCAAGCAGGTCCAGCTGAACATCCTCGAGGTCAAGAACCCCGAGGTCGACGCTCAGCTCGTGGCCCAGGCCGTTGCCGAGCAGCTGTCCTCCCGCGTCTCCTTCCGTCGGGCCATGCGCAAGAGCATGCAGTCCGCCATGAAGGCCGGCGCCAAGGGCATCAAGATCCAGTGTGGCGGCCGTCTCGGCGGCGCCGAGATGTCCCGCTCGGAGTTCTACCGCGAGGGCCGTGTGCCGCTGCACACGCTCCGCGCGAACGTCGAGTACGGCTTCTTCGAGGCCAAGACGACCTTCGGCCGCATCGGCGTGAAGGTCTGGATCTACAAGGGCGACGTCAAGAACATCGCCGAGGTCCGCGCCGAGAACGCCGCTGCCCGCGCCGGCAACCGCCCGGCCCGTGGTGGCGCTGACCGCCCGGCCCGTGGTGGCCGCGGTGGCGAGCGTGGCGGTCGCGGTCGCAAGCCGCAGCAGCAGTCCGCGCCGGCTGCCGAGGCCCCCAAGGCCGACGCTCCCGCCGCCGCTCCGGCTGCTGAGAGCACCGGAACGGAGGCCTGACCGACATGCTGATCCCCCGCAGGGTCAAGCACCGCAAGCAGCACCACCCCAAGCGCCGCGGTATGGCCAAGGGTGGCACCACGGTTGCGTTCGGCGAGTACGGCATCCAGGCCATGACTCCGGCGTACGTGACCAACCGCCAGATCGAGGCGGCCCGTATCGCGATGACCCGCCACATCAAGCGTGGCGGCAAGGTCTGGATCAACATCTACCCGGACCGTCCGCTGACCAAGAAGCCTGCCGAGACCCGCATGGGTTCCGGTAAGGGTTCCCCGGAGTGGTGGGTCGCGAACGTGCACCCGGGCCGGGTCATGTTCGAGCTGTCCTACCCGAACGAGAAGATTGCGCGTGAGGCTCTCACTCGTGCGGCTCACAAGCTGCCGATGAAGTGCCGGATCGTCAAGCGCGAGGCAGGTGAAGCGTGATGTCGGCCGGTACCAAGGCGTCCGAGCTGCGCGAGCTGGGCAACGAGGAGCTTGTTGCCAAGCTCCGCGAGGCCAAGGAAGAGCTGTTCAACCTCCGCTTCCAGGCGGCGACGGGCCAGCTCGAGAACCACGGTCGGCTCAAGTCCGTCCGTAAGGACATCGCCCGGATCTACACCCTGATGCGTGAGCGCGAGCTGGGCATCGAGACGGTGGAGAACGCCTGATGAGCGAGAGCAACGTGACCGAGAACAAGACCGAGCGCGGCTTCCGCAAGACCCGTGAGGGTCTGGTCGTCAGCGACAAGATGGACAAGACCGTCGTCGTCGCCGTCGAGGACCGCGTCAAGCACGCGCTGTACGGCAAGGTCATCCGCCGTACCAACAAGCTCAAGGCGCACGACGAGCAGAACGCCGCGGGTGTCGGCGACCGCGTCCTCCTGATGGAGACCCGGCCGCTGTCCGCGACCAAGCGCTGGCGCGTCGTCGAGATCCTCGAGAAGGCCAAGTAATTTTGCGGGGGCCTCCCGACGAGGGAGACCCCGCATGCCCCCCGCTGGGGGAACCCCTCCGGGGGCGCTCTCCCAGCACTAAGTTCCGCCAGGCTCGGCGGGGGCTGTCACCTTCGGGACCAGCCCCCGCCGGGAACCGGCAGACGATCAGGAGATAGACGTGATCCAGCAGGAGTCGCGACTTCGCGTCGCCGACAACACTGGTGCCAAGGAGATCCTTTGCATCCGTGTTCTCGGTGGTTCGGGTCGCCGCTACGCGGGCATCGGTGACGTCATCGTCGCCACCGTCAAGGACGCGATCCCCGGTGGCAACGTGAAGAAGGGTGACGTCGTCAAGGCGGTCATCGTTCGCACCGTCAAGGAGCGCCGCCGCCAGGACGGCTCGTACATCCGCTTCGACGAGAACGCCGCCGTCATTCTGAAGAACGACGGCGACCCTCGCGGCACCCGTATCTTCGGCCCCGTGGGCCGTGAGCTGCGCGAGAAGAAGTTCATGAAGATCATCTCGCTCGCGCCGGAGGTGCTGTAAGCATGAAGATCAAGAAGGGCGACCTGGTCCAGGTCATCACCGGCAAGGACAAGGGCAAGCAGGGCAAGGTCATTGCCGCTTTCCCGCGCGACGAGCGCGTCCTGGTCGAGGGTGTCAACCGGGTCAAGAAGCACACGAAGGCCAACCAGCCGGGTCGTGCCTCGCAGGCCGGCGGCATCGTCACCACCGAGGCCCCCATCCACGTCAGCAACGTTCAGCTGGTCGTGGAGAAGGACGGCAAGAAGGTCGTGACCCGCGTCGGTTACCGCTTCGACGACGAGGGCAACAAGATCCGCGTTGCCAAGCGGACGGGTGAGGACATCTGATGGCTACCACCACCACTCCGCGTCTCAAGACGAAGTACCGCGAGGAGATCGCGGGCAAGCTGCGTGAGGAGTTCTCGTACGAGAACGTCATGCAGGTTCCCGGCCTCGTGAAGATCGTGGTCAACATGGGTGTGGGCGACGCCGCCCGCGACTCCAAGCTGATCGAGGGCGCCATCCGCGACCTCACCACGATCACCGGTCAGAAGCCGGCCGTCACCAAGGCCCGCAAGTCCATCGCGCAGTTCAAGCTGCGTGAGGGCCAGCCGATCGGTGCCCACGTCACGCTCCGTGGCGACCGCATGTGGGAGTTCCTGGACCGCACCCTGTCGCTCGCGCTGCCGCGCATCCGCGACTTCCGCGGCCTGTCCCCGAAGCAGTTCGACGGCCGTGGCAACTACACCTTCGGTCTCACGGAGCAGGTCATGTTCCACGAGATCGACCAGGACAAGATCGACCGCGTCCGGGGTATGGACATCACCGTGGTCACCACGGCGACCAACGACGCTGAGGGCCGTGCCCTTCTCCGTCACCTCGGCTTCCCGTTCAAGGAGGCGTAAGCGAGATGGCGAAGAAGGCTCTGATTGCCAAGGCTGCTCGTAAGCCCAAGTTCGGTGTGCGTGCGTACACCCGCTGCCAGCGCTGCGGCCGTCCGCACTCCGTGTACCGCAAGTTCGGCCTCTGCCGCGTGTGCCTTCGTGAGATGGCTCACCGTGGCGAGCTGCCGGGCGTGACCAAGAGCTCCTGGTAGTCCCCGCATTCGCGGGATTACCAGAGGCTCTCGGTAAGCAACGGGTCGGCGGGGCCCTCCCTCACATGCCGTAGGCTTGTGGGGTTGGGCGCCCGCCGCCCTGAACGACTTACTACGCCGTAGGTCCCCGCGCCGCACCCGTCCCGCCCCTGTGCGGGGAGAGGGATGGCGCATACAGGAAACCCCGGCGAGAGAGGCCGAAGGCCAATTCATGACCATGACTGATCCGATCGCGGACATGCTGACCCGTCTGCGTAACGCGAACTCGGCGTACCACGACTCCGTGACGATGCCGCACAGCAAGATCAAGTCGCACATCGCGGAGATCCTCCAGCAGGAGGGCTTCATCACGGGCTGGAAGGTCGAGGACGCCGAGGTCGGCAAGAACCTCGTCCTCGAGCTGAAGTTCGGCCCGAACCGTGAGCGCTCCATCGCGGGCATCAAGCGGATCTCCAAGCCCGGTCTCCGGGTCTACGCGAAGTCCACCAACCTGCCGAAGGTGCTCGGCGGCCTGGGCGTGGCCATCATCTCCACGTCGCACGGGCTCCTCACCGACAAGCAGGCCAGCAAGAAGGGTGTGGGCGGGGAAGTCCTCGCCTACGTCTGGTAGTCGGGAACGGAGGAGAAGAACAATGTCGCGTATCGGCAAGCTCCCCATCTCGGTTCCCGCCGGCGTGGATGTCACCATCGATGGCCGTACGGTCCAGGTGAAGGGTCCCAAGGGCTCCCTGACCCACACCGTTGCCGCGCCGATCGAGATCGCGAAGGGTGAGGACGGCGTCATCAACGTCACCCGCCCCAACGACGAGCGTCAGAACAAGGCCCTGCACGGCCTGTCCCGCACGCTGGTGGCCAACATGATCACCGGTGTGACCCAGGGATACACCAAGGCGCTCGAGATCAGCGGTGTCGGTTACCGCGTTGCCGCGAAGGGCTCCAACCTGGAGTTCCAGCTCGGCTACAGCCACCCGATCCTGGTGGAGGCCCCCGAGGGCATCTCCTTCAAGGTCGAGTCGCCGACCAAGTTCTCGGTCGAGGGCATCGACAAGCAGAAGGTCGGCGAGGTCGCCGCGAACATCCGCAAGCTGCGCAAGCCCGACCCGTACAAGGCCAAGGGCGTGAAGTACGCGGGCGAGGTCATCCGCCGCAAGGTCGGAAAGGCTGGTAAGTAAGCCATGGCATACGGCGTGAAGATTGCCAAGGGCAAGGCCTACAAGGGCGCTTCCCTGAAGCGTCGCCACATCCGCATCCGCAAGAAGATCTCGGGTACGGCGGAGCGTCCGCGTCTCGTCGTCACCCGGTCCAACCGCGGGATCACCGCTCAGGTCATCGACGACCTCAAGGGCCACACCGTGGCGTCGGCGTCCACCCTGGACGCTTCCATCCGCGGCGGCGAGGGCGACAAGTCGGCGAAGGCGAAGCAGGTCGGCCAGCTCGTGGCCGAGCGTGCGAAGGCCGCCGGCGTCGAGGCTGTCGTGTTCGACCGTGGCGGCAACCAGTACGCCGGGCGCATCGCCGCCCTGGCCGACGCCGCCCGCGAAGCCGGGCTCAAGTTCTGAGCCGGTTCCGTAGCTAGCGGAATAGAGAGAGGTAAATCCAATGGCTGGACCCCAGCGCCGCGGCAGCGGTGCCGGTGGCGGCGAGCGGCGGGACCGGAAGGGCCGTGACGGCGGCGCTGCTGCCGCCGAGAAGACCGCGTACGTTGAGCGCGTTGTCGCGATCAACCGCGTCGCCAAGGTTGTGAAGGGTGGTCGTCGCTTCAGCTTCACCGCGCTGGTCGTGGTGGGCGATGGTGACGGCACCGTGGGTGTCGGTTACGGCAAGGCCAAGGAGGTGCCGGCCGCCATCGCCAAGGGCGTTGAGGAGGCCAAGAAGCACTTCTTCAAGGTCCCCCGTATCCAGGGCACCATCCCGCACCCGATCACGGGCGAGAAGGCCGCGGGCGTCGTCCTGCTCAAGCCTGCTTCCCCCGGTACCGGTGTTATCGCCGGTGGCCCGGTGCGTGCCGTGCTCGAGTGCGCCGGCGTTCACGACATCCTGTCGAAGTCGCTCGGCTCGTCCAACGCGATCAACATCGTGCACGCAACGGTGGAGGCCCTGAAGGGTCTGCAGCGTCCCGAGGAGATCGCGGCCCGCCGCGGTCTGCCGCTCGAGGACGTCGCCCCCGCCGCTCTGCTTCGTGCGCGTGCCGGTGCGGGAGCGGGTGCGTAATGGCCCGCCTCAAGATCACGCAGACGAAGTCGTACATCGGCAGCAAGCAGAACCACCGTGACACGCTGCGTTCGCTTGGCCTGAAGAGGGTCAACGACGTGGTCGTCAAGGAGGACCGCCCCGAGTTCCGCGGAATGGTGCACACCGTCCGCCACCTCGTGACGGTCGAGGAGGTCGACTGATCATGGCGGAGCAGAACCCGCTGAAGATCCACAACCTCCGTCCCGCCCCGGGCGCCAAGACCGCCAAGACCCGTGTGGGTCGTGGTGAGGCGTCGAAGGGTAAGACGGCCGGTCGTGGTACCAAGGGCACGAAGGCCCGCTACCAGGTTCCGGAGCGCTTCGAGGGTGGCCAGATGCCGCTCCACATGCGCCTCCCGAAGCTGAAGGGCTTCAAGAACCCGTTCAAGACCGAGTACCAGGTCGTGAACCTGGACAAGCTCGCCGCCCTCTACCCCGAGGGTGGCGAGGTCACGGTCGCCGGTCTGGTCGCCAAGGGCGCGGTTCGCAAGAACCAGCTCGTCAAGGTGCTCGGCCAGGGCGAGGTCTCCGTGGCGCTGCAGGTGACGGTCGACGCCGTCTCCGGCTCCGCCAAGGAGAAGATCACCGCCGCCGGCGGCACCGTCACCGAGCTCGTCTGAGACGAGCCGATGGCCTGAACACCAACCGGGGATGCTCTGAAACGGGGCATCCCCGGTTGGTCGTTCCAAGGGGGGCACACTCGCCGGTAAGGTGGCGTGCGTTGTTGCTGTTATACCCGGGGGGTGACCCCCACGCCGTGACGGAGGCCCAGCGGGCCACCGGAGCGGTTGCTGTCTCATACGAATTCGTCGAACCTCAAGACCGTCACCTCTGACGCTTTGCGCGGGGGTCGCAGGAGGCACCGTGCTCACCGCGTTCGCCCGGGCGTTCAAGACGCCCGACCTGCGCAAGAAGCTGCTCTTCACGCTCGGCATCATCGTGCTGTACCGGCTCGGCGCACACATCCCGGTGCCCGGTGTCAGCTATGAGAACGTCCAGATCTGTGTGGACCAGGCCTCGAAGAACAACAGCAGCCTCTTCGGCCTCGTCAACATGTTCAGCGGCGGAGCCCTGCTGCAGATCACGATCTTCGCGCTCGGCATCATGCCGTACATCACGGCGAGCATCATCCTGCAGCTGCTGACCGTGGTGATCCCGCGTCTGGAGGCCCTCAAGAAGGAGGGTCAGTCCGGGACCGCGAAGATCACGCAGTACACGCGTTACCTCACGGTCGCGCTGGCCGTGCTGCAGGGCACCGGCCTGGTGGCCACGGCCCGCAGCGGTGCGCTGTTCTCCGGCTGCCAGGTGGCCAACGAGATCGTCCCCGATCAGTCGATCTTCGTGACCGCCACGATGGTGATCACCATGACCGCCGGCACGGCCGTGGTCATGTGGCTGGGCGAGCTGATCACGGACCGCGGCATCGGCAACGGCATGTCCATCCTGATGTTCATCTCCATCGCCGCCGGCTTCCCCGGCGCGCTGTGGGCCATCAAGGAGAGCGGCAAGCTCGCCAAGGGCTGGATCGAGTTCGGCACGGTCATCCTGATCGGCTTCGTGATGGTGGCGCTCGTCGTCTTCGTCGAGCAGGCCCAGCGCCGCATCCCGGTCCAGTACGCGAAGCGCATGATCGGCCGCAGGTCGTACGGCGGTACGTCCACATACATCCCGCTCAAGGTGAACCAGGCGGGTGTGATTCCCGTCATCTTCGCCTCGTCGCTGCTCTACATCCCGGCGTTGATCGCGCAGTTCTCGAACTCGAACGCCGGATGGAAAACCTGGATCGAAGCGCACTTCGTCAAGGGTGACCACCCCTACTACATCGCGACGTACTTCCTTCTGATCGTGTTCTTCGCCTTCTTCTACGTGGCGATCTCGTTCAACCCCGAGGAAGTCGCGGACAACATGAAGAAGTATGGTGGCTTCATCCCGGGTATCCGGGCTGGTCGACCTACCGCCGAGTACCTGAGCTACGTGCTCAACCGGATCACCTGGCCGGGCTCGCTGTATCTGGGTCTGATCGCTCTTGTGCCGACGATGGCGTTGGCCGGCTTCGGTGGTGCCAACCAGAACTTCCCGTTCGGTGGCACCAGCATCCTCATCATCGTGGGTGTCGGTCTCGAGACCGTGAAGCAGATCGAGAGCCAGCTCCAGCAGCGCAACTACGAAGGGTTCCTCCGCTGATGCGAATCGTCCTCGTCGGGCCGCCCGGTGCGGGCAAGGGAACGCAGGCCGCGTTCCTTGCCAAGAACCTGTCGATCCCGCACATCTCCACGGGCGACCTGTTCCGGGCCAACATCAGCAAGGGCACGGACCTGGGCAAGCAGGCCAAGGCGTACATGGACGCCGGCAACCTGGTGCCGGACGAGGTCACCATCGGGATGGCCCGGGACCGGATGGCACAGCCGGACGCCCAGAACGGTTTCCTGCTGGACGGCTTCCCGCGGAACGTGTCGCAGGCCGAGGCGCTCGACGCGGCGCTGGCGTCGGACGGTGTGAAGCTGGACGCCGTGCTGGACCTGGAGGTCCCCGAGGACGAGGTCGTCAAGCGGATCGCGGGCCGCCGCATCTGCCGGAACGACAGCGCACACGTCTTCCACGTCACCTACAGCGCCCCGAGGACCGAGGGTGTCTGCGACGTCTGCGGCGGCGACCTGTACCAGCGCGACGACGACTCCGAGGAGACCGTGCGCAAGCGGCTCGAGGTCTACCACACGCAGACCGAGCCGATCATCGACCACTACCGGGCCCAGGGCCTGCTGGTGACCATCTCCGCGCTCGGCAAGGTCGACGAGGTGACCGAGCGCGCGATGGAGGCTCTGCAGAAGGACCGGGCCGCCCAGGCCTGACCCGCAGTACCTCCGACCGGATCGCATACGGCCGCGGTGTCCCCAGGACGCCGCGGCCGTATCGTTGATTACCCAGGCATCACGCCGAACCACTCTCCGACTCTGAAAGGCGCCGGCCCCCATGGTGCAGATCAAGACCCCCGAGCAGATCGCGAAGATGCGTGAGGCGGGGCTGGTCGTCGCCGCCATCCACGCGGCGACCCGTGAGGCGGCGGTCCCCGGCGCCACGACGAAGGACCTGGACGAGGTCGCCCGCCAGGTGATCGCCGACCACGGGGCCAAGTCGAACTTCCTGGGGTACGGCGGTTTCCCCGCCACCATCTGCACCTCGGTGAACGAAGTGGTCGTCCACGGCATCCCGGACGGGAAGACGGTTCTCAAGGACGGGGACGTCATCTCGATCGACGCCGGGGCGATCGTCGACGGCTGGCACGGCGACGCGGCGTTCACCGCCTTCGTCGGCGGCGGTCACGCCCCGGAGCTGATCGAGCTCTCCCGGGTGACCGAGGAGTCCATGTGGGCCGGTATCGCCGCCATGAAGAGCGGCAACCGGCTGGTCGACGTCTCCCGGGCGATCGAGACCTACATCCGCCGCCAGCCGAAGCCGGGCGGCGGCCGGTACGGGATCATCGAGGACTACGGCGGCCACGGCATCGGCACCGAGATGCACATGGACCCGCACCTGCTGAACTACGTCAGCCGCAAGCGCGGCAAGGGCCCGAAGCTGGTCCCCGGCTTCTGCCTGGCGATCGAGCCGATGGTGTCGCTCGGCACCCCGCACACCGAGGTGCTCTCCGACGACTGGACCGTGATCACCACGGACGGCACCTGGTCCTCGCACTGGGAGCACTCGGTGGCGCTGACGGAGGAGGGCCCGCTGGTGCTCACGGCCGTCGACGGCGGCCGGGCGAAGCTGGCGGAGCTGGGCGTCACGGCCGCGCCGGACCCCCTGGCCTGATCCGGGGCGCGCGGGCACACCCGAGGGCGGGGGCTGCGGGGGAGACCCGGCGGCCCCCGTCCTGCTTAAGGATCTCTCACCTTGGGCAAACTCCCCGGATTCGTCTTTTCCAGGGGCCTGACGTAGACTGATGCGTCGGCTCGCGTGTACCCGTATGTCCGCTTGCGGTCGAAGGGCGACAAGAGCCGATCAAGGTAGCCGATTCGAAGGGCGAAGCGTGGCCAAGAAGCAAGGTGCCATCGAGATCGAGGGCACCGTGATCGAGTCCCTGCCGAACGCCATGTTCAAGGTGGAGCTCCAGAACGGTCACAAGGTCCTCGCGCACATCTCCGGCAAGATGCGGATGCACTACATCCGAATCCTTCCGGACGACCGGGTCGTCGTGGAGCTCTCTCCGTACGACCTGACGCGTGGGCGGATCGTCTACCGCTACAAGTAGATCTTGCCCTCACCCCCTCCCGGGGGTGCTGGCACTGACCCGGAGAACCTCACATCCCATGAAGGTCAAGCCGAGCGTCAAGAAGATCTGCGACAAGTGCAAGGTGATCCGCCGCCACGGCCGGGTCATGGTCATCTGCGACAACCTGCGCCACAAGCAGCGCCAGGGCTGACGCACGCCGACCTGCACCTCGCAGATCCTCGCGCGACGCGAGCAACACACGTTCACCAGCAGGGCCCGCCCAGTCCGCAAGGACCGGCGGCACCTCCGGCGGGGGCCGGGGACCGGGACGTACCACCTCTCCTTCGGGAGGGGTCGGCGGCCCGGGACGGTTCTGCTGCAGACCCCCGAACACCACAGGAGCCATTGAATGGCACGCGTTTCCGGTGTTGACATCCCGCGCGACAAGCGCGTGGAGGTCGCACTCACCTACGTCTTCGGCATCGGCCGCACCCTGGCGAAGGAGACCCTCGCCGCGGCCGGTGTGAACCCGAACACCCGCGTTCGTGACCTGGCCGAAGAGGACCTCGTCAAGATCCGCGAGTACGTGGACGCCAACCTCAAGACCGAGGGTGACCTCCGTCGCGAGATCCAGGCCGACATCCGCCGCAAGGTCGAGATCGGCTGCTACCAGGGTCTGCGTCACCGCCGCGGTCTGCCGGTCCACGGCCAGCGCACCAGCACGAACGCCCGTACCCGCAAGGGTCCGCGTCGCGCCATCGCCGGCAAGAAGAAGCCGGGCAAGAAGTAGTCCTCAGCAGGACGCTCTACCAGCGGTCTTCGCTGTAGGACCGACCACCTCCACGGGAGAAATACATGCCCCCCAAGGGACGCCAGGGCGCCGTCAAGAAGGTGCGCCGCAAGGAAAAGAAGAACGTCGCTCACGGCCACGCGCACATCAAGAGCACGTTCAACAACACGATCGTCTCGATCACGGACCCCAGCGGCAACGTGATCTCCTGGGCCTCCGCCGGCCACGTCGGCTTCAAGGGCTCGCGCAAGTCCACCCCCTTCGCCGCGCAGATGGCCGCCGAGTCGGCCGCCCGCCGCGCGCAGGAGCACGGCATGCGCAAGGTCGACGTGTTCGTCAAGGGTCCGGGCTCCGGCCGTGAGACCGCGATCCGTTCCCTCCAGGCCACCGGCCTCGAGGTCGGCTCCATCCAGGACGTCACCCCGACGCCGCACAACGGCTGCCGTCCCCCCAAGCGCCGCCGCGTCTGACGCGTCGCCGCTGCACGGCTGACCCCGAGCGCGACGCGTCCCGCGCGTCACGCCCGGTCCGAGGCTTCGGGCGGTACGGCCCCTCGTGGGACGTACCGCCCGTACCCTTGCAGTACGCAGTATTCGAAAGCCGGGCCTGGGCCCGGTCGAGTCGGGCGTCAAATAGCGGGCGCCCATGACTGAAGGATCACAGACATGCTGATCGCTCAGCGTCCCTCGCTGACCGAAGAGGTCGTCGACGAGTACCGCTCCCGGTTCGTGATCGAGCCGCTGGAGCCGGGCTTCGGCTACACCCTCGGCAACTCCCTCCGCCGTACGCTCCTCTCCTCGATCCCGGGCGCGGCCGTCACGTCCATCCGGATCGACGGCGTCCTGCACGAGTTCACCACCGTGCCGGGTGTCAAGGAGGACGTCACCGACCTCATCCTGAACATCAAGCAGCTGGTCGTCTCCTCGGAGCACGACGAGCCGGTCGTGATGTACCTGCGCAAGCAGGGTCCGGGTCTGGTCACCGCCGCCGACATCGCGCCCCCGGCCGGTGTCGAGGTCCACAACCCCGACCTGGTCCTGGCCACGCTGAACGGCAAGGGCAAGCTGGAGATGGAGCTGACCGTCGAGCGCGGTCGCGGCTACGTCTCCGCCGTGCAGAACAAGCAGGTGGGCCAGGAGATCGGCCGGATCCCGGTCGACTCCATCTACTCGCCGGTGCTGAAGGTCACGTACAAGGTCGAGGCGACCCGTGTCGAGCAGCGCACCGACTTCGACAAGCTGATCGTCGACGTCGAGACCAAGCAGGCCATGCGCCCGCGCGACGCCATGGCGTCGGCCGGAAAGACCCTGGTCGAGCTGTTCGGCCTGGCCCGCGAGCTCAACATCGACGCCGAGGGCATCGACATGGGTCCGTCCCCGACGGACGCCGCCCTGGCCGCCGACCTGGCGCTGCCGATCGAGGAGCTGGAGCTCACGGTCCGCTCCTACAACTGCCTCAAGCGCGAGGGCATCCACTCCGTGGGTGAGCTCGTCGCCCGCTCCGAGGCCGACCTCCTCGACATCCGCAACTTCGGTGCGAAGTCGATCGACGAGGTCAAGGCGAAGCTGGCCGGCATGGGCCTGGCCCTCAAGGACAGCCCGCCCGGATTCGACCCGACCGCCGCCGCCGACGCCTTCGGCGCCGACGACGACGCGGACGCCGGTTTCGTCGAGACCGAGCAGTACTAGTCGCCTCCGGCGGGGACGGGTGCGGGCGAGGCCCGTTCCCCGTCCCCGCCGGAACGACGGCTCCCCGGCCCCGGGCCCGCGGATCCCTGCTCCGGCCGGGACCGGCGGGCCTCCCGGGTGCCCGGGCGGCACACGGTGCGGAGCTTCCTCGCACCACAGGCTCCGTCCAGGGGCCGGAACGCTGGACCCCGGGTGCGCCCGGACAGCGGGCGGAAGCCCGCGCGACACCGACTTCCCCCGGGACCCCCGGGGGTGCGCGAGGGGCGGGAGCCCGTCGCACAGGCTGACACCGGTACCTGATACGGCCGGTGCAGATCATGAGGAGAAACACCATGCCGAAGCCCGCCAAGGGTGCCCGTCTGGGCGGCAGCGCCGCGCACGAGAAGCTGCTGCTCGCGAACCTCGCGAAGTCGCTCTTCGAGCACGGCCGCATCACCACGACCGAGGCCAAGGCCCGCCGCCTGCGTCCGGTCGCGGAGCGTCTGATCACGAAGGCGAAGAAGGGCGACATCCACAACCGTCGCCTGGTGCTGCAGACGATCACGGACAAGGGCATCGTCCACACGCTCTTCACCGAGATCGCCCCGCGCTACGCCGAGCGTCCGGGTGGCTACACCCGGATCACCAAGATCGGCAACCGTCGTGGTGACAACGCCCCGATGGCCGTGATCGAGCTCGTCGAGGGCGAGATCGCGAAGAAGGCCACCGTCGCCGAGGCCGAGGCCGCCACCAAGCGTGCGGTCAAGGAAGCCGACGAGGCCAAGGCCGAGGAGACCAAGGCCGAGGACGCCGCCGAGGCTCCGGCCGAGGAGTCGAAGGACGCCTGAGGCGTTCCGAGACGGCTTTACGGCTGACGGACGGGCCCGTCCCCCTTTGCTGGGGGCCGGGCCCGTCCCGTTGACAGGACCTGAGAGGCAGAACGAGACGTGAGCGATGACGTGAGGCCCGGCTTCGTCCGGGTACGGCTGGATCTGTCCTACGACGGCAGGGACTTCTCGGGCTGGGCCAAGCAGACGCGTGGGCAGCGGACGGTCCAGGGCGAGATCGAGGACGCGATCCGTACGGTCACGCGTTCGCAGGACACCTACGAGCTGACCGTCGCCGGCCGCACGGACGCCGGTGTGCACGCCCGCGGCCAGGTCGCGCACGTCGACCTGCCGCAGGACCTCTGGGCCGAGCACCGGGAGAAGCTGTTGCGGCGGCTGGCGGGCCGGCTGCCCCACGACGTCCGGGTGTGGAAGGCCGAGGAGGCTCCCGCCGGCTTCAACGCCCGCTTCTCGGCGATCTGGCGGCGCTACGCCTACCGCGTCACCGACCACCCGGCCGGCGTCGACCCGCTGTTGCGCGGTCATGTGCTGTGGCACGACTGGCCGTTGGACCTGGACGCCATGAACGCGGCGGCCGAACGGCTCCTCGGGGAGCACGACTTCGCCGCGTACTGCAAGAAGCGCGAGGGCGCCACCACCATCCGGACGCTCCAGGAGCTGCGCTGGGAGCGCGACGCGTCCGGGATCCTGACCGCGACCGTGAAGGCCGACGCCTTCTGCCACAACATGGTCCGGTCGCTCGTCGGCGCGATGCTCTTCGTCGGTGACGGACACCGGCCGGCGGACTGGCCGGCGAAGGTCCTGGCCGCCGGGGTCCGCGACTCCGCGGTCCACGTCGTACGGCCGCACGGGCTGACGCTGGAGGAAGTCGGCTACCCCGCCGACGAACTGCTGGCAGCCCGGAACCTGGAGGCACGGAACCGGCGCACGCTCCCGGCCCGTGGCGCGGGGGCGGCCGGCTGCTGCTGAGCCGGGACTGCCGCTCAGTCCTTCGCCCACGTCCCGAGGAGGCCCGACAGGGCCTTCGCCGCCTCCTTCGCCTCGGGGCCGCCGCCTCTGGCGTCGGGAGCGAGTTCCACATGGACGAACGTGGTGTGCCGGCGCTGGGCCTCCCTGCCCTGGACGTTCGTGGTGCCCTCCAGGGGACACCGCGCGGACCAGCCACGGCAGACGCGGAGTCCCTCCGCCGCCATGCGGTCGGCCAGGGCCGCGACCTCGCCGGGCGCGCTCTCCGCGGCGCCGGTGGAGATCACGGCGTCGTAGGGGCGATCGGACGACTCGGCGAAGCCGTGCAACTGGACGCCGGGCACACCGCGTTCCTGGAGTTCCCGGACGATGGTGTGGAAGGCGCTGTCCTCGCGGTGCGCGACGTCCGCCGCGTCCCCGCGGCCCGCTTCGCGGTGGGCGCCGGCCAGCACCAGGGCGCCGCCGGGAGTGTCCTCCAGCAGTCGTACCCCGAGCGATTCGGTGTCCCGGTCGGCCACCGGGTGCGGCACCTGCGCACTCCAGCGGACGCCGGAGTCGGCGCTGACGTAGAGGCGGCCCCAGCGGGCGCTCCTGCCCGGGCGGAGAGCGGCGACCTCGTCGTATCGCCGACCGGAGTCGGTGTCCGTCAGGCGGGTGATGCCCAGGCCGATGGGAGCGAGCAGCCGCTCGGCCTCCCTCGCGTCGCCCGCGAGAAGACGGCCGACGCCCTTGGCCAGCTGTTCGCGCTGCCGCTCGTCGGGAGCCGCGTACGGCGTGTCTGGACCGAACTCCGCCGTGTGGGAGAGCGAGGAGCTGCTGGAGTACCTGGCCGAGCTTCCGGCGGACGAGAGCGACGTCACTTCCGGGGCGGAGGCACCGCACCCGGTCTCGGCCGCGGTTCACCAGCCCGCGCGCCTGGACCCGTTCGCCCCGTACCCCGCGGCCTACGAGGAGCGCTATCAGGCCTCCCAGACGCAGGAGATCCCGGTGGTCAGGATTCCGGCACAGCCGTCCGGGCCCTACGCCGGCGAGAAGGAGAAGTGGTTCAAGGACTGGTACGCCGAGAACAGGGACAGCAAGGAGGACGACGTCTTCGCCTTCGCCTTCCAGTACGTGGCCGGCGCACCCCAGAAGAAGGACGGGCAGGGCATCGCCTTCCGCGGTGACGCGAACTTCGGTCCGCTGAACACCTCGGGCGCCGAGGGCGGCGATCTGCGCCTGGAGCAGTCCGACTTCTACGACTACCTCGGCGTCCCGTACCCCTTCCGGGACGGCGCCACCGGCTCGCCGGAGGCCATGCGTGCGCGCTCCCTGGACTGCTCGGGATACCTGCGCATGGTGCTGGGCTACCGGGCGCGCTATCCGCTGATGTCCTCCGACAAGTCCGGCGACGGTCTCCCGCGCACCGCCAACGACATGGCCCGCTCGAAGCGGGGTGTCGACGTGCTGCCCCTCACCGGAGTGTCGGTGAAGGACCGCCCGTCGGCCATCGACCAGCTCCAGCCGGGCGACCTCGTCTTCTTCAAGCTCGACGCGCGCACCAACGAGCGACTGGACCACGTGGGCATGGTGCTCGGCTACGACACCGAGGGCCACCTGATCTTCGTCTCCAGCCGCGAGGAGGTCAACGGGCCCACCATCGGCGACATCGGCGGCGCCTCCCGTCTGGACGGCAACGGCTACTACGCGAAGACGCTGCGCAGCGCCAAGCGCCTGTGACGTGACACGGGCCGGGGCGGCGCGCCCGTGCCGGCCCCGTGTCGCGGGGCGTCAGCCGACACTCGGGGCGGCGCCCCGGGAGCGGCCCTGTCGTCAGCCCGCCGGGGCGGTGGCCGCCGCGGACGCCTGCAGCTCGCCGCGGCGCACGATCTGGCGGAACGTGAACTCCGCGAGGTCGTCGCCCGGCTGGAACGCCTTGGTGTCGCCCTTGGTGACGGACTTTCCGCTGAGGTAGCCGGTGGCGGTGAAGTAGGCGTACCGGCCGTAGGAGTTGCCCACGAAGCGGCACACCGGCCCGCCCTTGCAGAAGGCGGCGACGCCCGAGCCGGCGAGCGGGGCGATGCTGCGGGCCGACTGCTTCACGGCCGCCTGCGCCTGCGCCTCGGTGGGGAAGACGGCCACGCCGATGGTGACGGCCACGCCGTCCTTCGTGTAGGTGGCGCGGATGACCTGGTCGCAGCCGTGCGAGCGGAGCGCCGCGCCCAGCGACGCCTGGGTCGCGGAGGCGCAGTTCGTGGTGCGGGCCGTGGGGCCCTTGGCGTAGACCCGGTCGCCCATCGTGAGCTTCTTCCCCGGGAAGAGGGTGTCGGCGCTCAGTGGCGCGGTGTCCTTCTTCGCGCTGGAGATGAAGTCCTTGGGGTCGGGCGGCGGCGGGGGCGCGACCGTGGAGAACGACGGCTCCGGCTGCGTGGTCTGGTTCGGCAGCTCGGGAGCCGTCGGCAGGTCACTGGCGTTCTTGCCGGAGGGGGCCGCGTCGTTGGTGAAGACCACGGCCGTGGCCACGATCGCGGCGACGGCCGCGGTCGCGACACCGCCCGCCCCGATCAGCAGCCACCTCTTGCGCCGCGCCCGCGCGGCGGAGGCATCCGCCAGCGCCGCCCAGTCGGGTGTCGACGACGACGACGCCGGTGGCTCTCCGTACGACTGGTACGGCTGCCGCGGCTCCTGCGGCCACTGCGATCCCCCAAAGCTCATGCCGCGCATCCTAAACCTGTTGGGCGTGAGCATGCCCTGCGGTGACAATGCCCACCATGGGACATCTCGAGGCCGCGCATCTGGAGTACTTCCTCCCGGACGGGAGGGTGCTGCTCGGCGACGTGTCGTTCCGGGTGGGCGAGGGTTCGGTCGTCGCCCTGGTCGGGGCGAACGGCGCGGGCAAGACGACGCTCCTGCGGCTGCTGTCCGGTGAGCTGAGGCCGCACGGCGGCACGGTGTCGGTGAGCGGCGGCCTCGGAGTGATGCCGCAGTTCGTGGGTTCGGTGAGGGACGAGCGCACGGTCCGGGACCTGCTGGTCTCGGTGGCGCCGCCCAGGATCAGGGACGCGGCCCGGGCGGTCGACGAGGCCGAGCACCTGATCATGACCGTCGACGACGAGGCCGCGCAGATGCGGTACGCGCAGGCGCTCAGCGACTGGGCCGAGGTGCAGGGGTACGAGGCCGAGACGGTATGGGACATGTGCACCACGGCCGCGCTGGGCGTCCCCTACGAGAAGGCCCAGTGGCGCCTGGTGCGCACGCTGTCCGGCGGCGAGCAGAAGCGGCTGGTGCTGGAGGCGCTGCTGCGCGGCCCGGACGCGGTGCTGCTGCTCGACGAGCCGGACAACTATCTGGACGTACCTGGCAAGCGCTGGCTGGAGGACCGGCTGCGGGAGACCCGCAAGACCGTGCTCTTCGTCTCGCACGACCGGGAGCTGCTGGCCAGGGCCGCCCAGAAGATCGTGGCCGTGGAGCCGGGCCCCGCGGGCAGCGACGTCTGGGTCCACGGCGGCGGTTTCGGCACCTTCCACGAGGCGCGGCGGGAGCGGTTCGCGCGCTTCGAGGAGCTGAAGCGGCGCTGGGAGGAGGAGCACGCCCGGTTGAAGGCGCTGGTCCACAAGCTGCGGCAGCAGGCGGCGATCAGCCCCGACATGGCGTCGCGGTACCGGGCGATGCAGACGCGGTTCAGGAAGTTCGAGGAGGCCGGGCCGCCGCCGGAGCCGCCGCGCGAGCAGGACATCCGGATGCGGCTGCGCGGCGGCCGAACCGGGGTGCGGGCCCTGACCTGCGAGAACCTGGAGCTGACGGGGTTGATGAAGCCCTTCTCGCTGGAGGTCTTCTACGGCGAGCGGGTCGCGGTGCTCGGCTCGAACGGCTCGGGCAAGTCGCATTTCCTGCGGCTGCTCGCGGGCGAGGACGTGGCCCACACGGGGACGTGGAAGCTGGGCGCCCGGGTGGTGCCCGGCCACTTCGCCCAGACGCACGCCCACCCGGAGCTGCTCGGGCGCACGCTCGTCGACATCCTGTGGACCGAGCACGCCAAGGACCGCGGCGGCGCGATGAGCGCCCTGCGCCGCTACGAGCTGGAGCGCCAGGGAGACCAGACCTTCGACCGGCTCTCGGGAGGGCAGCAGGCCCGCTTCCAGATCCTGCTGCTGGAGCTGCGGGGCACGACCGCGCTGCTGCTGGACGAGCCGACCGACAACCTGGACCTGGAGTCCGCGGAGGCGCTGCAGGAGGGCCTGGAGGCGTACGAGGGCACGGTGCTCGCGGTGACGCACGACCGCTGGTTCGCCCGTTCCTTCGACCGCTTCCTCGTCTTCGGCTCGGACGGAGTGGTCAGGGAGGCGCCGGAGCCGGTCTGGGACGAGCGCAGAGTGGTCCGGGCGCGGTAGGGCGGGGCCCCGGCCGCCGTGGCCGGGCCGCGCCGACCGGGCCGGGGGCGTTTTGACCCGTGCGGGGGAGCACGGGTATTCTGCTGGTTCGTTATGCGTATTGGCTTGCTCTATCTCACGTGAGGGGCCCTTACGCCGGTTCACCGGGCCGATGACCAGCGGCATGCACTCGGGTTGCGTCCCCGATGTGCGGCCAGGGCTGTCGTGATCGTCCGGGTGGCCTTGTCAGGACCCCGTCCTCTGTGCTTTCACGAGCCGGAGGATCCCCATCACTGAAGAAGCGAAGGCTACGACCGTGCGTACGTACAGCCCCAAGCCCGGCGATGTGACGCGCCAGTGGCACGTCATCGACGCCCAGGACGTCGTCCTGGGTCGTCTGGCCACCACCGCTGCCACCCTCCTGCGGGGCAAGCACAAGCCGATCTACGCGCCCCACGTCGACGCTGGTGACTTCGTCATCATCATCAACGCCGACAAGGTGCACCTGTCCGGCAACAAGCGGACCCAGAAGATGGCGTACCGCCACTCCGGCTACCCGGGTGGCCTGCGCTCCGTCCGCTACGACGAGCTGCTCGACAAGAACCCCGAGAAGGCCGTCGAGAAGGCCGTCAAGGGCATGCTGCCCAAGAACTCCCTGGGCCGTCAGATGCTCTCGAAGCTGAAGGTCTACGCGGGCGAGAACCACCCGCACGCTGCCCAGCAGCCGGTCCCGTTCGAGATCACCCAGGTCGCGCAGTAAGTCCGGCCACCCCCTAAGACGAACAGAATCTGAGGAGCATCGTGGCCGAGACCACCACCGAGACCCCGCTCGAGGGCGAAGAGACCTACGCCGAGGTCACCACCTTCGAGTCCGAGACCCCCGTCGAGGGCGAGTACACGAGCGAGTCGCTCGCGTCCCGCTTCGGCGAGCCCCAGCCGGCCGCCGGCCTGGGCCGCCGCAAGAACGCCATCGCCCGCGTCCGCATCGTGCCGGGCACCGGCAAGTGGACGATCAACGGTCGCACCCTCGAGGACTACTTCCCGAACAAGGTGCACCAGCAGGAAGTCAACGAGCCCTTCAAGGTGCTCGAGCTCGACGACCGCTACGACGTCATCGCCCGCATCGCGGGTGGCGGCGTGTCCGGCCAGGCCGGCGCCCTGCGCCTCGGCGTGGCCCGCGCGCTGAACGAGGCGGACGTGGAGAACAACCGCGGCGCGCTGAAGAAGGCCGGCTTCCTGCGCCGCGACGACCGTGCGGTCGAGCGGAAGAAGGCCGGTCTGAAGAAGGCCCGCAAGGCCCCGCAGTACAGCAAGCGCTAATCGCCTGCTCGCCTGTACGGCTACGTTCGCCCCGGCGGCACTCGGTGCCGCCGGGGCGTTCCGTATATCGGCCCCGGGGCGACCCCCCGGGGTGACACGGCCCCGTACCCCCGGCGTATAACGGCACGGGGGACCCCGCACCCTTGCGCAGGTACACCACGGGGCTTGCGTTTTCGGAGCACAATCGGAGGACACCAGTGGGACGACTCTTCGGCACGGACGGTGTGCGCGGTGTCGCGAACGCGGATCTGACGGCGGAGCTGGCGCTCGGTCTGTCGGTCGCGGCGGCGCACGTGCTCGCCGAGGCGGGCACGTTCGAGGGCCATCGGCCGACGGCGGTGGTCGGGCGTGATCCCCGCGCGTCCGGGGAGTTCCTGGAATCCGCCGTGGTGGCGGGCCTGGCGAGCGCGGGCGTGGACGTCCTGCGGGTCGGTGTGCTGCCCACCCCGGCGGTGGCGTACCTCACCGGCGTGCTCGGCGCCGACCTCGGCGTGATGCTCTCGGCGAGCCACAACGCCATGCCGGACAACGGCATCAAGTTCTTCGCGCGCGGCGGTCACAAGCTCGCCGACGAGCTGGAGGACCGCATCGAGGCCGTGTACGAGGAGCACCGCACGGGTGCGCCGTGGGACCGCCCGACCGGCGCCGGCGTGGGTCGCGTCCGGGACTACGACGAGGGCTTCGACAAGTACGTCGCCCACCTCATCGGCGTGCTGCCGAACCGGCTGGACGGGCTGAAGGTCGTTCTCGACGAGGCGCACGGCGCCGCGGCCCGGGTCTCTCCCGAGGCGTTCGCGCGGGCCGGTGCCGAGGTCGTCACGATCGGCGCCGAGCCGGACGGCCTCAACATCAACGACAACTGCGGTTCGACCCACCTCGGCCTGCTGAAGGCCGCCGTCGTCGACCACGGGGCCGACTTCGGCATCGCCCACGACGGCGACGCCGACCGCTGCCTCGCCGTGGACGCCGAGGGCAACGAGGTCGACGGCGACCAGATCCTCGCGGTGCTGGCGCTCGCCATGCGCGAGGCGGGCACGCTGCGCGGCAACACCGTCGTCGCCACCGTGATGTCGAACCTGGGCTTCAAGCTGGCGATGGAGCGCGAGGGCGTCGAGCTGGTGCAGACGGCCGTCGGCGACCGCTACGTGCTGGAGTCGATGAAGGAGCACGGCTACGCCCTGGGCGGCGAGCAGTCCGGCCACGTCATCGTCCTCGACCACGCCACCACCGGCGACGGCACGCTCACCGGACTGATGCTGGCGGCCCGCGTCGCCGCGACCGGCCGTTCCCTGGCCGAGCTGGTCCGTGTCATGGACCGCCTTCCGCAGGTCCTGGTCAACGTCCCGGACGTCGACAAGTCGCGTGTCTCGTCGTCGGCCGAGCTGGCCGCCGCGGTCACCGACGCCGAGCGGGAGCTCGGCACCACCGGCCGGGTGCTGCTGCGCCCCTCCGGCACCGAACCGCTGGTCCGGGTCATGGTCGAGGCCGCGGACATCGAGCAGGCCCGCTCGGTGGCCGGCCGGCTGGCCGACGCGGTCAAGTCCGCACTCGGCTGACGCGGGACTCCCCGGCCCGCCGTTCGGGGGAACGGCGGGTGTCGTGGCCCGGGGCCCGGAGGCGCGGCTCGTACGTTCGGCTGGCATGACGTACGGATCAGCTGACCGCGTGTCCGGGCCCAGCCGTCGCGCCGCACTGGCCGGGCTCGTCGGCGGGGCCGGGGCGGCCGTCCTGGCCGGGTGCACCTCGCCGGGGGCGAAACCCGCGAACGCGCCCACGCCGAGCGGGGCCCGGTCGCCCCAGGCGCCGGCGGACGACCCGACGCCCGGGGCGATGACCCTGTTCAAGGACCCGGCCTTCAACTTCAACGGTCTCCTGGCGCTCGGCGGGTCCGGCGCCGGCAGCGCGGAGGTGGGCGAAGTCCTCACCGCCGTGAACGCCATCAACAAGGCGGGCCTCTCCTCGCAGACGTACGTCGAGACCTTCCGCAAGCTCGGCGACCAGCTGATGGAGCCGCCGGAGGGCAGCAAGCCCGACGACCAGACCACCCGCTTCCGCGCGCTACGGGCCGCGCAGTACTACGGCCAGGCGCTGTTCTTCGTGCTGGGCTCGGACGACCCGGGCAGCGAGGAGGACCTGTACAAGGCGGGGCGCGGCGCCTGGGACAAGTTCTGCGATCTGTGCGACCCGGCGCCGGTGAAGGCGAACGTCCCGTACGGCAAGACCCCGCTGCCGGTCTGGTTCTTCCGGCCGGACCCGTCGAACACCCGCCGGCCGACCGTGATCCTCACCAACGGCAGCGACGGACAGAACGTCGACATGTGGACCTACGGCGTCCCGGCCGCCCTGGAACGCGGCTGGAACGCCCTCGTCTACGACGGCCCGGGCCAGGGCCAGTTGCTCTTCGTGGACCAGGTGGTCTTCACCCCGACCTGGGAGAAGGTCGTCGGGCCCCTCGTCGACTGGCTGTCGAAGCGTTCCGACGTGGACGCGTCCAAGATCGGCCTCACGGGGCTGAGCATGGCGGGCGATCTGGCGCCGCGGGCCGCGGCCTTCGAGGACCGTATCGCCGCGCTGGTCGCGATGCCGGGCTGTGTGGATCCGTGGCTGGGCTTCCCCGCGGAGATCCGGCAGATCCTCACCCCGACCAAGGAGGAGACCAACGAGATCTGGAACAAGGAGGTCGTCCCCCAACTGCCCCCGGACGCAGCCGCGACGATGAAGAAGCGCATCGAGCCCTTCTCGATCCCGGCGATGCTCGCGGCCCGCGAGGGCAAGATGTTCACCGACTTCTACACGCCCGCCAAGCGGATCCAGTCGCTGAAGATCACGGACGTCGTGCCGCGCATCAAGATGCCGACGCTCGTGCTCGACTACGAGGACGAGCAGTTCTACCCCGGCCAGCCCCAGCAGATGTTCGACGCCCTGACCGCGCCCAAGGACTATGTGAAGCTCACCGCGGCCCAGGGAGCGCAGCTCCACTGCTCCCCGATGGCGCCGCAGCTGCACTGCGAGGTCGTCTTCGACTGGCTGCAGGGAACACTGGGGTAGTTCCGTCCGGAGTCTCCGGGGCGGGCACGGCACGAGGCCTGGCCCGCCCCCTCGTCGTTCCGGGCTCGGCAGCCCCGGTTCAGTCGCCCCGCAGCAGGTCGAACACGTCGACGGGCGGCGGGAATCGAGGGGCGCAGCCGCGGCAGGCGTAGACGTTCCAGCCGGGGCCGCTCGCGCTGTGGACCTCGTGCACCAGCACGGGCTCGTCCGTGACCTGCTGGCAACGCACGCACATGCGCACGGGCGACGACCGGTCCGGAGAGGTGCCGCCGCTCATACGGCCACCTCGCGGGCGAGGGTGTCACCGAGGTAGGGCCGTACCAGCGCGCTCACGTCCCCGGCGAGCGGACCGTCGAGGCCGTAGGGGCTGCGGTGTGCGGGGAGGGGCGGCGCCGGGCGCGCGACCGGCGCGGGCGGGGGAGCGGGCTCGGGGCCCGCACCCGGGGGGAAGTGCCGGTCCAGCCAACTCCGCAGCCGTGCGGCGAGGCGGGGGATAAGGTCGGTCACGTCATCGGCTCCTTTGGTTCCCTTGTCGGTTGATGGCCACGCCCCGGGACGGCTGCATCCGTCGCCGGGGTGCCTTGTACAGACGCTAGGCAGGACGTTCATAGATGTCTATAGAGAACATGTGATGTAGGTATCTGTGTTCGGACAGCCGTGACTGTGTACGGTCACCGGCGTGATGGAGTACGACCCGACCCGCCCCAAGTGGGTGCAGATCGCCGACGTGATCCGAGAGCGCATCGCCACCGGCGAGTACGCGCCGCGCCATCGCCTCTCGGAGATGCAGATGGAGGAGGAGTTCGGCGTCGCCCGGATCACGGTCCGCAAGGCGACCGCCGCCCTCCGGGACGAGGGGCTGATCACCACGGCCCATGGCATGGGCTCGTTCGTCACGGACCAGGGCGCTGCCGACGAGTCCGACTGACGCTCAGGCTCCCGCCGGCTTCCGCATCGCCCGGCGCTGGCGCGTCCACAGCCACTTCTGGACGAACAGCGTCAGCGTCCCCGCGATGATGATCCCGACCAGGTTCACCACCAGCTGAAGGCTGGAGCCCCACGCCTGACCGTAGTCGCCGTAGCTGAGCGCCACCGCGGCGTTGGAGGCCGCCGGGACCGTCGTCACCGAGATCGCGACGCCGACGAGGGCACCGGACTTGGCGGACGTCAGCGACAGGGTGCCGGCGACACCGGCGAGGACCGCGACGACGAACGAGAAGGCGTCCGGGGCGTAGATGAAGGCCGTGTTCGGACGGTCCCCCTCCAGCATCGAGAACGTGAACAGGCCGACGCCGTGCATGAAGAGGCTGAAGGCGACCGTCACCGCCATGGCCACGGCGAACCCGACCACCAGCGCCACCAGCGAGCGCACGGCGAGGCGGGGAAGCCGCTGCACCACGGCCGTGCTGAAGCCGGCGAGCGGTCCGAACTCCGGGCCGACGGCCATCGCGCCCACGATGAGGATCGCGTTGTCCAGGACCACACCGCACGCGGCGATCATCGTGGCCAGCGTCAGGAACGCCAGATAGGTGACGGAGAGGGTCGACTCCTCGTGGGTCGCGTCGGTCAGCTGCTCCCAGAGGACCGCGTCCGCGGGCTCGCCCGGCGCCTCCTCCTCGGCCTCGTCGGCGCGTTTCGACAGCGACAGGTCGATGGTCTCCACGGAGATCGAACCGTCACGGTCGAGGCCCAGGTCCCGCAGGTGTCCGATCAGCTCGTCGCCGGCCTCGCGGGCGACATCGCACATGACCAGGTCCCCGGACGGATGGCGCGCGGCACCGGCCAGCACCACGAGGTGCGTCGTGCCGACCGTCTCCTCGATGGTGTCGACGACCCGCTCGGTGCGGTCGGGCGGGACGATCAGACGCAGGTGCAGCACGCGGACGGCTCCTCGGCGTTGGTCCGGCCGGTCCGGCCGGGTCGGCAGGCGGCGGGCTCAGAGCTTGCGCAGGGACAGCCGCTGGACCTTGTGGTCGGGGCCCTTGCGCAGGACCAGGGTGGCACGCCCGCGCGTCGGAGCCACGTTCTCCTGCAGATTGACGCCGTTGATCGTGCGCCACATCGTCCGCGCGTAGTCCAGCGCCTCGTCCTCGGAGACCTGGGTGTACTTGCGGAAGTACGAGGACGGGTCCTGGAACGCGGTCTCGCGCAGCTTGCGGAAGCGGTTGAGGTACCAGCGCTCGATGTCCTCCGGCCGCGCGTCCACGTACACGGAGAAGTCGAAGTAGTCGGCCAGACCGACCCGGGTACGCCCGTCCTTGCCGGGCAGGGCCGGCTGGAGGACGTTGAGGCCCTCGACGATCAGGATGTCGGGACGGCGCACGGTCAGCCGCTCACCCGGGACGATGTCGTAGATGAGGTGCGAGTAGACGGGCGCGGACACCTCGTCCTTGCCGGCCTTGATGTCGGCGACGAAACGGGTCAGGGCGCGGCGGTCGTACGACTCGGGGAACCCCTTCCGCGACATCAGCCCCCGGTCCTGGAGTTCCTTCATCGGGTACAGGAACCCGTCGGTGGTGACCAGCTCGACGCGCGGGTGCTCGGGCCAGCGGGCGAGCAGCGCCTGCAGCAGCCGGGCCACCGTCGACTTGCCGACGGCCACGGAGCCCGCGACGCCTATGACGAACGGGGTCCCGCGCTGGGTGCCGTGGCCGTTGCCCGCCTCGCCCAGGAAGGTGTTGAGGGCGCCGCGGAGGTTGGCGGTGGCCCCGACGTACAGGTTGAGCAGCCGCGACAGGGGCAGATAGATGTCCCGTACCTCGTCGAGGTCGATGACGTCTCCGAGGCCGCGGAGCTGCTCGACCTCGGCGGCGGTCAGCGGCAGCGGAGTCCTCTCCCGGAGGGCGCTCCACTCCTCGCGGGTCAGGTCGACATACGGGGACGCCTCGGTCCGGTCGGCCCTGCGGCTTCGTGGCGGCGAAGTGATCACATGCTCATTGTCGGGGCTGAGGGCGGGTCGTGGGGGGTGGGCTCGGTCACGCGGGGGCCGCGGCCCGGCTCCGGACGATCACGCGGGCGCCACGGTTCGGGCGCCGGGGCGTCCTGCACGAGCGCCCCTACCGCCACGATGGCCTCGGTCTCCTCCCACACGCGGCCCGCGACCGAGGCGGGCGGGCCGCCGGAGTCGTAGGCTGCCGCCATGTGCGGAATCGTGGGTTACGTGGGAGCGCAGTCCGCGCTCGATGTGGTCATCGCCGGGCTCAAGCGGCTCGAGTACCGAGGCTACGACTCGGCAGGTGTGGCCGTGCTCTCCGACGGAGGGCTGGCCGCGGCCAAGAAGGCCGGAAAGCTGCTCAACCTGGAGAAGGAGCTCACCGACCGCCCGCTGCCGAGCGGCTCCACGGGCATCGGGCACACGCGCTGGGCCACCCACGGCGGCCCCACCGACTCCAACGCCCATCCGCACCTGGACAACGCCGGCCGGGTCGCCGTCGTCCACAACGGCATCATCGAGAACTTCGCCGCGCTGCGGGCCGAACTCGCCGAGCGCGGCCACGACCTGGCCTCCGAGACGGACACGGAGGTCGTCGCCCATCTGCTCGCCGAGGAGTTCTCGTCGTGCGGTGAACTCGCCGAGGCCATGCGGCTGGTGTGCCGGCGGCTGGACGGCGCGTTCACGCTGGTCGCCGTCCACGCCGACGAGCCGGACGTCGTCGTCGGCGCGCGGCGCAACTCTCCGCTCGTCGTCGGCGTCGGCGACGGCGAGGCGTTCCTGGCCTCGGACGTCGCCGCGTTCATCGCCCACACGCGCTCGGCCGTCGAACTGGGGCAGGACCAGGTGGTCGAACTCCGGCGCGACGGCGTCACGGTGACCGACTTCGACGGGGCGCCCGCGGAAGTGCGCTCCTACCACGTGGACTGGGACGCCTCCGCCGCCGAGAAGGGCGGCTACGACTACTTCATGCTCAAGGAGATCGCCGAGCAGCCGAAGGCCGTCGCCGACACGCTCCTCGGGCGGATCGACGCGGAGGGCTCACTCACGCTCGACGAGGTGCGGATCCCCGCCGCGGTGCTGCGGGAGGCGCACAAGGTCGTGATCGTGGCGTGCGGTACGGCGTTCCACGCCGGACTGATCGCCAAGTACGCCATCGAGCACTGGACGCGGATCCCGTGCGAGGTGGAGCTGGCGAGCGAGTTCCGCTACCGCGACCCGATCCTCGACCAGCGGACGCTCGTCGTCGCCATCTCGCAGTCCGGCGAGACCATGGACACGCTCATGGCACTGCGCCACGCCCGCGAGCAGGGCGCGAAGGTCCTCGCCATCTGCAACACCAACGGCTCCACGATCCCCCGCGAGTCGGACGCCGTGCTCTACACGCACGCAGGCCCGGAGGTCGCGGTCGCCTCGACCAAGGCGTTCCTGACCCAGCTGGTGGCCTGCTACCTGGTGGCGCTGTACCTCGGGCAGGTCCGCGGCACCAAGTGGGGCGACGAGATCCGGGCCGTCATCCGGGACCTCTCGCAGATCGCCACCCAGGTGGACCAGGTCCTGGAGACCATGGAACCGGTGCGTGCGCTGGCCCGCTCGCTGGCCCGCAAGAACACCGTGCTCTTCCTCGGCCGGCACGTCGGCTACCCGGTGGCCCTGGAGGGCGCACTGAAGCTCAAGGAACTCGCCTACATGCACGCCGAGGGCTTCGCGGCCGGGGAGCTCAAGCACGGGCCGATCGCCCTGATCGAGAACGATCTGCCCGTGGTCATCGTCGTCCCGTCGCCGCGCAGCCGCTCCGTACTGCACGACAAGATCGTGTCCAACATCCAGGAGATCCGGGCCCGCGGGGCGCGGACCATCGTCATCGCCGAGGAGGGCGACGAGGCGGTCGAGGCGTACGCCGACCACCTGATCCGCATCCCGCAGACCCCCGCCCTGCTCCAGCCGATGGTGGCGACCGTCCCCCTCCAGGTCTTCGCCTGCGAACTCGCCACGGCCCGGGGCAACGAGGTGGACCAGCCGCGCAACCTGGCGAAGTCGGTCACCGTCGAATGATCATCGGGGTGGGGATCGACGTCGCCGAGATCGACCGCTTCGAGGAGGCGCTGCGCCGGACGCCGGCGATGGCGGACCGTCTCTTCCTCCGGAGCGAGCTGCTCCTCCCGAGCGGCGAACGGCGCGGAATCGCCTCCCTCGCGGCGCGCTTCGCCGCGAAGGAGGCGGTCGCCAAGGCGCTGGGCGCGCCGGCCGGGCTGCTCTGGACGGACTGCGAGGTCTACGTCGAGGACTCCGGCCGGCCGCGCCTCCGTGTCACCGGCACGGTGGCGTCGGCGGCGCGGGAGCGGGGCGTGCGGTCGTGGCACATCTCGCTGAGCCATGACGCGGGGGTGGCGTCGGCCATGGTGATCGCGGAGGGGTAGGGCGATCGTCGCCTTCCGCGCCGCGAGACGTCGCGCTCCGCAAGCGCCGCGCACGCCCGCACGGCATGCTTCTGAGCATGCGTCATGCCTACTGCGTCGACACCGTAAGGGCCGCCGAGGCCGAACTGATGGCCGAACTGCCGGAGGGTGCGCTCATGCAGCGGGCCGCCGCCGGGCTCGCCGCGGCGGTCGCCGGCCTGCTGCCCCGCGTCTCCGGCGCCCGCGTCGTCCTGCTCGTCGGCAGCGGCGACAACGGCGGCGACGCCCTCTACGCCGGCGCGCGGCTGGCGCGCCGGGGCGCCGGGGTGAGCGCGGTGCTGCTCGCCCCGGACCGCGCGCACCAGGGCGGGCTCGCGGCGCTGCGGACCGCCGGGGGCCGGGTCGCCGAGGACCCGTTCGGCGCGCTCGCCGTCGCCGACGTCGTGCTGGACGGCATCACGGGCATCGGCGGCCACGGCGGTCTGCGCCCGGACGCCGTCCCGGTCGCCCGGGCTGCGCGCGGATCCGGCGCGACGGTCGTCGCCGTCGATCTGCCGAGCGGCGTCGAGGCCGACACGGGCGAGGTGAAGGGCGAGGCGGTGCGGGCCGACGCCACCGTCACCTTCGGTACGTACAAGCCGGGCCTGCTCATCGACCCGGCGCACGAATACGCCGGGGCCGTGCGGCTCGTCGACATCGGTCTCGGCCCCCGGCTGCCGTCCGTACCGGATCTGGAGGCACTGCAACACGCGGACGTGGCCCGGCTGTTGCCGGTGCCCGCCGCGGAGAGCGACAAGTACCGGCGCGGGGTCGTCGGCGTCGTGGCCGGATCGGCCCGCTACCCGGGCGCCGCGGTGCTCGCCGTGTCGGGCGCGGTGCACGGAGGCGCCGGGGCCGTGCGGTACGTCGGGCCGGGGGCGGACGCCGTGATCACCCGGTTCCCGGAGGTGCTGGTGCACGGCTGGCCGCCCTCCCGCGCGGGCCGGGTGCAGGCGTGGGTCGTCGGACCGGGCCTCGGCGACGGACCGGGGGTGGCGGAGGTGCTGGAGTCCGACGTCCCGGTCCTGGTCGACGCCGACGGCCTGCGGAGCCTGGACCCGGAGGCGGTGCGTGCCCGCAGCGCCCCGACACTGCTCACTCCGCACGCGGGCGAGGCGGCCGCGCTGCTCGGGGTGGACCGCGGCGAGGTGGAGGCCGCCCGGCTCGGCTCCGTACGGGCACTGGCCGCCAAGTACGGCGCCACGGTGCTGCTGAAGGGTTCCACGACGCTCGTGGCCGACGCGGACTCCCGCCGTCCGGTCCGGGTGAACCCCACCGGCACCTCCTGGCTCGCCACCGCCGGCAGCGGCGACGTGCTGTCGGGCCTCGCCGGTTCGCTCCTCGCCGCCGGCCTCGAACCGCTGGACGCCGGGTCCGCGGCCGCGTATCTCCACGGCCTGGCGGCGCGCCTCGCCTCGCAGGGTGCCCCGGTGACCGCGCAGGACGTGGCGGGGGCGATCCCGCGGGCCTGGCGGGATACGCGGACCCCCTGACGTGTCGCAGGTCACAGCAGGCGGGTGACCAGGACCACTCGTGGTCGTTGCCGTACGAACAGAGCTGCGGGCCTCTGAGAGACTGAGCGCGATGACTCAGAACGCACCTTTCCGGGCCCGTGCCGAGATCGACCTCGCCGCGCTGCGCGCCAACGTCCGCGCACTGCGTGCGCGGGCGCCCCGTGCCGCCCTCATGGCCGTCGTCAAGTCGGACGCGTACGGACACGGGATGGTGCCCTGCGCCAGGGCCGCCCTGGCCGCGGGCGCGGACTGGCTGGGGACCGCGACGCCGGAGGAGGCGCTCGGACTGCGGGCGGCCGGGATCGGCGGCCGGGTGCTGTGCTGGCTGTGGACGCCCGGGGGCCCCTGGCGCGAGGCGGTGGAGGCGGACCTGGACGTGTCGGTCAGCGGCATGTGGGCGATGCGCGAGGTGACGCGTGCGGCCGAGGAGGCGGGCCGCCCCGCGCGGGTCCAGCTCAAGGCGGACACCGGCCTCGGGCGCAACGGCTGCCAGCCCGCCGACTGGGCCGAACTGGTCGCCGCGGCCCGCGCGGCCGAGGAGGC
Organism: Streptomyces sp. HUAS CB01; assembly: GCF_030406905.1. NCBI lineage: Bacteria > Bacillati > Actinomycetota > Actinomycetes > Kitasatosporales > Streptomycetaceae > Streptomyces > Streptomyces chengbuensis. The sequence goes on from NZ_CP129137.1 coordinate 4,692,801, forward strand.
GGGCACCGTCAGGGTCACCGGTCTGTGGTCGCACTTCGCCTGCGCCGACGAGCCCGGGCACCCGTCCGTCCCCGCGCAGCTGTCCGTCTTCAGGGACCTGGTGGCCTACGCCGAGAAGGAGGGCATCGAGCCGGAGGTGCGGCACATCGCCAACTCCCCGGCCACGCTGATTCTTCCGGAGAGCCACTTCGACCTGGTGCGCACGGGCATCGCGGTGTACGGCATCTCGCCGAGCCCGGAGCTGGGCACGCCCGCGGACTTCGGGCTGCGCCCGGTGATGACGCTGAAGGCGTCGTTGGCGCTGGTGAAGCGCGTTCCCGCCGGACACGGCGTCAGTTACGGGCACCACTACGTGACCGGCGACGAAACCACCCTTGGCCTGGTGCCGGTGGGGTACGCGGACGGCATCCCGAGGCATGCCTCCGGCCGCGGTCCGGTCCTGGTCGGCGGCGAGTGGCGGCGGGTGGCCGGCCGGGTGGCGATGGACCAGTTCGTCGTCGACCTCGGCCCCGAGGGGGAATCGGTCGAGGAGGGCACGGAGGCGGTGCTGTTCGGCCCCGGCGACCGGGGCGAGCCGACCGCCCAGGACTGGGCGGAGGCGGCGGACACGATCGCCTACGAGATCGTGACCCGGATCGGGGCGCGCGTCCCGCGCGTCCATCTCCACGAGGAGGACGGCTCGGCACCCGGCGAGGGACCGGACGACCACTAGACGACCACCAGTAGGAGCGGCACGGTGAGCGAGAACAGCGCGGGGGACGTGGCGGCGGCGGTGACCGACGCCGCCACGGGCAACTGGCGCCGGGCGGGTGTCGCCGGCGCCGCCATAGGAGTGATCGCCGCCGGTGCGGCGGCGGGCGTCGCGATAGAGCGGATGACCGTTGGCCGCGGCATGCGCCGGAAGGCCCGGCTCGCCCTCGACGCCTCCGGGCCGTACGGGGCGCTGCGCGGCACCCCGGGCCGGGCCGTCGCCGACGACGGCACGGCCCTGTACTTCGAGACGGACGAGGTGGACCCGGAGACGGGCGGGGCCGCCCCGCGTCGGCGCAGGCTGTTCGGCCGCAAGTCCCCCGCACCCGTGACCGTCGTCTTCAGCCACGGCTACTGCCTCAACCAGGACTCCTGGCACTTCCAGCGGGCCGCGCTGCGCGGGCTGGTCCGTACGGTCCACTGGGACCAGCGCAGCCACGGCCGGTCGGGCCGGGGCGCCGCCCAGACCGGACCCGAGGGGGTGCCGGTCTCCATCGACCAGCTGGGCCGCGATCTGAAGGCGGTCGTCGACGAGGCCGCCCCGGAGGGGCCGTTGGTGCTGGTGGGCCATTCGATGGGCGGCATGACGCTGATGGCGCTGGCCGCCGGGTACCCGGAGCTGATCCGGGAGCGGGTCGTGGGAGCGGCGTTCGTCGGCACCTCGGCCGGCGGGCTCGGCGAGGTGAACTACGGGCTGCCCGTGGCGGGCGTGAACGTGGTGCGCCGGGTGCTGCCGGGCGTCCTCAAGGCGCTCGGCTCCCAGGCGGAGCTCGTCGAGCGCGGCCGCAGGGCGACGGCGGACCTCTTCGCGGGACTGATCAAGCGCTACTCGTTCAGCTCCAGGGACGTGGACCCGGCGGTGGCCAGGTTCGCCGAGCGGATGATCGAGGGCACGCCGATCGACGTGGTCGCCGAGTTCTACCCGGCGTTCGCCGAGCACGACAAGGCGGCGGCGCTGGACGTCTTCCGGGAGGTCCCGGTGCTGGTGCTGGCCGGGGACCGCGACCTGGTCACCCCCAGCTCGCACAGTGAGGCGATCGCGGATCTGCTGCCGGACGGGGAACTGGTCATCGTGCCGGACGCGGGGCACCTGGTGATGCTGGAGCACCCCGAGGTGGTCACCGACCGGCTGGCGGACCTGCTGGTGCGGGTCGGCGCGGTCCCGGCAGCGGCTAACGTTGGCACGTATGGAAGCACCGCACAGCCCGGCGGCTGAGACCGCTCACCCGTCCGCCGTCCGTCTCACCCTCACCTCGCCGGAGCAGACGCAGGAGCTGGGCCGCCGGCTCGCGAAGCTGCTGCGCCCCGGTGATCTCGTGCTGCTCACCGGCGAGCTCGGCGCCGGCAAGACGACCCTGACGCGCGGGCTCGGCGAGGGCCTGGGCGTGCGCGGTGCCGTCACCTCCCCGACCTTCGTGATCGCCCGGGTGCATCCGTCCCTGGTGGGCGGCCCCGCGCTGGTCCACGTGGACGCCTACCGGCTGGGCGGCGGGCTGGACGAGATGGAGGACCTCGACCTCGACGTGTCGCTGCCGGAGTCGGTGGTGGTCGTGGAATGGGGCGACGGCAAGGTCGAGGAGCTGTCGGAGGACCGGCTGCACGTGGTCATCCACCGGGTCGTGGGCAACACGGACGACGACCGCCGCCGCGTCACGCTCACCGGCGTGGGTCCGCGCTGGGCGGACGCGGGACTGGCGGGACTCACCGCCTGAGGCGTCCCCGCGACCGGGAGGGCTGCCGGAGGCCCGGAGTCCGGCCGAACGCCGCCGCATCCGCCCGTGTGTACGTTCCGACAAGACGTCGGCAAGGTGTTGCATCCGCCGCTGCGGGCATGGTCACATGGAGGACAGTACGTGGTTAGGTCTGCCTAACCGCGCCTGCCCCCCGGAGCACCAGGAGGCATCCATGCCGGCGTCCGAGAACGAAACGCAGTCGCGGCCGAAGCCGTCGCCCCGCCCGTCGCCGGCGTTCTCCATGCGCGATCTGCTGGCGTCGTGCGCGGCGGCCAGTGCGGTGTCCACCCCGCCGCGCGACCGGGGCGGGGCCGTCCCGACCGGTGAGGTCCCAGAGGTCGCAGAGGTCGGGGGAGAGCAGGAGTCCCGCCGCGACGCGGCGTAGTCCGTTCGAGTGAAATTACGGTGCGCGTGCGCGCCTTCCGGTCGCGGCGCTCCGGCACCGGTACTCCGCCACGGGGCTACGGGACGACGACGACCTTCGAGCCGATCGTCGCGAACGTCCACATGGCGTCGCCGTCCGCCCGCTTCATCCGTACGCCGCCGGTCTTACGGCCCGGGGCGGGGCTCGTCATCGACCCGTCCACGGCGGCGCTGAATCCGATCGACACGTCGTCGACCTTGGCGAACCGCACGACGTGCTCGATCTCCACCCCGTCCGAGCCCTCGATCCGGCCGCTGCGCGACGTCACCTCGTACGTGCCGGGCCGCGGGCTGAGCGTGCTGGGCACGACGGGGAACGTCTGGGTGAGCTGCCCCGCGCCGACCAGCCAGACCCGGCGCTCGGACAGCGAGTAGACGACCCGCACGCCCTTTCCGGACCCCGTGGGGACGGCCAGCGGGTCCTTCCGCGGTCCCTTGGCGGCCTCCGAGGGGCGCGGGCTGGGGGCGGCCGCGGCGGGCTTCTCCAGGTTCGCCGGCACGTTCGCGGAAGCCTGGTAGGCGAGGAACGCGACGACGGCGAGGGCCGCAGCGGTGAGCCCGGCCACCGTTCCCGAGCTGCTCCTTGCCACGCCTGCTCCCCTCGCTCGCACACCTGCCTGAGTGACGGTAGCAGCAGGGGAGCGGCGGGACGGGAAGCCGTGCCTCCCCCGCGGTGGCCGTAGGCTGTTTGCGTGCTCTTGCTCGCCGTTGATACCGCCACGCCCGCCGTCACCGTCGCCCTCCACGACGGCGACTCCGTCGTCGCCGAGTCCACCCAGGTCGACGCCCGCCGGCACGGGGAGTTGCTGCTGCCCTCCGTCGACCGGGTCCTCGCCTCCGCCGGGCTGAAACTCGACGCGGTCACCGGAGTCGTCGTCGGCGTCGGGCCCGGCCCGTACACCGGACTGCGCGTGGGGCTGGTCACCGCCGCCACCTTCGGCTCGGCGCTCGGGATCCCGGTCCACGGACTGTGCACGCTGGACGGGCTCGCGTACGCCTCCGGGCTGGAGGAGCCGTTCGTCGTGGCCACGGACGCGCGGCGCAAGGAGGTCTACTGGGCGCGGTACGACGGCTCCCGCACGAGGACCGGCGAGCCCGCGGTCGACCGGCCCGCCGAGATCGCCGAGCAGGTCGCGGGGCTCCCCGCGGTCGGCGCCGGCGCCGTGCTGTACCCAGAGGTCTTCACGGACGCCCGCGGCCCCGAGCACCAGTCGGCGGCCGCCCTCGCCGCGCTGGCCGCCGAGCGGCTGGCCGCCGGCGAGGAACTCCTGCCGCCGCGGCCGCTGTACCTGCGCCGCCCGGACGCCCAGGTGCCCAAGAACTACAAGGTGGTCACACCGCAGTGAGCACCCCCTTCCTGCGCGAGATGCGCTGGTGGGACATCGCGCCGGTGCTGGACCTCGAGCACGAGCTGTTCCCGGAGGACGCCTGGTCCCCGGGCATGTTCTGGTCCGAGCTGGCGCACGCGCGCGGTCCGCAGGCCACGCGCCGCTACGTGGTCGCCCAGGACCCGGCGGAGGGACGGATCGTCGGCTACGCGGGCCTCGCGGCCGCCGGCGGGCTCGGGGACGTCCAGACCATCGCCGTCGCGCGCGACCAGTGGGGCACGGGCCTCGGCGCCCGGCTCCTCACCGACCTGCTGCAGCACGCGACCGCGTTCGAGTGCGACGAGGTCCTGCTCGAAGTGCGGGTGGACAACACCCGGGCCCAGAAGCTGTACGAGCGCTTCGGCTTCGAGCCGATCGGCTTCCGCCGCGGCTACTACCAGCCCGGCAACATCGACGCCCTCGTGATGCGGCTGCACGTACACGACGCACAAGGAACCGGAAACCATGGCTGACGAACCCCTCGTACTCGGCATCGAGACGTCCTGCGACGAGACCGGTGTCGGCATCGTCCGCGGGACGACGCTCCTCGCCGATGCCATCGCCTCGAGCGTCGACGAGCACGCGCGCTTCGGCGGGGTCGTGCCCGAGGTCGCGTCCCGCGCCCATCTGGAGGCGATGGTCCCGACCGTCGAACGCGCCCTGAAGGAGGCCGGGGTCTCGGCCAGGGACCTGGACGGCATCGCGGTCACGGCCGGCCCCGGCCTCGCGGGCGCGCTGCTCGTGGGCGTCTCCGCCGCCAAGGCGTACGCGTACGCCCTGGGCAAGCCGCTGTACGGCGTGAACCACCTCGCCTCGCACATCTGCGTCGACCAGCTGGAGCACGGTCCGCTGCCCGAGCCGACGATGGCCCTGCTGGTCTCCGGCGGCCACTCGTCGCTGCTGCTCGCGCCGGACATCACCACCGACGTACGCCCCATGGGGGCGACGATCGACGACGCGGCGGGCGAGGCGTTCGACAAGATCGCCCGGGTGCTGAACCTCGGCTTTCCCGGCGGCCCGGTCATCGACCGGCTCGCGAAGGAGGGCGACCCGGAGGCGATCGCGTTCCCGCGCGGGCTGACCGGTCCCCGCGACCCCGCGTACGACTTCTCCTTCTCCGGGCTGAAGACGGCCGTGGCCCGCTGGATCGAGGCCAAGCGCAACGCGGGCGAGGAGGTCCCCGTGCGGGACGTCGCCGCGTCCTTCCAGGAGGCCGTGGTCGACGTACTGACCCGGAAGGCCGTGCGCGCCTGCAAGGACGAGGGTGTCGACCACCTGATGATCGGCGGCGGAGTCGCCGCGAACTCCCGGCTGCGCGCGATGGCCGAGGAGCGCTGCGAGCGCGCCGGGATCCGGCTCCGTGTGCCCCGGCCGAAGCTGTGCACGGACAACGGGGCCATGGTCGCCGCTCTCGGCGCGGAGATGGTCGCCAGGAACCGGCCCGCCTCGGACTGGGAGCTGTCCGCGGACTCCTCGCTGCCGGTGACGGACCCGCACGTGCCGGGCGAGCACCACCACGGCCATGTGCACGACCACGACCACGTGCACGAGATCAGCAAGGACAACCTGTACTCATGACCGTCGTCACCCTGATGTGGGAGGCCAGGGCGGCCTCCGGACGGGGCGGGGAACTGCTGGAGTGGGCTCGCGCCCGGACCCTCGGCGCGACCCCGCTGCGCCGGGAGACCTTCCGGGCACCGGGCGACCGGGTGCTGGTGCTGACCTGGTGGGAGACGGACGGGCCCGACGACGAACTCCCCGAGCTGCCGGACCCGGACCCGGAGCTGATCGGCAGGCCGGTGCACCGCTGGCGCTTCCAGTCGCTCGACTTCTCCGGGGCGGACTTCACCGGGGGCTGAACCCTCGTCGGGGTGGCCCGGGCGGGGCGTCAACTCCCCTTTCCGGACGCCGTGTCAGGGCCGGAAGCCGTCCGCGGTCCGGGCGATAGCCTCGTACACATGTCTCGACGCACGCCTCTTCCGCCACCGCCGCCTCCCGCGGAGATCCGCACCTGGCCGGACCGCGAGGCGATGCTCGCCGATCGTGCCGGGGTGCTCCAGGGGCTGACGGGACAACTGCTCGGCGTGCCCCGACTGCTGCTGTTCCTGCTGCAGCTGGCGGGGCTTCAGCTCGGCTGGGGTCTGGTGGGGGCGGGTCTGGCCGGCTTCGACCGCCTCGATCCGCTGAGCGCCGTCCTCCTCGGCGTCTGCGTCGCGCTCGGCCTCGCCGTGCTGGTGCCGCTCGGGCTCCTGGCCGGCTTCGGCGTCCGGCGGGACCTCAGGATCCGCAGGCTGCTCGCGCAGTGGTCCGCGCTCGACCTCGACCCGGCCCGCGACTCCCGGCTCGGCGCCCCCGGCCGGAGCCTTGCGTGGTTGCTGGTGTCGTTCCTGCTCGCCGCGTTCGGGCTGTGGGTGTCCTTCGCGGCCCCGGCCGCCGCGCGTCCCGGGAGCTGGACCTACGGGGAGGTCGCGTACTTCATGGGCGTGGGCGTGCTGTGCTGGGTCGCGGGCCTGACCGGTGTCGCCAAGGCCGTGGCGCACTACCGCTGGGCGGCGCGGCTGACCTCCGTGGTCCCCGCGGCGGTGGCGCCCGGGGAGGCGCGCGGCTGAGGGGCGGCCGGGTGCACGGCCGCCCGCGTCCCGTCAGACGCCCGCCGGGGCTCCGATGAGCACGGTGGGCGCGCCGGCCACCCGGGTCAGGAAGACCGTGGCCGCGTTCGGCCCGCTCGGCTTCACCTTGCGGCGCAGCTCCTCGGGTTCGACCGCCGATCCGCGCTTCTTCACGGTGAGCGTGCCGACCTCCCGTTCGCGCAGCAGGGCCTTCAGCTTCTTGAGGTTGAACGGGAGTTCGTCGGTGATCTCGTACGCCGTCGCGTACGGCGTCGGGCGCAGTTCGTCGGCCGTGATGTAGGCGATCGTCCCGTCGAGCAGACCGCCGTCGAGCTCCTCGGCGACCTCCGCGACGAGATGGGCGCGGATGACGGCGCCGTCGGGCTCGTAGAGGTAGCGGCCGGTCTTCCGTACGCGGGGGTCCGGCAGCCCGCGCCCGACCAGCGCGGCGCCGGACGGCAGGAGAGTGGCGCGGCGGGCGCCGGGCGCGGTGCCGAACCAGAGCACGGCCTCCTTCACGTCCCCGTGGTCGGAGATCCACTCGGCCTCGGCGTCCTCGGGAATCGCCTCGTGCGGGACCCCCGGCGCGATCTTGAGCGCCGCGAACCGGGCCGTGCGGGCGGCGCCGACGGCCCAGGACAGCGGCGGGGAGTAGGCCTCCGGGTCGAAGATCCGGCCACTGCCGCCCTTCGGCCCTCGCCCGCCCCGGCCGGCGCGGCGGGCGGGGTCGACGAAGACGGCGTCGTGGGAGGAGGTGTCGACCTCGGTGACATCGGTCCGGCGGACCTCGATCAGCGGGTCCAGCCCCAGCGCCTCGGCGTTGGCGCGGGCGACGTCGGCGGTGAACGGGTCGCGGTCCACGGCCAGTACGGAGATCCCGGCACGGGCGAGCGCGATCGCGTCCCCGCCGATCCCGCAGCAGAGATCCGCCACACTCCGTACGCCGAGTTCCGCGAACCGGGCGGCGCGGTGGGCGGCGACGGACGCCCTCGTCGACTGCTCCACGCCGTTGGGCGTGAAGTACATCCGGTACGCGTCCTCCGCGCCGAACTTCGCCACCGCCCGCTGTCTCAGCCGCGCCTGCGTCAGTGCCGCCGAGACCAGCTCGGCCGGATGGTCGCGGCGCAGCCGGGTGGCGACGCCCAGCTCCTGTCCCGGGTCGTAGTCGCGCAGGGCGGCGAGGAGGGACTGCCCCTCGGGGGTGAGCAGAGGGGCGAGCGGGGAGGGCGAGCCGGTGTCGTTCACCCGGCCATTGTCGGCCGCCCGGGGGATGGTGTGCGGCCGGGCGGCGCTGTCGGGCGTTCCGGGGCGTGTGGCGCTGACAGGATGCGACGCCATGCAGCAAGTACGACAAAACGAAAAGAAGCCAGCAATTCGGCGCAGGCGTATGTGGATGTGCGTGCTGCTCGTCATGGCCGTCGGCTCGGGCTGTGCCGCCGAGCCCGGGCAGGGCGGCGGCGCGCCGAAGGCCACGGGGAAGACGGGCGCCTCCGCCGCCGCTCCCGCACACGGCCAGGAGCCGGCGTCGCCGGGACGGGGTGAGCGGGGGGACCGGAAGGGCGGAGCGGACGGCGAGCGGCCGGACGGGGGCGCCGGGTCCCGCAAGGAGGAGGGCCGGGAGAAGGGCCGCGAGGACGCCCGGAAGGACTCCGGCGAGGAGGGCGGCGAGCGGGCGAAGGGTGAGCGCGGCGAGGACCGGGAGCGGGCGGGCGAGAAGGCCGCCGCCGGACCGGCCGAGGCGCTCGCCGCGTACGCGAAGCGGATGAAGAAGATCCAGGCCGCCCGGGCGGCCGCGGCCAGGCGCTGGGGCCTTCGGCAGACCCCGCTGCCCCCGCCCCCGCCGCCCGACGAGAAGCCGAGGATCACCACGCGCAAGGGCTTCGAGGTCGACCGCCCCAAGGGCCTGCCGCCCGTCTTCACCACCGTGCCCACGAAGCAGAAGGTCGTCTTCCTGACGATCGACGACGGTGCGGAGAAGGACCCGAAGCTGCTGCGGATGATGAGCGAGCTGCGGATCCCGTACAGCGCCTTCCTCAGCGACTACGTCGTGAGGGACGACTACGGCTACTTCGGGAGGATGCAGGACCGCGGAGTCTCCCTGCACAACCACACGCTCACCCACCCGTATCTGCCGGCGCTGTCGTACGCGAAGCAGAAGGCGGAGATCTGCGGGCAGCAGGCCAGGATCGAGAAGCGGTTCGGCAAGCGGCCGCGCCTCTTCCGGCCGCCGTACGGCAGCTACAACCGGGACACGCTGCGCGCCGCCAAGTCGTGCGGTGTGAAGGCCGTGCCGCTGTGGGCGGCGGAGGCGTTCCCGGACCACATGGAGTGGCGCGAGTGGGACCGGGACCTGCACCCCGGCGACATCATCCTCACGCACTTCCGCGGCAAGGCGGAGTGGAAGGGCAGCATGCCGGACATGATCCGCAACGTGATGAAGGTCGTCACGGCGAAGGGCTACGCGGTGGCGAGGCTGGAGGACTACGTCTGAGGCGCCGGCCGCCCGCCCGCGCGCGACGGGCCGCGGCGGCCGCCGACGCGGTCGTCCCCGGCGGCCCGTCGTCGCCGCCGCTCCCGGCGAAGCGCCCCGGACGGCCCGGCGGGAACCGGCCGAACACGCAGTGGATTGGCACTCCGCTTGACCGAGTGCTAATCCCGGTCATAGTCTCGGCTCTGGCACTCCCCACCGGAGAGTGCCAACACAGCGACGGGCAGGTCCGGCACCCGCGACGACGGATCCACCTGGTCGCCACCTCAGACAGATGAACCCCGTGAGATCTCCGAAGGGGGAGGTCGGATCGTGACGACCACCAGCTCCAAGGTTGCCATCAAGCCGCTCGAGGACCGCATCGTGGTCCAGCCGCTCGACGCCGAGCAGACCACCGCCTCTGGCCTGGTCATTCCGGACACCGCCAAGGAGAAGCCCCAGGAGGGCGTCGTCCTGGCCGTCGGCCCGGGCCGCTTCGAGAACGGCGAGCGCCTGCCGCTCGACGTCAAGACCGGCGATGTCGTGCTCTACAGCAAGTACGGCGGCACCGAGGTGAAGTACAGCGGCGAGGAGTACCTCGTCCTCTCGGCCCGCGACGTGCTCGCGATCGTCGAGAAGTAATTCACCGCAGATTTGCTCAGAGCCGCGCCCCTGGCCCCCGCTGATGATGAAGCCGGGCGGCGAGGGGCGCGGTTCGCTTTGAGAGGACTTGAGAAGCTCCATGGCGAAGATCCTGAAGTTCGACGAGGACGCCCGTCGCGCCCTTGAGCGCGGCGTCAACAAGCTCGCCGACACGGTCAAGGTGACGATCGGCCCCAAGGGCCGCAACGTCGTGATCGACAAGAAGTTCGGTGCCCCCACCATCACCAACGACGGTGTCACGATCGCCCGTGAGGTCGAGATCGAGGACCCGTACGAGAACCTCGGTGCCCAGCTGGTGAAGGAGGTGGCGACGAAGACCAACGACATCGCGGGTGACGGCACCACCACCGCCACCGTGCTGGCCCAGGCGCTGGTGCGCGAGGGACTGCGCAACGTCGCCGCCGGTGCCTCCCCGGCCGCCCTGAAGAAGGGCATCGACGCCGCGGTCAAGGCCGTCTCCGACGAGCTGATCGCCACCGCGCGCCCGATCGAGGAGAAGTCCGACATCGCCGCCGTCGCCGCGCTGTCCGCCCAGGACCAGCAGGTCGGCGAGCTCATCGCCGAGGCGATGGACAAGGTCGGCAAGGACGGCGTCATCACCGTCGAGGAGTCCAACACCTTCGGTCTGGAGCTGGACTTCACCGAGGGCATGGCCTTCGACAAGGGTTACCTGTCGCCGTACATGGTGACCGACCAGGAGCGTATGGAGGCCGTCCTCGACGACCCGTACATCCTGATCAACCAGGGCAAGATCTCCTCGATCCAGGACCTGCTCCCGCTGCTGGAGAAGGTCATCCAGGCCGGCGCCTCGAAGCCGCTGCTGATCATCGCCGAGGACGTCGAGGGCGAGGCCCTGTCCACCCTCGTCGTGAACAAGATCCGCGGCACCTTCAACGCGGTCGCGGTCAAGGCCCCCGGCTTCGGTGACCGCCGCAAGGCGATGCTCCAGGACATGGCCACCCTCACCGGTGCCACCGTCATCGCCGAGGAGGTCGGCCTCAAGCTCGACCAGGCCGGTCTGGACGTGCTGGGCTCCGCCCGCCGCGTCACCGTCACCAAGGACGACACCACGATCGTCGACGGCGGCGGCAGCAGCGCGGACGTGGCCGGCCGCGTCAACCAGATCAAGGCCGAGATCGAGGCCACGGACTCCGACTGGGACCGCGAGAAGCTCCAGGAGCGCCTCGCGAAGCTGGCCGGCGGCGTGTGCGTGATCAAGGTCGGCGCCGCCACCGAGGTGGAGCTGAAGGAGAAGAAGCACCGTCTGGAGGACGCCATCTCCGCGACCCGCGCCGCGGTCGAGGAGGGCATCGTCTCCGGTGGTGGCTCCGCCCTGGTCCACGCCGTCAAGGTGCTGGACGGCAACCTCGGCAAGGACGGCGACGAGGCCACCGGTGTCGCGGTCGTGCGCCGTGCCGCCGTCGAGCCGCTGCGCTGGATCGCCGAGAACGCCGGCCTCGAGGGCTACGTCATCACCGCGAAGGTGGCGGAGCTGGAGAAGGGCAACGGCTTCAACGCCGCGACCGGCGAGTACGGCGACCTGGTGAAGGCCGGCGTCATCGACCCGGTCAAGGTCACCCGCTCCGCCCTGGAGAACGCCGCGTCGATCGCCTCCCTGCTGCTCACCACCGAGACCCTCGTGGTGGAGAAGAAGGAGGAGGAGCCGGCGGACGCGGGCCACGGCCACGGCCACGCCCACTGACCGTACCGGTCTCCCGTCCGCCCAGGACGTACGAAGGCCCCCGCTCCCGGGAGGGAGCGGGGGCCTTCCCCTTTGAGCGCGGGGCGGGCGCCGCGGCCGGGGCTCGCGGCCGTCGGGCCGGGGCTACATCTCCAGTGCCCCGAGCCGGCCCATCAGCCCGAGCCGGTCGTACTGCCACCAGCCCTCGCAGATCAGGCCCTCGTGGAGCCGGTGGACGGTCGTCCCGGTCATCGACACCTGCCTGCCGGTGGGCGCGAGGCCCAGGAACTCGCCCTTGTGGGTGCCCTCCCACGTCCAGCGGGTGCAGACCCGGTCTCCCTCGGCGATCTGGTCCTCGAGGGTGAAGGCGAAGTCGAAGGCGTCGCGCCACATCGCGACCTCGCGGCGGAGGGCCTCGACGCCGATCACGTCCGGGGAGTTGGCCGGGTCGTGATCGTGGTAGTCCCGGGTGAGCAGTCCGTCGAGGAGCCCGGGGTCACCGGGAAGGGCCTCGGTGAAGAACCGGGCGCACGTGTCCTTGTGCAACTGCTCGTCGCGGACGACCTCCAGGTCCGTGAAGGTCGGCATGCCGTCGCACAGCGCGACCATCTCCTGGAAGATCCGGTCGGTCTCGGGGAGGTTCGAGTTCCGCATGGCGTCCTCGTAGGAGGGGAACTCGACGATCTCCACCACATGGGTCCCGTCGGAGCGGTCCTGTGCGAGGAGGCTGTGGGTGGCGGTGCGCCTGCCCCTGGTCTGTTCGACCCAGGTGTCCAGGAGCTGGTTGAGCTCGTCGACGCGATCCGTTTTGCAATCGATCATCTGTACGAATGTCATGGCGTCTCCCGGCAGATGGGGCACTGCGTCGGATGCCACCATTCTAGTGAAATCGTCATGTTCTGCCTTGGTTTGCCTAGTTCGGTGGGTGGTCGGACGGTTTCGACCGGGCCGCAAGGGTCCGGCTACGCCGAGCGGTCCAGCACCGCGGGGACGACCGGCTCGGTGAAGGGCCGGCCCCGCACGTACCGCTCCACCTCGTCCAGTGCCAGATCGGCCATCCGGTGCAGCTCCCGGCCGAGGGAGCCCGCGACGTGCGGGGTCAGCAGGACGTTCGGGAGGTCGTAGAGCGGCGAGTCGGCGGGCGGCACCTCGGGCTCGGTGACGTCCAGCACCGCGCACAGGCGGCCGGACAGCAGTTCCGGGAGCAGTGCGTCCGTGTCGACCAGAGAGCCCCGAGCGGTGTTGATCAAGGTCGCGCCGTCCGGCATCAGGGACAGCCGGCGGGCGTCGACCATGTGGCGGGTGGCCGGGATCTCCGGGGCGTGGACGGTGACGATGTCACTGCGCCGACAGAGGTCGTCCAGCGGCACCGGCTCCGCCCCCAGCCGGGCGGCCTCGTCGGCGTCCGTGTACGGGTCGTACAGCAGCACCCGCAGGTCGAAGGGGCGCAGCAGTTCGATCACCCGCCGCCCGATCCGGGACGCGCCGACGACGCCGACCGTACGGCCGTAGTTGCCCGCGCCGTCCAGTTCCCGGCGCCAGTCGTGCCCCGCGCGCAGCTCCCGGTAGCGATGACGGCTGTGCAGTACGCGCTTGTTGGCGAAGAGGATCGCGGCGAGCGTGTACTCGGCCACGGGCAACGCGTTCGCCGCGGCGGCGGAGGCGACGAGGACGCCGCGGTCCCAGCACGCCTGCGTGATGTGGTGTTTCACCGAACCCGCCGCGTGGACGACGGCCCGCAGTCGCGGCGCCGCGTCCAGGACGCGCTCGTCGAGAGGTGTCGCGCCCCAGCAGGTGAGCAGCACCTCCGCCTCGGTGAGTGCGGCCGCGACGGCGGGCGGGGGATCGGCCAGGTCGTGGGCGACGAGGTACGGGTCGGTCCGGGCCAGGGAGCCGAGACGGGCCCGGTGGGCGTCGGTGAACAGGCGTTCCGCGATACCGGGCCCCATGGCGAGCAGCAGGGCCGGTCCGCCGCCGCTGCCGTCGGCCTCGGCGGTGGCGTTGTCAGTGGCGTGGTGCATGGTGGAAGTCCGACTCCTCGGTGGTCACTTGGGGCAAACCGGCGGGCGGCCAGGGGGGCACGCGCGGGGCCACTCGACGCTCCCGGCGGTCAGGCCCCGCCTTCCAGTGCCGCTGCAGGGAGACGAAGGCGACGACGAGGGGGATGACGGCGAGCAGGGAGCCGGTGACGACGAGGGGGTAGAACTCCGGCTCGCCGTGGGTGCTGGTGACGGGGGCGCCCGAGGGCACCCCCGTCCGGCGACCGGCTGGGCCGTCGCACCCGGCGGCCCCCACCGCCCAACTCCAGCCGGTGCACGGCTACACGGTGCGCACGGCGTCCGCGTCCGGCCCCACCCTCCAGGGCCCGCTCACCCGCACCGCCGCCCTGCACGGCACGACCGGACCGGGACCGGACACGCTCTTCGTCGCACTCGCCTCGCTCACGGCCGAGCCCGACCCCGAACCCGTCACCGCCCTCGCCGAGGTCGGGATCAGCGGCCGCACCCTCACGGTGACCTGGCAGGACGGGACTACCGCGGTCCGTACTTCCGGCCCGCCCTGGAGCTGACCCCGCCCAGCAGACCCCGCGGGGCCAGCTTCACCACACCCATCAGCGCCTTGTAGCGCGGGTCGGGAACCGACAGCGTCCTGCCGCGCGCCAGATCGGCGAGCGCCGACGACACCAGTTTGTCGGCGTCCAGCCACATCCAGCCGGGGATGTTGTCCGTGCCCATCCCGGCCCGCTCGTGGAACTCGGTGCGCACGAACCCCGGGCAGAGCGCCATCAGCCGCACGCCCGTGCCCGCCAGGTCCCGGGCCGCGCCCTGGGTGAACTGCACGACCCACGCCTTCGACGCCCCGTACGTGCCGCGCGGCACGAACGCGGCGACCGACGCCACGTTCACCACCCCGCCTCGGCCCCGGTCGCGCATGGGCGCGGTGGCGGCGGCCGTCAGCCGCAGCACCGCTTCGCAGTGCACCTTGAGCATCCGCAGCTCGTCGGCCATGGAGACCTCGAGGAAGCGCCCCTTGTTGCCGAACCCCGCGTTGTTGACGAGCAGGTCCACCGGCCGTCTGCGGTCGTCGAGCCGCTTCTCCACGGAGGAGATGCCGTCGTCCTCGGCCAGGTCGGCGGTCAGCACCTCCGCCTCGATGCCGTGCCGGTCGTGGAGCTCGGTGGCCTGCTCCTGGAGGCGCCTGGTGTCCCGGGCCACCAGGACCAGATCGTGCCCGTCCGCCGCGAGCCGCCGCGCGAACGCGGCCCCGATGCCCGCGGTCGAGCCCGTGATGAGTGCTGTCGTCATAGGGGCACGTTAGTGCGCCGCGTGCACGCGCGCCGTGCGAGCCGGGCCATGGTGCCGGGCGTCACCCGGTGCGGCGCGGGGCAGCTGGCGGGGCGTCACCGGGCCCGGCGGGGAAGGGCGTCCGCCGGCCCCGTCGCCCGCCCGGCCGCCGCCGTCGGCACCGCGCCCTCGGGCACGGCCCCGGCGGGTCCGTGCCGATGACGGCCCCGCCCGTGCCGTCGCCGGGTTCCCGCAGAGCCGGCTGTGCGCCGCGTACGTCCGCATCCCCCGGTTCCCGCCCGCGCCTGCGCCTGCGCCTGCTCCGTGCCGACGTGAGCTGCGTGCATCGGCGTCGTACGGCTCCTCACCAGCGTCGCCGCGCCGGAGGTCTCTTCCTGGGCCACGTCTCCGCCGCCGCCGGGTTCCCGCCGGGGCCTGCTCCGACCCGACGTCAGGTCCGCGCCGCCGCCCCGCCCGCGTCGTGGCAGGGGCTCCTGCCCGGCCGGGCGCGCCGGAGCAGTCAGCTCCCGTGCTTCTCCGTGTACTCCCGGGCGGTCTCCAGCAGCGCGGACTCCATCCACGGCGCCGCGACGAGCGTGCGCGGCAGCAACTTCCGTTCCAGGGTGGCCGCCTTGAACAGCAGCGCGACGGTGATGTCGTGGTCCGGCCGGTGCACCACCCGCACCGGATCGCCCGCCCGGAGCGTCCCCGGCTCGATCACCCGCAGCAGGGCGCCCGGTTGCCCCGCCCGGGTGAACCGCCTGACCCAGCCCTTCTCCCCGACGTGCCCCTGGAAGGTGCTGCAGGGCACCCGGCCGCCCGTGACCTCCAGGACCACACCGGAGCCGATGCGCCAGCGCTCCCCGATCAGTGCCCCGTTCACATCGAGACCGCTGGTCGTCAGGTTCTCCCCGAACGCCCCGTCCGCGAGCGGCCGGCCCAGCTCCCGCTCCCAGAGGTCGAGGTCCTCCCGGGCGTACGCGGTGACGGCCCGGTCGTCGCCCCCGTGGAAGCGGAGGTCGCCGATCTCGTCCCCCTCCACCCCGCTCGCGCCGGCGCCCTGCGGACCGGGGGCGAAGACCCGCACCGGGCCAGGGACGGGCCGTTTGTCCACGCCGCTGAGCCCGGAGACCGCGGAGGTGTGCTCGACGGCCCTGAGCCGTCCCACGTTCACGGAGAGAAGTTCCATGCCCCGAAGCTAGTCCGAGGCTCCCCAAAGCCTCCATCGAATAATTCGAGTCAGGCCCAAGTGTCTCTTATGATAGAGGGGTGATCGAAGCCCGCCACCTCCGCGTCCTGCGTGCCGTGGCCGCCACCGGATCCTTCTCCGCGGCGGCCCGTGAACTGGGCTGCACCCAGCCCGCCGTCAGTCAGCAGATGAAGGCCCTCGAGGCGTCCGCGGGGACCCCGTTGCTGGTCCGCACCGGCCGGGAGATGCGCCTCACGCAGGCCGGGGAGGCGCTCGTGCGCCATGCGGCGGGCATTCTCGCCGGGCTCACCGCCGCCGAGGAGGAGGTCGCCGCGATCGCCGGACTGCGAGCCGGCCGGGTCCGGCTGGTGTCGTTCTCCAGCGGCAGTTCCACGCTGGTGCCGACGGCCCTGGCCTCCCTGCGCGCCGCGCACCCGGGTACGCGTGTCTCGCTCGTCGAGGCCGAGCCGCCCCGCTCGGAGGAGATGCTGCGTGAGGGGGACTGCGACGTGGCCCTGGCGTTCCGGTACGGCGCCGGGGGAGCGGAGTGGGCGGACCTCGTCGTACGGCCGCTGCTCAGTGACCGGCTCGTGGGCCTGGTGCCCGAGGGGCACCGCCTCGCCGAGGCGGGATCAGTCTCCATCGCGGACCTGGCGGACGAGCCGTGGATCGCCGGGTGCCCCCGCTGCCGCCGTCAGCTGGTCGCGGTCTGCGAGGAGTCGGGCTTCACTCCGAGGATCGACTTCGCCACGGACGACTACCCGGCCGTGGTCGGACTCGTCGGCGCCGGTCTCGGCGTCGCGGTCCTGCCGGAACTCGCGCTGGAGTCCGTACTGCCCAAGGGCGCCAGGACGGTGGCGGTGGAGCCCTCCGTCCACCGCGAGATCGTCGCCCTGACCCTGCCCGATCTGGCTCAGGTGCCGGCGGTCGCGGCCACCCTGGACCGGCTGGCCCTGGCCGCCGCCCGCTGACACGCCGAAGGGCGTCCCCCGAGGCGGTCCGTTCCGGACACGGATGGCTCCGGATACGGCCCGGACAGCTGCAGGAACGTTTCTTCTCGGATGGTGAAGGCTGCGGGTCAGCCGTGCGGCGCGCCGCCCGGGCCACCCGCCGGGATCAGTCGGTGCCGGGCCCGCCCCATGAGCTCCTCGCGTTCGTCCTCCGTCAGTCCGCCCCACACCCCGTAGGGCTCCCGGACCGCGAGCGCGTGCGCCGCGCACTCCGCGCGTACCGGGCACCTCATGCAGACCTCTTTCGCCGAGTTCTCGCGCGCACTCCTTGCCGCGCCGCGTTCCCCCTCGGGATGGAAGAAGAGCGAGCTGTCTACCCCACGGCATGCTGCGAGCAGCTGCCAGTCCCACAGATCGGCGTTCGGTCCGGGAAGGCGGGAGAAATCTGCCATAGCGCATGTCCCCTTGGTAGCCGTGCTGAGTGGTTCTGAGCTCCGACCGTACATCTACGGTGTAAGTAGATGTAAATATGACTCATTGCGAATCTAGTCGCAGACACCAGCAAATGGGAAGAAATGCAGCTAAATGGGGCATTGCGGCCATCTGACATGCAGTTGAGCTGTGTCGCTCTCCTCCGTTCACGGGTCCTCACGTAGAGTGCCGAAGGTGCCCGGCCCACCCGTAACTCTTTCGAGTGACCGTCGTTGAGAGGGCGGAGGCGGTTGAGAGAACAAGCGCTCGGGCAGGTGTCCGGGGGCGTCAACCGCACAGGTGACGATACGTAACCAGCCTGGAGGCTCAAGGTGACGCGCATCAGCTGCGGAGGGCGGCCATGACATCCGTCCTCGTCTGCGACGACTCCCCGCTCGCCCGAGAGGCGCTCCGCCGCGCGGTGGCAACCGTGCCCGGCGTCGAGCGCGTGACGACCGCGGCCAACGGCGAGGAAGTCCTCCGCCGCTGGGGGGCCGACCGCTCGGATCTGATTCTGATGGACGTACGCATGCCCGGACTGGGCGGCGTCGAGACGGTCCGCCGGCTTCTCTCCGCCGACCCCGGCGCCCGGATCATCATGCTCACGGTCGCGGAGGACCTGGACGGCGTCGCACTCGCCGTCGCCGCCGGTGCCCGTGGATACCTGCACAAGGACGCCTCGCGCGCCGAGCTGCGGGCCACGGTCACCCAGGCCCTCGCCGACCCGACCTGGCGGCTCGCCCCGCGCCGGCTGCGCTCGGCCGAGATGGGTGCCGCGCCGACCCTCACCGCCCGGGAGATCCAGGTGCTCGAGGGCATGAGTCACGGCAGGTCCAACGCCGAGATCGGGCGTGAGCTGTTCCTCTCCGAGGACACGGTGAAGACGCACGCGAGGCGGCTGTTCAAGAAGCTGGGTGCCTCGGACCGAGCGCACGCCGTCGCGCTCGGATTCCGCTGGGGCCTGGTCCGCTGAGCGGTGCCGGGCGAAGCCGGGACCGGTCCCGGCGGTCGAACCGGAGGGGCGCGCGGCCGTCGTGCACGAGACGCGCGCCCGGGGCCCCGTCACACAGGCCCCGCAGGCATCGTGAGTCCCGCCCGTCATGCGGTGGGCGGGGCGGCGGACGACGGCGGGCACACGTTTCCCGCGCGATGCCGCATCCTTGAGTTGTGGAGTTCCTCGGGGACGAGTCGGTCGAGCGCAAGGGGAGGGCGCAGGAGATGAGTTCCGGCGCACCTGCTCATAACGCTTCGGTGCACAACTACGGACGCGGTGCCACGGACCAGCGGCAGCCAAGGCACCATGGACCGATGCGCGACGACGAGGCGGCGACTGCCCAGGGGGCCATCGGTGCCCTCGTCCAGCGTGCCGTCGACGGCGACGACCAGGCCACACACGATCTGCTGGCCAGGGTCCACCCGCTCGCGCTGCGGTACTGCCGCACCCGGCTGAGCCGGCTTCCCGGTGACGCCCGTCACTTCGTCGAGGACCTCGCGCAGGAAGTCTGCGTCGCGGTCCTGATGGCGCTGCCGCGCTACAAGGACACCGGGCGCCCCTTCGAGGCGTTCGTCTTCGCGATCGCGGCGCACAAGGTCGCCGATCTGCAGCGGGCCGCCATGCGGCATCCCGGGTCCACCGCGGTGCCGTCCGACGAGATGCCGGAGCGGCCCGACGACTCGCTGGGCCCCGAGGAGCGCGCGCTGCTCAGCGACGACGCGGAGTGGGCCAAGAGGCTCCTCGCCAGCCTGCCCGAGAACCAGCGCGAGCTGCTGGTGCTGCGGGTCGCCGTCGGGCTCACCGCGGAGGAGACCGGACAGATGCTCGGCATGTCGCCGGGCGCGGTCCGCGTCGCCCAGCACCGGGCCCTCAGCAGACTGCGGGCGCTCGCGGAGCAGTAGCGTGGAGGACGGCGGCTGAACCGCACCAGCGCCGCGTCCGTACGTACGAACGTACAAAGCTACTCGGTGATCTTGATCGTGGAATGAGACACCCTCGGATCCCGTTAGCATGGACATCCGCACCGATCAAGGCCATTTGGGGAAGGTGTCATGACTGCCAACGTCGACGGAGTGCCCGAGAAATTCGCGACACTCGGGCTGACCTACGACGACGTGCTGCTGCTGCCGGGCGCGTCCGACATGGCGCCCGACCAGATCGACGCCTCCTCGCTCGTCTCGAAGAACGTGCGGGTGAACATCCCCCTGCTGTCCGCCGCCATGGACAAGGTGACCGAGTCCCGCATGGCCATCGCCATGGCCCGCCAGGGCGGCGTCGGCGTGCTGCACCGCAACCTCTCCATCGCCGACCAGGCGAACCAGGTCGACCTGGTGAAGCGCTCCGAGTCCGGCATGGTCACCGACCCGATCACGGTGCACCCCGACGCCACGCTCGCCGAGGCGGACGCGATCTGCGCCAAGTTCCGGATCAGCGGTGTCCCCGTCACCGACGCGGCCGGCAAGCTGCTCGGCATCGTCACCAACCGCGACATGGCCTTCGAAACGGACCGCTCGCAGCAGGTGCGCGACGTCATGACCCCGATGCCGCTGGTGACCGGCAAGGTCGGCATCTCGGGCGTCGACGCCATGGAGCTGCTGCGCCGCCACAAGATCGAGAAGCTTCCGCTGGTCGACGACGGGGGCATCCTCAAGGGCCTCATCACCGTCAAGGACTTCGTCAAGGCGGAGAAGTACCCGAACGCCGCCAAGGACAAGAACGGCCGGCTCATCGTCGGCGCCGCCGTCGGTGTCGCCGGTGACGCGTTCGAGCGCGCCCAGGCCCTCATCGAGGCCGGTGTCGACTTCATCGTCGTCGACACCGCCCACGGCCACTCCAAGCTGGTCGGCGACATGGTCGCCAAGATCAAGTCCAATGCCCCCGTCGACGTCGTCGGCGGCAACGTCGCGACCCGCGACGGTGCCCAGGCGCTCATCGACGCCGGCGTGGACGGCATCAAGGTCGGCGTCGGCCCCGGCTCCATCTGCACGACCCGCGTCGTCGCCGGCATCGGCGTCCCGCAGGTCACCGCGATCTACGAGGCGTCACTGGCCGCCAAGGCGGCGGGGGTGCCGGTCATCGGCGACGGCGGCCTCCAGTACAGCGGCGACATCGCGAAGGCCCTGGTCGCGGGAGCCGACACGGTGATGCTCGGCTCTCTGCTCGCCGGCTGCGAGGAGTCCCCGGGCGAACTGCTCTTCATCAACGGCAAGCAGTTCAAGTCGTACCGCGGCATGGGCTCGCTCGGCGCGATGCAGTCCCGTGGCGACCAGCGCTCCTTCTCCAAGGACCGCTACTTCCAGGAGGGCGTCGCCTCCGACGAGAAGCTCGTCCCCGAGGGCATCGAGGGCCAGGTGCCCTACCGCGGCCCGCTCTCCGCCGTCGTCCACCAGCTCGTGGGCGGTCTGCGCCAGTCGATGTTCTACGTCGGCGGCCGCACCGTGCCGGAACTGCAGGACCGCGGCCGGTTCGTCCGGATCACCTCGGCGGGTCTCAAGGAGAGCCACCCGCACGACATCCAGATGACGGTCGAGGCGCCGAACTACAGCAGGAAGTAGCGCGGACCGCGGCAGACGGCGCCGCGGGTGTTTCCGCAGGGGCGGTTCCGGGGATTCCCGGGACCGCCCCTGGCATGTGTGTCGGGGATACTGGTAGGCGCAGACGTAGAGGGAAAGGCCACACATCGTGACTGAGATCGAGATCGGGCGCGGCAAGCGCGGCCGCAGGGCGTACGCGTTCGACGACATCGCCGTCGTACCGAGCCGGCGCACCCGGGACCCGAAGGAGGTCTCGATCGCGTGGCAGATCGACGCCTACCGCTTCGAGCTGCCGTTCCTGGCCGCTCCCATGGACTCCGTCGTCTCCCCGCAGACCGCGATCCGCATCGGTGAGCTGGGCGGACTGGGCGTGCTGAACCTCGAGGGACTGTGGACCCGGTACGAGGACCCGCAGCCGCTGCTCGACGAGATCGCCGAGCTGCCCGCCGAGAGCGCGACCCGCCGCCTGCAGGAGATCTACGCCGCCCCGATCAAGGAGGAGCTGATCGGGCAGCGGCTGAAGGAGGTGCGCGACTCCGGCGTCGTCACGGCCGCCGCCCTGTCGCCGCAGCGCACCGCGCAGTTCTCCAAGACCGTCGTCGACGCGGGCGTGGACATCTTCGTCATCCGCGGTACGACCGTCTCGGCCGAACACGTGTCCGGCGCGGCCGAGCCGTTGAACCTGAAGCAGTTCATCTACGAGCTCGACGTCCCCGTCATCGTCGGCGGCTGCGCCACCTACACGGCGGCGCTGCACCTGATGCGCACCGGCGCGGCGGGTGTCCTCGTCGGCTTCGGCGGCGGCGCCGCCCACACCACCCGCAATGTGCTGGGCATCCAGGTCCCGATGGCGACGGCCGTCGCGGACGTCGCCGCGGCCCGCCGCGACTACATGGACGAGTCGGGCGGCCGGTACGTCCACGTCATCGCCGACGGCGGTGTGGGCTGGTCGGGCGACCTCCCGAAGGCCATCGCCTGCGGCGCGGACGCCGTGATGATGGGCTCCCCGCTGGCCCGTGCGACGGACGCGCCCGGCCGCGGCCACCACTGGGGCATGGAGGCCGTCCACGAGGACGTGCCGCGCGGCAAGCTCGTCGACCTGGGCATCGTCGGCACCACGGAGGAGATCCTCACCGGTCCCTCGCACACCCCGGACGGTTCGATGAACCTGTTCGGCGCCCTCAAGCGCGCCATGGCGACGACGGGCTACAGCGAGCTGAAGGAGTTCCAGCGCGTCGAGGTGACCGTCGCGGACTCCCAGCACAAGCGCTGACGGCTGCCCGGACCGAACGCACGGCAGGGGCCCGGCACCGTCTCGGCCGAGACGGTGCCGGGCCCCTGCCGTTTCCGCGTGGCCGGTCAGGCCGGACGCCGGCAGCGGCGGCGGACGGTCACTCGGTCGCCTTCCTGGCTCCGGCGAAAGCGGCGAAGGCGGCCAGGGCGAAGAAGACGAACGTCATGAAGTCCTTGCTCGCGCTCCAGGCGTCCGTCATCAGACCGAAGTTGTCGAAGAACATCTCGGACGCGGACACCTTCAGCTCCTTGCCGGCGATGACCGCGATGGCGAGGAGCTGGCCGAGGTAGACGGCGCCGAGCGAGAGCAGGGCGCTGACGACGGGCAGGACCGGGTTGCGGCCGCCGAGCTTGCCGGCGGCGAATCCGACGAGGAAGCCGACGCCGATGGCGGCCCAGCCGATCTCCCGCTCGATCGCGCCGGCGACACCGCCGTAGACGCCGCCCGCGACGAGTGCCGAGACCAGGGCTGCGACCAGGCCGAGGGCGACGTTGCCGCG
The DNA here is from genome assembly GCF_030406905.1 of Streptomyces sp. HUAS CB01. NCBI lineage: Bacteria > Bacillati > Actinomycetota > Actinomycetes > Kitasatosporales > Streptomycetaceae > Streptomyces > Streptomyces chengbuensis. Next base: position 4,715,709 of record NZ_CP129137.1, read on the forward strand.
CGCGGGGGCGGGCGCCGGGACGTCCGCGCCGAGGACCGGTGCGGGCGCCGGTGCGGTGCCGTCGGGGAACGGAGCGCCGGACGGAGGCGTGGACTGCTCGGACGGCGGAGTGGACTGGGACATGCTGGTGTTCCCCCCATGGAACGCTGAAGCGCACGAGTGTGCGACGAGTGGCGCTGGAGGCTAGCACCCCGGTCCGACACCGCACACGCGGAATTCCGGCGCCCGCGGATTCACAGGCGGTGCGCCGCCCCTGCCGGGGAGGCACCCCTGGTGTCCAGGAAGATCTGCGCCTTGACCGCCAGCCCCTGCAGGTCGTACGTGCGGTGGTGCTGGAGCAGCACGGTGAGGTCGGCGGTGGCCGCGGCCTCGTAGAGGGAGTCGGCGCGGGGTACGGGCCGGTCGTTCACCCGCCAGTCCGTCACATAGGGGTCGTGGTAGCCGACCGAGGCGCCCAGTTCCATCAGCCGGCTCGCGATCTCCGGCGCGGGGGAGCCCTGCCGGTCGGCGAGGTCCGGCTTGTACGTGATGCCGAGGAGGAGGATCCGGGCCGCGCGGGCCGACTTGCCGTGCTCGTTCAGCAGGGTCGCGCAGCGCTGGACGACGTACTGCGGCATGCGTTCGTTGATCTGGCCCGCGACCTCGACGAGCCGCAGGGAGCGGTGGGGGCCGACCGTGTCGACGGGGACGCCGTGCCCGCCCACGCCGGGGCCGGGGCGGAAGGCCTGGAACCCGAACGGCTTGGTCTCGGCGCAGCGGATGACGTCCCAGAGATCGACGCCGAGGTCGTGGCAGAGCACCGCCATCTCGTTGACCAGGGCGATGTTGACGTGCCGGAAGTTGGTCTCCAGGAGCTTGACGGCCTCCGCCTCGCGCAGTCCGCGGGCGCGCACCACCTTGTCGCTGAGGCGGCTGTAGAAGGCCGCCGCCGACTCGGTGCAGGCGGGGGTCAGCCCCCCGATCACCTGAGGGGTGTTGGCGTGGCGGTGGGCGCGGTTGCCGGGGTCGAGCCGGCTGGGGGAGTACGCCAGATGGAAGTCGGCGCCCGCACGCAGCCCCGAGCCCTCCTCGAGGATCGGCCGGAGGTAGCCCTCCGTGGTGCCCGGTTCCACCGGGGACTCGAGCAGCACGGTGGTGTGCGGGCGCAGCCGCGCGGCCAGGGCCCGGGCGGCCGCGCCGACCGCGGTGAGGTCGAGCCCGCGGTCGGGGCCGAGTGGGGTCGGGGCGCAGATGACGGCGGTGCGCACCCGGCCCAGCTCGGCGGGGTCGGTGGTCGGCCGGAAGCCCCCCGAGAGCATCCGGCGGATCTCCGACGCGCTGAGGGAACCGTCCACGGGCGGACGTCCCGCGGCGAGTTCGGCGGCGGGGCGGGGATCGGGGTCGTAGCCGATGGTCTTGATGCCCGCGGCTGCGGCGGCCTGGGCGAGGGGCAGTCCGAGGTGGCCGAGTCCGATGACGGCGAGATCTGCGGGCATGGCGGTGAGCCGTCCTTCCCAATAGCCGAAGGTCACGTGACGCGCAAGTCCTGTGGACAGAACGAGCAGGAGCAATGTCAGACTAGGAGTAAATATGACCGATATGCGGTATTGCGCGCGTCAGGTCGCCCGAGTGTTGTCCACAGGCGGTGGCTGAAGTCCGGGAGTGCGGACAGAATCAAGTGTGTGGGCCCGACCAATGGGGGCGACGGGAGGCACCGTGAGGACAGCGACAATGGGGCCGGCGCAGCGCGACGAGGCCCTGGCCGCGATGGCAGAGCACGAGCTGGACGTACTGGTGGTCGGTGGCGGAGTGGTCGGAGCGGGGACCGCGCTGGACGCGGTGACGCGCGGGCTGTCCACCGGGATCGTCGAGGCGCGTGACTGGGCGTCGGGCACCTCGAGCAGATCGAGCAAGCTGGTCCACGGCGGGCTGCGTTATCTGGAGATGCTGGACTTCGCGCTGGTGCGCGAAGCGCTCAAGGAGCGCGGGCTGCTGCTGGAGCGGATCGCCCCGCATCTCGTCAAGCCCGTGCCCTTCCTCTATCCGCTGCAGCACAAGGGCTGGGAGCGGGTCTACGCCGGAGCGGGAGTCGCGCTGTACGACACGATGTCCGTGTCCTCGGGCCACGGCCGCGGTCTGCCCGTCCATCGCCATCTCACCCGCAGGCACGCCCTCCAGGTGGCCCCCTGCCTGCGGAGGGACGCCCTGGTCGGCGCCCTCCAGTACTACGACGCCCAGATGGACGACGCCCGTTATGTGGCGACCCTGGTGCGCACGGCCGCCTCCTACGGCGCGCGCGCCGCCAGCAGGGCACCGGTCATCGGCTTCCTGCGCGAGGGGGAGCGGGTCGTCGGCGCCCGGGTGAAGGACATCGAGACCGGCGGGGAGTACGAGATCAGGGCGAAGCAGATCGTGAACGCCACCGGTGTCTGGACCGACGACACCCAGGCCATGATCGGCGAGCGCGGCCAGTTCCACGTCCGGGCCTCCAAGGGCATCCATCTCGTCGTGCCCAAGGACCGGATCCACTCGACCAGCGGCATCATCCTGCGCACCGAGAAGTCCGTGCTCTTCGTCATCCCCTGGGGGCGGCACTGGATCCTGGGCACCACGGACACCGAGTGGGACCTGGACAAGGCGCACCCGGCCGCCTCCAGCGCCGACATCGACTACCTGCTGGCGCACGTGAATTCGGTGCTCGCCGTCCCGCTCACCCGTGACGACGTCGAGGGGGTGTTCGCGGGACTGCGCCCGCTGCTCGCCGGGGAGTCGGACGCGACGAGCAAGCTCAGCCGCGAGCACACGGTGGCGCACCCGGTGCCGGGTCTGGTCGTCGTCGCCGGCGGCAAGTACACGACGTACCGGGTGATGGCGAAGGACGCCGTGGACGAGGCGGTGCACGGGCTGGACCGCCGGGTCGCGGAGTGCGTCACGGAGGACGTGCCGCTGCTGGGCGCCGAGGGGTACCGCGCCCTGTGGAACGCCCGGGCGAGGATCGCCGAGAGGACGGGCCTCCATGTGGCCCGCGTCGAGCACCTGCTGAACCGGTACGGGTCGATGACCGAGGAACTGCTGGAGCTCGTCACGGCCGATCCGGGCCTCGGCCGGCCGCTGGCCGGAGCGGACGACTACCTGCGGGCCGAAGTCGTCTACGCCGCCTCCCACGAGGGGGCACGGCACCTCGACGACGTGCTCACCCGGCGGACCCGCATCTCCATCGAGACGTTCGACCGGGGTACGCGGAGCGCGCGGGAGTGTGCCGAGCTGATGGCCCCGGTACTCGGCTGGGACAAGGAGCAGATCGAGAAGGAAGTCGAGCACTACGAGAAGCGGGTGGAGGCCGAGCGCGAGTCGCAGCTGCAGCCGGACGACCTGACGGCCGACGCGGCGCGGCTGGGCGCCCCCGACATCGTCCCGATCTAGGATCCTGCGGAATCCCTTTCTCCGGAGCCTTCCTGACGCTCGGTGGACCCGGGATCTCCACCGGTCCTGGAGTGAGAGAGAATGGGGGCTCTTCCAGGGCGGGTTACCGCATCGCGCGGGAGCGGCGGGCGCGGGCGAGGATCAGGGATCGCAGAGGGGACGCATGTCGGAGGCGGAGCAGTCGCGGGACACGACACGGGAACCTCTTCGGGACGCACAGCGGGAGGGCGAGCGCCCCACCGGCGCGGACTCCGCGGCGAGTTCGGCCGGGACACCGGCAGGGCGTTCGGACGCGGGCCCCGGCTCCCGTGACGGCGGTTCGGGTGGGGCCGCGGACAAGGGCACGGCACGGGACACCGCGCGCGGTGCGTCGGACGACGACGCCCGCCGGGGCGGCGAGGACGGCGGCGCCGACGCGGTGAACGCGTCCGAGGACGCGGCCGGGGACGCGAAGCCGGCCGCCGGGCGTACCCCGGCCCGGCCCGGCCCCGTCGGCGCGAACGCGTCCGCGGACGACGGCGGTACGCGTGCGAAGCCGGCGGCGGGGCAGGCGGACCTGATGAAGGACGGTGGGCCACAGAGCACGGACCGGCGACCGGATTCCGACCAGGCCGCTCCGGCGGCCGCTTCGGGACCCGGGCCGGTGCCGGACCGGGCGGACCCGGCCGAGCGCGGTGCGGCGGATGCCGCGGGCCGTCGGCCGGCCGGCGCTCCCGCGGACGGTGCCGCGCCGGACGCCGGCCGCGGTGCCGCGCCGGGCGCGAGCAAGGACGCCCGGCCCGATCCGCGGTTGCCCGGCGCCGGCGACGCCGTGGGCAAGGCAACGCCCGGCGCGGCGAAGGAGTCCGGGGGCCAGGGGGTTTCCGGGCGTGGGGAGGCGAAGGCGGCCAAGGCCGCGGACGCGGGTTCCGGGTCGGCCGGTCGGTCCGGCGCGGCGAAGGAGTCCGGGGGCCAGGGGGTTTCCGGGCGTGGGGAGGCGGAGGCGGCCAAGGCCGCGGACGCGGGCCGCGGGCCGTCCGGACGGCCGGGCGACGCGAAGGCCGCGGCGGCCCCGTCGCGACGCGGACAGAGCGCCGAGGGACGGCTGTTGGCCGGCCGTTACCGGCTCGGAGGCGTGCTCGGGCGCGGTGGCATGGGCACCGTCTGGCGCGCCGACGACGAGACGCTCGGCCGCACCGTCGCCGTGAAGGAACTGCGCTTCCCGAGCAGCATCGACGAGGACGAGAAGCGCCGGCTCATCACCCGTACCCTGCGCGAGGCGAAGGCCATCGCGCGGATCCGCAACACCGGCGCCGTCACGGTCTACGACGTCGTCGACGAGGACGACCGCCCGTGGATCGTGATGGAGCTCATCGAGGGCAAGTCCCTCGCCGAGGCCATCCGTGAGGACGGTCTTCTGACGCCCCGCCGGGCCGCCGAGGTAGGTCTCGCCGTCCTCGACGTGCTGCGCTCCGCGCACCGGGAGGGCATCCTGCACCGCGATGTGAAGCCGTCCAACGTGCTCATCTCGTCGGACGGCCGGGTCGTGCTCACCGACTTCGGCATCGCCCAGGTCGAGGGCGACCCCTCGATCACCTCCACCGGCATGCTCGTCGGCGCGCCGTCGTACATCTCCCCGGAGCGCGCCCGGGGCCACAAGCCGGGTCCGGCCGCCGACCTCTGGTCGCTGGGCGGGCTGCTGTACGCGAGCGTGGAGGGCTGCCCCCCGTACGACAAGGGCTCCGCCATCGCGACGCTGACCGCCGTGATGACCGAGCCGCTCGATCCCCCGAAGAACGCCGGGCCGCTGGAGGAGGTCATCTACGGCCTGCTCGCCAAGGACCCGGCGCAGCGGCTCGACGACGCGGGTGCCCGTGCGCTGCTGCGGCAGGTGATCGACACCCCCGAGCGCCCGGCGCAGCCGGAGCCCTCGCCGGAGGCGACCCGGGTGGTCGCCCTGCCGCCCGTTCCGCCCGAGCCGGCCCTCCCCACCAGGGACCGGGCCAAGGAGGCCGCCGACGCGGCGGCCGAACGGGTCCGTGGAGCGCTGCGTTCCGTGCGGAACGCGGCGAAGAGCGAGGCCGGGGGCAAGGACGGCGCCCCCAAGCCCTCGACGGCGCCCGCGGCCATCCGGACCACGCCCGTGCGGGCGCCGCTCACCGACGTGGTGCCGCGGCGCACGCTGGTGGTCATCGCGCTCGTCGCCGCGCTCGCGGTCCTCACCACCGTGCTCGTCGTCACGCTGGGCGGGGACGGGGACAAGGGCGGGCAGAACAAGCCGAAGAGCGACACCTCCGCAGGGACCACCGCGGGCGGCGAGGCCAAGGACACCGGCGGCGCCACGGGCGACGGCGGCAGCGGCCGCGACGACCAGGGCAAGGGCGACGGCCAGGCCACGGGCGGCACCGGCAAGGACACCGGGAGCACGGGCACGGGCGGTGAGCAGCCGTCCGGTGGCAAGGACCCCGGAGCCCCCGCCGGGGGCGCTCTCCCCGCCGGGTACGCGATGGTGTCGAACGACCAGTTCCGCTTCACCATGGCGATGCCGGCGTCCTTCCGCCGCACCGGCACCGCCGGCCAGAACTCGGGCGCGATCTTCAGCGCGAACGGCGGCTTCCCGCGTGTCCAGGTCGACTTCACCGACAGCCCCAAGGGCGACGCCGCGGCCGCCTGGAACGCCGCGCGGTTCGCGGTGAGTGGCAGCAGCAGCGGCTACAAGCACCTCGGGATCAAGGCCGTCGAGTACAAGGGCTATCCGACGGTCGCCGACTGGAGCTTCGAGCGGAACCAGGGCGGCCAGCGGGTGCGGGTGCTCAACCGCGGTTTCAAGGTCGACGCCCGGCACGGCTACTCGATCATGATCAGCTGCAAGGCGAGCGAGTGGGACGGCGCGGAGTGCAGCACGCTGCGCAAAACCGCGTTCGCGACGTTCGCCCCGAAGGACTGAGAGGATCGTCCCCAAGGGCGAGGATCGCCCCCAAGGACAGGGCAGGCCACGTATCGTGAGAGGTCGTGGACCGTACGCAGCCGCAAGAGGCCGGTGAGCGACCGGAATTGACGGATTCGTGCGGTCCCCGGGAACGGGGGCGGGCTCTGGCGACCAGGGCCGCGCACACGACCGACCGCGGCACCGGTTCGAGCACCCCGGGTGGGGAAACCCCCACCGTCGGGGCAGGGGGAGAACCGGGCCGGGAAAGCTGCACGCTGGTGGGGAGGCGTCTTGGACGACTACGCGGGAAGGGTGCTGGCCGACCGCTACCGGCTTCCCCTGCCGCCCTCCGACGAGTACGAACTCGTCGAGACTCGCGCCTTCGACACCTACAGCGGCCAGGAAGTCCTCGTCCGGCAGGTTCCGTTGCCGGAGGTCGTCGAGGCGGAGGTGGTCGACGACCACGGCGGGGGCGGCGTTCCCGCCCCGCGCCGGGCTGCGGGGCGCACCACTCGCCGGCCGACCGACCCGGCGGTGCGGCGGGCCGTCGAGGCCGCCCAGGCCGCCGCGCAGATCCCCGACCATCCGCGGCTCGACCAGGTCTTCGACGTGTTCGCCGAGGACGGGTCGCTGTGGATAGTGAGCGAACTGGTCGCCGCGAGGCCCCTCGCCGCGCTGCTGGCGGAGAAGCCGCTGAACCCGTACCGGGCGGCCGAGATCGGCTCGGACGTGCTGACGGCCCTGCGCGCGCTCCACGCGCACGGCTGGACCCACCGGAACATCACCGTCCGCACGGTGCTCGTGTGCGACGACGGCCGCGTCGTGCTGACCGGCCTCGCCGCGGGCGCGGCGGAGGAGGCCCTGTGCGGGTACGCACCGGTCCCGGACCCGGCGGCCGAAGTCGAGGAGGCCGAGCCGGTGGACCCGCCCTACGGCACGGCGTACGCACCGTACGCGCCGCCGTATTCGGCCGGGCCGGCTCCGCTGAGCACCGGCGGGCAGGAGTCCCGCGAGCCGGGAGCGGCCGCGAGGGACCCCCGCTGGGCGCGGCCTTCCTACGAGCAGATCCCCCCGCCCGCGTCCCCGCCGGACCAGGCGCCCGGACCCCTCGTCCCCGGCCCCGGTGGCGCGGGCGACCGGTACACCCCTCCCGCCTACGGCTACGGATTCGGCGGCGTCCCGGGCGATGAGCGCGCGGCGCGTGCCGGCGCCATCGCCGCCTACCGGGCGGGGGCCCGCGCCGCGGCGCGGCTCAGCGAGGAGAGCCGACAGGGACCGGCCGACGGCGAGGACGAGCAGGACCGGCCCGGGGACGGCGCCCGCGCGACCGGCGCCGGCGGCCCGGGCGCGAGCCTTCACGGCGGTGCCCGGCGAGCCCTGCCCGGCAGTGGTGATTCCGGTTCCGCCGGCGGTTCCGGTGGCGGTGGTTGGGGTGCCGAGGGTTCGTTCGGCAGCGGTGGCGCCGGATCGGCGGGCGGCTCCGGCGGTGCCGGGCGAGCCCTGTCCGGCAGTGGTGATTCCGGTTCCGCCGGCGGTTCCGGTGGCGGTGACTGGAGTACCGCGGAGGAGGAGGAGGGTCCCTTCGGCACGGGGGACGCCGTCCGGCCGCACGGCCATGCCGAGACCGGTCCCGCGTACGGCGATCCCGCCGGCACCGGCCGCGCGACCGGCGACGACGATCTGTCCGGTCACGACGACCGGACCCGTGACGACGACCGGACGGGCGGCGAGAGCCGGACCGCCGGGCGCGGTCCCGACGAGCGCGTTCATGGCGACGGCGGTCACGAGGGCCGCGGTCCCGACGAGCTCGGCGGTCCGGCTGCCCTGCCGCCCGCGGGTCGGGGGACGGACGGCATCGGCCGGCTGCACCACCCGGGCGTACGGGACGAGCGGGCCGCACCTGAGGGCTCCGGGGCGGCCCCGGGCACCGTCGCACCCCCGCCCCGCCCCGGAACCGCCCTGCCCGCACCGCGCGCCGGGCTGCCCGCGCCCCAGTGGTGGTCACGGCCCGCGGACGCCGACGAGGCCGACGACGCCGACGAGCACGACGACCCGGACGACGGACCCCACGGCGGCCCCCGCCAGGACCCGCCCGGCGGTCCCCGCCGCGTCGAACTCGCCGGTGTCTGGCGCGACGGGCCCGGCCCCGCCTCGGACGGTCCCCTCCCGCTTCCGGCCGGCGGCGGTGCCGCCCGGTACGGGGGCGGTGCCCGTGACGCCCTGCGTGCCGACGCCCAGCGGGGTACGGACGCGGACGCCGGCGCGCGGCCCGTCCCCGCCGGCGGACGCTGGGACGAGATCGTCGCCGCCGGGGCGCCCGCTGCGGCCTACCGCGGCCCCACGACGCCCCTCGCGGCCGAGCGCGCCCGGCAGACCCGGATCGCGGTCGTCGGCGCGGTCACCGAGCGCTGGGCACCCGAGCAGGCGGGCCCGGTCCACGAGAACTGGCAGCTGGCCCCGCCCATCGGCCCGGCCACCGACCTCTGGGCGTTGGGCGCACTGCTCTACCGCGCGGTGCAGGGCCATGCCCCGTACCCGGAGGAGAACGCGGTCGAGCTGGTCCAGCTCGTCTGCGCCGAGCCGCCCGCGTTCGCCGAGGAATGCGGTCCGCTGCGTCCGGTCGTGGAGTCGCTGCTGCGTCAGGACCCCACCGAACGGCCGGACTTCGAGGAACTGCGGGGCTGGTTGCGTTCGCTGGTCCGCTCCGCCCCCGAGCCCGACGCGGGCACCGAGGTGGTGCCGCTGCCCTCCGTCGACGGCACCCGCCTCCCCGTCGTACGGCGCAGGGGAGAGCTGGTCCGCAGGCGCCGCGGCGGCGCCGAACTCCGGGGCCGGCACCGCCACAGGAAGGTCAGGGAGCCCCGTCCGCCCCGTGAACCCCGCGGGCGCCGTGACCCCCGCGAGCGCCCGGAGCGCAGCCCTCGCTCGCTGGGCCGGACGCTGCTCTTCCTGATCCTGCTCGTGCTCGCCGCGGCCATCGCCTACGCCGTGCTGTTCATGCCGAAGGCCGGTCCCGGCTCGGCGCCACGGTCCTCACCGGCGTCGTCCTCGTCCCAGGGTCCGGACCGGCAGGGGGCCCCGGCCGGAGAGGCCGGCGGCGACCCGTCGCCGGACGGCACGGGTCCGCAGACCTCCGCGCCCGCCGTCGACCTCGCCGACGGCTATGTCGTCCGCGTGGACCCGGAGGGCTTCCGGATCGGCGTCGACAAGACCTGGCAGCGCAGACCCGTCAACGACAGCGGCCAGGTCCGCTACGTCGGCGGCGACTTCACGCTCATCGTCGTCCCCGGCCGGGACACCGTCGCGGCGAACGGCTCCGACCCGATGGCGTACCAGCGTGACAAGGAGCGTGAACTCCAGCCCTTCCGCGACTCCTCCTGGTCCACCGCCTCCGGGCTGCGCCGGATCGACGTGGGCAAGCAGGCCATGGCGGAAGGCCAGTTCACGTGGCAGGACAGCACCGGACGCGAGGTGTACGTGCGCAACCTCGCCATGATCGTCGGCGGGGGTTACCACGTACTGCAGGTGATCGGACCCGAGGACCAGCGGGACAAGGTCACCGAGATCTACCAGCAGGCCACGGCCGCCTACCGCGCGGGGAGTTGAGGCCGGCGGGCCCGACCCGCCGTCCCCTCCGCCCCCGACCGCGCGCCGCAACCGGCACATCACGGTGCGAGTTACTGAGCCGCCCCAGGTTCCGTGCACGTACCTCCCCTCCGTAACCTGGGAATCCAAGGAACGGGGCGGAACACGTGGAACACGCACAGAGCGCGAGTACGGCAGCGGGACTTCTCCTGGCCGGCCGGTACCGGCTGACCGAGAGCATCGGCCGCGGAGGCATGGGCAAGGTCTGGCGGGCGCAGGACGAAGTCCTCCACCGGACGGTCGCGGTCAAGGAACTCACCGCCGGTCTCTACGTGTCCGAGGCAGACCGCACGGTGCTGCACGCGCGCACCCAGAAGGAGGCCCGCGCGGCCGCCCGGATCAGCCACCCCAACGTTGTCACCGTCCACGACGTGCTGGAGTACGACGGCCGGCCGTGGATCGTGATGCAGTACGTCGACGGGCCGTCACTCGCCGACGCGGCAAAGGAGTCCGGGCGCATCGAGCCGGCCGAGGCCGCCCGTATCGGGCTGCACGTCCTCGGCGCCCTGCGTGCCGCGCACGCCGCCGGCGTGCTGCACCGCGACGTCAAGCCCGGCAACGTGCTGCTGGCCTCCGACGGACGGGTCCTCCTCACCGACTTCGGGATCGCCGCGATCGAGGGCGACTCGACCATCACCAGGACCGGGGAACTCGTCGGCTCCATCGACTACCTGGCCCCCGAGCGGGTCCGGGGCGGCGATCCCGGGCCGGCCTCCGACCTGTGGTCCCTGGGCGCCACCCTCTACACGGCGGTGGAGGGGACGTCGCCCTTCCGGCGCACGTCACCGTTGTCCACGATGCAGGCCGTGGTGACCGAGGAGCATCCGCCCGCCCCGCACGCGGCGGCGCTGGAGCCCGTCATCTCCGCTCTGTTGCGCAAGGAGCCCGAGCAGCGGCCACCGGCCGACGAGGCCGAACGGATGCTGCTGGAGGCGATGGAGGGGAGGCGGCCCAGAGCGGCGCAGGCGTACGTGCCGACACAGACCGTGGATCCGGAGGAGCGGCGTGCGGCGACCGCGCTGCTCACCGGCCGGACTGCGGCCCCCGTGACCACCACGCCCGCGCCGAAACGTTCCGGCGGCTGGCGCCGGGCGCTGGTCGTGGCCGTCCTCGCGGCCGTGGTCGGAGGCACCGCCGGGTTCCTCGCCCTCCGGTACGGGAGCGGCGGCGGGAGCCCCGCCCCCCACGACGCCGGACCCTCCGCCTCGTCCGGCACCACGTCCGGTGCCTCGGGCGCGGCCGCGAAGCCCGCGGACGGGGAGAAGTGGCAGCGGGTGCGGGACCCGGAGGGCTTCAGCCTGCTCGTACCGGAGGGCTGGACCCGTCAGAAGGACGGCGACCAGATCGACTACACACCCGACAACGGCCGCCGGCTCATCCGCATCAGCATCGACCCGACGCCCGACTTCGAGAACCCGTACATGCACATGCTCGACGTCGAGAAGACGGTCAGGAAGCGGCTGCCGAAGTACGAGCGGGTGCGGCTCGACCAGAACACCTTCCGGGACCAGGAGAACTCCGCGCTGTGGGAGTTCACCTGGACCGAGACCAAGAACAACGCGGGTGAGCGGCGCGCCATCGACCAGGTCTACTTCGGCGGGGACGGGACCGAGTACGCGCTCTACATGTCGAGTCCGGCGGAGGAATGGGCGACGACCCGGCAGCGCTTCGACAAAATGGTGCAGAGCTTCCAGCCCTCGGCGGGGTGACTCGGTCACGGCTCTGCATCGCTCAACTCCGCCGGTGGCGACGGCAAACGCTCTTCGCCAGGATATGACCATGACGAACGACGGGGGACGGGCGAACGAGCCCACCAGCTACGCACTCCGGCCGCCGCAGGTGCCGCCTCCTGCCGTGCCGCCGCAGCCCGGATCCGCCGCGCCGCAGCCGGCGCCGACCCGGCAGGTGGCCGGCGCACCGGCCGTGCCTGCCGACGACCCGCAGACGGGACGCGTCATCGGCGGGCGCTACCGGCTCGTCTCGCGCCTCGGGCACGGCGGCATGGGCACCGTCTGGCGCGCCCACGACGAGGTCGTCGACCGGGACGTGGCGGTCAAGGAGCCCCGGGTCCCGGAGCACCTGGGCGAGCGGGAGCGCGAGAACGTCCATCTGCGCATGCAACGCGAGGCCCGTGCCGCCGCCCGCATCGACCACCCTTCCGTCGTCACGATGCACGACGTCGTCATGGAGGACGGCAAGCCGTGGATCGTGATGGAGTTGGTGCGCGGCCAGTCCCTCGGGGACCGGCTCCAGGAGGGCACGCTGGACGTGCGCGAGGCCGCGAGGATCGGCCTCGCCGTCCTCGGCGCGCTGTCCGCCGCGCACGAGGCGGGTGTGCTCCACCGTGACGTGAAGCCGGACAACGTCCTGCTGGGGCGCGGCGACCGGGTCGTGCTCACCGACTTCGGCATCGCGCAGGTCGAGGGCGAGCAGGGCCTCACCGAAACCGGTGCGTTCGTCGGCTCGCCCGAGTACATCGCCCCGGAACGGGTGCTGGGTCAGCGCCCCGGCCCGGAGTCGGACCTGTGGTCCCTCGGCGTGGTGCTGTACGCGGCCGTCGAGGGCGTGTCCCCGTACCGGCGCTCGCACACCCCCGCCACGCTCCAGGCCGTGCTCTCCTCGGAGCCCCAGATCCCGGCGCGCGGTTCGGGGGCCTTCGGCACGCTGGTGATGCAGCTGCTGCGCAAGGACCCGGCGGCCCGGCCGGACGCCGCCGAGATCCGCTCCACGCTGGAGGCCGTGGCCCGTCCGTCCCAGCCCTCCCTCGACACGGCGCGTGTGTACGGCCCCGCGGCCGCCGGCCCGGGCGGCGGCTCCCGCTGGCTGCCGCCGGTGCTGCACCGCAACCGTCCCGCCCAGTGGGGACTCCTCGGCGGCCTCCTCGCGGTGGCGCTCGCCGCCACCGCCGTCGTCGTCGACCCCTTCGGCGGCGACGAACTGCCCGAGGGGTGGAAGGTGCGTCCCGAGAGCGAGATCCTCGCGGCGGACGTGGCCGTGCCGGAGGAGTACGAACGGTCGGAGTCCGACGACGGCTTCGCCGTGGACTACCGCGACCCCAGCGGGGTGTTCTGGATCCACCTGGAGCGCGTCGCGCCCGGTGCCGAGAAGACCACCGCGGACGTCCTCGAGCCGAGGAAGGACGTCTGGAAGAACTGGTACGCGAAGGGCGGCAGGAACGGCACGGAGATCAAGGACGCCGACGTCGGCACCAGGGACGTCACGCACCAGGGCGCGAAGTCCTTCGAGACGACGGTCGACTTCCTGTTCTACGGGGACGACGAAGAGGACGCCGTGCGCCACCGCTGGCACGAACTGGTCGTGCCGGGCAAGGACAAGGTGCACTGGCGGCTGAGGGTGCAGATGCCCTCGGAGGGCGCCGCACGGCAGGACGGGGAGCAGATCTTCACGAACGTCGTGAAGCACCTGCAGATCCAGGGCCTGTGAGCCGCGCGGTCCGGGCGGCCGGTCAGCGCGGCGCGCGGGGACCGGACCGCCGCGCAGGGGTGGCCGGGAGGCGGCCGGAGCCGTCGGCCACCCCCGTCGCAGTGCGGTGCCGCAAAGTCGGAAAAGTGACGACGAGGACGGCTCGCGCCGCCACAAGCCCCTGATCAGGGGTTATCTGCCAGTGATCACTGGCACGATGTGCGGGCCTGGCGAAAAGCTGTTACCGACGGGTACCCAAAGCCTTGATTGCGTCATACTCTCGCCCCCATGACGGACTCGCAGGCCCCCGCCGCCCAGCACACCGGCGCCCTCGGCACCAACCCCACCGCCGCCGCCCCGGCCGGCGTGCGCACCGCCGCCGACGTGGTCACACCCGAGGTGGTCGCCCAGCTCACCCGAGGCGTCGTCGGCTCCGGCCGTACCGCCAACCACACCCCGTTCACCGGGGAGAAGCTGGCGGACCTGCCCGAGTCCACCCCCGAGGACGTGGCCGAGGCCTTCGCCCGCGCCCGGGCCGCCCAGCCCGCCTGGGCCGCGACCTCCCCGCGCACCCGCGCCGCCGTGCTGCTGCGCTTCCACGACCTGGTCCTGGAGCGCCAGGCCGAGGTGCTGGACCTCATCCAGCTGGAGACCGGCAAGGCCCGGCTGCACGCCCACGAGGAGGTCCTGGCCGTCGCGGTCGCCGCCCGCCACTACGGCCGGAAGGCGCCCTCCTACCTGAGGCCCAAGCGGCACACCGGTGTCGTCCCGGTCCTCACCAAGACCACCGAACTGCGCCAGCCGCGCGGAGTCGTCGGCCAGATCGCGCCCTGGAACTACCCGTTGGAGCTGTCGGTCGGCGACGCGCTCCCCGCGTTCGTCTCCGGCAACGCCGTCGTGATGAAGCCCGACACCGAGACCGCGCTGACCGCGCTCTGGGCCCGTGACCTGCTCATCGAGGCAGGGCTCCCGGCGGGCGTCTTCCAGGTCGTCCTCGGCGACGGCCCGGTCGTCGGCCCCGAGGTCGTACGGCACGCCGACTACGTCTCGTTCACGGGCTCCACCCGCACGGGCCGAGAGGTCGCCCAGGGCGCCGCCGCCCGCCTCGTCGGCGTCTCCCTCGAACTCGGCGGCAAGAACGCCATGCTGGTGCTGCACGACGCCGACATCGACAAGGCCGCGGCCGGTGCCGTACGGGCCTGCTTCTCCTCCGCCGGGCAGCTCTGCATCTCCATCGAGCGGCTGTACGTGCACGAGTCGGTCGCCGACGCGTTCGTGGAGCGCTTCGCGGCCCGTACGAAGGCCATGCGGCTCGGCAGCGCCCTCGCGTACGGCGCCGACATGGGCTCCCTGGTGGGCGAGCGCCAGCTGGAGACGGTGAAGCGGCATGTCGAGGAGGCCGTCGCCAAGGGCGCCACCCTCGTCGCGGGCGGCGTCCACCGCACCGACATCGGCCCCCTGTTCTACGAGCCGACGATCCTCGACGGGGTCGAGGCGCCGATGTCCGTGTGCACCGAGGAGACGTTCGGACCGGTCGTCTCCGTCTACCGGTTCACGGACGAGGACGACGTCGTCGAGCAGGCCAACTCCACCCCGTACGGCCTCAACTCCAGCGTCTGGACCAAGGACGGCAGGCGCGGCCACGCGGTCGCTGCCCGGCTGCGCACCGGCACCGTCAACATCAACGAGGGCTACGCGCCCGCCTACGGCAGTGTGCAGTCGCCGATGGGCGGCATGAAGGACTCCGGTCTGAGCCGGCGCCACGGCTCCGAGGGCATCCTCAAGTACACCGAGGCCCAGACCGTGGCGCAGCAGCGGCTGATCCCGCTCGCCCCGTCCTTCGGCATGGACGACGAGAAGTACGCGGCGTTCATGAGCACGTCCCTGAAGGTGATGAAGGCCCTGCGGCTGCGCTAGCAGCACCCCGGCACCCGCACGTTTTTTCCACGAGGAGAGCCATGTCCGAGGACTTCCCTGCCCAAGAACCGGGTGACCAGGGCGAGAGCGACGCGGATTCCGCGTACGACTACGACGTCGTCGTCGTCGGCTCGGGCTTCGGCGGCTCGGTCTCCGCGCTCCGTCTCACCGAGAAGGGCTACCGCGTCGGCGTCCTGGAGGCCGGCCGCCGCTTCACCCGCGAGAGCCTGCCCAAGAACTCCTGGGACCTGCGCAACTACCTGTGGGCCCCGGCGCTCGGCCTCTTCGGCATCCAGCGCATCCATCTGCTGGGGAACGTGATGGTGCTGGCCGGCGCCGGTGTCGGCGGCGGTTCCCTCAACTACGCCAACACGCTCTACGTTCCGCCCGCGCCGTTCTTCAACGACCCGCAGTGGAAGGACATCACGGACTGGCAGGAGGAGCTGAGGCCGTACTACGACCAGGCCAAGCGCATGCTCGGGGTACGCCTCAACCCGACCATGACGCCGTCGGACGTCCATCTGAAGGCCACTGCGCAGGCGATGGGCGTCGGCGACACCTTCCACATGGCTCCGGTCGGCGTCTTCTTCGGCGACGGCGGGGACGCGGTGGGCGAGGACGGCACCGGCACGGCGAAGGCCGAGCCCGGGGCCGAGGTCCCGGACCCGTACTTCGGCGGTGCCGGGCCCTCGCGCCGCGCCTGCACCGAGTGCGGCGAGTGCATGACGGGCTGCCGCCACGGAGCCAAGAACACGCTGAACGAGAACTACCTCTACCTCGCCGAGAAGGCGGGAGCGGTCATCCACCCCATGACGTCGGTGGTCTCCGTGCGCGAGGACACCCGCGGCGGCTTCGAGGTCAGGACCGTTCCCAGCGACAACCGGCGCAAGGGCGGCGGCCGTACCTTCACGGCCCGGCGGGTCGTCGTCGCCGCCGGTACGTACGGCACCCAGACCCTCCTGCACCGGATGAAGGACGAGGGGCTGCTGCCGCGCATCTCCTCCCGGCTCGGCGAGCTGACCCGCACCAACTCCGAGGCCATCGTCGGTGCGCAGACGGACAACCGGCGCTACCGCAAGCGCCACGGCAAGGACAGGGTGGACTTCACCAAGGGCGTCGCGATCACGTCCTCCATCCACCCGGACGCCAGCACCCACATCGAGCCGGTCCGCTACGGCAAGGGCTCCAACGCCATGGGCGGGATGACCGTCCTCCAGGTCCCCTACAGCTCGCGGCGCGTCCTGGCGTGGCTCGCCAACTGCGCCCGGCACCCGTGGCTCACCGTCCGGGCGCTGTCCAACCGCCGCTGGTCCGAGCGGACCATCATCGGCCTCGTCATGCAGTCCCTGGACAACTCGCTGACGACCTACCGCAAGCCGAAGGGCGTCGGCAAGGGCCTGCTCACCGCGCGTCAGGGCCACGGTGCGCCGAACCCCGGGCAGATCCCCGAGGCCACGCGCGCCGCGACGCTCCTCGCCGAGGAGATCAACGGCTTCGCCGGATCCAACGTCGGCGAGCTGATCGGCACCCCGCTCACGGCCCACTTCCTGGGCGGCTGCCCCATCGGCGCCTCCGAGGAGACCGGCGTCATCGACGCGTACCACCGCCTGTACGGCCACCCGGGCATCTCGGTCGTCGACGGCGCCTCGGTGTCCGCGAACCTGGGCGTGAACCCGTCCCTGACGATCACGGCCCAGGCGGAGCGCGCGATGTCGTTCTGGCCCAACAAGGGCGAGACGGACCCGCGCCCCGAGCAGGGCGTCGCCTACGAACGCCTGGCGCCGGTGGCGCCCAAGGCTCCGGCCGTCCCCGCGGACGCCTTCGGAGCCCTGAACCTCCCGTTCCTCGGCATCCCGGCCGTCCCGCCGAAGTCCTCCTGAGCCCGGCCGGGGTCCCTGCCCCGGATCCGGGACCGGACACGAGAGAGGCGCTGCACCCCCCTCCGAGTGCAGCGCCTCTCCAGCTTGTTGCGGTGTGTTACGCGGTCGCGTCGCCCTTGCGGCGCTTCATCGCGAAGACGACACCGGCGCCGGCGACGACGGCGACACCGCCGGCGATCCCGATGGCCGGGAGCGCCGAGGTGGAGCCGGTCTCGGCGAGGCTGCCGCTGACGATCTGGCTCGACGTGTTGGCCGCGGGCTCCTCGCTCGGAACGGGAGCCTTGCCGCCTTCCTGCGGCTCGGTGCCGTCGGTGTCCGTGCCGCCGGCGACGATCTGGAACTTGTAGGCGACGTCGCTGAATCCGAGGCAGTCCTCGTCGCCGATGTAGAGGCCGGCGCCCAGTGTGAAGCCGGTGCCGACGGGGGCGTTGGCCTTCACGTTGATCCGGAGCGGGATGTCCACCTCGTAGCCGGGCTTGATCTCGTTGGACTGGCCGACGTAGCCGACGGCCTCGCCGCCCTCGCTCAGGTCGTCCCAGCCCTTGGTCTCCTCGTTGTAGACCTGCAGGGCGACCTGCTTGCTCTTGAAGAGCTCCATGCCGTCCTTGTCGGGGGAGGCTCCCGCGAAGTAGTCGATCTCCTTGAGGATCATGTCCGACTTGTTGAAGGCGTTCAGGTGGAACTTGTGCCACCCGCTGCCTGCGGCGATCTTGCCGGGGAGGCCCTTGATGGAGAGCTCGAAGTCGTCGGTCTCGCAGATCTGGGGCTCGCCGGGCTCCTCCTCGTCACCCTCGCCGGGCTCCTCGCCGCCGGTCTCGCCGGTGGTGCCGGTCTCACCCGTGGTGCCGGTCTCGCCGGTCGTACCGGTCTCGCCCGTGGTGGCGCCGGGCTCCTCGCCGCCGGTCTCGCCGGTGGTGCCCGTCTCGCCGGTGGTGCCGGTCTCGCCGGTCGTACCGGTCTCGCCCGTGGTGGCGCCGGGCTCCTCGCCGCCGGTCTCGCCGGTGGTGCCCGTCTCGCCGGTGGTGCCGGTCTCGCCGGTGGTGCCGGTCTCACCCGTGGAACCGGTCTCACCCGTGGTGCCCGTCTCCCCGGTGGTACCGGCGGAAGCCGTGCTGTCGGTGCCGCCTGTCGTTGCGTAGGCGGCCGGCGCCGCCAGGAAGGCGGCGGGGGCTATGACAGCGGTCGCGGCGGCGACAGCCATGGCGCGGCGAAGCTTCATGAAGACCTCAGCGAAGTCCGGCGTACCGCAGCGTGCGGCACGGAGTCTGTGGGGCCTTCCCGGCTATGGGGGTACGGGTGTGGCCGTTGGTTCCGCATGCATGACCTGTGGCCAGTGCAATTGGTTGCATCGGAACTCACACAGAATTTATGTGACGCCCGACACACGGCTCGGGGTGTCCCTGCCCGAGGACGTCCCTGCTCCCCGCCCCGGCGCCCACTGTCTCCCCCGCCCCCACAGGAAGGGCCCCGCGGAAGCGTTTCCGCGGGGCCCTTGGCTGTCGGTACCGGCGTCAGGGCCGCGCCGGTGCCGAGAGGCGGCGCCCGGGGGGTGGGGCGCCGCTGGACTGGGTGCCGGGTGTCGCATCGCCCGGTCCGGTGGTGGCCGGACGCCGGGGGCGCGGTCCCGTGGCGGTGGTGGTGCGCTGTGCCGGGGGCGGGACGGGTGCGAGCGGAAGGTCGCGGGCGAACCGCGCCGAGCGCAGAACCGTTTCGGCCTGATGCGGCCGGATCCGGGCGTCCCCGGATCCGGCCGCCTGGGGTGACCGGGCTGCTGTCCCCTGCCGACCGGTCACGCGCGCCGGGGCGAGGTCCCACGACGTACCTGCGGTACGTCACACGCCCCGGCGGAGCCACGCGTGGTTCTTTCCTTCGGGGCCCGCCCCTGGCTGGCACGGACATCGGTACCAACGAAGCGCCCCGGCACCGGTCACGGGCCGGACGGGTGAGAGCGCGCCCGTACAGATGTCCGTACAGCGGGCGGCAGGACGTCCGGGCGGCGGCGCGGCCGGACACGGCGCACCGCCCGGAGGCGGTCACCGCTCAGATGCGGCCGCGGCACAGCTCGAGCAGCGTCATCGCCAGGGCCGTCCCCGGCTTGCCGAGCGCGTCCCTGTAGTGGCCGAGCACCTCCATCTCGCGCGACAGGTTCACCCGGCGGCCGCCGGACGTGATCCGGGCCTCCTGGATGACGGCCGAGACGGCCATCCGTTCCTGGATCAGCCCGATGATCCGGTCGTCGAGGGCGTCGATGCGTTCACGGGCGCCGTGGATCAGGTCCGCTGCGTCGTCGGTACGGGCGCCGGTGTCGGTGCGGGGTGCGGTGTCGGTGCGGGGTGCGGTGTCGGTGGCGGGCACGGGGGCTCCTTGGGTGCGGGCCCCGTACCGACCGGACCCGGAAACGACAGGACGCCCCGGGCCTTGTCGGCCCGGGGCGCCTGGGAAGTCGCTTGTCAGTTGCTCAAGCAGCACGACCATGGCAGCCGGCGAGCCGGGTGCCATAGGTAAAGACGAAGGTCGAGTGCTTGCGCATGGGGGTCAGTATGGCCCCCGTGCCCCCGCCGGGGCCAATACGGGTTCGGATGGTGAGACGAGGAGCGGTACCGCGGCGCCGGTAGAATCGACTACAGAGCCCCCTCCTCCCACCGCCGGAAGGCCGCCGTAGTGTCATCTGCGTCCCCCGCTGCCGCGCCCGACGTCACCAACCCGGACGTGGTCCTCGTTGTCGACTTCGGCGCGCAGTACGCCCAGCTCATCGCCCGCCGCGTCCGTGAGGCGCGCGTCTACAGCGAGATCGTCCCGTCCACCATGCCGGTGCAGGAGATGCTGGCCAGGAAGCCGGCGGCGATCATCCTCTCCGGCGGTCCGTCCTCCGTGTACGCGGAGGGCGCCCCGCGCCTCGACCGTGCGCTGTTCGAGGCCGGCGTCCCCGTCTTCGGCATGTGCTACGGGTTCCAGCTGATGGCGCAGACGCTCGGCGGCACCGTCGACAACTCCGGCGCCCGCGAGTACGGCCGCACCGACCTGCACGTCAGCAAGTCCGGCTCCACCCTCTTCGAGGGCACCCCCGTCGAGCAGCAGGTCTGGATGTCGCACGGCGACGCCTGCTCCGCGGCCCCCGAGGGCTTCACCGTCACCGCCTCCACGGCCGTCGTGCCCGTGGCCGCGTTCGAGAACGACGAGAAGAAGCTCTACGGCGTCCAGCACCACCCCGAGGTGATGCACTCGACGTACGGTCAGCAGGTCCTGGAGCACTTCCTCTACCGCGGCGCCGGCATCGAGCCGACGTGGACGACCGGAAACGTGATCGAGGAGCAGGTCGCCGCGATCCGTGAGCAGGTCGGCGACAAGCGCGCCATCTGCGGACTGTCCGGCGGTGTCGACTCCGCCGTCGCGGCCGCGCTCGTGCAGAAGGCCATCGGCTCGCAGCTGACCTGCGTGTACGTCGACCACGGTCTGATGCGCAAGGGCGAGACCGAGCAGGTCGAGAAGGACTTCGTCGCCGCGACCGGCGTCTCCCTGAAGGTCGTCGACGCCGAGCAGCGCTTCCTGGACGCGCTCGCCGGGGTCTCCGACCCCGAGGAGAAGCGGAAGATCATCGGCCGGGAGTTCATCCGGGTCTTCGAGCAGGCCCAGGCCGAGATCGTCGCCGAGGCGGCGGGCGAGCACGGCGAGCAGCCGGTGCAGTTCCTGGTGCAGGGCACGCTCTACCCGGACGTGGTGGAGTCCGGCGGCGGCACGGGCACGGCGAACATCAAGTCGCACCACAACGTCGGCGGCCTCCCCGAGGACCTCGAGTTCGAGCTGATCGAGCCGCTGCGGAAGCTGTTCAAGGACGAGGTCCGGATGGTCGGCCAGGAACTGGGCCTGCCCGAGGAGATCGTCCAGCGCCAGCCGTTCCCCGGCCCCGGCCTCGGCATCCGCATCGTCGGCGAGGTCACCAAGGAGCGCCTGGACCTGCTGCGCGAGGCCGACGCCATCGCCCGCGAGGAGCTGACCGCCGCCGGTCTCGACCGTGACATCTGGCAGTGCCCGGTGGTCCTCCTCGCCGACGTCCGCTCCGTCGGCGTCCAGGGCGACGGCCGCACCTACGGCCACCCGATCGTGCTCCGCCCGGTCTCGTCGGAGGACGCGATGACGGCGGACTGGACGCGCATGCCGTACGACGTGCTGGCGAAGATCTCGACCCGCATCACCAACGAGGTCGCCGACGTGAACCGCGTCGTCCTCGACGTGACGTCGAAGCCGCCGGGCACCATCGAGTGGGAGTGAACCCTCTCACGAGTCAACGCCGACGCCGTCGCTCATTCGTTTGAGCGGCGGCGTCGCCGTTCACGGTGGGTAGTCTGATCGTACGTACCAGACTCACGTCCATGGGAGCACTCATGAGCGCAGAGATCTCGCACCACTGGCCGGTGCCGCCGCGAGAGGGCTACACCGTGGAGGACCTGCTCACCCTGCCCGATCTCCCGCCGCACACCGAGCTGATCGACGGGAGCCTGGTCTTCGTGAGTCCGCAGCGCTATTTCCACAGCATTGCGGTCGACCTGCTGGTGCAAGGGCTGCGGAGCACGGCGCCCCCCGAACTGAAAGTCGTCCGGGAGATGACCGTCGTGCTCGACAAGCGCAACGGTCCCGAGCCGGACGTCTCGGTCGTCCGTGCCGCCGCCGCGCGGAGCCGGGAACAGACCTACTTCCAGGTCAGGGACGTCCTGCTGGCGGTCGAGGTGGTCTCGCCGGATTCCGAGGCGCGCGACACCGACACCAAGCCGCACAAGTACGCGGGCGCGGGCATCCCGTACTTCTGGCGTGTCGAGATGGCCGGTGACGAGCAGCCGGTCGTCCATGTCTTCGAGCTCGACAAGGAATCGCGCGTCTATGTGCCGGGCGGCACGTTCCGCGACCGGCTCAAGGTCTCCGTCCCCTTCGACATCGACATCGACCTGGCCGGCATCGACCGGCTCTGAGCCCGGACTTCACCCCGCGGCCCGCGCCCGCCCCTCACCCCTCTTCCAGCGCGAAGTCCTCGTAGTGGAAGCCCGGCGCCACCACGCAGGTCACCAGCACCGGTTCGTCGCCCGCCGGCTCGGCGGACTGCCAGGTGCCCGCCGGGACGAGGAGCTGGGGCCGCTCGCCCGACTCGACGGAGGGGCCCAGGACCAGGGTCGTCGCGGTGCCGTCCGGCTTGTCGCCGGTGCCGGCCAGGTGCAGCCGCAGCGGGCCGCCGCGGTGCCAGAGCCACACCTCGTCGGAGCGGACCCGGTGCGGGCGCGAGCGTTCGCCGGGGTGGAGCAGGAAGTAGATCCCGGTGGCGTAGGCGCGCTCGCCGGGATAGCCGGGCGGAGCGGTCGAGCCCGCCGTGCGCCACGTCTCGCGGAACCACCCGCCTTCGACGTGCGGTTCCAGCCCGAGGAGCTCGACGAGTGGGGAAGCCGGTGCGGTCATGTGCCCATTGTCGTCCGGTCCCGCGCAAGGTGCGCGCCGTATATGGCCAGTTGGCGCAGCCGGAGGTACCTTCCGCGCCATGACCGACATGCCGGTGCCGGAGCCGATACCCGTCGAGCGGCTGCACTTCGCGATGCCGCCGGTGCACGAGTCCGTGGTGGACGAGCGCGTGTACCGGAAGCAGCGGCTGGCCGGCGCGCTGCGGCTGTTCGCCCGCCTCGGGTACGAGGAGGGCGTCGCCGGGCACATCAGCGTGCGGGACCCGGAGGTGCCGGACTGCTTCTGGGTCAACCCGTTCGGGGAACCGTTCGCCACGATGACCGCGGGCAGTCTGGTCCTGGTCAACGGCGACGGCCAGGTCGTCCTCGGCACCCGGCACGTCAACCAGGCCGCGTTCGCCGTGCACGCCGCGGTCCACCGGGCCCGGCCCGGGGCCGTCGCCGTCGTGCACACCCACTCCGTCCACGGCCGGGCACTGGCCGCGCTCGGCGAGCTGCTGGACCCGATCACCCAGGAGGCGTGCGCCTTCTACGAGGACCACGCGCTGTACGACGCCTGCACGGGCGTGACCGTCGACGTCGAGGAGGGCGGGCGTGTCGCGGCCGCTCTCGGCCACCACAAGGCCGTCGTCCTGCGCAACCACGGGCTCCTCACGGTCGGGGACTCGGTGGACGCGGCCGCCTGGTGGTTCGTCTCCATGGAACGCTGCGCGCAGGTGCAGCTGACCGCCCGGGCCGCCGGGAAGCCGGTGCTCATCGACCACCGCCAGGCGGTCGCGATCCGTGAACAGCTCGGCGGCGATCTCGTCGCCTGGATCAACTACCAGCCCCTGTGGCGTCGGATCGCCGCCGAGGAACCCGAACTCATGTCGTAGTACGTCAATTCGATCGTGCGCAAATCACCCTCGCGTCGGCTTCCCGGTGCGTGCGGACCCCTTCCCGTACGGCACAATTCCTTGGAATCACGGGGTAGTTGCCGAAGCTGCCTACCGGGGAAGGGTGCGTCGCCGTGGCGGTGCAGGAAGCGGGACAGAGCGTGCACGGCGGTGGCTGCACCTGCGGCGACTGCCCGCACGGCAGACGTGAGGGACACCGGAGGGCCGTCGCCCGGTTCCTGGCCAGGCGCGACGAACTCGCCGGGGGGCGAGGGCTGCCCGCCCAGGTCGCCGCCTCCGCGGGCGGCACCCGCCAGTGGATCTCCGACGAGCTGACCGAGTCGGCCCGCGCCGTCGCCGAGCGCAGCCGCGCCGCCGGTGAGTCATGGCTCACCCTCGTCCGGCGGCGCACCCTGGTGGTGGTCTGGGGTTCGGTCGTGCTGCTGCTCCTCGTCCAGTCCGTGACCGCGATCGGCTCCGGCTGGACCGTGGCGCGCACGGCCGGCCTCGCCGCCGCGGCCTGTCTCGCCGGGCTGCTCACCGCGGCGGCCTGGCTCCACCGGGCGCACGGCGGACTGCTCGCACCGCTCGTCGGCGAGGACAACCGGCTGTCGACTTCACGGGCCGTGGCCGCCGTGTGGGTGCTGTTCGCCGCCTATGCCGTGCTGTTCCTGGCGTTCCGGATCGCCGCGTCGGTCCCCGCCGGACTCGGCCTCGCCCGGAGCGCCGGACTGCTCACGATCGTGGCGGCCGTCTCCCTGGTCGCCGTCGTCGTACGCCGTGTGGTCACCGTGCGCGTCATCACCCAGCGGCTGCAGAAGGTGGAGGCGGACCGGCCCCGCCCCGCGGACCTGGTGTGCGACGACGCGGGCCGCGGCAGCTTCTCCGACGCGCAGTACGTCCTCGTCGGGGCGGTCGCCCTCGTGTGCTCGGCCGTGCTGTTCGCCCGCCGGCCCGACCGGCTGCCGGAGCTGCCGTGGGGCCTGACCGTGCTGGTCCTGGTCTCGGCGGCGGTCTACCTCGCCGGGAAGTACGCCGAGGGCGGCCGCCCGGTCGTCCTGTCCGTCGTCCGCGCCCGCGAGCCCGGCGGCCTCGACGGCCCCGTCCGTATCGGCGACGACATCGAGATCCGGGGCGCCGGGTTCGTGCCGCCGGGCGCCGGGAGCCCCGAGCGGCTCGCCCTGATGACCGTCCGGATCGGAGCGGTCCACGTCCATGTGCCGCTGGTCCCGGTGCCCGGCGGATTCACCAGCCCCAGTGATACGAGCATCACGGTCCCGGTGCCGGCCGAGGTCGAGCCCGGCAGGGTCGACGTGCAGGTCGTGACGGCGGCGGGCGCGGAGTCGAACCGGGTGACCGTCGACGTCGTCGACTGAACGGGCTGAGCCGTACGGCCGTCGCCCCCGTATGCACGAGGGCGGGACGTGGGGAGAATCGTCCCAGCCGGGTGAGACACGGAGGCGACGATGACGCATGTGTACCGGACGACGGCGACGTACGCGGCCGACGGCGCGAGCACCAACTGGAAGGAGCGCGCGGCACGCTACTCGCTGCTGCCGCTGCGGCTGTTCCTGGGAGCGACCTTCGTCTACGCAGGACTGGACAAGCTCTTCGACAGCGCGTTCCTGTCCGCGAGCGGGACCGGTTCCATCGGCGCGCTGATGGAGAACGTGCGGAACAGCTCCGCCGTGCCCGCACTCGTGGACGTCGCCCTGAAGAACCCCGAGGGCTTCGGCTACGCGATGGCCTTCGGGGAACTGGCCGTCGGCATCGGCACCCTGCTGGGGCTGCTCGCACGGCTGGCCGCCCTCGGCGGGGCGCTGATCTCGCTGAGTCTGTGGCTGACCGTCAGCTGGCAGACCGAGCCGTACTACTACGGGAACGACCTGGCCTACCTGATGGCCTGGCTGCCGCTGGTGCTCGCCGGCGCCTCCGTGTTCTCGCTGGACGCGGCCATCGCGGAACGGCGCCGGCGCAACCGGTAGTGGACGAAGGTGACGACGGCGGCCAGGATCAGGCCGCCGGACATCACCGGGACGGCCGTGAACCACGGGGTCCGCCAGGCCCCGGTCGCGTCGCCCAGATAGGCAGCGGCGGTCCCCAGGGCCGCCGCGCCCGCGATCAGCCTGCCCGGACGGAACTCATGACGCAGCACGGGTGACCTCCACCTGTCCGAGCGCGACCGCCAGATCGAGGTCGAGCGTGCCCGCGGGCTTCGCGCCGGCGGGCGGAGCGAGCGTACGCGTACGGTCCCGGTCCGGGGCGACGTCCACGTCGTTCACCGGATCCCCCGGCAGCCGCACGTCGCCGACGCCCGCGCGCGCCCGGATCCGCACCGTGGCGTCCTCGGGCACCACGACCCGCAGCCGGCCCGCGCCGACCTCCGCGACGGTGCTCACCGTCTTCTCCGGCGGCACGGCCACCCGGCTGAGGTCGAGCGTGGCCATGCCGGAGCCCAGCCGGTACTGCGGCGCGACGGCCGCGGCGGTCGCGGGCCGCCACTCGGTCCGCATCCACTGCGTGCTGATCTCCTTGGGCAGCACGGAGGCGCCCACCAGCAGCACGGACGTGACCACGGTCAGCAGGATCGTGCCCCCGCCGATCCGGCCGAGGAGACTGCCGACGACCAGGCCCAGCCCGAACACGGCCAGCGCGCAGGCGAGCCCGGTCTGCAGGCTCGTGCCCAGCGGCTGGGACTCCCAGGACAGCCCGGTGCCCAGCCCGCCCGCCACCAGAGCCAGCAGGAGGACGAACCCGGCGATGCCGCGCGGCCCTCGGGGGCGCCGGGCCGGGGCGGCGCCGCGCCGGTCGCGGGGGAGGGCCGCGGCACCGGGCGACGCGTCGGGCGGCCCCCACAGATAGCCGGTCGCCACAGGTCCCGTGGTGCCGTCCTTGACGATCGGGTCCCGCCACCAGGAGGGGCTGTCGGGCGTCGGGGGCGCCTTGGCCTCCGGAGGGGCCTCCGCCACGGCGTGCGCGGTCGCCGCATCCCGGGGGCCGCCGTCCGGGGCCGCCGCCGTACGCCGCCGCGACCACACGGCGGCACCCCCGACGGCGAGCGACAGCAGTGCGGAGAACGCGAGCGTCCCGTCGTTGCCCAGCATCGACAGGAACAGCCCGCAGCCGAGAAGCGCCAGCAGCACGGCGGCCAGGGCGGCCCCGTCGACCCGGCCGGACAGGGCCCGCCGCGCCTCGTTCTCCTCCTCACCCTCCAGCGGGATCAGCAGCCAGGCGAAGCCGTAGAAGATCAGACCGATGCCGCCGGTCACCGACAGCACACCCATGGCGATGCGGAAGATCACCGGGTCGACGTCGCAGTACCGGCCGAGGCCGCCGCAGACCCCGCCGACGACCTTGTGCCGCGCGGTCCGGCGCAGCAGCACGGGCGGGAACCGGTGCTCCGGCGGCGGCGCGGTGTGTGGGGCGGTCGGCTGTGTCATGCCTCCATGGTGACGGGCCGCCACCTCGGGCGGCAGCCGTCCCGACCCTGGCCCTTCCCTGATATTGCACCCCCGGGGCCCCCGAGGTTCAGGGTCTCTCTCAGGGACGGCCCTGATGCCCGCGCCGCCGGGCGCGTGTGACCATCGGGGCATGCCCGTCGCCGCCGCCCGTCCGCCCGAGACCGAGGAGCCCGCCGCCCGCAGGCTGTACCGCAGCGCGGAGGGCCGCTGGCTGGGCGGTGTGGCACGCGGGCTGGCAGGCCACCTCGGCCTGCCCGTGATCTGGGTCCGGCTCGTGTTCCTCGGGCTCTTCATGGCGGACGGCCTCGGCGCGCTGCTCTACGCGGTGTTCTGGATCGCCGTGCCCCTCGGCGTCGGCGGCAGGTCGGCCGAGCCCAAGCCGGTCTTCGAGACCGCGCCCGACGGCAGACGGCGGCTGCGCAAGCCCGACAAGGGTCAGCTGTTCGCGCTGGTCGCCCTGCTGATCGGCGCGGTCGTCTTCGTCACCAACATCGATCTCGGCGGCCCCGCGAACCGGTACGTCTGGCCGGTGCTGCTGACGGGCGCCGGTGTCGTGCTGGTGTGGCGGCAGGCGGACAACGCCCGCCGGGCGCAGTGGACCGGCGACGACCGGCGCCGCAGGCTGCTGCAGCTGGCGCGCGGTCTGGCGGGCGTCGCGCTGGTCGGCATGGGCCTCACGGTCTTCGTGGTCGTCCGGGGCTCCGCCGCGCAGCTCGGGAACGTCCTGACCGCCGCCCTGGCCGTGATCGTCGGTGTCGCCCTGCTGGCCGGCCCGTGGCTGGTGCGCATGACGCAGGACCTCTCCGAGGAGCGCCTCATGCGCATCCGCGCCCAGGAGCGCGCCGAGGTCGCCGCCCACGTCCACGACTCCGTACTGCACACCCTCACCCTGATCCAGCGGAACGCGGACGACGCGGGCGAGGTGCGCCGGCTCGCCCGCGCCCAGGAGCGCGAGCTGCGCAACTGGCTGTACCGGCCGGAGGGCACCGGCAAGGAGGAGGACGAGGAGCCCACCACGCTCGCGGACGCGGTGAAGCGCGCCGCGGCGGAGGTCGAGGACAAGCACGGGGTCCCGCTGGAGGTCGTGGTCGTCGGGGACTGCCCGCTCGACGAGAAGCTGACGGCGCAGATGCAGGCCGCGCGCGAAGCGATGGTCAACGCCGCGAAGTACGGTGGCGAGGGAGGTGCCGTCCAGGTGTACGCGGAGGTCGAGGGCCGTACGGTGTTCGTCTCGGTGCGCGACCGGGGACCGGGGTTCGATCCCGACGCGGTACCTGAGGACCGCATGGGCGTACGAGAATCGATCGTCGGCCGTATGCAGCGCAACGGAGGGACGGCGCGGTTGCGGTCCGTGCCCGGCGGGGGCACCGAAGTGGAGCTGGAGATGGAGAGGGCGGACGGATGACCGAGCAGACCGACGCAGCCGAGGGGACGGAGCGCCGGGTACGGGTCGTACTCGTCGACGACCACCGGATGTTCCGCGCGGGGGTGCAGGCCGAGATCGGCAGGACCGCCGAGACCGGCGTCGAGGTCGTCGGCGAGGCGGCCGACGTCGACCAGGCCGTCACGGTGATCACGGCGACCCGGCCCGAGGTGGTGCTCCTCGACGTGCATCTGCCCGGCGGCGGAGGCGTGGAGGTGCTGCGCCGCTGTGCCGGACTGGTGGCGGCCTCCGAGCACCCCGTCCGGTTCCTGGCCCTGTCCGTCTCGGACGCGGCCGAGGACGTCATCGGGGTGATCCGCGGCGGTGCCCGCGGCTATGTGACCAAGACGATCACCGGTGCCGATCTGGTCGACTCGATCTTCCGGGTCCAGGAGGGCGACGCGGTGTTCTCGCCGAGGCTGGCCGGATTCGTCCTCGACGCGTTCGCGTCCACGGACGCGCCTCCCGTGGACGAGGACCTGGACCGCCTCACCCAGCGCGAGCGCGAGGTGCTGCGCCTGATCGCCCGGGGCTATGCGTACAAGGAGATCGCCAAGCAGCTCTTCATCTCGGTGAAGACGGTGGAGTCGCACGTGTCGGCGGTGCTGAGGAAGCTGCAGCTGTCGAACCGGCACGAACTGACGCGCTGGGCGACGGCTCGCCGGCTGGTCTGAGCACGGCGGACGGCGGCCGTCGGGGGTGGTGACGGCCGCGGCCGTCGGCCGCGAACGCGGCATGACGCGGATGTGTGACGAAACCGCCGCGCACACGCGGCAACCGGGACGGGTCCGGCCCCCTCTAACCGTCCGTGATGAGCCTGACCGGTACTCCCTTCTTCGTGACCTCGATCGTGCTGGCCGTGGTGGCGGTACTGCTGCCCCTCGCACTGTGGAGCAGGGTGCGCGGCCCGGCCCTGGTGCGGGGCGCCGTCCGGCTGGTGATGCTCGGCTTCGCCCAGGCGACCGCGCTCGTGGTCGTGTTCGTCGCCGTCAACAACAGCAATGGCCTGTACGGCAGCTGGGAGGACCTGCTCGGCACCGGCGACCACGTCGAGGCCGCGGCCGACCTGGGCAGGGACGGACTGGGCGGGGTGCGCTTCGCCGACCTCCCGAAGAGCAAGGCCACGTTCCGGCGTGCGACCGACCCGCTCCTGGGCGAGGGCGTCCGGGTCACCGACCTCACGGGGCAGGTGTCGGGCGTCCGCGGCGAGGTGTACGTCTGGCTGCCCCCGCAGTACGACGAACCCGCCTACCGCAACACGAAGTTCCCCGTCGTCGAACTGCTGCCGGGCTACCCGGGTTCGGCGAAGGCGTGGTTCGCCACGCTGAAGGTGCAGGAGCAGCTGCGGCCGAAGATGGAGAGCGGCGAGATCGCCCCGTTCATCCTCGTCGCCCCGCGCACGACCCTGCTCGGCCGGGTCGACACCGGCTGCGCCAACATCCCGGGCCGGATCAACGCCGACAGCTGGCTGAGCGTCGACGTCCGCAAGATGGTGATGGACAACTTCCGCGCCATGCACCGTGCGGAGGGCTGGGCCGTGGCGGGTTACTCCGCGGGCGGCCACTGCGCGGCGAAGCTCGCCGTGGCGCACCCGGACCGCTACCGCGCCGGGGTGAGCCTGTCCGGCTACAACGACCCCGCCGCCGAGAAGGCCTCGCTCGCCGGCCGGGACGGGGAACTGCGCCGCGCCAACGACCCGCTGAGCATTCTGCGCTCCGCGTCGACGCCTCCGCGGACCGCCCTGTTCGTCTCCGGCGCACGCGGCGACGGCTTCGAGTCCGGCCTGGCCCTGCGCTCCGCCGCCAGGACCCCGACGACGGTCGACGTGGTCGAGATCGGCGGCGCGCACGACACCGGTGAATGGCGGAGGCAGGTTCCCGACGTGTTCTTCTGGCTGACCCGCCAGCTCGGCTACGAGCGCGGTACGACGCCGTCAGCGGCCGGCCGCTGACGGCGGCCCGCGGTCCTGCCGGGGGTGAGGCGGGCCGGGCGGACCCCGGCTGCGACGCCGTCCGCTACGCGACCCGCGTCGCTCCGGCGTACGGCATCTGGTCGA
This sequence comes from Streptomyces sp. HUAS CB01, assembly GCF_030406905.1. Lineage (NCBI taxonomy): Bacteria > Bacillati > Actinomycetota > Actinomycetes > Kitasatosporales > Streptomycetaceae > Streptomyces > Streptomyces chengbuensis. Next base: position 4,746,140 of record NZ_CP129137.1, read on the forward strand.
TCGGCGCGATCCGTACCGGTGCTCCCGGACGGGGGGCGTGGATCATCCGGCCGCCCCCGATGTACAGCCCCACATGCGAGACGCCGGAGTAGAAGAACACCAGGTCCCCCGGTGCGAGCCGGGACCGCGGCACCCGCTGGCCCGCGTTGATCTGGGTGTACGTGGTGCGCGGCAGGGCGACCCCCGCGGAGCGCCAGGCGGCCTGCGTCAGCCCCGAGCAGTCGAAGGCGGACGGGCCCGTCGCACCCCAGACGTACGGCTTGCCGAGGGCCCCGTAGGCGTAGGCGACGGCCTGTGCGGCACGGGGGTTGGGCGCGGCGACGGCGGGCGCGGTGCGGACGGTGTCGCGGTCCGCACGGCCCGCGGCGACGCCGTCCCGTCCGTCGTAGGCGGCGCGCTGACCGGCGGTGAGCCGTGCCAGCAGGGCCTCGGCCGCGGCCAGCTTCTTCCGTACCGCCGCGCGGTGGCGGGCCACTTGCGCCCGCTGCTCCTCCAGCTCGGCCAGCCGCTCGCCGGCCTCGGCGCGCACCTGGTCGAGTTCGCGCATCTGCCGGCGGACCGCGGCGAGCGCCGCGGCCTGACGGTCCCCGACCCGCTCGGTCAGCTCGGCGCCCGCGAGGTACCGGGCCGGGTCGGAGTCGAGGACGAGCCGCAGGGCGGGGTCGAGGCCGCCCGCCCGGTACTGCGCCGCCGCGAAGGAACCCAGGGCGTTGCGTGAGGCGTTCAGGCGCTCGGTGCGCCGCGCGGCCTCGTCGCGGAGTTCCTCGGCCTCCTTCCGTGCCGTCCCGGCCTTCTCCTTCGCCCCGTTGTACTTCTCGGTCTCCGCCTCCGCCTCCTGGTACAGCCGGTCGGCCCTGGCACGGATCTCGTCCGCGGTGGGCACCGGCTCGGCGTGCCCGGCGCCCTCGAAGGCGGTGGCGGTGGCCGCACCGGCGAGCGCGAGGGTGGCGGAGAAGCGAGCGGCGGTGCCGGGAAGCGTGCGCTGCCTCGGCTTGCGGTGCGCTGCCACGGGGGCCAGTCCTTCCGTCGGGGCCCGCCGGTTCGGGTACCGGTGGCGGACCGCACAGGGGGAGCGCTCCACCACCGGCTCCTCCGGCGGGGGCGGCCGGCAGCCGTCCGGGTGCGGACGGTGGTGGAGCCGGCCACCTGGGGGAGGACGCTAAGCCTCGGGGTCACGGCGAAGTGGCGTCATGAACGGAATTGGCAGGAGAAGGACCGCCGGGGTTCGCTTTGCGACCGTACGGCTAGGCTCCGTTGCCATGGACGTACTCATCAATGTCTTCGTCGCCCTGCACATCATCGGTATCGCGGCACTGCTCGGCGGCTTCCTCACCCAGATGAAGGCGATGGGGGCGGGCACGGCTCGCTTCACGCCCGGGATGCTGCACGGTGCGCTGACGATGCTCGTGACGGGTGTGGCACTGGTGGGACTGAACCAGGCGGACGGCCGGCCCGTGAACAACCTCAAGATCGGCATCAAGCTGGCCGTGCTGGTGGTGATCCTGGCGCTGGTCTACGTCAAGCGGGACGAGGAGACGGTGGACAAGCGCGTGTTCGGGGCGGTCGGCGGCCTGACCCTGGCGAACGTCTTCATCGCGACCCTGTGGAGCTGAGCGGTCCGGAAGCGGGGACCTGAGCGGCCCGCGGCCCCGCACGGCGTTCCCTGCCCGCCGAAGTCGGGGCGGCGCCCCCGGGGGGGCCGCGAGGACTCCGTCCGGCGAGGCCCTCCGGGGGCCTGGACGCCCGCCCCTCCCCCTGCGCGGCTCACGCCGCAACCCCCTCTGCCAGGGGCCGTTGCGGCGTGAGCGCGGAACGGGCCGTCCGCGGCGCGTGACCGCTACGCGGGGCGGACGCTGCTGTGGATCGGCATGTAGTAGATCGACTCCTCGCGGACGTTCGCGCCCGGCTTGGGGGCGTGGATCATCTTCCCGTCGCCGATGTAGATCCCGACGTGGCTGATGTCGTCGTAGAAGAAGACCAGGTCACCGGGGAGGAGATCGGCCGTCGCCACGCTCTGCCCGGCCTTCACCTGGTCCCAGGTGGTGCGGGGCAGATCGACGCCCGCCGCCCGCCAGGCCGCCTGGGTGAGTCCGGAGCAGTCGTACGAGCTCGGGCCCGTCGCGCCCCAGACGTACGGCTTGCCGATCTGGGCGCGCGCGAAGGACAGCACCTTCTCGGCCTTGGCCGCGTACGTGCCGCCCGCGGTTCCGGAGCCCGAGCCGGTTCCCGCCCCGGCGCCGGTCTCCGTGCCGGTGCCCGTCTGCTCCTGCGCCTGCCGTTCACGCTCCTGGCGCTGCCGCTCGGCCTCGGCCTCGGCCTCCGCCTTGGCCCGGGCCTCGGCCTTCCGGCGGGCCTCCTCCTCCTTCTTCCGCTCGAGTTCGGCGAGCCGCGCACGCTCCTCGGCGGTCAGCTGCGAGAGCAGTTCCCTCGCCTCCGCGAGCTTCTTCTGGACGGCCTGCTTCCTGGCGCGCAGCGACTCCTGGGAATCCGTGAGTGTCTCCAGGCTCTTGGTGGCCTGTGCGCGCTGCTCGGCGGCCTCGGCCCGCTGGGTCTCGTAGTCCGCGATGGCGCTGCGCTGCTGCTCGGTGAGCCGGTCCATCAGCTGCGTCTGGTCGGCGTAGGACTGCGGGTTGTCCGCGAAGAGCAGCGCGGCGGTCGGGGTGACGGCGCCGGTGCGGTACTGGGCCGCCGCGTAGCTGCCGAGGGCCCGGCGGGACTCGTTGAGCGCCTCGGTGCGCTCGGCGGCCTCGTCGAGGGCCCGGTCCACCGTGCGGCGCTGCTGCTCGGTGGACTCCTTCGCCTTGTTGTACTCCTGGGTCGACGAACCCGCCTGCCGGTAGAGGTCGTCGACCTTCTTCTGGACTTCCTCGATGCTGGGCTTCGGGTCGGCTGTCGCATTCTGGGCCGAGAGGAGCGAGACCCCCGCTATGGCGGCCGTCGTGAACCCGACGGCGGGTGTGTTCGTACGAGTGCGGCTGCGCGGCTTGCGGTGCGACGCCAAGGCCGGCATCTCCTTCCGTGGAACGCCTACCGGGTTAGCTGTCGGGTTCGGACGGAACGGAAGGTTTGCCCTACGGGCCCGTGGAAAAGCGGCCCGATTCACCCCAGTTGTGCTGTTGAGTGGGTCCCCGGTTCCGAACTCCTCTGCGAGGGGCACGGATTCGGCGCGGCTGCCCGGCCGGCGTGGTTCGCCGAAGGGGGTACGGGCTGCCTGGGCGAGCACGCTAGCCAAAGTGTGGTGCTGCTGTGAAGGAGAGTGGTCGATATGCCCGATACATTTTCGTGACCTTGGCGCTGTGTGTCCGTGTCATGACCGGAGGTGTCCGGTGGTGATTCCCGCGAAGGCGGCGGCGGGCTGTCGGTGGGGCCGCCTAGACTCGGAGAGCGATGAGCAGCCTCTTTGACGACAGCTTCCTGGCGGACCTCCAGCGCACCTCGGCCCCGGAGGAGCCCCCGCCGCCGGAGGGCGACGAGCACCCGCCCGCGGAGGAGGTCCCGCACGACCTCTTCCAGGGCAGGTTCGACGTGCCTCCGTCCGGGGACGCCTACTACCGGGACGGCGCCCCGCGTCCCGTCATCGACCCGGCGGCCCTTCTCGACGGGCTGAACGAGCAGCAGCGCGCCGCCGTCGTCCACACGGGGTCGCCGCTCCTCATCGTCGCCGGTGCCGGCTCCGGCAAGACCCGGGTGCTGACCCACCGGATCGCCCATCTGCTGGCGACCCGCGACGTCCACCCCGGCCAGATACTGGCGATCACGTTCACCAACAAGGCCGCGGGCGAGATGAAGGAGCGCGTCGAGCAGCTCGTCGGCCCGCGCGCCCGCGCCATGTGGGTCTCCACGTTCCACAGCGCCTGTGTCCGCATACTGCGCCGGGAGAGCAAGAAGCTCGGCTTCACGTCGTCCTTCTCGATCTACGACGCCGCGGACTCCAAGCGGCTGATGGCCCTGGTCTGCCGCGACCTGGACCTCGACCCGAAGCGGTACCCGCCGAAGTCGTTCAGCGCCAAGGTCTCCAACCTGAAGAACGAGCTGATCGACGAGGAGACCTTCGCCGACCAGGCCGCCGACGGTTTCGAGAAGACGCTGGCCGAGGCGTACCGGATGTACCAGGCGCGGCTCCGCGAGGCCAACGCCCTGGACTTCGACGACATCATCATGACCACGGTCCACCTGCTCCAGGCGTTCCCGGACGTCGCCGAGCACTACCGCCGCCGGTTCCGCCACGTCCTGGTCGACGAGTACCAGGACACCAACCACGCCCAGTACACGCTCGTGCGCGAGCTGGTGGGCACGGGTTACGAGGACCTCGGCCCCGCCGAGCTGTGCGTGGTGGGCGACGCCGACCAGTCGATCTACGCGTTCCGCGGTGCCACGATCCGCAACATCCTCCAGTTCGAGGAGGACTACCCGGACGCGACCACGATCCTGCTCGAGCAGAACTACCGCTCGTCCCAGACGATCCTCTCGGCGGCCAACGCCGTGATCGAGCGGAACGAGAGCCGCCGTCCCAAGAACCTGTGGACGAACGCCGGCGCCGGTGCGCAGATCACCGGCTACGTCGCGGACACCGAGCACGACGAGGCCCAGTTCGTCGCGGACGAGATCGACCGGCTGACGGACGCGGGCGAGGCCAAGGCCGGCGATGTGGCGGTCTTCTACCGGACCAACGCCCAGTCCCGCGTCTTCGAGGAGATCTTCATCCGCGTCGGCCTGCCCTACAAGGTCGTCGGCGGTGTGCGCTTCTACGAGCGCAAGGAGGTCCGGGACGTCCTGGCGTACCTGCGGGTCCTCGCCAACCCCGAGGACAACGTGCCGCTGAGGCGCATCCTGAACGTCCCCAAGCGCGGCATCGGCGAACGCGCGGAGGCGATGATCGACGCCCTCGCCCTGCGGGAGAGGATCACGTTCCCGCAGGCGCTGCGCCGCGTCGACGAGGCGTACGGCATGGCGGCCCGCTCCGCCAACGCCGTGAAGCGCTTCAACACGCTCATGGAGGAGCTGCGCACGATCGTCGACTCGGGCGCGGGCCCCGCGGTGGTGCTGGAGGCCGTGCTGGAGCGCACGGGCTATCTCGCCGAGCTGCAGGCGTCCACCGACCCCCAGGACGAGACCCGCATCGAGAACCTCCAGGAACTCGCTGCGGTGGCCCTGGAGTTCGAGCAGGAGCGCGGCGCCGAGGAGGGAACGGGCACGCTCGCCGAGTTCCTGGAGCAGGTCGCGCTCGTCGCCGACTCCGACCAGATCCCCGACGAGGACGAGGAGGGCAGCGGCGTCATCACGCTGATGACCCTGCACACGGCGAAGGGCCTGGAGTTCCCGGTCGTGTTCCTCACCGGCATGGAGGACGGCGTCTTCCCGCACATGCGGGCGCTGGGCCAGACCAAGGAGCTGGAGGAGGAGCGCCGCCTGGCGTACGTGGGGATCACGCGTGCCCGCGAGCGCCTCTACCTGACGCGGTCCTCGATGCGCAGCGCCTGGGGCCAGCCCGCCTACAACCCACCCTCGCGCTTCCTGGAGGAGATCCCGGACGCGCACCTGCAGTGGAAGAGGACAGGTCCGATGGCGGCGCCCGCCGGGCCGACCTCCGGCATCGCGTCGGCGCTCTCGTCGTCCCGCTCCCGCTCCGGCCCCTCGGGCTTCGCGACGCGGCGGACGACGGACAAGCCGGTGATCGCCCTCGCCGTCGGGGACCGGGTCACCCACGACCAGTTCGGGCTGGGCACGGTGATGGCGGTGACGGGCTCGGGCGCGGACGCGCAGGCGACGATCGATTTCGGCGACACCAAGCCGAAGCGGCTGCTGCTGCGGTACGCGCCCGTCGAGAAGCTCTGACCGGCTGACGGCCGGCCCACCGGCCGGGGTGCCGGGCTGACCGGTTGCCCGGCCGGTTGTCAGGCTGACGGCCGAGGAGAGCCGCCGTCGCGGAAGCCCTCGGTTCCGGCAGGTCCGCACGGCGGGCCCTGCGGATGCACCGTCCCGTCCGTGGCGTGGCGTCGCCGCACGCGCTCAGGAAGCGGTGGACCGAGCCCGCTCCGGTCGGCTGGTGAGGCAGGGGAGGGTGCGGCGTCGGCCCACGTGTTCCTGCGTGGCCGACGGGACCGGATCATGCCGGGGGACAGGAGCAGAGCCGGTGGGTCAGGCTCGGCGGCGGCGTGGGTCAGGTCCGGCGGTGGCGGTTCAGCCGGGACCGAGCGGGGGTGCGGGACCCGGTGGATCGGGCCGGGCACGCGGGTGGAGTCCGGCGGGTCCGACCCGCCATCGGTGCGGAGCGCTGCAGGATCCGGGCCGCTTCCCGGTACGGAGTCGACGGGACCAGGTCCCGGGGCACGGGCGGAGCCGGCGGGACCAGGTCCCGGGGCACGGGCGGAGCCGGCGGGATCAGGTCGGGCTGAGACCGTGGCTGCGCAGCCACGCCAGCGGGTCGATCGCGGAACCGCCGCCGGGTCGCACCTCGAAGTGCAGATGCGGGCCGGTGGAGTTGCCCGAGTTGCCCGAGTAGGCAATGACTTCGCCGGCCTTGACCTTGCCGGAGCGGATCTTGGTGCTGCTCAGATGGCAGTACCAGGTCTCCGTGCCGTCGGCGGCCGTGACGATGGCCATGTTGCCGTAGGCGCTGTTCCACTGCGTCCGCACGGTGCCGTCGGTCGCTGCCATCACCGGCGTCCCGTACGAGACCGGGAAGTCGATGCCGGTGTGCATGGACATCCAGTTGACGCCGGCCTGCCCGTAGTAGGCGCTGAGGCCGTGCTGGGCGACGGGGAGGGCGAACTTCGGCCGCAGCCGCTCGCGGAGGGCGGCCTCCTCCTCGCGCTTCTTGCGCTCTGCCTCCTGGCGCGCCTTGAGATCGATGCGCTCCTGGGTCCGGCTCGCGCGGTCGCCGAAGTCGCGGGCGTCGGCGCTGAGCGCGGCGAGCTGCGTGTCGAGCGCGTTGTTCGCGGCGACGGGTTTCACGGACGACGGATCGGCGGCGGTGACCGCGGTGTTGTCGTCCTTCTGCTGCTCGCCGTCGGTGAGCCCGCCGACCGAGGCGGCCGCGACACCGGCGACGCCCATCACGCAGACGGACGGCACGGCGACGGTGAGGAGCGCGGAACGCTTGGCGGGGGTGCGGCGGCGGCCGCGGCCGCCGCCGGCCCTGCGCACGGGGCGGGCCGAGGCGGCGGAGGCGAGAGTGACGGCAGGTGCCGAGACGGTGGCGGCGTCGGCGATCAGTTCGGCGTCGGAGTTCCCGCCGGGCTCCGGTTCCCCGTCGTGGGCGTCCGCCGCCGACGACCCCTCCGGCTCGTACGGGGCGTACTCCGCGTACTCCCCGGCGGTGTCGAACTCGGTCTCGGTGCCGTAGGCGGGCTCGGTGCCGAATGCGGGCGGCTCGGTGTCGAGGCCGGCTTCGGTGTCGTAGCCGCTGCCGGTCTGCGTCTCGTGCGAGGCGCCGAACTCGGTCGTGGGGGAGAACTGTTCGGGGACGAAGACCCCGGTGGGGTCATGCTGCTCCTCGTACAACGCGTACGCGGTGTGCTCGGATCCCTGCGTCTGCCCGGTGTGCTCGCCGTACTGCGGGTGGACGGCCGTGGCGTCCGTGCCGGCGGAGTTCCACGCGGTGGCGTCGTAGGCGCCCGTCTCGTACGACGTCGCCGTGCCGTAGCCGGTCGTGGTCCACTGGCCGGTCGTGTCGTAGGCCTGCGCCGTGGTGTCGAACTGCGGGGTCGTGAACTGCCCTGCCTCGTTCCAGGCGTTGGCGTCCCACTGGCCGGTCTGGTCGTACTGCGCCGCGTCGAAATGCGTTGCGTCGTACTGCTGGCCGTACGCATGCTGGGGGTTGCCGTAGGCGTCGTAGCCCGTCGGGGAACCGGTGGTCCACTGCGTCGCGTCGTACTGGCCGCTGTGGCCGACCTGACCGTCCTCGTAACTGCCGGGCATGGCACCGAAGAGCGGGTCGGCGTCGAAGCTGCCGGTGGCGTACGCGTCGTACCCGGCGTGGGGGTGCTGGTCGTTCACCAACTTCTCTCTCGCCTCGGCAGCAGGACCAGGGTCTGGGGGCACCCCGCCGCGGGGGGTCCCAGAGGCAACGCAGTGGCGCGACTGTACCCGGCGGTATGCGACGCCGACAATCTTCGGCAGGTTTTGGGAAAGCGGGAAACGGGCATTCGGCCGTGTTTCGGCGGACTGCGGGCAGAGCTTTGGCCTTACGTTCGAGTGTTGTTCGACTTCATGCCACCGAAACGGCACCGGACGAGTCGGCTTCCGCGCCGGACGCCTCGAGCGCCTCGCGAATGCCCGCCGCGACGGCCGGATGGACGGGCAGTGCGAGATGGCCGATGCCGCTCACGCGGACGTTCCGCACGATCAGATCCGGATGATCCAGCCGTGCGGTCTCCAGCGGCACCATGATCTGGTCCAGATCGCTCCAGAAGCTGACGAACCGGGTCCGGCAGCCGGGCGCGGGCAGCCGGAGTTCCTCGATCACGGCGGAGCCCGGGCGCATCTGGCGCACGATGGGGTGCGCGCTGGCGAGCGGGGCGACGCTGGTGCCGGCGTGGGGCGTGCCGAGTGTGACGAGCGTCCGGACGCGGTGGTCACCTCCCAGCCGCTGGACGTAGTAGCGCGCGATCAGCCCGCCGAGGCTGTGGCCGACGATGTCGACCCGCTGCCGGCCGGTGCGCGCGCAGATCTCCTCGACATGGCGGCCCAGCAGTTCGGCGGCGGTTCGGATGTCGCAGGTCAGCGGTGAGTAGTTGAGCGACTCCACATGGCGCCCGCTCTGGCGGACCAGGGACCTGCGCAGCAGGACGAACACGGACCGGTTGTCCACGAAGCCGTGGAGCAGGACGGCGGGCGGATGCGACGACCGCGTCGGAAGGGCCTGGGGCTCGGGGGAGCCGAGGGAGCCGAGGGAGCCGGCGAAGCCCGAGGTCTCCTGGGGATTGGGGGGCTCCGGGTACTCCGGGGGCGGTGATCCGCAGGCGGGTCCGGCAGGGCGGCGTTCCGGGATCAGGCCGGACGGGTAAACGATCATATGGGCGGTGAGGATGGCCAGTTCCAGGGCCGTGGCGCGCAGCAGGGCGATCGACATCCTCATCCGCAAGAGCGGCAGGAACCCCATGGCCCGACCTCCCGACTGGCGCACGGGGTCGCGGCTCCGTCCCCCGTGTGCCCTCATGGGGCTGCCCGCGGCGACGACCGCCGGGCCGCGCGACAGGCGGCACGGCGATCACGGCGACCGCTCAGCGGCTCCCTCGCGGCGTCCCGACCGTGGCGCGAGGCCTCCGGCGGATACGGCGCGTAGCGAATATGTCCCATGTGTGATTTCCCCCTCGCTGTCCACCGCGAAACGGAGGCTTGCGGGATGCTGTAGATCTGTAGATAACGTTCGTTCACCTCCCGGGCCCGCGTCGGCACGGGGCGCGGCACGGGATCCGTGCCAGGGGGCGCACAGCGCGCGTCGGTCGGCGCGCCTGGGCGCCAATGAGGGCACAGTGCCAATGGCGGCACAGTCGGTATGTGGAGGCAGTGATGGGTGTGACCGGTCCGATCCGCGTGGTGGTGGCCAAGCCGGGTCTCGACGGCCACGATCGCGGCGCGAAGGTGATCGCACGAGCCCTGCGGGACGCCGGCATGGAGGTCATCTACACCGGGCTCCACCAGACCCCCGAGCAGATCGTGGACACCGCGATCCAGGAGGACGCCGACGCGATCGGCCTCTCGATCCTCTCCGGCGCCCACAACACGCTCTTCGCGAAGGTGATCGAGCTTCTGAAGGAGCGCGACGCGGAGGACATCAAGGTCTTCGGCGGCGGGATCATCCCCGAGGCGGACATTCCTCCGCTGAAGGAGAAGGGTGTCGCGGAGATCTTCACCCCGGGAGCGACGACGGCGTCGATCGTCGACTGGGTCAACGCGAACGTCCGCCAGGCGGCGTAGCGCCGCGGGGCCGCGACGCGGGCGACACCGGGGTCACAGCGACGGCCCGGTGGTCGCACGGGGCGGTGACAAAGGGCTCGCGGTGTGCTTTGGCGTGGCACGGACGGGCCGCGACGGTGCGCTGACACAGGGCTCGCGGTGCCCTTTGGCGTGGGTCCTCGAGGGGCGGGGCGACCGTGGGGCACGGGCTGCCATGGGGCGGTGACACAGGGCTCGCGGTGTGCTTTGCCGTGGCCCGCGTGACCTGGAGGCCTTCACGGACGGCGACACGGCGGTCCCGGCGGCGCCAGGCGGTCGCTCTGAGCTCTGGTGCGGGTCCTCGCGGGGCGGGTCGTCCGTGGGGCGCGGGCTGCGACGGAGCGATACACAGAGCTTGCGGTGCGCTCTGGTGCGGGTCCTCGCGGGACAGGCCGTCCGTGGGGCGCGGGCCGCGACGGGGCGGTGACGCAGGTGACCCGGCGATGGCGACACAGGGTCGCGCTGTGCTCTGGTGCGGGTCCTCGAGGGGCGGGTCGCACGGACGGCCTCGTACGGAAGCGCGGCGCATGAACGCTTGGTGACGTCCCGCCTCCCCATGACGTCCCGCCGCTCCATGACGTCCTGCCTCCTCGTGACGTCCCGCGCGGTGCCGCCCCGGTACCGACGTGCGTACCGAACCGCGTCGTGCGGAGACGCGGTGACCGGCGCCGCCGTCGCGGGTCACGATCCGTGTGGCTGCGCCGAGAGCTCGGCGTGCATCTCAGCGCGCAGTCTGAGTGTCGAGACCAGCCGCTGGAAGGCTTCGGACCAGTAGCTTCCCGCCCCCGGCGACGCCCCTTCGGGTTCGTCGGGGGTTGCGGTGAGGAGCTCGAGGCGGCTCGCCTCGGCGGGATCGAGACAGCGCTCCGCCAGGCCCATGACGCCACTGAAGCTCCACGGGTAGCTCCCCGCGTCCCGTGCGATGTCGAGCGCGTCGACGACGGCCCGGCCGAGCGGGCCCGCCCACGGCACCGCGCAGACGCCGAGCAACTGGAACGCCTCGGACAGGCCGTGTGCGGAGATGAACCCGGCGACCCACTCCGCTCGTTCCTCCGCCCGGAGCGTCGCGAGCAGGCTCGCCCTCTCGGCGAGCGAGGACGTCCCCGGGCCCGTCGCCGGAGGCTGGGAGGGTGCTCCCAGCAGGGCACGGGCCCACTCCGCGTCGTGCTGCCGCACCGCCGCCCTGCACCAGGCGGCGTGCAGTTCGTCGCGCCAGTCGTCGGCGACCGGCAGGGAGACGATCTCCTCCGGCGTCCGGCCGCCCAGCCGCCCCGGCCAGGTGGCCAGCGGCGTCGCCTCCACCAGCTGGCCGAGCCACCAGGACCGTTCGCCGCGCCCCGAGGGGGCGGTCGGGACGACGCCGTCACGCTCCATCCCGGCGTCGCACTCGTGCGGAGCCTCCACGGCGATCGTCGCGACGGCCGCCGTACGGTCCAGGCCGACGCACACGGCCGCGCGCGCAGCCATCCGTCCCGCGAGCGCGGAACCCGGCAGCGCCGAGAGCAACTCGGCCGCCGTCGCCCGGACGTTGCGGCTGCGGTCGGACAGGGCCTGGTCCAGGAAGGGCTCGTCCGCGTCGGACAGTCCCGTGCGCAGCGAATCCAGGAACATCAGCCGGTCCTCCGCGCGCTCGGTCGGCCAGGTCCCCGCCAGCAGGGCCGTCGCCGCTGCCGGGTCGTGCGCGCGCACCGACGCGAGCAGGGCCACCCGCTCCGCGAACAGGCCCTCCTCCCACAGCCGGCGGACGGCTTCCCCGTCCTCGGGCGCCGGCAGGGCCGTGCCGGCCGTCGTGCCGCGCAGGGCGAACTTCCACTCGGCGTTGAGACCGGCGAGCCAGACCCCGCGCGGCCCGGCGAAGCGCAGCGCCGGCGGCCGCAGATCGGTGCGGGCGCGGGCGGCGTCGAGCAGCGACGGCAGCAGGGACGCCGGAGCGCGGTAGCCGCGCTCGTTGGCGGCGGCGAGCCACTGCGGAAGGAGCTCCGTCAGGTCCGGCGCGGTGCCCCGCCGCCCTCCGGAGCCCGCGGGCGCGGCCCGGTCGGCCAGGAGCACGGCCAGCCGCCGCCGGGCCGGCTCGGGCAGTTCCCTCCGGTCGTCCGGCGGTGCGGGCTCCGGCCGGGGCCGGGCCGCCGCGGGGAGCAGTCCCGCCCGCCGTCGCACCGTGTGCACCGCGGCGGCGTCGAGCAGCGCGACGGGCGTCTCGAGGCCCGGTACCAGGACGTCGGCCGGCGGGGTGCGCCGGTCGGTGCCGAGCAGCGCGGACGTGACGAGCTCGTCCCAGGCGCTCGTGCGGGTGGTGCTGGACATCGGGTCCTCCGGAGTGCGTTCAGGTGAGGGTGACCGTCTCGGGGCTGTCGTCGGACCAGGCCGCCAGCGGGGCGAAACCGCGGTGGCCGCACTCGCCGAAGACCGTGACCGGGCGGCCGCCGGAGAGCGCGACGAGCCGCCACAGCCCGGGCCGGGACGGCGCGGCGGGATCCACCGGCAGCGCCTGCGGCCCATCGGCGTCGGCCAGCTGCCAGCCGTCGTCCGAGGGGACCGGTACGACGGCCTGCAGAGTGACGGGCCACGCGTCCAGCCAGGGGTCGTCGCGCAGCGCCCCGCCGTACCGGGCGAGCGCGTCCTCCGCGGAACCGCCCGGCGGTGGCGCCTTGATGGGCACCGGAGCGCCGAACTGCTCGCGCAGCTCCGCCCGCAGCTGTCCCGCGCCGCCGTACGGCACGATCTCGGCGTCGATCATCAGCCCCGGGGGGAGGGCGAGCTGAGGCGCCCGCCCCACCGCGCCGAAGGAGAGCAGCAGGGCGGTGCGGCCCGTGTCCCGGCCGTGCAGCCAGATCCGGCGGGTGGTCAGTTTGCCGTCCGCGGAGTCGTACTGCGCGAGGACCAGCCAGTCGTCCCGGACAGCCGGGCCCTCGGCGGGGGCGGTCAGGCCGACCCTGGTGCGCACGGTGGCGGCGAGGGGCTCCGGCAGCCGGTCGATCTCCAGCCAGGCGCGGTCGAGGAGGTGCACCAGCGCGGACTCCTCCAGCAGCCGCACCGGCCAGCCCCGGCCGGAGCCCGGTATCGCACCCAACTCCCGCACCCGCGCCGCCAGTCCGGGAGCCTGGGCGTCGACCATGCGCGCGGCCGTCTCCTCCCACAGCCCGTACCCGGACCGATCCGCGGCGGCCAGCCCGCCGCGCAGCAGGTCCGCGAGCCGCTGCTCCAGCTCCGTCGCACCGGCGGTGATCCGGGCCGCCCTGCGCTCCGCCCGGCGCCGGGCCGCCTCCGGGTCGGCGGTCCTCGCGGACGGCCCGCCGTCCGCCGCCCGGTCCTCCTGCCGCCGGTCGCGCGCGTGCCGCCCCGCCAGCCACTCCTCGGCCCAGCCGGGCGCCTCGGCGGCCGGTACCGACGCCTCGTCCCCGGCCCAGAGCAGCAGCAGCCCCAGTGCGTGCTTGCACGGGAACTTCCGGCTCGGGCAACTGCACTTGTACGCCGGACCGGACGTGTCGACGACCGTCCGGTACGGCGTGCTGCCGCTGCCCCTGCACAGACCCCAGACGACCCCCGCGCCGCTGCCGCCCGTCCCCGACCACGGGCCGGCCGTGCCGAGTCGGCTTCCCGCCTTGCGTGACGGCATGTCAGGAGCCAGGGCCAGCACCTGTTCGGCCGTCCAGCGCACCCCCTGCTGATTCATGGTGAAGACGCTACGGGCGGGCACTGACAATCGGCCCCGACCTGCGACGACGGGGCGTTGTCAGTGGCGTGGTGCACGGTGGGGACCACATCCGGCCGACCGATCTGGAGGGGGACCCATGACCGTGCCCGAAACCGGGGCCGACACCGGCGCCGAGGTCCTGCGCCCGCATGCCGAGGACGCGTTCGCCGACGAGCTCCGGGCACTGGCCGCGGCCGACGACCGGCCGCGGCCGGCCCGATGGCGGCTCTCTCCGTGGGCGGTGGCCACCTATCTGCTCGGCGGCACGCTGGCCGACGGCACGGTGATCACCCCGAAGTACGTGGGCCCGCGCCGGATCGTCGAGGTCGCCGTCACGACGCTCGCCACCGACCGGGCGCTGCTGCTCCTCGGTGTGCCCGGCACGGCCAAGACGTGGGTGTCCGAGCACCTGGCCGCGGCGGTCAGCGGGGACTCCACCCTGCTGGTGCAGGGCACGGCCGGCACGCCCGAGGAGGCGATCCGGTACGGGTGGAACTACGCGCGGCTGCTCGCCCACGGCCCCAGCCGCGACGCTCTGGTGCCCGGTCCGGTGATGCGGGCGATGGCCGACGGCATGACCGCGCGGGTCGAGGAGCTCACCCGCATCCCGGCGGACGTGCAGGACACGCTCATCACGATCCTGTCGGAGAAGACCCTCCCGATCCCGGAGCTGGGGCAAGAGGTACAGGCCGTCCGCGGCTTCAACCTCATCGCCACCGCCAACGACCGCGACCGCGGCGTCAACGATCTCTCCAGCGCGCTGCGCCGCCGGTTCAACACCGTGGTCCTGCCGCTGCCCGCGACGGCCGACGCGGAGGTCGACATCGTGTCCCGGCGGGTGGACCAGACAGGACGTTCGCTGGATCTTCCCGCGGCGCCCGAGGGCATCGACGAGATACGCCGGGTCGTCACGGTCTTCCGTGAACTGCGCGACGGCGTCACGACGGACGGCCGCACCAGGCTCAAGTCCCCGTCGGGGACGCTCTCCACGGCCGAGGCCATCTCCGTCGTCACCAACGGTCTGGCGCTGGCGGCGCACTTCGGCGACGGAGTGCTGCGGCCAGGGGACGTGGCGGCGGGCATCCTCGGGGCCGTCGTCCGCGACCCGGCCGCGGACCGGGTGGTCTGGCAGGAGTACCTGGAGACGGTGGTCCGCGAGCGGGACGGCTGGAAGGACTTCTACCGGGCCTGCCGGGAGGTGAGCGCATGACGACGCCGACGGCGGCGCCGTCCCCGGCGGCCGCGGGTGCCGACCTCCGGGAGAGGGGGTGGCCCTGTGACGGGCCGATGCTGCTCGGGGTGCGGCACCACGGTCCGGGGTCCGCGAGGGCGGTGCTGGCCGCCCTGGACGCGGCGGAGCCGAGGGCCGTGCTGATCGAAGGGCCCCCGGAGGGAGACGCGTTGCTGCCGCTCGCCGCCGACGAGGGGATGGTGCCGCCCGTGGCACTGCTCGCCCACGCCGTGGACGACCCGGGGCGGGCCGCCTTCTGGCCGTTCGCGGAGTTCTCCCCCGAGTGGGTGGCGATCCGCTGGGCGCTGGGACACGACGTGCCCGTGCGGTTCGTCGACCTGCCCGCCGCGCACTCCCTGGCGGCCGACCCCTCCTGGGGCGACGAGGAGGACGTCGTGGACGGTGAGGATCCGGCGCTCCGCGTGGACCCGATCGGCGCGCTCGCCGAGGCGGCCGGGTACGACGACCCGGAGCGCTGGTGGGAGGACGTCGTCGAGCACCGCGGCGGCCCGGACCCGGCGGGCCGGGCGAGACCGGCGGACGCCGCTCTCGCGCCGTTCGCCGCGGTCGGCGAGGCGATGGCCGCCCTCCGCGAGCGGTACGGCCACGGGGGGCATCCCCGCGACCTCGTCCGGGAGGCCCACATGCGGATCCGGCTGCGGGCGGCACGCCGCGAGTTCCGGGACGAGGTGGCCGTCGTCTGCGGTGCCTGGCACGTGCCCGCGCTGACGGCCCGGTCGACCGCCACCGCCGACCGTGCCCTGCTGAAGGGCCTGCCGAAGGTCAGGACCGAGACGACCTGGGTGCCCTGGACCCACCGCCGGCTCGCCCGCCTGGCGGCACCTCCCGGGCGGGGCTCCGGGGGAGGATACGGCGCTGGCGTCGAATCGCCCGGCTGGTACGCCCATCTGTTCCGCGCCCCGGACCGTCCCGTGGAGCGCTGGATGACCAAGGTGGCCGGGCTGCTCAGGGAAGAGGACCGGATGGTGTCCTCCGCCCATGTCATCGAGGCGGTCCGGCTCGCCGGGACGCTCGCGGCCGTGCGCGACCGCCCGCTGGCCGGGCTGAGCGAGACGACCGACGCGATCCGGGCCGTGATGTGCGACGGCTCGGACGTGCCCCTCGCGCTGATCCGGGACAGGCTGACGGTGGGGGACGTCCTCGGTGAGGTCCCGGAGACGGCCCCCGCCGTCCCGCTGCAGCGCGATCTGGCCCGCCTCCAGCGGAGCCTGCGGCTCAAAGCGGAACCGGTCGAGCGGGAGCTGGAGCTGGATCTCCGCAAGGACAACGACGCCGCGCGCAGCCGGCTGCTGCACCGGTTGCGGCTCCTCGGCGTCGGCTGGGGCAGCCCGGAGGCGGGCCGCCGCTCGACCGGAACCTTCCGTGAGACCTGGCGGTTGCGCTGGGAGCCCGAGCTGTACGTCAGGGTCGCCGAAGCGGGTGCGTGGGGGACCACGGTGCTCTCCGCGGCCACGGCCAGGGCCGAGTCGGAGGCGGTCTCGGCGACGGCGCTGGCCGATGTCACGTCCCTGGCCGAGCATTGTCTGCTCGCCGAACTCCCCGACGCACTCCCGGTGGTGATGAGGGCGCTCGCCGACCGGGCGGCGCTGGACGCGGACGTGGGCCATCTCGCCGACGCCCTGCCGGCGCTCGCGCGCTCCCTGCGGTACGGGGACGTGCGGGCGACGGACGCCGCCGCACTCGGCGAGGTGGCCGCCGGACTGGCCGAACGCGTCTGTGTCGGGCTTCCGCCCGCGTGCGCCGGACTCGACGACGACGCTGCGGCCGGGATGCGCGGCCGACTCGACGCGGTCCACTCCGCGATCGGACTGCTCCCACAGGCGGCGGAGTTGGCCGGCCGCTGGGCGGACGTGCTGCGCAGGATCGTGCTCCGGGACGCCGTACCAGGGCTGATACGGGGGCGCGCGACCCGGCTGCTGCTGGACGACGACCGGCTCGCCGAGGGGGAGGCCGCCCGGCTGATGGGCCTCGCCCTGTCGCCCGGCACCCCGCCCGCCGAGGCCGCCGCCTGGATCGAGGGCTTCGTCGGCGGCACGTCGGGCGGCGGGATGCTCCTCGTTCACGACGAGCGTCTCCTCGGCCTCGTCGACGCCTGGCTGACGTCGGTCCCGGGGGACGCCTTCACGGACGTCCTCCCCCTGCTGCGGCGCACGTTCTCGGCGTACGAGCCCGGTGTGCGCCGCACGCTCGGCGAGCTGGCGCGGCGGGGGCCCGCGGCCGGCGGGCCGGTGCGCGCGGAGACCGGGGTGCCCGGGTACGGGGCCGGGCTCGACGAGCAGCGGGCCGACGCGGTGCTGTCCGTACTGCGGCTGATTCTGGAGGGGGAGCGGGTATGAGCGCGACGGACGCGACGGCGGGCCCCGCGGTGGCGGGGCCGGCGCCCGACGAGAGGCTGCGGCGCTGGCGGCTGGTGCTGGGCGGGGGACCGGCTGACGGCACGGGCCGCGCCCTGACGGGGACCGACGCGGCCATGGACGGCGCGCTGACCTCGCTCTACGGAAGCAACGACGGCAAGGGGACACGCACCGGCGGGCGTTCGGCCGGACTGGAAGGCTCCGCACCCTCGGTCGCGCGCTGGCTCGGTGACATCCGCACCTACTTCCCCGGTTCCGTCGTCCAGGTCATGCAGCGCGACGCCATCGACCGGCTCGGCCTGTCCGCGCTGCTGCTGGAGCCGGAGATGCTGGAAGCCGTGGAGGCGGACGTCCATCTCGTCGGCACGCTGCTGTCGCTCAGCAAGGCGATGCCGGAGACGACGCGGGAGACCGCCCGCGCGGTCGTCCGGAAGGTCGTCGAGGACCTGGAGAAGCGGCTGGCGACACGCACCCGCGCCACCCTCGCCGGCGCGCTCGACCGCAGCGCGCGCGTCAGCCGGCCCCGGCACCGGGACATCGACTGGGACCGCACGATCCGGGCGAACCTCGCGAACTACCTGCCCGAGTACGGCACGGTGGTGCCCGAGCGGCTCGTCGGCCACGGCCGAGCCTCCCGGTCCGTGAAGAAGGACGTCGTCCTGTGCATCGACCAGTCCGGCTCGATGGCGGCGTCCGTCGTCCACGCCTCGGTGTTCGGCGCCGTGCTCGCCTCCATGCGGTCGGTCGCGACCCGGCTCGTCGTCTTCGACACGGCGGTCGTCGATCTGACGGACCAGTTGGACGATCCCGTGGACGTCCTGTTCGGCACCCGGCTCGGCGGCGGCACCGACATCAACCGTGCGCTCGCGTACTGCCAGTCGCAGATCACCCGTCCCGCCGACACCGTCGTCGTGCTCATCAGCGACCTCTACGAGGGAGGCATACGCGACGAGATGCTGAAGCGGGTCGCGTCGATGAAGGCGTCGGGGGTGCAGTTCGTCGCCCTGCTCGCCCTCTCCGACGAGGGGGCGCCGGCCTACGACCGCGAGCACGCGGCGGCTCTCGCGGCCCTGGGCGCACCGGCGTTCGCGTGCACGCCGGACCTGTTCCCCGAGGTCATGGCGGCCGCGATCGAGAAACGGCCGCTTCCGGTGCCGGCCGGCACATGAGATCAGACACCGGGTCACCAGGCATACCGGACAAGGCGACTCATCGGTAACAAGGGACTTGCGTAACCCGGGGAGGCTCGTGCGAGCATCGTCACCGTTGCCCCCGGAGGGCCACGTTCCGCGACTGGGAGGGTCGCCCCATTTCGACTGTCACCGCTGCCCAGACCCTTGCCGCCGAGCGCCCTGCGCGCCGCGCGGCCGGGCGGCATGCGGTGCGCGCCGTCAAGGCGTTGCTGTTCGTCGGCGGGCTCGTGGTGCTGGGGTTCGTCCTCGGCGGCCAGGCGCATGCCGAGGAGCGGCCCGGGGTGTCCACGGCGACCTCGAAGGCCGGTTCCACCGGTCCGGTCCGCCAACTCCGCGACGACACCGCTCCCGTTGCCGGGGCAGTGGTGAACCGGGCGGTGCGCCCGGTCACGGAGCGCGTGGCGCGCGACGTGGTGCGCCCGGTCGCCGAGCCCGTGGTGGACCAGGCGGTCCGCCCCGTGTCGGAGACCGTCGAGGACACGGTCACGGAGGCGACGGAGCCCGTCGGCGACGTGGTCGGCCGGGTGGTCGAAGACGCGGCCGCGCGACCCTGGCCCGGGCCCGGGTGGCCGGGTGAGGAGCCCCGGCCCCTGGCCGGACTGGGACTGCCCGATGGGGGTGCGCAGCACGGACCCGGGACCGGTGTCCCCGCCGGCCCGCGGCCCGCCGCTTCCCTCGTGGAGCAGCCCGCGGCCGAGCCGTCCGCCGGCGCTGCGGAGCGCTCCGCCCCCGGCGGCGTCCAGCAGTTCCGTTCCGGGAACCCTGCGCCTGGCGACGCCGCCCACGGCGATCGTCCGTTGCTGCTGGACTCCGGCCTCGGCGACGGGCCGTTCCCGCGCCACCCGGGCCGTTCCCCGGCAGCGCCGCACGGCGCCGCCGTGCTGCAGACCGCCGGCGACAGCCACACACCGCGCCCCGGCGACCAGCCCGCAGCCTGGTTCAGGGGCGCGTCGGCATCCGCACTCCTGCCCGGCTCCGGGCAGCCCGAGGCCGCTTCCGGCCCACGCGAACGCGGTCGCGAGATTCCCGAGTTCCCCGGATAGGGCAGGCCGTTCCCCCTGCCCGAGACCTGCCGCGCGGGGGCGGAGCAGGTCTGCCCTATCCCTCGGAACTCGAAGGAATCTCCCGATCATGAACAAGAACATCCGCCGCTCCATAGCCGTCGCCGCCGGTGCCGCGGGCATGTGGGCCGTCGGCACCGCCGCCGCGGGCGCCGAGGAACTCCCCTCGCTGTCCCTCTCCACCGCCGACCAGGCCGCCGACTCCGTCGAGGACACGGTCGGCGAGGCCACCGAGGCGCCGGCCGTCGGCGCCGTCACCGGCGAGGCGAAGGCCGCGGCCGCCACCACGGCAGGCACCGCGGGCACCGCCGCCGGTCACGCGGAGGGCGCGGTGCGCGAGGCCGCCCAGGCCCCGGCCGCCTCCACCGCGGACCAGGCCCGTCAGTACGCCGAGAGCGAGGTGGCCGACGCCGGCGCCGAGATCGACTACCTCTTCGGCCCGCTGTCCTCCTTCGCCCCCGAACTGGTGGACCGGGCGCCGGCCGCCGCCCAGGGCCACGCCCAGGACGCCGTGGCGCACGCCGCCCCGATCGCCGACGAGGCGGCGCAGGACGTGCTGCCCCCCATCGCCGGCCGTGCGGTCGACGGCGTGCTCCCCGTCGCCGGTCAGGCGGTCGGCGACGCAGGGGGTCTGGCCACGGGTGTCGTCGGCGACGTGACGCCGTTCGCCGGTGGTGTGGTCTCCGGGGTCCAGCCCCTCGCGGCCGGCCTCGCCGGCGAGGTCCAGCCCTTCGCGGGCGGCGTCGTCGGCTCCGTCCAGCCGTTCGTCGAGACCGTCGTGGACCACGTCAGCCCCGTCACCCAGGGGATCGGCGGCAGCGCGGGCAACCTCGCCCACGGGGTCGTCGGCGACGTGACGCCGTTCGCCGGCGGAGTGGTCTCCGAGGTCCAGCCGTTCGGGCAGGACGTGTACGGCACCGTCGCCGCCTCGCCGGTCGCCGGCAACGCCGTCACCGGAGCGCAGGCCGCTGCGGACGCGATCACCCCGGGGTACGTCGACTCCCTCGGCGGCTACGCGACCCAGGGCTTCTGAGCCGGCGCAGCGCGCCCGGTGACCGGCGGGTCACGCACGACGACGGGCGGTCCCCATTGGGGTGGGGGCCGCCCGTTCCCCTGTCCGGACGAGGCCAAGGCCGCGGCCGGCCGGGCGCCCGCGCAGGTCCCCTCCGGTCGTGTCCGCGGGGCCGTCGCCCTGCCGGATGCACCCGGTGCCGGACCGTGCTCGGCGCGTGGCCGTCCCGTAACCCGGGGTTCCGCAGTGCACGCGATCTGTGACCGGTATCACCGCTCGGTTGTGATCTGCGATTTAGGGACCCACGGCCCACGGGGATAACCTGCGAGACGGACATGCCGCGTGCCGGACACCGTGTACGCCTCCCTAGTGACTGCGCAGTCACGTTGCCCTTCGCGGCACGCCCACGCAGACAACGAACCGCGAATCACTACTGCGACGATTAGAAGCAAAGGGACGGACGCGCGTGGACCTGTTCGAGTACCAGGCGAGGGACCTCTTCGCCAAGCACGGTGTACCGGTGCTGGCCGGTGAAGTCATCGACACGCCTGAGGCGGCGCGCGAGGCGACCGAGCGACTGGGCGGCCGTTCGGTCGTCAAGGCGCAGGTGAAGGTCGGCGGCCGCGGCAAGGCCGGCGGCGTCAAGCTGGCCGCCACGCCGGACGAGGCCGTCGCCCGTGCGACGGACATCCTCGGCATGGACATCAAGGGCCACACGGTCCACAAGGTGATGATCGCCGAGACGGCTCCCGAGATCGCCGAGGAGTACTACGTCTCCTACCTCCTCGACCGCACCAACCGCACCTTCCTGGCCATGGCCTCGGTCGCGGGCGGCATGGACATCGAGGAGGTCGCCGCGACGACCCCCGAGAAGCTCGCCAAGATCCCGGTGGACGCGAACGACGGCGTCACCGCGGAGAAGGCCCGCGAGATCGTCGAGGCCGCCCAGTTCCCGGCCGAGGTCGCCGAGCAGGTCGCCGAGATCCTCGTGACCCTGTGGAAGACCTTCGTCGCGGAGGACGCCCTCCTCGTCGAGGTGAACCCGCTCGCGAAGGTCGCCGACGGCCGTGTCATCGCCCTGGACGGCAAGGTGTCGCTCGACGCCAACGCCGAGTTCCGCCAGCCGGAGCACGAGGCGCTCGAGGACAAGGCGTCGGCCAACCCGCTCGAGGCCGCCGCCAAGGCCAAGGGCCTCAACTACGTCAAGCTCGACGGCGAGGTCGGCATCATCGGCAACGGCGCGGGTCTGGTCATGTCGACCCTCGACGTCGTCGCGTACGCCGGTGAGAAGCACAACGGCGTCAAGCCCGCCAACTTCCTCGACATCGGTGGCGGTGCCTCCGCCGAGGTCATGGCGAACGGCCTGGAGATCATCCTCGGCGACCCGGACGTCAAGTCCGTCTTCGTCAACGTCTTCGGCGGCATCACCGCGTGCGACGCGGTCGCCAACGGCATCGTGCAGGCCCTGGAGCTCCTCGAGTCCAAGGGCGAGGCCGTGACGAAGCCGCTGGTCGTGCGCCTCGACGGCAACAACGCGGAGCTGGGTCGCCAGATCCTCGCGGACCGCAACCACCCGCTCGTCGAGCGTGTGGACACCATGGACGGTGCGGCCGACAAGGCCGCCGAGCTGGCTGCGAAGTAAGGGACGAGGGACACCACACCATGGCTATCTTCCTCACCAAGGAATCCAAGGTCATCGTCCAGGGCATGACCGGCTCCGAGGGCCAGAAGCACACCAGGCGCATGCTGGCCTCCGGCACGAACGTCGTCGGTGGCGTGAACCCGCGCAAGGCGGGCACGACCGTCGACTTCGACGGGACCGAGGTCCCGGTCTTCGGCTCCGTCGCCGACGCCATCAAGGAGACCGGCGCCGACGTCACGGTCATCTTCGTCCCGGAGAAGTTCACCAAGGACGCGGTCATCGAGGCGATCGACGCCGAGATCGGCCTCGCCGTCGTGATCACCGAGGGCGTCGCGGTCCACGACACCGCTCAGTTCTGGGCGTACGCCGGTGCCAAGGGCAACAAGACCCGCATCATCGGCCCCAACTGCCCGGGTCTGATCACCCCCGGCCAGTCGAACGCCGGCATCATCCCGGCCGACATCACCAAGCCCGGCCGCATCGGTCTCGTGTCCAAGTCCGGCACGCTGACCTACCAGATGATGTACGAGCTCCGTGACATCGGCTTCAGCTCCTGCGTCGGCATCGGCGGTGACCCGATCATCGGCACCACCCACATCGACGCCCTGGCCGCCTTCGAGGCCGACCCGGACACCGACCTGATCGTGATGATCGGCGAGATCGGCGGCGACGCCGAGGAGCGCGCGGCCGACTTCATCAAGGCCAACGTGACCAAGCCGGTCGTCGGTTACGTCGCGGGCTTCACCGCCCCCGAGGGCAAGACCATGGGCCACGCCGGCGCCATCGTCTCCGGCTCCTCCGGCACCGCACAGGCCAAGAAGGAGGCCCTGGAGGCCGCGGGCGTGAAGGTCGGCAAGACCCCGACCGAGACCGCCAAGCTGGCGCGGGAGATCCTGCTCGGCTGATTCCCCCGTGCGCGGCCGCGACGGCCGCTCCCTGGGAGGACATGCCGCTGGGCCCGCACCCCGGACTTCCGGGGTGCGGGTCCAGCGGCGTTCCGCGGCGCGGGCGCCCGGGACGGTGGCGGTCAGCGGGCCAGCGGGACGAGGCGCGCCGGACCGGCGCCGGGATGCGAACGGAGCTGGACCCGCAGCCGGTAGTCCTCCTTCGACCAGGGCTCGGGACCGCTCCGCGGCGGCACGCCGCCCACCCGCTCGCCGGGTGCCTGCGGCGGCTCGTAGTGGTCCTCGGTGACGGCCATGGTCACGGCTGCTGCGCCGAGGATCAGGACGGTGAGCCCGATCGCGGCGCGCGTCCAGAGCTCGGCCCGGCGCTCGCTGCCGCCGCGCACCGAGCGGGCCGAGGCGAGCCTCGGCGCCGACAGGTTGGCCACCAGATCGCTCAGCTCGTGCTGGAGTGCGTCGGGCTCGGCCAGTTCGGGGATCTGCTCGGCGACGGCCGCCCGGGCGTGCAACAGCCGGTGTGCGGCGGCCGGCGTGCTCGCCTCGGTCTCGGCAGCGGTATCGGGAAGGTCGAGGCCCAGGCCGTCGTACAGGAGCAGCGTGCGGCGGTACGACGGCGGCAGCCCGAGCAGTGCCTCGCGGAGCGTGCGCCCGCCGGGGTACGCGGCGGCGGCCGGACGGGCCGACGCGACGGGGTCGGCGCGGCGGTGGGCGCGGCGCAGACGGTGCCAGGGCGACATGGCGTACTCGTACGCGGCCGCCCGTACCCAGCCCGACGGATCCCGGTCCACGGCGACCTCGGGCCAGCGCTGCCAGGCCAGGTGGAAGGCGCGCTCGACGGCCTCCCGGGACAGCGACTGCCGCCCGGTGAGCAGCAGGGTCTGACGGACGAGATCGGGGGCCGTACGGGCGTACAGCTCGTCGAAGGCCTGCTCCGCGGTCAGCGCGGCCCCGTCCGCGTCCGGGACGGGTGGCCGCCCGGAGGGTTCCGCGGGGCGGGCGGCGCCGATGGTCTCCTCCCCCAGGGAGGCTTCCTGCCGGGTGGTCCCCGAGGCTTCGGGGTGCTCGGCGGAGGTCCGGACGGGGGCCGTCTTGGGATACGGGCGCGGGGGGTCGGGCGGCGGAGGTGGCGCGGAGGCACCGGGCCGGGCCGCGGCCGCCTTCCGGTACCCGGCGGCGGGGCTCGCGGCCGGGTACCCGGAGGCACCACCGGTGGTGGAGCGCGTGGGGGCGGGGCTCCCGGTCTTCGCGGCGGTGGGGCTCGCGACGGAGCTGCCGGTCGTGGGTGTTGCGACGGTGGTGGGGGGCGCGGCGGAGCTGCCGGTCGTGGAGCGCGTGGGAGCGCGGCTCCCGGCGGCGGGACTTTCGGTGGGGGTGTCACGGCCTTCCCTGGTGGGAGCGGCATCCCCGGAACTCTCCGTCCCCCCGGTGCGCCCGCCGTCAGCACGGCGCCGGTCCGGAGCGGGCGAAGGGCTTCCGGGCCGCTCCTCGCCGGTGGCGGCCGCCGCAGGTCCGGCCTCCTCGCCGGCCTCGGGCAGGGACTCCCGGGCCGAGAGCTCGGCCTCGTACGCGGCGAGCAGCTTCGCGTACGCCTCACGCTTGCGCCCGCGGGGGTCGCTGCGGCCGGTCTCCCAGGCCCTGACCGTCGCCCTGGTGACGCCCAGGGCCTCCGCCAACTGCTCCTCGGACAGCGCCTTGGCCTCACGCAGCCTGCGGCGTTCCTTGGGCGAGGGCAACGGAGGCGCGGCCGCTTCGGTGCTGTCCGCGGCGCTCTTCGTCATGAAGACCTCCCCGGGAGGGCGTACTGGGCCGAAAAGTACATAAGCGTATTTTTAGCGACACAGCGAGCAATCTCTCGTTACGCGGATAAAGCGCGTGTCGTTGGCAGCATGGCCGCGTGACCCAGACGACCGATCGTGGCCCCGCGGGCGTGGCCGTGCAGGGCGGCCGGTCCGCGGCCGCGCTGACGATGTCCCTGATGCGCGGGGCGATCGCGGCGGGCCTCGGGCTCGGCGCACTCGCCGCGCTCGTGACGGTGATGTGGATCAGCTCCCCGTACCCGGACAGCGGACCCGACGGAGCACTCCACGCCGCTGCCGGCATGTGGCTGCTCGCCCACGGCACGGAGCTGATCAGATCCGAGACGCTCTCCGAGGTGCCCGCCCCGGTGGGTCTGGTCCCGCTGCTGCTCACGGCACTGCCGGTGTTCCTGGTGTACCGGGCCGCGCGCGACGCCGTCGAGACGGCGGAAGGGCTGCGACAGCCGTCGGCGAGCACGGCGGTCATCGGAGTGAGCTGCGGATATCTGCTCGTGGCGGTCGGCGCGGTGCTCTACTCCAGGGGCGGCGAACTCGCCGCCGAACCCCTCAGCGCGCTGCTGCACGTACCCGTGCTGGTGGCGATCGCGGCAGCGGCGGGCGTGTGGACGGCCTGCGGACGCCCGCACGGGCCGCTGCCCGGTTGGGTCCCGGAGGCCGCGCGGATCGCCCTGGCCCGCTCATGGGTGATCGTGGGGTTCCGTGCCGCTGGACTCGCGATCGCGGTGCTGGTCGGAGGTGGAGCGCTGATCGTCGGTGCCTCACTGGTGGCGCACGCGGGCGCGGCACAGGAGGTGTTCGTCCAGCTCGCGCACGACTGGCAGGGCAGATTCGCGCTGCTGCTGCTCGTGCTGGCGCTGATGCCGAACGCCGCGGTCTGGGCGGCCGCCTACGGGCTGGGGCCGGGGTTCGTGCTCGGCGCGGGCGCGACGGCCACGCCGCTGGGCCTCGCGGGAACCCCGGCGCTGCCGCCCTTCCCGCTGCTCGCCGCGGTGCCGCTCGACAGGGCGGGCATGCCGCTGGGTCTGGCCGCGGCGGTCGTCCCCGTCGCGGCCGGGCTCGTGGTGGCCTGGTGCGCGGCGCCACGGGCGGGGTCGCCGGAGGCGGAGGCGCGGGGCGGGAAGGACCGGGGCACGGAGAGCGGCCCGGGAAACGGCACGATCGCCGCGCCGGCACCCGTGAGCCGAGGCGGGACCGCGCTCACCGCGCTGCTCGCGGCCGCCGTGTGCGGGGCGCTCATGGCCGTCCTCTCGGCGGCGGCCGGCGGGGCGCTCGGCACGGGCGTCCTGGCCTCCTTCGGCCCGGTCTGGTGGCTCACGGGCCCGGCCGCGTTCCTCTGGGCCGCCGCGGTGGGGGTGCCCGTGGCCCTGGCGCTCCATGCCTGGCGCTTCCGCGACGCCGACCGCCGACTGCGCGTTCCGCGCTGGGAGGCCATCAAGCAGGCGTCGGGCGGCCTGATGGCGGCGATCCCGTTCCCGTCACCGGCCTCGCCGACGTCACCGGCCGATGCCGGCCCGCCGGCTTCCCCGTCCTCGTCGGCCTCCCCGGCTTCCCCGGCTTCCCCGGCTTCCCCGGCTTCCCCGGCTTCCCCGTCCTCGTCGGCTTCCGTGGACCGCGACGGTCAGTGGGCACCCGAGGCACCTGCCGGAGCCGGGCCCGGAGCCGATGTCCTCCCCGGCGCGACGGGCCCGACCGGCGCGAGGCATCCCACTGCCCCGATGGCCCCGATGGCCCCGATGGCCGCGACCGGTCCGGCAGGGCCGGGGCCGGATGTGCCGCCGGTACCGGGCAGGGATCCGGTTCCCCGGCTCGCGATGCCTGTCGGAGGCCCCGGGATCAACGGGGGTGTCCGGGGCGAACTCCCGCCCGTCCGCGCGCTGCCCGGCTCCGCACCCACCGACCCCGGTTCCGCACGGAGGCCAAGGCCCGCCGCCGCGGATCCCGCCCCCGGCTCCGCGTCCCGGTCACTGTCCGCCTGTACAGGTCCCGTGCCGGGCTCCGTGCCGGGCGCGTCCGTGCCAGCCGGCCCCGGCCCCGGCCTCGCGCCCCCCGGCCCCGGCGCCTCGCCGAAGTCACCGTCCGCCGGTACCGGTACGGGCCCCGGCCCCGGTCCCGCGCCGGGCGCCCCCGCCCCCACGCCCAGCCCCCGAGGAGCCGGGCCCGCCGGAGCCGGACCTGTCCCCCGTGACGGCGGCCCGGCAGCCGGTCGTTCGCGTGCGGGTGGCCCGGTGGGCCCGGTCGGGGGCAGTGGGCTCGGCAGCTGGCCGGGCCTGTCCGGCGGGCAGGCGCAGGGCTCCGAGCACTCACCAGCCGCCGGGGACCCGCGCCCCGGGCCGAAGCCCGCGCACGGTGACTGCGCCACCCCGTGACCGGACGCACAGAACGACGGCCGCCCGCACGTTTCCGTACGGGCGGCCGTGTCACGCTCTCCGGCCGATCCGCGTCCGAGGCGACCGGCGGCGGCGACCGATCCCGGCGGTGGGTGTGCGCGGTGCCGAACGCGACCGGCGGCGACCGATTCCCGGCCGGTGCGGGTGCGCGGTGCCGAACGCGGCCGGTGCGGGTGCGCGGTGCCGAACGCGACCGGCGGCGGTGACCGATCCCGGCGGTGCGTGTGCGCCGCACCGGGTGGCCGTCGCTCGCCGCGGTCCGGCTACTCCTTGACGCCGATGACCCCGCGCAGCGGTTCCGGCAGCAGGGTGTTGCAGGAGATCTGGCCGGTCTTCGTCAGCGAGTCGGACACGCACGTGTAGAAGTCCCGGTACACCAGCTGCATCGTGAACGTCATCGCCACGATGGTGAGGGCGATCCCGGCCATCACGAGTCCGCTCACCGCCGCCGTCACCTGCGGACGGCCCGAGGGCTGTCCCGGCGCCTGGGGGGAGGGGGCCGCCGCGGACGTCGCGTCGCCCGGCGTCGTCCGGCGGGACTTGGCGCGAAGCGAGCTGCCGCCCCAGTAGATCGCGAGGGCCCCGAGGAGGAGGGCGATCTCGGGGAAGTCGAACAGGGCGAAGAAGAACGCCCACATACCGCCGAGGAGTGCGTACCGGGCCCGGCGCTGGACCGGATCCGTCGGGTCCCAGCGCAGACCGGTTCCCTGGCCGGGGCCGCCCTCCGGGCCGCCCTGGCCGCCGCCGCTTCCGCCTTCCTTGCCCGGTCGGCCGCCGAAGCCGCCCGAGGAACGGCCCGGCTGGCGGTTGCTCCACTGGCTGCCCCAGGGTGTCCGCCCGTCCTCCCCCTCACCGTCCTCACCGGAACCACGCCGGTCCCGGCCCGAGGAGTCGTCATCCGACCCGTGCCGAGGCTGCCACGGCTGGTCCGGCGAGCCCGCCGGCGGAGGCGCGAACGGATTGCTCTCGTCCTTGGGCGGCTCCGTGGGCTCCGTGGACTGGCGTTCCCGCAGCAGCAGGGAGCCCCGCTCGGCGGAGAGCGGGAGGCGGAGTGCCGTGCGGCGGCATCGGTCCGGCATGGTGGTGAACGTCTTCCCCTCGTGTACCTCTGTACGCGGGTACTCCGTCTGGGACGGGCCCTGCCCCCAGACGCTACCTCCCGGCCCAGCCCCCGTCCCGCGGGGGCCGCTCGGTGTGCCGGTATCGTTGCTGACGGTCGACGGCTTCGTAGAGTTCCCCTATCGCCGGGCTCGTTTCGTTCGTACGACCATACAAATACGAACCGCAACGCGAAAAGAGTCCCTTGTGGCTGCCGCCCGCCTCGTCGTCCTGGTCTCCGGATCCGGCACCAACTTCCAGGCGCTGCTCGACGCCATCGGCGACGATCCCGAGGGCTTCGGCGCCCGGATCGTCGCCGTGGGCGCGGACCGGGACGGCATCGCCGGTCTCGAGCGGGCCCGGGCCGCCGGCATTCCCACCTTCGTGTGCAAGGTCCGGGACCACGCCACCCGCGAGGAGTGGGACCGCGCCCTGACCGCGGCCACGGCCGCGTACGAGCCCGATCTCGTCGTCTCGGCCGGCTTCATGAAGATCGTCGGCAAGGACTTCCTCGCCCGCTTCGGCGGCCGGTTCGTGAACACGCACCCCGCGCTGCTGCCCAGCTTTCCCGGTGCCCACGGAGTGCGTGACGCGCTCGCCTACGGGGTGAAGGTCACCGGTTGCACCGTCCACTTCGTCGACGACGGCGTCGACACGGGCCCGATCATCGCCCAGGGCGTGGTCGAGGTCCGCAACGAGGACGACGAAGCCGCTCTGCACGAGCGCATCAAGGAAGTCGAGCGCCAGCTGCTCGTCGAGGTCGTGGGGCGTCTGGCCCGTAACGGCTACCGCATTGAGGGACGAAAGGTTCATGTCGGTGAATAAGCCCATCCGTCGCGCGTTGATCAGTGTCTACGACAAGACGGGGCTGGAAGTGCTCGCCCGAGGGCTCCACGAGGCCGGCGTCGAGCTCGTCTCCACGGGTTCCACCGCGGGGAGGATCGCCGCGGCCGGTGTCCCGGTGACCAAGGTCGAGGAGCTGACCGGCTTCCCCGAGTGCCTGGACGGCCGCGTCAAGACGCTGCACCCGCGGGTGCACGCCGGAATCCTCGCCGACCTCCGCCTCGACGCGCACCGCGAGCAGCTCGCCGAGCTCGGGGTGGAGCCGTTCGACCTCGTGGTCGTGAACCTGTACCCCTTCCGGGAGACCGTGGCCTCGGGCGCGAGCCCCGACGAGTGCGTCGAGCAGATCGACATCGGCGGCCCGTCGATGGTCCGCGCCGCCGCCAAGAACCACCCCTCGGTGGCGGTCGTCACCAGCCCGGCGCGCTACGCCGACGTGCTCACCGCGGCCTCCTCCGGCGGCTTCGACCTCGCCGCCCGCAAGCGCCTGGCCGCCGAGGCGTTCCAGCACACCGCCGCGTACGACGTGGCGGTCGCATCCTGGTTCGCCTCCTCGTACGCCCCGGCCGACGCCGCCTCCGACAGCGGCTCCGCCGCAGGCGCGTTCCCCGACTTCCTCGGCGCCACGTACCACCGCTCGAACGTCCTGCGCTACGGCGAGAACCCGCACCAGGGCGCCGCGCTGTACGTCACGGAGGAGGGCGGCGGGCTCGCCCAGGCCGAGCAGTTGCACGGCAAGGAGATGTCGTTCAACAACTACACGGACACGGAGGCGGCCCGCCGTGCCGCGTACGACCACGCCGAGCCGTGCGTGGCCATCATCAAGCACGCGAACCCGTGCGGCATCGCGATCGGCGCCGACGTCGCCGAGGCGCACCGCAAGGCCCACGCCTGCGACCCGCTGTCGGCGTTCGGCGGCGTGATCGCGGTCAACCGCCCGGTGTCGGTGGCGATGGCCGAGCAGGTTGCCGAGATCTTCACCGAGGTCATCGTGGCCCCGGACTACGAGGACGGCGCCGTCGAGGTGCTGGCGCGCAAGAAGAACATCCGTGTGCTGCGCTGCCCCGACGCCCCGTCAGCGCCGGTGGAGGTCAAGCCGATCGACGGGGGCGCGCTGCTCCAGGTCACCGACCGCCTCCAGGCCGGGGGCGACGACCCGGCCGCGTGGACCCTCGCCACCGGTGAGGCGCTGTCCGCGGAGGAGCTGGCCGAACTCGCCTTCGCCTGGCGGGCCTGCCGTGCCGTCAAGTCCAACGCGATCCTCCTCGCCAAGGACGGCGCGAGCGTGGGTGTCGGCATGGGCCAGGTCAACCGGGTCGACTCCGCCAAGCTCGCCGTCGAGCGCGCGGGCGAGGAGCGGGCGGCCGGGGCCTATGCCGCCTCCGACGCGTTCTTCCCGTTCCCCGACGGGTTGGAGATCCTGACCGCTGCCGGCGTCAAGGCCGTGGTCCAGCCGGGCGGTTCGGTCCGTGACGAGCAGGTCGTCGAGGCGGCGCGCAAGGCCGGCGTGACGATGTACTTCACCGGCACGCGTCACTTCTTCCACTGACGCGCACCGGCGCCCGACAGGCCGAAGGCCGTAACGCCCGCTCGTCGGCGGGGGTTACGGCCTTCGTGCCTGCCTGGCGCGCCGGGGACGGACCGGCTCGGCCGTCCGGGGCGGAAGGGTCAGTAGCGCGGGCGGTTGAACCACGCGGAGGCGCTGCTGTTGACCATCGCGGCGAGGATGATGCCGCCGATGGCCAGCCCGATGACGCCGCCGACCGCCGAGCTCGCCTCGCCGGCCGCGAAGTTGGTGAGGCTGCCCAGGATGAACAGGGAGGCGTAGACGATCGTCGTCACCCGCACGCCGTTGCCGCCCTTGGCGAACTTGACACCCAGGACGATCGCCCAGGCGGCGAAGGCCAGGAGGATGAGGACGACGGCGAATCCGAGACCGGCGAGCGGACCGGTCTGCTCACCCGCGCCCACGGAGTCGGCCACGTCCTGGGCCGCGGCGATCGCGAAGGCGGCGATGATGCCGAGGATGATCTGCAGGCCGCCGACGATGAAGAGCAGGACGCGGGCGGTCTGCATCAGGCCGGGCATCGACATGGGGGTGCCGGGATAGCCGCCACCGTACGGCTGGACGGGCGGGGCCTGGGGGTAGCCGTAGCCGGGCTGGGGCGGCTGCTGCTGGCCCTGCGGGTAGCCGTAGCCCGGCTGGCCCTGCTGCTGGCCGTACGGGTTGTTCGGGTCGCCGAAGCTCATGGCGGGATTCCTCCGTCGGGTTCTGCGGGGACGACGCGGCCCTGACGGAGGAACGTCATATGTGACTTAGCGGTCTGCCCCCCGACACTGCCCGCGACACTGCGCGGCTCATCGTCGTATTACCGCCGACTTCTTGTCCAGTCGATATGCCAATGTGTTGTGCAAGTGCAACCTCGTGTACCGCTCAGCGAACCGTGCAGGGGCATGCCGCAAGGATCCCGGGGGTGGCCGGTGCGAACTCCTCCGGGGTGGCGGGCGGTGGAACGCCGCCGGGACCGGGTGGCCCGAGCCGGACCCGAGAGCGGCCCGAGCCGAACCTGATTGGAACCGGGACGGGGTCATCCGCGAGGATGGGGGGCATGACCGCCCAGATTCTCGATGGCAAGGCCACCGCGGCCGAGATCAAGTCCGAACTGGCCGCCCGTGTGGCGGCGCTCAAGGCCAGGGGATTCACGCCCGGCCTCGGGACCGTCCTGGTCGGTGACGACGTCGGCAGCCGGAAGTACGTGGCCGGCAAGCACCGCGACTGCGCGGAGGTGGGCATCGCCTCCATCCAGCGCGAACTGCCGGAGACCGCCACGCAGGAGGAGATCGAGGCGGTCGTCCGCGAGCTGAACGAGAACCCGGACTGCACCGGATACATCGTGCAGCTGCCGCTCCCGAAGGGCGTCGACGAGAACCGCGTGCTGGAGCTGATCGACCCGTCGAAGGACGCGGACGGCCTGCACCCGACGAACCTCGGCCGTCTCGTACTGAACGAGCCCGCCCCGCTGCCGTGCACGCCGAACGGTGTGATCCGGTTGCTGCGCCGGTACGAGGTGGAACTGAAGGGCGCGCACGTCGTCGTCGTGGGCCGCGGCACCACCATCGGACGCTCCCTGCCGCTGATGCTGACCCGCCGCAGCGAGAACTCGACGGTCACCCAGTGCCACACCGGTACGCGGGACCTCTCCTCGCATCTGCGCCAGGCCGACATCATCGTGGCCGCGGCGGGCTCGGCCCACCTGGTCCGTCCCGAGGACGTCAAGCCGGGCGCCGCGGTGCTGGACGTCGGCGTCAGCCGGGACGGCAACGGGAAGATCGTCGGCGACGTCCACCCGGACGTCGCGCAGGTCGCCGGCTGGCTCTCGCCCAACCCGGGCGGCGTCGGCCCGATGACCCGCGCCATGCTCCTCGTCAACGTCGTCGAGGCGGCCGAGCTCGCAGCCGCGGACTGAGATCCATGGACATCCCGGACAACCACGCCGAGTCCGCGGCCGGCCGCCGGCCGGCCCGGGCGAGCGGTGCGTCCCGCGGCCCGCAGGGCGAGCCGGCGGGCACCCCGGGCACGCCCGGCACGTCCCCGTCCGTGAACGGGGCCGACGGTGCGGACCGGGCGGCGGGGCACGCGAACGGCAGCCGGCCCGAAGCGTCCGGCGAGCCCGCCGCGCGGAACGGAGCGGGCCCCGTCGGGCGCGAAGCCGGTACGGCGGGCGTCTCCGCCCCCGCCGCGGACCGCACGGTGTCGGACGGCTCCGCGGAACGTGCGGCGACGAACAGCTCCGCGGACGACGCGGACCGTGCGGCGACGACCGTTGGCGCGGCCGCTGCCGCCGAGGAGGCGGAGCCCGGTTCCCCTCCCGGGCCGGCGGAGGACCGGACCGACACCGCCGAGCGGGCCGCGAGCAGGTCGCGGCGCCCGCCCGCCGTCACCCGTGACACCGCGCGTCCCGAGGGCGGCGGACGTGCCGCGCCCGGTGACGCTCCGGCGCCCGCGCGCCAGTGGCCGCTGCTCACGGTCCTCGGGCTCGCGGCGCTCGGTCTGCTGATCGTCGGCGTGGACCCGTTCGACCAGGCGTTCAGGGTCGGCACGATGCTCGTCGGCCTCGCGCTGCTCACCGGCGCCGCGCTGCGCCGGGCGCTGCCGTCCGTGGGCATGCTGGCGGTGCGCTCGCGTTTCACCGACATGGTCACGTACGGGCTGCTCGGCACCGTCATCGTGCTGCTCGCCCTGATGGTCCAGCCGCAGCCGTGGCTGGAGATCCCGTTCCTGGAGGAAGCGGTCCGCTTCACCGTGCGTTAGGCCGTGACGGAACGCTCCACCGGCTCGCGACGCCCCGAGCGGCACTCCGCCCGCGTACCGCCGGCCGGGCCGGACCTCCCGTCCGTTCCCCCGCATCTGACGGCGCCGTTCCTCTTGTCGCCGCGCGGGCGGATGCGGCCGGCGGCGGGTCACGGGGCAAGGCCCCGGGCTGAAGCCCGGCCGGAGCCCCCGGTGGGGCCGGGCGCCTCGGCTGCGGGCGGGCTCGTGCGCCCGCCCGCAGCCAGGTACCCCCGTGGCCGGCGGCGGCCGTCCCCTCCCCCGAGGAGGACGGACGCCGTCGCGTGATTCAGGGTCATGCACGCGCCAAACAGCGACAAGGGACGGCCGGGGCCTGTGGCACGGAGGTGACCGTTCCGCCATGGTGTGATCGTCGGGCAACGGATGCGAGACTGAGCCCGGCTTTCGGAACGGCGGCGCACGCGGGGTACGGCATCGTCCCGAATGCCCCCGTGCGCCCCGGCGCCAGGAACTGTCATCCTGGCTTCGCGCATCCCTCCGGGTAGTCCGTCACGACGCGGACCCGGAGGCGTGGCGGGGGGCACCACGGCGCGGGGCACATCAGGCACGTATTCGGGGGACAAGGGGGAGGCAATGCCTCGTTGGAAGGCGCTACCGGAAGAACTCGACCCGCAGGTGAGGGAGTTCGCGAGCCAGCTGCGCCGGCTCGTCGACCGCAGCGGGCTCAGCATCGCCGCCGTCGCGGACCGCACCGGATACAGCAAGACGTCGTGGGAGCGCTTTCTCAACGGACGGCTGCTCGCACCCAAGGGCGCGATCGTCGCGCTCGCCGAGGTGACCGGCACCAATCCCGTCCACCTCACGACCATGTGGGAGCTGGCCGAGCGCGCCTGGAGCCGCGCCGAGATGCGCCACGACATGACGATGGAGGCCATCCGGATATCCCAGGCGCGGGCCGCGCTGGGTGAGTTCGGGCCGAACGGGCCCACGGCCCCGGCCGGCCGCTCCGGCGGACTGACCACCGCCGCGCCGGACGGCGAGGGCCCGCGCGACCGGCCGCACGTGCCCGCCCAGCCCCGCAGCGGATCGGGACGGCCCGGGAAGCCGTCGGGGCCCTCGTACGCCGGTGCCCCCGCCTCGCCCGGCGGTCCGGGCCAGGGGCGCGGGCGGCGCAGGACGACGGTGTTCCTGGCGGGTCTCGTCGGTGCGCTGCTGGTGATCGCGGCCGCGGTGCTGCTGACCGACCTCGGCGGTGGCGGCGACGAGCCGGGCACGGTGGCCAAGTCGCCCTCCGCGGCGCCGACGACCAGCGCACCGGAGCTGCCCGCGGGCGTGAAGTGCTTCGGCGCCGACTGCACGGGCCAGGACCCCGAGAACATGGGGTGCGGCGGACAGCTCGCGACGACCGCCTCCCGGACGAACGTCGGCACCGCCGTCGTCGAGGTGCGCTACAGCAAGACCTGCGGGGCCGCATGGGCGCGGATCACCCAGGCCACGCCGGGCGACAAGGTGCAGATAAGCGCCGACGGCGAGAGCGAGAACGGTCTCGTCAACGCGGACAAGGACGCCTACACCCCGATGGTCGCCGTGGCCGCGGAGTCGGAGGCCGAAGCGTGCGCCACGCTGACGACCGGCACCGAGGGCTGCACGACGGAGCAGTAGTGCGCTCCCGTGAGCCGCACCACAAGGGGCCGGGGGTTCCGGGGGGTCCGGGTCGGATAGCCTGACCGCTGGATATCTCTTCACGTCGAGAGATCGATCACCGCGATCGGTGCCGTCGGTGCCGATCGGCGCGGACCGTGCCGAACCGGCGCCGCCGTACGCGTCGATCACGCCGATCACGCCGATCACGGCGGTGCCGATCACTACGGTGGAGATGTCCAGCACCAGGGGCAGGGACCCCCACCGCCAGCTGTCTTACGGAGATCGCCATGACCCGCACTCCCGTGAATGTCACCGTCACCGGCGCCGCCGGCCAGATCGGCTACGCGCTGCTCTTCCGCATCGCCTCGGGCCAACTGCTCGGCGCGGACGTGCCGGTCAGGCTCCGCCTCCTCGAGATCCCGCAGGGCCTGAAGGCCGCCGAGGGCACCGCGATGGAGCTCGACGACTGCGCCTTCCCGCTGCTCCAGGGCATCGACATCACCGACGACCCGAACGTCGCCTTCGACGGCGCCAACGTCGCGCTGCTCGTCGGCGCCCGCCCGCGCACCAAGGGGATGGAGCGCGGCGACCTGCTGGAGGCCAACGGCGGCATCTTCAAGCCGCAGGGCAAGGCCATCAACGACCGCGCCGCTGACGACATCAGGGTCCTCGTCGTGGGCAACCCGGCCAACACGAACGCGCTCATCGCGCAGGCCGCCGCCCCGGACGTACCGGCCGAGCGCTTCACCGCGATGACCCGCCTCGACCACAACCGCGCGCTGTCGCAGCTGGCCGCCAAGACCGGCGCCCCGGTCTCCGAGATCAAGCGCCTCACCATCTGGGGCAACCACTCCGCGACCCAGTACCCGGACGTCTTCCACGCGGAGATCGCGGGCAAGAACGCCGCGGAGGTCGTCAACGACCAGGCGTGGCTGGCGGACACCTTCATCCCGACCGTCGCCAAGCGCGGCGCCGCGATCATCGAGGCCCGCGGTGCCTCCTCGGCCGCCTCGGCCGCGAACGCCGCGATCGACCACATCCACACC
The DNA here is from genome assembly GCF_030406905.1 of Streptomyces sp. HUAS CB01. Lineage (NCBI taxonomy): Bacteria > Bacillati > Actinomycetota > Actinomycetes > Kitasatosporales > Streptomycetaceae > Streptomyces > Streptomyces chengbuensis. The sequence goes on from NZ_CP129137.1 coordinate 4,782,318, forward strand.
TGGGTCAACGGCACCGCCGAGGGCGACTGGACCTCCATGGGCATCCCGTCGGACGGCTCCTACGGCGTCCCGGAGGGCCTGATCTCCTCCTTCCCGGTCACCTGCAAGGGCGGCGCGTACGAGATCGTCCAGGGCCTGGACATCAACGAGTTCTCCCGCACCCGCATCGACGCGTCGGTGAAGGAGCTCGAGGAGGAGCGCGAGGCGGTCCGCGGCCTCGGCCTCATCTGACGACCGGGTGACCGGTGAGCGCCTGTGGGGCGCCGCGCGAACGCGCGGCGCCCCACAGGCGTTTCCGTATCGCTGATCGCCCCGGAACAGCCGGGGAAGGTCCCCGGAACAGTCCCCGGAAACAAAACAGTCCCCGGTGGTCCGGGCGAATTCCTGCGCGCCGGTCGTCGCCGATCGCGCTGGTCCTCGCTCTTCTCGCCGGGGGCCTAGCCAGAGCCGAGGGGGTCACGCCCTCCGGCAAGACGTCTCTTCCGAGGGAGTGCGGCTCTCTGCGGTTTTCTGGTGTAAATACCAGTTTCCTCCCGATTCGACGGAAGTCAAGAGGCCCCGTCCGGGGCCCCGCGAGCCCGTCCTCGCCACCGCCCGGCGCCGTACGGTCCGCCCCCCGGCCTTCGCCGAACGCCGTCCGACGGTGCGGGCTCACCGTCCGTGACGAGCCGGACGACGACTTCCCCGGAGAGTGACACGCGTTACTTCCGGCCACCCGTCACGCATGCTTTCCGTCCCGCGGGGCAGGCGACCCGCTCGCCAGTCCTTGCTGGTGAGAGACATAACGGGAACGGAAGGCCAAACGCGACGTGTCGGCACAACTGACCATCCACGTGGCCGGAGAATGGCGCAAAGCCGTCTCCGGCGCCACGCGCGAGATCCTCGACCCCGCTGACGCCACCCCCTTCGCGGTCGTGGCGGAGGGCGGGGCCGAGGACACCGACGCCGCGATCGCCGCCGCGCGCAAGGCGTTCGACGAGGGGGAGTGGCCCCGTACACCGGTGGCCGAGCGGGCGGCGCTGCTGCGCCGGGTCGCCGGGCTGCTGGAGCGGGACCGCGAGGAACTCGGGCGCCTGGAGAGCCGCGACGCCGGAAAGACCGTGGAGGAGGGCCGCGTCGACGTCGACTGCGTCACCGACGCCTTCCGCTACTTCGCCGACCTCGTCGTCAACGAGAACGGACGCGTCGTGGACGCCGGCTCGCCGGACATCCACAGCGTGGTCGTGCACGAGCCGGTCGGCGTGTGCGGTCTGATCACCCCGTGGAACTACCCGCTGCTGCAGGCGAGCTGGAAGATCGCGCCGGCCCTCGCGGCGGGCAACACCTTCGTCGTCAAGCCGAGCGAGATCACCCCGCTCAGTACCGTCGCCCTGATCCGCCTGCTGTCGGAGGCAGGGCTCCCGGACGGTGTCGCCAACCTCGTCACCGGCCCCGGCGACCCGGTGGGCGCCCGCCTCGCCGAGCACCCCGACGTCGACCTCGTCTCCTTCACCGGCGGGCTCGCCAGCGGCACCAAGGTCATGCGGGCCGCCGCCGACAGCGTCAAGAAGGTCGCCCTGGAGCTCGGCGGCAAGAACCCCAATGTCGTGTTCGCCGACGCCTGCAGGGACGACGAGAGCTTCGACACCGCCGTCGACCAGGCGCTGAACGCCGCCTTCATCCACAGCGGCCAGGTCTGCTCCGCCGGCTCCCGCCTCATCGTCGAGGAATCCCTGCGCGAGCGGTTCGTCGCCGAACTCGCCCGCCGCGCCGAGCTGATCCGGCTCGGCCGCGGCACGGACGACGGCGTCGAGTGCGGACCGCTCGTCTCCGCCCAGCAGTTGGCGAAGACCGAGGAGTACGTGTCCTCCGCCCTCGCCGAGGGCGCGGTGCTGCGCGCCGGCGGCAAGCGGCCCGACGGGCCCGGGTACTTCTACCGGCCGACCGTCCTCGACCGGTGCGACCGCACCATGCGCGTCGTGCGCGAAGAGGTCTTCGGCCCGGTGCTCACCGTCGAGACCTTCCGCACCGAGGACGAGGCCGTCGCGCTCGCCAACGACACCGAGTACGGCCTCGCGGGCGGCGTCTGGAGCAGCGACCCCGGGCGGGCCCGGCGGGTCGCGGCGCGGCTGCGCCACGGCACCGTCTGGATCAACGACTTCCACCCGTACCTGCCTCAGGCGGAGTGGGGCGGTTTCGGCAAGTCCGGCATCGGCCGGGAGCTCGGTCCCGCCGGGCTCGCCGAGTACCGCGAGACCAAGCACATCTATCAGAACCTCGCCCCGCGCCCCGTGCGCTGGTTCGCGGGCTGATCACGGGGAGCAGGAGCAACCACCACCATGACCGAGCACGACTATGCCTACGACTACGTCGTCGTCGGGGGCGGCACCGCCGGATCGGTGATCGCCTCCCGCCTGACCGAGGACCCCGACGTCACCGTGGCCGTCATCGAGGGCGGCCCGAGCGACGTGGACCGCGAGGACGTCCTCACCCTGCGCCGCTGGATGGGCCTCCTGGGCGGGGAACTCGACTACGACTACCCCACCACCGAACAGCCGCGCGGCAACTCCCACATCCGGCACAGCCGCGCCCGGGTGCTCGGCGGCTGCTCCTCGCACAACACGCTCATCGCGTTCAAGCCGCTGCCGTCCGACTGGGACGAATGGGCCGAGGCGGGGGCCGACGGCTGGGACGCCGCCGCCATGGACCCGTACTTCGGCAAGCTGCTCAACAACGTCGTCCCGGTCGACGAGGCCGACCGCAACGCCATCGCCCGGGACTTCGTCGAGGCCGCCGGGTCGGCGCTCGGCGTGCCGCGCGTCGAGGGCTTCAACAAGAAGCCGTTCCACGAGGGCGTCGGCTTCTTCGACCTCGCGTACCACCCCGAGAACAACAAGCGCTCCTCGGCGTCGGTGGCCTACCTCCACCCCGTGATGGACGAACGGGCCAACCTCACCGTGCTGCTGGAGACCTGGGCGTACCGGCTGGAGCTGGACGGCACCCGGGCCCGCGGCGTGCACGTCCGCTCGAAGGACGGGGAGGAGCGGCTGCTCCGGGCGCGACGCGAGGTGATCGTCTGCGCCGGGGCCGTGGACACGCCGCGGCTGCTGATGCACTCCGGCATCGGGCCCAAGGGCGACCTGGAGGCCCTCGGCATCCCCGTGGTCCACGATCTGCCGGGCGTCGGCGAGAACCTGCTGGACCACCCCGAGTCGGTGATCGTCTGGGAGACCCACGGGCCGATCCCGGAGAACTCGGCGATGGACTCCGACGCCGGTCTGTTCGTGCGCCGCGACGACACCGAGCGCGGCCCCGACCTGATGTTCCACTTCTACCAGATCCCGTTCACGGACAATCCGGAGCGGCTGGGCTACGAACGGCCCGCGCACGGCGTGTCGATGACGCCGAACATCCCCAAGCCGCGCAGCCGTGGCCGCCTCTACCTGACCAGCGCGGACCCCGAGGTCAAGCCCGCCCTGGACTTCCGCTACTTCACCGACGAGGACGACTACGACGGCCGGACGCTCGTCGACGGCATCCGGATCGCCCGGGAGATCGCGAAGTCCGAACCGCTGGCCGGCTGGCTGAAGCGGGAGGTCTGCCCGGGGCCGGAGATCACCGGCGACGAGGAGCTGAGCGAGTACGCGCGCAAGGTCGCCCACACGGTCTACCACCCGGCCGGCACCTGCCGAATGGGCTCCTCCGCCGATGAACTGGCCGTGGTCGACCCGGATCTGAAAATCCGGGGGCTCGAAGGAATCCGGATCGCCGACGCGTCCGTCTTCCCGACGATGCCGGCCGTCAACCCGATGATCGGAGTGCTGATGGTCGGCGAGAAATGTGCGGATCTGCTGACGCTGACGGGAAATGAGGCGCGATGAACGGCGACACCAGGGAAACGATCGACATCGACACCAAGGCCCCCGGTACGGCCGGCGACGCCACCGGGAACGGGGAACCGCCCGTGTTCGCGGTGCGCGACCTGTGGAAGGTGTTCGGGCCCCGGGCGGACCGTGTGCCCGGCTCGGCCGAACTCGCGGCGCTGGGCCCCGCTGAGCTGCGCGAGCGCACCGGCTGCACGGCCGCCGTGCGCAACGTCAGCTTCGACGTGCGCAGGGGCGAGGTCTTCGTCGTCATGGGGCTCTCCGGCTCCGGCAAGTCCACGCTCGTGCGCACGCTGACCCGGCTGATCGAACCGACCTCCGGCTCGATCGCCATCGACGGCGAGGACGTGCTCTCGATGGACAAGGCCCGCCTGCGCGAGCTGCGCCGGCACCGGGCCGCCATGGTCTTCCAGCACTTCGGTCTGCTGCCGCACCGCACCGTCCTCGACAACGTCGCCTACGGGCTGGAGATCCAGGGCGTGGGCAGGGCGGAACGGCGCGCCAGGGCCGCGGAGGTCGTCGCCAAGGTCGGCCTCGACGGACTGGAGGAGCGCCGTCCGGGTCAGCTCTCCGGCGGTCAGCAGCAGCGCGTCGGCCTCGCCCGGGCCCTCGCCGTCGACCCCGAAGTGCTGCTCTTCGACGAGCCGTTCAGCGCGCTCGACCCGCTGATCCGCCGTGACATGCAGGAGGAGGTGATCCGGCTGCACCGCGAGGAGGGCCGCACGATGGTCTTCATCACCCACGACCTGAACGAGGCGCTGCGCCTCGGCGACCGGATCGCCCTGATGCGGGACGGGCGCATCGTCCAGCTCGGCACCCCGGAGGAGATCGTCGGCTCACCCGCCGACGACTACGTACGGGACTTCGTCCGCGACGTGCCGCGTGAGCAGGTCATGACCGTCCGCACGGCCATGCGCCCCGCCGGTGACGCGGCCGAGGCCGAGAACGGCCCCGCGGTCGCCCCCGGCGCGACGGTCTCCGAGGCGATCGAGGCGGTCGCCCGCTCCGGCGGCCCCGTGCGCGTCGTCGAGGGCGGACGCTGCCTGGGCGTCGTGGACCACGCCGCGCTCCTCGCGGTCGTGGCGGGCGTCCCGGCGCAGGGGGTGGCGGCATGAGAAGGGCCGTCCCCCTGGGGTGCCGCCCCACGCGCGAACCGGCCGCCGGCACCCGGAGGTGGGGCCGATGAGCGCCACCGTCACCACCGTCGCCAAGACCGGGACCACCGCGGGCGAAGCCCGGGCCGAGGACTCCGGCAGCCTGCGCGACGCCGTACGGCGCCGCCGGAAGCTGCTCGCGGGCGGCGGTGTGCTCGCCGCGCTCCTCGTGCTCGGCGCACTCCTGCTCGGCGGAGGCGGCTGGCCCGCCGGGCTGACCGCGGACATATCGGGGCCGCTCGACGCGGCCAACGAATGGGTCGTCGACAACCGCGACACCCACCCGCTCTTCCTGTACTTCCTGCTGCACCTGTCCAACACCGCCACGGACGGCGTCGACGCCGTGTACCAGGGGCTCGACGCGCTCGGCTGGCTCGGTGTCGTGGCCGCCGCCGTGCTCGTCGCCTGGCGCGCCGCCGGACTGGGGCGGCGCGGGCTGCGGGTCGCGCTGACGGCGCTCGGCGCGTTCGCCGTCTGCGGACTGCTCGGGATGTGGGACGCCACGCTGCTCACCATCGCGCTGATGGTGGTGTCCGTCGCGGTCGCCGCCCTGCTCGGCGCGCTGATCGGTCTCGCCGCGGGGATCTCCGACCGGGTGGACCGGGCACTGCGCCCGGTGCTCGACACCATGCAGGTGATGCCGGCCTTCGCGTACCTCCTGCCGTTCGTGCTGGTCTTCGGCACGGGAACGCCCGCCGCGCTGTTCTGCACCGTCATCTACGCCGCTCCGCCGATGGCCCGGCTCACCGCGCTCGGACTGCGCGGTGCTGACCCGGCGGCACTGGAGGCGTCCGCGTCGCTCGGCGCGAGCGGCTGGCAGCGGCTCTGGACCGCCCGGCTGCCCCTCGCCCGGAGGCAGATGCTCCTCGGCCTCAACCAGACGATCATGATGGCGCTGTCCATGGTGGTCATCGCCGCGCTGGTCGGCGCCGGCGGCCTCGGCGAGGAGGTGTACTCGGCGCTGTCGACCACGGACGTCGGCAAGGCGTTCGCCGCGGGTCTCCCGATCGTGCTCATCGCGGTCTGGCTGGACCGCACGACGGCGGCCGCGGGCGACGCCTCCGGCACGCCGGCGCCCGCCGGGAGCTGGCTGCACGGAGGCCGCGCATGGGCGCTGGTGGCCGCCGCGGTGGCCGCAGCGGCGGCCGTGCGCACCACGACCTGGCCCGACGCCTGGACGTACGACATCTCCACGCCGGTCAACAAGGCACAGGAGTGGATCACCGAGAACCTGACCTTCACCGAGGTCTGGGCGCGCGAGTTCACGCTGTGGGTGCTGAATCCGCTGCGGGACGTGCTGATGTGGCTGCCCTGGTGGTCCGTGCTGTTGCTGGTCGCCGCCGCGGCCTGGCTCGTCGGCAACTGGGTCTCCGCGGTCACGGCGACCGCTGCGATGGCGGCGATCGGCGTGCTCGGGGTGTGGGCCAAGTCCCTGGACACGCTCTCCCAGGTGCTCGCGGCACTGGTGCTCACGCTGGTGCTCGGCTTCCTCGCGGGCGTGCTGTGCGCCCGCGCCGGACGTCTCGAACGGTGGGTGCGGCCGCTGCTGGACGCCATGCAGACGATGCCGCAGTTCGTGTACCTCATCCCGGTCGTCGCGCTCTTCGGAGCCACCCGTACCTCGGCGATCGTGGCGGCCGTCGTGTACGCGCTGCCCGCGGTCGTGCGCATCACCACCCAGGGCCTGCGCGAGGTGGACCCGGCGGCCGTGGAGGCGTCCCGTTCGCTCGGCGCCTCAACGCGCCAGCAGCTCCTCGGCGTCCAGCTGCCGCTGGCCCGTCCGGCACTGCAGCTCGCCGTCAACCAGGGCGTGGTGCTGGTGCTCGCCGTGGTCGTGGTCGGCGGTCTCGTCGGCGGAGGCGCGCTCGGCTACGACGTGATCAAGGGCCTGTCCCGGGGCGAGATGGGCCTCGGCATGACGGCCGGGATCGCGATCGTCTGCCTCGGGCTCGTCCTGGACCGCGTCACCCAGCGGACCTCCCGCACCCCCCGCTGACCCACCTTTCCGGATCTCTCGACAGGAGCACCATGCGCACCGCCCGTACCCTCCGTACCGCCGTGGCCGTAGCCGGAGCCCTCGGCGTCCTCTCCCTCACCGCCTGCGGAGCCGCCGACACCGGCAAGAGCAACGACGTCGGCGGCGACAAGACCGTCAAGCTGACCGTCCCGTCCTGGGTCGGCGCCCAGGCGAACGTCGCCGTGGCCAAGCAGATCCTCGAGAAGGAGCTCGGCTACAAGGTCAAGACCCAGCAGATGGGCGAGGTCCTGGCCTGGGACGCGCTGTCCAAGGGCGACATCGACGCGATCCTCGAGGACTGGGGCCACCCCAAGGAGGAGAAGCAGTACGTCGACACCAAGAAGACCGTCGTCAAGGGCGGCGACCTCGGTGTCACCGGGCACATCGGCTGGTACGTCCCGAAGTACTTCGCGGACAAGCACCCCGATGTGACGGACTGGAAGAACCTCAACAAGTACGCCAAGGAGTTCAGGACCGCGGAGAGCGGTGACAAGGGCGAACTGCTGGAGGGCTCGCCCGACTACGTCACCAACGACGACGCGATCATCAGCAATCTGAAGCTGGACCTGAAGACCAACTACGCGGGCTCCGAGGCCGCGCAGATCACGGCCATCAAGAAGTACGCGAAGGACAAGAAGCCCTTCCTGACGTACTGGTGGACCCCGCAGTGGCTGAACGCCCAGATCGACATGGTCGAGGTCAAGCTGCCGGAGTACAAGGAGGGCTGCGACGCCGACCCGAAGAAGGTCGCGTGCGCCTACCCGCACACCCCGCTGCAGAAGTTCCTCAACGCGGACTTCGCGAAGGAGGGCGGCGAGGCCGCCGAGTTCCTGAAGAACTTCAGGTGGACGACCGAGCAGCAGAACGAGGTCGCGCTGATGATCGCCGGCGAGAAGATGTCGCCGGAGGCCGCGGCCGAGAAGTGGGTGAAGGAGAACGAGGCGACCTGGAAGGCGTGGCTGCCCAAGAAGTGACGGAGGGCTGACGGGCCTCCGGGCCCCGTCGGGGCCCCTGCCCTTGCGCGGTGCGCGACCCCTGTGCGTCAGGGCCGCGCCCCGCGCCCGGGCGCTTCTTGGGCGCCGGGGGTCGCGCACGTACGGACCGGGTGCGTCGCGGGGCGGGCGTCTTCTTGGGGCGCCGGGTGTCCCGCGCGTACGGACCGGGTGCGTCGCGGGGCGGGCGCTTCTTGGGCGCCGGGGGGCGCGCACGTACGGACCGGGTGCGTCGCGGGGCGGGCGTCTTCTTGGGGCGCCGGGTGTCCCGCGCGTACGGACCGGGTGCGTCGCGGGGCCACGGGGCGCCGGTCCCGGAGCCGTTCGCGCCGGGCCCCGCCCCGGTCCCGGAGCCGGGTCAGCGGTGCGGGTCGGCGCGGCCGCCGGCTCCGCATGCCCCGGCCGGCGGCTGCCGCCGAGGCGGTGGTGCCCGCCGGACCGGTGCGCCCGCGGTCAGCCGCGCAGCCTCGTCGACCACTCGCGGAGCGCGTCGAGCGTGTGCAGCAGCAGGCCCGGGCCGAAGGTGACGCGGGTGGCGCCGAGGCGGCCCAGGGCCGGGACGTCCGGGGCGCCGGGGCAGCCCACGGCGTTGATCGGGCCCGTGACCTCCCGGCGCAGTCGCGGCAGCGCGTCCGCCGGAGCGTCGATCGGGTGCACGCGGTCCGCGCCCGCCGCCACGTACAGCCGCGCCCGGTCGATCGCGGCAGCACCGGGGTCGGACACCCCGCGCAGGAACGTGTCGACGCGCGCGTTGAAGTCCTGCGCGGACATCGCGGCCCTCAGTGCTTGTACTGGCCGGGCGTGTAGTGGCCGGGCACCATCCGCGTCGTCACGCCGAAGCGGTTCCACGCGTTGATGACGGCGATCGCCGCGATCAGCTGCGCCAGCTCCGCCTCCTCGAAGTGCTTCGCGGCCTTCTCGTACACCTCGTCCGGGACGAAACCGTCCGTCAGTACCGTCACGGCGTCCGTCAGCTCGATCGCCGCGATCTCCCGGGCCGTGTAGAAGTGCTGCGACTCCTCCCAGGCGCTCAGCTGGATGATCCGGTCGACCGACTCGCCGGCCGCCAGCGCGTCCTTGGTGTGCATGTCGAGGCAGAAGGCGCAGTGGTTGAGCTGGGAGGCGCGGATCTTGACCAGCTCCAGCAGCGTGGGGTCGACCCCCTGCTGGGCGGCCGCGTCCAGCTTGACCATGGCCCTGTACACCTCGGGGGCGTGCTTGGCCCACTGCATACGGGGGCTGTGCTCGTGGTTGAAGTCGTTACGGGTCTCAGACATGTCTTCGACCGTACGCGGCACATGGCACATAGGTATGGTCCATTTCCATGACGAACGACTGGGCCACTTTCCGAGCCGGCGCCGGCGCCGACCTCCATGTGGAGCTGCGCGGCACCGGCCTGCGCACCGGGCTTACGGACGCGCTGCGGGACGCGGTCCGCAGCGGCAGGCTCGCCCCCGGCACCCGGCTGCCCTCCTCGCGGACGCTCGCCGCCGATCTCGGCATCGCCCGCAACACCGTCGCCGACGCGTACGGCGAACTCGTCGCGGAGGGGTGGCTCACCGCACGGCAGGGCTCGGGTACCCGGGTCGCCCGGCGCGCCGTGCCTCGCCGGCCGGTCCCGTCCCCGCCGCGCCCCAGCCAGGCGCGCGGCCGCCCGGCGTACAGCCTGATGCCCGGCTCACCCGATCTGGCGTCGTTCCCGCGCGCCGAGTGGCTCAGGGCGGCACGGCGCGCGGTGACCGCCGCCCCGCACGAGGCGTTCGGCTACGGCGATCCGCGCGGGCGGCCGGAGCTTCGCACCGCGCTCGCCGACTACCTGGCCCGGGCCCGTGGGGTGTACACCGACCCCGACCGGATCGTGATCTGCTCGGGCTACGTCCACGGGCTGATGCTGCTCGCCGCGGTGCTGCGGGCCGGGGCGCCGTCGTCGGGGCTCAGGGGCCGCGTACGGGAGGTGGCGGTCGAGGCGTACGGGCTCGACGTGCACTGGAAGCGGCTGACCGACGCCGGGCTGCGGCTGTCGGCGCTGCGCTTCGACGCACGCGGCACCCGTACCGGCGACCTCGTTGCGTCCAAGGCCGCGGGCGCGGTGCTGCTGACGCCCGCCCACCAGTTCCCGATGGGGGTCGCGCTCCCCCCGGACCGGCGTACCGCCGCGGTCGACTGGGCCCGCAGCACGGGCGGACTGATCCTGGAGGACGACTACGACGGCGAGTTCCGGTACGACCGGCAGCCCGTCGGCGCGCTCCAGGGGCTGGACCCCGAGCGGGTCGTCTACCTCGGCACGGCGAGCAAGTCCCTCGCCCCCGGGCTGCGGCTGGGGTGGATGGTCCTCCCGGAGGCGCTGGTGGACGACGTAGCCGCTGCGAAGGGGGAGTCGGACTGGTCCTCGGGCGCGCTGGACCAGCTGACCCTGGCCGAGTTCATCTCCTCCGGCGCCTACGACCGCCATGTGCGGGCCATGCGGCTGCGCTACCGCCGCCGGCGCGACCAGCTCGTCGAGGCGCTCGCCGAACGTGCCCCCGCTGTCCGGGTGAGCGGCATCGCGGCCGGGATGCACGCGGTGCTCGAGCTCCCGACGGGGACCGAACGCGCGATCGTCCGGGCCGCGGCCTGGCAGGGCCTCGCCGTCGCGGGCCTCGGCCGGTTCCACCACCCCTCCACGCCGCCGGGCCCGGACGCCCTCGTCGTCGGCTACGGCACCCCCGCGGACAGCGCCTGGTCGGGAGCGCTGGACGCACTGTGCCGGGTGCTTCCCTGAGCCGGTGCGGGTGCGGGTGCGGGTGCGGGTGCCGGTACGGGGCGCGGGCGTACGGGGGCGCCCGCATCGAGCGCCGACCACCTGCGACGGGCGGCGAGCGCGACGGGCGCGGACTGCGCAGCCGCCGTGGGCTCGGGCGGACGCCGAGGACGCTGGTCGGTGGTGGCACCGGTGCTGAGCCTGCCGGCCGGGTGGGGCGCCCGCGCTGAGCCCGCTGGTCCGTCACTTGCCCGGTGATCCGCCGGTCGTTCGCCGGAGTGCCGTCGGCCAGAGCGCCCACGGCCGGGGCGCCGGGCGCCGGCCCGCACCCTGCCGGGTCAGCGGCGGTCCCGGTCACCCGGCGTGTCTCCGGCGGGGCGGGACGGTGACGCCGCGGCCGGGATCTCGCCGAAACGTGCGAGCGCCAGCGCCCCGCCCACGGAGACGGCGAAGCCGAGGACCGCGAGCCAGGCCAGGCCCTCGCGGGTGCGGTCGCCCAACCAGACCACGCCCACGGCCGCCGGGGCGATGGTCTCCGCGAGGACCATGCCCGCCGTGGCCGTCGTGACGGAGCCGTGCGCGAACGCCGAAGTGAGCAGCAGGAACGCCGCCGCACCGCCCAGCAGCAGTGCGTACAGCGCCGGATCGGTCAGCGAGGGCCGGTCCAGCAGCCTCACCGCCACCTCCGGCAGCCCGAAGCCGAGCCCGGCGCACAGGCCCAGCACCAGGGCACGCGAGCGTCCGGGCAGCCGGCCTGCGGCCGCACCGCCCAGCAGCACGACGACGGCCGTGCCGAGCAGCGCCCATTCCAGCCACGGCGGTGCGGACGCCCTGCCTTCCGGCCCCGAGGCGAGCCCCAGCATCGCGAGGCCCGCGCAGACCACGCCGACCGCCGTCCATTCCGTCCGGCTCAACCGCACCGCCAGCACGCGCGTCGCCAGTACCGCGGTCACGGCCAGACTCGCCGCCAGCGCCGCCCCGACCGCGTAGATCGGGATCAGCCGCAGCGCCACGACCTGCAGGACGAACCCCGCGCCGTCGAGGGCGAGTCCGAGGAGGTAGCGCCACTGGCGCACCGCGCGCACGAACAGCGCGGCGTCCACCCCCGAGCGCGACGCCGCCCGGTCCTGTCCGACGGCCGCCCGTGCGGCGACGGCCTGGAAGACGGTGGCCGTGCCGTAGCAGACCGACGCACCCAGCGCGCAGAGCATCCCAAAGATCACAAAACGACTCTAGACGGGGAGGGTTTGTGGACCGGGTTACGGATGTCCGCAGGCGCGATCTAGTCTGTCCGGCGGCCGATCGATCGGCCGGCAATGTCCGTACGCCGAGGGGGAGGCCCGGAGGATGGCACGTCGCAGGCTGAGGTCGAGCACGGTGGTGCTCGGCGGTATGGGGGTGCTCGCGGCGGCGATCACGTCGTGCGGCTCGGAGCCCGACAGACGCTGCGTCGACCGGGACACGCGCGAGGTGCTGCCGAGCTACGAGTGCGACGACGACAGGGGCAGCGGCGCGTACTACTACGGCGGCAGCAAGTCGAGCGGCAAGGTCTCGGGCGGCAGCTTCGACAAGGCCGCCGTGGAGCGCGGCGGCTTCGGCTGCTCCGGCTCCGGCGGCGGCTGAGCGGCCCGGCGGCATGAAGCGGCTCACCATCGAACCCCGCCCCGGCTGGCAGCGGATCGTCGAGGAGCAGGGTCTCGTCTATCCCCTCACCCGCTACCCGGACGGTTCCCTGCGGCCGTACTGGGACGAGAGCGCCTACTACGCGTTCTCGCTGCCCGAGGTCGAGGCGCTGGAGGAGGTGGTCGAGGAACTGCACGCCATGTGCCTCGCCGCGGCGGCCCACATCGTCGAGCACGACCGCTTCGCGGACCTCGGCATCACCGACCCCCGGCTCGCGGGCCTCGTCGCCCGGTCCTGGCAGCGGCGCGCCGAACTCCCCTCCCTGTACGGGCGGTTCGACCTGCGCTACGACGGCGCCGGACCGGCCAAGATGCTGGAGTACAACGCCGACACCCCCACGTCGCTGGTGGAGGCGGCCAGCCCCCAGTGGTTCTGGATGGAGGACCGCTTCCCGGGTGCCGACCAGTGGAACTCGCTGCACGAGCGCCTGGTCGACGCCTGGAAGCGGCAGGCCCCGCTGCTGCCGCCCGGCCCACTGCACTTCGTGCACTCCGACGGCGACGAGCTGGGCGAGGACCTGATGACGGTCGCGTATCTGCGCGAGACCGCCCAGCAGGCCGGGCTGACCACCGAGGCGCTGTCCGTGGAACGGATCGGCTGGGACCGGCTGTCGGGTCGATTCGTGGACGAACGGCTCCGCTTCATCCGCAGCTGCTTCAAGCTGTACCCGTGGGAATGGCTGACGACGGACCGCTTCGGCCCGTACGTCCTGGACACCCTGGACAACGGCGGCGGCACCGGCAGCACCTGCTGGATCGAGCCCGCCTGGAAGATGCTGCTCTCCAACAAGGCGCTGCTCGCGGTGCTGTGGGAGCTCTACCCCGGTCATCCGAACCTGCTGCCCGCCTATCTCGACGGCCCGCGTGAACTCGCCGCCTCCACCGGCTGGGTCGCCAAACCGCTTCTGGGCCGGGAGGGCTCGGGCATCACGGTCCACGAGCCGGGAACGGCGCCCGAGGTGCGCGACGAGCCCTGCTGCTACCAGCAGTTGGCGCCGCTCCCCGATCTGACGTCGCCCGGGGGCGAAGGCTCCGACGGGGGGAACCGCGTGGTGCTCGGCGCCTGGGTCGTCGAGAACGAGGCGGCCGGGCTCGGCATCCGCGAATCCTCGGGACTGATCACGGACGAGTACGCAAGGTTCCTGCCACACGTGATCCTCTGACGGGAGGGACACCCGATGGCAGGACGCAGCACGGAAGCGGAGGACAGGCTCCCGGCGCGGGCGAGCCACGGGGTCCCGACCGGCCGGGTCCCGCTGCGGTCCCCGTCCGGCAACGTCCGATGTACGGGATCCCTGACGGGCAGGGTCCAGGACGGGCAGGGTCCAGGACGGGCAGGGTCCAGGACGGGGAGGCGACGGGGCTCGGGCGGCGAGGCTCGGGCTGCGGCCGGACGCGGCGGTGGTCCGGGCCCGGACGAGCCGGCCCGGACCACCGTCCGTCGTGCGTGCCCCGGTCAGGTCATGCCCTCTCCCGGACCTCGCTCCCGCTCCCCGCTCAGCCGCCCGTCAGCACCGCGCGCAGCTGGTCGAGGCCCCAGTCCAGGTCCTCCTTGCTGATCACCAGCGGCGGCGCGATCCGGATCGTCGAGCCGTGCGTGTCCTTGACCAGGACACCGCGGTCCATGAGCTTCTCGGAGATCTCCCGGCCCGTGCCGTGCGAGGGAGAGATGTCGACGCCGGCCCACAGCCCGCGGCCGCGTACCGCGTCCACCGCGCCGCCGCCGACCAGCAGCCCGAGTTCATGGTGGAGATGGTCACCCAGCTCGCTCGCCCGCTGCTGGAACTCGCCGGTGCGCAGCATCGCGACGACCTCCAGTGCCACGGCGCAGGCCAGCGGGTTGCCGCCGAACGTCGAGCCGTGCTCGCCCGGCCGGTAGACCCCCAGGACCTCGGAGGAGGACACCACCGCGGACACCGGGACGACACCGCCCCCGAGGGCCTTGCCGAGGATGTACATGTCGGGGACGACGCCCTCGTGCTCACAGGCGAAGGTGCGTCCGGTGCGGCCCAGGCCGGACTGGATCTCGTCGGCGATGAACAGGATGTTCCGCTCGCGGGTCAGTTCCCGGACCCCGGCGAGATAGCCGGCCGGCGGCACCAGGACCCCGGCCTCGCCCTGGATCGGCTCCAGCAGCACCGCCACCGTGTTCGCGCTGCACGCGGCCTGCAGGGCGGTGAGATCGCCGTACGGCACGATCTCGAAGCCCGGCGTGTACGGACCGAAGTCGGCCCGCGCCTCCGCGTCCGTGGAGAAGCTGACGATCGTCGTCGTCCGGCCGTGGAAGTTGTTCGCCGCGACGACGATCTTCGCCTGCCCGGGCGGGACGCCCTTGACCTTGTAGCCCCACTTGCGGGCGGTCTTCACGGCGGTCTCCACCGCTTCCGCCCCGGTGTTCATCGGCAGCACCATCTCCATGCCGCACAGCTCGGCGAGCTGGGTGCAGAAGTCGGCGAACCGGTCGTGGTGGAACGCCCGCGAGGTCAGCGTCACCCGCTCCAGCTGGGCCTTGGCGGCGTCGATCAGGCGCCGGTTGCCATGGCCGAAGTTGAGCGCCGAGTACCCGGCGAGCATGTCGAGGAAGCGGCGCCCCTCGACGTCCGTCATCCACGCGCCGTCCGCCGTCGCGATGACGACGGGCAGCGGGTGGTAGTTGTGGGCGCTGTGCGCCTCCGCGGAGGCGATGGCTCTCTCCGTTGCAGACACGGGGTCTCCGTTCGTACTGCGGCGTGGGTCCACTGCGGCGTGGGTCGCCCCGATCGGCCCAGGGCCGGGGTGCGTGCCCCTTTCTATCGTCGCTCGGTCACCGGATGAAGAAACATTGGGCTTCCGATCGCCGTTCGCCGGAGACCTTCCCGTTTCCTCGCCGTTCGCGCACCCGTGGCCGGGCCCGGGGGCCACCACCACTAGGGTGGGCGGTACGCACGGCGACTGGCGTACGCGGAACGAACCGCGGGGGAGCCGTGTGCGGCAGAACCTGCGAGGTGCCGCCCGCCTGGGCACCCGGGACGCACCCGCCATCTGCCCCGGAGGACGCCATGACCGTTCCCGCCACGCCCGCCCGCCATCCCGCGCTCACCGCCGCCGATCCCGAACTGGCCGCGCTCGTGGGTGCCGAGGAGCGGCTGCAGTCCGACACCCTGCGGCTGATCCCCAGCGAGAACTACGTGTCCCAGGCCGTGCTGGAGGCCTCCGGCACCGTCCTGCAGAACAAGTACAGCGAGGGCTACCCCGGGCGGCGCTACTACGAGGGCCAGCAGAACATCGACCAGGTCGAACGGCTCGCCGTCGCCCGCGCGAAGTCCCTCTTCGGAGTCGAGCACGCCAACGTCCAGCCCTACTCCGGGTCCCCGGCCAATCTGGCCGTCTACCTCGCCTTCGCCGAGCCCGGCGACACCGTGATGGGCATGGCCCTCCCCATGGGCGGCCATCTCACCCACGGCTGGGGCGTCTCGGCCACCGGAAAGTGGTTCCGCGGCGTCCAGTACGGCGTCCGGGAGGACACCGGTCGCATCGACTTCGACGAGGTGCGTGAACTCGCCCTCAAGGAGCGGCCGAAGGTCATCTTCTGCGGCGGCACCGCACTGCCGCGCACCATCGACTTCGCCGCGTTCGGGGAGATCGCCCGTGAGGCCGGGGCCGTGCTCGTCGCCGACGTCGCGCACATCGCCGGTCTGATCGCCGGCGGTGCCCACCCCTCGCCGGTCCCGCACGCGGACGTGATCTCCACGACCACCCACAAGACGCTGCGCGGTCCGCGGGGCGCCATGCTGATGTCCCGCGAGGAGCATGCCAAGGCCATCGACAAGGCCGTCTTCCCCGGCCTCCAGGGCGGACCGCACAACCAGACCACGGCCGCCATCGCCGTCGCCCTGCACGAGGCGGCCCAGCAGTCCTTCCGCGACTACGCCCGCGCCGTCGTCGCCAACGCCCGCGCCCTCGCCGAGGCCCTGCTCGCCCGCGGCTTCGAGCTGGTCTCCGGCGGCACCGACAACCACCTGGTGCTGATGGACCTCACGTCCAAGCAGGTCCCGGGCAAGGTCGCGGCACAGGCCCTGGACCGGGCGGGGATCGTGGTCAACTACAACACCGTCCCCTACGACCCGCGGAAGCCCTTCGACCCCTCCGGTATCCGCATCGGCACCCCCTCCCTGACCTCCCGCGGCCTCACGACGGAGCACATGCCGGCCGTCGCCGAGTGGATCGACCGGGGTGTGGCGGCCGCCCGCAAGGGCGACGAGGACGCACTGGGCGCGGTCCGGGCCGAGGTCGGCGATCTGATGTCCGCCTTCCCGGCCCCGGGCCTGCCGGCCTGACCCGGCGGCGGACCCCCACGCCCTCGTCGCCCTCCCGTCCGGCTCGTCCGCGGTCGTCGCCGCGGCCGCTTCCGTGCGGTCGTCCCCGAGGGGGGCGTGCGGCGCGGTGGTGCCGGGCTGCTCCGGCTCCACCCGCAGGCGGATTCCGGTCCGTCGGTCGGCCCGCCCCGTTCCCGTGCCGTCCGGCTTGCCGTGACCCCGTGCCGTCCCGCTCGTCCGCCGGGCCGCCCCGGCCCTGCCCGTCCCCGTGCCGTCCGGCTCGACCCGGTCGGCGCCGGGGCGGGGGGACCGCATGATCCGGTGACGTCTCCGCCCAACAGATCCAGGAGCTGCCGCCGTGGGCCCGTGTCCCGTGCCCCGGACCTGCCCCGGCCGACGCGGCGGGCCCAGCGGGCGGCGACGGGCCGCGGAAGGGCGCCGAGAACCACCCCGACGGCGACCCCCGGTACGGCCCGGTACGGCCCACCACCATCCTCCGGGGCCGCCGGGGCTCGCCCGCCACGTCCTGCGGGGCTGCGGCGGTGGTGCCGTCGCCGTCCCGCGGCGGCCCGGGCGGGACGCCGACGCCACGTGCTCCACCGCTCTTCTCGCCCATCACC
Organism: Streptomyces sp. HUAS CB01; assembly: GCF_030406905.1. Classification (NCBI taxonomy): domain Bacteria; kingdom Bacillati; phylum Actinomycetota; class Actinomycetes; order Kitasatosporales; family Streptomycetaceae; genus Streptomyces; species Streptomyces chengbuensis. The sequence continues at coordinate 4,799,681 of NZ_CP129137.1, forward strand.
CCGAGCTTCCGCAGCAGCGCCGTCAGCTCGGCCGGGGTCGCCGCTCTGTGCCACATCCCGTCGGCCGACCGCACTGTGTTCCTCGTCTCATTGACGACGATCCGCAGCAGCCACGGCCGGAAGGCCGCGCCGTCCCGGAACCGTCCCAGCGACCGGTACGCCTTGAAGAAGGCGGACTGCACCACGTCCTCCGCGTCGGAGCCGGCACCGCAGGCCACCGCCGCCCGCAGCGCCACCGGTGTGTACGCGCGCACCAGCTCCGCATACGCCTCGGGCTCCCCGGAACGTACGCGCGCGATCACCGCTGCCTCGTCCACGACGGTCGGAGTGCGGCCCCCTCCAGGGTCCCCTCCCGCATGCTCACACCGTTGATGCACCGCGCGTCGCCGATCGGTTCCCGACCTGTCGGCGCCACCTGAGAGAATGCTGAGCATGGCCTCTGAACGTCCTCGTGTGCTCTCGGGAATCCAGCCGACCGCCGGCTCGTTCCACCTCGGCAACTACCTCGGCGCGGTCCGCCAGTGGGTCGCCCTCCAGGAGACCCACGACGCCTTCTACATGGTGGTCGACCTGCACGCGATCACGGTCCCGCAGGACCCGGCGGAGCTGCGCGCCAACACCCGCCTGGCCGCCGCCCAGCTGCTCGCCGCGGGCCTCGACCCGGAGCGCTGCACGCTGTTCGTCCAGAGCCATGTGCCGGAGCACGCCCAGCTCGGCTGGGTCATGAACTGCCTCACCGGCTTCGGCGAGGCCTCGCGCATGACGCAGTTCAAGGACAAGTCCGCCAAGCAGGGCGCCGACCGGGCCACCGTCGGGCTCTTCACGTACCCGATCCTCCAGGTCGCCGACATCCTGCTCTACCAGGCCGACCAGGTGCCGGTCGGCGAGGACCAGCGGCAGCACATCGAGCTCACCCGTGATCTCGCCGAGCGCTTCAACGGACGCTTCGGCCGGACGTTCACGCTCCCCGCGCCGTACATCCTGAAGGAGACGGCGAAGATCTACGACCTGCAGGACCCGCAGATCAAGATGAGCAAGTCGGCGTCCACCCCCAAGGGCCTGATCAATCTGCTCGACGAGCCGAAGGCGACCGCGAAGAAGGTCAAGAGCGCCGTCACCGACACCGACACGGTCATCCGCTTCGACGCGGTGGAGAAGCCGGGTGTGAGCAATCTGCTCACGATCCTTTCCACCCTCACCGGCACGGGCATCGCCGAACTCGAGCAGAGGTACGAGGGCAAGGGGTACGGCGCGCTCAAGACCGATCTCGCCGAGGTCATGGTCGACTTCGTCACCCCGTTCCGGGCGCGCACCCAGGAGTTCCTGGACGATCCGGAGACACTGGACTCCCTGCTGGCCAAGGGTGCGGAGAAGGCCCGCGCCGTTGCCGCGGAGACCCTCGCACAGACGTACGACCGGGTGGGATTCCTGCCCGCCAAGCACTGAGGCCGGGTGTTCCGCCGGGTCCGGGGAAAAGGGCCCTGGCGGGACCACGGCCGCAGGCGTCACACTGGCGCCTGCGCAGACCACCGAGAACCCGGATGAGGAGAACGACGTGGGGACCGTAACGCTCGGCGTTTCGATCGCGGTCCCGGAGCCCTTCGGCAGCCTGCTCCAGGAGCGGCGCGCGGGCTTCGGGGATCCCGCCGCCCACGGCATCCCCACGCACGTGACCCTGCTCCCGCCCACCGAGGCGGACGAGTCGGTCCTGCCCGAGGTCGAGGCGCATCTGACGAGGGTCGCGGCCGCGGGCCGGTCGTTCCCCATGCGGCTCTCCGGCACCGGTACGTTCCGCCCGCTGTCGCCCGTGGTGTTCGTCAAGGTGGTCGAGGGCGCGGCGGCCTGCACCCAGCTCCAGCAGCGGGTGCGGGACGAGTCGGGGCCGCTCGTGCGTGAGCTGCAGTGGCCGTACCACCCGCATGTGACCGTCGCGCACGGCATCGCCGAGGAGGCGATGGACCGGGCGTACGAGGAGCTGGCCGACTACGAGGCCGCCTGGACCTGCACCTCCTTCGCCCTCTACGAACAGGGCGCGGACGGGGTGTGGCGCAAGCTGCGCGAGTACGCGTTCGGCGGCGCTGCCGTGCCGAACGTCCCGCCGCAGAGCACGCCGGTCGACGAACCGGCCCCCACGCACCACTGATCCCGGGGCCGCCGGGCATCACCGACCCGGATCCGCCAGGCACCAGCCCGCCCGGTGATCCCCGGGCCGCCACGCGCCACCCCGCCCGGTGCGGCTGCCCGGGGCCCGTCGCCCGGGACGGGGACGGCCCGGCCCGGAGACGGCCCGGGGACGGCCCGGGACGGGCCCGCCCGGGGCAGGCGCCGCGGACGGTGCGCCGCGCCGGGCGGGGCGCCGTGGGACCGCCCGCCGGCCGAGCCCGCGTGTGCCGTTCGCACTGCCCGGAGGCTCCGCCCGGCCCCCGTCACGTTGGCCCGCCCCCGTGGACGAACGGCGGGCCCTTACGGGCCCACGGCCGCAGACACGCCGTCAGACCGGCAGACGACGGAACAACGGCCGCGGGACGTGCCGCAGCGCCGACATCACCACCCGCAGCACCCCGGGGACCCACACGGTCTCGGAGCGCCGCCGCAGCCCCTTCTCGACGGCCTGCGCCACCTGGTCGGGCGTCGTCGCCAGGGGCGCCTCGACCAGCCCCGCCGTCATCCTCGACCGCACGAACCCCGGCCGGACGACCATCACGTGCACCCCCGTGCCGTGCAGGGCGTCGCCCAGCCCCTGGGCGAAGGCGTCCAGCCCCGCCTTGCTGGAGCCGTAGATGAAATTGGCCCGCCGGGCCCGCTCGCCCGCCACCGAGGACAGCACGACGAGCGAGCCGTGCCCCTGCGCCTGCAGGGCGCCCGCGCAGATCAGCCCGGAGGACACCGCTCCGGTGTAGTTGGTCTGGGCGACGCGGACCGCCGCGAGCGGCCTGGCCTCGTCGTGCGCCTGATCGCCCAGCACGCCGAAGGCGAGCAGCACCATGTCGATGTCGCCCTCGGCGAAGACCTTGCCGAGGACCTCCTCGTGCCCGGCGGGATCCAGGGCGTCGAAGGCCACAGTGCGTACGTCGGCGCCGAGTTCGCGCAGTCCGTCGGCGGCGGAGTCCAGCGCGGGGGAGGGGCGGCCGGCCAGCCAGACCGTACGGGTGCGGCGGGCCACCAGCCGGCGCGCCGTGGCCAGGCCGATCTCCGACGTGCCGCCGAGGACGAGCAGGGTCTGGGGAGTGCCGAAAGCGTCCTTCATGGTGCGTGCTCCTTCGTCACATGCGTACAGGGGCCGGCCGGTTCACAGGGACAGCCGGCGGGACAGGTCGGACACGAACACCCCGCGCGGGTCGAGCCGTGCGCGCAGCGCCCGGAAGCGGTCGAGGCCCGGGTACATCACGGTCAGCAGCTCCGGCCGCAGCCGGGAGTCCTTGGCCAGGTAGACCCGCCCGCCGGCGTCGGCGACGACCTGGTCGAGCCCGTCCAGGAACGCGCCGAGACCCGGCAGTCCGGCCGGCACGTCCAGGGCGAGCGTCCAGCCGGGCATCGGGAACGACAGCCAGCCCGGGTCGCCCTCGCCGAACCTCTTCAGCACGGCGAGGAACGACGGGCACCCGTGCCGGGCGACGCGCCGCACCACCTGGCGCAGCGCCTCCTCCTGCCCGTGGCCGACCACGAACTGGTACTGGACGAAGCCGCTCCGGCCGTAGACGCGGTTCCAGTGGGGAACGCCGTCGAGCGGATGGAAGAAGGCCGGGATGCTCTGCAGCTGCCCGCGGCGTGCGCGGGGAGCGCGGCGGTACCAGAGCTCGTTGAAGAGGGACACGGAGACGCGGCCGAGCAGCCCTTCGGGGACGAAGGAGGGTGCGGAGGGGAGCTGCCGGGGGCGGAACTCCAGCGGCCGGCGTCGTGCGCGCGCCGGGAGCGCGTCCAGCGGGGCGTGCTCACCGCGGGTGAGTACCGCGCGGCCGGTCGCCGCCCCGCGCGCGAGCAGGTCGATCCACGCGACCGAATAGCGGTAGCGGTCGTCACCGGCGGTCAGACGGGCCATCAGGTCGTCGAGGTCGACGGCACGTTCGGTGTCCACCGCCATCAGCGACGTCGCGACGGGGTGCAGCCGGATCGTGGCGGAGAGCACGACGCCGGTCAGGCCCATGCCGCCCGCGGTCGCGTCGAAGAGCTCCGTGCCGGGGACCACCGTGCGCACCTCGCCGTCCGCGGTCAGCAGCTCCAGCGAGAGCACGTGGCGGGAGAACGAGCCCGACACATGGTGGTTCTTGCCGTGGATGTCCGCGCCGATGGCGCCGCCGACCGTGACGTAGCGGGTCCCGGGCGTGACCGGCACGAACCAGCCCAGCGGCAGCAGCACCTCCATCAGCCGGTGGAGGCTGACTCCCGCGTCGCAGACCACGACGCCGCCCTCGGCGTCGATCGTGCGGACGCGGTCCAGGCCCGTCATGTCGAGGACGGCCCCGCCCGCGTTCTGTGCCGCGTCGCCGTAGGCCCGGCCCAGCCCGCGGGCGATCGTGCCGCGGCTGCCGCAGTGGTGCACGGCCGCCACGGCCTCCTCGTGCGTACGGGGGCGGACCAGCAGGGCCGCGGAGGGTGCGGTCCGCCCCCAGCCGGTCACCGGCACCGGCAGATCGTCGTCCCGGCCGGCTGGGGGCGCGGTCGGGGCGGGGTGCTCGGCGGGGGCGACGGGAGCGCACTCGGCAGACATGCGCGCGACGGTATCGCCGACTACGAGCTATTTGTGCTCAATGTCCCTGACTCGCCGAAACGGGTGATTAAACGAGTGTCACAAAATATGACCGCACATTTCGGTCTCATGTTGAGAAGAGTCGCTCCTGGTTCATCGAAAGGGGCGGCAGATGCGAGACGCCGACGGCACACCCCGGCGGGACCCGCGGGACCCGTGCGAACGGCACGGTCCGCAGGATCCGTGTGACCCGCAGGATCCGGGGCGCTGGCAGGGCCGCGCGGGCTGGACCGCCACCGAGCGGCGGCTGCTGGCCGTGCTGCGTGGCTGCGGCGACGAGCCCCGGGTGGCCGCGGCGGCCCGCGCGCTCTCGCACAGTGGCGAGCACGCCGCGCTCTGGCTCGCGGCCGGCCTGGTCTGCGCGGCCGCCGACCGCGAGCGGCGCGACGGCTGGCTGCGCGGCACCGCGCTGATCGCCGCCGCCCATCTGGCCAGCATGGGCGTCAAACGGGTGGTGCGCCGCCCCCGGCCCCTGCCGGTCACGGGCGAGCCGCTCGTGCGTACCGCGGGGCGGCACTCCTTCCCCAGTTCGCACGCCACGTCGGCCGTCGCCGCCGCGGTGGCCTTCGGGGTGCTGCGCCCGGCCGGCCGCGTGGTGGCCCCGCCCGTCGCCGCCGCCATGTGCGTCTCCCGCCTGGTCGCCGGGGTCCACTACCCCAGCGACGTGGCCGCGGGCGCGCTGCTCGGCGGACTGCTGGCACGCGGCGGGGCGGCGTGGCTGCGGGCCGGGGGCGGGTCCGGGACCGGCGGGGGGCGCCGTGTCTGAGCGCAGCACGGCACTGCTCGAACAGCCGGGAGACCCCGAGCGGCCGCCGCGGCGGCCCGGCGGGGGCGCCCGCGCCCACCGGCGTCCGCTGCGTCTGCCGATCGGCCTGGTCAGGACCGCCAGACCCCGCCAGTGGATCAAGAACGTGCTGGTCGGGGCGGCCCCGGCGGCGGCAGGGGAACTGGTGTCCCGGCAGACCGCGGTCCAACTCGGCCTCGTCTTCGTGCTGTTCACGGCCGCCGCCTCCGCCGTGTACCTGATCAACGACGCGCTGGACGCGGAGGCGGACCGGGCACACCCCGAGAAGTGCCGGCGTCCGGTGGCCCGCGGGGACGTGCCCGTGCCCGTCGCCTACACCACCGGGGCGCTGCTCGCCGCCGCCTCGACCGCCGCCGCGGTCGTGCTCTGCAACGTCATGACCGCCGCGCTGCTGACGGCCTACCTGGTGATGCAGATCGCCTACTGCGTCCGGCTCAAGCACGTCCTCGTGGTCGATCTGGCCATCGTCACCACGGGGTTCCTGATGCGCGCCGTGATCGGCGGGGTGGCGCTGTCCATTCCGCTCTCCCGCTGGTTCCTGATCACCACCGGCTTCGGGGCGCTCTTCATGGTCGCGGCCAAGCGCTACTCGGAGGCCGTCGAGATGGAGGGCTCCGACGGGGCGACCCGGGCCCTGCTCACCTCGTACACGGTCGGCTATCTGCGCTTCGTCTGGCAGCTCGCGGCCGGCGTCGCGGTCCTCGGCTACTGCCTCTGGGCGCTGGAGAGCGGCGGGGCCGCCGACGGCTCGCTGCTGCCGTGGCGTCAGCTCTCGATGATCGCGTTCATCCTGGCGGTCCTGCGGTACGCGGTGTTCGCCGACCGGGGGGCCGCGGGTGCCCCCGAGGACGTCGTCCTGCGCGACCGCCCGCTCGCCGTCATCGGGCTGGCCTGGCTGGCGATCTACGGAATGGCGGTCGCGGGCCTGTGACCGAGCCGCTGCACCGGCCCCTGCTCCGTCCGACGGCCGGGACGGCGGGCCGCCCGGACGGGCGGGAGATCGTCTCGTTCCTGCTGGTCGGATGCTGCGCCTACGCCGTCGACCTCGTGATCTTCCTGCTGCTGCGCGGCCCGCTCGGCTGGGAGCCGCTGACGGCCAAGACCCTGGCCTTCCTCGCCGGCTCGACCGTCGCCTACCTGGGCAACGCGCTCGGGACCTACGGCGCCCGCGACCGGGCGCGGCGGGTCTCCTGGCGGGACGGCGCCGCCTTCTTCGGCGTCAACGCGGCCGGCGCCCTCGTCCAACTGCTCTGCCTCGCCGTCTCGCACCACGTCCTCGGCTTCACCTCCGCCCGTGCCGACACCGTGTCAGGGCTGGGCGTCGGCATGGTCCTCGCGACCTGTCTGCGCTTCTGGGGGACGCGGACGCTCGTCTTCGGATCAACGGCGCCGGTCGGGGTAAGGCGTACCCCATGGACTGGCTGACCCGTCTCCCCGTCGTCGGACCGCTCGTGCGGCGGCTGATGCGGACGCACGCATGGCGCTCGTACGAGAAGCTCGACGAGGCGCGCTGGACCCGGCTGGCCGCGGCGATCACGTTCATCAGCTTCCTCGCGCTGTTCCCGCTGATCACCGTCGCCGCCGCGATCGGTGCCACGCTGGTCGGCAAGGAACGGCTGAAGTCGCTGGAGGGCAAGCTGACCGAGCAGGTGCCGGGCATCTCCGACCAGCTCGATCTCGGCGCGCTGGTGGACAACGCCGGCACCGTCGGACTGATCGCCGGAGCGCTGCTGCTGCTCACCGGCATGGGCTGGGTCGGCTCGATGCGGGAGTGCCTGCGGGTCGTCTGGGGCCTCGACGACAAGGAGGACGGCAACCCGGTCGTCCGCAAGGGCAAGGACGCGGTGGTCCTCCTCGGGCTCGGGGCGGTCGTGCTGGCCTCGTTCGCCGCCTCGGCGCTCGGGTCCAGTGCCGTCGGCTGGACCGCGGACCAGATCGGCATCGACCGCGACGGGGCCGGCGGCGCGCTGCTGCAGACCGCCGCCCTCGCCGTCGCGGTCGTCGCCGACTTCCTGATGCTGCTGTACGTGCTGACCCTGCTGCCCGGCGTCCATCCCCCGCGCCGCCGGCTCATGGTGGCGGCGCTGATCGGGGCGATCGGCTTCGAACTGCTGAAGCTGCTGCTCAGCGGCTACATCTCCGGTGTGGCGGCGAACTCGATGTACGGCGCGTTCGGGGTGCCGGTCGCCCTGCTGCTGTGGATCAACTTCACGGCGAAGCTGCTGCTGTACTGCGCCGCGTGGACGGCGACCGACAGCGGCTCCGACGCGGAGGAACCCGTCAGCGGCGAGGCAGACGGCGGACCAGATCGGGCAGCGGCCAGCGCCGGTTGACCAGGAACCCGGCGACGGCGAGCAGCACCAGCGCGACGATGGCCACTGAGACGGCCACACCGACGCCGGTGGACCCCGTGTTGCCGGCGGCTGACGCCTTGTCCGGGCCGTGCTGGTTCTTCTTGCCCTCCTCGCCGGCGGGCGAGGTGCCGCCGGACTCGCCCGACGAGCCGGTGTCCGCCGACCTGGGGGGCACGAGCTCGCCGACCGGCTCCACCTTCCCGGCCGCAGCGAAGCCCCAGTCGAGCAGCCGGGCGGTCTCCTTGTAGACCGCGTGGCTCTCCTTCGAGGACGGGTTCATCACCGTCACCAGCAGCACCTTGCCGTTGCGCTCGGCCACCCCGGTGAAGGTGGAACCGGCGAGGGTGGTGCTGCCGTTCTTCACCCCCGCGATGCCCTGGTACGGGGCGACGCCGAAGTCACCGGTGAGCAGCCGGTTGGTGTTCTGGATCTGGAACGACTCGCGCTTCTTGCCCGGCTTCTGCTCGCCCGGGAACTGGGCGCGGGCGGTCGCGCAGTACTCCCGGAAGTCCTTCTTCTGCAGACCGCTCCGGGCGATGAGGGTCAGGTCGTACGCGCTCGACACCTGGCCCTTCTCGTCGTACCCGTCCGGGGTGACGACGTGGGTGTCGAGGGCCTGCAGCTCCTCCGCGTGCTCCTGCATCTCCTGCACGGTCCGGGGGATGCCGCCGTTCATCTCGGACAGCACGTGGACCGCGTCGTTCCCCGAGCGGAGGAAGACCCCGAGCCACAGGTCGTGCACGGAGTACGTCTGCTTCTCCTTGATACCGACGAGACTGCTGCCCACGCCGACCCCGTCGAGCTCGCCGCGGGTGACCGTGTGCTTCTGGTCCTTGGACAGCTTCGGCAGCACCGTGTCCGCGAACAGCATCTTCAGCGTCGAGGCGGGGGGCAGGCGCCAGTGCGCGTTGTGCGCCGCCAGCACCTCACCGCTCTCGGCGTCGGCGACGATCCAGGAACGGCCCGTCACGCCCTTGGGGAGGACGGGGACGCCCGCGGCCGGCTTGACCTGGGTGCCGGGCCTGCCGAGCTGCGCGCCGCCGACGGTCGACATCACCGAGGGGGGGTTGGGGGCCTTCTCGTCCTGGGTGTCGGCTCGGGCCGCGGCGCTCGCGGGTACGGCGGTGAGCGCGGGCAGCAACGCGGCGGCGGCGATCGTCAGTGCGGTTTTCCTCAGAGCAGACACGGACGAGAACGTACATGGACACGACGACCGCCTCGACACCGGCCGGGTGACCCGCCGCCGGGTCCGCCGGTACAGCCCAGCTCGCCCCGTGGCGGACCCCGCCGTTCCGGTTTCCGCGGGCCCGGCTCCCGTGTCCGGCGTCACCGGACCCCGCCGCTCCGGGGCACGGGACTGCGGCGATACTGAGTCCATGAAGCTCAGTCGCCCCGTCTCCTGGTTCCTGCTCGCGTTCGGGGTGTGGAGCTGGGTCATCTGGGTCACTTTCGTCAGGAACCTGTGGCAGGACGCCAGCGGGCTCGCCTTCGACGACGCCGGTGACCCGACTGCGTACTTCTGGGTCCATCTGCTGCTCGCCGTCACGTCCTTGCTCCTGGGGACGGCCGTCGGGGTCATCGGGTTGCGTGGCGTTCGCGCATTGCGCCGCGACCGCGAATAGGGGAACGTGCCGTGCTCGTCGTCCTGCTTGTGATCGCTGTCGTCGTCACCCTCCTGGTGACGGTGCACTGGTACGTCTGGCGTCGTCTGGTCCGCGACACGACGGCCGGTCCCGGCGCGGCCCGCCGCGCGGGCACGGCGGCCGTGGTCGTGCTGCCGCTGCTCACCGTCGGCGCGTTCGTCTCCAGCCGGGCCGACGCGCCCTTCTGGCTCCAGCAGACCTTCGCGTGGCCGGGCTACCTCTGGCTCGCCGTGCTCCTCTACCTGACGCTCGCCCTGGTCGCCGGCGAGGCCGTCCGCCCGCTGCTGCGCCGAGCCCTGGACCGCCGCGCGGCCGCCCGTGCCCCCAGGGGCCCGGCCTCAGCCGACAGGGTGACGGACGCCTCCCCGGCGTCCGGGGCCCCCGCGGACGCGGCTCCGGACGCGAACGGGAAGCCGGCCGGGGGCATCACGCCCGGCGGCGCGGCCGCCGCCGCGAGCCCCGCGACGGCCGCCGGCCCGGGGGCCACGACGACCGCCGTCGCCGTCCCGGGCGAGGAGGCCCCTGGCGGCACCGCCCGCACGGACGGCGTTGCGGTCCCCGACGCGCCCCCGGCCCCCGGAGCCCCGCCCGCGGGTGAGCGCCCCTCCGGCGGGATGTCGCGCCGGCTGTTCGTGTCGCGGATCGTCGGCGGGGCGGCCGCCGCCGCGGCCGCGGGCACCGTCGGCCACGGGACGTACGGGGTCCTCCGCGGACCGAGCGTCAAGCGCGTCACGGTGCCGCTCGCGAAGCTCGCGCGCGGCGCGCACGGCTACCGGATCGCGGTCGTCAGCGACATCCACCTCGGCCCCGTCCTGGGCCGCGCCCACACCCAGCGGATCGTGGACGCGATCAACGCCACCCAGCCCGACCTCGTCGCCGTCGTCGGCGACCTCGTCGACGGCAGCGTCGCCGACCTCGGCAGCGCCGCCGAACCCCTCGCCCGGCTCCGGGCGCGCGACGGCTCGTTCTTCGTCACCGGCAACCACGAGTACTTCTCGGGAGCCGACGCCTGGGTGGACCACGTGCGCGAACTCGGCCTGACCCCGCTGCGCAACGACCGCGTCGAGATCGCCGGCTTCGACCTGGCCGGGGTCGACGACGTCGCGGGCGAACGCGAGGGCCAGGGACCGGACTTCGCCAGGGCCCTCGGCGACCGCGACCGCAGCCGTGCCGCCGTCCTCCTCGCCCACCAGCCGGTCGTCATCCACGAGGCCGTGCGGCACGGAGTGGACCTCCAGCTGTCCGGCCACACCCACGGGGGCCAGTTGTGGCCCGCCAACTACATCGCGGACATGGCCAATCCGACCCTCGCGGGTCTGGAACGGTACGGCGACACCCAGCTCTTCGTCTCGCGCGGCGCCGGGGCCTGGGGCCCACCGGTGCGCGTCGGCGCCCCGTCCGACATCACCGTGGTGGAACTCGCCTCCCGCGACACCTGACGGTCACCGGAAGTTGGGGGAATTCCCCTTCGGTCGTGCACCCCCTGTGATTGGCTGATCGCATCACGAACAGGGGTGGGCGTGAAGGGGATTCGGGCGATGCCTTCGATCCGGCTGCGGATTTTCGTGTCGTGTCTCGTCCTGGCGGTCGCCGGAATCGGCGCCTGGCGGCTGCTTCCGTCGGAGGACCGGCGTACGCCGGTCACCGTGGGGACGACCGACGAGGTCACGTCCCTGGATCCGGCGGGGGCGTACGACGCCGGGTCCTGGGCGCTGTACAGCAACGTCTTCCAGTCGCTGCTGACCTTCCGGCCCGGCTCGGCCACACCCGTGCCGGACGCCGCGGAGAGCTGCGCCTTCACCGGGCTGAGCCTGCAGACGTACCGCTGCGAGCTCCGCGAGGACCTCACGTTCGGCAACGGCCGCCGGATCACGGCGCAGGACGTCAAACACTCCTTCGACCGGGTGCTGCGGATCAAGTCGGACGTCGGTCCGGGGACGCTGTTCACGACGCTCAGGTCCGTCACCACCACGGGCCGGAGTGTGATCTTCAACCTCGGTTCCCGTGACGCGACCTTCCCGCACAAGATCGCCACGGGCGCCGGCTCGATCGTGGACCGCACGGTGTATCCGGCCGACTCCCTCCGCGAGGGCGGCACCGTCGACGGGTCCGGCCCCTATCTCCTCGGGGAGTACCGCCCCGGCGTCAGTGCCACGCTGAAGCCCAACCCCGCCTACCGGGGCGCCGTCACCAAGCGGGGCGGCCCGGTCGTGATCCGCTACTTCGAGGGGTCGGAGCAGCTCGCGGCGGCCTGGAAGGGCCGGAGCGTCGACGTCACCCACCGCCAGTTGCCGCCCTCGGTGATCGCCGGCCTGGAGAGCAGCAAGGAACGGGTACGCATCGACGAGGCCGACAGTTCCGAGATCCGCAACCTCGTCTTCAACGTCCGCGAGGGCGAACCCTTCGCGAAGAGGTCCGTGCGGCGGGCCGTCGCCGCCGTCGTCGACCGAGCCGCCATCGCGACCGGGGTGCACAAGGCCACCGTCGAACCGCTCCACTCCCTCGTCCCGCAGGGCATCAGCGGGCACAGCACGTCGTTCTTCGACGTCTACCCCCAGCCGGACCCGGAGCTCGCCCGGGAACTGCTGGAGAAGGCCGGTGTGAAGACTCCGGTGCGCTTCACCCTCGCCCACCGGGAGGACACCGCCGCGGCCGCGGAGGCCGCCGAGCTGCGCCGTCAGCTGGAGAGCACGGGGCTGTTCGAGGTGCGGGTCACCGCCGCCGAGTGGCAGACGTTCCAGCAGGGATACGCGGCCGGGAGGTACGACGCGTACACAGTCGGCTGGCTGCCGGACTTCCCGGACCCGGACAACTTCGTCCAGCCGCTGGTCGGCCGGGACTCCACGCTGCGCTCCGGCTACCGGAGCGCGCAGGTCGACCGGCTGATCCAGTCCACGCAGCAGTACGGCGACCGGGGCCGGGCCTCGCGGGACTTCCGGTCCATCCAGGACGCGGTCGCGGAGGACGTCCCGCTCGTACCGCTGTGGCAGAAGAAGGACTACGTCCTCAGCGTCGAGGACGTCTCCGGTTCCCAGTACCTGTCGGACGGCACCGGGATCTGGCGGCTGTGGGAGCTCGGCTGGCTCTGAGCCCGGTGGCCCGTAGGGACCGCGCCAGCCGCCCGGCCGGGGTCAGGCCGTCGTCCCGCGCCCCCGGCGGCCGCCCCGGCCCCCGCCCTCCCGGCCGCCGCCCCGGCCGCCGTCCGTGGCGCCGTCCGTGGTGGAGGACTTCCGGCCCGCCGACCGCTCGGGCCTGCCCGAGGCGGCCATCCCCGCGGCCGTCGGCATGAAGTCCCGCAGCAGCTCGTGGGTCTCCTGCACGAGGGGGCGCAGGACACGGAACCGGGAGAGCGAGATGGCCCGCGCGGTGACCGGTGAGAGCCGCTCGACCAGGCGGCGGCTGTTGGCGCAGCCCTCGGAGCGGTCGTACACCCAGAACAGCACCAGCCCCATCTGCTGGAGCCAGAGCAACCGCGGGAGCGCGTCGGCCAGTTCGGGGTCGACCTTGACCGAGGCCCCCGACAGCACCCGCCGGTGGACGTCGATGGCCGCTTCCCGCGGTCCCTCCGACTCCGGGGAGAAGGGGCTGAGCGGACTGTCCGGGTCGGCCGCGTTCTTGAAGAACTGGGCGGCGAACTCGTGGTACGGCTCGGCGATGTCCAGCCAGCCGAGCAGGACCCCCCGGATGCGTGCCGCGAGGTCCTTCTCGCCGCCGTCCAGGACCTCCGCGACGGCCGCCTGGTGCTGCTCGGCGATCCGGTCGTAGAAGCCCTGGACGAGGTGTTCCTTGGAGGAGAAGTAGTAGTAGGCGTTGCCGACGGAGACTCCGGCCTCCTGGGCGATGGCCCGCATCGTCGTCTTGTCGTAGCCGCGTTCCTGGAAGAGCCGGAGGGCGGTCTCGAGGATGAGGGTGCGGGTCTGCTCGCTCTTCGCTGGCTTTCCGGCCTGGTCCTGCTTCTCGTCCGTCACGTCGTTCACGGTGAGTGAGCCTAGCCGGGCGCGACCGGGAGCTCGCACCGCCCTTCGCAGGAGGCGGCCGTGATCTCGCGGTACTTGGCGGCGGCGAGGACCGTCACCTTGGCGAAGGGCTGCCCGGCGGGGGTGCTCAGCCAGTGGGCCCTGGGCCGGTACTCGGCCAGCGCCCAGAGGCAGACGATCCAGGCTGCGGTGGACCGGTACACCTGGCCCCGGTCGCCGATCACCGTGATCTCCCGCAGGGTGCTCTCGTGGTCCAGGGCCGGGAAGCGGCGCCTGGCCTCCTCCGACGCCGCCGGGACGAGCTCCAGCGGGACGAGCTGCCGCTGCCGCAGCAGCCAGTGGCGCAGATGGACGCAGAGCGGGCACTGTGCGTCGTACAGCACGGTCAGCCGTTGCACGGGGACTCCCACGGCCGCTCACGCATCCGCGACGGGCGTGGCCCAGGGGCCCTTGTCGCCGGGCGGGGTCCAGCCCTGCGGCGGGACCGGCGGCGTCTGCTCGCGCTCCATCACGCCGCGACGGCGGATCTTGTTGAGCACGTAGACGTTGGCGAGGTGCATCACCCCGAGGACGAGCAGCACGACTCCCAGCTTCACCGAGAGGGCCTCGAACAGCCGGCGGGCGTCGGCCACGGCGTCGTCCTGGCTCAGGTAGAGGGCGACGAATCCGAAGTTGACGAGGTAGAAGCCCACCACCAGCAGGTGGTTGACGGCTTCCGCCAGCCTCTCGTTCCCGTGCAGGACGTCGGAGAGGAAGATCCGTCCGTTCCGGCTGAGCGTACGGGCCACCCAGATGGTGAGCGCGACGCTGATCAGCAGGTAGACGACGTACGCGGCAACAGTGAGGTCCATTGCCCCACCCTCCTTTGAACGCGTTCAAAAGGTCTTGTCCAGGACTGTAGTCCTCTTCTTGAACGTGTTCAAGTCGTTTCCGGCGGGGCGGAAAACGGCGCGCGCCGCACGCGCGCGGCCCGTAGGGTCGGCGGGATGACGATTGCTCACGATGTGGCGGGGGACGGCCCCGCGGTGGTGCTCCTGCATTCCTCGGTCTGCGACCGCCGGATGTGGGACGAACAGCGGGACGCCCTGACCGGCTCGGGGTACCGGGTGGTGCGCCCCGACTTCCGGGGCTTCGGCGGCACCCCTGCCGAGGCCGTGCGCCCGTACAGCGACGCGGACGACGTCCTCGCGCTCCTGGACGCGCTCGGGATCGAACGCGCGGCCCTCGTCGGGGCCTCGTACGGCGGCGGTGTCGCCGTCCGGATCGCCGCGACGCGACCCGAGCGGGTGACGGCGCTCGCCCTGCTCTGCTCCGGGCTGCCCGGTCATGAACCGGGCCCCGGCCTGCTGGACTTCGACCGCCGGGAGGACGAACTCGTGGCCGCGGGCGACCTCGACGCCGCCGTGGAGCTGAACGTGGCCACCTGGCTGGGCCCGGAGGCCGGCGAGACCGTGCGCCGGCGCGTACGGGCCATGCAGCGGCACGCCTTCGACGTGCAGCTCGCTGCGGACGCCGAGGCGGAGAAGGCCGGCCTGGAGCCGGCGGACTGCGAGGAGCCGCGGATCGACCCGGGCGCGGTCACGGCCCCCGCCCTCGTGGTGTCGGGCGCTCACGACCTCGACGACTTCAGGGCCATGTCCGTGCGGCTCGCCGAGCTGATCCCCGGGGCGCGGTCCGTCGAGCTTCCGTGGGCCGGTCACCTCCCCTCGCTGGAGCGGCCGGCCGAAGTGACGGACCTGCTCCGGGACTTCCTGCGGGACAGCGGCCTCCACCGGGACGGCGCCGCCGCACCCGTGTCACCCACCGCCTGACGGCCCCGGGCCCCGGTCCGCCCCGCCGCGGACGCCCGTCGTGGCCGTCCCGGGCCGGGCCCGTCCTCGCGTACGGCGCCGGGGCCGGGTCAGGCGCTCAGTGCCCGGGCGTGGTTGATCCGGTCCATGACCCAGTACAGGGTGTCCGGGCCGGTCGCCGGGACGAGCGTCGTGTGATGGCGGCCGCCGCTGGTGACGCCGACGTGGACGCAGCCCGTCGTCCGCCGTTCCTTCATGAGCAGGAAGAGCAGACCGAGAAGGCAGAAGACCGCGAAGACGACCGCGAGCACGACGCCGACGGTCGGGATCCGCTCCTCGGTCCGGGACATGTCCGTCACGTTCCACACCGCGCCCTTGAGTGGCAGCGTCCCGTTCGGGGTCACGATGGAGTCCTGGAGGACGACGATGTCGCCGATCGCCAGCAGCGGGACGCCCGGGCCGCCCGCGTGGGCGAGCGGCGCCGGGGCGAAGCCGCCGTGGCCGTACTCGGGTGCGCCCGGCGGGTCCGCCGGGCCCCACTGGTAGTCGCCGCCGTCCTGGTAGGGGTTCGGCTGGTTCATCGGTCCCCGCTCTCGCATGACAGAAGCTGGCTCGGCAGTAGCACGCGCGACGGAACACAGGGTGAGGGCCCGGTTCCGTACGGTGAGCGTACAGAAACGGGCCCTCGGTGGAGCGTCTGACCCCGCGCTCAGAAGCGGCGGGTGATCAGCGCGCGCTTGACCTCCTGGATCGCCTTCGTGACCTCGATGCCACGCGGGCAGGCGTCCGTGCAGTTGAACGTCGTGCGGCAACGCCACACGCCGTCCTTGTCGTTGAGGATCTCCAGGCGCTGCTCGCCCGCCTCGTCACGCGAGTCGAAGATGAAGCGGTGCGCGTTGACGATCGCCGCCGGGCCGAAGTACTGCCCGTCGTTCCAGAACACCGGGCAGGACGAGGTGCACGCGGCGCACAGGATGCACTTGGTGGTGTCGTCGAAGCGCTCGCGGTCCTCGGCCGACTGCAGCCGCTCGCGCGTGGGCTCGTTGCCCTTGGTGACCAGGAACGGCATGACGTCCCGGTACGCCTGGAAGAACGGCTCCATGTCCACGACCAGGTCCTTGAGGACCGTCAGGCCCTTGATGGCCTCGATCGTGATGGGCTTCTCCGGGTTGATGTCCTTGATCAGCGTCTTGCAGGCGAGCCTGTTCTTGCCGTTGATCCGCATCGCGTCGGAGCCGCAGATGCCGTGCGCGCAGGAGCGACGGAAGGTCAGCGTGCCGTCGACGTCCCACTTGATCTTGTGGAGACCGTCGAGCACGCGCTCCTTCGGGTCGATCTCGATCTGGAAGTCCTCCCAGACCGCCGCGTCCGAGATCTCGGGGTTGAAGCGGCGGATCCGGAAGGTGACCGTGATGTACGGGGAGGAGACGGCCTCCGCCTCCACCTTGTCCATGGTCGGGGTAGCCATCAGTACTTACGCTCCATCGGCTGGTAGCGGGTCTGGACGACGGGCTTGTAGTCGAGACGCACGGTCTCGGTGCCGTCGGCGCCGACCTCGCGGTACGCCATGGTGTGGCGCATGAAGTTGACGTCGTCGCGGTTCGGGAAGTCCTCGCGGTAGTGACCGCCGCGGGACTCCTTGCGGGCCAGGGCGGAGACGGCCATGACCTCGGCGAGGTCGAGCAGGTTGCCCAGCTCGACGGCCTCCAGCAGATCCGTGTTGAACCGCTTGCCCTTGTCCTGGACGGACACGTTCTTGTAGCGCTCGCGCAGCTCGGCGATCTTCTCGACGGCCGTCTTGATGGTCTGCTCCGTGCGGAACACCATCACGTTGGCGTCCATCGTCTCCTGCAGCTCACGCCGCAGTTCGGCGACCCGCTCGCCGCCGGTGGAGTTGCGCAGGCGCTCGACCTGCTCCTCCACGAGGGAGGCCGGGTTCTCCGGCAGGTCGACCCAGTCGGCCTTCGCGGAGTACTCGGCGGCGGCGATGCCGGCGCGCTTGCCGAAGACGTTGATGTCGAGGAGCGAGTTGGTGCCGAGGCGGTTGGCGCCGTGCACCGACACACAGGCGACCTCACCCGCGGCGTACAGGCCCGGTACGACGGTGGTGTTGTCCGCCAGGACCTCACCCTCGACGTTGGTCGGGATTCCGCCCATCGCGTAGTGCGCGGTCGGCTGGATCGGGATCGGGTCCGTGTAGGGCTCGATGCCGAGGTACGTCCGCGCGAACTCGGTGATGTCCGGCAGCTTGGCGTCCAGCTGCTCCGGCGGGAGGTGCGTCAGGTCCAGGTAGACGTGGTCGCCCTCGGGACCGCAGCCGCGGCCCTCGCGGATCTCCGTGTAGATGGAGCGGGAGACGACGTCACGGGAGGCGAGGTCCTTCATGACGGGCGCGTACTTCTCCATGAAGCGCTCGCCGTCCTTGTTGCGGAGGATGCCGCCCTCGCCGCGGGCGCCCTCGGTGAGGAGGATGCCCATGCGCCAGATGCCCGTCGGGTGGAACTGGAAGAACTCCATGTCCTCCAGCGGCAGGCCGCGCCGGTAGCAGGCCGCCTGGCCGTCACCGGTGAGGGTGTGCGCGTTGGAGGTCACCTTGAAGAACTTGCCGGTGCCGCCGGAGGCGTAGATGACGGCCTTCGCCTGGAAGACGTGGATCTCGCCGGTGGCCAGCTCGTAGGCGACCACGCCGGCCGACTTCCTGACGCCGTCCACCTCGGTGATCAGCTGGTCCAGGACGTAGAACTCGTTGAAGAACTCCACGCCCTCCTTGACGCAGTTCTGGTACAGCGTCTGGAGGATCATGTGGCCCGTGCGGTCCGCGGCGTAGCAGGACCGGCGGACGGGGGCCTCGCCGTGGTTGCGGGAGTGGCCGCCGAAGCGGCGCTGGTCGATGGTGCCCTGCGGCGTCCGGTTGAACGGCAGGCCCATCTTCTCCAGGTCGAGGACGGCGTCGATGGCCTCCTTCGCCAGGATCTCGGCGGCGTCCTGGTCGACCAGGTAGTCACCGCCCTTGACCGTGTCGAAGGTGTGCCACTCCCAGTTGTCCTCCTCCACGTTCGCCAGCGCGGCGGCCATGCCGCCCTGCGCGGCGCCCGTGTGGGAGCGGGTGGGGTACAGCTTCGTCAGCACGGCGGTACGGCTGCGCTTCGTCGACTCGATCGCGGCGCGCATGCCGGCGCCGCCGGCGCCGACGATGACGGTGTCGTACTTGTGAATCTTCATGGTGTGGAACCTCAGCCCCGTGCCTAGCGGATGTTCGGGTCGAAGGTGAAGATCACCAGCGTGCCCAGAAGGATGGTGAACACCGTGGCGGTGTACAGCAGGCCCTTGAGCCACAGACGCGTGTTGGGCCGCTCGGCGTAGTCGTTGATGACGGTACGCAGGCCGTTGGCGCCGTGCAGCATCGCCAGCCACAGCATCAGCAGGTCCCAGACCTGCCAGAACGGGTTCGCCCAGCGGCCCGCGACGAACGCGAAGCCGATCTTGGAGACACCGCCGTCCAGGACGAGCTGGATCAGCAGGTGGCCGATGACCAGGACGACGAGGACCACGCCCGAGAGGCGCATGAAGAGCCACGCGGCCATCTCGAAGTTGCCGCGGGTCGAACGCGGGGTCCGGCCCGTCCGCTTGCGCGGCGGCTCGATGTACGGCGCGGGGTTGTCGGGGCCGTAGGAGGCGCCTTCGACGGCGCCGATCGCGGAAGAGGTCTCAGCGGACATGTCTGGCGTCAGCTCCCGAACAGTTCACGTGCGGCGTGGCCGAGCACCGGGTAGATGGCACCGGCCATCAGGACGACCCAGATGCCCATCACGGTCCAGAGCATCTGCTTCTGGTAGCGAGGGCCCTTGGACCAGAAGTCCACGGCGATGACGCGAAGGCCGTTCAGCGCGTGGAAGAGGATGGCGGCCACCAGGCCGTACTCCAGCAGCGCGACGATCGGCGTCTTGTACGTCGCGACGACCTCGTCGTACGCCTCGGGGGAGACGCGGACGAGAGCGGTGTCCAGCACGTGTACGAACAGGAAGAAGAAGATGAGGACGCCGGTGACTCGATGAGCCACCCAGGACCACATACCTTCCCGGCCGCGGTACAGCGTTCCAGCCGGCACGGAAAAACCCTCCGGGAGCGGGGATTGGAGCCGGCCGCCAGCGTCCTACCAAGGTGACAGCTCTGTCGGTCTGGCCCGGCCGGGTACGGTCCACCGGCCCTCGCCATCGTAGCGACGACTTGTCGGATCCCTCGCCCGGGGTCCGGTGGTGTGATCAAACAGGCACGGACGGGCTATCGGGGCGGCCTCCGGGGCGGCCGTAATCGGGGTGTCCGGGATGATTGGCCACTACATGTGCCAGTCGGGCCCGGGCGAGCCGGCGGAGCTCGTCCGCCGCGACCACGCGCTCCTCGTCCGGATCGTTGGCGAGTCGCGAGCGGATCCCGGCGAGTACCTGGTCGGGCTGCTCGTCGGCCGGGCAGCCGTCCAGGCAGATGACGAAGGCGTGGCCGAAACTCGCCTCGTACGCGGCGTGGGCGGCGCGCAGGGCGGTGTGTGCCGCCGGCGGGGCGGTGGGGTGCAGCCCGGAAGAGGACTCCGCGGTCAGCGCCTCGTCCAGGTCGGCGGAGGCCAGGTCGTAGCTGGCCTCGTCGGCGGCGGCGAGGAGGGCGCCGAGGTCGGGGTAGGGGCGGTGGGCGGCGACCCGGCGGGCCCAGCGGCGGCTCCCGCAGCAGCTGAGGAGGGACGTGGTGGCGGCGGCCGCCGGGGCGGTGTTGAAGCGCTCCAGGCCGGGCAGGCGGCCCCCGGCGGCCTGGCGCGGCCCGGGGGCGGACGCCGGGGAGGCGGGCCCGGCGGGGGCCGGGATCCGCACGGCCGGGGGGAGCGTGGGCGGTCGCTGCGGGAGGCCGGTGTGCGATTCGCTGGACAGCGTGGGCTCCGGTGCGACTGGGAAGCGTGGGGTGGTTGAGCTGCAACGCTATCGAGGCGCGCCAGAAGGTGTCCGAAGGATGCGCGAATTTCACCCGGACGGGAGAGTTTCGGTGTGCACCGTGGACGGCCGTGGAGTAAATCACCCGATTAGGCTTTGTTCGTCATACTTCTTCATGAGGTGGAGGCTCTTTTCGTGATCTGGCACTTCCGGCGTGTGCGGCGCTCGGCCCCGGCCGTCGCGGCCGCCGTGGCCCTGTCGGCGGCCGTCTCCTGTTCCGCCGGCGGCTCCGCCGGTGCCGAGCGGGCCCAGGGGACTCCGAGGGCGGAGGCCGCTCCGACGCCGACGCCGACCCCCTCCCCGACGAAGACGTATCCGCTCTCGACCGCGCCCAGGACCATTCCCTCCGTGCGCGCCCACGAGGCCGCCCGCGGCCCCGGCTGGCGCCCGGTGGCGGGCAGTGCCGTCGTCGTCGCCAAGGGGAGCGAGGCGCTCGCCGACGAGGGACGGCTGCTGGCGGGGGAGCTGAAGACGGGCTTCCGCGACAGCGGGCCCGCCAGGGCGGGCGACATCGAGCTGGCGCTCGGCCCCGCCGGAGGGGGCGCGCCCGAGTCGTACACCCTCACCACGCGCGACGGCCGTGTCCGGATCACCGGTCCGGACGAGGCCGGCGTCTTCTACGGCACCCGCACCCTGAAGCAGGCCGTCCGTTCCGGCGGCGCGATGCCCGAGGGCGTCGTCCGCGACCGGCCCGACCGTCCCCAGCGCGGCCTGAACGTCGACATCGCGCGCAAGCACTTCACCCCCGGCTGGATCGAGGCGCGGCTGCGCGAGATGGCCGACCTGAAGCTCAACGTGCTCGGACTGCACTTCTCCGACGACCAGGGCTTCCGGATCGCCTCCGACAGCCATCCCGAGGTCGTCTCCCGGGAGCACCTCGGCAAGGCGGAGGTCCGCCGGATCCTCGCCCTCGCGCGGAGCCTCCACATCACCGTCGTGCCCGAGATCGACTCGCCCGGACACCTGGGCGCGGTCATGAAGGCGCACCCCCGGCTGCAGCTGCGCAATGTCAACGGGGTGCCCCGGCAGGGTGCCATCGACATCTCCGATCCGGAGTCCGCGCGGATCGTCGACGACCTGCTGCGCGAGTACGCCCAGCTCTTCCCCGGCCGCTGGTTCCACGTCGGCGCCGACGAGTACCAGGCCCTGACCGTGCGCGACCCGCAGGCGTCGTACCCGCAGCTCGCCCGGGCCGCCGAGCGGAAGTACGGACCGAACGCCACGGTGCAGGACCTGGCGACCGGCTGGCTGAACGACCGGGCCGCGGTGGTGCGCGCCGCGCAGAAGCAGCCCAAGGCCTGGAACGACGGCTTCTTCCGCGGCGGTGTCGTCTCGCCCGACAAGGACATCGAGGTCGAGTACTGGACGGGCAAGGAGAACGGCGCCCGGCCGCCGGCCGAGTACCTGGCGGAGGGCCGCAAGGTCGTCAACCTCAACGACGAGTACCTCTACTACGTGCTCGGCGAGCCCAACGAGTTCACGTACCCGACCGGCCGGCGCATCTACGAGCAGTGGACGCCGCTCGTGCTGCGCGGCACGACCCCCGTCCCCGAACGCTACTCGGGCCAGATCCTCGGCGGCCGCCTCGCCATCTGGGGCGACCTCGCCCGGGCGCAGACCCAGGACCAGGTGGCGGCGGGCATCCGCATGCCGCTGCGCGCGGTGTCCCAGAAGCTGTGGACCCCGGGGCGGCCCGCGCTCTCGTGGGCGGAGTTCAACGCGCTGGCGGACCGGCTCGGCTGAGGTTAGGGTCCGGAGACCGACCGCTCTCGTACGGTTGTTCGCCGCGCTGCCCTGGGGAGGGGCGCGCACCCGTCTCCGTGTCCCGTGGGGGGATCCCTTTCATGACGCATGCACCCATGCCCGTGCCCGTACCGCCCGTGCAGGCGGCGCCCGGCCGCGTGCTCCGCTCGCCCGTCGGGCTCTCGTACGCCGTCACCGCGCTGCTCGGTGTCGTCATCGTCGTCGATCTCCTGATCGTCGCGGCCTCGTTCACCATGCGCTCGTTCCTGAGCGGTGTCGTCACGGGCGCGGGCGACTTCGACGAGGACGAGGCGAGGCGCGCCGACTGGGCGATGGCCGGATCGAGTGTGCTGTACGTCGTCGCCCTGCTGGCCGCGGGCACGCTCTTCGTCATCTGGTTCCACCGGGTCCGGCAGAACGCGGAGGTCTTCGCGCCCGGCACCCAGCGCAGGACCCCGGGCTGGGCGATCGGCGCCTGGTTCATCCCGATCGCCCACCTGTGGATCCCGCGGGGCATCGCCGCCGATGTGCTGCGGGCGAGCGGCACCGACCCCCACGGCGGCGGGTCGGCCGGACGGGGCCTCCTCAATGCCTGGTGGGGCGCCTGGGTCTGGGCGGTGCTCTTCGACCGGTACGCGAGCAGGACGTACGACAAGGCCCAGGACGCCGACGCGATCCATCACGCGGCGGGTCTGGTGATGACCGGTGCCGTGTTCGACATGGTCGCCGCCGTCCTCGCCGTCCTCTTCGTCCGCAGGCTGACCGCGATGCAGCACGCCAAGGCCGTCGCGGGCCCGGCCGTGCCACAGGTTTGATACGCGGGCGAAACCGGATCATCCCGACAGTTCCCCGATCGGCGGGGTGACGATTTTCGGCCACTCGGCGCTGTAAGTGACGTACTGCGAACGCACAGTCGGGGAGGCGTCGATGGGCCTGGTGCAACTGATCGCGGAGGCGGACGAGCGGAGCCTGGCCGCGAGCGGCCTCGCGTGTCTGGATCGCTGCCAGCCCCTGCTCGACGAGGAGCCCGACGTGCTGCGCCCCCTGTGGGCGGGCATCGCCGAGGGCGAGGAGGGCTGGGCCGGCCAGCTGGCCGCCGCGAGGGCGGCACTCGACGAGACGCCCGTCGACGACGCGTCGAGCGACGCCTGGGCGCCGGTGCGGAAGATGATCGCGGCCGCCCCGTCCGAGTGGGCCACCGGGCCGCTCGGCGAATGGGCGACGGCGTGCTCCGCCCTGGCGCTCGAACTGCACCGGGAACTCGACCCGGTCGGAGGCGCCGGCGGTCCGCTCGTCACGGGCGAGGAGCGCCGCCAGATCCAGATCCTGGAGACCCTCGCGGCGAGTCCGGACGGCGCCGCGCTCCGCCGCGCCCTGGACCTCTCGACGGAGGGCCGGCGCGTGCTGCGCGCGGCCCTGTCCCGACGGGCGAGGTCCCAGGGCTGACCCGCGGCCGGGCCCGTACCAGGCCCTCGGCGGGCATGCCTGGGCCGTGCCCGGAACCGGCCGAGGCGGACGTGCCCGTGCCCGGCCTTCGGTGGGCGTGCCGGGGTGTCCGTGCCCGAACGGGCCGAGGCGGACGCGCCCGTGCCCGCTGCGACGGGGCGACGGGGTCGGTCTGCGCCCGCTGCCCGGGCCGATGGGGCGGGCTCGTACCCGACCCGGCCTCGGCGGACGCGCCCGTGCCCGCGGCCGGGCCGTTGGGGCCGGCCCGCGACTCCGCCTGCCGGCGGGCCGGCCCGTGCCCGCTATCCCGCCGACGTGGCCGGCTCGTCCTCGGGCGCGGTGAGTCCCAGCGGTCCGCCGCTCGCGACCACCTCCGGGCCGGCGAGGAGATCCGCGTAGCCGTCGCCGTCCAGGTCCTGCGCGGTCAGCGCCTCGGCGTCCGCGCCCACCGCGAGTGCGGGCGCGCCGGCCGTGCTCAGACCGACGGGCGAACCGTGGTATGTGACGATCCCCCGCGTGGTGGACACGGCCAGATCGTCGTACCCGTCGCCGTTCATGTCGCCCGAGGCGAGGGCGGACCCGCCGGCGCCCATCAGGACGGTCGGCGAGGCCGTACGGCGTCCGTGCTCGGGACCGCTCAGCACGACGAGCGGGGCGGCACCGTCCGGCGTGCGGTAGGCGACCGCCAGGTCCCGGTCGCCGTCCCCGTCGAAGTCGCCGCCGACGGAGTCCTGCTCCTCGGCGCCGTCCGGGACGACGGCCGCGGTCTCGGACCCGGGGTCCTGGGGCCAGGGCGCCCCGGCGGTCTCCGGATCGCCGGCCCCCGCCCCGTCGGCCCGGGCCGCGGACAGCCGGATCGCGGGCAGGTCGGCGTAGAGATGGCCGCCGGGGCACTCGGTCGGGTACGCGTCGCGGTGTCCCGGCAGCCGCGGGAGGGTGACGCGCTCCCCGCGCCGGAACCTGCCGTTGTCCACGGACGCCGTGATGGTCGTGCTTCCGCCGACGGCGAGCCCGTACAGGCCGAGTTTCCAGGAGGCGACCTTCGTGACGGCGTCGCGCACCGCGGGCGTGGTCGTGGCGGTGCTGTAGTCGCCGATCACCGAGACGCTGCTCGTGTCGACGTTGAAGCCGTACGTGTGCGCGCCCTGCACCGGGCGGTCGATGCCGCCGGCCCGGCCCTCGAAGATCCTTCCGCACTTGTCGACGAGGAAGTGGTAGCCGATGTCGTTCCAGCCCTGGCCCTCCACGTGGTACGTGAAGATGGCCCGGACGATCGCGGGCGAGTCGGCGCACCGGTACGTGTTCGAACCGGCGGTGTGGTGGACGAAGACCGCCTTGGTGGTGGAGTTGTACGTGGGCGGCCCGCCGACCTTGGACTCGTCCGCGCCCCAGCCCGCGCGCATGGTCATCGGCGGCGCGCCTGCCGGAGCCTCGGTGCGGGCGGCGGACGGGGGCGCCGGGGCGCCGCCCTGGGGGTCCACGAGTTCGACCCGCAGCCCACGCGGCAGCGCCTGTCCCTCGGCCCTCAGCTGAACGCCGTCCGACGGTCCGGTCCACAGCGGCCGGCTGCCCGCCCGCAGTCCCGCGGAGGCCTGGCCGGGGCCCGTCTCGGGTTTCCGTACGTCCATGTCGAGTTCGTGCCAGGACGACCACACACCCGTACGGCTGTCCCGGGTGCGGACCTCGACAGTGCCGCCGAGCTGTGCGTCCGGGTCGTCCCAGGTGACGCCGATCAGGCTGAACCGGGCGGTGGCGCGCGCCGGGAGCGCACGCTGCGTCGGGTCGGTGCCGGGCACGGACACGCTGTGGACCTCGCCGGCGCCGGGCGCGGCCGCCGAGTCCGGACCGTCCGCCGTGGAAGCGGGGGAACGGAGGGGGGAGGCCGACGGGGAGACGGGCGCCGAGGGCGGCGCGGCGGCCGTGAGGCCGGTGAGACAGACGGCGGCGGTGCACGCGGCCGCGAAGGCCACAGGGCGGCATCTCATGGGGCGGGAGCATAGGGAAGCAGCGGGCATATGGTGTGCAATGACGCTACGGCCGGGACGGTGACGCCCGTAATGAACGGGTGATTGACGGGCTGTCCGAAAATGATGGACCCGAACTCCCGTTCCCCGGTCATTGGTACGGTCCGGTCATGGCCGTTGATCACGTGTCCGGTGTGTCAGACGCATCAGACGAACCGACGAGAACGCCCGTCACCGCCGACGACGTGCAGCACGCCGTCCGGCTGGCGCTGACCACCCTGCGGGCCGGCCTCGGCGCCGACTGGGACGCCAGGGCGGGAGCCCTGGAGTGGACCTGCTGGGAGACCGTCGAGCATCTCGCCGACGACCTCTTCGCCTACGCCGCCCAGCTCGGCCCCGAGTCCCCGCCGCTCGACAACGATGTCCCCTTCGACTGGATCACGCGCCGGGACGGCGGACCGGCGAACGTCACCTTCGCCGACCGGGCCGCCGGTCCCAGGGGACTGCTCCAGATGCTCGACGCCTGCGGCGGCCTGCTCACGGCGATGGTCCGCACGGCTCCCGGGGAGGCACGGGCGTACCACACCTTCGGGACGTCCGACGCCGAGGGCTTCGCGGCCATGGGCGTGGTCGAGACCCTCGTCCACACCCACGACGTGGCCCAGGGCCTGGGCCTCACGTTCCCCTCCGGCGGGCCTCTGCGACCGGGTCCTCGTCCGCCTCTTCCCCTACGCACCGACGGACACGGACCGCTGGGACACCCTTCTGTGGGCGACGGGCCGTGGCGAACTGCCCGGCCGCAAGCGCCTGGAGTCCTGGCGGTGGCACGGGGCCACGCGGGACTGACGCGGACCGGAAGGCGAGCGGCCGGGACCCCTTTCTCCTCGGGTCCCGGCCGCTGCCGTTCGGCGGTGGCGCTGTGGTGTGGTCCGGTGTTACGGGGTGATGAGACGCCCGATGCCCAGGCCCGAGGGCGCGGCCAGGGTGTTGACGCCGTAGAAGACGCCGGAGGAGGGCACGACACCTGACGTGCTGCTGTTGTCGAGCTGGAGGATCGTGCCGTTGCCGGCGTCCGTCCCGTCCGCGCCGAGGGCGAGATCGGCACGGCCGTAGCCGGACAGGTCGGTCAGGCTCACGGCGGTGCCGAGGCGCTCGTTCGGCGCGGTCGTACCGGGGACACCGGCGGTGTCCAGGTGGTACGCGACCGAACCGGTGGCGGTCATGCCGGTGGCGGAGCCGCGGATCAGGAGGGCCTGGCCCGCGTTGGCCTGGTTGGCGCCGTCGCGCGTGAGGTCCTCGCCGGGCAGGCCGACGAGGACGTCGGCGTAACCGTCGAGGTTGACGTCTCCGACGGAGACCGAGGCGCCCATGGTGTCGCCGGACTCGTCGCTGTCGGGGATCCCGGTGCTGTTCTGGCTGAAGGTGGCACGGCCGTCCTTGGTCAGGCCCGTGGGCGAGCCGAGCACCTGGGCGACCGCGCCGCCCGTCGCGAGGTGGCCGGACTCCGTGGAGTTCGGCTGGCCGATCGCCAGGTCGTCGTAGCCGTCGCCGTTGATGTCGCCCACGGCGAGCGAGCGGCCGCCGCGCGGGTAGAGGACGCCGACCCGCTCCAGGCCGTTGGCCGTGCCCTTGAGCGCGAGGATCCTGCCCACACCCGACGAGTCGCGGTAGGTGATGGCGGCGTCGGCGTAGCCGTCGCCGTTGAAGTCGCCGCTTCCGGCGGAGGCGAAGGAGACCACCGAGGTGTTCGCGGTGTCGCTCAGCCAGCCGGCCTTGGTGGCGTAGGTGGGGTTCTTGGACTCGAACACCCACCAGCGGCCCGGCTTGCCCGGGGCCACCGACAGGACGTCCGCGGTGCCGTCGGCGTTGAAGTCGCCGACGGCAACGGCGGTGCCGAGCTTGTCACCGGTCACGCGGTAGGCGGGCGAGGTCATGTAGCTGACGCCGGAGGTGAGACCGGGGCCGTTGAGCACGGTCACCGAGCCGGTGTCGGTGTGCCCCGACTCGTCGTCCTCGCCGGGGGCGCCCACGACCAGGTCGGCGTAGCCGTCACCGTTGTAGTCGCCCCAGGAGGACGTGGTGCCGAACTGGTCGCCGCTCTCGTTGGCGCCGGGCACGTCTCCGCTGTTCTGGTCGATGGACGTGCGCACCGTGGTGCTCGGCCCGTCGGTGGTGCCGGGCAGAACGGTGACGCGGCCCGCGCTGCTCGCGTACTTGGGCAGACCCGCGACGAGGTCGGTGATGCCGTCCCGGTTGTGGTCGGCCGTCGGGATCGCGGAGTTGCGGCCGGGGCCGGCGGCGAAGTCCCGGATGGCGGGGAGCTTGGCGTACAGGTTCTTGCCGGGGCAGGCGGTCGCGAAGGCGTCGCGGTGCCCGGAGATCACCTTCATGGTGGCCTGCTGGCCGGTCGTGTACTTGCCCGTGTTGCCCTGCGCGGTCAGCGTGACGCTGCCCTGCGGGTCACCGCCGTACTGCCCCAGCTTCCAGGCCGCGACCCGGGCCGCCGACCGCAGCGCGGCCTTCGTCGGCTGTCCGGCGGGCTTGCCGGTCGCCGGGTCGCCCTCGAAGTCGCCGAGGACGGCGATGCCGGTGGAGTAGCTGTTGAAGCCGTAGGTGTGCGCGCCCTTGACCGGAAGGTCGGTACCGCCGCCGCGGCCCTCGAAGATCTGGCCGCACTTGTCGACCAGGAAGTTGTAGCCGAGGTCGTTCCAGTCCTCGGCGTTGATGTGGTACTCCATGATGCCGCGCACCAGGGCCGCGGACTCGGCGCAACTGTAGTTGTTGGCGCCGACGGTGTGGTGGATGAAGACCGCCTGGATCTTCTCGATGTACTCGGCGGGGTCCTCGACCAGCGACTCGTCGGCCCCCCACTGGGCGCGGCTGATGATCGACGGCTGCCTGACCGTCGACGGCAGCGCAGCCGGCTTGGTGGGCGTCGGCGTCGCGGTCTCGGTCGGCGTGCCGCTCTCGGTCGGCGCCGCCGTGTCGCTCGGCGTGGCGCTGTCCGCCGGGGACGCCGTACCGCCGGGGGCGGCGGTGTCCGTCGGCGTCGCGGTGTCCGTCGCGGTCGCGACGGGAGTCTCCTCCACGGCGAACGCCGCGTTGCCCATGTCCGTGTCCGCCGCGGGCGTGCTCAGCCCCGCGGCCGGAGCAGCGGGGTTCTTCGCCTCCGCCTTGCTCACGCCGGGGTCCACCATGTGCAGCTTCAGGCCCTTGGGGAGCGCCGCCCGGCCGTCCACGCGCACCTGCACGGCGTTGGAAGGGCCGACCCACAGCGGCTCGGACGCTCCGCGTCCGCCGTCGCTCTCGACCTCGTCCGGAGTGTCCGACTCCGCGAGGTCGACGGACTGCCAGCCGGACCACCGCCCGGTCTCGGCGCTGCGTGTCCGCACCTGCGCGACGATGCCCGCGACCTTCGCGGAGTCGTCGTCCCAGCCGATGCCGACCAGGGAGAACGGCTCCGTCGTCGTCGCCGGAAGGTTCCGGTCGGTGGCGTCGCCCTTGGCCAGCGCGAGTGAACGCAGCTCGGCGGCCCGCTCGTGCAGCCGCGGCGGCTGCGGCCTGTCCGACGGACTCGCCGTGGCCACGGTCACCACACCGGCACCACCCAGCACCACGGCGCCGAGCGTCAGCCACGCCCGGCGCTTCATGCTCAATGGTCGGTACGCATGTGACGTACGCGGACTCAAATGCCCCACCCCTCGGAGATCTACTCGCGGCTCATCCGTCTCATGGATGGCCTGGTTTACACAGCGATGGCGGATGCCGAACCGTCGCGACAATCGTCGGAAAGTGGCACAGGTCACAGCCCGGTTGTCGTGTCGTGCCCTCGCCGGTTGCGTGGTGCCGTCGCTGGTCGTGCGGTGTGCGGTGTGCGGTGTGCGGTGTGCGGTGTGCGGTGTGCGGTGCGCGGTGCGCGGTGTGCGGGCCCGCGTCGCGCGGCTCCGCGTCAGCCTTCGCCGGCTCCCGCGGCGGGGAGCTCGCCCGAACACGTCGCCCGCCCGAACTCGCCCACGGCCGTGGCGCGCTGTACGTGCTGCCCGCGGATGGCGAGCGTGCACGAGGCCCGGCCGCCCTTCTGGTCGAGGACGATGGCCACGCTCGGGGCCTTGCCCAGGGGGACCTCGACCGACTTCTTCCAGGGCAGGGTGACGTCCTTCTCGACCGTCGCCGTGCCGGACTCGCTGCGTGCGAGATACGCGATCTCGGCCGTGCCCGTCCCTGTGACCTCGTACGTCACTCCCGCCGTCGGGACGGCGCGGGGCTTCGGCTGCTCCTTCGCGTTGAGCACGCCGTAGCCGACGAGCCCGCCGCAGGCGAGCAGTACGGCCGCGGCGATCAGCAGGCCGCGCCGGTCGGGAGAGCCCTCCGTTGTCTCGGCCTCCGGCGCGGTGTTCTCGGCCGGCGCGTGTCCGGAGAGTTCGGCGAGTTCCTCCGCCGGTGTTTCCTCCGCCGGGGATTCCTTCTCCGGCGCCGTACGTTCCGGGAGTTCATTGGACGACATGAGTGACCGGCTTTCGGTGATTGGCTGACGTGGAACCGGGGGGTTATACACCATGCTGCCGATCCGGCGCGAGCGAGCGGATGAAGCGGGCGAACCGCCCCTCCTGTGTCCTGGTGATTGTCCAGGTATGTCAGCACAGTTGACAGGGCATCAGCTGCTTGATTAGAAATCCGCTGCGATCTCCGTAAAAAGAATGCAGCACCCCTTTTTCGCGGTTGCTTCGCCATGTTCGAAGCCGGGCGGAATTCTCCGCTCCGGCTCGTTCGGCGTGCCCATTTCGCATGCGGCGACCTGGGTTCGCCGATGCGGAAAGGTATTGAGGTGAAAGTTCCGTACAGGAGATATCTCTCCTGTCTAGTCGTCTCGGCGGTAGTGACCACGCTATTGCCGCAGATCGCCTACGCGGCCCCCGCATCACCGTCGAGCGACGACGACAAGGGCGTCATCGACACGATTGCGGGCTGGTTCTCCGACGACGAAGCAGGGGCGGACAAGCCCCCCGTCGGCGGGAAGCTGGAGATACCCAGTCGGCAGAAACTGCCGAAGGGCAAGGTGCTCCCGCAGGCGAAGCGGGTCAAGGAGCTGACGCAGCGGCGTACGCCGCAGGCGCGGTTCTGGCAGATGTCGGACGGGCGCATCGAGGCGGAGCTGTCGGCCTCGCCGGAGTCGTACCGGTCGGAGTCGGACGGCTCGTGGAAGCCGATCGACACGACGGTGACGGCGTCGAAGGCCAAGGGCTTCGCCTACGCCAACACGACGAACACGGGCCGCAGCTGGTTCGGTTCGGACGCGTCGAAGCTGGTGCGGTTCGAGACGGCCGCCGGCCAGGCAGTGACCCTGGGTCTGGAGGGTGCGGCCGAGGGCGTCGCGCCGACCGCCAAGGGCCACACGGTCATCTACAAGGATCTGGCCGCGGGCGCGGACGTCTCGTACGAGGTGGGCGCGGGCCGGGTGAAGGAGAACATCACCCTCGCCGAACGGCCCGCGAAGCCGGTGCGGTTCGTGTTCACGCTGGACGCGGGCGCGCTGGAGCCGAAGGAGCGGGGCGACGGGTCGATCGCCCTGTTCGGCGAGGATCCTGCCAACCCGGTGCTGGTGATCCCGCCGGCGTTCATGACGGACGCGAAGAAGGACAAGGCGTCCCCGTACGGCACGTCCTACAGCCCGAAGGTCTCGCAGGAGCTGTCCCGTCACGGCAAGCAGTGGCGGCTGACGGTGACGCCGGACGCGAAGTGGCTGGCGGCTCCGGAGCGGCGGTACCCGGTGGTGATCGACCCGACGATCACGATCGCGCCGTCACCGACGGAGTCGCAGGACGTGATGGTCCGCTCGGACGCGCCGACGACGAACTTCAACAGCACCTGGGACATGTCGGCGGGCAAGACCAGCAGCACGGGCATCGCCCGATCGCTGGTCAAGTTCCCGCTGGACGAGATCCCGGCCGGTTCGAAGATCGACACGGCGCAGCTGTCGCTGTACTTCGACCAGGTCCACACCTCGGGTTCGACGAACGTGGACGTGGAGGTCCGACGGGCCACGGGTGCGTGGGACGAGACCACGGCGAACTGGAACAACACCAGTGCGCTGGCGGGTGAGCAGTCCGCGACCACGGTCCTGATGGACGACGGTGACACGGGTACGGCCGCGGTCGGCGAGTGGCCGCGGGTCAGCGGCACGGGTCACGCGAGCGACTACGCGTACAACAAGAACACCGCGACCGGTGAGTCCTACACCTGGCAGCCGAACATCGTCGACGCCGCGGACTACAAGGTCGAGGTCCACACGCCGGTGCAGGCCGACGGCGCCACGGCCGCCCCGTACACGGTGACCTCGGCCGACCCGACCGCGAACTTCACGGTCAACCAGGCCACCGGCACGACCGGCTGGCGCCAGCTCGGCACCACGCAGTTCGACTTCGCCAAGGGCAACGCCGGCAAGATCGTCCTCGGCGACACGGGCGACTCGACCAAGCGGACCATCGCCGACGGCGTCCGACTGGTCAACCCCGCGCAGATCCGCAAGGACATCGGCGAGTACAACCAGTGGCACAACTTCCGGGTCGGCGACACCGTCCAGAAGTGGGTCTCGGGGACGGCGACGAACCACGGTTTCGTCGTCAAGGCCGTCGACGAGTCCGGCACCGCACCGCTCGGCGGTCCCCAGTACCAGGCCGGGGACTACGACTACGGCGGCGAGACGTCCACGATCCCGCGCCTGACGGTCACCTTCGGCAAGACCGGCACCTCGCTGAACTCGCCGACCGTCGTGCACGGCACCGGCCCCGAGCTGTCCTGGGCCGCGTACAACAACACCACCGGTGACGCGAACCTCGACATCGCCGAGTACCAGCTGCACCGCTCCACGCAGCAGGTCTTCACGCCCTCGGCCGCGACCCTGGTCGCGCCGATCGCCAAGACGCTCACCGCGTACACGGACACCACGGCCGTCCCGACGCCGGACTCCAGCAGTGAAGAGATCGGGAAGTCGTACTACTACCAGATAGCGGTCAAGACGGCCGACGGCCAGGTCCTCGGCTCGCCGACCCGCGTGGTCGGCATCCCGAAGGCCGGCCGCACCATGCGGCTCATCCAGGCGGGCGCGGGCGTCACGGACACCACCCTGTCCTCGCTCAAGCCGACGACGAACCTCAACACCATCGAGCAGGGCACCCTCGGCCAGGACTGGCTGACCGTCGGCAACAACTCCGCCACCTACGGCAAGACCCGCTCGGTGATCAAGTGGCCCACGACCACGATCCCCGCCACCGCCACGGTGCTGGAGAGCCGGGTCTTCCTGTGGTCCACGCTCACCGACCGCACCACCACCAGCAAGGCCCAGTACAACCTGCACGGGCTGACCAGGGACTTCACGGAGACCCAGGCCACCTGGAACAACGCGAACTCCACCACCGCGTGGACCAGCGCCGGCGGTGACCACTCCTCGGTCGTCTCCGACTACGTACCCGCCTTCAACACCGACCTCGGCCGCCACTGGTGGGACGCCACGTCCCTCACCCAGGGCTGGGTCAAGACGCCCAGCAGCAACAAGGGCACCCTGCTCAAGCTGAAGGACGAGACGACGGCCGGCCCGCAGGAGCGCTCCATCTTCCTGTCCGCCGCCGCGCCCGACCCGCAGCTGCGCCCGTTGCTGCGCGTGATCTACGTCGACTCCACGACGGAGGACACGTACCACGCGCCGACCACCCCGGCCCGGATGACCCCGAACTCGCAGTACACGGTCGAGTTCACGGTCACCAACACCACGTCCACGGCGTGGGCCGCGGGTGAGCGGGTGCTGTCGTACACCTGGAAGCTGCCCGACGGCACGGACGTCACCACCGGCGGCAACCAGCTCTCCACGGGGATCCCCGCCCTGCTGCCGGGCAAGTCGGCCACGATCCAGGCGCAGGTCAAGACCCCCATCAACTCCGATGAGGGCAACAAGCGAACCGAGTACGTGCTCGGCTGGGACGTCAAGAAGGTCGCCGACGGCACCTGGCTCTCCGCGGGCGCCGGCGGTATCCCGTCACTGAAGCAGAACGTGGCGGTGGAGGACCCGACCTCCAACACGCTGGGTCTGGAGAAGTACTACTCGTACACGGCCAAGAACACCGGTGCCGGCTCGACGGTCATGAACAACCTGGCCTCGGGCAACAGCGTCTGGTCGTACAACGCCGTCAACAACCCGGGCCGCGGGATCAACACCTTCGCCCGCGTCGCGTACAACTCGCTCGACACCTCGGACACGGTCCTCGGTCACGGCTGGTCGGCGCAGATCTCCGGCCCGACGCGCCTCGGCGCGCCGCTGGACTTCCACCCGAACCCCAACCCGACCGAGGTCAGGCTCCCGGACGGTGACGGCACCACGCATTCCTTCCGCTGGGACGCAACCAGCAGCGTGTGGAAGGCACCAGCCGGTGTCCACTACAAGCTGACGATGAAGGCGGGCCTGGACTGCAAGCCGACCAAGGACCCGGTCCCGGACGCCTGGATGCTCACGCGCCCGGACGGCACGCGTTTCCTGTTCGGCTGCGACGGATACATGACGTCTGCCGTCGACAACGACGGCAACACGCAGACGTACACGTACGAGGAGCGCAGGTCCAACAACAAGCCGACCAAGTTCCTCACGTACACCACCGATCCGGCCGGCCGTCAGAGCCTCACGGTCGAGTACTACAAGAAGGGTGACGTCACCTACGAGTACATCAACGACTCGGGCGTCAAGGTCAGCGGCACCAACCTGACCAACTCCAAGATCTACGACCACGTGAAGTCCATGACGGACATCTCGGGCCGGAAGATCTCCTTCTACTACACCGACAAGGGCCTGCTCGGTCAGATCGGGGACGGCGAGACGGCCTCCCAGCCCAAGGTGTTCAAGTTCACCTACGACGCCACGCAGGGGAACAAGAACGTCAAGCTGGTCAAGGCCACCGACCCGCGCGGCAACAACACGCAGCTCGCGTATTACGCGCCGCAGGCAGGCGACGACCCGAAGTACCACTGGTGGACCAAGACGATCACCGACCGTCTGAACCACGACACCGGCTTCGCGTACAAGGCGAACACGGCGAACACCAATTTCACCGACACCAAGGTGACGGACGCCGAGAGCCACGCCACGGACTATGTGACGGACGACTTCTTCCGTCCGGTCCAGACCACCGATGCCAAGTCCCAGACCAGCAGGATGAGCTGGGACGCGGACAACAACGTCGTCTACATGGAGCAGGCGAACGGCGCCAAGGCGGCGTTCTGCTACGACTCCAAGACGGGCTACCCGCTGCGTCAGTGGGACGCCGAGGTCACCAGGTCGTGGTCGTCGTTCAACCCGACCGACTACTGCAACCCGGCCACGTACCCGGCCAACGCGACGAAGTTCGAATACCAGACGCGCCTCGACGGGTACTCCGCCGACCTGTGGCGCAAGACCAGCCCGCTGGGCAATGTCTGGGAGTTCGGCTACGACCAGTTCGGTAACCAGACGTCGGTCACCGACCCGGAGGGTGTCGCCTCGGCGACGGTGGGCGACTACCAGTCGACCACCACGTACGACGCCTACGGCCAACCCCTGACGGATACCGACGCCAACGGTCACACCACCACCTACGCGGACTACGGCCCGCACGGCTACCCGGCGACGATCAAGGACGCCCTGAACAACCCCACGACCTTCGTCTACGACGTGCGCGGCAACACCAGGGAGGTCATCAACGCCAAGGGCGCCAAGGTCTCCCAGAACTACGACTACTTCGGCCGCCCGCTGGAGCAGGTGTCGCCCAAGGCCCCCGGTGTCTCCATCACCACCCCGGCCCCGGTCTACGACGCCAACAACAACACGCTGAAGGCGTTCGGGCCGAACGGCGCCGAGACCTCCTCGGTGTACGACGCCGCGGACCAGGTCACCGACTCCCTCGCCCCGAAGGACGAGGCGACCGACCCCGAGCGGCGCACGACCACCACGTACGACAAGGTCGGCAACGTCAAGACCGTCACCGAGCCGAAGGGCAACCTGACGCCGACGGTCGGCGACTACACCACGTCGTACACGTACGACGTGGTCTACCAGCCGGTGGCGGTGCAGAACGCCAAGGGCGACACGGTCTCCAGCACGTACGACAGCGTCGGCAATGTGATCACGGTCGTCGACCCGAAGAAGAACGCCACTGCGGACGCCACGGACTTCACCTCGAAGTTCGAGTACGACCTGAACCACCGGGTCGTGAAGACGACGGACGCGGCCGGCAAGTTCACCACTGTCCACTACGACCTCGACGGCCGCACCGACAAGGCGACGGACGCCGAGGGCAACACCAGCGAGACGAGCTTCGACCGGCGTGGCCTGACCAAGGAGGTCAAGGTCCCGTACTCGAAGGACGGCTCGGGTGTCATCACGTATCGCACGACCCGGTTCGAGTACGACGAGGTCGGCAACAAGACGAAGGAGATCAGTCCGCGCGGCGTCGAGACGACGACCGACACCACCGACTACACGTCCGAGACGATCTACGACGAGCTGAACCGGGTCAAGGAGACGCTGTCCCCGTTCAAGCAGGGCGACGCCAACTACGGCAGCCCGGACCGGACGGTCTACTCGTACGACTCGGTCGGACAGCTGTCCGAGGTCTCTGCCCCGCCGTCGCAGGGCCAGACGGTCCGTAACACGACCAAGTACGAGTACTACGACAACGGCTGGACCAAGTCGGCCACGGACCCCTTCGACATCACCACGGCGTACGACTACAACGCGCTGGGTCAGCAGACCAAGAACACGCTGACCTCGGCCGGTGGCTCGTCGCAGCGGACGATGACGTGGGACTTCTACCCGTCCGGCAACCAGAAGGCCCGCTCCGACGACGGGGTTCCGGTCGGGAAGCAGGTCGTGGTCGTCGACTCGACGGACATCCACAACACCGCCACACAGGGCAACTGGGACGCCTCCCAGGCGCTCGGCCAGTGGGGATACGACGTCCGCACAAACCCGAAGGGCACGGGTGCGGACACCTTCGCCTGGCAGCTGAACATTCCGCAGGACGGTACGTACGAGGTCTTCGTCCGGCACGGTGACGTGACAGGCGCGGCAACGGACGCCCCGTTCAAGATCACCCACTCGGCCGGGGAGACCACCCGGACCGTCAACCAGTCGACGGGATCGGGCACCTGGGTCTCGCTGGGTTCGTACGCCTTCACGGAGTCGGGCACCCAGAAGGTGACACTGACCGATGCCGCCAACGGCACAGTCGTCGCCGATGGCATCAAGCTCGTCCGTGCCAACACGGGCGAGACCGACGACGAGAAGAAGGACTTCACCTACAAGTACGACGCCAACGGGCTGCTGTCGGAGGTCAAGGACCTCTCGCCGGGCGCGAAGGCCGACGCGTACGCAATGACCTACGACGAGCTCAACCAGCTCTCGAAGGTGGAAGAGAGTCTGGGCAGCACGGTCAAGAACACGACCTCGCTGACCTACGACGTCAACGGCAACCCGCTGGAGACCACGCACGACGTGACGTGGTCGAAGGCGGAGTACGACGTCCGTGACGTGATCAACAAGATCACGAACGCGGACACGCCGACAGCGGGCAACCAGCAGATCACCACCTTCACCTACACCGACCGCGGTCAGCCGCTGAAGCAGACGAAGCCGAACGGGAACACCGTCGACTACACGTACTGGCTCAACGGCGCGGTCAAGTCGCAGGTGGAGAAGAAGAGCGGCGGCACGGTCGTCGCCTCGCACGACCTGGAGTACGACCCGAACGGGAACCGCTCCAAGGACACGTCCAAGGTCATGAACGCCGACAATGCGGCGGACTACCTGGACACCGTCTCAACGTTCGCCTACGACCCGCAGGACCGCATCTCCACGGTCACCAAGACCGGCGACGCGGCGGGCACGGAGACGTACAAGTACGACGGCAACTCCAACATCGTCGAGCAGACGGTGGGCACCGTTACGTCGACGTCGACGTACGACCGCAACCGCCTGCTGAAGACGTCTGCGGGCGGTGTCGCGTCCACGTACAACTACGACCCGCTGGGCCGCCTGGACACGGTGTCCTCGAACGGGTCGGTGCAGGAGAAGTACACGTACGACGGCTTCGACCGGATCGCCAGGCACACGGCGGGTACGGGCGCGTCTGCGAAGACGACGACGTACGTGTACGACGCGTTCGACCGCACGGCGCAGGAGACCACATCCGGGACGAAGGGGAAGACGACACTCTTCACGTACCTGGGCATGGAGTCGAAGGTGCTGCGGGAGGAGGTCGCCGGCAAGGCGACCAAGTCCTACCAGTACTCGCCGTGGGGCCAGAAGCTCACCCAGATCAAGCACAACACCGACCTGACGAAGGAGTACTCGCAGTTCCTCTACCACCCGAAGGGTGACGTGGAGGCGATCACGAAGGACGACGGCAACACCCGGGCGACGTACGGCTACTCGGCGTACGGCTCCGACGACGAGAAGCAGTTCACCGGCGCGGACAAGCCTGACGCTGCGAACCCGGACAAGGAGCAGTACAACGACTACCGCTACAACGCGGCACGTCACGACGACGGCTCCGGCACCTACGACATGGGCTTCCGCAACTACGACCCGGGTCTGAACCGGTTCCTGACGCGTGACATGTACGGCGGCGCCCTGGACGACATGTCCCTGGCGATGGACCCGTACACGGGCAACCGCTACGCCTTCGCCGGCGGCAACCCCATCTCCTTCGTGGAGCTGGACGGCCATCTCTTCGGCATTGACATCTCCCTCTCGGACGTGGGCCACGCGGCCCTGGACGTCGCGGGCATGGTGCCGGTGATCGGCGAGGCCGCGGATGTGGCCAACGGCATCTGGTACGCGGCCGAGGGCAATTACGAGGACGCAGCGCTGTCGATGGCGGCGGCGATCCCGGGAATCGGCGCGGCGGCGACCGCGGCCAAGTACGCGAAGAAGGGCGCGAAGGCTGCGGACGCCGTCAAGGGCGGCAACAAGGCGTCCAATGCCAAGCCAAAGCACAAGAAGCCCCAGGACGAGACGAAGGCGAAGCCCAAGTCCAAGCCCAAGCACAAGAAGGAGTCCCAGCCGAAGGACGGCGGGAGGAGTGCTTGTAAGAAGCCTGCGACGCAGAACAGCTTCGTACCTGGCACCAAGGTGCTGATGGCCGACGGGTCCACGAAGAACATCGAGGACCTCAAGGAGGGCGAGTACGTCCTGGCCGCCGACCCGGAGACCGGGGACCTGCAGGCCCGCAAGGTGACCGACACCATCAACGGTGATGGTCTCAAGCGCCTGGTGACTCTCACCATCGACCCCGATGGCAGGGAGGGCGGCGCCAAACCCACCACCGTCACCGCGACGGACGAGCACCCCTTCTGGCTGCCTGACTTCGGCACGTGGGCCGATGCGGGTGAACTCGAGGCCGGCATGTGGCTCCAGACGGCTGGCGGCACCTGGGCCCAGGTGACAGCAGTGGACGAGGAGCACCGCACGCAGCGCGTCCACAACATCACCGTCGAAGGCCAGCACACGTACTATGTGATGGCTGGCAATGCGCCGGTTCTGGTGCACAATGCCAAGAAGAAGGACCGGAGCGATCCCGAAGACGTCTGTCCGATCGGTCCCTACGCGGCTGAATCCATTCCGGCGAAGAGCAAGTCGCAGAAGTTCGACGAATCTCCGGGCGGGGAAAGGGACCAGATCAACGAGATCGGAAGCCGATTCGGGTGCCACACCTGCGGAATCATCTTCCCCTTCGGTTCGAAGAAGGGGTACGTTCCCGACCATCAGCCCATCAGTTCCTGGGTGCCGGACGGATTTCCGCAGCGGCTCTATCCGCAGTGCCTCAAGTGCAGCAGAGAACAAGCGGGATGGGCGAGGCAGTTGGCGCCCATCATGAGGCCGATCTACGAGCGTATCGCCAAGGAACTCGGATA
The DNA here is from genome assembly GCF_030406905.1 of Streptomyces sp. HUAS CB01. NCBI lineage: Bacteria > Bacillati > Actinomycetota > Actinomycetes > Kitasatosporales > Streptomycetaceae > Streptomyces > Streptomyces chengbuensis. The sequence continues at coordinate 4,839,058 of NZ_CP129137.1, forward strand.
CTAGGAGGAAGGTGCGCCATGAACCTCGCATGGATTGAGTCGGAAGGCGGGCCTGTGATCGTCGTGGAGGAATCGCTGAGGCGCCTCTGGGGTGGATACACGAATTCCGACTACGGCAACGCCTGTGAGGTCGAAGGCTACACCGGGCTGGTGCCGTTCGGAGAGCCGTCGGCGCCATGCCTGGCGTTGGCGATCAACGATATTCCCGCTCCGACAACCTACATGGAGGAGTTCCGGGCCATTGTTCAGTGGATCGCGGCTCCCAGTGACTCTCGACTTGTCGAGGTCGTGCGTGAGGGTATCGACTTCGTGAACGAGTGGGAGGACGGATCGATCGTGCAAGTGAACGGCCGACTGGCCGTTCTCGACGCCGCACTGCCCGGGACGGAAGCCCGCGCGGATGAACTTCTATTGGTGGACGTCGAGCCCGCGGTCTATCGACTGAGGACCGCGGACATCGAGTCGGACACTGGTACCTGCGTGCGAGTCCACAAACTCGATCGGTTGATCGAGTGAGTCGAATGTCGTGGCGGTTCATCGGTGCCGATCGGGACCGTTAGCGTCACGGCGACGGAACGGGAAGCCCCGCCGGTCTCCGGCGGGGCTTCCCGCTGTCCGTGGCTGTTTCCGGTGGATTGACGCAGCGGGGCAACGGCAGGTTCGTACCCGACAAGGACAGGACGTCTTCTTCTCGGCCGGCCGTGCTCTCGCCGTCGGGATCGAGGCTCACGGCGACCGCGGCCCGCGGCCGATCGTGGACCTCGCCAACGAACTCCTCGCCCTCTGGGCCGTCCCCGGACCGGTCGGACGATCCTCGAAGGCGACCTCGGTCCCGTGGCGTGAGGCCGGGCGCGGCGACGGCCGGTGCGCCGGGCGGCGGCGTTGCCGGTCCCCGCCCGGAATGTCCGGCGCCTGGTTCCCGGCGGAGCCGGTGCTGTATAACCGGTCCGCTTCGCGGCGCTTTCCGCCGCGACGTCTCGACGAGCCGAAGGTGTTCGCGTGCTGGATGACCTCGTTGATCTGCTGGGGCCGGAGGCTCCCGGGCCTGTGCCCGTCGACTGGGGCGGGGTCGAGTCATGGCTCGGCGTCACCCTGCCCGCCGACTACAAGGCCCTCGCGTCATCGTACGGCCCGCTCGACATCGGTGACTTCGTGTGGATGCACACCCCATGCGTGCAGGAGGGCCGCTTCGACTACGGCTCCTGGCTGAAGTCGACCCACCGGAGCTGCCGTATCGCTTCCAGGGGCGCTCCGTCGCACGCGCCGCCCGTCTTCTGGCCGGAGCCGGGCGGGCTGCTCGCCTTCGGGGACACCCGGGCGACGAGTTGTCTCTTCTGGGACACCTCAGCGTCCGACGACCCCGAGGCGTGGCCGGTCGTCATCTTCCACAAGGACGCGGTGTACCGGGGCGTGAACCCATGGCACGGCTACGGGATGCCGCTGGCGGAGACCCTCACGAGGTTGATACGGACGGGCCTGCCGCTCCCCGGCGGAGGGACGCTCGGACCGCTGCCCGCCACGATGCGGCGTACGGCCTTCCTCTTGGAGGCACGGCCCTGGACGCCGCCGAGCGGACGTGAGGACGCCGAGACGCGGGCGCGTCGCCGCGCTGCGCTCACCGAGGGCGAGGGCCTGGAGGCGCTGCGGATCCTGTTGCCGCCACCCCGTGAGCCGTTCCTCGGCGATGCCGACTGGGCCTGGGTGCAGGAGCGGCTGGGGACGCGGCTGCCCGCCGAGTACGTGACGCTGATGGAGACGTACGGCGGCAGCGAGTGGCTGGGCTGGCTGCGACTGGCCGCGCCGCGGGACACCGGGCAATCCGGGCTGGTGGCCGAGCAGTGGTACCGCGATGCCTACCGTGAACTGAGGGAGGGCCACCCCGAGTACCACCCCCTGCCCGTCTGGCCGGAGAAGGGCGGCTTCCTGCCCTTCGCCTCGACCCTCGACGGCGACGGCATCTGCTGGCTGACGGACGGAGACGACCCCGACGACTGGCCGCTGATCGTGATCCCCCGCCATGCGGACCAGGGCGGGCCGCTTCCGACGGGACTGACGGAGACGCTGCTGGAGTGGCTGCGGGGGCGGTTCCGGTGGGAGGGCTTTCCCGGGTACGACGTGGACGACGACCCGTTGGAGTTCATCAGGCTGGAGAGCCACGGCGGAGTTGTGCGCTGAGGAGACCGAGAACCGGGCCCAGCAGACCGATGGCCGAGCCCGCGCGAAGCTCTCCACGTGGGTGGCGGCCGAGTGTCCGACCCGGTGGGTATGGTGGGCAGTCTGTTCGAGGTGGGGCGGAGGGGTCCGTTCAGTGGCTGTGGTCGCTGCTGGGCGGCAGTGCCGGCGGGGGTGTCGTGCAGGGTTTCCATGGCGCCTTTGTGCGGTCGACCCGGCAGCCGGACCACAGATGAAGAGGGAAGTGTGGAGGCGTACGAGGGGGAGCTCGGCGTCGTCGTCGCGCGTGCTCAGGAGGGGGACGAGGACGCGTTCGCCCGGGTGTACCGGTTGGTGCAACCAGGGCTGCTCGGCTACCTCCGGGGGCTCGTCGGCGAGGACGCCGAGGACGTGGCCTCCGACGCCTGGCTGGAGATAGCCCGCGATCTGGGTCGCTTCCGCGGGGACGGCGCGGGTTTCCGGGGCTGGACCGCGACGATCGCCCGCCACAGGGCGCTGGACCATCTGCGCAAGCAGCGCCGGCGGCCGCAGACATCGCTGCTGGAGCAGGACGTACTCGAACTTCCGGACCGGCGGGACACGGCCGACGCCGCCCTGGAGACCGTCTCCACCGAGCAGGCGCTGGAACTGATCGGGAGCCTGCCGCAGGACCAGGCCGAGGCCGTGCTGCTGCGGGTCGTCGTCGGACTGGACGGCCCCGCGGCGGCCCGGGTGCTGGGCAAGCGCCCCGGCGCTGTACGGTCCGCGGCGCACCGCGGGCTGAGGAGACTGGCCGAGCGACTGGCCCACACACGAACGCGACCGCGTGCCTGAAAGACGAGACGAAATGACACCGGAACGGGACGAATGGGAAGAGCCCCGCACCCCTGAGCTGAACGCGCTGCTCGAAGCGGCACGTCGTCCCGGTGTGTCCGATCCGTCCGCGCAGGAGCAGGCGCTCGCCGCGTTTCGTACGGCGCGCGACGCGGGGCTGCACGCCGCGCCCGTGCCGTGGTGGCGCAGGCGGGCCCGCGACGACTGGCGGCCGGCGGCCGAACGGCGCCGTCGCCGACTGCTGGTCAGAGGTCTGATCGCGGGGCTCGTCATGGGGGCGCTGGGCGGGGCGGCCGTCGCCGCGGGCAACGGTGCGCTCCCGATTCCCTCGCCGTTCGGCGGGAGTGAGAAGCCCGCCCGGGACGAGCCGCAGCCCGTGCAGCCCCGTCCCACGGAAAGGACGCGAACGGAGTCGGGAACACCGGAAGCCTCGATCACGCCCTCCCCGACGCCCGGAAGCGGGGCGACCGGGCTCGCGAAGAGCAAGCCCAGCGGCATGCCACCCGCGGCCGAGGACGCGCTGTGCCGCGTCTATCTGGATGCGCTGGACCGCCAGGGCGAACCACCGCGAGGTGAAGCGACGGCACGTCTGGAGGCGCAGGCCGGCGGGCCGGAGGCCCTACGGGCCAGGTGCGAGGAGAAGTTGGCCGCCGCCGGGCAGCCCCGGCCCGCCGGCCCGAACGACACTTCCGGGGCCGGTCCTGTGGTCAGTCCGGAGGCTGGGAAGCCGCCCAAGGAGCGTGAGGCGGGGAAGCCGGCCGACCGCCCGAGGTGACTCAGGCGGTACGGGGAGGGTCCTGGCGCGCGGTTACGCCTTGACGGTGGTGACGCACGCGGCCCAGGCGCTCGCGGGGACCACGAGTACGGGGCCGTCCGGCAGCTGTGGGGGGTTTCCAGGCCCCGGAGTCGCCGTTCTACGACTCGACGCACACCGTGGAGGGTGCGGACCTCCCGCTCACCGGGTCCGGCGAGCGCGGCAGCGAACACCTCGTCGACCACCCGACCCGGTACGCCAAGGCCCTCGTCATCGACTTCAACCGGCGGTCTGCCGTCCCGGGCCGCGGCGCCGGGACCTTCCTGCACGTCAACGGCAAGGGTGCGACGGCCGGGTGCGTCTCGGTGCCGAGGGGGACCACGGACCGGATCACGGGATGGATCAGGCCGTCGGCGCATCCGCGCATCGCGATCGGCCGACCCGTCGGCCGCCCGGCCGCCGTCGCTGCCGCGAGATCGCCACCAGACGCCTGAGTGCCGTACATGGTTGTACGGGCGACGGAAGTTCCCGGTGTGACGACCGATACGCCCATCTTCCGTGATGGTCATGACAACGGCATCGCTTGATCAATCATGGACGACCATTTCGGCACCCCGCCCGGCGCACAGGACATGCGCGCCTACGTCACCCGCTTCGTCGCGCACCTGACCGAGCGGAACAGGCTTCCGCTCGACTACTCCGTGGCCAGTCTGCGGATCGTCGACTTCGTCGTGGACGGACTACGGCAGAACCGTCCCGAACGGGCCCAGGTCGAGGAAGCCCTGCGGGGTCTCGGCGCGTACACCGGCGAGGTCATCGTGCGCCGGGCAGGTGGGCAGTGGATCGACTTCGACGCAGGGCAGCGGGAGTTCTTCGGGCAGTCGATCGGCATCCGGATGCCCGACGGCCGGGCGTGGAACCCGCTGGGCAAGGTGGTCAACCGCTTCGAGGTGGGTGGCCCGGAGGAGTCCGTGCAGCGGCTCTACCTGCTGCTGCACGGCCGCAGCAGCCGAAAGGTGGCGTGCTGAGCCGGCCCGGGGCCGACCGGATTCGTCATCCGGGGGAGGGGCGAAAGGACGACCGGGGCCGCCACCCCCCACAGGAGAGGCCCCGGTCGCCGTCCGCCGGGGCCGCGCGGCGGCCCCGTACTTCTCTCAGCGCCGCAGGTGCGTTTTCTGTCACACCGCACCGCGGTCGCAGAATGTTGCAGGTTGTACAAGACATGGACGCGGCCCCCGGGGAGGACGTAGCGTGGCGCTGCGCGCTGGGCAGTGCGGCGGTGGTGACCAGCCGCGATGACGAACGGGTAGTGGGAGTGCTGGGGGACGACGCGGAGCTGACCGCCGCGGTGAGCGCGGCGCAGGACGGAGACGAGGACGCCTTCCGGACTGTGTACCGCGCCGTTCACCCGCGGCTGCTCGGATACATAAGGACGCTGGTCGGCGAGCCGGAGGCCGAGGACGTGGCGTCCGAGGCCTGGCTGCAGATCGCCCGGGACCTCGACCGGTTCAGCGGTGACGCCGACCGCTTCCGCGGCTGGGCGGCACGCATCGCCCGCAACCGCGCGCTCGACCACATACGGATGCGCGGCAGGCGCCCGGCGGTCGGCGGGGACGAGACCGAACTGACCGGGAAACCCGCGGAGTCCGACACCGCCGGCGAGGCCATGGAAGCCCTGTCGACCGGCCGGACCATGGAACTGATCGCCCAGCTCCCCCAGGACCAGGCCGAAGCGGTCGTGCTGCGCGTGGTCGTCGGCCTCGACGCGAAGAGCGCGGCGAAGGCCCTGGGCAAGCGGCCCGGAGCGGTGCGCACCGCCGCCCACCGGGGACTGAAGCGGCTCGCGGAGCTGCTGGGGACCGAGCACGGAGGGGCGTCCGAGGCTCCCGGGCACGGGTCGGGACTCGGCGCGGTACCGTCACCGCGCAGTGTTCGCCCCGGCGCGACGCGCTCCTCCGGTGTGACGCATTCGCGTCTGCGGACGCAGAAGGACATGTGATGGCCGACGAGCGTTACGAATGGCTCGATCAGGAGGCGGCGGAGCGGTTGCTCCGTGGTGAACCGGTCGAGCCCGTCGGCGTTGACGCGCGTCACCAGGCGCTCCGGCTGGCCGAGCTGCTCGACGGCGCGCGTGCCCAGGGCCCGGTGACCGAGCCGCTGAGGGGCGAGGACGCCGCGCTCGCCGCGTTCCGCAAGGCGCGTGACGGCGGCGCTGCGGAGCTGCTTCCGACGGTGCGCCTGACGCCGGAGACCCGGCAGGTCTCCTGGGGCCGGTCCGTGCGCTGGGGACTGGCGGCCTCGCTGGCCGGATTCGCGGTGGGCGGGGTGGCCGTCGCCGCCGGGGTCGGGGTGCTGCCGACGCCGTTCGGCGGCCCTCAGCCGGCGCCCGCCTCCTCCGTCTCGGGTGCCGTCACCCCCGGACCGGTCACCTCCGAGCCCCCGGCCGACGGACTCCGCAGTCCCGACCGGCCGTCGCCCGCGGACACTCCCCCCTCGCCGAGCGCCCCCGCGGTCTCGGGCGGCACCGACATTCCGGGCGGGCCCGGGGACGGGCCGAGCGCGGGTCCGGGACACGACGAGTCCACCGCGCCGCACGACGGCCGCACGGACGGCGACGCCAACAGCCGGGACTGGTACCGCAGGACCGTCGAGGCCTGCCGCGACTACCGCAACGGCACGCTGGACGAGGAGCGCAAGCGCAAGCTGGAGGCCGCCGCGCAGGGCGCGGACCGTGTGAAGCGGTTCTGCGACCGGCTGCTGTCCGCCGACGGCAGGGGCGACGGCGGCGGCGAGGGCAGCGGCGACGGTGACGGCAACGGCGACGGCGGCCCGGGCGGTGACGACGGCGACGACGGCGGTGACGGCTCCGGTTCGGGCGGCTTCCCCCGCTCCCCGTTCCTGCCCCCCACCTCCGTGCGGCCCGGTCCCGCGGAGCAGCCCTTCGTACCGCCGACGGACGTGCGGCCCGCCAACCGGCCCACCGTCCCGGGGGCGTCGCTCGCCGGTCCGGCGACCGCCGGGACGCCCGGCGGTCTGCCCCTGGGGGGCCGGATGTCGTCGGACGAGCTGCACACCCTCTCGATCACATCGCTCTGACCTGCGGTTTTCCACGAGCGGAAAAATTTTCCGGCCAGGTGTGACGTTTTTTGGCTGACCGGCGCAGTAGTAAGTGAGCCGACTGGTCATCGGCGATGCCTGAGCCGGGGTTCCCCCCGTACCCACGGCTCAGAGCACACAGGCGCGGGCGGGACACGTTCCCCCGGTCCCGCCCGCGCCTCCTCACTTCTCCCGCCCGGTCCGCTCCGTTCGGACCTCCGCGCCGCCCGCCCGTGCGGAGCGCGCCGAGCTCACCAGTGGACGACGACCTTGTCGCCGACCTTCACCTGGCCGAAGACCGAGGCGATCTTCTTCCTGTCCCGGACGTTGACGCAGCCGTGCGAGGCTCCGTTGTAGCCGCGGGCGGCGAAGTCCGAGGAGTAGTGCACCGCCTGACCGCCGCTGAAGAACATCGCGTACGGCATGGGCGTGTGGTAGAGCGTCGACTCCCACTCCTTCGCCTTCCAGCCCACGCTGAACGTGCCTTCACGGGTGGGCGTGTTCTCCGATCCGAAGCGCACGTCCATGGCCGCCAGCACCGTGCCGTCGATCATCCAGGCGAGCGTCCTGCTCTCCTTGCTGATGCAGAGCACGCGTCCCTTCATGCACCGCGGATCGGGCGTGTCGAGGGTGTTGGTCGTCGCGGGCCGCAGTTCGTCGGCGGTGGGCGTGCGGGTCATCCCGAGTAGCCGCTGCCAGGTGGTCTCGTCGACCGAACCGGTCGCGGCCAGTCCCCCCTTCCGCTGGAAGCCGCTGACCGCCTTCGCCGTCATCGAGCCGTAGAACGCCGTGGGGCTGCGATGGAAGTGACCGATCTGGCGCAGCCGCGCCTGCAGTTCGCGCACCTGCTCGGTCTCGGTGCCCTCCGTCATCAGCACCCTGGGCTCCGCCGTCCGCGCGCCCGGCGTTCCCGGGGACGGGGCGGGGGGCTTGGCGTCGTCGGCCGCGGGAGTGGCGGTGGCGGAGACGGAGGGAGCCTTCGAGGGGCCGCCCGGGGCGGCCGGCGGCTTGGCACTGGCCCCGCCCGTTCCCTGGCTCGTGCACCCCGCGGCCAGCGCCACGGCCACAAGGGACATGAGCGATCTGCGCAGAACGGACGTACGGTGCATAGGTGCCCCCCTGAGGTCGTATGTGTGTAGGGATGCTCGGCGGTCGTGCTTGGTTGCGGTCGAAGGAGCATGCTGTGAGCAAGGTCCCAGTCACGGGCACGCCGCTGCCCGCAGACCCGCCGACACAGTCCGTCGCGAGAGTTGCGTACTGGCAAGTAGCTTTACCGGGAGGCACACCACATGGCGCGCGAGTCCGAGTCGGGTCTGCCCATCGAGCCGGTCTACGGGCCGGACGACCTCGAAGGGTGGGATCCCGGGGAGAAGCTGGGCGAGCCCGGCTCGTACCCCTTCACGCGCGGTGTCTACCGGTCGATGTACACGGGCCGCCCGTGGACCATGCGCCAGTACGCGGGCTTCGGCACGGCCGTCGAGTCCAACGCCCGGTACAAGCAGCTCATCGCCAACGGCACGACCGGCCTGTCCGTGGCCTTCGACCTGCCGACGCAGATGGGACACGACTCCGACGCGCCCATCGCGCACGGCGAGGTCGGCAAGGTCGGCGTGGCGATCGACTCGATCGACGACATGCGGGTGCTGCTGGACGGCATCCCGCTGGACCAGGTCTCCACGTCGATGACGATCAACGCGCCCGCCGCGCTGCTGCTGCTCCTCTACCAACTCGTCGGCGAGGAGCAGGGCGTGCCGGCCGACCGGCTGACCGGGACCATCCAGAACGACGTGCTCAAGGAGTACATCGCCCGGGGCACCTACATCTTCCCGCCCAAGCCCTCGCTGCGGCTGATCGCGGACATCTTCAGGTACTGCAGGGCCGAGATCCCGAGGTGGAACACGATCTCGATCTCCGGCTACCACATGGCCGAGGCCGGGGCGTCCCCCGCCCAGGAGATCGCCTTCACCCTCGCTGACGGCATCGAGTACGTCCGGACGGCCGTCGCGGCGGGGATGGACGTGGACGACTTCGCGCCCCGGCTGTCGTTCTTCTTCGTCGCACGGACGACGATCCTGGAGGAGGTCGCGAAGTTCCGCGCGGCACGCCGCATCTGGGCCCGGGTCATGCGCGACGAGTTCGGCGCGAAGAACCCGAAGTCGCTCATGCTGCGCTTCCACACCCAGACCGCCGGGGTGCAGCTCACCGCCCAGCAGCCCGAGGTGAACCTGGTGCGCGTCGCCGTCCAGGGCCTCGCGGCCGTCCTCGGCGGCACCCAGTCGCTGCACACCAACTCCTTCGACGAGGCGATCGCGCTGCCGACCGACAAGTCGGCCCGGCTGGCGCTGCGCACCCAGCAGGTCCTCGCGTACGAGACCGACGTCACCGCCACCGTCGACCCGTTCGCCGGGTCGTACGTCGTCGAGAGCATGACGGACGACGTGGAGGCCGCGGCGCTGGGGCTGATGCGGAAGGTGGAGGACCTCGGCGGCGCGGTGAGCGCCATCGAACGCGGCTTCCAGAAGGGCGAGATCGAGCGCAGCGCCTACCGCATCGCACAGGAGACGGACGCCGGCGAACGCGTCGTCGTCGGCGTCAACCGCTTCACCCTCGACGAGGAGGAGCCGTACGAGCCGCTGCGCGTCGACCCCGCGATCGAGGCCCAGCAGGCCGAGCGGCTGGCGCGACTGCGGGCCGGGCGGGACGGGGCCGCCGTGGACGCGGCCCTCGACGAACTGCGGAAGGCCGCGGCCGGCACGGACAACGTCCTGTATCCGATGAAGGAGGCGCTGCGGGCGCGGGCCACGGTCGGCGAGGTGTGCGACGCCCTCCGCGAGGTGTGGGGCACCTACGTCCCCAGTGACGTGTTCTGATCGCCCTTCCGCCATCCGGAACGCACAGGCGGCGTGTCGTACCCGTGTGCGACACTCCGCCTCATGCTGGGTGTCACCGATCTGCCGACGTATCTCGCGGGACTTGTCCTGATCATCCTCCTGCCGGGGCCGAATTCGCTGTACGTGCTCTCGGTCGCCGCACGGCGAGGGGTGCGCACGGGCTACAAGGCCGCCGCGGGTGTGTGGTGCGGCGACACGGTGCTGATGGTGCTCTCCGCGGCGGGCGTGGCCTCGCTGCTCCAGGCCAACGCCGTGCTGTTCACGGCGGTGAAGTTCGCCGGCGCGGGCTATCTGACGTGGCTGGCGGTCGGCATGCTGCGCGCCGCCTGGTCGATGTGGCGGTCGCGCCGCGAGCTGGCGGAGCCCCGGGCAGCACAGGCGGCGGACGGATCCGGACCGGGCGAGCGGCCGTTCCGCAGGGCCTTGGTGATCAGCCTGTTCAATCCGAAGGCGATCCTGTTCTTCATCGCCTTCTTCGTGCAGTTCGTCGACCCCGCGTACGCCTATCCGGCGGTGTCCTTCACCGTCCTCGGCGGACTCGCGCAGCTGGCGAGCTTCCTCTACCTCACCCTGCTGATCTTCACCGGCACCCATCTCGCCGCCGCCTTCCGGCGCCGCAAGCGGCTGTCGGCCGGGGCGACGTCGGCGGCGGGCGCGCTGTTCCTCGGCTTCGCGGTGAAGCTGTCGCTCAGCAGCGCATGACCTGGCCCAGCCAGTCGGCGAGCCCGGCCGGGTCCGCACCGGCCCGGCCGACACAGCCGTCGGGGTGCACGAGGAACAGGCCCTCGCCGTAGGACGCGTGCACCTCGGCCGCGCCGTCCGCGACACCGCCGTGGCCGGGGCGGTCGGCACCGGTCCGGTCGCCGCGTACCGCCGCCGGTAGCCCCGGCATCCCGGGTCCGGACAGTCCCGGCCCACCGCGAGCGGCGTGAAGTGCGGCCCGCACAGCAGATCGAAGACCCGTCGTCCCCCGGGCAGCCGCGCGTCCGGGGCCCGGTCGCCGGTCACCAGCGCCCCGGCCGCGCCCTCGGAGAGGACATCCCCGCTGCAGCGACGCGATCGGCTACGTCATCGAGGAGCAGTCCATGGGCCCGGAGCCCTCGGCGGAGCCGTCCGCCGGGGACGCGGCCCCGGCGCAGGCCCCGAGCGCGTACGACCTCGAAGCCCGCGCGAGCCGCCTCGAACGGACACCCCCTCGCCGCCGCAGCGGGGGAGGAGCCGGTCACCCACCACGAGTCGGGTCTCCACGCGGGCCTCGCCGCGGTGGTCGCGGGCATCGCGACCACCCTGCACCGGGCGGGTCACGGCGGGACGCGGACCGGTCCTCACAGCAGGGGCCGTCCCGGGCCCCGCGGGGTTCCCCCTCAGCCGAGCGCGGCGCGCCTGAGACGGCGGACCCGGCGGGCCACGCGGCGGATCGCGGCGTGGCGGGGGACGGGCAGGCCGCCGGGGAGGCCGAGGACCGTCAGCCGGCGGCGCTTGAAGTAGCGGGCGTTGCCCGCCGCGAGATGGGCGGTCAGATAGGTCTCCGCCGCCCCGCGCAGATCCGCGCGGATCTGTGGCTGCATCGCGAACCCGACGGCCCGGACCAGCCCCGACACCTCCTCGTCCACGCGGCGCGGCACTCCGGGTCCGGCGGTCTCCACGTCGGGGAGCAGCGCGTCGACCAGCGTCACCGGCACCCGGTTGCTGTTCTGGTACGGCTTCAGCCGGTCGAGCAGCGACTCGGTCCCGGCCCGAGCGACCGGGATGCCGTAGAAGGTGCTCGCGGTCAGCAGCGCCGTCGAGAAGCAGCCCACCACGAGCGCCGGCTCCAGCCGCCGGTACAGCACCTCCGCCAGCACCGGCCGGTCCAGGACGGTCAGTTCGGCGCCCAGGCGCTCCGCCTCGCGCTCCAGGGTCCGCGACCACGCCGCCGGTGCCACCGGATGCGGCTTGAAGACCAGCCGGCGGTGGCCGTGGGCGACCGCGCCCCGCACCATCGTGACGTGCAGGGCCTCCTCCTCCTCGGCGGTGAGGATGCCCAGAGCCGCCAGATACTGGCCGAGCAGCAGTGCCGGCCCCTCTCCGCCGGGCCCGGCGCCGGTGGCCCCCCTCTCCCAGGTGTCCGCCGCGCCCCCCGTCTCTCCGGCGTCCCCCGCGCCCGCGGCGAGTTCGTCGACCACCTTGGTGAACGCCTCGGTCGGCACCGTTTCCGGACGGGCGCCGAACTCCTCCAGCAGCAGCGGCGTCAGCCCCGGCACCAGATCGAGGTGCAGCAGCCTGCGCACCCGCTCCCCGACCAGCGGATCGATCCTGTTGCGGGTCGGCCCGTAGCTCATCAGCCCGTCCGCGTACACGTCGAGCCGGGCGTCCGGGAACAGTTGGGCCACCGCGAGGGCGGGATTGACCTGGACGGACTCCAGGACCAGCTCGATCCGGTCGTCCCCGAGCCCCCACAGCATCCGCAGGTACCGCTCCCACAGGGGGACGTCGTCGGAGCGCGGCGACCAGCCGCCCGGATGGAAGGGCGCGATCGCCTCGTTCCACGACAGCACGCCGTCGAAGCGGCCGCGCAGCCGCTCGAAGCCCGGCATCCGGTCGACCGGAGGCGCCGTCTCCGGGGTCGTCGCGTTGTTGCTCACCAGCAGCAGCCGGCGGTCCGCCGGCGCGAAGCAGCCGCTGTCGAGCGCCGCCGCCAGCGTCGCCGCGCCGTACAGGGTGGAGGCGAAGAAGATCTGCGTGGTCCGTGCCGTGCCCGGTCCGGTGCCCGTCGTCGTACGCATCAGGCTGCTCCCGCCGCGCCGGAGAGAGAGGCGCCCGTCGCACGGCGGCGCAGCCTGCGCAACCGCGAGGAGCGTTCGCCGTCCATGCCGTCGAGCGCGTCCTTGAGAATGTCCTGCGGCATACGGCGCAGGGCGTCCGCGCTCAGGGAACGCAATTTCCGGGCCACAGCCGGTTCGAACCTCTCGATCGATCCCAGGTGATGGGAAATAACGGCACAGTAGGTCCGGACGGCTTTCGGGAGAAGCCGTTCGGATTCCGCATCAAGGGCGGTCTCTTCGAGTACCTGGTCGAAAGCCCTGATGAAATCGAGCTGCCGTACGTCGCCGATCTGCGTCAGTGACGAGGCGACCCCGCGACGATAGAAGATCCCCAGCAGACCCACCGCGGCGAAGGACTCCGCCCCGCGGTGCAGCCGCCAGATCCAGGGCCGGTCCTCGGCGGTGCGCAGCCCGTCCGTGAAGTGCAGCAGCCCCCGGTCCAGCAGCTCGCGCCGGTAGATCCCGGCCCACGCCATGGGGTAGTCGACGGACGTGGACCGGTCGGCGGGCAGGATCGCGTCACGCGGCCGGAGCACCTCGTTCCGGCGACCGACGGGCACCCGGAAGACCTTGCGCTCCCGGGCCGTGCACTGCACGTGGTCGGTACGGACGAAATCGACGCCGAGGTCCTCGGCGGCCGCGAGCAGCCGCTCGTAGTAGCCCGGCGCCAGCCAGTCGTCGCCGTCCAGGAAGGTGAGGTACTCGCCGCGGGCGGCGTCGAGCCCGGTGTTGCGGGCCGTGGCGAGCCCGCCGTTCCGTTCGTGTCTGATCAGGACCGCTCCCGGCACCTCGCGTTCGGCACGTTCCAGGATCTCCGGCGTCCCGTCCGTCGAGCAGTCGTCGACGAGCAGGAACTCGAAGTCGTCACGGGCGTTCGCCCGAAGGCTTCCGAGGGTGTCGGGCGCGTAGGCCCGAACGTTGTAGAAGGGCACGATGACCGAGAGCTTGACCACGCGCCGGACATTAGGCGTGGGCCCCGGCATTCGCCCTGACCGCGGGAGGGACGGGGGGTGAACAAGGTGCGGCGGAATTGTTAACCAGGAAGCCTGCCGGGCTCTTTCGCTGTTCGTCGACGCGCTGTTAACCATTTGTTGCTGCCCAGTTGGGCCGCCGAGCCGAATGCCTTTCTAACGTCCTCGGCGTGCCATCACGTACCAGCCAGGCGCCGCGCGTCGCCGTGCTCGCCGACTCCGACACCCGGTGGAAGTGGGGTGCGCTCACCGCGCGCCGGATCGCCGCCGGGGACGACCCGGCGGACGCCGCCGAACCGGTCGGCTTCCTGCTGCGAGGGCGGGCGACGCCCACCGCGCGGCAACTCGCCGAGGTCGGGGTCGCCGCGGACACCGTGCGCGAGGTCACGGCCGCCGAGTTCCTCCGTGCGCTGCGCGACGAGGGGTACGACGTCGTCGTCCTCGCCCTCGTCGGCGGCGCCGTGCAGGCCCTGCTCCACGGGATCGCGGCCCTCCGGCTGCCCCGCCGGCCCGTCCTGGTCACCGGCTACGTCGGCGTCGTCTACGAGAAGCTCGCCGACGGGCTGCTGCTCCGGCACGGGGCGGACGTCGTCCTCGCCAACTCCCGCCACGACGCAGACCGGTTCCGCGCCGTGTACGAGGGCGCCGGCGCCGACGCCTCGTCGGTCACGGAGGCGGCGCTGCCGTTCCTCGGCGGCGCCCCGTACGAACGGCGGGAGGGACGGGACACGGTCGTCTTCGCCGTCCAGCCGTCCGTCCCGGAGAGCCGGTCCGACCGCCTCTACCTGCTCGGCCGCCTCGCCGGGCACGCCAGGCTCCACCCCTCCCGGGAGGTGCTGCTCAAACTGCGCTCCCGGCCCGGCGAGCACACCACGCACCTGGAGGAACTCCCGTACCAGCGGCTGGCCGAGCGGCTTCCCGGCGGGCTGCCGCCGAACCTCAGCCTCGTGTACGGGCACATGGGCGAGGTACTGGACCGGACGGACCTGCTGGTCACCGTCTCCTCGACCGCGGCGCTCGAAGCACTCCACCGGCGCATCCCCACCGCGGTCCTCACCGACCTCGGCGTGCGCGAGGCGCTCGGCAACCACCACTTCCTCGGCTCCGGGCTCCTCACCTCCTGGGACCGGCTCGACCGCGGCCACCGGCCCGTACCCGACGAGGAGTGGCTGGCCCGGCAGGGCGTCGCCGCCGACGGGCGGTACGCGACGGCCTTCGACGAGGCGCGCGAGCGCGTGGCCGCACTGCTGCGCCGGCCGGAGCTCCCGCCCCTCACCCCCTACTACACCCCCGCCACGGCGCCCGGCTATCTGCCGGGCATCCTCGCCCGCCACCGGCTCGCCGCGGACGGCAGCCCGCTGCCGGGGGCGGCGCCGGCCGCCGGGCCCACGGGGCTGCGCCGCGTCGTCCGCGACGCGGTCCGCGGGGCGGCACGCGGCGCCTACCGCCACGGCGTGCAGCGCGTCGCGCCCGTCATCCGCCGCATGGGCGAGCTGTGAACGTCCCGAAGGCCAGAAGGAGCCGCACCTCATGACCACCGTCCTCGCCGTGATCCCCGCCAGGGGCGGCTCCAAGGGCGTGCCCGGCAAGAACCTCGCCGCGGTCGGCGGCGTCCCGCTCGTCGCGCGCGCCGTGCGGGCCTGCACGGGATCCCCCCTCGTCACCGATGTCGTGGTGTCCACCGACGACGCGGCGATCGCGGAAGCCGCGCGGGCGGCCGGAGCGGCCCTCGGCGCGTCCGGCCGGGTCCACTGCGTCGAGCGTCCCGCGGACATCGCGGGCGACACCGCGACCAGCGAGTCCGCGGTGCTCCACGCCATGGACGCCTACGAGGCGGAGCACGGCCGCACCGTCGACGTCGTCCTCCTCGTCCAGTGCACCAGCCCCTTCCTGACCGCCGACGACATCGACCGGGTCGCCTCCGCCGTGGCGAAGGACGGCGCCGACACCGCGGTCGCGGTCGCCCCGTTCCACGCCTTCGTCTGGCGCCGTGAGCCGGCGGGGGCGGGCACCTCCGCCCCCGCCGACGACGGCGCCCGCGGCGTCAACCACGACAAGAGCCACCGTCCCCGGCGGCAGGACCGGCCCGAGGACTTCCTCGAGACCGGGGCCGCGTACGCCATGGACGCCCACGGTCTCCGCGTCCACGGGCACCGCTTCTTCGGGCGCACCGCGCTGGTCGAGACCGACCCCGCGCGGGTCCTGGAGATCGACGACCCGCACGACCTCGCCCGGGCCCGCGCCCTGGCGCCGCTGCTCGACGCGGCGGCAGTCCCCACCCGCGCGGACGTCGACGCCGTCGTCCTCGACTTCGACGGCACCCAGACCGACGACCGCGTCCTCGTCGACTCCGACGGACGCGAACTCGTCGCCGTGCACCGCGGCGACGGCCTCGGCATCGCCGCGCTGCGCCGGGCCGGGCTGAAGCTGCTGATCCTCTCCACCGAACAGAACCCCGTCGTCGCGGCCCGCGCCCGCAAGCTCAACCTGCCCGTCCTGCACGGCATCGACCGCAAGGACGCCGCCCTGGAGCGGTGGTGCGAGGAGAACGCGGTCGCGCCCGAGCGGGTCCTCTACGCCGGCAACGACGTCAACGACCTGCCCTGCTTCGGGCTGGTCGGCTGGCCCGTCGCCGTCGCGAGCGCGCACGACTCCGTGCGCGCCGCCGCCCGCGCCGTCACCACCACCCCGGGTGGCGCCGGCGCGATCCGGGAGATCGCCACCTGGCTTCTCGGTCCCACCCTCAGCACCCCCACCCAGTAAGCCGAACCGTAAGGAACCCCCATGAACTCCCGTCTGCGCACCCTCGGCGGCAAGTCCGCCGGTCCCGGCCGGCCCGTCTACGTCACCGGCGAGATCGGCATCAACCACAACGGCGACCTGGACAACGCCTTCGCGCTGATCGACGCCGCCGCCGACGCGGGCTGCGACGCGGTCAAGTTCCAGAAGCGCACCCCGGAGATCTGCACCCCGCGCGACCAGTGGGACATCGAGCGCGACACCCCCTGGGGCCGGATGACGTACATCGACTACCGCCACCGCGTGGAGTTCGGCGAGGACGAGTACCGCGCCATAGACGAGCACTGCCGTGAGCGCGGCATCGACTGGTTCGCCTCCCCGTGGGACACCGAGGCCGTCGCCTTCCTGGAGAAGTTCGACGTCCCCGCCCACAAGGTGGCCTCCGCCTCCCTCACGGACGACGAACTGCTGCGCGAACTGCGGGCCACCGGCAGGACGGTCATCCTCTCCACCGGCATGTCGACGCCGAAGCAGATCCGGCACGCCGTCGAGGTCCTCGGGAGCGAGAACATCCTGCTCTGCCACGCGACCTCGACGTACCCGGCCAGGGCCGAGGAGCTCAACCTCCGCGTCATCAACACCCTGATGCAGGAGTACCCGAACGTCCCGATCGGCTACTCCGGCCACGAGACCGGTCTGCAGACCACCCTCGCGGCCGTCGCGCTCGGCGCCGCGTTCGTCGAGCGCCACATCACGCTCGACCGCGCCATGTGGGGCTCGGACCAGGCCGCCTCCGTCGAGCCCGGCGGGCTGCAGCGCATGGTCCGCGACATCCGCACCATCGAGGCCGCCCTCGGTGACGGAGTGAAGAAGGTCTACGAGTCCGAGCTCGCCCCGATGAAGAAGCTCCGCCGCGTCCCCGGTGTCGTCGCCGAGGCCGAGCGCAGCGAGCCGGTCGCGGTCTGACGACCATGGACCTCGCCTTCGTCGAGAGCCCGGTCCAGCTGCTGAACGTCCTGGAGTGGGCACACGCACCCGCGCTCCCCGCGATACCCGCGCAGCCGGGGCCGGGCGCCGCCCGGACCCCGGCGGGCCGGCACGGCGACCTGACGGTCGTCGTGCTCTCGCCCACCGACCCCATGTCCCGCGGACAGCTGCGCCGGATGGTGGAGCTGGCGCGCGACGAGGGGATCACGGTGCGCTGGCAGGAGGCCCGCGGCGGCGCGGACGCGGTCGTCCGGACCGTGCGTGCGCTGGGCCCCGTGCTGCGGCGGGCCGAGCGGATCGTCATCGGCGACCCGTTCTCCCGCTATGTGCAGCTCCTGCTCACCCTCGTGGGGACCCGGCGGCTGACCGTGGTCGACGACGGCACGGCGACCATGGAGTTCGTGGCGCAGCTGACGCGGGGCGAACGGCTGGTGCGCTGGCACCGGCGCGGCCGCCGGGGCCCGCGCGAGCTGCTGCTCGCGCCGGTCTCGGCCGCCGCCCGCCGGCGGCTCATGCCGTCGCGCTGCCGCGAGGTCGAGCTCTTCACCGCGATGCCCGTGGAGGAGGTGCCGGACGGCATCACCGTCACCCCCAACCGGCTCCGCTGGACCCGCTCGCGCTTCGGCCCGCCGCGTCTGACCCGGGGCGCGGACCTGGTGGGCACCTCGCTCGTCGAGACCGGGGTGGTCGGCCCCGAGCAGTATCTGGAGGCCGTCGCCTCGCTTGCCGGGGCGCACGGCGCCACCCGCTACTTCGCCCACCGCCGGGAGGGCACGGACAAGCTGCACCGGCTCGCCGCCGCCACCGGTCTGGAGATCGTCCGGCCGGATCTGCCGCTGGAGCTGATCGCCCGGCGCGGCCCGGTCGGCCGTACGGTGCTGAGCTTCCCGTCCACGGTCGTGCACACCCTGCCGCTCGCGCTGGCGGGCACCGGTGTGACGGTGGCGGTGTGCGACATCGCCCCTGAGTGGCTCCAGGACACGGCCTCGCCCCGGGCCCAGGGCTTCCTCGCGGGGGTCACGGGGACGGCGCGGCACGTGCACCGGCTCTCGGCGCCGGCCTGAGCGGCCCGGGACGGTACCGGGCTGCCGGGTGCGCGCGTACGGCCGGTTTCCCGCCCTGGCCGCGGAGCCCGGCCGGTACCGTGCGGGACACGCGACCGGGGGGGTCCGGCCGGTGCGGACGGCCCGTGGCGGTGGGCGGTGGCGTGCGCGCACGTTCCCCCCGCCCGGCCCGGGGTACCCGTACGGCCGACCTGGACGCGACAGGGGGCCGGAGTGTCCATATCGTGGTCAGGAGCGGGTGAGCTTACCCACACGGAACGACGGCCATGCGTCGTCAGACGCATTTTCTTCCCCCTATAGGGCTGAACTTTTGTTGATCTCGAGTTAGTTGGGCCTTGAAGGGGCCTACTCTTCAACGGGTGAACCAGTTGATGTCCCGCGAGCCCGACGCCGGCCTGCCCGGCGAAGCCGAGTTGCCCGGCGACTACGTTCTGCCCGGCACGCTGTCCGACGCCCTGCGCACCGAACTCATCGCCTTCCGCCGGGACCTGCACATGCACCCGGAGCTCGGGAACCAGGAGTTCCGCACGACCGCCGCGATCAAGGCGCGTCTGGAGGCCGCCGGCCTGCGCCCGCAGGTGCTGTCGACGGGCACGGGACTCGTGTGCGACGTGGGCACGGACCGGGTCCGGCCCATGCTCGCACTGCGCGCCGACATCGACGCCCTTCCGATCCCGGACACCAAGACGGGCGTGCCGTACCGCTCGACCGTGCCGGACCGGGCCCACGCCTGCGGCCACGACGTCCACACCACGGCGGTCCTCGGCGCCGGTCTGGTTCTCGCCGACCTCGACCGGCAGGGGCTGCTGCCCCACCCGGTGCGGCTGATCTTCCAGCCGGCGGAGGAGGTGCTGCCGGGCGGCGCGGCCGACGCGATCGAGTCCGGGGCGCTGGACGGCGTGGGCCGGATCATCGCCGTGCACTGCGACCCGCGCGTCGACGTCGGCCGGATCGGACTGCGCACCGGCCCCATCACCTCGGCCTGCGACCGGCTGGAAATCACCCTTGACGGCCCCGGCGGCCACACCGCGCGTCCGCATCTGACCACGGACCTCGTCACGGCCGCGGCCAAGATCGTCACCGAGGTCCCGGCGCTGCTGTCCCGCCGGGTGGACACCCGCTCCGGACTGGCCCTGACCTGGGGCCGCATCGAGTCCGGGCACGCCTGCAACGTCATCCCGCAGCAGGCGGAACTCGCGGGCACCGTCCGCTGCCTGGACCTGCCCGCCTGGCGCGAGGCCCCGGACCTGGTGCACGCCGCCGTCGACGAGATCGCGACGCTGCACCGGGCCAAGTCGCAGATCAACTACATCCGCGGGGTGCCGCCCGTGGTCAACGACCCGGTGATCACGGAACTGCTGAGCGACGCCCATGCGGCGCGACGCGGATCGCAGGCGATCGAGGACACCGAGCAGAGTCTCGGCGGCGAGGACTTCTCCTGGTACCTGGAGCACGTCCCGGGCGCGATGGCCCGCCTCGGCGTCCGCACCCCCGGTTCGGGCTCCCGCCTCGACCTGCACCGCGGCGACTTCGACGTGGACGAGGAGGCCATCCGTGTCGGCGTGGAACTGTTCACGGCGGCGGCCCTGCTGGACGACCACCGATCGTAACCAGACAGTTCATCTTACGTTCGTCCAACGCGACGATCCGATAACGGCTGTCGAACACGTCTTTACCTGACATCTACGCGCGTTACGATCGCCGCAAAACCAGCGCCGGAAGTGGCGCTTTCGGTCAGGTTTATAAGGAGCCTCTCAGTGCGCCGGATCACCAGGATCGCCACCGTGGGCATCGCGTCCGCGGCTCTCGCGCTGTCCGCCACCGCGTGTGGCGGCAAGACCTCGTCCGAGGCCGGATCGGACGGCGGCACCAAGGCCGCCATCGCCTACGACATCGGCGGCCGCGGCGACCAGTCGTTCAACGACGCCGCCTACGCGGGCCTCGCCAAGGCCGAGAAGGACCTCGGTGTCAAGGGCACCGAGGCCGAGCCCAGCGAGGGCGAGGCGGACCCGGACAAGGTCCAGCGCCTCACGTCGCTCGCCCGCGCCGGCAACAACCCGGTGATCGGCGTCGGCTTCGCCTACGCCCCGGCCATCGCCGAGGTCGCACCGAAGTTCCCGGACACCACCTTCGGTCTCATCGACGACACCTCCAAGACCGGCAAGAACATCGCCAACATGGTCTTCAACGAGGAGCAGGGCTCCTACCTGGCCGGCGTCGCCGCCGCCAAGGTGACGAAGTCCAACACCGTCGGCTTCATCGGCGGCGTCGAGACCCCGCTGATCAAGAAGTTCGAGGCGGGCTACGTCCAGGGCGTCAAGGACACCAACAAGAACGTCAACGTCAAGGTCCAGTACCTGACCCAGCCGCCGGACTTCGGTGGCTTCTCGAAGCCGGACCTCGGCAAGGCCGCTGCGCAGGGCCAGCTCGACGCCGGCGCCGACGTGATCTACGCCGCCGCCGGTCTCGCGGGCTCCGGCTCGATCGAGGCGGCCGCCAAGGCCAAGAAGTGGGCCATCGGCGTCGACTCGGACCAGTACAACCAGCAGGGCCTCGCGGCGTACAAGAACTTCATCCTCACCTCGGTGACGAAGGACGTCTCGGACGCCGTCTTCAACCTGATCAAGTCGGTCAAGGACGGCAAGCCGCAGTCCGGTGAGATCCGCTACGGCCTGGACAAGGACGGCGTGGGCCTGGCCACCTCCAACCCGGCCTTCACCAAGATGACGGACGTCACCGCCGCGGTCGACAAGGCCAAGGCCGACATCATCGCCGGCACGATCAAGGTCAAGACCGCTCCGTAACCGAGCGGCCCGACCCGATGGTCACCGGGTCCGGAAGGGCAGCGCGAGCCGCCCTTCCGGACCCCGGACCAGGTTCTGGCCATCGGTTTTTGCTATTCGGTATCGCTACGCGCGTAGAGCCCCTGGGGGCGCGATAACTTCGCCCCACCCCTGCCCGCGCGACACCCGTATGGCGTCCGCCCTGCCCACTGCTTCTCGCTCCTTTCCCGCCAAGGAGAGTGCGTCATCAACGCGTCCAGTCCGTCAACGCCGCCGGCTGTAGAACTGCGCGGCATCACCAAGCGCTTCCCCGGCGTCGTCGCCAACCACGACATCGACATCACCATCCGCAAGGGCACGGTCCACGCCCTCGTCGGTGAGAACGGTGCCGGCAAGTCGACCCTGATGAAGATCCTCTACGGCATGCAGAAGCCGGACGAGGGAACGATCACGATCGACGGCAGGCAGGTCGGTTTCCACAGCCCGGCCGATGCCATCGCGACCGGCATCGGCATGGTCCACCAGCACTTCATGCTGGCGGACAACCTCACCGTGCTCGAGAACGTCGTACTCGGCGGCGAGAAGCTCCACGGCATCGGCGCGAAGGCCCGTGACAAGATCAAGGAGATCTCCGACGCGTACGGGCTGAACATCCGCCCGGACGTCCTCGTCGAGCAGCTCGGCGTCGCCGACCGCCAGCGAGTCGAGATCCTCAAGGTCCTCTACCGGGGTGCCCGCACCCTCATCCTCGACGAGCCGACCGCCGTGCTCGTGCCGCAGGAGGTCGACGCGCTCTTCGACAACCTCCGGGAGCTCAAGGCCGAGGGCCTGACCGTCATCTTCATCTCCCACAAGCTGGGCGAAGTGCTCTCCGTGGCCGACGACATCACCGTCATCCGCCGCGGCACCACCGTCGGCACCGCCGACCCGCGCACCACCACTCCGAAGCAGCTCGCCGAGCTGATGGTGGGCAGCGAGCTGCCCTCGCCGGAGACCCGCGAGTCGACCGTGACCGATGTGCCGATGCTGAACGTCGACGCGCTGCGGCTGACCGCGACGGACCCGGACGGCGTCGTCCGCGAGGTTCTCGACGGCATCACCTTCACCATCCACAAGGGCGAGGTCATGGGCATCGCCGGCGTCGAGGGCAACGGCCAGACCGAGCTCATCGAGGCGCTCATGGGCATGCGCGACCCCGACGGCGGTGTGATCACCCTCGACGGGACGGACATCTCGCACGCGCCGACCCGCAAGCGCCGCGAGGACGGTATCGGGTACATCCCCGAGGACCGCCACCGCCACGGCCTGCTGCTGGAGTCGCCGCTCTGGGAGAACCGCATCCTCGGCCACGTCACCGAGCGGCCCAACAGCAAGAAGGGCCTGCTCGACCTCAAGGCGGCCCGCAAGGACACCGAGCGGATCGTGCGCGAGTACGACGTCCGCACCCCCGGCATCGAGGTCACGGCCGCCTCCCTCTCCGGCGGGAACCAGCAGAAGCTGATCGTCGGCCGTGAGATGAGCCACAGCCCCAAGCTGCTCATCGCCGCCCACCCCACCCGTGGTGTGGACGTCGGCGCGCAGGCGCAGATCTGGGACCAGATCCGCGAGGCACGGCGCGAGGGCCTGGCGGTGCTGCTGATCTCCGCCGACCTGGACGAGCTCATCGGGCTCTCCGACACCCTGCGGGTGATGTACCGGGGCCGGCTGGTCGCGGACGCCGACCCCGCCACGATCACCCCCGAGGAGCTGGGTTCGGCCATGACCGGCGCTGCCACCGGCCACCTCGAGCACAACGAGAACGGTGAGGGCCGATGAAGAAGTTCGACAAGGACCGGCTGCTCCTCGGCATCGCCGGCCCGGGCCTCGCCCTGGTCGTCGCGTTCCTGCTCACCTCCGTGGTGCTGCTCGTCTCGGACCGCGACCCGTTCGAGCCGTACCAGCTGATGTTCCAGACGGCCGAGTTCACGGACGTCCAGGTCAACATCCTCAACCAGGCCGGCACGTACTACCTCGCCGCGCTCGCCGTCGCCATCGGCTTCAGGATGAACCTGTTCAACATCGGTGTGGACGGCCAGTACCGCCTCGCCGTGATGCTCGCCGCCGTCGTCGGCGCGTCCGTCGAGCTGCCCGCACCGCTGCACGTCCTGCTGATCGTGATCGTCGCGATGCTGGTCGGCGCGCTCTGGGCCGGTATCGCCGGTGTCCTGAAGACCAGCCGCGGTGTCAGCGAGGTCGTCTCCACGATCATGCTCAACGCGATCGCCACCAGCCTGATCGCCTGGCTGATCCTGCCCGCCAACCTCGGTGAGCAGCTGGCCGGTTCGAACGACCTGACCACCGGCCAGATCGCCGAGTCCGGCTGGTTCCCCGGCCTGGCGATGGAGGGTGGCACGATCTACGGCTTCACCTTCGTGGCCTTCGCCCTCGGCATCGTCTACTGGTTCACGCTCAACCGCACACGCTTCGGCTTCGACCTGCGCGCCACCGGCGCCAGCGAGTCCGCGGCGCAGGCGAGCGGCGTCGACTCCAAGAAGATGGTCCTCACCGCCATGCTGATCTCGGGCGCGATGGCCGGTCTCGTCGGTATGCCGCTGCTGCTGGGCCAGACCCACACGTACAGCCTGAGCTTCCCGGCCGGCGTCGGCTTCACGGGCATCACCATCGCGCTGCTGGGCCGCAACAACCCGATCGGCATCTTCTTCGCCGCACTCCTCATCTCCTTCATCGAGAAGACCTCGGCCGACCTGGACCAGTTCGGCTACGAGAAGGAGATCGCGACGATCATGCAGGGACTCATCGTGATCTCGGTCGTCGTGTCCTACGAACTCGTCCGCCAGTACGGGCTCCGCCGCCAGCAGCAGAAGGTCGGCGAGGAGCTCGCCGCCCAGGCCCGCAGGAACAAGGAAGAGGTTGCGCTGTGAGTGACGCGCGCGCGGCCGACGGGCCGCAGACGACGACGAAGGCCGCGGCCCCGCGCCGCGAGAGCGGAGAAGCGAACGAAATGAGGACGGCATGAG
This sequence comes from Streptomyces sp. HUAS CB01, assembly GCF_030406905.1. Classification (NCBI taxonomy): domain Bacteria; kingdom Bacillati; phylum Actinomycetota; class Actinomycetes; order Kitasatosporales; family Streptomycetaceae; genus Streptomyces; species Streptomyces chengbuensis. The sequence continues at coordinate 4,863,149 of NZ_CP129137.1, forward strand.
CGAGTCCACGAGCACGGTCTCGATGACGAGCACCGCGCCCAAGAAGGGCGGTGGACGCCCCACGCTGTCCCTGCCGGTCATCTTGCTGATCATCGCGGCCGGTCTCGCGCTGTTCTCGCTGGTCCGGGTGATCAGCGGCGCCAACGACCTGACCTCGGTCGGCCAGGTCTCCGGAGCCCTCCAGCTGGCCGTCCCGATCGGCCTCGCCGGACTCGGCGGTCTGTGGGCCGAGCGGGCGGGCGTCGTCAACATCGGCCTCGAAGGCATGATGATCATGGGCACCTGGTTCGGTGCCTGGGCCGGCTTCCAGTGGGGCCCGTGGACCGGTGTCGTGATGGGCGTCGTCGGCGGCGCACTCGGCGGCCTGCTGCACGCGATCATGACGGTGACGTTCAACGTGAACCACATCGTCTCGGGTGTGGCGATCAACATCCTCGCCATCGGCGTCACCCGCTACCTGTCGAACTTCACCTTCGCCGAGGCCCCCGGCGGCTCCTCGAAGCAGTCCCCGCGCATCGACCAGATCACCGAGATCACGATTCCCGGGCTCTCGGACGCCCTGGCGGACCTGCAGGCCAAGCACTGGTTCTTCGTCTCCGACCTGGCGGGCGTCCTCGGCGGCCTCGTCACCAACCTGTCGCTGCTGACGGTCGTCGCGCTGCTGCTCGTGCCCGCCACCTGGTGGATCCTGTGGCGGACCGGCTTCGGCCTGCGGCTGCGGTCCTGCGGTGAGAACCCCGTCGCCGCCGAGACCCTCGGCGTCAACGTCTACAAGTACAAGTACATCGCCGTGATCGTCTCCGGTGCGCTGGCCGGACTCGGCGGGGCGTTCCTCGTGATCGTCTCCACCGGCATCTACCAGGAGGGCCAGACCGGCGGCCGCGGCTACATCGGTCTCGCCGCGATGATCTTCGGCAACTGGATGCCGGGAGGACTGGCCCTCGGCGCCGGACTGTTCGGCTTCACCGACAGCCTCAAGCTGCGCGGCGGCGCCGAGAACGTCCACGCCATGCTCCTGCTCCTGGCGATCCTGCTGGTGCTCGCCTTCGCGTGGCAGCTGTACAAGAAGAAGTACTGGCAGGGGGCGATCTGCCTCGCGGTCTCCGGTCTGCTCTTCGCCTGGTACGGACTCACCGACGCGCTGCCCAGCCAGTTCGTGGACGCCGCGCCGTACGTCACCACGCTGCTGGTGCTCGCACTGTCGGCGCAGCGACTGCGGCCGCCCAAGGCCGACGGCCTGCCGTACAAGAAGGGGCAGGGCAAGTGACCCCCGGCCCCGCGCCGGCCGCCGACGCCGTCGACTGGGAGGCCCTGCGCGAGGCGGCGAGGGACGCGATGTCCCACGCGTACGTCCCGTACTCGGGCTACCCGGTCGGCGCGGCAGCGCTCGTCGACGACGGCCGCACCATCAGCGGCTGCAACGTCGAGAACGCCTCGTACGGCCTGTCGCTGTGCGCCGAGTGCGGACTCGTCTCGCAGCTGCACGCCTCCGGCGGAGGCCGCCTCACGCACTTCACCTGCGTGGACGGCAGCGGCGAGGTACTCATGCCGTGCGGCCGCTGCCGCCAGCTCCTGTACGAGTTCGGCGGCCCCGGTCTGCTGCTGGAGACGGAGGCGGGCATCCTGCCCCTCTCCGAGCTGCTGCCCCTGGCCTTCGGCCCGGAGAAGCTCGGCCCGGAGAAGCTCGGCTAGGGCGTGTGGCGGAAGTAGCTCCCTCCGCCCGCAGGGCGGGCGGAGGGACTTCCGCCACACGCCCCAGGCCCGCGGGCCATGACCCGGCGGCCTCTCCGCTGCTCCGGCGGAGGGGCCGCGACATTTTTCGCACCACCTGGTTCGCACCCGGAAGGACCCCAAGCACATGGACGCCATCTCCGTCATCCGCACCAAGCGCGACCGAGGCGAACTCACCCCCGAGCAGATCGACTGGGTCATCGACGCGTACACGCGCGGCGAGGTCGCCGACGAGCAGATGTCGGCCCTGGCGATGGCGATCCTGCTGAACGGCATGAACCGGACGGAGATCGCCCGCTGGACCGCCGCGATGATCGCGTCCGGTGAGCGCATGGACTTCTCGTCGCTGTCGCGCCCGACCGCCGACAAGCACTCCACGGGCGGCGTCGGCGACAAGATCACGCTCCCGCTGGCCCCGCTGGTCGCCGCCTGCGGTGCCGCCGTGCCGCAGCTGTCCGGCCGCGGCCTCGGCCACACCGGCGGCACCCTCGACAAGCTGGAGTCCGTTCCCGGCTGGCGGGCGCTGCTGTCCAACGAGGAGATGCTGCGCGTCCTCGACACCACCGGTGCGGTCATCTGCGCCGCGGGCGACGGGCTCGCCCCCGCCGACAAGAAGCTGTACGCCCTGCGCGACGTCACCGGCACGGTCGAGGCCATCCCGCTGATCGCCTCCTCGATCATGTCCAAGAAGATCGCCGAGGGCACGGGCTCCCTCGTGCTGGACGTGAAGGTCGGCTCCGGCGCCTTCATGAAGAACGTCGACGACGCCCGGGAGCTCGCCTCCACCATGGTCGGCCTCGGCACGGACCACGGGGTGAAGACCGTCGCACTGCTCACCGACATGTCGACGCCGCTCGGCCTCACCGCCGGCAACGCCCTCGAGGTCCGCGAGTCCGTCGAGGTGCTGGCGGGCGGCGGCCCCGCCGACGTCGTGGAGCTGACCCTGGCGCTGGCCCGCGAGATGCTCGACGCCGCCGGCATCAAGGACGCCGACCCGGCGAAGGCCCTGGCCGACGGTTCGGCGATGGACGTCTGGCGCCGCATGATCGCCGCACAGGGCGGCGACCCGGACGCCGCACTCCCGGTCGCGCGCGAGCAGCACGTGATCACGGCCCCGGCCTCGGGCGTGCTGACCCGCCTCGACGCCTACGGGGTCGGCGTGGCGGCCTGGCGCCTGGGCGCCGGCCGGGCCCGCAAGGAGGACCCGGTGCAGGCGGGCGCGGGCGTCGAGCTCCATGCCAAGCCCGGCGACGAGGTCACCGCGGGCGCCCCGCTGATGACCCTGCACACGGACACCCCCGAGAAGTTCGACTACGCCCTGCAGTCCCTGGAGGGCTCCTTCGACATCGCCGCACCGGGCACCTCGTACGAGGCGACCCCGGTGGTTCTGGAGCGCATCGCCTGACGATGCGGGCGCGGGCAGGAGCCCGGTGACTTCTCTCGGGCGAACGGGATCGGTGGTGGGCCGCCGGTCCCGTTCGTCATGCTGGACCCACGCCTGCGAACAGCCACAACAGCGTCGCCCAGAGGGTCCAGCGGCAGCTCTGCGCACTGATTCCCGCCCGGTACCGCGTGCCCGACACCGTGCAGTACGGGGACGGGCTCCACATCCCCGCCCCCTTCGACCTCACGATCGACACGGGCGCCTCTCCTGTCGCTGACTGCCGGCCCGGTCTCCCGTGCGCGCGTGCCCCACGCCGGAAGTGACCGTGCCGATCCGATGAGTTGTCGTAGCGGGCGCGGTCTCTTCTCGTGTGGACAGCACTCGGCAGCCGATCGTTCTTGAACTCGTCGGCCGGATCACTCCGGCCGATGTGCCGCTGTTGTGTGCCCGGCTGCGGCGACACGCCGCCGTTGACGGCACCGGCGGGGAGGTCGTGTGCGACGCGGGCCGGCTGGCCGTCGCCGATCTGACGGCCGTCAACGCCGTCGCCCGGCTGCGGCTGACCGCCCTCGGGCTGGGCCGGGAGCTGCGGCTCGTCAACGCCGGTCCCGAGTTGCTTGCCCTGCTCTCCCTCGTCGGGCTGGGCGACGACGACCCGGACCGGCCGTCGCGGGTCAGCCCTCGGGGCTGAGCCGCTCCGGCAGCCCGAACAGCGGGAACCAGCGCTTGGTGTCCAGGAAGAAGTCCATCGCGCCGATCCGGCCGTCGGCGACCTCCAGCACGATCAGCGCCCACGGCTCGTACCCCTCGCCGTCCTGGCTCGGGTGGTACTGCGCGAACGCCGGCGAGCCGTTGGCCACCGTGGCGACCAGCTTCGAGCCGCGGCACACCTCGCCGACACCGAGCATCCAGCCCACGATGTCGTCGTGGCCCCGCAGCCACAGGTCGTACGGCGGCATGGACATCGTCGCGTCCTCGCGCAGCAGGGCCGTCAGCGCCTGCATGTCGTACCCCTCGAAGGCGGCGACATAGCGCTCCAGCAGCTTCTGCTGCTCCTCGTCGAGCGGGTCCGCCGGATCGGATTCCGAGGGGTCGTACTCCGCGAGGGTGGCACGGGCCCGCTGGAGCGCGCTGTTGACCGAGGCGACGGACGTGCCCAGCAGCTCGGCCACCTCGGCGGCCTTCCACGCCAGCACCTCCCGCAGGATCAGCACCGCGCGCTGCTTCGGCGGCAGGTGCTGCAGCGCGGCGACGAACGCCAGCCTGATCGACTCGCGCTCCACCGTCGTGTCGGCCGGGTCGGCCACCGACGGCAGCACCCGCCCGTCCGGCACCGGCTCCAGCCAGGTGATCTCCGGACGGGCGGTGAGCCGGGCCTGGGCCACCGGGGTGGCGGCGGTCAGGTCCATCGGACGGGCCCGGCGGTTGCCCGCGTTCAGCATGTCCAGGCACACGTTCGTGGCGATGCGGTACAGCCACGAACGCAGCGAGGATCTTCCCTCGAACTTCTCGAAGCTCTTCCAGGCCCGGACCATGGTGTCCTGGACCGCGTCCTCCGCCTCGAAGGCCGAGCCGAGCATGCGGTAGCAGTAACCGGTGAGCTCCGTCCGGTAGCCCTCCAGCCGGGATTCGAGGTCCTGTGTCGTTGCCAGATCACCCATGGGTCCGCCCCTGTCGCCATCCGCACCAGCCCTTCGGACGCTACAGGAGGGGACTGACAACGGGGGTCAGGTTCCGGGCTTGCGCCCGTAGACGTACACGTCGTCCCCGTTCTTGAGCAGGTTCCAGTACGCCTTGGCGTCCGTCGGCCGCATGTTGACGCAGCCGCCGGAACCGGGCGGGTTGTACATGCTCTTGGTGACCGAGTGGAATGCCTGCCCGCCGTCGAAGAACTGCGAGTACGGCATCCACACCTTGTAGATCGTCGACCAGTGGTTGGCACTGCGGTAGTAGACCCGCTTCGCGCCGGTCCGGGTCTCCGCGCCGTTCCGCCCGGTCCGCACCGGCACCGGGCCGTACTTGAGCTTCGCGCCGTCCTGGATCCAGCTCAGCTGACGGGTCAGGTCGACACAGGCGATGCGCCCCTTGTTGGTCGGGCACGTGCCGGCCCTGTTCGGGTTCGTGCCCGCCGCCCGCTGCGCCAGGATCGTGTTCATCGTGCGCCAGGTGACCGTGCCCGCGTAACCGATGGTCGGGGTGATCCCGTGCCAGCGCTGGAACGTCTGGATCGCCTTGCAGTCGGACGGCGACTGCCGCCCGTCGACCTTCAGGCCCATGAACTTCTCGACCTGCTTCTGGTACGGCCCGGTCGACGTCGTGCACGACGCCGCCTGGGCCGGCGCGGCGCCGAGCGCGAGGCTCAGCGGCACGACCAGCCCGGTGATGCCGAGGGCGACACCACCCCGTCTCCGTATGGTCCCCCAGTGTCCTGCGTGGCCCATGGTCACCAACTCCCCTGTACGCCCGGTGCGGTTGCCTTGACCTATGGACGCGTACGGGGGAGCCGCGGTTGTAGGGACGAGGGGACGGATTCGGCGGATTCGCGGGACCGCCGCCACAGCAGCCTCAGTGGCGAACTGCCGCCCCGGAGAGCACCGGCCGGCGTTCCCGCGCACGGGCCGCGTACGACCCGTACAGCGTGATCGACACGACGCCGAGCACCGCGAGCAGCCCCAGCAGCACCGTGCCGGCCCAGCCGCCCGAGTGGAAGGCGACCGCGCCGAGCGTGCCGCCCGCGCTGCTGCCGAGGTAGTACGCCGACTGGTACAGCGCCGAGGCCTGGGCGCGGCCCGTCGTCGCGGTCCTGCTGACCGAGGAGGAGGCCACCGCGTGCCCCGCGAAGAAGCCCGCCGTGATCAGCACCAGGCCCGCCAGCACCGCGGCCAGCGAGTCGGCGAGCGACAGCAGCAGACCGGCCGTCGTCGTACCGACCGCGAGGTACAGCGCGCCCCGCCGGCCCAGCCTGCCCACGAGGCGGCCGGCTGCCGCCGACGAGACCGTACCGACCAGATACACCAGGAACACGGAGCCGACGACGCCCTGGGGGAGGCTGAACGGGGCGTCGACGAGGCGGTAGCCGATGACGGTGTAGACCGCGCCGAAGACCGTCATGAAGAGCGCGCCGATCCCGTACAGCCGCATCAGCAGCGGGTCCGACAGATGGCCGCGGACGGTGCGCGCCAGCGCGCTCGGGTTCAGCGAACCGGGCGTGAAGTGCCGTGCCTTCGGCAGCAGCAGCCGGAACGCCACGGTGCAGACCACCGCCATCAGGCCGACCGCGGCGAGCGCGGCCCGCCAGCCCCACAGCTGCGCGACCCAGCCGGTCACGATCCGGCCGCTCATCCCGCCGATGCTGTTGCCCGCGACGAACAGCCCGATCGCGGCGACCAGCGCCTTCGGACGGACCTCCTCCGCCAGGTACGCCATCGCCGAGGCGGGGATGCCCGCCAGCGCCGCGCCCTGCACCGCACGCAGCGCCACCAGCCACTCCGGGCCCGGCGCGAACGGCACCAGCAGCCCCACGACCGTCGCCACCACCAGGGACACCGTCATCAGCCGCACCCGGCCGAACCGCTCGGACAGCGCGCTCAGCGGCAGGACGCACAGGGCGAGCGCCCCGGTGGCCGCCGAGACCGTCCAGCTGGCCGCGCTCGCGGTCACGCCGAAGTCGTCGGACAGGGCGGGCAGCAGGGCCTGGGTGGAGTAGAGGAGGGCGAAGGTGGCGACGCCCGCGGTGAAGAGCGCGAAGCTCATCCTGCGGTAGCCGGCGACGCCGGGGGCGAGCCGCGACGGGGTGGGTTCGGGGGACGGCGAGGAGAGGGCACCCACGGTGGCGGGTGCCCCGGTACTTGCGGAAGGCATATCTCGAAGGTAGGCACACCTTTTTGATGCGTCCAATGCATGGAACGGCTTTAATCGTTCCCATGGCGCATGACTACAGCTCAGAGGGTCGCCTGTCACCGGGCAGTTACGAAGAAGACATGCGGCTGCTGCTCGCGCCGCGCCTCGCCTACTTCGCCGGGGTCGCCCGCCACGAGCACGTGACCAGGGCCGCACAGGAGCTCGGCGTGCCCCAGTCGACGCTCTCGCGCGCCATGGTCCGCCTCGAACGGGACCTGGGCGTCACGCTGTTCACCCGCAAGGGCCGCACCGTGTCGCTGACGCCCGCCGGGCGCGACTTCCTCTTCTCGGTGGAGCGGGCCCTCGCCGAGGTCGAGCGGGCGGCGGAGGCGGTGCGCGCCGACGCCGACCCGTCAGCGGGCAAGGTCGCCTTCGGCTTCCTGCACACCATGGGCTCCGAGACCGTGCCCGAACTGATCCGGGCGTTCCGCGTCGACCATCCCCGCATCCGCTTCACGCTCGTGCAGAACTACGGCGAGGCGATGATCGAGCGGCTCCGCGCAGGCGAACTCGACCTCTGTCTCACCTCGCCGGTCCCGGACGCACCCGACCTGGTCGCCCGGCGCCTCGACGAACAGCGGCTGCGTCTCGTCGTCCCCGACGACCACCGGCTCGCCACCCGCAGGCGGATCCGGCTGGCCGAGGCGGCGGACGAGACCTTCGTGACCCTCGAACCCGGTTACGGGCTCCGCCGCATCACCGACGCGCTGTGCGCCGAGGCGGGTTTCTCGCCGCGCGTCGCCTTCGAGGGCGAGGAGGCGGAGACGCTCCGCGGGCTGGTCGCCGCCGGCCTCGGCGTGGCGCTGCTGCCCCCGCCCGCGGTGCCCCGCCCCGGAGTGGTCGAACTGACGGTGACGGCGCCGCGCGCGATCCGGGAGGTGGGCGTGGCGTGGCTGGACGGGCACGTGGACACGCCGCCGGTGGCGGCGTTCAAGAAGTTCCTGCTGTCGCGCCGGGGGAACCTGCTCCCCGACTGAGCCGCGCCCCGGCCCGGCCGAGCGGACGGCCGCGCGCCCCGTCGACCGGGGCGCCCGCCGCGGGGGAGGCACCCGCGCCTTCAGTGACGCAGCGCCCGTCCGAAGCCCGCGGCAAGGGGCATCCGGAGCCCGAGCGGCGGGGGTGCGGCGAGCGCGTCCGCGACGGGTCGGGCGTAGGCGCGCGAGAAGAGGGAGCCGAGGACGAAGTCCGCGGCCAGGGCCTGGACTTCGGCCTGGTACTGGCGCAGCGCGTGCCCGTCCGAGTGGACCTCGAACCGGCAGGTGTCCCGGTTGGTCTTCTTCGCCCGCTCCGCCAGCCGGTACGACAGCTCCGGATCGCTCCTCGCGTCGTTCGTCCCGTGCACGATCAGCACCCGTCGGCCCACGAGCTGCCTCACCGGTTCGGGTGGTGCGGCGACGTCGTCCTCGGGCAGCCAAGGGGCCAGTGCCAGCACGGAGTTGACCGCGTCGTGCCCCGCCGCGTGCAGGGCGGCGCGGCCGCCCATCCCCCGGCCGGCCAGGCACACGGGGACGTCGCCGTAGCGCCGTACCGCCTCGTCCGCGGCCCAGGAGGCGTCCGCGGCGAGCCGGGCGTCCGCGCCGTTCCAGCCGCGCCCGCGGTAGCGTACGACGTGGGCGACGAGGCCGTCCGGACGGCCCGCGCGGGCGAGGGAGCGGGCGAGCGGCAGCACGGAGGCGTGGGAGAGCGTGGACGGGCCGCGTGCCGACTCGGGCTCACCGTCCGGAAGTACCAGCACCACCCCGGTGACGACCCCGTCCGCCGCCTCCCCGGAGGGCCGGACCGCGCGGCCCAGGCCGGCCTGCACAGCCGCGCCGTTCCGCCGTTCCGCCCGTGCCGCGTTCCCCTCGAGCCGGGCACGGGCCGACCCCGCCGCGCCCGCCGTGCGCCCCCACCACCGGGGCAGTGCGTGGTGTGCCATGGCAGAACAGTCTCAGAAGGACAGGTGTACTCCACCCGTCCGCACGGTCACTGTTACGTATCGACAGGTGATTCGTGCAGCTGCCTTCTACGCGCGTAGGGATTAGAGTGCGGAGATGACGAGCCAGACACCCCACGCGTCCTCCCGGGGAAGCGCCCCCGGGCACCAGGGGCCCACCACGGACCAGATCCGCCGCGCCCCGAAGGTTCTTCTGCACGACCACCTCGACGGCGGGCTGCGCCCCGGCACGGTCATCGACCTCGCCCGCGCCGTCGGCTACGACGCCCTGCCCGAGACCGAGCCGGACAAGCTCGGCATCTGGTTCCACGAGGCCGCCGACTCCGGCTCGTTGGAACGCTACCTGGAGACGTTCGCGCACACCTGTGCCGTCATGCAGACCCGGGAGGCCCTCGAGCGCGTCGCCGTCGAGTGCGCCGAGGACCTGGCCGAGGACGGCGTCGTCTACGCCGAGGTGCGGTACGCGCCGGAGCAGCACCTCGAAGCGGGACTGACCCTCGAAGAGGTCGTCGAGGCCGTCAACGCCGGCTTCCGGGAGGGCGAACGCCGGGCCCGGGCCAACGGCCACCGCATCCGGGTCGGTGCCCTGCTGACCGCCATGCGGCACGCGGCAAGGGCCCTGGAGATCGCCGAACTCGCCAACCGCTACCGCGACGCGGGCGTCGTCGGCTTCGACATCGCGGGGGCCGAGGCCGGCTACCCGCCCACCCGCCACCTCGACGCGTTCGAGTACCTCAAACGGGAGAACAACCACTTCACGATCCACGCCGGCGAGGGCTTCGGGCTGCCGTCCATCTGGCAGGCGCTCCAGTGGTGCGGCGCCGACCGGCTCGGCCACGGCGTCCGCATCATCGACGACATCGACGTCGCCGCCGACGGCAGCGTGAAGCTGGGTCGGCTCGCCGCGTACGTCCGGGACAAGCGGATCCCGCTCGAACTGTGCCCCACGTCCAACCTGCAGACGGGCGCCGCGTCCTCGTACGAGGAGCACCCCATCGGGCTGCTGCGCCGGCTGCACTTCCGGGCCACCGTCAACACGGACAACCGGTTGATGAGCAACACGAGCATGAGCCGTGAATTCGAGCTGCTGACCGAGACATTCGGCTACACGCTCGACGACATGCAGTGGTTCACGGTCAATGCGATGAAGTCGGCGTTCATTCCTTTTGATGAGCGGCTCGCGATGATCAATGACGTCATCAAGCCCGGATACGCCGAACTCAAGTCCGAGTGGCTTTTCCAGCAGACCGCCACGACCAGCGGTTCCACCGGGGAAAAGGGCTGAGTTCAGGGAATGCGGAAGCGGCCGGGAGTGTCAACTCCCGGTCTTTTTCCGCCCTCCGGGTGTTTGCGGGGCCGAGGAGACGCTGGCTAGCTTGCAAAGCCGCGCAATTCCCCTCCCCAAGGAAACACACCTGATGAAGCAAGCTGCTGCCAAGACCCTCGGTGTCGCCGCTCTCGGCGCCGCCTTCGCCGCTGCCGCCGCCGGTTCCGCGTCGGCCGCGACGTCCCTCCCCGACGTCGGCACGCCGGTGGACGCCCTCTCCGCCGTGCAGCCGACCGTGCTGCCCGCCGTCGAGGAACTCGCCCAGCAGTCCGGTCCCAGGATCCTGCCCGCGCCCGCCCCGGCCGCCGGTCTCCTGGGCGGCCTCCCGGTCGGTGGCCTGCCGACCGGCGGTCTCCCGCTGAACGGCCTCCCGCTGAACGGGCTTCCGCTGCCCCTGTGACCCGGGCGGACGGCGTCCGAACCGCAGACGGGTGACGCCTGACGGCGCGATCGCCGACGACGAGGGGCGCGCACCCGGTGTCCGGGTGCGCGCCCCCTGCGCGTGGTCGCGGCCGCCGTCACCAGGCGGTGGAGGCGGACTTCTCCGTCGGCAGCAGCAGCCACAGCGCCACGTAGAGCAGGAACTGCGGACCGGGCAGCAGGCAGGACACCAGGAAGATCACGCGCATCGTGGTCGCGGAGGTGCCGAAGCGCCGTGCCAGCGCTGCGCACACACCGCCGATCATGCGTCCGTCACGAGGGCGGGCAAGTGCGGCCATGGTGGGCTCCTTCACGAGTCCTTCGTGGGAGCCGTTCCGTCGGGCTCCCGATGACTCCATGTTCACCGGGAACAAGCGGAACAAGCGTCGCTCTACGGGGCGATCCCGACCCTGGGAATCGTCGGGGTGTGCCCCTGAGGGGCGTCCTCCCGGAGCAGGGGACCCCGCTCCTTCCCAGGGCCCGCGGGCCGGCGGCCCGCCGAACCCCCGCGCCGCAGCCGGGCCCGCCCGGCGGGTACGACGAGGAGATGGGCCAGCGCCACCCCTGCCGTGTTGAGCAGCAGCGAGTCCACGTCGACGACCCGGCCCGGCACCGCGGTCTGGAGCAGTTCGATGCCCAGCGACAGCAGCGCCCCCGCCGCGACCGTACGCGCCAGTGAGGCCCAGGGGGAGACGGCGAGCCTGCCGCCCGCCATTGGAAGCAGTATCCCGAGCGGGGCCAGGAGGAGCAGCCCCTCGCCGATCCGGCGCGCGGCCCGTACCGGGCCCGCCGCGAGGTCGGCTCTGATGCCCGCCAGGGGTTCCAGGTTCGCCGCCGTCACCCACGGCACATCCAGCGGGCGGAGCGTCAGCCACGCCACGAGAGCGAGATGTGCGAGCAGGAGGACGCCTCCCGCCACACGGAAGCCGATGGCGGCACTGCCGCCCGAACCTTGACGCTGCACGCCCCCCAAGACGCGACGACCGGCGGGATCGGTTCCGCCCCGGGCGCGCCCGCGTCGCGGATCCGCCAAAGGGACCGTCAGGAGGCGGCGGGCGAGGGCAGCGGGCTCGCGGTCGGCAGGGCCGTGTCGGGGCGCTGCTTGACCGAGTCCGTGCAGCGGTAGCCGCGCGGCGCGTACTCGCCCGGTCCCGCCAGCACGACCGTGCCGCCCGCGGTCGCCGCCTCGCTCTCCGCGAGCGTGCACACGACCTGCGCCAGCGCCGCCGGCGGCAGGTCCTCGGGCTGGCGGCTCAGCCGCAGCGTGCCCGCCGGATCGCCGTCGCGCGGCGGGGAGACCGTCAGCGGGCCCCGTACGAGACTCGCGAACCCGGCCTCCCGCTCGGTCTCCGACGGCTCCTCCAGCAGTTCGCCGAGGAGCGCCTGGGCGATCCGCACCCGGTTGCCGGTCCGGCCCTCGGAGATCGGGACCGTACGGTCCACCGCCTCCAGCGCCGAGGCGCACACGAGGTACACCCGTACCGGCATCTGCGGCTGCGCCTGGGCGGCCGTCTCCTTGCCGGAGAGGGTGCACGGAACCCGGGAGGGTGCCGGGCCTGCGTCGACCGGCACCGTGGTCGTCCTGATGCCGCACCCGCTGACGGCGGCCGCGAGGGCCACGGCGCCGGCCACGGCCGCGACCGCCCGGCGCACTCCGTGCCGTGCGGTGCCGCGGCCCGGCCCGGCCTCCGTGCCCGGCCCGGCGGCCCGGCGTGATCCGTGTACCCGGCTCACCGCGCCTCGCCCGCCTCTCCCTGCTCGCCCTCCCGGCCGGCCCGCCCGGGGCTCTCCGAGGTGATGTCGGAGGCGTCACGGGGCAGCCGCAGCACGAACACGGCACCGCCGTCGCCGTCCGTCGAGTTGGCCGCGGTGATGCCACCGCCGTGGATCAGGGCGTTCTCCATCGCGATGGACAGCCCCAGGCCACTGCCCTCCGACCGGGGCCGGGAGGCGCTCGCCTTGTAGAACCGGTCGAAGACGTGGGGCAGGACCTCGTCGGGGATGCCCGGGCCGTGGTCCCGTACCTCGATGACCAGCTCCTCGCCCTCCGTGCGCACCGCCACACGCACCGGCGAGCCGCCGTGCTTCAGCGCGTTGCCGATCAGATTCGCCAGTATGACGTCGAGGCGGCGCGGGTCGAGGCGGGCCATGATGCCGCGCTCCGCGTCCAGTTCGACGGCGTCGAGCCAGGCCCGCGCGTCGATGCAGGCGGTGACCTGGTCGGCGACGTCGACGTCGTCGAGGACCAGCCGGGCCGTGCCCGCGTCGAAGCGGGTCACCTCCATCAGATTCTCCACCAGGTCGTTCAGCCGCCGTGTCTCGCTCACCACCAGCTCCACGGCCGGGGCGATCATCGGGTCGAGGGCGTCCTGCTCGCCCTCCAGGATCTCCGTCACGGCGGTCAGCGCGGTGAGCGGCGTACGCAGCTCGTGCGACATGTCGGCCACGAAGCGGCGGCTGGACTCCTCCCGCGCGCTCATGTCCGCCATCTTCTTCTCCAGCGACTCCGCGGCGTTGTTGAAGGTCCGCGACAGCTCCGCCAGTTCGTCCGTGCCGGACACCTGAAGCCGGGTGTCCAGCTTGCCCTCGCCGAGCTGCCGGGCCGCCTGCCCGAGCCGCTGGACCGGCTTGAGCACGGTCGTCGCGGCGGCCTGCGCCAGCAGCGCCGAGCCGGCCAGGGCGAGTGCCGTGGCGATGCCCAGCGACCAGGCCAGCGAGTTCAGGTCCTGGCGCTCCTGGTCGAGGGACTTGAACAGGTAGCCCGTGGGCCCGCCGCCGACGATGCGCGTACCGGCCACCAGATAGGGCGTGTTGCCGCGCTGGGTGCGCACCCAGAAAAGATGCGGCTGGTCGTTCACCGCCTCCCGCAGTTCCGCGGGCACGTCGTCGAGCGTGAAGACGTCGGGGTCCGAGGCGCCGACGATCGGCTTGCCGACGGCCCGCTCCCCGAGCAGCAGGACGCTGTAGCCGGCGGTGGCGCCCGCCATCTGCTCGGCCGTCGTCTGCAGTTCGCTCTCCGTGGGCCGCGCCGGCAGCGACGCGGCACGGTTCTGCATCTGCTGCCGGAAGTCGCCCAGCGCCGCGTCCTGGGTACGGGTGAGCACGGCCTCGCGGTTCAGCCAGTACGCGATGCCGGACGCGGACACGGCGGCGGTCAGCGCGACCATCCCGAACACGACGACGAGGCGCAGCCGGAGACTGGTCCAGCCGAGTCCCGCGAGTATGGCCCTCTTTGCGGCACTGCTCACTGAGGCGAGTCCAGCCGGTAGCCCACACCTCTGACCGTACGGATGAGCGTCGGCGAGGACGGGACGTCCTCCACCTTCGCCCGCAGCCGCTGGACGCAGGCGTCCACCAGCCGGGAGTCGCCCAGGTAGTCGTGCTCCCACACGAGCCGCAGCAGCTGCTGGCGCGACAGCGCCTGGCCGGGCCGGCGGCTCAGCTCCAGCAGGAGACGCAGCTCGGTCGGCGTGAGCTGCAGGTCCTCGCCGTTCTTGGTGACCGTCATCGCGGAGCGGTCGATCACCAGCGAGCCGAAGGTCGCCGAGTCCGTGGACTCGCGCTCACCGCGGCGCAGCACGGCGCGGATCCGGGCGTCGAGCACCCGCCCCTGCACCGGTTTGACCACGTAGTCGTCGGCGCCCGACTCCAGGCCGACGACGACGTCGATGTCGTCGCTCCGCGCGGTCAGCAGGATGATCGGCAACTGGTCCGTGCGCCTGATCCGCCGGCACACCTCGAAACCGTCGATGCCGGGCAGCATCACATCCAGCACGATCAGGTCCGGCCGCTGCTCACGCAGCAGTTTCAGGCCGTCCTCGCCCGTCGCCGCGGTGGCCACACGATGGCCCTGGCGTGACAGCGAGAGTTCGAGGGCCGTGCGGATGGCGTCGTCGTCCTCGATCAGCAACAGGAAAGGCACGGAGGTCATTCTGGCCCATGCGGCCCCGACAGTTCGACCGCTGGGCCGCCGCGGCCCGTTCCGCCAGGGACACGGGGCCCTGTGACAGCCCTGTGACAGTCGGCGGACAGCGGTGTGAAGTCCCCCGGGCAGAGTCTTCTCCACAAGGTACGAACGGACTCCTACCGACGGGGGGCGCGAGATGAACGCACTGCACAGCACCTCTTCAAGCGCAGTTGTCACGCGTCTCCACGACGTCGTGCGGAACACCGAGAAGTCCGGCGCCGTGAACGGACGGGGGTGCGTTCGCGGCGCCGGGCGCCAGCACAGGCCGTCGACCGCGGAGCAGGGACGCGCCTGCATGACCGTCGTCGACGCCAGGGCCGAGGGCGGCCACGGGGGAAGCGCGTACGGGGAGGCCACGGGGGAGCGGGGCGGCCAGGGCGGCCGGGCGGACGCCGAAGCGGCGTTCACCGCCTACGTCCAGGAGCGCCGCGCCTCCCTGTACGCGACCGCGTACCACCTGACCGGCGACCGCTACGAGGCCGAGGACCTGCTGCAGAGCGCGCTGTTCTCGACCTACCGGGCGTGGGACCGGATCAGCGACAAGGCGGCGGTCGGCGGCTACCTGCGCCGGACGATGACGAACCTGCACATCAGCGCCTGGCGCCGGCGCAAGATCGACGAGTACCCGACAGAGGAGCTTCCCGAGACGGCGGGCGACACGGACGCGATGCGCGGCACCGAGCTGCGGGCGGTCCTGTGGCAGGCCCTGGCCCGGCTGCCCGAGCTGCAGCGCACCATGCTGGTGCTGCGCTACTACGAGGGACGCACGGACCCGGAGATCGCGGAGATCCTCGACATCAGTGTCGGCACGGTGAAGTCGAGCATCTGGCGCTCCCTGCGCCGGATGCGCGAGGACGACGCCCTCAGCTTCGGCCGTGACGAGGAAGAGTCCTTCGGCGAGCTGGTGGCCTGAAGGCGGTACGGGGGATCACGGGGGATCCACGGGGGAAGCGCAGCGGGGCCGTACAGGACCGGGGGTCTTGTACGGCCCCGCTTCGCGTGTCCGTTGCCTACACCGCTTCCTGCACGGCTTCCCGCACGGCTTCCTGCGCCGGGGCGCGGCGGCGGCCCGCGGCGGCGGCCGCGAGGCGGCCCAGGGCCTCCTCGGCGCCGCAGGGGTGGGCGCCCAGCGCCTTCTGGCGGGCGACGATGCCGCGTTCGGCCCGCATCAGCCGCCAGCCGCGCCGCAGCAGGAAGGGCACGGACTTGCGGCCTTCGCGCAGATCGCGCAGCAGCCGGCGGCGGAACGTCGTCGAGGGCCGCCCGCGCAGGCACAGGGCGTCCGCGAGGATGCCGAGTTCCCGGCACCGGTCCACGATGTCCGCGGCGAAGATGCCCTCCGCGACGAAGAGCGGGGTACGGGAGATGTCGACGGACCCCACGCCGGTCCGGGAACTGGTGGCGATGTCGTACACGGGGACCGACGTCCGCCCCGTACGGCACAGTTCCGCGACCGCGCGGACCGCGGCGTCGGCGTCCCAGGAGGCGGGGGAGTCCCAGTCGACGGCCGTGGTGCCCGCCATCAGCGGGAGGCTCGGGTCGTCCCCCTCCTTGTAGAAGTCGTCGAGGCGCAGCACCGGGAGGCCGGAGCGGGCGGCGAGGGACGATTTTCCGGAACCGGAGGGCCCGGACAGCAGGACGACGCGCGTCGGCGGGGGTTGGGAACTCACGGGACACCAGTGTGAGGCATTGACCCGTGCGTGGGACCCCCCGGAGGTCCGGTTGGTATCGAGCGTCACATCACAACTACGCTGCGTCGTCGACCGGTTACTTCTGGAGGCAGGATTCCATGGCAGGCACGAAATTCCTCAGGGCGGCCGGGCTGACCGTCACCGCTCTGGGAGCGGCGCTCGGAGCCGGGGCCGCACCGGCCCAGGCCGCGCACGCGGACGGTCACGGTTCGGCGACCGTGAACGCCCTCGCGGACACCGTCGGGTACGTCGGCGCACCCGTCGAGAACGTTCCGCTGAACCCGCTCGCACACACCGGCGTGGACCCGCTCGACAACGGAGTCGGCACGCAGGTCGCCGACTTCAAGGCGATCGAGACCCGGCACGTCACCGGCTCCCTGGGCAGCCCGCGCGAGGTGCCGCTCGCCGGTCCGCTGCTCGGCGGTCTCGTCCCGGGCTGACCGAGGGCGTGGCGCATCACGGGCCCGCGGGGAGGGATCCCCGCGGGCCCGTTCGGCGTGCGGCTGTGCGGAACGGGCGGCGCGGCCGCCCGGGGCACGGGTCAGTACGCGGAGCCGGAGGCCCCCAGCGAACCCGTCGGGTGCCAGACCGTCTTGGTCTCCAGGAAGGCCGTCATCCGGTCCGTCCCGGGGTCGGCCGTCCAGTCCTCCGTGCGGGGCCGCAGCACCCGCTTCAGGTTGTCCGCGGCGGCGACCTGAAGCTCCTTGGCGAGCTGCGCCTCGGCTCCTGTCAGGTCGATCGCGTTGACGTCCTGGTGCGCCGCCAGCGGGGCGGCGATCTCGGCCGTGCGGCCGGAGAGGACGTTGACCACGCCGCCGGGGAGGTCGGACGTGGCCAGCACCTCGCCGAGGGACAGCGCCGGCAGCGGGGCCCGCTCCGAGGCGACGACGACGACCGTGTTGCCCGTCGCGATCGCGGGGGCGATCACCGAGACCAGCCCGAGGAACGACGACTCCTGCGGGGCGAGGACGGTGACGACACCGGTCGGCTCGGGCGTCGACAGGTTGAAGAACGGACCCGCGACCGGGTTCGCCCCGCCGACGACCTGGCCGATCTTGTCCGTCCAGCCCGCGTACCAGACCCAGCGGTCGATCGTGGCGTCCACGACCGCGCCCGCCTTGGACTTCGACAGGCCCTCGGCGTCGGCCACTTCGCGGACGAACTGGTCCCTGCGACCCTCCAGCATCTCGGCGACGCGGTAGAGGATCTGGCCGCGGTTGTACGCCGTGGCGCCCGACCAGCCGCCGAACGCCTTGCGCGCCGCGACGACCGCGTCACGCGCGTCCTTGCGGGAGGAGAGGGGCGCGTTGGCGAGCCACTTGCCCTTGGAGTCGGTCACCTCGTACACCCGTCCGCTCTCGCTGCGGGGGAACTTGCCCCCGACGAACAGCTTGTAGGTCTTGAAGACGGACAGACGCGTCGACTCAGACATCGAGGTAGGCCTCCAGACCGTGACGGCCGCCCTCGCGGCCGAAGCCCGACTCCTTGTAGCCGCCGAACGGCGAGGTCGGGTCGAACTTGTTGAAGGTGTTGGCCCACACGACACCCGCGCGGAGCTTGTTCGCCACCGCGAGGATGCGGGAGCCCTTCTCCGTCCAGATGCCCGCGGACAGGCCGTACTGGCTGTTGTTCGCCTTGGCGACGGCCTCGTCCGGGGTGCGGAACGTCAGCACGGACAGCACCGGGCCGAAGATCTCGTCACGGGCGATGGTGTGGGCCTGGGTGACGTTGGTGAACAGCGTCGGCGCGAACCAGTAACCGGACGACGGCAGTTCGCACGGTGCCGTCCAGCGCTCCGCGCCCTCGGCCTCGCCGGTCTCGGCGAGGGCCGTGATCCGGGCCAGCTGCTCGGCCGAGTTGATGGCGCCGATGTCGGTGTTCTTGTCCAGCGGGTCACCGAGGCGCAGCGTCGACAGCCGCCGCTTCAGGGAGTCCAGCAGCTCGTCGTGGATCGACTCCTGGACGAGGAGGCGGGAGCCCGCGCAGCAGACCTGGCCCTGGTTGAAGAAGATGCCCCCGACGATGCCCTCGACGGCCTGGTCGATGGGCGCGTCGTCGAAGACGATGTTGGCGCCCTTGCCGCCCAGCTCCAGCGTGAGCTTCTTGTCGGTGCCCGCCACTTCGCGGGCGATGGCCTTGCCGACCGCCGTGGAACCGGTGAAGGCCACCTTGTTCACGTCCGGGTGCGCGACGAGCGCGGCGCCCGCGTCGCCGTAGCCGGGGACGATGTTGACGACGCCCTTGGGCAGCCCGGCCTGGCGGCAGATGTCCGCGAAGAACAGGGCCGACAGCGGGGTGGTCTCGGCGGGCTTGAGCACGACGGTGTTGCCGGTGGCGAGCGCGGGGGCGATCTTCCAGGCCAGCATCAGCAGCGGGAAGTTCCACGGGATGACCTGGCCGGCGACGCCCAGCGGCTTCGGGTTCGCCCCGTAGCCGGCGTGGTCGAGCTTGTCGGCCCAGCCCGCGTAGTAGAAGAAGTGCGCCGCGACCAGCGGGAGGTCCGCGTCGCGGGTCTCCCTGATCGGCTTTCCGTTGTCCAGGGTCTCCAGGACGGCGAGCTCGCGCGAGCGCTCCTGGATGATCCGGGCGATGCGGAAGAGGTACTTGGCGCGCTCCCGGCCCGGCAGGGCGGACCACTTCTCGAACGCCCTGCGCGCGGCCCTCACCGCACGGTCGATGTCCTCGGAGCCCGCCCTGGCGACCTCGGACAGGACCTCCTCGGTGGAGGGGGACACGGTCTTGAAGACCTTGCCGTCGGCGGCGTCGGTGAACTCGCCGTCGATGAAGAGGCCGTACGAGGGGGCGATGTCGACGACCGACCGCGACTCGGGTGCGGGGGCGTACTCGAAGACGGAATGCTTGTCCATGGTCATGGGGTCTCAGTCCACCGTCACGTAGTCGGGGCCGGAGTAGCGGCCGGTCGCCAGCTTCTGGCGCTGCATCAGCAGGTCGTTGAGCAGGCTGGACGCGCCGAACCGGAACCAGTGGTTGTCCAGCCAGTCCGCGCCCGCCGTCTCGTTGACGAGCACCAGGAACTTGATGGCGTCCTTGCTGGTGCGGATGCCGCCGGCGGGCTTCACACCGACCTGTACGCCGGTCTGCGCGCGGAAGTCGCGGACGGCTTCCAGCATGAGCAGGGTGTTGGCCGGGGTCGCGTTGACGGCGACCTTTCCGGTCGACGTCTTGATGAAGTCGGCTCCGGCCATCATGCCGAGCCAGGAGGCGCGGCGGATGTTGTCGTACGTGGAGAGCTCGCCGGTCTCGAAGATGACCTTCAGCCGGGCCGGGCCGGAGGCCTCCCTCACGGCGCGGATCTCCTCGAAGACCTTCATGTAGTCGCCCGCGAGGAAGGCGCCGCGGTCGATCACCATGTCGATCTCGTCGGCCCCGGCCTCGACGGCGTCACGGGTGTCCGCGAGCTTGACGTGGAGGGCCGCGCGGCCGGCGGGAAAGGCCGTGGCGACGGAGGCGACCTTCACGTCGGCCCCGCCCAGGGCGGCCTTGGCGGTGGCCACCATGTCGGGGTAGACGCAGACGGCGGCCGTCGTCGGGGTGGTGCGGTCGGTCGGATCGGGGTTGACGGCCTTGGCGGCGAGCGCCCGGACCTTGCCCGGGGTGTCCGCGCCTTCCAGCGTCGTCAGGTCGATCATCGAGATGGCCAGATCGATGGCGTACGCCTTGGCCGTCGTCTTGATCGAGCGGGTGCCGAGGGACGCGGCGCGCGCTTCCAGGCCGACAGGATCGACCCCGGGCAGCCCGTGCAGGAAGCGGCGCAGTGCGCTGTCGGACGAGGTCACGTCAGCGAATGCAGGTGCAATGGTGGGCATGGTCACCAGACCAGCATATCTACGCGCGTAGCAACCTGTACAGGGGGCACCCGGGACTCGTCATCGGGGGCCAGGGGCCCATGGGGCAGAATCGTGAGCATGAAGAGCCCCCAGCCACCGACCGCCGAGCCGGTCTACGCCGACCGCGCCTACCGTTCGCTTTCCGGCATCGCGGCCGGTGTGCTGCTGCTCGCCCTCACCGGCTGGATCGGCGGCGACGCGCTCGTCCGCGGCGAAGGGCTGACGCCCTGGGTCGCGCTCGCGGGGCTCCTGGTGCTGGTACCGCTGATCGTCGCCTTCACGCTGCGTCCCGCCGTCTTCGCCAACGACGACCGGCTCCGCATCAGGAACCCCTTCCGCACGATCACGCTGCCCTGGCAGACGGTCGCGGACGTGCGCGCCGCGTACTCCAGCGAGGTCCTCACCGAGGACGGCACGAAGTACCAGCTGTGGGCCGTGCCGGTGTCGCTGAGGCAGCGGAAGACGGCCGCCCGCAGGCAGTCCAGGGCCGCAGCGGGCGACTCCGCCGGCACAGCGGGACGGGGAGGCGGGCTCGCCGGTGGCGCGCCGCACGTGGCGCCCGGGGACCGGACCATCGCCGAACTGCGGGAGCTGTCCGAGCAGGCCGCGCACCGGCCGACCGCCAAGGGCGAGCCGCAGGTGCGCTGGGCGTACGAGATCGCCGGCCCGGTCGTCGTGGGAGCGGTCGCCCTGGTGGTGCTGCTGGCCGTCGGCTGATCGGCCGTCGTCCGGTCCGCCGCGCCGGGTACCTGTGCGGTGCGCGGCCCGCGGTGCGTCACGGCGGCCCCTGCCACACCAGCAGCAGATGCCCGCCGAGCCAGGCCGAGGACAGCACCGCCCCGCCCAGGACCAGCAGCGCCGCCGCCCGGCGCGCCCGCGCCACCGCCAACGCGACGGGCAGCAGCAGCGGGAACGCGGGCAGCAGGAACCGGGCGCGCGGGAAGTAGACGCCGCCGCTCCCGAGGACGATGAGCAGCATCACCCCCGTGAACACCACCAGCACGAGCGGCTGCCGGTCGGCGAGGCAGAGCAGGTACAGCCCCGTGGCCAGCACCAGGACGACCGAGACCAGCAGCATGAGCAGCTGCGGGTCCGCGTCGTACGCGAGCTGCTGGGTGAGTTCCTCCAGCGTCGCCTTCCCGCCGTCCCACACATTGGTCCACCGCTGCTGCACGGCGAAGTAGCCGTCCCAGCGCCCGAGTCGGAGCGCGACCCAGGCCACATAGCCGCACCACCCCAGAGGGGCGATCAGCGCGCCCGCGAGCGCACGCCGGCCACGACCGCGGACGAACGCCGCCAGCCCGGCCGCCGTCACCGCCGCGGCGATCGCGACGCCCGTCGGCCGGGTGAGCCCGGCGAGGGCCGCGAGCCAGCCCGCCCACAGCCAGCGGCCGGTGAGCGCCGTGTACAGCGACCAGGCCACGAGCGCCGTGAAGAGGGATTCGGTGTAGCCCATCCACTGGACGACGGCGACGGGCATCGCGCCCCACAGCACCGTGAGGACCGTCCCGGTACGCCATCCGTGCAGCCGCTCGCCGACCGCGAAGACGCCCCACGCCGCGGCGACGGACGCGACCATCGCGATCGCGAGGGCGACCGAGGCGCGGCTGCCCGGGGTCACCGCCGCGACGGCCTTCACCAGCACCGGGTAGAGCGGGAAGAACGCCAGGTTGTTGGTGTTCAGGGCGGGGCCGAGCTCGTGGTGGTAACCGTGGTCGGCGATCGCCAGGTACCAGTGGGAGTCCCAGGAGACGGCCAGCGTCGGCCAGAGGCTCTCGCCCTTGAGGTGGGCCCACCGTGCGAGCACCAGGAGCCCCGTGAGCCGCACCGCGAGATAGCCGAGCAGCGCCGGGGCGGCCCGGTTCAGCGCGTGGAGCAGCCGGCTCCGCCCGCCGGGTACGGCGCCGCCTCCCGAGCCGGGTGCCCGGCGGGAGGCGGGGACGGTGGCGTGCTGGGTTGCGGTCGGGGGCACGGGGGCTCCGGTGATTCGGCGGACGCTACCGGGGTCACCTTCACCCGCGGGGCACGGAAGGGCACGGGCCGGTAGGTCGGTTGCCGTAGGGAAATCACCCGCAAGAAGACGGCGCCCGCGCCCGGCGGCGGCCGGACACGGGCGCGGGGGGTGGGCCCGACGGGACGTCAGATCCCGGCGGCCTCCGCCAGGTCCCGCTTGACCGCCGCGAGGACCTCGGCCGCACGGGTCCGGGCGGCGGACAGCTCGCTCGGCCCGCCGACCGGGACCACGACCTCCAGGTAGCACTTGAGCTTGGGCTCGGTGCCGCTCGGGCGGACGATGACCCGGGCGTCGTACGCGCCCTCGAGGTGGTACCGCAGACCGTCCGTGGGCGGCAGCGCCTCGGTGCCCTTCGACAGGTCCTCCGCCGACACCACCCGCAGTCCGGCCAGTGCCACGGGCGGCTTCTCGCGCAGCCGGCGCATGGCCTCGGCGATGACGCCCAGGTCCTCCACGCGCACCGACAGCTGGTCGGTGGCGTGCAGGCCGTGGGCGACGGCGAGGTCGTCCAGCAGGTCCGTGAGGGTACGGTCCTGGGCCTTGAGTTCCGAGGCCAGCTCGGCGACCAGCAGCGCGGCGGTGATGCCGTCCTTGTCGCGCACGCCGTCCGGGTCGACGCAGTAGCCGAGCGCCTCCTCGTAGCCGTACCGCAGGCCCTCCGCGCGGGAGATCCACTTGAAGCCGGTCAGGGTCTCCTGGTAGCCGAGCCCCGCCGCGGCGGCGATCCGGCCCAGCAGCGACGACGACACGATCGACGTGGCGAACGTGCTGTTCGCGTCCTTCGCCGACACGCCCTTGTGGACGAGGTGGGCGCCGAGCAGCGCGCCGACCTCGTCGCCGCGGAGCATGCGCCAGCCACCGGCGGCGTCGCCGTCGGGGACCGCCACCGCGCAGCGGTCGGCGTCGGGGTCGTTGGCGATGACGATGTCCGGCCCGACCTCGCGCGCCTTCGCGAACGCGAGGTCCATCGCGCCCGGCTCCTCCGGGTTGGGGAAGGCGACCGTGGGGAAGTCGGGGTCCGGCTCGGCCTGCTCGTCCACGAGCACCGGGGCCGGGAACCCGGCGCGCTCCCAGGCCGCCAGCACCACGTCCTTGCCGACGCCGTGCAGGGCCGTGTGGACCACGCGGGCGGTCCGCGGCGAGTGCGGGCTCAGGACCGCGTCCGTGCGCTCCAGGTACGCCTCCACGACCTCGTCGCCGAGGGTGTCCCAGCCGCTGTCGGGGCGCGGCAGGTCGTGGACGCTGCCGACCGCCTCGATCTCCGCGGCGATCCCGGCGTCCGCCGGGGGGACGATCTGGGAGCCGTCGCCGAGGTAGACCTTGTAGCCGTTGTCGCGCGGCGGGTTGTGGCTCGCGGTGACCTCGACACCGGCGACGGCGCCCAGGTGCCGGATCGCGAACGCGAGCACGGGCGTGGGCAGCGGGCGGGGCAGCAGCGCGGCCCGCAGTCCGGCGCCGGTCATGACGGCGGCGGTGTCGCGGGCGAAGTCCGCCGACTTGTGGCGTGCGTCGTAGCCGATCACGACCAGACCGCCGGCGTGGCCCTGGGCCCTGAGGTACGCGGCCAGACCGGCCGCCGCCCGGATGACGACGAGGCGGTTCATCCGCATCGGCCCGGCCCCGAGCTCCCCGCGCAGACCGGCCGTGCCGAACTGCAGCGTCCCGGCGAACCTGGCTCCCAGCTCCGCCGTGTCCCCCGCCTCGATGATCCGGGCCAGCTCGTCCCGGGTCTCCGCGTCCGGGTCCTCGGCCAGCCAAGCCCGGGCCTGCGTGATCAGGTCCTGCGCCACGGTGATGTGCCTCTCTGATGTCGTCGTGAGCGTGGGCGCGGCCGGCTGTGTGCCCGACGACTCCCACGCCTGCCCGTTCGGGACGGCGGTGCCGACCCGTCGGCCCCGGGAGGGCACCGGCGGCGTGCCGGTCCGGCCCGCGGGGTCCGTGCCCGGCGCCGCACCGGCGCCGGGGCGGTGACCCGTCAGATCCGGGCCAGCACCCGGGTCAGCAGCTCACCCATGCGCGCCGCGGAGTCACGGCCGGCCTGCAGGACCTCTTCGTGGTTGAGCGGCTCGCCCGACAGCCCCGCCGCGAGGTTCGTGACCAGGGAGATGCCCAGCACCTCGGCGCCGGCCTCGCGGGCCGCGATCGCCTCGAGCACCGTGGACATGCCGACGAGGTCGCCACCCATGACCCGGACCATGGTGATCTCGGCCGGCGTCTCGTAGTGCGGGCCGGGGAACTGGACGTAGACGCCCTCCTCCAGCGACGGGTCCACCTCCTTGCACAGCGCACGCAGCCGCGGCGAGTACAGGTCCGTCAGGTCGACGAAGTTGGCGCCGACGATCGGGGAGGCCGCGGTGAGGTTGATGTGGTCGCTGATGAGGACCGGCTGGCCGGGCCGCATGCCCTCGCGCAGACCGCCGCAGCCGTTGGTCAGGACGACGGTCTTGCAGCCGGAGGCGACGGCGGTGCGCACACCGTGCGCCACGGCGGCGACGCCGCGGCCCTCGTAGTAGTGCGTACGGCCGAGGAAGACGAGCGCGCGCTTCTCACCGATCCGGTACGAGCGGATCTTGCCGCCGTGGCCCTCGACCGCCGGGGGCGGGAAGCCGGGCAGTTCGGTGACCGGGAACTCGGCGTCGGGGGCACCGAGGGCGTCGACTGCGGGCGCCCAGCCCGAGCCCATCACCAGGGCGACGTCGTGGGTCTCGGCGCCGGTCAGCTCTCGCAGGCGCGCGGCCGCGGCGTCGGCGGCGGCATGGGGGTCCGGGGTAAGAGAAACGTTCACGAGAAAAGCCTAGCCTGAGAAACCCTACGCGCGTAGATGACGATGCTCACGACTCTGCAACCGTTTCCTCGTGGAAACGCACAAGGGGCGTGGGGACGAGCGCGGGGCGCACGGGCAGGGCGCCGGTGGTGCGGTGGAGTTGCGGTGGCCGGTGGCCGCACGCCGGGGGCGGGTGGGCGCCCGCCGGGCGTGACTCCGGGGCGGGCGGGCGGCCGGGCGGGGAAGGAGACATCGCCGGGAGGAGGCGGCGGCGGTCGGGTGCGCACGCTCTCGCCGGTGGGGGCGGTGCACGGTCGGTAGGTGGACGGGGGCCCGGGTGGGGCCGGCGCATGCGGCCGGCCGGTGGAGCGGGACCCCGGGGCCGGTGCACGCGGTCGGCGGGTGGGCGCCCGCCGGGCGTGACCCCGGTGGGGCCGGGGCACGGTCGGCTGGTGGAGGGGACCTCGGGAGCTGCGGCGAGCGGCCGGGTGAGCCGGCTTCGCCGGCCGGCGTGAGCGCAGAGGTCGCCGGGGCAGGGGCGTCGGCGTCGGACCCGGCGGCGACGCCCTGGCGCCCGGGTCAGCAGGGCCGCTTGCGCAGCTCCATCACGTAGTCGTGCGGGGCGCCCGCGGACTCGGCCGCGTCGGCGATCTCGCCCAGGTAGCGGGCGGAGGGCAGCCCGCCCTCGTACCCGTTCAGGACGTACACCCAGGCAGGCTCCTCGCCGTCCAGCGTGTGCACCCGGACGCGCATGCGGCGGTAGATGTCGAGCCCGACGCCCTCCCAGCGGTCCATCGAGTCCTCGTCGAGCGGGGCGATGTCGTACAGCGCGACGAAAACCTGCGAGCGGGGGGCCTCCACGATGGTGGCCAGCGCCCCCTCCCAGCCCATCTGCTCGCCTCCGAACGTCAGCCGCCAGCCGTTGAGCCAGCCCGTGCCGCGCAGCGGGGAGTGCGGTGCGCGGCGGGTCATCAGCCGCGCGTCGAGGTTGCCGGCGTACGCGGCGTAGAGCGACATGGGATCGAGGGTACGGGAGGGGAAGCGGTGGCCGCCTGCCCCGATACCCCGGGACTGACCCGCGGGGAGGACCGCCGGCGGGCGCGCGGAGGGCCGTACGCGCTGGTCCCGCGTCCGCGCCGGGTTTCCCGCCCGTCCTCCCCGGTCCGCTCCCCGCCCGGGAGAGCCCCCGGCGCGAAGCAGCTTCCCGCGTGCGGGAGAATGGGTGGGACCGACACCCGGCAGAGCGAGAGCGCGAGGCGTAACCCCAGTGACCCGGATCGTGATCATCGGTGGCGGACCCGGCGGATACGAGGCGGCTCTGGTGGCCGCCCAGCTCGGCGCGGAGGTGACCGTCGTCGACTGCGACGGCCTCGGCGGAGCCTCCGTACTCACCGACTGCGTACCCTCGAAGACCCTGATCGCCACGGCCGAGGTGATGACGAACTTCGACTCCTCGCACGAGGAGCTCGGCATCATCGTCGCGGACGACACCCCGCACATCGAGCAGGCCGCCCGGATCGTGGGCGTGGACCTCGGCAAGGTCAACCGACGGGTGAAGCGGCTCGCGCTCGCCCAGTCCCACGACATCACCGCATCGGTGACCCGTGCGGGCGCGCGGGTCATGCGCGGCCGTGGGCGGCTCGACGGCGGGCAGGCCCTCGACGGCTCCCGCAAGGTGATCGTCACCGTGGCGGACGGCAGCGAGGAGACGCTCACCGCCGACGCCGTGCTGATCGCCACCGGCGGCCACCCGCGCGAGATCCCCGACGCGCAGCCCGACGGCGAGCGGATCCTCAACTGGACCCAGGTGTACGACCTGGACGAGCTGCCCGAAGAGCTGATCGTGGTCGGCTCCGGTGTGACCGGCGCCGAGTTCGCCGGCGCCTACCAGGCCCTCGGTTCGCGGGTCACGCTCGTCTCCTCCCGCGACCGGGTGCTGCCGGGCGAGGACCCGGACGCCGCCGCGGTCCTCGAGGACGTCTTCCGCCGCCGCGGCATGAACGTCATGGCCCGCTCCCGCGCCCAGTCCGCCAAGCGCGTCGGCGACCGGGTCGAGGTGACGCTGGCGGACGGCCGGGTCATCTCCGGCACGCACTGCCTGATGGCCGTCGGTGCCATCCCCAACTCCGCGGGCATGGGCCTGGAGGAGTCGGGGATCAAGCTCACCGAGTCCGGGCACATCTGGACGGACAAGGTCTCGCGCACGACCGCGCCGGGTGTGTACGCGGCCGGTGACGTCACCGGTGTCTTCGCACTGGCGTCGGTGGCGGCGATGCAGGGACGTATCGCCATGTACCACTTCCTGGGCGACGCGGTGACCCCGCTCAACCTGAAGGCGGTCTCGTCGAACGTCTTCACCGACCCGGAGATCGCGACCGTCGGCTACACCCAGGCGGACGTGGACGGCGGCGTCATCGACGCCCGGGTCGTCAAGCTGCCGCTGCTGCGCAACCCGCGCGCCAAGATGCAGGGCATCAGGGACGGCTTCGTGAAGATCTTCTGCCGGCCCGGCACCGGCATCGTGGTCGGCGGAGTGGTCGTCTCACCGCGCGCTTCGGAACTGATCCACCCCATCTCGATCGCGGTCGACAACAACCTGACGGTGGAACAGATCGCAAACGCTTTCACCGTGTACCCGTCGTTGTCGGGCTCGATCGCGGAGGTGGCGCGGCAGTTGCACACCCGGAAGGCGACGGGCGGCGCGTAGCACCGGGCCGCGGGGATCAACCCCGGCAAGCCGGGACGATAGGGCAGGGGTCCTATATCACTTCCCGTACCCCGGTGTGGGCAACTTCCCGTATTCGGCGCAAAGTGCTGAAAAGCATCGACCGCTGGGGTTACTGTCAGTTTCGTGTTCGCTGCAGAACGTCGTCAATTGATCCTCGAAATGGTGCGTGCCAACGGAGCCGTGTCGCTCCGTGAGCTCGCCCGCGTCGTCCAGACCTCCGAAGTGACCGTACGGCGGGACGTGCGGGCCCTGGAGGCAGAAGGACTGCTCGACCGCCGGCACGGCGGTGCGGTGTTGCCGGGCGGATTCACGCGAGAGTCCGGCTTCCCGCAGAAATCCCATCTCGCGACCGCGGAGAAGACGGCCATCGCCGATCTCGCCGCGGGCCTGGTCGAAGAGGGCGAGGCCATCGTGGTCGGCGCCGGCACGACCACGCAGGAGCTGGCCCGCCGGCTCGCGCGTATCCCAGGGCTCACCGTCGTCACCAACTCGCTGCTGGTCGCCCAGGCGTTGGCCCACGCCAACCGCGTCGAGGTCGTCATGACCGGCGGCACGCTGCGTGGCTCGAACTACGCGCTGGTCGGCAGCGGGGCGGAGCAGTCGCTCCAGGGGCTCCGGGTCTCCCGCGCCTTCCTGTCCGGCAGCGGCCTGACGGCCGAGCGCGGGCTGTCCACGTCCAACATGCTGTCGGCGAGCGTGGACCGGGCGCTGGTACAGGCGGCCGCGGAGGTCGTCGTGCTGGCGGACCACACCAAGCTGGGCACGGACACGATGTTCCAGACCGTGCCGACGGACGTCATCACCCGCCTGGTGACGGACGAGCCGCCGCAGCACGACGACCGGGCGGCGACGGAGCTCCAGGCGCTCGCCGACCAGGGCGTGCAGGTCGCCGTGGCGGGGACGGCGGTCGACGCGTCCCCTTCGCGCCGTGAGGTCCCCCTCCCCGGACAGCGCCGCACCACCCACCCGGCCACCCCCCTCCGCCCGGCCGCGGCCCTGACGGCCGACGCCCCGGAGCGGCGCGTGGCGGACCTGCGCCGCCGCTGACGCGACCGGGCCCCCGCCTCCCGAGCCCGGTCCGGGCGGGGACCGTCCCCGCGCGGGGCGCTCGGGGCGGCACCCACGGGCAGGCACGGAGGCCGCGGGCTGCCGCGCCGCCGACCACGGCCGCGCACCCCCGCGCGGCGTACGGAGGACGCGGGCTGCCGCGCCGACGAGTCGCGGGCGGTCGCCCCGGGGCGGACCGGCCCGGCTGCCGTCGGCGGGCCGCGTCCGGCGAAGGCCGGACAGGGCGCCGGGTCCGGTCGTGGCCGCGGACCCCGCCGGCCATGGCCTATGCCTTCAGACCGCGCAACGTCAGCATCAGCAGGCGGTCCGCGAGTTCGGGGTCGGACGGGGCCTGCTCGGCTGCCAGGGCGATCGCGTTGGTGAGCTGGAGCAGGTCGGTGATGGAGACGTCCGTCCGGACCGCGCCGGCCGTCTGGGCGCGGGAGAGGAGCCGGGCGCCGGCCTCGCGGAGGGGGACGCTGCACTGGGAGAGCGCGGAACTGGCGTCGTGCGAGGCCGACATGAGCGCCCGGGCCACCCCCCGGTATTCACCCGCATGAGTGATGATGGCGCGCAGCCATTCCACGAGGGCGGCGCACGGCTGGTCCGCCGAGGCCAGTTCCCCGGACCGGGTGAGCAGGGATGCCACCGCGTCCTGGAAGACCGCGTTCATCAGGGCGTGCCGGTTCGGGAAGTGCCGGTACAGCGTGCCGATGCCCACGCCCGCCCGCTTGGCGATGTCCTCGAGGGACGCGTCCGTGCCGTGCTCGGCGAACGCCTTGCGCGCCTCGACGAGCAGCCGCTCGTAGTTGCGGCGCGCGTCGGCCCGCATCGGCCGTACCGCGCCCGCTGTGGCGCCGGCCGCCGTACTCGTCGTCATGGCACCCAGCATGCCATCGGTGCGCCGGTGCGAACCCCGGCCCGGGTCCTCCCGCGGAACGCGGACGGGGCCCGCCGGATGCTCCCGGCGGGCCCCGTCCGCGTGCGGCTGCGCGGCGGCGGCGTCAGTCCTTGATCTCGCAGATCACCGCGCCGGACGTGATCGACGCGCCGACCTCGGCGCTGAGGCCCTTCACGGTGCCGGAACGGTGCGCGTTCAGCGGCTGCTCCATCTTCATGGCCTCCAGGACGACGACGAGGTCGCCTTCCTTGACCTCCTGGCCCTCCTCCACGGCGACCTTGACGATGGTGCCCTGCATCGGGGAGGCCAGCGTGTCGCCGGAGGCGGCGGGGCCGGACTTCTTGGTCGCGCGGCGCTTGGGGCGCGCTCCGCCGGCCGCGGCGGTCCGGGCGAGGGTCATGCCCAGCGAGGACGGCAGCGAGACCTCCAGGCGCTTGCCGCCGACCTCGACGACGACCGTCTCGCGGCCCGGCTCCTCCTCCGCCTCGGCGTCGGCCGGTGCGGCGAAGGGCTTGATCTCGTTGACGAACTCGGTCTCGATCCAGCGGGTGTGGACCTTGAACGGGGTGCCGTCCGTGGGGGCGAAGGCCGGGTCGGAGACGACCGCACGGTGGAACGGGATGGCCGTGGCCATGCCCTCGACCTGGAACTCGGCCAGGGCGCGCGCCGCACGCTGCAGCGCCTGCTCACGGGTGGCGCCGGTGATGACCAGCTTCGCCAGCAGCGAGTCCCAGGCGGGGCCGATGACGCTGCCCGACTCCACACCGGCGTCCAGGCGGACACCGGGGCCGGAGGGCGCGACGAAGGAGGTGACGGTGCCGGGCGCCGGGAGGAAGTTGCGGCCGGGGTCCTCGCCGTTGATGCGGAACTCGAAGGAGTGGCCCCGCAGCGGCGGGTCGTCGTAGCCGAGCTTCTCGCCGTCGGCGATGCGGAACATCTCCCGCACCAGGTCGATGCCGGTGACCTCCTCGGTGACCGGGTGCTCGACCTGCAGCCGGGTGTTGACCTCGAGGAAGGAGATCGTGCCGTCGTTGCCGACGAGGAACTCCACGGTGCCCGCGCCGACGTAGCCGGCCTCCTTGAGGATGGCCTTGGACGCGTGGTACAGCTCGGCGTTCTGCTCCGCGGAGAGGAACGGCGCGGGGGCCTCCTCCACCAGCTTCTGGTGCCGGCGCTGCAGCGAGCAGTCACGGGTGGACACGACCACGACGTTGCCGTGCTGGTCCGCCAGGCACTGGGTCTCGACGTGGCGCGGCTTGTCCAGGTACCGCTCGACGAAGCACTCGCCGCGGCCGAACGCCGCGACGGCCTCGCGCACCGCCGAGTCGTACAGCTCGGGGACCTCCTCCAGCGTGCGGGCGACCTTCAGGCCGCGGCCGCCGCCGCCGAAGGCGGCCTTGATCGCGATCGGGAGGCCGTGCTCCTCGGCGAAGGCGACGACCTCGTCCGCGCCGGAGACCGGGTCGGGGGTGCCGGCCACCAGCGGGGCGCCGGCGCGCTGGGCGATGTGACGGGCCGCCACCTTGTCGCCGAGGTCGCGGATCGCGGCGGGCGGCGGGCCGATCCAGGTGAGCCCGGCGTCGATGACGGCCTGGGCGAATTCGGCGTTCTCGGAGAGGAAGCCGTACCCGGGGTGGATGGCGTCCGCACCGGAGTCGGCGGCGGCCTGGAGGACCTTGGCCATGTCCAGATAGCTGGCGGCCGGGGTGTCACCGCCCAGGGCGAACGCTTCGTCGGCCGCGCGGACGTGCAGAGCGTCACGGTCCGGGTCGGCGTAGACGGCTACGCTCGCGATCCCGGCGTCCCGGCATGCACGGGCAACGCGGACAGCGATCTCGCCTCGGTTGGCGATGAGCACCTTGCGCACGATGGCTCCCTCCTTGCTGTTATCCCGGGGGTGACGCCCCGGTTTGCGGCTACGCCGCGGGCCGGTCCCCGGTCCGGGCGCGCCGGCCGGAGCGCTCGGCGGGGTCACCGCGCCGAAGACTTCGCTGAAACACGCTGAGTTTAGGGACTACCGACACGGCCTTTCGACCCGTTCCCAGTCGTGAGCTTCCCCACACGGAGGGTGATCCGGGGCGTGGCCGTACCGTGAATGCCCTTGTCGCACCACGGTACGTCGGTTTTCCCCTGTGCAGAGTAGCCGTCAGGTGTGGTCAAGGTCTCTGCCTCAGCAGCCAGCGGCGACGCGCGTTTCTTTGTGGAGTCCCTACGAATGGCCGAATGATTCTTTGCCCGTGTCCGGGCCCTTGTCCGCGGGTTTACCCGTTAGTAGCGTTCGCGGTGTCGTTCGTACTGCTGGTAACAGAGGCGGGAAGCTAAGGGGTGGGCGCCGTGGTCCGCAGAACGGTGGCCGTGGTGGCCGCGATCGTGCTCTATCTGGAAGCCGTCGGCATCGTGGTGATCAACGGCATCATGGCCACCTTCGTGGACAACCAGAGCATGTCCCTGGACGGCCTCGATCCCGATGTGATGGCCACCAGCACCTGGGTGATGGGCGGGGCGTTCGGGTTCTTCCTCGCCGCGTGCGGCACGCTCTTCCTGGTCGCCGCCGTGCGCGACCGCGGTCCCGGCCGCTGGGGCCGGGTGCTCCTGGTCAGCTGCGCCGTGGTGCACGGCGTGCTGGGCGCGCTCACCGTGGGGCTCGTCGGCTGGCACGCGTTCACGTTCCTGATGGTCGTACTGGCCCTGATCGTCCTCGGCCTGCTGCAGTACGGCGGGGCGGAGCCCGAGGGGCGCGACGGAGGGGCGGCGCCGGCCGGCAACGGCCCGTCGGTCTCCATGGACAAGGGGCCCGCCGTCGGCGACGGCCCGGCCACGGCCTGACGAAGACCCGGCCTGGTGGAGACCCGGCCTGGTGGAGACCCGGCCTGGTGGAGACCCGGGCTTGGTCCGGCCCGGGCGGGTGGCCGCGCCCTCGGGCGGGTGGAGTTGCCGCGTCCGCAAGACCGCGCCTCGGGCCGGAGAGGTGCCGCGTCCATCGGCCTCGCCACGCGCTCCGGCCGCCGGTCCCGGCCCCGCCGAGTGCCGGCCCGTGGTGTGCCGTCCGCGGGGCACGCCGTCCGTGTGGTGGCCGTCCGTGTGGAGGGCCGGCGGGCGCCGGGGATCAGGCCCAGAGGTCGGTGATGCCGATTCCCAGGTCCGCCAGCAGTCGGCGCAGCAGCGGCAGCGACAGCCCGATCACATTGCCGTGGCTGCCCTCGATCGCATCGACGAACGGGGCCGAGCGGCCGTCCAGCGTGAACGCGCCCGCCACGTGCAGCGGTTCGCCGCTCGCGACGTACGCGGCGATCTCGGCGTCCGTCGGTTCACCGAAGCGGACCGTGGTGGAGGCGGTCGCGGAGACGCGGCGGCCGGTGGTGGTGTCGATGACGCAGTGCCCGGTCTGCAGGATGCCCGCACGGCCGCGCATGGACTTCCAGCGGGCGGTGGCCTCCTCCTCGTCGGCCGGCTTGCCGAGGGCCTCGCCGTCCAGTTCGAGTACGGAGTCGCAGCCGACGACCAGGGCGCCCGCGGCCTCGGGGCGGGCGGCGACCACGTCCGCCTTGGCCTCGGCGAGGACGAGGGCGAGCGAGCCCGGGTCCGGTGCGCCCAGCGCGTCCTCGTCGACACCGCTGACGATCACCTCCGGGGCGAGCCCGGCGTCACGGAGCAGCGCGAGGCGGGCGGGGGAGGCGGAGGCGAGGACGACGCGGCGGCGCTGAACGGTCATGCGGGCCATCGTAGGCGGCCCGGGTGACACCCCGGGCGCCGATGCGGCGACCTGCCGGCCATGGGCGACCCGGGCCCCGGGCGGGGCGGCGCCGCCGGTGCGCGCGCACCGCCGCCCCGCCGTCAGTGCAGCCCGACGACGAACATCGCGACGATCATGGCTAGCGCCAGCAGGACGCCCGCACGGCGCATCATCGCCTGCATGTCGCGCATCTCCTGCGGAGGTTCGTCCTCCGGGTCGGACCACAGCATGGTTCCGATCGTGATGCCGGGACGCGCGGGGCGCCTGAGTACGGATACTCAGGCGCCCCGGTGCGAAAGGACCAATCACGGACCGGCCGGGCCGCCGTGAACGCCCGCTCGCGGGCTCAGCCCGGCCAGTACGTCCGCGTCCATGCCCGCGGTCCCGGCCGCAGCGCGCGGGCCCGGGCGATACGGGCGGGGTCCGACCACTCCTCGGGCGGCAGCGGCGCGCCGGACACGGCGGAGGCCGTCGCCGCGGCGCGCGCCTGGACCACCGCCAGGGCGGCGGCCAGCTCCTCCGGGGTCGGGTTGCCCCGTACGACCTTGATCATCAAAGCTCCTCGCGGTCCTCGGGGATCTACAGCGGGATGTTGCCGTGCTTCTTCGGGGGAAGGTTTTCCCGCTTCGTCCGCAGCTGACGCAGGCCCTTCACGATCTGGGCGCGGGTGTCGGACGGCATGATCACGGCGTCGATGTAGCCGCGCTCGGCCGCGACGTACGGGTTGAGGAGCGTGTCCTCGTAGGCCGTGATCAGCTCGGCCCGCAGCTTCTCCTGGGCCTCGGCGTCCGCGGCGGCGGCGAGCGTGCGGCGGTGCAGGATGTTCACCGCGCCCTGCGCGCCCATCACCGCGATCTGCGCGGTGGGCCAGGCCAGGTTCAGATCGGCGCCCAGGTGCTTGGAGCCCATGACGTCGTACGCGCCGCCGAAGGCCTTGCGCGTGATCACGGTGATGAGCGGGACGGTCGCCTCGGCGTAGGCGTAGATCAGCTTGGCGCCGCGCCGGATGATGCCGCCGTACTCCTGGTCCACACCCGGCAGGAAGCCGGGCACGTCGACGAACGTGAGCACGGGGATGTTGAACGCGTCGCAGGTGCGCACGAAACGGGCGGCCTTCTCGCTGGCGTCGATGTCGAGACAGCCCGCGAACTGCATCGGCTGGTTGGCGACGATGCCGACCGGGAAGCCCTCGACCCGCCCGAAGCCGGTGACGATGTTCGGCGCGAACATCGCCTGGGTCTCCAGGAATTCACCGTCGTCCAGCACGTGCTCGATGATCGTGTGCATGTCGTACGGCTGGTTGGCGCTGTCCGGCATCAGCGTGTCCAGCTCCTGGTCCTCAGCGGTGAGGTCCAGGGAGGCGTCCTCGGGGAAGGACGGGGGCTCGGACAGGTTGTTCGACGGCAGGTACGACAGCAGCGACTTGACGTACTCGATCGCGTCCTTCTCGTCGCCGGCCATGTGGTGGGCGACACCGGACGTGGTGTTGTGGGTGCGGGCGCCGCCCAGCTCCTCGAAGCCTACGTCCTCGCCGGTGACCGTCTTGATGACGTCGGGGCCGGTGATGAACATGTGCGAGGTCTGGTCGACCATCACCGTGAAGTCGGTGATCGCGGGCGAGTACACGGCGCCGCCCGCGCAGGGGCCCACGACCAGGGAGATCTGCGGGATCACCCCGGACGCGTGGGTGTTGCGGCGGAAGATCTCGCCGTACATGCCCAGCGCGCTGACGCCCTCCTGGATGCGCGCGCCGCCGGAGTCGTTGATCCCGATGACCGGGCAGCCGGTCTTCAGCGCGAAGTCCATCACCTTGATGATCTTCTGGCCGAAGACCTCGCCCAGCGCCCCGCCGAAGACCGTGAAGTCCTGCGAGAAGACGGCCACCGGCCGGCCGTCGACCGTGCCGTAGCCGGTGACGACGCCGTCGCCGTACGGACGGGTCTTCTCCAGGCCGAAGTTGGTGGAGCGGTGGCGTGCGAGCTCGTCCAGCTCGACGAACGACCCCTCGTCGAGGAGGAGTTCGATCCGCTCACGGGCGGTCAGCTTGCCCTTGGCGTGCTGCTTCTCGACCGCGCGCTCGGAGCCCGCGTGCGTCGCCTCGTGGACACGGCGCTGGAAATCCGCGAGCTTGCCAGCGGTGGTGTGGATGTCGATCTCTTGGTGCTCTGCCGGCTCGGACATCGGGATGCGGCTCCCTGCCTGGTCACGGGGGTGTTGGCTACGTAAAGAGAGGTCTGGCTACTGACTCGTAGCGTATCGGCGCGGATACCGTTCGGCAGTGCGGCGTTGGCCACACCCCCGAGTGCTTGCGCACGGCACCCGACACGGTCCGCCCCGCGGTTCGCCTCGCGCGGACGGAAGGGTCAAGCTGTGCGGCATGACGCCTCACGACACCTCCGGCAGCCCGTCCGACGACCTCCCCGGCGCCCACGCCGGCGGCCGCTGGTCCGATCTCGACCGCCCGCCCCTGAACGCCGCCGCACTGCGCCGCGCACTGATCCGCCCCGGCGGGCTGTGGTCCTCGCTCGACGTCGTCGAGGCGACCGGCTCCACCAACTCCGATCTCGCGGCCCGGGCCGGGGAGCTCGACGAGGGAGCCGTGCTCGTCGCCGAGGAGCAGACGTCCGGTCGCGGCCGCCTCGACCGCAGCTGGACCGCGCCGCCGCGCTCCGGGCTGTTCCTCTCCGTCCTGCTGAAGCCCGACGTGCCCGTGGACCGCTGGGGCTGGCTGCCGCTGCTGACCGGGGTCGCCGCGGCGACGGGCCTGGCCAGGGCGGCCGGTGCCGACTTCACCCTGAAGTGGCCGAACGACCTGATGGTGAAGGTCGGCGGGGAGGAGCGGAAGGCGGGCGGCATCCTCGCCGAGCGCGTGGGCGACGACGGCGTCGTCATCGGCATCGGGATCAACGTCACCCTGCGCGAGGACGAGCTCCCCGTGCCGCAGGCGGGCTCCCTCGCCCTCGCGAACGCCGTCTCCACCGACCGCGACCCCCTGCTGCGGGCGCTGCTGCGCTCGCTCGAGGACTGGTACGGCACCTGGCGGGCGGCGAACGGCGACGCCCGCGCCTCGCGGCTGCAGGAGACCTACGCGGCCGGCTGCTCGACCCTCGGCCTCACGGTCCGCGCCGAGCTGCCCGGCGACCGGAGCCTGATCGGCGAGGCGGTCGCGATCGACGGCGACGGACGGCTCGTGGTGACCACCCCCGACGGGAAGGACCACCCCATCGGGGCCGGGGACATCGTCCACCTGCGGCCGAACGGCCGGTGACCGGGGGTGCGGCCGTCCGGCGTGATCGACCGGACACCCCGAACCGGCCGTGCCACCGGGACGTGAGCCAGGGCACACCTGCCGTATCGTTGAGGCCGCGCCGGGCTTCCCGCGGCCGTACGCGGACCGGCACGCACGACAGATCGGCAGGGCAGTGCGCAGGGATCGGGCAGGAGGCGGCCGGTGACCGTCGACGACAGCGCCTCCGGCGCGGACGCTTCCGGCGGGGAGTCCCAGGGCGGGGACGCGCCCGGTACGGGGACCTCGGGCGGGGGCCCGTCCACCGGGGCGGACTCCTCCGCGGGCGGCCCCGGCCGGAGGCAGACGTCGGACGTCCACCCGACGCCGCACCACGAGGTGGACCACACCGCCGAGCCGACGAAGGACCCGCTGGCCATCCGGCTCGAACAGCTGATCCTCGGCGCGGACCGCCGGTACACCCCCTTTCAGGCGGCCAGGACCGCCGGGGTCTCCATGGACCTCGCATCGCGCTTCTGGCGCGCCATGGGGTTCGCCGACATCGGCCAGGCCAAGGCCCTGACCGAGGCCGATGTGCTCGCGCTGCGGCGCCTGGCCGGTCTGGTCGAGGCCGGACTGCTGAGCGAGCCCATGGCCGTGCAGGTGGCGCGGTCCACCGGCCAGACCACGGCGCGGCTCGCGGAGTGGCAGATCGACTCCTTCCTGGAGGGCCTCACCGAGCCCCCCGAGCCGGGGATGACCCGTACCGAGGTCACCTATCCGCTGGTCGAGCTGCTGCTGCCGGAGCTGGAGGAGTTTCTCGTCTACGTGTGGCGCCGCCAGCTGGCCGCCGCCACCGGACGGGTCGTGCAGGCCGCGGACGACGAGGAGATGGTCGACCGGCGGCTCGCGGTCGGCTTCGCGGACCTCGTCGGCTTCACCCGGCTCACCCGGCGCCTGGAGGAGGAGGAGCTGGGCGAGCTCGTCGAGGCGTTCGAGACGACCTGCGCCGACCTGGTCGCCGCGCACGGCGGCCGGCTGATCAAGACCCTCGGGGACGAGGTGCTGTTCGCGGCGGACGATGCCGGTACGGCCGCGGAGATCGCGATGCGGCTGATCGAGACGCTGTCGCACGACGAGACGATGCCGGCCCTTCGGGTCGGCATCTCCTTCGGGACGGTCACGACCCGGATGGGCGACGTGTTCGGCACGACGGTGAACCTGGCGAGCCGGCTGACCTCGATAGCGCCGAAGGACGCCGTCCTGGTGGACGGGGCGTTCGCGGAGGAACTGGCGCGCACCGGCGACGCGCCCGAGTCGGAGGCGGAGGCCGCCGAGGCGGCGGCCGCGGCCGAGAAGGAGGGCGAGGAGCCCCCTTCGTACCGCTTCGCGCTGCAGCCCATGTGGCAGCGGCCGGTGCGCGGGCTCGGCGTGGTGGAGCCCTGGCTGTTGACGCGGCGCCCGGCCTAGGTGTGCTGTCCGGACAGGTTGGCGCCGCATCAGGCGACGTTCGCCCGGTCGCGACGCGACTCGCGGCATTGCCGAATCGACCGAGTGGGCCCACTGCGAGGTCGATTCGGCGTCTTGCGGTCCTTCCCCCGGCCCGGAGGGGCCGGGGGAGACCCCATGCACCGGACGCCGCTCCCTGATGGGTAGACCTCGCCTGACGCGGCACTAGGATCTCCTGCCGGTGAACCATCGTTAACCGGGAGGTCGTCGATCATGTCCGAGGTCAGGTCCGAGGTCGGGTCCGCACACGCGTCCGAGCAGCGCTTCGGCGAGTTCGTCGCCGTACGCCGCCACGAGGGCGGCCACGTCGCCGAGCTGGTGCTCGACCGGCCCAAGGCCATGAACGCGGTCTCGACGGAGATGGCCCGCTGCGTCGCCGCCGCCTGTGACGCGCTGGCGGCGGACCGGTCGGTCCGGGTGACCGTCCTGACCTCCTCGAACGACCGCGCCTTCTGTGTCGGCGCCGACCTCAAGGAGCGCAACTCCTTCACGGACGCGGAGCTGGTCCGTCAGCGGCCGACCGCCCGCGCCGCGTACACCGGCGTGCTGGAACTGCCGATGCCCACGATCGCCGCGGTGCACGGCTTCGCGCTGGGCGGAGGGTTCGAGCTGGCGCTCTCCTGCGATGTCATCGTGGCCGACGGGACGGCCGTCGTCGGCCTGCCCGAGGTCTCCGTCGGTGTGATCCCCGGTGGCGGCGGTACGCAGCTGCTGCCGCGGCGCGTGGGCGCCGCACGTGCGGCCGAGCTGGTGTTCACCGCGCGGCGCGTGGAGGCCGCCGAGGCGCGGGAGTTGGGTCTCGTGGACGAGCTCGCCGAGGACGCCCGTCCCGCCGCCCTCGCCCTGGCCGCCCGGATGGCCGCCAACTCCCCGGTCGGCCTGCGGGCCGCGAAGCGGGCGCTGCGGCTCGGCCACGGGCTCGACCTGCGGGCGGG
Source organism: Streptomyces sp. HUAS CB01 (assembly GCF_030406905.1). NCBI lineage: Bacteria > Bacillati > Actinomycetota > Actinomycetes > Kitasatosporales > Streptomycetaceae > Streptomyces > Streptomyces chengbuensis. The sequence goes on from NZ_CP129137.1 coordinate 4,902,210, forward strand.
GCTCGACGTCGAGGACGCGGCCTGGCGTTCGGTGGCGTTCTCCGGTGACCGGGCGGAGGGCGTCGCGGCGTTCAACGAGAAGCGGAAGCCGGAGTGGCCCGGCGAGTGAAACCCATACAAAACTCCCTAAGCTGGGGTGATGGGTGAGGATGTCCGGCTGCGAGCCGTCGTCGCGCTCGCACAGGCGATGGCGGCCGCGCGCACGCCGCGGGAGCTGTGGCGGGGCGCGGCGGCGGCCGCGTGCGACGCGCTGAGGGGGAGCTTCGCCGCGCTCTCCGTCTGGGAGCGGGACCGGGGGCGGCTGAAGGTGCTCGTGAACGCGGGAGCCCGCGCGCCGGACGAGGAGGAGTTCCCGGACGGCGAGACCTATCCCGTCCACCGCTTCCCGGAGATCACCGAGTTCCTGCACGAGCAGTGGGCAGGGGGCGGCGCCCCGCGCGCCTGGGTGGAGACGGCGGACGGCGCGGCCGAGGGCGAGCACGGCTACAGCCACCAGCGGGTCGACGCGCTGCGGCAGCGCGGGCGCGGCTGCTGTGTCGTCGCGCCGATCGTGCTGCACGGCCGGGCCTGGGGCGAGCTGTACGTGGCCCGTCCGGCGGGGGAGTCCGTGTTCGACCGGGACGACGCCGACTTCGCGACCGTCCTCGCCCAGGTCGTGGCCGCCGGGATCGCTCAGCAGGAGCGGCTGGAGGAGGTCCGCAGGCTCGCGTTCACCGACCCGCTGACCGGGCTCGCGAACCGGCGGGCCGTCGACGTCCGGCTGGACGAGGTGCTGGAGCAGCACCGGACGGACGGCTCGGTGGTCTCGCTGGTGGTGTGCGACCTCAACGGCCTCAAGCGGGTCAACGACACCCACGGCCACGCGGCGGGCGACCGGCTGCTGGAGCGCTTCGGGTCGGTGCTCTCGCTGTGCGGCGCGATGCTGCCGGGGGCGCTGGCCGCCCGCCTCGGCGGCGACGAGTTCTGTCTGCTGACGGCGGGTCCGTCGGCCGACGACGTCGTCAAGGTGGCCGAGGAACTCTGCGAGCGGGCAGGCGAGTTGAAACTCGGGGAAGGGGTCGCGTGCGGCGTCGCGTCGACGGGCGACCCGATCGGGGCGGTCCGCTCCGCCCGCCGGCTGTTCCGGCTCGCGGACGCCGCGCAGTACCGCGCGAAGGCGGCCAGGGCGGCGGGTCCGGTGGTCGCGGGCCGGGACGACTCGGTGCTCCCGCTGGCGGACACCCCGCCGCCGTCGTCCCAGGACCGCCGCCGGTTCCGGGACGCCCGCCACTGAGCCCGGCGGCTTCCGCGCCCCGGGGCGGCGTCCTGCCCGCCCGTACCGGTGTGGAGCCGTGCCGGGGCGCGCCGCCCGCCGGCCGTCACCGGCAGCGGCCACCCACCCCGTGACAGAGAGGGATTCAATCCGTAGGGTGCTGAATATGGATATGCACACTGTCGTGGTGGGGACGTCCGGGACCACCGCCGAAGACGTCATCGCCGTGGCCCGCGGCAACGCCCGCATCGAGCTCTCCGGCGACGCGCTCTCCGCGCTCGCCGCCGCGCGCGCGATCGTGGACGCCCTGGCCGCGAAGCCCGAGCCGGTGTACGGCGTCTCGACCGGGTTCGGCGCCCTCGCGACCCGGCACATCGGTCACGACCTGCGCACCCAGCTGCAGCGCAACATCGTCCGCTCGCACGCCGCCGGCATGGGCCCGCGCGTCGAGCGCGAGGTCGTGCGCGCCCTGATGTTCCTGCGGCTGAAGACCGTGGCCTCGGGGCACACCGGCGTGCGCCCCGGCGTCGCGCAGACCATGGTGGACGTCCTCAACGCCGGGATCACGCCGGTCGTGCACGAGTACGGCTCCCTCGGCTGCTCCGGCGACCTCGCGCCGCTGTCGCACTGTGCGCTGACGCTGATGGGGGAGGGCGACGCCGAAGGCCCCGACGGGACCGTCCGCCCCGCCAGCGAACTCCTCGCCGCCCACGGCATCGAGCCCGTCGAACTGCACGAGAAGGAGGGCCTCGCCCTCCTCAACGGCACTGACGGCATGCTCGGCATGCTGCTCATGGCCCTCGCCGATCTGCGCAGGCTGTACACCTCCGCCGACATCACCGCCGCCCTCACCCTGGAGGGCCTGCTCGGCACCGACAAGGTCCTCGCGCCCGAGCTGCACGCCATCCGCCCCCACCCCGGCCAGGCCGCCTCCGCCGCCAACATGGCCGCGGTGCTCAAGGGTTCCGAGCTGACCGGCCATTTCCAGGAGGAAGAGGCACCCCGGGTCCAGGACGCCTACTCGGTGCGCTGCGCACCGCAGGTCGCCGGCGCCGGCCGGGACACCATCGCCCACGCCGCCCTGGTCGCCGACCGCGAACTCGCCGCCGCCATCGACAATCCGGTGGTGCTGCCCGAGGGAGGCAGGGTCGAGTCCAACGGCAACTTCCACGGGGCGCCCGTCGCGTACGTGCTCGACTTCCTCGCGATCGCCGCCGCCGACCTGGGCTCCATCGCCGAGCGCCGCACCGACCGGCTGCTCGACAAGAACCGCTCGCACGGCCTGCCGCCCTTCCTCGCCGACGACGCCGGCGTGGACTCGGGGCTGATGATCGCCCAGTACACGCAGGCCGCCCTCGTCAGCGAGATGAAGCGGCTCGCCGTCCCGGCCTCCGTCGACTCGATCCCCTCCTCCGCCATGCAGGAGGACCACGTCTCCATGGGCTGGTCGGCCGCGCGCAAGCTGCGTACGGCCGTCGACAACCTGGCCCGGATCATCGCCGTCGAGCTGTACGCGGCGACCCGCGCGATCGAACTGCGCCGCGGGCTCACCCCCGCGCCCGCGTCCCGTGCGGCCATCGAGGCCCTGCGTGCGGCGGGGGTCGACGGTCCCGGGCCGGATCGTTTCCTCGCGCCTGACCTGGCGGCTGCCGAGGCGTTCGTCCGGGACGGACGGCTGATCGAGGCCGTGGAGCGGGTGACCGGGCCGCTGGCTTAGCGGAGGCCGGGTGCCGCATCGGCGGCGTCGGCTGGTCTCCGCGCGGGTCCGCTCGCTGCCCGTTTCGACGTCGGCTGGTCCCGCACGGCGTCGGCTGGGGTCCCGTACGGCGTTCGCGCCGGGCTCCTGCGGCCGTGCGTGCGGCGCCCGCGGGCCCGCTGTGGCGCTCGTACGGCGTTCGCTCGGCTGCTGTGGCCGTGCGTGGCGGCGCCCGTGGGCCCGCACTGGCGCTCGTCCGCTTCCGTGACCGCCCGTCGTCAGCCACCCGCCGCCTCCCCGGGCGGCCCGCTGCCCTCGCCCGGCGGCTCCCGTCGCCCACGCGGTCCCCTGTCCCACGCGGAGGGGGCCTCCCCGCCCGGGGAGGCCCCCTCCGCGTGTCTCCGCGTGTCTCCGCGTGTCTCCGCGTGTCCCGGAAGCGGGCGCGGACGGCCCCGCTCCGGGCCGCCCGCGGCGGGTCAGACCAGCCGGCCGCCGCTCCTTCGTGCGGCATGGCTCACGAACCCGGCGCCGACCCCGAGGAACAGCGTGCCGCCGACGAGATACGGCGTCGTGTCCACGCTGCCCGTGTCGGCCAGCGCAAGGTCCTGCGCGCCGCCCTGCGGGTCCTCGGCGCCCGTCCGGACCACGTCGGCGGCCGAGGCGTCCTCCGTGCCGCCGGTGCCGGACACGGCCGGGGCGCCCGCCGCGTGCGTGCCGCGCGTACCGTCCGCGACGCCGGAAGCGGAAGCTCCGGAGCGGAGCCGGTCCGGCTGCCCCGCCTCACCGTCCGCCGTGGCGTTCGCCGAGGGCACGAACCACAGCGCACAGAGCAGGGAACCGGCCGCGGTTGCGGTCAGCAGCGGACGACGAGCGACGGGCACGGGAAACGATCCCCCTTGTGACAGCGGCGAATTGACCGCGCGAGGCGATGCTGCGGCGATGCTAATGAAAGCAGCGGGTCGCAGGAAAGTCGGGAGGCCCCGCGCTCTAGTCTCCGTCGTATGACCACTTCTGAGACATCACGCTATGTGCGGCTACACGTCGAATTGGTGCTGGAGGTGGCCGAACCGGAAGAGCTGACCGGGGCGGCCCTCGACCGCATCGACACGGACGAGCTCATGCCGGAGGAGGAGCGCGCGCACGCCTCCTCGTCCGTGCGCGAGGACTCCGCGGAGGCTCTCGCGTACCTCGTCGACCCGTTCGACCTGATCGGCGACGTTCCCGGCGTGGAACTCGCCCAGGCGTCGTGGAGCTGTGAGCAGATCGACTACGACCCCGATGCCGACGGCTGGGATATCGACGAGGAAGATGGGGAGACGGACGAGGACGGGCAGGACGACGGGACGGACCCCGTACGGCGCCCGTGACGTGACGGAGCCGGCCGGACCGACCGGGCCCCGGGCGCCGCGGTCGGCGAACCGGGGCCCGTCCCCGCAGTCCGGGCCCGCAGGAGGCGCTGCGGGCCCGCAGGGAGTCGTGTGAATCGCCGGAACCCGAAACGGTGGCGCACAAGCGCAACCGGGGCGCCCCCGGGTGCGTCGATGAGTGGTGTTGCCCACAAAATCCGCCAGGACTGGAACCGGGCGGGGCGGTTTGGGTCTTCTTGATAGAGATCGCAGGTAAATCGGTGACGATGGAGAAGCGTGTGATGACGGACAGCAAGCGGCGCGGACGTCTGGCCGTGTCCGCCCTGCTCGGCGGCGTACTGGTACTCACGGGCTGCAGCAGCGCCGATGCGGAAGGCCCCGCCGATGGTTCCAAGAAGTCGCAGGAGCAGGTGGACGAGGCGGCCGCCAAGGACGCCTCGGACGCCCGAATAGTCATCTCCCCCAAGAACGGCGCGACCAACGCGAGCATCAACGACGCCGAGGTCACCGTCAGCAAGGGCACGCTCACCGAGGTCACCATGACCACCGGCGACGGCAAGGCCGTCGAGGGCACCCTCGCCGGCGACGGCAAGAGCTGGAAGCCGAACGGGCAGCTGGAGCGCGCGACGGTCTACAAGATCTCGGCCTCCGCCAAGGACGAGAAGGGCCGAGAGGCGCACGAGAACTCCTCGTTCACCACGGTGTCGCCCGACAACAGCTTCATCGGCAACTTCACGCCCGAGGACGGCTCCACCGTCGGCGTCGGCATGCCGGTCTCGATCAACTTCAACAAGGCGATCACGGACCGCAAGGCCGTGCAGTCCGGCATCACCGTCTCCTCCAGCAGCGGCCAGGAGGTCGTCGGCCACTGGTTCAACTCCCAGCGGCTGGACTTCCGCCCGGACGACTACTGGCAGGAGGGCTCCACCGTCACGCTGAAGCTGAACCTGGACGGGGTGGAGGGCGCCGACGGCGTCTTCGGCGTCCAGCAGAAGACGGTGACCTTCACCATCGGCCGCAACCAGGTCTCCACCGTCGACGCCTCCGCCAAGACCATGACGGTCACCCAGGACGGCAAGACGATCAAGACCATCCCGATCTCCGCCGGCTCGCCCGAGAACCCGACCTACAACGGCCGGATGGTCATCTCGGAGAAGTTCAAGGAGACCCGGATGAACGGGGCCACCGTCGGCTTCACGGACGACGACGGCAAGGGCGAGTACGACATCAAGGACGTCCCGCATGCCATGCGGCTGTCCACCTCGGGCACGTTCATCCACGGCAACTACTGGGGTCCCGACTCGGTCTTCGGCAGCGCCAACACCAGCCACGGCTGCGTGGGCCTGAACGACGTCAAGGGCGCCGGCGACCCGAAGCAGCCCGCGGCGTGGTTCTACGACAACTCGATCATCGGTGACGTCGTCGTCGTCAAGAACTCCAAGGACAAGACGATCCAGCCCGACAACGGCCTCAACGGCTGGAACATGAGCTGGGCGGACTGGAAGGCCGGCTCCGCGGTCTGATCCCGCCGGGCCCTTCGGGGCCCGACCCCGCAGCTGCGTCGCACGAGGGCGGTGGCCCCCGGAACTCCCGGGGGCCACCGCCCTCGTCGTCGGCGGCGAGCGCCGGGCCACGCCGCCGACGACGGCCGGGTCCGGGCCGGTCCGGGCAAATTCGTGCCGTACCGGCCGGGTCAGGGGCCGTACGCGACGGGTCCGGGGCCCGTACGGTTCCTACCGGCGCCGTCACCGGACCGCTCAGCGGCTGCCGTACGTCCCGCGTTCGGCGGCCGTCGGCGTCTGCTCGTCGACGCCCCACTTCGCCAGCAGCCCCAGCGACTCCTCGGAGGCCGAGCCGGGCTCCGCGTGAAACGTCACGAGGGACACGTCGTGGTCGTCGGGCACCCGCAACGTCTCGTAGGACAGCGTCATCCCGCCCACCAGCCGGTGGTGCAGCCGCTTCGTGCCGTGCCCCTTCTTACGCCACCGGCGACGACGCCACGTTCGAGGCCCTCGGCGGCACCTTCGACCTGATCGTCAGCACCGTCTCCGCGCCGCTGCCCCTGGACAGGTACCTGGGCCTGCTGAAGACGGACGGCGCCATGGTGAACGTCGGCGCTCCCGAGGAGCCCGTGTCCCTGAACCTGTTCTCCCTGATCGGAGGCCGCAGGACCCTGGCCGGCTCCGCGATCGGCGGCATCCCGGAGACCCAGGAGATGCTCGACTTCTGCGCCGAGCACGGCCTGGGCGCCGAGATCGAACTGATCCGCGCGGACCAGATCAACGAGGCGTACGAGCGGGTGCTGCGCAGCGATGTGCGCTACCGGTTCGTGATCGACACGGCCACGATCTGAGGCGACCACCCGAGGCCGTGCCGCCCGGAAACCGTCCGGGCGGCACGGCCCCGAGCCCTGCCGTGCGGCATCCGAGGGCCGAGCGGCACCGGATGCCGCGGTCTGACCCCGGAGGTAATCGACCTGGCCGCCGGACCGGGGCACGATCGGGGCATGAGCGCATACGCGATCGGCAACCTCTTCCCCCCGGCCCGCCTCGACGACGAGGTCCTGACCTACATGGAGCGCGTCCAGTCCACCCTCGACCCCTTCGACGGCCGCTTCCTCGTGCACGGCGCCCCCGAACGCGCCGTCCTCGAAGGCCAGTGGCCCGGCGCGCTCGTCGTCATCGCCTTCCCCTCGATGCAGGCCGCCCGCGACTGGTACGCCTCCCCGGACTACCAGGCCCTGCTCCCGCTGCGCACCCGCCACATCCCTGGGGACGTCCTCCTCGTCGACGGCGTACCGGAGGGGTACGACGCGGCGGCCACGGCGGCGAGGCTGCGCGAGGCGCAGGCGGCGGCGGGACGGCGCCACCCGGTGTGAGGTGACCCGTTCGGCCGGGCGTCGGCAGGGGGCGGCCCGACCCCGAGCCGATCCGCCGGTCCCGGGCGACGCCAGCGAGACCGGGCCCGTGCATCGCGGCGTCCACGCGGACGCCCGCCTCGTATCCGCCGCGCTCCTCGTAGGTGTCCAACAGCTCGCCGTACGCGACGAGTTCCGCCTCCGAGGCCGTGGTGAGCCGCGCCTCCGCCGCCCGGATGCGCCGCTGGAGTTGGCGCAGCTCCGCGAGGGAGGCGCCGGCGGCGCCCCGGACGATGCCGCCGGTTCGAGGTCGAGGACCTGGGTGAGCAAGGCCGGTGCCGCCGCCATCGCGGCCCGCACGGCCGTTCCACTCCGCTCACCCGCGCGGCGCACCGCCCGGCATGGTACGAATCGGACAGTGGTCCCACGGGCACGGCGAGCGGAGCACGCGTGATCCGGGTAATGGTGGTCGACGACGAGGCCCTGATCCGCACGGGCTTCCAGCACATCCTCGACGCGGCCGACGACATCGAGGTCGTGGCCGCGGTCCTCGGCGCCGACGCGGTCAGGACCGCCGAGGAGGCCCGCCCCGACGTCGTGCTGCTCGACATCCGGATGCCGGACGTCGACGGACTGACGGTCCTCGCCGGCCTCCGCCGCCTGCCGCACCCTCCGGTCGTCGCCATGCTCACGACGTTCGACATGGACGAGTACGTGGCGACGGCGCTGCGCGCGGGCGCCGCCGGCTTCCTCCTCAAGGACACCGACCCCGAGGGACTGCCGTTCCTGGTGCGGACCCTCGCCGACGGCGGAACCGTCCTGTCGTCCAAGGTCACCAGGACCGTCGTGGACGGCTACCTCGACGCGGGCCCCGAGCAGACCGCCGTGCGCGGCGTCGCCCGGCTGACCGAGCGGGAGCGCGCCGTACTCGTACTGATCGCCCAGGGGCTGTCCAACGCCGACATCGCCGCCCGGATGCACCTCGGCACCGGCACGGTGAAGGACCACGTCAGCGCCATCCTCACCAAGCTCGAAGTGGCCGGCCGCGTCCAGGCAGCCCTGTTCGCCGAGCGGGCGGGCCTGCTCAGGCCGCCCCGGGACCAGGAGGCACCATGACCTCCCGCCGCGTACCCGCGCCCGTGATGGACGCCGCGCTGGTCGTGGTCGCCCTGCTCGACGTCTGGGTCAACGTCACCGCCGCCGAGCCGCTGCGCCTCGGCTTCGCCCTGGCCGCCGCGTTGGCCCTGGCGCTGCGCCGCCGGGTGCCGCTGCTCGTCTTCCTGATCGCCCTGCCCGCCGTCGCCCTGAACGACGCGATCTTCGCCGGGCTGGCCGCGCTCTACACCCTCTCCTCGCTCTCCCGACGGCGAATCCTGCTCGCGGCCTGTGCCCTGGCCTTCACGGTCTGCGACATGACCTCGTTGCCGTCCCCGGACCTCGACCTGACGAAGACGGCCACCTTCATCACCCTCGGCTACACCGCCGCCACTGCGGTCGCCCCCGTCTTCCTCGGCCAGCTCGTCCAGACCCGGCGCGACCTCTCGCTGCGGCTGACGGAGATCTCCGAGGCCCGGGACCACGAACGGCTGCTGACCACCCAGACCGTCCTGGCCAAGGAACGCGCCCAGCTCGCCCGCGAGATGCACGACGTGGTCTCCCACCAGGTCAGCCTGATCGCCGTACGGGCCGGCGCGCTCCAGGTCGGCACCCGCGACCCCGAGGTGAGGGAGGCCGCGAGCACGATCCGGAAACTGAGCGTGCAGACCCTGGACGAGCTGCGCCACATGGTCAGCGTCCTGCGCGCGTCCGGCGGGCGGCCCGCCGAACTCACCCCCCAGCCGTCCCTCGCGGACCTCCAGCGACTCGTCGACGGCAGTGGCATCCAGGCCGAGCTGCACACGGAGCTGCCGCAGCCCGCACCTCCCGGACCGGCCGGCGGACCCGCATCCGGACCGCCCACCGGGCCGGCACCCGAACCCCCCGGGCCCGCGTCCGGCCAGGACGCCGGCGCCCCCCGCCCCGCCGGGACGCACGTCACCGACGGGCTTCCGCCGACCGTCCAGCGCGCCATCTACCGCACCGTCCAGGAGGCACTCACCAACGTCCGCAAGCACGCGCCGGGTGCCACCGCGCTGGTCCGGGTGGGGCGCGACGGCGGCGCGGTCCGCGTCACGGTCACCAACACGGCCCCGACCCGGCCCGCCCTGCCCCTCCCCAGCGCCCACTACGGCCTCGTGAGCCTGCGCCAGCGCGCCGAGCTCCTGGGCGGCACGGTCGACTCGGGCCCGACGGCGGACGGCGGCTACGAACTACGACTGGAGCTCCCGGTGCAGGGCAACGCCTGAAGTCCGTGATGTCCTGCGGAACGTGTGCGCGAGGGGCGGGCCCGACGGTCGCCGGGCCCGCCAGAGCGCTGCGAGCAGCGAGGGGTCGAGCTGGGCGTTCACCCCTCGGCCCGGGCCACACCCACCGGGCAGGAGACCCCCGTCCCGCCGATGCCGCAGTAGCCCGCCGGGTTCTTGTCGAGGTACTGCTGGTGGTAGTCCTCCGCCGGGTAGAAGGTCCGGCCCTCGGCGGGCAGGATCTCCGTCGTGATCGTGCCGTGGCCCGCGCCCGTCAGCACCTTCTGGTACGCGGCGCGGGAGGCCTCCGCGGCCTCGGCCTGGGCCGGTGTGTGGGTGTGGATCGCCGAGCGGTACTGGGTGCCCACGTCGTTGCCCTGGCGGAAGCCCTGGGTCGGGTCGTGGGCCTCCCAGAAGACCTTCAGCAGCTGTTCGTAGGTGACGACCGACGGGTCGTACACGACGCGCACGGCCTCCGTGTGCCCGGTCAGGCCGGAGCAGACCTCTTCGTACGTCGGGTTCGGTGTGTAGCCGCCCTGGTAGCCGACGAGCGTGGTCCACACGCCCTCGGTCCGCCAGAAGACGCGCTCGGCGCCCCAGAAACAGCCCAGTCCGAAGTCGGCGACCGCCAGGCCCTCGGGGTAGGGACCGAGGAGCGGGTTGCCGAGGACGGTGTGCCGGGCGGGGACCTCGAACTCGGGGGTTTCGCGACCGCGCAGGGCCTGGGCGGGGGTGGGCAGCTCAGGGACGCGGCGGTTCAGGAACATGCGAATCTCCTCCGGGAGTGGTTGCACTGGTCAGAACGCACTCAGGGCCCGCGGGATTCCCCCGCGGGCCCTGTGCGGGCGGCCGTCGGGCCGTCCGTTTCGTCAGTGCGGCAGCGTCGCCGGGCTGCCGCCGTTCGCCTCGTAGCCCGCGACCGCGAGCGCCCGGTAGACCGTGTACTCGCCGGCCGGGTCGCTGCCGTGGGTCCAGGGCAGGGCCCCGACGTGGCCGTCGACGTGGACCAGCTGGTGCATGGCTTCGGCCCAGCGCTCGGACCGGACCAGGAAGAAGATCAGCAGATGGCGCACATGGGGGAGGACCGGGTCGTTCGCGGACGCGTGGTGCGCCGCGTGCAGCGCGCCCTCCACGGCCTTGGTGACGACCGCGCTCTGGTAGAAGCCGGAGACCAGGTTGACCTCGGGCAGGTGCTCGAACACGGCGAACAGCGGCAGTGCGGACAGCAGCGAGCCCTGGGGCGCGCGGGCCGCCGAGGTGGTCGCGAAGTGGTCGGCCTCCTCCCGCGAGCCGTGCCACTTCTCGCACCAGTAGTGCAGGGCCGCGAGGTGGGCGCCCATGTGCGCGGGGGCGCGGTCGATCACCTTGGCCCACAGCTGGTCGAACTGCTCGTGGGAGTAGCCGAGCCCGCGGGCCACGGCCAGTTCCACGATGTACGGGACGGGGTCGCCCGGTGCCAGCAGGGCGGCCTCCCCGCAGACCGTGCGGGCCTCCTCCAGGATGATCCGGAAGTCGTCGCTGCCGACGCCGCCGGAGGACCGCCAGGCCTGCTGCACCAGGAACTCCGCGTGGACGGCGGCGCCGCCCGCGTCCTTGGGCGACTCGGACCGCCAGGCGCGCAGCCACGATCCGCCGGTCCCGGGCTGGTGCTGGAGCTCCAGCGACGCGGCGCCCGCGAACGCCTGCACGCGCTGCCAGCGGCGCTCGCCCTCCTTCTCCGTGCCGGCGAGCAGCTGCGACGCCGCCCGCCAGTCCTGGGTGCGCTGCACCAGGTCGAGTACGTCGAGGAGGTCCTGGTCGGGCCCGGGCAGCCGCAGGTCGAGCTCCTCCTGGCGTACGAATCCGTAGGCGGCGGGGTCGGCGGCGTCCGGTGAACCGGGCGCGACCTGTCGTACGGCGTGGCGGCGGCGCATCACGAACGGGCCGATCGCCGCGGCCAGCAGGCCCAGCGCGATCAGGAACCAGAGAATCTCCATGAGGCCATTGTCCCGGACAGTGATGCGGTGGGAACCGGCCGGGGAGCGCCCCGCGGCCCGGCGGGGGACTACGCTCGGGTCGCATGAGCGACCAGCACAGTTTCGAGACCCTCGCCATCCACGCGGGCAACACCGCCGACCCGCTGACCGGCGCTGTCGTCCCGCCGATCTACCAGGTGTCCACCTACAAGCAGGACGGTGTGGGCGGTCTGCGCGGCGGTTACGAGTACAGCCGCAGCGCCAACCCGACCCGCACGGCGCTGGAGGAGAACCTGGCGGCGCTGGAGGGCGGCCGCCGCGGCCTCGCCTTCGCCTCCGGGCTCGCCGCCGAGGACTGCCTGCTGCGCGCGCTTCTGGTGCCGGGCGACCACGTCGTGATCCCGAACGACGCCTACGGCGGCACGTTCCGGCTGTTCGCCAAGGTGGTGCAGCGCTGGGGCGTGGAGTACTCGGTGGCGGACACCTCCGACCCCGCCTCCGTGCGTGCGGCCCTCACCGACCGTACGAAGGTGATCTGGGTCGAGACGCCGTCCAACCCGCTGCTCGGCATCACCGACGTCGCGGCCGTGGCGGACATCGCCCGTACGGCCGGGGCGAGGCTCGTCGTGGACAACACCTTCGCCAGCCCGTACCTGCAGCAGCCCCTGGCGCTGGGTGCGGACGTGGTGGTGCACTCGCTCACCAAGTACATGGGCGGCCACTCGGACGTCGTGGGCGGGGCGCTGGTCACGGCCGACGCCGGCCTCGGTGAGGAGCTGGCGTACCACCAGAACGCGATGGGTGCGGTGGCCGGGCCGTTCGACTCGTGGATCGTGCTGCGGGGCATCAAGACCCTCGCCGTGCGGATGGACCGCCACAGCGAGAACGCGGCACGGGTCGCGGAGATGCTGAGCGGCCACCCGAAGGTGACGCGGGTGCTGTACCCGGGGCTGGAGGACCACCCGGGGCACGAGATCGCGGCGAAGCAGATGAGGAACTTCGGCGGGATGGTGTCGTTCCAGGTCCGGGGCGGCGAGGAGGCGGCCGTGGAGGTCTGCAACCGCGCCGAGCTGTTCACCCTCGGTGAGTCCCTGGGCGGTGTCGAGTCCCTGATCGAGCACCCGGGCAGGATGACGCACGCCAGCGTCGCCGGTTCCGCGCTGGAGGTCCCGGCCGACCTGGTGCGGCTTTCGGTGGGCATCGAGTCGGCGGACGATCTGCTGGCCGATCTTCAGCAGGCGCTGGGCGGGTGAGCGGCGGGGCCGCGTGTCGGGGCGGCGCGTCCGGGGGCTTCCGCTCCCCGTGCGCTCCCGGGCACGCGGCCCGTTCGTGCGGAGCCGTCGAACGGCTCGTTGTACGGCCCGCGCCCCGCTGAACGGCCCGTCGTGCCCGGGCTCAGGTGGCCCCGTACGCGGCCGCGTGCGCGAGTGGGCGTGCGGGGCAGGCGATGTGACGGTGCGTCAGGCGCTGACCTTCTCGTCCTCGAGCATTCCGCGGATCTGCTCGCGGAGTTCGGGCGACTCGGCGTGGCCGTGGACGGAGACGGCGTGGTCGGTGGCGGCCCGCAGGACTTCGTCCTCCTCGCCCGAGATGGTGAGCGTGCAGCCCGTCTCACTCGGGAACTTGCGGCAGTCGGCAACTTTTCTGGTCATGGCGACCTCCTGGTGCTGAGTGTTGCGCCGCTGATTCCAGGATAGGTCCGGACGGTCCCGGCCTCACCAGCCGTCGATCTCCGGGGTCGTCGCCGAGGGCGGTACGACCCACGGCTCGACGGCGACCGCCCACATCGCGAAGGCGATCGCGGCCACCGCCAGCAGCACCCACCCCACGTGGTGGAGCGTGCGGCGTCGGCGGCGCAGCCGGACGCCGCGGCGTGCGGCCCGGACGTGCAGATCGGCCGGCACGAGCGGGTGCGGGACGTCCAGCATCCGCCGGACCTCCTCCTCCTTGCGTCCCGGGCGGCTCATGGAGTGTCCGCCCGGTGGCCCGTCCAGCTCGGTGCGCGCAGCCGCGGCGGCCGGGTGCTGCGCAGCAGGGAGACCGCGCGGGTGCCGAGCGTACGCACCCGCTCCACCGGCAGCCCGAGCAGCGCGGCCGTCTGCTCCTCCGGTACGCCCTCGTACAGCCGCAGGACCACGACGAGCCGCTCCTGCGGACCGAGCCGGGCCAGTACCCCGCGCTCCGCGCCGGTGTCCCAGGTGCGGGAGCGGCGGTGCAGTCGCCAGGCGCTGCGTGCGAAGCGGGTGACGAGCTCCTGGCGGGTGCGGTCGTACGGGTCCTCGCCCCGCAGCCGGTCCCATTCCGCGTACACATGGGCCAGCGCGCCGACCAGCAGCCGCTGTGCCCGGGGGCAGCGGTCGGAGGGCTCGGCGGTCAGCAGGGTGGCGACGTGCAGCAGCCGGCCGCCTGCGCCCGCGACGAAGGCCTCGAACTCGCGGGTGCGGCGACCGGCGAGGGTGGACTCCCGGCTCTCGCGCACGTCCTCATATCAAGGCAGCCGGCGGCCCCGGTCAAGAGGTCGGGGACGGCTCCGTCGCCTCCGCGGGCAGTCCGGCCTGCCGGGCGGAGAGCGCCGAGTTGAATCGCGTGAGCAGCGTGCAGAACGACTCCCGCTCCTCCGGGGTCCAGCCGTCGGTCACCTGGGCCATCAGTTCCCGCCGCGAGGAGCGGACCTCCTCCAGGCGGGCCTGGCCGCGCGGCGACAGTTGCAGCACGACGGCACGGCCGTCCTCCGGGTGGGAGGTGCGCTTCACCAGGCCCGTGTCGACGAGCGGCGCGACCTGGCGGGTGACGGTCGAGGAGTCGATGCCCATGCCTGCCGCGAGGGCCTTGACTCCCATCGGGCCTTCCTGGTCGAGCCGGTTGAGCAGCAGATAGGCGGCGCGGTCCATCGAGTTGCGCACCTGGCCGACGCCGCCCAGCCGCGTCTGCTCGGCTCTGCGGGCGAAGACGGCCACCTGGTGCTGGAGGGCATCGAGGAGACCGGCGTCAAGATCAGTCGTCATGTCCTGAGATGTGGGCATGGCTGCGGGGGGCTCTCTCGTGCGGTGGTCGGTTGGTGGGGGACAGAGTACGCGGAGGCGGGCGGGTGCGTACCGGCCCTGGGGAAACTGTGGACGACCGGCATCCCGGGACCGCCGTCAGGCCGCTGAGCTGCGAGACTTGCTGTCATGAGCTTCCGTACCACTGGCCCCTTTCACCCGGTCATCCTCGACGACGTGCGAGGCGCCCAGAAGATGCTCTCCGGGGTCGCGCGGCTCACGCCGATGGAAGGCAGCCGCCACCTGTCGGGCCTGGTGGGGTCCCCGGTGCACCTGAAGTGCGAGAACCTCCAGCGGACGGGTTCGTTCAAGCTGCGCGGCGCCTATGTGCGGATCTCCGGGCTGCGGCCCGAGGAGCGGGCCGCGGGCGTCGTCGCCGCGTCGGCGGGCAACCACGCGCAGGGCGTCGCGCTCGCGTCCTCCCTGCTGGGCGTGCACTCCACGGTCTTCATGCCGAAGGGGGCTCCGCTGCCGAAGGTCGCCGCGACCCGGGACTACGGCGCCGATGTGAGGCTCCATGGTCATGTCGTCGACGAGACCCTGGCCGCGGCGCAGGAGTACGCGCACGAGACGGGTGCCGTGTTCATCCACCCCTTCGACCACCCGGACATCATCGCCGGGCAGGGCACGGTGGGCCTGGAGATCCTCGAGCAGTGCCCGGAGGTGCGGACGATCGTCGTCGGGGTGGGCGGCGGCGGTCTCGTCGCGGGCATCGCGGTAGCGGTGAAGGCGCTGCGGCCCGATGTGAGGCTGATCGGGGTCCAGGCGGAGGGCTCGGCGGCGTACCCGCCGTCCCTCGCGGCGGGACGGCCGGTGTCGATCGAGTCCCCGGCGACGATGGCGGACGGCATCAAGGTGGGGCGCCCCGGGGACGTTCCGTACGCGCTCGTCGAGGAGCTGGTCGACGATGTGCGCACGGTCTCCGAGGACGCGCTCTCCTCGGCGCTGCTGCTGTGTCTGGAGCGGGCGAAGCTGGTGGTCGAACCGGCGGGCGCGAGTCCCGTCGCGGCGCTGCTGAGCGACCCGGGGGCGTACGACGGGCCGGTCGTGGCGGTGTTGTCGGGCGGCAACGTGGACCCGCTGCTGATGCAGCGCATCCTGCGGCACGGCATGGCCGCCGCGGGCCGCTATCTGTCGCTGCGGCTGCGTCTCCCGGACCGGCCCGGGGCGCTGGCGACGCTGCTGGGGGTGTTGTCAGTGGCGGATGCGAACGTTCTGGACGTGGGGCACGTGCGGACCGACCCCCGGCTGGGTCTGACGGAGGTCGAGGTGGAGCTCCATCTGGAGACGAAGGGGCCGGAGCACTGCGCGGAGGTCGGGGCGGCGCTTCGGGAAGCCGGTTATCAGGTGACCGGCTGACGGGCTGTCGGGCTGACCGGCTGAGCCGGGCACGGGCGGCGCCGAGCGGCACCGGCGGAGTCGCCGGATCCAGGGCCCTCGCAGGGGTTTCCGGGGGGTTGTGTATCGCGATGTATCGCGTTACGGTACCGGCCCGGGCCGTAAATTCGCCTGCGCCGGCGGTTGGTGAAATCTAAGCTTGCGCAGCAATCGCCTGAAGTAAGCAAACGATAAACGCAACTGCCACCACCTGACTGGGAGTACCCACATGCCAGGCGCCATTTACGCCGAAGGTCTGGTGAAGACCTTCGGCGAGGTAAGGGCTCTGGACGGAGTTGATCTCGACGTTCCCGAGGGCACCGTCCTCGGGCTCCTCGGCCCGAACGGCGCGGGCAAGACCACCGCCGTGCGCGTCCTGACGACCCTGCTCCGCCCCGACAGCGGCAGGGCCGTCGTGGCGGGCATCGACGTCCTCCAGAACCCCAACGAAGTCCGGCGGTCGATCGGGCTCTCCGGCCAGTTCGCCGCGGTCGACGAATACCTGACCGGCCGCGAGAACCTGCAGATGGTCGGCCGGCTCTACCAGATGAACGCCAGGGCCGCGAAGGCCAGGGCCAGCGAGCTGCTGGAGCGCTTCAACCTCGCCGACGCGGCCGACCGCCCGGCGAAGACCTACTCCGGCGGTATGCGCCGGCGTCTCGACCTCGCCGCGGCGCTCGTCGTCTCCCCGCCCGTGATGTTCATGGACGAGCCCACCACCGGTCTCGACCCGCGCAACCGCCAGGCGCTGTGGGAAGTCATCAAGGAGCTCGTCGGCGGCGGTACGACGCTGCTGCTGACCACGCAGTACCTGGAGGAGGCCGACCACCTGGCCGACGACATCTGCGTCGTCGACCACGGCAAGGTCATCGCCCGGGGTACAGCGGACCAGCTCAAGGCGCGCACCGGAGGGGAGCGGGTCGAGGTCGTCGTCCACCGGCCCGACGAGATCGCCCCCGCCCGCGACATCCTCCGGCGCTTCGGCGCCGAAGGAGCGGCCGCCGGCGACATCGCGGTCGAGGAGCACACCCGGAGGCTCACGGTTCCGGTGACCGGCGGGGCCAAGCTGCTCGCCGAGGTCATCCGCGAGCTGGACGCCGCCGGCGTCGAGATCGACGACATCGGGCTGCGCCGCCCCACCCTCGACGACGTCTTCATCTCCCTGACCGGCCGCCATGCCGAGGAGGGCGCCGAGGACGGCGGCGAGGTGCCGGCCGCCCGCCAGGGCACGGACCGCAAGGCCGGGAAGGAGGCCGTGAAGTGACCACCGTCCAGGAAGCGGCGGACCGCGCCGCCGCGCCCCGCCCGCGCGGCGGCATCGCGCAGTCGGTGAGCGACTCGCTCGTCGTCGCCAAGCGCAATCTGATCCGTATGACCCGGATCCCGGAGATGATCATCTTCGGGATGATCCAGCCGATCATGTTCGTGGTGCTGTTCACGTACGTGTTCGGCGGTTCCATCCAGGTCGGCGCCTCCACCTCGACCCAGGCCTACCGCGAGTTCCTGATGGCGGGCATCTTCGCCCAGACCGTCACGTTCGCGACCGCGGGCGCCGGTGCGGGCATCGCCGACGACATGCACAAGGGCCTCATCGACCGCTTCCGGTCGCTGCCGATGGCCCGGGGCGCGGTCCTCACCGGCCGCACCCTCGCCGACCTCGTGCAGACGGCACTGACGCTCGTCGTCCTCGCCGTCGTGGCGCTGCTCGTCGGCTGGCGGACCCACGAGAACCTCGGCAAGGTGCTGCTCGGCTTCCTGCTGCTGCTCCTGCTCGGCTACGCGTTCTCCTGGATCGGCGCACTGATCGGCCTCTCGGTCCGCACGCCCGAGGCCGCCACCTCCGGCGGACTGATCTGGCTGTTCCCGCTGACGTTCATCTCGAACGCCTTCGTCGACGCCAACAACATGCCGGGCTTCCTGCAGACGATCGCGGAGTGGAACCCGTTCAGCGCGACCGTCCAGGCGTGCCGCGAGCTGTTCGGCAATCTGCCGCCCGGCTTCGAGGCGCCCGACGCCTGGCCGATGCAGCACCCGGTGCTGGCCTCGGTGATCTGGTCGGTCCTGATCCTGGTGGTCTTCCGCACCCTCGCGGTGCGCAAGTACCGCTCGGCGGTCTGAGCCCACGACCCCGCGCCGTACCGTCCCCGCGGACGGCGGAAGGCCCCGGCAGCGTCGGATCGCTGCCGGGGCCTTCTCGCGCGCGAGGACCGCGGACGGGGTGGCTCAGCCCTGGTACGGCTTGGCCTCGAGGATCTTCACCATGGCCGTCCTGCCGTTGGGAAGCTCGTACTCCGCGTCCTGGCCGACCTTCTTGCCGTTCACGCCCGAGCCGAGCGGGGACTGCGGCGAGTACGTCGAGATGTCGCCCGACGCGTACTCGCGGGAAGCGAGCAGGAAGGTCTCGGTGTCACTCTCGTCGCCGTCGAAGGCGACCGTGACGACCATGCCGGGGGCCACCGTGCCGTTGTCCGCCGGGGCCTCGCCGACCTTCGCCTTCTCCAGGAGCTGGGTCAGCTGGCGCACACGGAGCTCCTGCTTGCCCTGCTCCTCCTTGGCCGCGTGGTACCCGCCGTTCTCCCGCAGGTCGCCCTCCTCACGGGCCGCCTCGATCTTCTTCGCGATCTCGACGCGCGCGGGACCAGACAGGTACTCCAGCTCGGCCTTGAGCTGGTTGTACGCCTCCTGGGTGAGCCAGGTGACGTTCTCGCTGGTCTGGGTCACAGGTGCTCCTCGTAGGTACTGGGGATACAAAGCATCGCCCTACCCAGAAGGATGTTCCTCCACGAGTGGGCGAAACCACGAGCCTAACAATTGGCGACGGAAAGGGGGAGGACCGAAAGCCCTCAAAATTGCGTCGCCGCAGGTCAGCGCCGACCCGTCCGGAAAAACGTCAGCCCTTCGGCCCGTCGTCCGCGGTGCAGCCGGCAAGCTCGGCACTCGTCGCCTTCGCCGTCGTACGCACGGTGACGACCTGGTCCACCCGCGTCTCGCGCGTGTCGAAGCGGACGTCCCGCCGGCCGACCTCGGAGCCGTCCTCGGCGCGCGAGCGGAGGGTGCAGTAGCCCTGCGCGCCGCCGTCCTTGCGGACCTCCAGATGCACCTGGACCCGGTCCTCCGCCGTGACGTCGAACTTGATCACCTCGGCGCTGATCCGCTGGCCGCTCACGTAGTCGTAGCCGAACCAGGCGATCATGGCGACGAAACCGGCGCCGAGCACCGCGCCGATGATCCTGAGCCTGCGGTCGGCGCGCTCGTCCGCCGAGCGCCCGTAACGGCCCTCGGTAAGCCCCTCGCGCACCGCGCCCATGATCGTCCTCTCATTCCCGAAAGACGCCGGAATTTTCGTCCCCCGGTTTCCGTCACTATAGAAGCCGTCCGATGCGACACATCACCGAGGATCGAGTCTTGACTGAGCAGCTGCGACTGATGGCCGTCCACGCCCACCCCGACGACGAGTCGAGCAAGGGCGCGGCCACGATGGCCAAGTACGTGTCCGAGGGGGTGGACGTGCTGGTCGTGACCTGCACGGGAGGCGAGCGCGGCTCCATCCTCAACCCCAAGCTCCAGGGCGACCGGTACATCGAGGAGAACATCCACGAGGTGCGCCGCAAGGAGATGGACGAAGCCCGCGAGATCCTGGGCGTGAAGCAGGAGTGGCTCGGCTTCGTCGACTCCGGCCTGCCGGAGGGTGACCCGCTGCCCCCGCTGCCCGAGGGCTGCTTCGCGCTGGAGGACGTCGACAAGGCGGCCGGCGAGCTGGTGCGGAAGATCCGCTCCTTCCGCCCGCAGGTCATCACCACGTACGACGAGAACGGCGGTTACCCGCACCCGGACCACATCATGACCCACAAGATCACGATGGTGGCCTTCGAGGGCGCGGCCGACGTCGAGAAGTACCCGGAGTCCGAGTACGGCCCGGCCTGGCAGGCGCTGAAGCTCTACTACAACCAGGGCTTCAACCGCCCGCGCACGGTCGCCCTCCACGAGGCCCTGCTCGCGCGCGGCCTGGACTCCCCGTACGGCGAGTGGCTGGAGCGCTGGAAGGAGTTCCAGCGCGCGGAGCGGACCCTCACGACGTTCGTGCCGTGCGCCGACTTCTTCGAGACCCGCGACCGGGCGCTGATCGCCCACGCCACCCAGATCGACCCGGACGGCGGCTGGTTCCGCGTACCGATGCAGATCCAGCAGGAGGTGTGGCCGACCGAAGAGTACGAGCTCGCCAAGTCCCTCGTCGACACCTCCCTGCCCGAGGACGACCTGTTCGCCGGGGTTCGCGCGGACGCCTGACCCGGCCGTCCTCCCGGTCCCCACCACGCCTTCCCCCGGCCCGGGGTGGGCCGGGGGAGGGCGTCACGGACGCCCGGGTATGGTCGGTACATCCACACAAGGAGCGACCGATGAGCAGCACAGGCCTGGCGATGACGCACCTCGTCCCCCTCGCCAAGGAGCTCGACGAGAACAAGGTGACGCCCGGCGTCCTCGGGTTCATCGTCTTCGCGGTGATGGCGGCCGGTGTCTGGCTGCTGATGAAGTCGATGAACCGCCATATGAACCGGGTGAACTTCGAGGAGACCCCGGCGACCGCGTCCGCCACGACGGCGGGCACCGCGTCCCGGGCCGGCGCCGACACCGCGAAGAGCGAGTAGGACCTCCCCCTCGGCCGGGCGCGCCCGTGCCCGGCCGAGGGCATCGGCCGGGCGTACGCGTGCCCGGCCGCGCCGCGCCCACGGCCGCCCGGGTCGCGCCGGCACCCGTGACCTGGCGCCGGGTCGTGCCGGGCCGTCGGCCTGGCCCCCTCGGCTCAGTCAAGGGACGCCCGTCGCCGTCCGGTCGTGCCGGGGGACGTGTGCCCGCCGGTGCGGTCCAGGGGTGTGTCCGTGGCCTTCCGATCGTGCCGGGTCCCGCCAGGTGCGTTCCTGTCGTGCCGGACGGGCCGACGCGTGGCCGTCGGCTCAGTCAAGGGACGCCCGTCGCCGTCCGGTCGTCCCGGGGCGGTCGACGTGTGCCCGCCGGTGCGGTCCAGGGGTGTGTCCGTGGCCTTCCGATCGTGCCGGGTCCCGCCAGGTGCGTTCCTGTCGTGCCGGACGGGCCGACGCGTGGCCGTCGGCTCAGTCAAGGGACGCCCGTCGCCGTCCGGTCGTGCCGGGGGACGTGTGCCCGCCGGTCGGCCCGTGGCCGTCGGCTCAGTCGACCGGTACGCCCATCACCTCCCGCGCGTGCCGCCCGGGCACCATGCCCAGCTGCCACGCCTGCCAGTCGTCCTCCAGCCGCACCCCGCGCTCCAGGACCAGGGCGAACGCCTCCATGCAGTCCTCCAGCCGGCCGTCGCGGGCCGGGTGGGGTCCCTCGCGCAGCGTGGCCAGTTCCTCCTGGGCGACGACCGTGCCCACCTCCACCCCGCCCGCCGAGGCGTACGGCAGCAGCGTGCAGCGCAGGAAGCCGGCCCAGTCCGCGCCCCGGCGGTCGCCGTACGAGGCGAACAGCGCGGCCGCCTCCTCGCAGAGCGCCAGGGCCTGGGCGGGACGGCTGTTGCCCGCGTCGATCACCGCCAGCTCCAGGCAGGTCCAGGCCTCCCCGTGGGCGACCCGGATGCGCTGGAAGTCCGCCCGGGCGTCGACCAGGAGCTGGCGGGCGAAACCGGAGTTGCGCAGATTGCCGGTCTGCGCCGCGCGCTGGTCGCGGGTGGCGCGGCCGGAGTGGTGGCGGGCGCAGGCCAGCCCGTACACGTCCCGCATCCGGGAGAACATCGTCCGGGCGCGCTCCAGTTCCCGCACGGCCTGGTCGCGTTCCCCCCGCTCCTCGAGCGCCTGGCCCAGGTAGTACAGGGTCCATGCCTCACCGCGCGCGTCCTCGTTCTCGCGGTGCCGGGCGAGAGCCTGGTTCAGCTGCTCGACCGCCGGGGACGGATCGCCGTCCACCAGCCGGGCCCGGGCCAGTTGTGTCAGCGCCCACGCCTCGCCCCGCCCGTCCTGGGTCCGCCCGTACAGGTCGAGCGCCAGCCGCAGGGACGCCTCCGCCTCCGGCACCCTCCCCATGCGCAGGTGCACCTGGCCGAACTGGAAGTGGGACCAGGCCTCGCCGTGCAGCGACTCGCTCTCCCGGTGCAGCTGAACGGCGGTCGTCAGCAGCGTCCGGGCCTCGGCGAGGTTCGCCCGGTCCCGCTCCACCGCGGCCAGCGCGTGCAGGGTCCACGCCCGGTCGGCCGCCAGCTCCTCGGAGGACTGCAGCTCCATCGCCTCGCGCAGCTTCGCCGACGCCTCGGTCAGATTGCCCTGGTGGTGCAGCGTGATGCCGAGGGAGCACAGGGCACGGGCCGCACCCGCCTCGTGCTGCGCCTCGCGGTACAGGTCCACCACCGACGACAGGGTCGTGCGCGCCTTGTCCAGCTCGCCGAGCTGCCGGGCGGCGATACCCGTGCGCCACTGCACCGAGCGGACCAGCAGGCCCTGGTCGACCGCCTGCGTCAGCTCGTTGATCTCCCCGAGCCGGTAGAGGTCGCCGCGCAGCAGGCAGTAGTCGCAGAGGGCGCCCAGGAGATTCAGCACGGCCTGCTGGTCCACTCCCTCGGCGTGCCGGAGCGCCGCCGTGATGAAACTCGACTCGTCGTCCAGCCAGCGCAGCGCCGCCTCCAGCGAGGTGAAGCCGTGACCGGCCGAGGTCCGGGCGAACATGTCGGCACGGGTCGAGGTCTTCCCGTCGACCAGCCGGATCACCGTGTCGGCGAGTTCCGCGTACCCGATGATCAACCGCTCCTGCGCCGCCGTGCGTTCGGCCTGCTCCTCCTCGTCCAGCAGCCGCGCCAGGGCGAAGGACCGTACGGCGTCGTGCAGCCGGTAGCGCTCTCCCCCCGCTCCCCCGACGCCCTGCGGGCGGGGCTGCTGGATCCCCGGCGGCGTGGAGGGACCCCCGCGCACATGGTCCAGCAGTCCCGCCCTCGCCAGCTCCGACAGCAGCCGCTGCGCCTCGGCCTCGTCCGTGCCCAGCAGCGCCGACGCCGCCGCCGCGCCCAGGGACGCCCGGCCCGCGAGGGCGAGCCTGCGCAGCAGCCTGCGGCCCTCGTCCGGGAGGTCCGTGTAGCGCAGCCACAGCGCCCGCTCCACCGCTCCCACCGGCCCGTAGGCACCGAGGTCCGAGGCCAGTGCGTGCGGAGTGCGGGTGCCCAGGGACGAGCCGGCGATCCGCAGCGCCAGCGGCAGCCCCCCGGAGAGGTCCCGGATCGTGTCCATCGAGCGCGAGTCGTACGGACCATCCAGCGGCTCCCCGGCGGACGCCGCGAGCAGTTCCTCGGCGCCCGCCGCGTCCAGGGCCTCCACCGGCAGCCGGTGCACCCACGCCGGGAGGTCCTCGGGGAGCTCCAGCGGCTCCCGCGCGGTCACCAGCACCAGACTGTCCGAGCGCTCCGGGACGAGCATCCGCACCTGCTCGGGATCGCTCGCGTCGTCCAGGACGACGGTGACGGGCAGCCCGGTCAGGTACTGGTGGTAGAGCTCGCCGAGGCGCCGGACCTGCTGCTCCGCGGACGACCGTTCCCTGAAGAGCAACTGCTCGCGCGGCGCTCCGAGCCGGTTCAGCAGGTGCAGCAGCGCGTCCCGGGTCGACAGCGGCTGCTCGCCCGTGGACCCGCCGCGCAGATCCACCAGGCACGCGCCCCGGAACTGGTCCTTCAGCTCGCGGGCGGCCCGCACCGCGAGCGTGGTGCGGCCCGACCCGGGTTCGCCGTACAGCACGACGACCGTGGGCTTCGTCTCCGTCGACGCCCGCGCGGCGTGGACCCACTGCGCGATCTGCGCCATCGCCTCCCGGCGTCCGGCGAACGGCCCTCCCGGCTCCGGGAGATGGGCGAAGGACTGCTCCAGCACATTGCGGCGGCGGGCCGCCTGGCTGCGGTCCGCCCCGCGCAACGGCGGGCCCGCCGCGGTCTTCTTCACCGGGCGGGCGGTGGCCGCCGTCAGCATCCGCTGCTGGTCCAGGAACGGGCGGATGCCCCGGACCTCGAGCGCGGTCAGCCACTGCAGCCGCAACTGCTCGGGTCCGCCCGGCTGCCCGAGCGCACCGGCCCTGCGGTGCGCCGCCGGCCAGTGGGACGCGGTGACCTTGGCGACGGTCGCCGCCGCCCCGGCCACCGCCACGACGGCCCCGGCGCCGAGCGCCGTGCCCGTCGCCGTGCCCAGGGCCATGTCCGCCCCGACGGCGGCCGCCGCGGCAACCGCGGTGACCAGCACGGGCGTCGACATGTCCTGCCGGCCGAACCGCTCGGCCAGGGACGAGTGCCCGGCCTCCGCCTCCTCCACCGCGCGGAGATACGCCGCGTACTCCTCGTCCGCGCTCGCCGCCATCGTCTGCAGTGCGTCGCGACCGCGTGAGAGCAGCGTCGCGGAGTCCGTTCTGCCGCCGGAGCGGCGCACCTCCTCCTCGACGGCCCGCACCAACAGCCGCTCGGCTTCCGTCCGATGGCTGTCCCGCATGTGGATCCCCCTCCGAGAGCTTCCGCTTCCGTTCCGGTGCCAAGTGTCCTGCGAGACGCGCGTCGGCGCGAGGGAGTCCCGCGATCAAGCACTCTCCCCAGGGCCCGTCATTCGTCCCGCACCCCCTCGGCTTCGTACGCTTCACCCGATTGGAGGGCGTTTGTCCCTGATTGTCAGGGGCAGCCGGACGACAACGGATCCCGCGGCCACGAAGGGAGGCCCCCTGGCAGACACCCAAGTCCCCTGTCCCGACTGCGAGGAGGAGGACACCACGAGGAGAAGGACCGTCAGATGAGGGGCGGCGGCCCCGGGTGGTCATCACGAAGTCTCGCTGCGCTGCTTCCTGCCGACCGCCATCCGGGAGCCGCCGCCGGCCGCCGGACGGCAGCCGATCCTCCGGCGCGCCGGGCCGACACCCCGGCCCGGCGGGAGCGGGGAGGGATGCGGGTCTCTCCCCGCTCCGCCATGAGGTCGGCCCAACCCGCCGGCCCTGTCAGATGGTTCCCAGGTCGACGGTGACGGAG
The DNA here is from genome assembly GCF_030406905.1 of Streptomyces sp. HUAS CB01. Classification (NCBI taxonomy): domain Bacteria; kingdom Bacillati; phylum Actinomycetota; class Actinomycetes; order Kitasatosporales; family Streptomycetaceae; genus Streptomyces; species Streptomyces chengbuensis. The sequence goes on from NZ_CP129137.1 coordinate 4,927,086, forward strand.
AAGGGTGCGGCAGCCTTGATCGCGCCGGTGAACACCTCGCCGTCCCGGTAGGCCCTGGTGGCGGGGTCCAGCACGTGCGTGTAGATGATCGGGACTTCGGTGGCGGCTTGTTCGACTCGCCAGTAGAAGGGGATGCCGGCCTTGGCGTACTGATCCACCTTCACGACCCGGTCGGTGGTCTCCGAGCCGGGCGACACGACCTCGACGACCAGGAGCACGTGTTCGGGGCGCGTGGGCACGAGGTCGATGGTCTCCGCCCGGTAGACCACGACGTCCGGGCGGCGGTTGGTGAGAGGGACGTCCTGCAGGCGGACGTCGAAGTACGTGTCGGCGTTCCAGTCCGAGCCCGCTGCCTCGTCCAGGGCGTTGGCCAGGAGTCGGGCGAGTCGGTTGTGCCGCTTGGACGCGCTCGGGCTCACAACGACCATTCCGTCCACGATCTCGATGCCGGCACACTGCTCCTCGGACCAGGAGTCGTACTGCTCCGCGCTGATCGGCGAATGCATCCACTCGGGCGCCACCATCTCGGCGGTCATGGTGTACCTCCTTCGAAGAGCCTCGACAGGTCCGGCGCTGTTGCGCTCAGCCTACTGTCCTGTGTCGTGGGGGCGCTCCATCAGCAAGAGCACCGGACATGTTCGACCCGCCCCGTACAGTTCGCCGCGGCCACCGTCGGAGGCGGCTGCGCCCGACGCCGGCAGCCCGTGCGGGCTTCGCCGGCCCGGCCGGGCGTTGTGAGAGGCTGGATCCCATGAACCGGCTGGCTGGTGTGACCTCGCCTTATCTGCTTCAGCACGCTGACAATCCGGTCGACTGGTGGCCCTGGACGCCGGAGGCTTTCGAGGAAGCCCGGCGGCGCGATGTACCCGTTCTGCTGTCGGTCGGCTACTCCGCGTGCCACTGGTGTCACGTCATGGCCCACGAGTCCTTCGAGGACGACGACACCGCGGCCTATCTCAACGAGCACTTCGTGTCCGTCAAGGTCGACCGCGAGGAGCGTCCCGACGTGGACGCCGTGTACATGGAGGCCGTGCAGGCCGCCACGGGCCAGGGCGGTTGGCCCATGACGGTGTTCCTCACGCCCGGGGCCGAGCCGTTCTACTTCGGCACCTACTTCCCGCCGGCGCCGCGGCACGGCATGCCGTCGTTCCGTCAGGTACTGGAGGGCGTCACCGCCGCCTGGGCGGACCGCCGCGGCGAGGTCGACGAGGTGGCCGGGAAGATCGTCCGCGACCTGGCGGGCCGGGCCCTGGCGTACGGGGGACAGGGGACCCCGGGGGAGGAGGAGCTCGCACAGGCGCTGCTCGGCCTCACCCGGGAGTACGACCCGGCGCACGGCGGCTTCGGCGGGGCGCCGAAGTTCCCGCCGTCGATGGTCCTGGAGTTCCTGCTGCGGCACCATGCGCGCACGGGCGCCGAGGGGGCGCTGCAGATGGCCGCCGACACCTGCGAGGCGATGGCCCGGGGCGGGATCTACGACCAGCTCGGCGGCGGCTTCGCCCGGTACTCGGTGGACCGCGAGTGGGTGGTCCCGCACTTCGAGAAGATGCTCTACGACAATGCGCTGCTCTGCCGGGTGTACGCCCATCTGTGGCGGGTCACCGGCAGCGACCTGGCCCGCCGGGTCGCCCTGGAGACCGCCGACTTCATGGTGCGGGAACTGAGGACGCCGGAGGGCGGCTTCGCCTCCGCCCTCGACGCCGACAGCGCCCTCCCCGACGGTTCCGGGAAGCACGAGGAGGGTGCGTACTACGTCTGGACGCCCGGCCGGCTGAGGGAGGTGCTGGGCGAGGAGGACGCGGAGTTCGCCATGCGGTACTTCGGCGTGACCGAGGAGGGCACGTTCGAGCACGGCTCGTCCGTGCTCCAACTGCCGCAGGACGCGGGCGTCTCCGACGCCGGGAGGGTCTCGTCCGTACGGGAGCGGCTGCTCGCCGCGCGGGAGCAGCGGCCTCGGCCGGGCCGTGACGACAAGGTCGTCGCCGCGTGGAACGGTCTCGCGATCGCCGCCCTCGCCGAGGTGGGCGGGTACTTCGACCGGCCGGACCTCGTCGAGCGCGCCACCGAGGCCGCCGACCTGCTCGTCCGGCTCCACCTGGACGACGGCGCACGGCTGACCCGTACGTCCAGGGACGGCCGGGCCGGCGCCAACGCCGGGGTGCTGGAGGACTACGCCGATGTCGCCGAGGGCTACCTCGCCCTCGCGTCCGTCAGCGGTGAGGGCGCGTGGCTGGAGTTCGCGGGATTCCTGCTGGACATCGTCCTGGACCGGTTCACCGGCCCCGAGGGGCAGTTGTACGACACGGCCCACGACGCCGAGCGGCTGATCCGGCGGCCACAGGACCCCACGGACAACGCCGCTCCCTCCGGCTGGTCGGCCGCCGCCGGGGCGTTGCTGTCCTATGCCGCGCACACCGGGTCGGAGGCCCATCGCACGGAGGCGGAACGGGCGTTGGGGGTGGTGAAGGCGCTCGGCCCGCGCGCCCCCCGGTTCATCGGCTGGGGGCTCGCCGTCGCGGAGGCGCTGCTCGACGGTCCGCGGGAGGTGGCGGTCGTCGGAGCGCCCGGGGACGACGGGATGCGGAATCTCCACAGGGCCGCGCTGCTGGGTACGGCGCCGGGTGCGGTGGTCGCCGCAGGAGCGCCGGGCAGCGATGAGTTCCCGCTGCTCGCGGACCGCCCGCTGGTCGACGGGAAGCCGGCCGCCTATGTCTGCCGGCATTTCGTCTGCGCCGCGCCGGTCACCGAAGTGGAAGCGCTACGGGGCGAGTTGGGCCCGCGCGGGTGACCGCCGGCGGTTGATTTCGGTGGCCTGCCCGAAACGCGTCATTCATCGAAACAGGCGTACGTCGGTCACATAATCCCCCTATTCTCTTCACCGCTGACACAGCAGCTGCGCATGCGGCGGGTCCGTGCTGCGGTTCCGTCGCGCCCGCGCAGGGGGGTTTCAGGGGGAGGAGCGCGGTGGGCGAGGGGGCCTGCCGTGGCGGCCACCCCTGTCGTTGGGGGGCCAATTGCTCACGTCCTTGTTCATCGGCGCCATCTCCTTGGCGCTCTTCTGGATGGCGGCGTTCACGCTCTGGTGGCAGATGCACGCGTGGCGCACGCCGGAGACGCTCGCGTCGACGCGCTTCGAGAGCCCGGCGGGCACGGAAGGACTGTCGTTCTCCCTGCTGCTGCCCGCCCGGCACGAACAGCTGGTGCTGGAGCACACCATCAGCAGGCTGCTGGAGTCCAGCCACCGCGACTTCGAGATCATCGTCATCGTCGGGCACGACGACCCGGAGACCACCGAGGTCGCCGCCCGGGCCGCGTCCCGCGATCCCGACCGGGTGCGGGTCGTCGTCGACACCCACGAGACCAAGAACAAACCGAAGGCGCTGAACACGGCCCTGCCGCACTGCCGCGGGGACGTCGTCGGGGTCTTCGACGCCGAGGACCAGGTCCACCCGGAACTGCTCGCGCACGTCGACCACGCCTTCACCGCCACCGGGGCGGACGTCGTCCAGGGCGGCGTCCAGCTGATCAACTTCCACTCCTCGTGGTACGCGCTGCGCAACTGCCTGGAGTACTTCTTCTGGTTCCGCTCCCGGCTCCACCTGCACGCCGCCAAGGGCTTCATCCCGCTCGGCGGCAACACCGTCTTCGTCCGCACCGACGTGCTGCGCGAGGCCGGCGGCTGGGACCAGAACTGCCTGGCCGAGGACTGCGACCTCGGCGTGCGCCTGTCCAGCCGCGGCAAGAAGGTCGTCGTCGCCTACGACGCCGACATGGTCACCCGGGAGGAGACCCCGGGCACTTTGATGTCGCTGCTGAAGCAGCGCACCCGCTGGAACCAGGGCTTCCTGCAGGTGTACCGGAAGAAGGACTGGCGGCAACTGCCCACGCTGGGGCAGCGCATGCTCGCCCGCTACACGCTGATGACACCGTTCATGCAGGCGTTCACGGGCGTGATCATCCCGGTCAACGCCGCCGCCGCGCTCCTCCTCGACGTGCCGGTCGGCGTCGCCTTCCTCACCTTCCTGCCGCTGATCACGGCCATGGTGACGTTCGTCTTCGAGATCGTCGGCCTGCACGACTTCGGCACCCAGTACGGGCTGCGGGTCCGCTTCCCGCACTACCTCAAGCTCATCGCCGGCGGCCCCTTCTACCAGGTGCTCCTCGCGGGCGCGGCCGTTCGGGCCGTGTGGCGCGAGCAGCGCGGCCGCAACGAGTGGGAGCTGACCAGCCATGTCGGCGCGCACCTCACCCGAGAGGACGTCCCCGCGTGACCTCCACCCTCACGGCGGCGCCACCGGTGGCGGCCGCCCGCCCCGACGATCCCAGAAGACGGCTGACCGTCCGGCCCGTCGTCCGCTTCCGGTCCTCCCGGCCCGATCTGCTGCTGTGCGGTGCGCTGCTGACCGCGATCCTGTTCGTGCAGGGCTGGAACATCCAGCACTTCCCGACCCTCAGTGACGACGAGGGCACCTACCTCGCCCAGGCGTGGGCGGTCCAGCAGGGCGAGGGCCTGGCCCACTACACGTACTGGTACGACCATCCGCCCCTCGGCTGGATCCAGCTCGCCGGACTGACCTGGATCCCCTCGCTCGTCGCGCCCGACGCGATGACGGTGGCCACGATGCGCGGGGCGATGCTCCTGATCAGCGCGGCCTCCGCGGTCCTCCTCTACGTCCTGGCGCGGCGCCTCTGGCTGCCGCGCTGGGCGGCCGGGCTGGCGATGGCCCTCTTCGGTCTCTCGCCCCTGTCCGTGGTGCTCCAGCGGGAGATCTTCCTCGACAACCTCGCCGTGATGTGGATGCTGCTGGCGTTCTGCCTCGCGGCCTCGCCCAGCCGTCATCTGTGGCACCACTTCGGGGCCGGCCTCGCCGCGGCGACCGCGGTGCTCACCAAGGAGACCATGCTGGTCGTCCTGCCCGCGCTGCTGGTGACGATGTGGCGCTTCAGCCATCGAGACACCCGCAAGTTCGCGGTCACCGGCGCCGTCACCGCCTGCGCGCTGATCGGCTTCTCCTACCCGCTGTTCGCGCTCCTCAAGGGCGAACTGCTGCCGGGCGAGGGCCATGTGTCGCTGTGGGAGGGCATCACGTACCAGATGAGCCGGCCCGGCTCCGGGTTCGTCCTCACCGAGGGGACCGGCTCGAACGGCGTGCTCCGGTCCTGGCTCTACTACGACCGGGTGCTGCCGCTCGGCGGGCTCGCCGGCGCGGCGCTGCTGCTCCTGACGCTGCGCTGGTCGGTGACCGCGCGGGCGCTCGCCGGTCCCGCGCTCGCCGTGGCGATCCTGGCGGTCGTCGCCATGCGCCCGACGGGCTATCTGCCCGCGATGTACGTCATCCAGGCGCTGCCGTTCCTGGCGCTGGTGCTGGCCGGCGGGGCCGCGAGCGTCGGGCACGCGGTGCTGAGCCGGTGGCGCCGTCCGGGCGAGCGGCGGACGCTCGTCCTCGCCCGCCGGTCGGCGGCCGCCGTGCTCGCGCTCGCCGCGGCCGTGTACGTCGTGCCGCGCTGGTACGACGGCAACCGCACCGCGATGACGGCGGACGCCAACGCCCCGTACCGGGCCGCCGCGTCGTGGCTGAGCACCGAGGTGGCCGAGCCGGCGCGCACCCGCGTGCTCGTCGACGACGCGCTCTGGCTCGACCTGGTGCACGCCGGGTACCAGCCGGGACTCGGGGCCATCTGGTTCTACAAGGCCGACCTCGACCCGGCTGTGACGAAGACCATGCCCCGCGGCTGGCGGGACCTGGACTACGTGGTCGCCTCGCCGACCGTCCGCCGCGACGCCCGCGACCTGCCCCTCGTGAGGGCCGCGCTGGAGCACTCCACGCCCGTCGCCGTCTTCGGCGAGGGCGAGGACCGCATCGAGATCCGTGCAATCGGGGGAGCTGACCACCAGTGACGAGCCATCCGACACCTCCGGCCGACGGGCTGGGATTCCGCCCCGGGGCGCTCGAGGGCACGCTCGGCGAGACCGCCGGGGTCGCCGAACCGGCGGCCGTCACCGTCGTGATCCCGACCTTCAACGAGTCGGCGAACGTACGGGAACTGCTGCACCGGCTCACCGACTCGGTGCCGGCGCGGCTCCCCTGCGAGGTGGTGTTCGTCGACGACTCCTCCGACGACACCCCGGCCGTGATCGCCGAGGCCGCGCAGGACTGCCCCTTCCCCGTCTCGGTCATCCACCGGGACTCGCCCGACGGCGGGCTCGGCGGCGCGGTCGTCGAGGGGATGAAGGCCGCGGGGTCCGACTGGATCGTGGTCATGGACGCCGATCTCCAGCACCCGCCGTCCCTGGTCCCCGATCTCGTCGCCACCGGCGAGAAGGAGTCCGCCGACCTCGTCGTCGCCAGCCGCTATCTGCCCGGCGGCAGCCGCGCCGGGCTCGCGGGCGGCTACCGGGTGGCCGTCTCGCGCGGTGCCACCTGGCTCGCCAAGGGGCTCTTCCCGCGCGCCCTGCGCGGCATCAGCGACCCCATGAGCGGCTTCTTCGCCATCCGCCGGTCCGCGGTGACCGCCGAGGCGCTGAAGCCGCTCGGCTACAAGATCCTGCTGGAGCTGGCCGTGCGCTGCCGGCCGGGCGAGGTCGCCGAGGTGCCGTTCGTCTTCCGGGACCGCTTCGCGGGCGAGTCCAAGTCGACGGCCAGGGAGGGCCTGCGCTTCCTGAGGCACCTGGTCGGGCTGCGCACCGCCTCCCCGCTCGGCCGGATGGCGGCCTTCGGTCTCATCGGGCTCACCGGCTTCGTCCCCAACCTGCTGGCACTGCACGCGCTGGTGACCGCCGGGCTGCACTACCTGCCCGCCGAGATCCTGGCCAACCAGTTCGGCGTGCTGTGGAACTTCCTCCTCATCGAGGTGCTGCTGTTCCGCGACCGGCGCCACCACCGCCACTGGGCGGACCGCGTGGGCCGGTTCGCGCTGCTCGCCAACGCGGACCTGGTGCTGAGGATCCCGCTGATCGCCCTGCTCGTCGGGCAGTTCCACCTGGCCGTGCTGCCCGCCACCACGCTCGCGCTGCTCACGACGTTCGTCCTGCGGTTCGCCGGGACCGAGGCGCTCGTCTACCTGCCGCGCGGAGGCCGTACCGCAAGGAGCCGTACAGGTACAGCAAGGAGCACCAGTTGAAACCACCCGGACGTACCCGCAGACCCATCGGACGCACCCGCAGAACGACCGCGCTGCTCACGGTCGCCGCCATGACCGCGGGCCTGCTGCTCGCCGCCCAGCAGCCCGCGACCGCGGGGCCCAACCTCGTCAGGAACCCCGGCTTCGAGACCCCCGGCAGCGGCGACATGCCCTTCTGCTGGGCCAAGTCGGGCTGGGGGGACAACGACTTCACCTTCACCACGACCGCGGACGCGCACACCGGTTCCGCCGCGATGAAGGTCGAGCTGACCCGACGGCTGGACGGCGACCGCAAGGCCCTGATCACGGAGTCCGCGGACTGCGCGCCGCACGTCGTCCCGGAGCGCCAGTACGACCTGTCCTTCTGGTACAAGTCGACGACCCCGGACACGGCCCTCACCCTCTTCCGCCACGACACCACCGCGGGCTGGCAGTACTGGACCGATCTGCGCACCCTCCCCATGGAGGGGGACTGGACCCGCAGCGAGGTCCGCACGCCCGCCATCCCGCCGAACACGGACCAGATCACCTGGGGCGTCTCCGTCTTCGGCACCGGCAGCGTCACGACCGACGACTACGCGATGGAGGAGGTCGCCCCGCCGACGCCCGACCCGGTGTGCACGGCGACGGCCGAGGAGTGCGCGAAGGGCCGGTGGGACGTCATGCCGACGAAGAACCCGGTGCGCTCCATGCACTCGGTGGTGCTGCACGGGGGTACCTCCCAGTCCGGAGGCCCCGGGGGAGGCAAGGTGCTCCTCATCGCGGGCTCCGGCAACGACCCGGCGATGTTCGAGGCGGGGACGTTCACCTCCGCCGTGTACGACCCGGTGGCCGGGACGTACAAGAACATCCCGACGCCCGCGGACATGTTCTGCGCCGGCCACGTCCAGTTGTCCGACGGCCGGGTGCTGGTGATGAGCGGCAACAAGGGCTATCCGTCGGCCGACGGCACGATCGGCTACCAGGGCCTGAAGGACTCCTACGTCTTCGACCCGGTGACCGAGACGTACACGCGGACCAACGACATGAACGGGGGCCACTGGTACCCGTCGGCGACGATCCTCGGCAACGGTGACGTCATCTCCTTCGGCGGGCTGAAGGAGGACTCGACGGGCAACGTGACGGCGGAGAAGTTCTCGGCCGCCGAGAACAAGTGGCTGCCGCTCCACCAGGTCAACCAGACCTGGTCGTTCTGGGGCCTGTACCCGTCGATGATCCTGATGCAGGACGGCCGCCTCTTCTACTCCGGCAGCCATGTCTTCGGCAACGGCACCCCGGGCACCGGCGCCTCGATCTACGACTACGACGCCAACACCATCACCGACGTGCCGGGCCTGCGGAACAAGGACCAGCGCGACGAGAGCGCGAGCGTGCTGCTGCCCCCGGCGCAGGACCAGCGGGTCCTCACCGTCGGCGGCGGCAACAACGAGACCAACCCGGCCGCCAACCGGCTGACCGACATCATCGACCTCAAGCAGCCGAACCCGCAGTACACGGCCGGTCCGCCACTGCCGCAGGGCCTCGTCGACCAGGGCCAGGGCAAGCGCCCCCAGACCGGTGACGAGGGCAAGATGTTCGTCTCCGCGGTGCTGCTGCCCGACGGCAAGGTGCTGGAGACCGGCGGCGGGCTGCACGACCGGGCCGATCCGGTGTACGAGGCGTCCTTCTTCGACCCGGTGACCAACACCTACGAGGAGGGCCTCGCGGCCGACCCGATCCCGCGCACGTACCACTCCTCGGCGTTCCTGCTGCCCGACGGCCGGGTGATGGCCGTCGGCGACAACCCCGGCAACGGCACCTACAACCACAACGTGTCGATCTACACCCCGCCGTACCTGCTGAAGGGCCCCCGGCCGCGGATCACTTCGGTGGTCGACGGCGAGTGGCAGTACGGCGACACCCAGCGGATCACCGTCGACCGGCCGATCGCCAAGGCGGAGCTGATCCGCCCGGCAGCGGTCACCCACTCGTCGGACCCGAACCAGCGGTTCGTGGACCTCCCGCTGAGCGTGGTGGACGACCGGACGATCGACCTGAACGTCACCAGCAACCCCAACCTGGCCCCGCCCGGCTGGTACATGCTCTTCGGCGTGGACGCCAACGGGATCCCGTCGGTGGCCGAGTGGGTGCACCTGGGGGCCCCGCCCGCGGCGGCGCGGGCCGCGAAGGACGCTCCGTCCGCGCACGTCCACGACTTCGCCGGGGAGCTCGCCAAGTCCCCGAAGAAGAACGGCAAGAAGCGGGCCTCGGCCCCGGTCGGTCCGAAGGTCGCGGGCTGCGACCGGCACTACGGCACGGCCGACGTCTGCGTGCCGCTCACCTTCCCGGCGCCGGTGAAGGCGACGACCAGGTCCCGCTGCGACTGGCTCACGGCGCACGGATACGGTCGGCTGAAGGTCAACGGCAAGGACGACCCGCTCCGGCTCGACCCGGACCGGGACGGCCGCACCTGCGGGAAGGGGGACCTGAGGAGGTAGCGGGTCCGTCCGCGCTCAGGGGGCCAGGCCGTCGCCGAGCGTGTCGAGGGCACGGTCCAGGAGCGCGGCCAGGTCGTCCCGCCGGCCGCGCTCCGCCCAGAGGAGGGTGACCTCGCGCAGGGCGGCGATCACTGCGGCGGTGAGGACCCGCACCTCCAGGTCGCCGGCGTCGCGGCCGGTCCGCTCGGCGAGGACGCGGGACAGCAGCAGGGAGGTCTCGGCCGTGGTCTCGGCCAGCCGGGCCCGTACGGCCGGGACCTCCACCAGCAGCGTCGCGCGCAGGCGCATCGCGTCCGGGTCCTCCGTCAGGAGGGCCCGGACGGCGTGGGTGACGACGAACCGCAGGGACTGAAGGGGCGGTTCACCGGCAGGCCGGCGCCGCAGCATCTCCACCATCGCCGTGTCGGTCCCGTCGGTGAGGACGATGTCCTCCTTGGCGGCGAAGTAGCGGGAGACGGTGGACGGGGAGACCTCCGCGGCGGCGGCGATCTGTTCGATGGTGGTCGCCTCGTAGCCCTGCTCGGCGACCAGCCCGTACAGGGCCCGCCGGATCGCCGCACGGGTCTTGAGCTTCTTGCGCTCACGCAGTCCCGCCGGGGGCCGGTGTGCGGGAGCGCGACGGTGTGCGGAGGGGACCATGGCCGTCATTCTCGGACATCCGCCGCAGCCCGGGCCACGTCCGCGAACGAGTCACGGGCCCCCGGGAGCCGGTCAGGCGTGCTGGTAGGCGACCAGGGAGATCCCCACGTAGTGGACGACGAAGGCGGCCAGGGTGAGGGAGTGGAAGACCTCGTGGAAGCCGAACCAGCGCGGTGACGGATTCGGCCGCTTCATCCCGTAGACCACGCCGCCGACGCTGTACAGCAGGCCGCCGACGATCACGAGCACGAGGACGGCGATGCCGCCCTTGCGCATGAAGTCGGGCAGGAAGAAGACCGCGGCCCAGCCCATCGCGATGTAGCAGGGCGTGTACAGCCACCGCGGCGCGCCCACCCAGAAGACCCGGAAGGCGATTCCGGCAACCGCTGCCGCCCAGACCGCCCACAACAGCACCCGCCCGGTGGAGTCCGGCAGGAGCAGCAGGGTCAGCGGGGTATACGTACCGGCGATGATCAGGAAGATGTTCGCGTGATCGAGCCGGCGGAGGACGGCCGTCGCGCGCGGGCCCCAGGTGCCCCGGTGGTAGAGCGCGCTCACACCGAAGAGCAGACAGGCGGTGAGTACGTAGATGCCGCAGGCGATCCGGCCGCGGGTCGAGTCCGCGAGAGCCGTCAGCACGATCCCGGCGATCAGCACGGCGGGAAACATCCCTGCGTGCAGCCATCCCCGCAACCGCGGCTTCACCGGCGGCGGATCGATCTCGTTCACGGCGGGCGAGGCTGCAGTCATGGCGGCATGCTACCTACGGGCCCGTAGGTGACGGACTCCGAGTGGCCATGCTCACGTGAGAGGTCCTCTGGACATATGGGCACCGGGCACGGATGATCAGATGAGTGCGGTCGGCACCGGATGAGCAGCTACGAAGCATCCGGGTCGCAGCCCCCACGGGGCAACAACCTCAAACCCCTCTTTTAGGAGCAATCGTGGCGCGCGACATCGCGGCTCCCAGCAACGTCCCCACCAACCACCAGGAACTGATCGCCTGGGTCGACGAGATCGCAGCACTGACGCAGCCGGACAGGGTGGTCTGGTGCGACGGTTCCGAGGCCGAGTACGACCGCCTGGCCGAGGAACTGGTCGCGAAGGGCACGTTCCGCAAGCTGGACCCGATCAAGCGCCCGAACTCGTACTACGCGGCCTCCGACCCCACGGACGTGGCGCGCGTCGAGGACCGCACCTTCATCTGCTCCGAGAAGGAGGAGGACGCCGGCCCGACGAACCACTGGAAGGCCCCCGCCGAGATGCGGGAGATCTTCACCGGCGAGAAGGGCGTCTTCCGCGGTTCGATGAAGGGCCGGACGATGTACGTCGTCCCCTTCTGCATGGGCCCGCTCGGCTCGCCGCTCTCCGCGCTGGGCGTCGAGATCACCGACTCCGCCTACGTCGCCGTCTCCATGCGCACCATGACCCGGATGGGCCAGGCCGTCCTGGACGAGCTGGGCTCCGACGGCTTCTTCGTGAAGGCCGTGCACACCCTGGGCGCACCGCTGGAGCCGGGCCAGGAGGACGTGCCGTGGCCCTGCAACTCCACGAAGTACATCTCGCACTTCCCCGAGTCCCGTGAGATCTGGTCCTACGGTTCGGGCTACGGCGGCAACGCCCTGCTCGGCAAGAAGTGCTACGCCCTGCGCATCGCGTCCGTCATGGCCCGCGACGAGGGCTGGCTCGCCGAGCACATGCTGATCCTCAAGCTGACCCCGCCGCAGGGCGAGTCGAAGTACGTGGCCGCCGCCTTCCCGTCGGCCTGCGGCAAGACCAACCTGGCCATGCTGGAGCCCACGATCTCCGGCTGGACCGTGGAGACGATCGGCGACGACATCGCCTGGATGCGGTTCGGCGAGGACGGCCGCCTCTACGCGATCAACCCCGAGGCCGGCTTCTTCGGCGTCGCGCCCGGCACCGGCGAGCACACCAACGCCAACGCCATGAAGACCCTGTGGGGCAACGCGGTCTTCACCAACGTCGCACTCACCGACGACAACGACATCTGGTGGGAGGGCATGACGGAGGACACTCCGGCCCACCTGACCGACTGGAAGGGCAACGACTGGACCCCGGAGTCCGGGGTCCCGGCCGCCCACCCGAACGCCCGCTTCACCGTCCCGGCCGCGCAGTGCCCGATCATCGCGCCGGAGTGGGAGGACCCGAAGGGTGTGCCGATCTCGGCGATCCTCTTCGGTGGCCGCCGCGCCTCCGCCGTCCCGCTGGTGACGGAGTCCTTCGACTGGCAGCACGGTGTCTTCCTGGGCGCGAACGTCGCCTCCGAGAAGACCGCCGCCGCCGAGGGCAAGGTCGGCGAGCTGCGCCGCGACCCGTTCGCGATGCTGCCCTTCTGCGGTTACAACATGGGCGACTACATGGCCCACTGGATCAAGGTCGGGCAGGACGCCTCGGCACGGGGCGACGAGTCCAAGCTCCCGAAGATCTACTACGTGAACTGGTTCCGCAAGAACGACGCCGGCAAGTTCGTCTGGCCGGGCTTCGGCGAGAACAGCCGCGTCCTGAAGTGGATCGTGGAGCGCCTGGAGGGCAAGGCCGAGGGCGTCGAGACCCCGATCGGCATCCTCCCGACCCGGGAGTCCCTGGACACGGCCGGTCTGGAGCTGGCCGACGAGGACCTGGACTTCCTGCTCAAGGTCGACGCGGACGTCTGGCG